>NZ_CP041185.1:5051496-6314370 GCF_006517255.1 Janthinobacterium tructae | reverse complement strand
GCGCGCAGCCTGCAGCGATTGGGCCAGTTGCTGCGCGCCGGCGTGGCGAAAAGAAGTGTTAATTAAAGTCATGGCACGATTGTAACGACTTATGCCAACATTGCACCAGTCGCGGCAGAAACAGGGAGGGGACTCCCCTCCCCCGGCCTACTTGACCAGCAACTCGCCCTGCAGCGGCGTGACGACGGACTTCGGCATGCTGACGATGAAGCTGCTGCCCTTGTCGGCCACGGACTGGATGGCCAACGTGCCGCCGTGGCGCAACAGCACGTGCTTGACGATGGCCAGGCCCAGGCCCGTGCCCTGGGTTTCGCGCGAACGGCTCTTGTCAACGCGGTAGAAACGCTCGGTCAGGCGCGAAATATGTTCCTGGCTGATGCCGATGCCCGTATCTTGCGCGATGAATTGCGGTCCGGCCGGGCCATCCTGCCAGCGCAGGGTGATGCTGCCGCCGGCCGGTGTGTAGCGCACGGCGTTCGAGGCCAGGTTGCCAAACGCGCTATACAGTTCGTCATAGCTGCCCAGCACGTCGGGACCGTTGCATTCCATCTTGATCTCGTGCTTGCCGGCAGACAATCCCTTGGCGTCGCGCAAGACCTGCTGCATGAGCTTCTTGATATCCACAGGCTCGGGGCGCAGCGGGTAGTCGACCGATTCCAGGCGCGACAGGGTCAGCATGTCCTCGATCAGATGCTGCATGCGGTGGCCCTGCTCCGTCATCAGCTTGAGGTGGGCGGCGCGCGTGGTGGCATCGAGGTCCAGCTCGGCGGAAGCGATTTCCAGGAAGCCCACGATGACGGTCAGCGGCGTGCGCAATTCGTGCGAGGCGTTGGCGATGAAGTCGCGGCGCATCATTTCGATGCGTTCCGTCTCCGTCACATCGTGCGTGACGAGGATCTGGCGGCGGTTTTCAAACGGGATGATTTGCACGATCAGCTTGCGGTTGCGGAAAGTGATCGTCAGCGGCTGGTCGTAGCGGCCCAGGATGATGTAATCCATGAACTCGGGGCTGCGGATCAGGTTGGTGACGCGCATGCCCTTGTCGCGTTCGTGCGTCAGGCCCAGGTGTTTCTCGGCGGCCGGGTTGCACCATTCGAGGAACAGCACATCGTCCATGATGACGACGCCGTCGGGCAGCAGATGCATGGCCTGGCGGAAACGCGCCAGCCATTCCGTCAGCTCGGCCTGGTTTTTCTCGTCGTCGCGGCGCATGCGGTACAGGCGCGCGAAGATGCTGGTCCAGGCGCCCCAGCCGTCGGGCAGCTTGGCGCTTTGCGGATTGTCCAGCCAGTTACTCAGCTGGAACAGATACGACAGCTGCACGAACACCATCATGGCCATCAGCACGAAGGCGATGCCCAGCGCATACGTGGCGCCAAACAGATACCAGACGACGGCCACGCCCAGCAGCGCCAGCACCATGCGCAAGGCGGCCGGTACCCAGAACAGCAATTTCGGATTCATAAGAGACTGGCTTTATTTTTCAGACAACATGTAGCCGACGCTGCGCACCGTCTTGATCAGGCTTTCCGCCTCTTTCAAGGCTTTGCGCAAGCGCAATACGTGGACGTCGACCGTGCGTTCCTCGATCACCACATGGTCGCCCCACACCTTGTCGAGCAGCTGGCTGCGCGAAAACACGCGCTCCGGATGGGCCAGCAGGAATTTCAGCAGCTTGTATTCGGCATGGCCGATATCGATCTTCTGTTCATCCATCATCACCGTGCAGCTGACAGGGTCCAGCGCCACGTTGCCGGCGCGCATGGGCGCCTGCGCATGTTCCGGACTCTTGCGTCGCAACAGCGCTTTGGCGCGCGCCAGCAGCTCGCGCGGCGAGAACGGCTTGGTGACGTAATCGTCGGCCCCGCTGTTCAGGCCGGCCAGCTTGTCTTCTTCCATGCTCTTGGCGGTGAGCATGATGACGGGGATGGCGGCGAAATTGCGGTCGGCGCGGATGCGCGACAGCAGGCGCAAGCCCGTCTGGTCCGGCAGCATCCAGTCCAGCAGGATCAGGTGCGGCGTGCGGTGCTGGATGAATTCCCAGGCGTCGGCAACGTTTTGTACGGAACAGCAATTCCAGCCGGATTCGCGCAGCGAATAGGTCACCAGTTCAACGATGGCCGGCTCATCTTCAACAATCAATACCGTGGTTTTATCAGATGCCATAAAGCTTACTCAGGGAGCTCCTCGGAAATGGCGGGAGCCGCCACCTTGGTGTGGCGGATATCCTTGCCTTCAACCACGTAAATCACGTATTCGGCGATGTTTTTCGCATGGTCACCGATACGCTCAATGGCCTTGGCCACCCACAGGGTATCGAGCGCCGCCGAAATCGTGCGCGGGTCTTCCATCATAAAGGTAATCAAGTTGCGCATGATAGACCGAAACTCATGGTCGATGATGGCATCTTGTGCAATTAATTGTAAGGCCTGCTTGCCATCGTTGCGTGCGAATGCGTCGAGCGCATCGTGCAGCATGTCGGTGGCCGTGTTAGCAATGCCGCGCACCATCTCGTAATGGTTGACGACGCCGTTGCCGCGCTTGTGCAGATTCTTCGCCACGCGGGCGATTTTGGTCGCCTCGTCGCCTACGCGCTCGAGGTCGGTAATCACCTTGATGGTGGCCATGATGGTGCGCAAATCGTTGGCGGCGGGCTGGCGGCGCACGATCAGATGGCTGCAGGCGTCGTCCAGCGACACTTCCAACTGGTTGACGACGTCGTCTTCGCGCATCACGCGGTCGGCGCGTTCCGGGTTGCCGATGCGAAAGCACGTCATCGCGTCGAGGAACTGGGTTTCAACGATGCCGCCCATCAGGAGCACTTTCGAGCGGATCGCTTCGAGTTCGTTGTCGTATTGCTTGGATGAATGTTCGCCTAACATGCTGTCTCTCCGTATTCAGTTGTCTTGTATGTCGTTATTCTGGGTGGATCAGCCGAAGCGACCCGTGATGTAATCCTGCGTTTCCTTGCGGGCCGGATTCATGAAGATCTGGTCCGTTTCGCCGAATTCCACCAGCTCGCCCAGATACATATAGGCAGTGTAGTCGGAGCAGCGCGCCGCCTGCTGCATATTGTGCGTCACGATGGCGATCGTGTAATCCTGTTTCAGTTCGCTGATAAGCTCTTCCACTTTCGAGGTCGAGATCGGGTCCAGCGCCGAGGTCGGCTCGTCTAACAGCAAGACGTCCGGCTTCACGGCCACGCCGCGCGCGATGCACAGGCGCTGCTGCTGGCCGCCCGACAGCGACAGGCCGCTCTTGTTCAGCTTATCCTTGACTTCGCCCCACAGCGCGGCCTTTTTCAGGGCCCACTCGACGCGCTCATCCATCTCGCCTTTCGACAGGTCTTCATACAGGCGCACGCCGAAGGCGATGTTGTCGTAGACGGACATGGGGAACGGCGTCGGCTTCTGGAACACCATGCCAACCTTGGCGCGCAGCATGTTGACGTCCTGGTCCGCGTCGAGCACGTTGCGGCCGCGGTACAGGATGGAGCCTTCCGCGCGCTGGCCCGGATACAGGTCATACATGCGGTTCAGGGTGCGCAGCAGGGTCGACTTGCCGCAACCGGACGGGCCGATGAAAGCCGTGACCTTCTTTTCGTGGATGTCCAGGTTGACGTTATGCAAGCTTTGCGTTTTGCCGTAAAAAAAGTTCAGGCCCGAAATCTCGATGGTTTTTTTCTTTGGTGCCAGGTCTTGTGCTGGATTCATTTGCGTATTCATATGGGTTCGCTTCGCTCGGTATCTGTTTAATTAGGGACTTTTTGGCTGAACACGGTGCGCGACAGGATATTCAAGGCCAGCACGCTGAAGGTGATCAGCAGTGCGCCGCCCCAGGCCAGCGAGCGCCAGTTGTCGTACGGGCTCATCGCGAACGATGCAATGACGGACGGCAAGTTGGCCATCGGCGCATTCATGTTGAAGCTTTGGAACTGGTTATTCAGGGCCGTGAACAGCAGCGGCGCCGTTTCGCCGGCGATGCGGGCCAGGGCCAGCAATACACCGGTGATGACACCGGCCTTGACGGCGCGCAAGCGCACCAGCGTGGCGACTTTCCAGCGCGGCGCACCGAGGGCAAACGCGGCTTCGAGCAGGCTGTTCGGTACCAGGCGCAGCATATTGTCCGTCGTGCGAACCACCACCGGCACGGCGATCAGCGACAGCGCGATGGCGCCCGCGTAACCGGAAAAGTGTTTCACGTGCGCCACGTACAGTGCATACACGAACAGGCCGATGACGATCGATGGCGCCGACAGCATGATGTCCGTCACAAAGCGCGTCACTTGGGCAAACTTGTTTTCTTCGCCGTATTCGGCCAGGTAGATGCCGGCCAGGATGCCGATCGGGGTGCTGACGACAGTCGCCAGGCCCACCATCAGGGCACTGCCGACGATGGCATTGATCAGTCCGCCGCCTTCGCTGCCGGGGGCCGGCGTGGTTTGCGTGAACAGGTCGATGGACAGCGCGCCGAAACCCTTGATCACCAGCGTGAACAAAATCCACACCAGCACGGCCAGGCCCAGGGCCATGGCCGCCACCGACAGGGCGATGCCGATGCGGTGCATCAGCAAACGCTTGCGGTAGACAGGGTTCATGGCCGGCTTGGCCGGAACGTCGTGGGTGCTAACTTGGCTGAGTTGGCTCATTTCGTGCCTTCCTTGCGGGACATGCCTGCCAGCATCAGCTTGGCGGCGGATAAGACGATAAAGGTGATGACAAACAGGATCAGCGCCAGCGAGAACAGCGAAGCGACGTGCAGCTCGGATTGCGCTTCGCCGAATTCATTCGCCAACAGCGAGGTGATGCTGTTACCGGCGGCAAACAGCGACCACGACAGCTTGTTCGCATTGCCGATGACGAAGGTCACGGCCATGGTTTCACCGAGTGCGCGGCCCAGGCCCAGCATGACGCCGCCGACGACGCCGGTCTTGGTGTATGGCAAGACGATCTTGCGCACCACTTCCCAGCGTGTGCAGCCCAGGCCGTATGCGGATTCTTTCAGCACGGCAGGCACGATTTCAAATACGTCGCGCATCACGGAAGCGATGAAAGGGATGATCATGATGGCCAGCACCAGGCCGGCCGTCAGCAAGCCGATGCCCATCATGGGGCCGCTGAACAGCTGGCCGATGACGGGCACGTTGCCCAAGGTGGCTTTCAGGATGGGCTGGACATGGTCGGCAAACAGGGGGGCAAACACGAACAGGCCCCAGATGCCGTAGATAATCGATGGCACGCCGGCCAGCAGTTCGACAGCCGTGCCCAGCGGGCGGCGCAGCCAGGCCGGGCAGATTTCCGTGAGGAACAGGGCGATGCCGAAGCTGACGGGAAAGGCGATCAGCAGGGCGATGACGGACGTCACCAGGGTGCCGATGATGGGGATCAGGGCGCCGTACTGGTCATTGACGGGGTCCCATTCCGCGGACACGATGAAATGCAGGCCGAAGGTCTTGAAGGCCGGTATCGATTCCATGATCAGCGAGATGATAATGCCGACCAGGACGATCAGCACCGACAGGGCGAACAGCATCGTCACCTTGTGGAACAAAAAATCCTGGAAACGCTGCTTGCGCATGGTGGAAAGCATTTGCGCGTGACTGAGGGAATCGGTCATGGTGCCGCCTGGCATGGGGATCGTGGAGGAGGTAGATTGTGCGCTCATAATGTGCCATGTGGGTGGTACTGCAGGTACTGCTATTTTTATCGTGCTCTTTTAGCCGGGAACGCCTGCAAGGGCTGGCGGGCGGTCCTGGCTAACTCCCTGCCCCGCCGTGCTGCTGGCGGGGACAAGGATGGGTACTTAGGATAGATATTTATGCAGTCAAGCTAGCGGATTAATAGATCGCTTTGCCCGATGCATCTTTCAAATTGGCTTTCCACGATTCCTGCACCAGTTTCACGACCGATGCTGGCATCGGCACGTAATCCAGTTCAACAGCAGCGGCGCCGCCGTTCTTGTAGGCCCAGTCGAAGAATTTCAGGACTTCTTTAGCCTTGGCTGCGTCAGCCTGGACTTTGTGCATCAGGATGAACGACACGCCCGTGATAGGCCAGCTGTTCTTGCCAGCCTGGTCGGTCAGGACCACGCCGAAGCCTGGGGTTTGCGTCCAAGGTGCCGAAGCGGCTGCTGCCTTGAAGTTGTCATCGTCAGGCTGCAGGAAGTTGCCGTCCTTGTTTTGCAACTGGGTATGCGACATCTTGTTTTTCTTGGCGTAAGCCCACTCGACGTAGCCGATCGAACCCTTGATACGCTGCACGTTGGCGGCGACGCCTTCGTTACCCTTGCCGCCCACGCCCACGGCCCATTTCACAGCCGAGCCAGCGCCGATTTTCGATTTGAATTCCGGGTTGGTTTTCGACAGGAAGTCGGTGAACAGGAAGGACGTACCCGAACCGTCGGCGCGGTGCACCACGGTGATTTCCGTGTCCGGCAGCTTGACGCCACTGTTCAGTGCGGCGATCTCAGGAGCGCTCCACTTGGTGATCTTGCCCAGGTAAATGTCGCCAACGACTTTACCGGTCATTTTCAGCTGGCCTGGGGTTACGCCGTCCAGGTTGACGATGGTGACCACGCCGCCCATGATGGCCGGGAACTGCATCAGGCCCGCTTCTTCCAGCTCTTCTGCCTTCAAAGGCATGTCCGAGGCGCCGAATTCAACAGTCTTGGCCTTGATTTGCTTGATACCGGCGCCGGAACCGACGGACTGGTAGTTCAGGCCGTTGCCGGTATTGGCTTTGTAGGTCTCGGCCCATTTGGCGTAGATCGGGTACGGGAAAGTTGCACCAGCACCTGTCATATCTGCCGCCATGACGGAAGCGGAAGAAAATGCCATCGCTGCCGAAGCACCCACGACGATAAATTTGAACATTTGCTTCATTTGCATATCAAGTCCTCAGGGTTGTTAGGGCTCAAAGTCCCGGTTGAATGCTGCGCAGTCTAGCAAGCGAATATGACAGCTTTATGACATAGGTAAAAAATCCTGAAATAATTGGCTACGCCCCGAGAAGCACCCTTTCCGGCATGAAAAATGACAGGGTGGGCGACGCTTTATGACAGCTTATGTCACGCTTACGTCATATTTCATGATTACACTCACAGCGCGTCATACATGATGAAATACGGCTAGAATTAACTATCTGCAAAGACAAAAGAATATGAAACCTGAACTGCACATGGAAGTGACCAAATCGGGCATCCTGCTTGACCGCGAACTGTCGCAACTGACTTTCAACCGGCGCGTGATGGCCCAGGCGGAAGACCCGAACATTCCGCTGCTCGAGCGCCTGCGCTACCTGTGCATCGTCAGCAGCAACATGGATGAGTTCTTCGAAGTGCGCGTGGCCAGCCTGCTGGCAGCCGGCAGCATCGGTGGTACGCTGGCGGGCCACCCTGCCCTGGCGGCCAACCTGGAGCGCATCGGCAAGGAATGCCATGCGCTGGTGGAACGCCAGTACGAGATATTAAATAACGACGTCTTGCCGGCCCTGCGCGAAGCGGGCGTACATTTGCTGCGCGACAGCGACCGCAACGAGGCGCAGCGCGCGTGGGTCAAGCAGTATTTCGACCGCGAAGTGCGCCCCCTGCTGACACCGATCGGCCTGGACCCGGCCCACCCGTTCCCGCAAGTGGTGAATAAAAGCCTCAATTTCATCGTTTCGCTGAGCGGCAAGGATGCGTTCGGGCGCGGCACGGCCATCGCCATCGTCAAGGCGCCCCGTGTCTTGCCGCGCGTCATCAAGCTGCCGGACGAGATATCCGGCGACGGCGTGTCCTTCTGTTTATTATCCTCCGTCATCCATGCGCACATCTCGGACCTGTTCGCCGGGCGCGAGGTGATTGCCTATTCACAATTCCGCGTCACGCGCGACAGCGACCTGTGGGTCGACGAGGACGAAGTCAAGAACCTGCGCCAGGCCCTGAAGGGCGAACTGGTGGGGCGCCAGTTCGGCACCTCCGTGCGCCTGGAAGTGGCGCGCAATTGTCCACCGGAACTGTCGCAGTTCCTGCTGGACCAGTTCAGCCTCGATCAAAGCCGGCTGTACCGCGTCAACGGCCCCGTGAACCTGGTGCGCCTGTCGGAAATGATCGACCACGTCAAGCAGCCCGAGCTGCGCTTCCCGCCCTTCTTCCCCGGCCTGGCGCACAAAGCCATCGGCAACGACATCTTTGCCGCGCTGAACAAGCACGACATCCTGCTGCACCACCCGTATCAGTCGTTCCAGACGGTGATTGACTTCATCCGCAGCGCCGCCTACGATCCGTCCGTCGTCGCCATCAAGCAGACGATCTACCGCACGGGCATGAATTCGGACCTGATGGAATCGTTGATCACGGCGGCGAAGATGGGCAAGGAAGTGACCGTCATCGTGGAATTGATGGCGCGTTTCGACGAAGAAGCCAATATCAACTGGGCCGACAAGCTGGAACAGGCGGGCGCGCAAGTCGTGTACGGCGTGGTGGGCCTGAAAACCCACGCCAAGGTGGCGCTCGTCATCCGCCGCGAGGAAGGCGCGCTGCGCTTCTACGCCCACCTGGGCACCGGCAACTACCATCCCACCACCACCAAGCTGTACACGGATTTTGGCTTGCTGACGGCCAACCAGGACCTGGCCGTGGAAGTGAATGAAGTGTTCATCCACCTGACCAGCCTGACCAAGCCGCACAACCTGAACCATTTGTGGCTGGCGCCGTTCGGCCTGCAAAGCGAGATCATCAAGGCCATCCGCAACGAAGCAAAGATCGCCCGCTCTGGCCGGCGCGGGCGCATTATCGTGAAAGTCAACGCGCTGGTCGATGAGTCCGTGATCCGCGCCCTGTATGCGGCCTCGACCGATGGCGTGAAGATCGACCTGATCGTGCGCGGCGCCTGCACCCTGAAGCCGGGCGTACCGGGCCTGTCGGAAAACATCAAGGTGCGCTCCGTGATCGGCCGCTTCCTTGAACACAGCCGCATTTACTACTTCCGCAACGACCTGGCGCACGATGTTTACCTGGCCAGTGCCGACTGGATGAGCCGCAACCTGTTCCGCCGCGTGGAAGTGGCCTTCCCCGTGCTGGACCGGGCGCTGAAGCGGCGCGTGATCGCCGAGGGCCTCAATCCGTATTTGAAGGATAATACGAATGCATGGGAACTGGAGCCGACGGGCCACTACGCGCGCCGCAAGCCGCGCGGCAAGCAAACGCCGTTCAGCGCCCAGCAGTATTTGATGCACACACTGGGCACGCCGGGCGCGGAGGTCGGCGAATAGGCAATTCTACACACAGGAGCACAGCATGGATCTCATCTTGTGGCGACACGCAGAAGCCGAGCCGGGCCTGCCCGACCTCGAACGCGCCCTGACCATCAAAGGTCAGAAACAGGCGCGCCGCATGGGCGAATGGCTGGCCTCGCAACTACCGGAAAATTGCCGTATCCTCGTCAGCCCCGCCTTGCGCACCTTGCAAACGGCGGAAGCGCTGGGGCGCAAGTTCAAGCTGATGCCGGAACTGGCACCCGGCGCCGAGGCGGAAGACATCCTCAAGGCGGCCAACTGGCCAGCCGGCAAGGAAAGCGTGCTCATCGTCGGCCACCAACCCACCCTGGGCCAGGCGGCGGCCCTGCTGCTGACGGGCGAGGAGCAAGAATGGGAAATGCGCAAGGCCAGCGCGTGGTGGTTCTCGCAACGCGAATTAGGCGACCCGATCAGCGTTTATTTGAAGGCCGTGATGGCGCATGATCTGGTGGTGAAATAGGCCACGGGGTCTGACCCCAGATTGAAATGCGCGAATAATGCGCTGGGACAAATACTGGCAGGAATTACAACTCGGCAGCCTTGCAAAGCGCTGCCGATCTGCTAGAGTTTAATTGCATCAACTACGTGCAAGAGTCCTGCTCCGGCACATTGAGCAACCCAGCGGACGGCCGTCCAACGGCGGCTGAAAGACCATGTTAATCACCTTCCTCGTTTTTCTCTTCATCGCCATCTTCGCTGCCATCATCGGCTTCGTCGCCTTTGAACTGATCGAAGAAATGCGCGGCAGTCACCACAAGCTGATGGACCGCTACCACGAGTAGTGTTCACCTCGGCACTATCGCATGGCGCCAGCGACGGCATATCCCCGTCCCTCGCGCCATCCTTGTTTTTACGCTCCCGTATTACACTCCCGTCTTGAACTTCGTATAGATGCGCGTCATCAAGCGGCGGATATCGGCCGTGGTCGCTTCTGGCGCCGCCATGCGCTGCTTGTCGGCATCCGACAGGAAGATGGCCTTGTTCTCTCCGATATCCTTGCGTACATATTTGATGCTGGCCGGATTCGGATTCGCGTAAAACACCTTGTTGCTCAGGCTGGCATGCACTTGCGGACGCAAAATGTAGTTGATGAACAGGTGCGCATTGTTCGGATGCGGCGCGTCGGCGGGGATGGCCATGGTATCGAACATCAGCGCGGCCGTCTTCGGCACCAGCACCTGGATCACATTGCCGTTTTTCGCATCGATGGCGCGCTGGCGCGCGATATTGATGTCGCCCGACCAGCCCAGCGCGACGCAAACGGAACCGTTGGCCATGTCATTGATGTAGCCTGAGGAACTGAACAGGGTTACGTAGGGGCGGATCGCTTGCAGCACCTTGCCCGCTTCCTGATAGTCGCCAGCCGTTTTCGAGTAGGCGGGCTTGCCCAGGTATTGCAGGGCGGCCGGCAGCACTTCCGACGGCGAGTCGAGGAAGGAGACGCCGCACGATTTCAGCTTGGCCGCATATTTCGGGTCAAAAATCAGGTCCCAGGCATTGTCGGGCATGGGCATGCCGCCCAGCGCGGCCTTGACCTTGTTGACGTTGATGCCGACCGTCGTGTAACCCCACAGCCAGTCGACCAGGTAATCGTTGTTCGGGTCGATTTTCGACAGCTTGGCCTGCAGGTTCGGGTCCAGGTTGCCCAGGTTCGTCAGCTTGCTCTTGTCGAGTTTGCGCAGCAGGCCCGCATCGATCTGCAGGCGCGCCCACTGGGCCGTCGGCACCACGATATCGTAGCCGGACTTGCCCGCCACCAGTTTCGCATTGAGGATTTCATTATTGTCGAAAACGTCGTAGCGTACCTTGATGCCCGTTTCCTTCTCAAAATTCTTGATCGTATCGTCGCCGATATAGTCCGACCAGTTATAGATGTTCAGGACCTTCTCTTCCTGAGCGTGGGCAGGCAATGCCAGCACGGCCGCCGCCAAGGTCAATCCCACTCCAATGCGCCGCCCTGCTTGCCATGTGTTTGCCATCGTACCGCCTCCGGAATTAATCAGAAAATAGTGACGATGATAGCAAGAAGGGCGCGATCAGGTCTAGCCCGATCGCGCCCTTGCTAAGATTCAACCCAAAAGCGAAGACCGGGGTCGGTTCCTCCGGAATCGGCATGCGCCGCATTGTGGCGCATGCCCCCTGAGGGTCCGACCCCGGCCTTTCGCCGTTGGGGTAAACATTACACCTTGTCCAGCCCCACTTGCGCACCCGAAAACACCAGGTTGCCGTTCTGGGCGTCGATGCGGATCTCGTCTTTCGGGCCGAACTTGCCTTCCAGGATCAGCTTCGACAGCGGATTTTCGATCTGCTGCTGGATCGCCCGCTTCAGCGGACGGGCACCATACACCGGATCGTAGCCCGCTTCGGCGATTTGCTGCAGTGCCGCGTCCGTCAAGCTCAGCTGCATGTCCATGCGCGCCAGGCGTTCTTCGAGAATTTTGAGCTGGATCTTCGCGATCGCGCCGATGTTTTTCTCGTCGAGGCCGTGGAACACGACGATTTCGTCGATGCGGTTGACGAATTCGGGACGGAAGTGCGAGCGTACCTCGGCCATCACGGCCAGCTTCACGACACCGGGATCATCGCTTTCCATGGCCTGGATCTTGTGCGAACCCAGGTTCGAGGTCATGATGATGACGGTATTCTTGAAGTCCACCGTGCGGCCCTGGCCGTCCGTCATGCGTCCGTCGTCGAGCACTTGCAGCAGCACGTTGAAGACGTCGGCATGCGCCTTTTCCACTTCGTCGAGCAAAATCACGCTGTACGGCTTGCGGCGCACGGCTTCCGTCAGGTAACCGCCCTCGTCGTAACCCACATAGCCGGGCGGCGCGCCGATCAGACGGGCCACGGAATGCTTCTCCATGAACTCGCTCATGTCGATGCGGATCATCGATTCTTCCGTATCGAACAGGAAGGTCGCCAGCGCCTTGCTCAGCTCGGTTTTACCGACACCCGTCGGTCCCAGGAACATGAAGGAACCATATGGACGGTTCGGGTCGGAGAGGCCGGCGCGCGAGCGGCGGATGGCGTCAGCCACGGCCGTGATCGCTTCATCCTGGCCCACGACGCGCTCATGCAGCTTCTCTTCGATATGCAGCAGCTTGTCGCGCTCGCCCTGCATCATGCGCGACACGGGAATACCCGTCGCGCGCGACACCACTTCGGCGATTTCCTCGGCGCCCACTTCCGTGCGCAGCAGTTTCGGCTGGTCGGGATCGCGTTTCGGAATGCCGCTGTCAGCCTGCTTGAGCTGGGCTTCCAGCTGCGGCAGCTTGCCATACTGCAGCTCCGACACTTTCTGCCAGTTGCTCTCGCGCGTCGCCTGCTCCATTTGCAGCTTGACGTTCTCGATCTCTTCCTTGATGTGCGTGCTGCCTTGCACCACGGCTTTTTCCGCCTTCAGGATTTCCTCGAAGTCGTTGTATTCGCGTTGCAGCTTGACGATTTCCTCGTCGATCAGGGCCAGGCGGCGCAAGGACGCCTCGTCTTTTTCCTTCTTGACGGCTTCCTTCTCGATCTTCAGCTGGATCAAGCGGCGCTCCAGCTTGTCCATCACTTCCGGCTTGGAGTCGATCTCGATCTTGATCTTCGCCGCCGCTTCATCGATCAGGTCGATCGCCTTGTCGGGCAGGAAACGGTCCGTGATGTAGCGGTGCGACAGCTCGGCGGCGGCGATGATGGCCGCGTCCGTGATTTCCACCTTGTGGTGCAGCGCATATTTATCCTGCAAGCCGCGCAGGATGGCGATGGTCGCCTCCACGGTCGGCTCGTCGACCAGCACTTTCTGGAAGCGGCGTTCGAGGGCCGCATCTTTCTCGATGTACTTGCGGTACTCGTCGAGCGTGGTGGCGCCCACGCAGTGCAGCTCGCCGCGCGCCAGCGCCGGTTTGAGCATATTGCCCGCATCCATCGCGCCGTCGGCCTTGCCCGCGCCCACCATGGTGTGCATTTCGTCGATGAAGACGATGGTTTGTCCTTCATCCATGGCCAGTTCCTTCAGCACGGACTTCAGGCGCTCTTCAAACTCGCCGCGGAACTTGGCACCGGCAACCAGGGCGGCCATGTCCAGCGCCAGCACGCGCTTGCCTTTCAGCGACTCGGGCACTTCGCCGTTGACGATGCGCTGCGCCAGGCCTTCGACGATGGCCGTCTTGCCCACGCCCGGTTCACCGATCAGCACGGGATTGTTCTTGCTGCGGCGCTGCAGGATCTGGATGGTGCGGCGGATTTCATCGTCGCGGCCGATCACAGGGTCGAGCTTGCCCTTGCGTGCCCGCTCCGTCAGGTCCAAGGTGTATTTTTTCAAGGCTTCGCGCTGGCCTTCGGCTTCCTGCGAATCGACCTTGTTACCGCCGCGCACGGCGTCGATGGCCGCTTCCAGGGCCTTACGGGTCAGGCCGTTTTCGCGCGCCAGCTTGCCGCAGTCGGACTTGTCGTCCGTCATGGCCAGCAAGACCATTTCGCTGGACACGAACTGGTCGCCCGCCTTTTGCGATTCCTTGTCGGCCAGGTTCAGCAAGGCCACGAATTCGCGGCTGACCTGCACGTCGCCGCCCGTGCCAGACACCTTCGGCAAGCGTTCGATCGAAGCGCCCAAGGCCTTGGACAGGCCGCCCACGTTGACGCCGGCCCGCTGCAGCAGCGAACGGGCGCCGCCATCGTCCTGGTTCAACAGGGCCGTCAGCAGGTGGACTGGTTCGATATAGGGGTTGTCGTTGCCCACGGCCAAGCTTTGCGCATCGGCCAGGGCTTCCTGTAATTTGGTAGTGAGTTTGTCTTGTCGCATGAAAAGCGCTCCCGGTTAATTAGTTGTTAACCAAATTGGGGTGAGGCAGTACTTTTCAAGCATACACAAAACAGAAAACTGATGCATTCTTGCAAATGCTGGCGTGCGCGGCAGAAACGCCTCAAATGGCGGGTGCTTTTGCCGTCCATTTGTCCAGCGCCGTCTCGTCGCTGTCGCGCGCATCGACCCAGCGCGCGCCTTCCGGCGTGTCTTCCTTCTTCCAGAACGGCGCTTCCGTCTTCAGGTAGTCGATGATGAATTCGCAGGCGGCAAACGCCTCGCCCCGGTGGGCGGACGAGACCGCTACCAGCACGATCTGCTCCTGCGGCAGCAATGGCCCCACACGGTGGATCACCAGTGCACCGGACAGGGGCCAGCGGCCCCGCGCCTGCTCGACGATCGCTTCGATGGACTTTTCCGTCATGCCCGGATAGTGCTCGAGCTCCATGGCGGCCACGTCCAGCCCTTCGTTCATGTCGCGCACCGTGCCGACAAAGCCGACGACGGCGCCCACTTTGGGGTTGCCTGCACGCAATTGTGCAATTTCTTGACTCAAGTCAAAATCGGCTTGCTGGACACGGACGGAAGTGCTCATTTGGCATGGCCTCCAATGCGGCGCAGCAAGGTTTCGATACGGCTGGCCGTACGCGCATCGGTGGCGGCGGCAATCGCGCACAGTTGCATCAGCTGCGACACTTGCGTGAGCGGCTTCTGGCCCGATTTCAGCGACGATTGCAGCACCTCCACCTGCATTTTCAAGCGGTCGCGGGCAAATTCGGCGCCGCTGTCGACGCCTGCGACGATTTCCAGGCGCAACACTTCATCACGCAAGCGCTCCTGATTGGCCTGCAATTGCTGCACGTAGGCGGCGCTGCCCTCGCCCAGTGCCGCCTGGGCGGCGGCAAAACGCTGCTGCAGGCTGCGTTCATATTGCATGTCCAGCGCTGGCAAGGCGCTCCAGCGTTCGCTCCACGCTTGCGCGTCGGCGCCGGCGTCGCCATCGGCCAGTGCCGTTTCCAGCGATTGCACCAGGCGCAGCTTGTCGCGCAGGGCGTTGGCCTGGGCCGCACCGGCGCGCTCGGCAATGGCGTCCGCTTGCGCTTGCACGCCAGCCACAGCCGCCTGGTAGCGCTGCTCGATCTTCGCTTCGCTGGCGCGCGGCACGGGGCCGGTGGCGTTCCAGGCGGCACGCGTGTCGCGCAGCAAGTGCTGGATGAAGGTGCTGCGGGCCTTGTCGTCGCCCTCGGGCACGACGGCCGTTTCCAGGCTGGCGCACAATGCTTCGCGCGCATGCAGGTGTTCGCGGCGCTCGTGGTCGGCCGCGTGGGCCGTTTCCTTGCGCCTGGAGAAGATATCATCGCAGGCGGCGCGGAAGCGCTGCCACAGCGCCTGTTCCGCGCGGCGCTCCAGCGGCAGGGCTTTCGCCAGTTCCTGCCATTTGTCCTGCAAGGCTTTCAGCATGTCGACCGTGTTGCGCTCCGATGGCTTGAGCAAGCCCACCTCGACGATCAATTGTTCGCGGCGCGCCGTCTCGATCTGGCGCTGCGTATCCAGCGGCTTCGACAGGGCGTCCAGCGCGGCGCCGAACTCCGTATCCAGGCGTTTCTTTTCCTTGCGGTCGATGGTGCCCAGGCGCGTCCAGGCCTGGCGCAAACGCTGCGAGGCGGAGGCGACGTGTTTCCAGTCGGTACTCTCTTCGGCCGCCAGGGCCGCCGTTTCCGCGATCAGTTCCTGGGCCTTGGCCGCATTGCCGTGGCGCTCTTCGGCCAGTTGCTTGAAATGCTGGGCCGCCGGCGCGTACGCCAGGCTGCAGGCGGCGTCGAAACGCTCCCACAGGGACTTGGGCGCGGGGCCGGACAAGGTATCGAGCGACTTCCAGCGCTCGCGCAAGCTGCCCACTTTCTTGGCCAGCTCGGCCATTGGCAGTTCCTGTGCCGGCAATTCCTCGCCCGCCTTGACCAGTTCCTCGCGCGACACGTTGCCGCCCCAGCGTGCCCAGTCTGCCAGGCGTTTGAATTCCCCGCGCACATGGGCCAGGCGGTCCGCTTGCGCCGGCGTCAAACGGCCGTGCTTGCTATCGCGCAAAGTCTTGTCATGCTCGGAAGCGACGTGCAACAAACCATCCTGCAGCGCCGCTTCCATGGCGTCGAGCACCTTGAAGAACTGTTCCGTCGCTTCTTTCGACACGGGCGCGAGCTCCTGGCGCGGCTTGCGCGGCGCGGGTACAGCTGCAGGTGCAGTATGGGCCGGTGTGGCCGCTGTTTCCGCCATCTGCACAGGCGCCGGGGCGCTGGCCAGTACGGCTGCAAATTGCTGCTGCAGGCTGTCGGACAGAGGCGACTCGGGCAGGCGCGGCAGGGCTTGCCACGCGCGTTTCAGGGCATCCACGTCGAGGGTGGCGGCGTCCTGCGCCTGCCATTCGGTCAGCGCGGCCTGGCGCGCGTCGAACACGGCCTGGTGCTGCTGCAGCGCTTGCAAAGCGGACTGCGCCTGCTCGCGCGCCTGGATAAAATCGCTTTCCAGGTGTTTCGGCAAGGAGCCGCGCTCGGGCGATTGCGCATGTTGCGCATGTTCCGCATCCAGGCGGGCCAGCGCCTGCGCCAGTTCCCCGGCGGACTGGCCATTGCTGGCCAGCGCGCGCGCGGCGGCGACGGCGTCGATCACGGCGCGCTGCAATACCACTTGCGCTTCCAGGCGCGCGGCCAGCGCGGCACGCGCGGCGGCAAAGGCGGTCGCCAGCTCGGGCGTGGCCTTGATGACTTGCCATTGACGGTCCAGTTCGGCTACCTGGTTGGGACTGAGCTTGTCATCATTCAACAGGCGCTGGGCCGTGGCTATGCTGGCCTGGGCGCGCTGGGTTTCCGCCGCCTGATGGCGGATCAGGTCGATGCGACCCTGCATCAGCTTGGCGACGCGGCGGTCCGTGTTGCGCATGGCCTGGTGGACTTTTTCCAACAGGGGCAGGGCATGGACGTGTTCAGCGGCGATCAGGCGGGCATCGGCAAATTCGCTGGAAACAATAAATTCAAAGGCGGCGGCTTCATCGCCCGCCACGGCGTGGGCACGCGCAACCTGTTCGGCGCGGCGCGATGCGCTCTGCGCCGAGGCGGCGGCCTGTTCTGCCACGACAGGGTCTGGTGCGGAAGGCTTGCTGGCAGAACGCTTGAAAAGAAATTCGAACATGACGGGTTTCGCGTGGATCAAAACCACCATCATAACAAAGCCCGGGGTATTGCATCGGACAGGTCAGTGCAAGTTACCAAATGACCAACATAAGATTTCTTTCTTGCTGGCGCCAGCGCAAAATCCGGAGCGCGCAGCCAACGCAAACGGGCGAACGGGGTGGGTGGGCGCTCGCTACCCGTTCAAGCCTGTGCGCGCAGCGGCGGCTGGATGGCAGGCAAGGCATCGTCCGCCGAGGCGCCGGCGCTACCCGCGGTTTCAGCAGCGCCAGCAGGCGTGCCCGGCGCTGGCAAAGGTACGGGCAAAACAAATGGCAGCACTTGCGCCTTGCCACGGCGCGCTTCCTGCGCGCGCGCATCATGGGCGAGGAACTGATAGGCGATGGCAAACCACGCTTCGCCCACGATCACCTTGCGCGCCAGCGCGAACAGTTCGCGCTCTTCTTTTTCCAGGCGCTGCAGCAAGGCCGCGCAAAAGGCGTCGATGGCCGCGCACAGCTGCCCGGCCTGCAATTCGGAATGGTCGATGGCGATGCCCGCGCGCTGCTGCACCAGATTGATGCTTTCCAGCGCCGCATGGTTCAAGCCGTTCAGCTCATCGAGCAATCCGTCAAGCAAGTCATCCGCATGCGGCGTGGCCTGGCGAATGGCGGGGATCAGATACATCTCCACCTTGCGCCAGTAGCCGCCCTGGTACAGCCGGTTCAACCAGTCGCCCGTGTACTGCAGTTGCGCCAGGCTCAACCTGCTCTGCTGGCGCAACTGCGTCTGCATGTATTTTTGAAATGCCAACAAACTCATGCGGATACTTGCCTGTTCCACCGACAGGGAAACCAATATATATGTTGCCGTAAGCATGCACTCACTCCCGAAAATGCGCTGGATGTCTGATCCTGGAAGTGAAAGTGTAAAGACTACCGACAGCGGTGGGTTTGATCCTGCACAAACCCGCGGCGGGCCAGCCGCGCTTTCTTTTACGGCGCGCGCAGGCCGATATGCAGGTTGACCACGCCCGGCTCTTCCGATGGCGTGACTTCGCCGCCAAAACTTTTCACCAGCCGCTGCATGCCCTTGTTGCGCGCCATCGCCTCGCCCACCAGCGCTTCCGTGCCGCGGCTGCGGAAGTAGTCGACCAGCTTTTCAAACAGGATGTGGCCCAGGCCCTTGGCTTTCAGGGCCGAGCGCACGGCGATGGCGAAATCGGCGTGGATATTGTCCGGGTCGGCCACGGCGCGCACCACGCCCAGGGTTTCCGGCTTGCCGTCCGGGCCAGTATGCGTGGCGATGAAGGCCATGGCGCGGTCGTAATCGATCTGTGTCAGGCGCGCCAGCTGCGACACGGGCAGCTCGCGCATGGAAGTAAAGAAGCGCAGGCGCACGTCGTCCGGGTCCAGCGCATTGAACAGGTCCATGTGCTGCGGCGCGTCTTCCGGGCGGATGGGGCGCAGCAAAATGGATTGCCCCATCCATGTCACCTGCTCTTCCAGCTCTTGCGGGTACGGGCGGATGGCCAGGCGGTCGCTCTTCTGGCCCGGTTGCAAACGGATGCGCGCGTCGAGGGCGATCACGCCGTCCGCGTCGGCCACCAGCGGGTTGATGTCGAGTTCGGCCAGCTCGCCGATATCGGCCACCAGTTCGGCCACCTGGATCAGGGTGTAGCAGATGGCGTCGATGTCGGCCGGCGGCTGGTTGCGGTAGCCGGCCAGCAGTTTCGACACGCGCGTGCGCGCCAGCATGTCGCGCGCCAGCACCATGTTCAGCGGCGGCAGGCCGATCGAGTGGTCGGCCGTCACTTCCACGGCGATGCCGCCCTGTCCCACCAGGATGACGGGGCCGAAGGCGGCGTCCGTGGTGACACCGACGATCAGTTCATGCGATTGCGGCCGGCGCGCCATCTGCTGCACCGTAAAGCCGTCGATCAGCGCATCGGGGCGCATGCGGCGCACGCGCTTGAGCATGGCGGCAGCGGCCGCGCGCAGGATGTCGGGCGTGTCGAGGTCGAGCGCCACGCCTCCCACGTCGGATTTGTGGGCGATGTCGGGCGAATGGATTTTCAGCGCCACCGGGTAGCCGATGTCCGTCGCCACGGCCAGCGCCTCTTCCACGTCGGCCGCCATACGCGTGATGGCCACCGGGATGCCGTAGGCGGCCAGGATTTCCTTCGAGCGGCACTCGCCCAGCACCGTCTGGCCGGCCGCCAGCGCGGCGGCGACGATTTCACGCACGCGCGCGCGGCGCGGCGTGGCCGACATGGGCAGCTGCGCCGGCACCTGCATCAGAGTTTCCTGGTTGCGCCGGTACTGCACGATCTGCATGAAGCCATGCACGGCCTTTTCCGGCGTATCGTAGGTGGGAATGCCGGCCCGGTTGAAGACCTGGCGTGCGGGCGCCACGGTGGTGCCGCCCAGCAGGCACGACAGCACCGTGCGCGAGGTGGCCTTGATCAGCGGCGTGACGGCTTCGGCGATGTCGATCGACGAGACCATGGCCGTGGGCGCGTGCAGCAGCAGCAAGGCGTCCGCCTGCGGCTCGTCGAGCAGCGGCTTGATGGCGTCGACATAGCGCTGCACGGGCGCGTCGCCGGGCAAGCCGACGGGGTTGTCGTGCGACCAGCCGCGTGGCAGCGCCTTTTCCAGCGCGATCACGGTATCGGGCGACAGCTCGGCCAGCTTGCCGCCGCTGCCCACCAGCGCATCGGTGGCCATCACGCCCAGGCCGCCGCCGTTGCACAAAATCGCCAGGCGCTCGCCGCGCTGCGAACGGATATGCGTGAGCGTTTCCACCGCGTCGAACAGCTCTTCGGCCGAATACACGCGCAGCATGCCGGCGCGGCGGATGGCCGCGTCGTACACGGCGTCGGAACCGGCCAGCGCGCCCGTATGCCAGGCCGCCACGGCGGCGCCTTCCGCCTCGCGTCCCGCCTTCAGGACGATGACGGGCTTGCTGCGCGCGGCCGCGCGCGCCGCCGACATGAATTTGCGCGCCGCCTGGATGTCTTCCATGTACAGCAGGATGGCGGCCGTGTCGATGTCGCCGGCCAGGTAGTCGAGCAGGTCGCCGAAATCGATGTCATAGCTGCCACCGAGCGATATGAACTTGGAAAAGCCTACGCCGTGCGCGTTGGCCCAATCGAGCACGCCCGATACCAGCGCGCCCGACTGCGACACGAAAGCGATCTTGCCGCTCGTCGCGCCCAGGTGGGCGAAGCTGGCGTTCAAGCCCAGTTTCGGCACCAGCAGCCCCATGCTGTTGGGACCGAGGATGCGCAGCAGATGCGGCTTGGCCGCTTTCAGCATGGCCAGGCGCAGCGACTGCTCGCGCACGGGATCGAGGCCGGACGTCATGACGATGGCGGCGCGCGTGCCCAGCGCACCCAGGTCGCGGATCAGCGCCGTGATGGTGGCGGGCGGCGTGCAGATGATGGCCAGGTCCGGCGCCTTGGGCAACTGGGACAGCTTGCGGTAGCATTTCAGGCCCATCAGCTCGTCGTACTTGGGATTGACGGGCCAAATGTCGCCTTGATAGCCGCCCCCCAGCAGGTTGGCCAGGGCGATGGCGCCCAGCTTGTGGTCGCGCGCCGTGGCGCCGATCAGGGCCACCGAGGCCGGCTTGAACAACTTGTCGAGATTACGGATACTCATGTTCTGGCCTCATGGATTGCCGGAGCGGGATTGCCGGAGTGGCTGCGCCAGTGTATAGGATGCGCCGTCAAAAAAACTTGACCTTGTGGCGCGTTTCGCAAAAAAACCGCGCGCGCCTACCAGCGCGAGCGGTGGCTTTCCGTCACGCCCGCCAGCTGCGCCACGATGCGCTTGGGAGATTGCGCGCTGGTGCGTACCCAGCCGCTGAAAGTGCCGATGGGCTGGATGTAGCGGCTGGCGGCGATCCCCAGGTTTTTATCTTCGCGCCGCGCCCCTTCCGGCTTGAAGTGCAGGTCCAGCAAATCGTCGTCCGTCCATACGTGCCACGGCGCCAGCGGGTTGTCGGGATTGAAGTCGAAATGCGCGCGCCCCAGCGCATACAGCTGGCCATCGAGCCACAGCGCGTTTTCATGCGCGCCGAAATAGCCGGCCTGCAGATTGAAACCCAGGTCCAGGCTATGCGCCGAGGCCCAGCGCCATTCCGTCTCGCGCGCCAGCAAGCCGTTCGAATAGTCGAAGCTGGCCACACCGTCATCGAGGCTGTAGCCGATGGCGCCGCAGCGCACGCTGCCCCACAAGGGCAGGCCACCCGACTTTTGCGTCGCATGCACGCTGCCGCCCTCGGCCACCGGCCCGATCGCCAGCAGGGTCGGCGCCACGGGCGGGCCGAATTCCGCATCGATGCCGAAAAGACCGCAATCGAGCTGCAAACGGTAGCGCTGCTGCGGCTGCGCCTCGATGGAGATCAGGTGCGAGAGGAAGCGGAAACGGCTGCTGGCGCCCGCATGCGGCGCCACCGAGGCGCACAGGCCGGGGATGCCATCCTGCGAAAAGCTGGCCACGATCTTGCCCTTGTGGCGGTCGAAAGCATACGCAAACGCCGTGCTGGTCCAGCCCAGCTCGACGATGGCCACGCCGCAGAACAGGGCGGGCGTAGACAGGGCCACGTAATGCCAGCGCTTGTGGTGGAACAGGCGCCAGAGGGCGCCGCGCGCATGCGGCGGCGCCAGCGCGGCCCAGTCGAAGGCATTCAATTGCCCCGTGTAGCGGCCAAAACATGGCACGCCGTCAGCGTCGAGCAGGTGGGCAGGAGCCGGCGGCAGCATCATGCGGCCCGCCTTGCGACAGCGCCGCCGTCGTGCAGCGCCTCAGCCAGCAACGCACCGAAGGCTGCCGGCTGTGCCTGGGCTATCTCGACCTGCGGACAGGCATGCCAGAGCGCCAGGCGCTGCACGGCGCCGGCCACGTCCTGCACCAGGCGGGCACTGAGGCGCACGCCGTCTTCCAGCACCAGCGACTTGATCTCGAAGCGCCCCTGCGCGCGGTGCGCCTTGGCATCCAGGCGCCCCACCAGCGCGCCGCGCCGCAAAATCGGCAGGGTAAAGTAACCATACCGGCGTTTTTCAGCGGGCGTGTAGCATTCGAGCCGGTAGTCAAAGCCGAACAGTTCCAGCGCGCGGCGCCGGTCCCAGACGACGGGATCGAACGGCGATAAAATCGTCGTCAGGGTGGGCGAGAGCTTGCCCGCCGCCGCGTCGTGCAGCAATTGCCCATGCTCCGCATGCACGTAGACGGCATCATCCCAGCCGGCCACCGTGCAGCGCAGCAGCAAGCCCTCGTCCACCAGCGCCTGCAAATCCTGCGCCAGGCTGGCGCGCGCTTGTTTCGTGCGGAAGTAGTCGCTGATCCAGCTGGCCCGCGCCAGGCCCAGCGCCTTCACGCTGGCCAGCAGCAGGCGCCGGCGCACCTGCTCTTCAGGCGGCAGCAAGCCATCGTGCCAGCCAGGCAGCACGCGCTCGGCCAGGTCATAATAACGCTGGAACTGATGGCGCTTGGCGATCATCAGCACGCCCGACGTAAACAGTACCTCCAGCGAGCGCTTTTCCGGCTTCCAGCTCCACCAGCCGCCCGCCTTGCCGTCCGTGCGTTCAAAGTCGGCCGAGCGCGCGGCGCCGTTGGTGCGGATATGCTCGAGCACCGAGGCCACGGCGTCGCCCTGCTCGGCCATCCATTTCACCGAATACTTCCAGCCCATGGCGGCCGGGTCCAGCATGCGGTGGCGGTACAGGCCATAGTCTTCGATGGGCACGAAGCACGCTTCATGCGCCCAGTATTCGAACAGCGCGCCCTCGGCCAGCAATTGCTCCAGCCACGGCTGCGGATAGTCGCCCAGCCGGCTCCACAGCACCAGATACGGGCTGCGCGCCACGACGTGGATGGTGTCGATCTGCAGCACGCCCATCTGGCGCACCGCGGCCAGCACGTCAGCCTTCACGGCTTTCTTGCGGCGCGCCTGCAGCAAACCCTGCGCGGCCAGGTGCAAGGCGCGCGCGGCGGCCAGCGATAACGGGGGGAGCTCGGAAGAAATGGGCTGGTGTGGGCTAGGCATAGCAGAAAGATACCGCATTCCGCGTGACACTTGCACGTTTTATCGCGATCGGATTGCCCGGCAATGCACGCAGCCCAGGCGCACGACGCCGCAGCCGACGCCAAGCAAGCGCGGCACATTCCCGGCCAGCTTGTTAAGAATCTCTTAAGAACTTCTGCGCATGATCCGGAACGGCATATTTTTTGGGATGCTACGCGTGCAATTGTAAATGATTCTTATTGCCCCCATGATTCCCATTACCAAAGTAAGACAGACCAATCATTAATCCACCCTCCAGGAGTTTGCATGTCCAACCGCACCCGCCGCGCGCGCCTGCCGCGTCCCACCACCCTGGCCCTGGCCTTGACCGCCCTGTCCTGCCTGCCGGCCTACGCCCAGACGGGCACGCCTGCCAGCATGCCCGAAGTGGTGGTCTCCGCCTCCGGTTTCGAGCAGGACATCAAACAGGCGCCGGCTTCCATTACCGTGCTGACGCGTGAAGAGCTGTCGAAGGAGCGCTTCGGCAACCTGACGCAGGCGCTGGAAAGCGTGGAAGGCATCGACGTGGGTGCGGCGGGCGACAAGACGGGCGGCATGAACATCAGCATCCGCGGCATGCCCAGCGACTACACCCTGGTGCTGATCGACGGACGGCGCCAGAACGCGGCCGGCAATGTCACGCCGAACGGCTTCGGCGGCACGCAAACGAGCTTCATGCCGCCGCTAGCCGCCATCGAGCGCATCGAAATCATCCGCGGCCCCATGTCGACCCTGTACGGCTCGGACGCCATGGGCGGTGTGATCAACATCATCACGCGCAAGGTGGGCAAGCAGTGGATGGGTTCCGTCTCGGCCGACTACACTGTGCAGGAAGAATCGGATTTCGGCGACGTGAAAAACGGCCGCTTCTACCTGAGCGGCCCCATCGCCACCGACCTGCTGGGCCTGTCCCTGCGCGGCAGCAAGCAGCGCCGCGATGCGGCCGACATCCGCTACAACGGCGCGGACGGTCCGGGAACCGCGCCGAACATGGGCGCCAACCCCGTGCGCGCGGACATTGAAAACTTTGGTGCGCGCCTGGCCTTTACGCCCAACCGCACCCACACCGTCATCCTCGACGCGGACGCGGGCCGCCAGACCTACGACAATTCGAAAAAGCAGCTGGGTACCCTGGGCTTGCAGGGCGGCTACGGTCCCGAGCAGAAATACAAGCGCGACCAGTGGACCCTGTCGCACACGGGCCGCTTCGGCTTCGGCACCCTCGACAGCAGCTACATGGTGAACAAGACGGAAACCCTGGGCCGCACGATTCCGCCAGGCACGCCGGGCGCCGTGGCCGGCAGCGCGCGCACGCTGGAAGTGGAAAGCCAGGTGTTCGACACCAAATTGGTCATGCCTTTGGGCAAACACATGGCGACCGTCGGCGCGCAATGGTGGAAAGCGGAAATGACGGATGGCGTGGCGCCAAAGACATTCGAATTCACGCAAAAAGCCCTGTTCGTGGAAGACGAATGGCAGGTGCTGGAGCATCTCGCGCTGACCTTCGGCGCCCGCTATGACGATCACAGCATCTTCGGCGGCCAGACCAGCCCCCGCGCGTATGCCGTGTGGAACGCGACGCCGAGCTGGACCGTCAAGGGTGGCGTCAGCAAGGGTTACAAGACGCCGCGCGTGGAACAACTGTCGCCAGGCATCAACGGTTTCGGCGGCCAGGGCACGATTCCCCTCGTCGGCAGCCCGAACCTGAAGCCGGAAACGAGCACGACAACAGAAATCGGCGCGTATTTCGACAACCTGGCGGGCTGGACCGCCAGCGGCTCCCTGTTCAACAACGAATTCAAGGACAAGATCACCACGGGCACCGGCCTCGTCAACTGCGACTACCGCCCGTCGCCGAACCGTCCCGGCTGCGTCAGCTTCGGCAACTGGCCCAACGTCGATGCGTTCGGCCAGTCGGTCAACGTGGATGAGGCCGTCACGCGCGGCGTCGAGCTGAACACCCGCTTCCCACTGGGCAAGGCGCTGTCGGCCAGCGCCAACTACACCTACACGGAAAGCGAACAGAAGAGCGGCAGCAACGCCGGCAAACCGCTGAGCGACACGCCCAAGCACGCCGTCAACGCGCGCCTCTCGTGGGATATCTCGCGCGCATGGAATGGCTGGCTGCGCGCCGAATACCGCAGCGAACGCTTCCGCGATCCGGGCACCTCGGCTTCCACGCGCGCCGCCAAGGCCGCGCTGGGCGACTACAAGGGCTACACCATGCTGCACCTGGGCAGCAGCTATCAGCTGAACCAGCGCGTGACCCTGAACGCGGCCGTGTACAACCTGCTCAACAAGGACTTCATCGACTATCAGCCGTACCGCGCCCCGGCATTGACCTACGCCAACCGCTATGTCAACAGCATGGACGGTCGCCGCTTGTGGCTGTCGGCCTCCGTCGATTTCTGATGCTGTGATGACCTGCCGGTCATGAGCAGAACGGGCGGCCTCGGGGCCGCCTTCGTCAAGCCGCTTTGGACTTGTCGATGCAGTAGCCGATCGCATGCACGGTGCGTATCAAGTCCCGCCCCAGCTTCTTGCGCAGGTGGTGGATATGCACTTGCACGGCATTGCTTTCCACTTCATCCCCCCAGCTGTACAGGTTTTTCTCCAGCTGTTCCCGGCTCAGCACGCGGCCGCCGTGCTCCAGCAGCAATTGCAGGATGCGGAACTCCTTTACCGTCAAGGTCACGGGCAATCCCGCTTGCGTCACCTGCCGGTCGGCGATATCGAGCACCAGCTCGCCATGCACGAGGTGCTCGCGCAGGCGGCCGGCGGCGCGGCGGCAGGCGCTGCGGATGCGCGCGGCCAGCTCGTCGAGGTCGAACGGTTTCACGATGAAGTCGTCGGCGCCCGCGTCCAGGCCGGCGATGCGCTCACCCACCGTGTCGCGCGCCGTGACGATCAGCACGGCGCCGCTGTAGCCATTGTCGCGCAGCACGCCCAGCGCCTGCATGCCATCCTGCCCCGGCAAGCCCAGGTCGAGCAGGATGCAGTCATAGTCGTGCAGGCGCACTGCCGTGTGCGCGTGTTCAGCGCTCGTGACCCAGTCGACGGCATGGCCGCCCTGTTCCAGGCCGATCTGCGTGGCGCGGCCCAGTTGCGGGTCGTCTTCGGTCAGCAAGATGCGCATGGGGAAAGCGGCGCGGCCCGCTCAGTCCTTCTTCTTGATCAGGCCGGCCAGCGCGGCGAACGGATTGTGCGTCGCGGGCGCCACATCGGCCGACAGCAGGCCGGCGCCACGGTCCGCTTCCAGGTAACGCGAGTGCTCATTGTCGTGGCAATACAGGCACAGCAGCTCCCAGTTGCTGCCGTCCGGCGGATTGTTGTCGTGATTGTGGTCGCGGTGGTGCACCGTCAGTTGCTGCACATTCGCACGCGTGAATTCGCGCGTGCAGCGGCCGCATACCCATGGATACATCTTCAGCGAGCGCTCGCGGTAGCCGCTCTCGCGCTGGTCGGCGGCGCGGCGCGCTTCGGCCACGATCTTGTCCAGTCTTGCCGCGTCGGGCTTTTTACTCTGCATGACAACTTTCGATATGGAAGGTAGAAGCACCCATTTTAATGAGGATGGGGGCGCAATTGTACTTTTTCTGCCACGCCGCCAGCCCGTATCGTCGCTGGCGTGCTTTTTTTAGCGTGCGCGGCACCACGGATACTTGATTTAACGCAGAATAAGCCCAGCGACAGACCGTGAACAGACGATGGGAGCGGCAGCAACAGGGTTACGCGCAAGGCAGCCGAATCGGCTATCATGCGCGCCACGCCGCCCCTCCCCTTTACCATGACTATAGCCTGCAAGCGCCCGTGATAGCGATAACAAGACCCCTGCAACGCCTTGCCCGCCGCCTGTACCGTCTCAGCCTGGTGCCCCTGTTCGCGCTCATCTTGCTGCTGGCGCTGTGGGCGGCCGTCTTGTACCAGGTGGGCCAGGAGCGCGCCAGCGCCGTGCGCGACGCCGTGGCCGTCAGCCAGTCGCTGGCGCGCACCCTGGCCGACCATACCAGTTTCACCCTGCGCCAGTCGGACCACGCCACGCAATTGTTCAAGCTCAAATACGAGGAAACGGAGGGCGGCCTGCGCCTGAATGAATTCATGCGCCGCCAGGGTCTGCTCGACAGCGTGCTGCCGTCTAAGCTGGCCTTGCCGATCGCCCTCATCGACGCGCAGGGCAATGTGATCGACAGCGCCAATGCGTATTGGCCGGAGAACCTGGCCAGCCAGGCATTTTTCAGGGCGCTGGCCGCCAATGCATCCGACACGGCCATGGTCGACACGCCCATGCTCGACGCGGCCAGCAAGCACTGGACCATCCGCCTGGCGCGCCGCCTGAACGATGCGCAGGGCCGCTTTGCCGGCGCCATCATCATCCACGTCGACCCGACCTATTTTGTCGACGATTACGACCGCCTGGACCTCGATGAACAAGGTGCGCTGATGCTGGTGGCGCGCGACAGCGGCCTGACGGTGGGGCGCATCGGCGAACAGCGCATCCTCAGCGACCGCATCGACTTCCGCATGCCCGGGCCACCCCAGCATGCCGCCGAAGAACTGCTGATCGAGCCGCCGGTGGACACGACGGCGCGCATCTACAGCTACCGCGAACTGGCGCGCTACCCGCTGCTGGCCGTGGTAGGCGTGAGCCGCGGCGTCGCCCTGGCACGCTTCGAACAGCGCCGCCTCGTGTATCTCGGCGCGCTGCTTGCCGCCAGCGTGCTCATTGCCGGCTTTACAGCCCTGCTGATGCGCCAGAGCGCACGCCTGCGCCGCAGCATCCGCCAGGCAAAGGAAACGCAAGCCTTGCTGCGCGCAGCCCACCAGGGCAGCCTCGACTCCGTGCTGCTGCTGAAAGCCTGGCGCCCCGCACCGGGCAAGCCGGTGGAAGACTTCATTTTCGCCGACGTCAACGAACGGGCCGCCGACATGCTGGGCAAGCCACGCTCCGAACTGCTGGGCCAGCGCGTGCTGCCGCGGGTGCCGCTGCTGCGCGACGAGCGTTTCTTCCAGCGCTTCGTGCAGGTGATGGAAACGGGCCAGCCGCTGGAAGACGAATTCGAGCTGCCGCTGGCGTTGGGCGGCACGCGCTGGCTGCGCCACCAGGTGGTGCCGATTACCGACGGCGTGGCCGTCACTTCGCGCGACATCAGCGCGCGCAAGCATGACGAACTGGCGCTGCAGGATAACCGCAGCTTCCTGCAGTCGCTGATCGACCATTTGCCCGTGCTGGTCTACGTGAAAAGCGCACGCCCGGAGAATTTCGGCCAGATGGAAGTGTGGAACAAGGCGGCAGAGGATATCACCGGCCACCTGGCCGCCGACGTCATCGGCAAGACCGATTGCCAGGCCTTTCCACCCGACTTCGGCCTGCACGACGCCGAGGACGACCACGCCATCCTGGCCGAACGCGGCGTCATCGACCATACGGAAAAGCCGCTGCGCCTGGCGGACGGCAGCCTGCGCTACGTGCACGCCGTGTCCGTACCCGTGTTTGACGAGCGCCAGCAGATCGAACATATCCTGTGCATCGCCGAGGATGTCTCGCAGCGCCGCCAGCAGGAACTGGAACTGCGCCAGAAACAGGCCGAGCTGGCCGCCGTCAACGACGCCTCGCCGCTCGGCCTGGTGCGCCTGGACCGCCAGCGCCGCTGCACCTACGTCAACCGCACCTTCGAATCGATCACGGGCCTGCCGCGCGCCGCCGCCCTGGGCGCCGGCTGGACCAGCGCCCTGCACCCGGACGACTATCCGCTGATGCACGTGGCACTGGAACAACTCACGCTCAGCCATGCGCCATTCCAGTCCACCTTGCGCTGCCTGCAGCGCAACGGCAGGCTGGTCTGGGTCTCCGTCAAAATTGCCCCCATCCTCATCGACGGCCGGATCGAAGGCTACGTGGGCAGCCTGGACGACATCACCACCTTGCGCGAATCGGAAGTGGCGCTGCTGGAAAGCGAAGCGCGCCTGCGCACCATCGCCGACACCCTGCCGGCCATGATCGCCTACATCGACGCCGACCTGGTCTACCGCTTTCTGAACATCGCCTATGAGCGCGAACTCTGCCTGACGGGCCGGCAGGCGCTGGGCTGCAGCGTGCGCGAGACCGTCGGCGAGGCGCGCTACCGCACGGTGGCGCCGTATATCGAGCGCGTGCTGGCTGGCGAAACCCTGAGTTTTGAAGAGGATGATGAAAAAGAAGGCATCGAGCGCTGCATGGAAGTGATCTACATTCCGCAGATCGGCGAAGACAAGCTGCAGGTGGTGGGTTTTCACGTGATGCGCCAGGATATCACCGTGCAAAAGCGCGAAAAACAGCGTCTGCTGAAGCTGGCCCAGGTCGATGCGCTGACCGGCTTGTCGAACCGCGCCGGCTTCCAGCAAAAACTCAGCGATGCCATGCACGCCAGTCGCCGGCAGCGGCACCTGATGGCCGTCATGTACATGGATATCGACCGCTTCAAGCCCGTCAACGACACACATGGCCACGGCACCGGCGACGCCCTGCTGCGCGCCTTCGCCCAGCGCCTGACGCAGACCATGCGCGTCACCGACATCATCGCCCGCCTGGGCGGCGACGAATTCACCATCATCATGGAACAGATCACCCGGCCCGACGACGCGGCTCTGCTGGCGGAAAAGATCGTCACCGCCATGCAGCAGCCGTTCGAACTCGACGGCATCACCGTGCGCATTTCCGCCAGCATCGGCCTGGCTTTCTACCGCGACGAAGACATCTCGCCCGCAGTGCTGCTGCAGCGGGCCGACGTACTGCTGTACCAGGCCAAGCAGGATGGGCGCAATACCTATCGCGCCGGCGCGACGGTAGATTGAAGGCCAGGTCCGCCCCCAGTCATTCCTGCTATATTGGCGCCTGTCTTCCCTACCCTTGCCCCATCATGCGCCTGCTGCACACTTCCGACTGGCATCTGGGCCAGACCCTGCACAACTATGAACGGGGCTACGAACACCAGCGCTTCCTCGACTGGCTGCTCGACACGCTCGTGGCCGAACGCGTCGACGTGCTGCTCGTCGCTGGCGACGTGTTCGACAACGCCAACCCGTCGGCCGCCTCGCAAAAGCAGCTGTACGTGTTCCTGCAGCAGGCGCGCGCGCGCCTGCCCGCGCTGCAGCTGATCGTCGTCGCCGGCAACCACGATTCGGCCGGCCGGCTGGAAGCGCCCGCCCCCCTGCTGGCCGCGCACGGCACGCACGTGATCGGCCATTTGCTGCGCGGCGAGAATGGCGACATCGACCTGGAACGCCTGCTGCTGCCACTGTCGGGCGCCGATGGGCGGGTGCAGGCCTGGTGCCTGGCCGTGCCCTTTTTGCGTCCCGGCGACGTACCGAAGCTGCCCGCCGGCGACACCCAGGATGCCTACCTGGGCGGCATCGCCCTGCTGTACCGCCAGTTGACGGACCTGGCGCTGGCGCGCCGCCAGCCCGGACAAGCCATTCTTGCCATGGGCCACTGCCACATGGTGGGCGGCGAAATGTCCAACGATTCCGAGCGCCGCATCGTCATCGGCGGCACCGAGATGCTGCCGTCGGGGATATTTGATACCGCCATCGCGTATGCGGCGCTGGGCCATTTGCACAAGGCGCAGGCCGTCGGCGGGCAAGAACATATCCGCTATTGCGGCAGCCCGATCCCCCTGTCGTTTGCCGAAGTGAACTACCGCCACCAGGTGCTGTGCCTCGATATCGACGGCGAAACGCTGCAGTCGGTGCGCGTCATCGAGGTGCCGCGCGCCGTGCCCCTCTTGCGCGTGCCCGCCACGCCGGCGCCGATAGCCGAAGTGCTGGCGCAGCTGGCCGCCCTCGACGTACCTGACGCACCGGCCGAGGCGCAACCGCTCCTGGAAGTGCGCGTGCGCCTGGACGCGCCCGAGCCGGGCCTGCGCACGCGCATCGAAACGGCGCTCGACGGCAAGCCGGTGCGCCTGGCAAAGATCGAAACCTCGAGCACCGCGCGCAGCAGCGCGCCCGAGAACATGACGCTCGACCAATTGAGCCAGCTGCAACCCGACGATATCTTCCGCCGCCTGTACCAGCAAAAATACGCCAAGGAAGCGCCGCCCGAACTCCTCTCGGCGCTGGCCGAACTGCTGCTGCCCGGCGCCTGACTGCTCCTGAAAAACCATGAAAATCCTGAAAATCAGCGGTAAAAACCTGGCCTCGCTGGCCGGCGAATTTGAAGTCGACTTCCAGCAGGAGCCGCTGGCGTCTTCCGGCCTGTTCGCCATCAGCGGCCCCACGGGCGCGGGCAAGAGCACCCTGCTCGACGCCCTGTGCCTGGCCCTGTACGACGCCACGCCGCGTTTGCTGAAAGTGCTGGGCCGGGGCAGCGCCCTGCCCGACGTGGGCAAGGAAACCGTCAACGCCCAGGATACGCGCACCCTGCTGCGCCGCGGCACGCCGGACGGCTACGCGCAAGTGGACTTTGTCGGCAACGACGGCGCCAGCTACCGCGCGCGCTGGAGCGTGCGCCGCTCGCGCACCCGGGCCGAAGGGGCGCTGCAGGCGACCGCCATGAGCTTGCACCAGTTGCCCGCGCTGCAAGCCATCGGCGGCACCAAGACGGAAGTCAAGGACGAGATCGAAAAACGCATCGGCCTGTCCTTCGACCAGTTTACGCGCGCCGTGCTGCTGGCGCAGAACGAGTTTTCCACCTTCCTCAAGACGGAAGACAATGAACGGGGAGAGTTGCTGGAAACCCTGACGGGCAGCAGCATCTATACCGACATTTCCATGCGCGCCTTCGAGCGGGCAAAGAAGGAAAAGCAGATCCTCGAACGCCTGGGCGAAAAACTGGCCGACCAGCGGCCCTTGTCACCGGCAGAGCGCGCCGCCACCGAGGCGCAGTGCGGCGCGGCCGAGAACACCCTGCAACACATCGACTTGCGCAAGGCGGTGCTGGAACTGCAGCAGCGCTGGCACCAGGAGACGCACAAGCTGCAAACCCAGGTGACGGCGGCGCAAGAAGCGCTGGGCAGCGCGGATGCCGAACGCGCCGCCGCGCTAGAACGCCGCACGGCGCTGGCGCAATGGGAACTGCTGCAGCCGGCGCGGCCCCTGATCGACGACGTGGCGCGCCTGGCCAGCGACATCGCCGGCAGCGGCGCCGCACTGGAAGCGTCGCGCGTGCAGGCGGCGCAAGCCGTCGCCGCCGAAACGCAACTGGCGCAGGCCGTGCAGCTGGCGACGGCGGCCTTGCTTGCCAGGGAAGCGGCGCAGCGCGATGCGGCGCTCCTGCTCGATCAGGCCAAGGCGCTCGACGCCGGCATCCTGGCGCAATTGCCCGCGCATGGCCAGGCATGGCAGGCCGCGCAGGCCGCCGACCAGGCCAACGAGTCGGCGCGCAGCGCGCTGCAGGCGCTGCAGCAGCGCCAGCACGCCGCGCTGGCCGAGCAGGAAGCGGGCCGCCAGTGGCTGGCATCGCACCAGCAGTGGCAGGCGCTGGCCCAAGCGTGGCAATTGTGGGATCAATTGTTTGCCCAGGCAGGCCAAGCGGCCGCGCAAGCCGATGCGGCCGACGCCAGCATGGCTGAATCGGCCCGGCAGGTGCGCCAGGCCCTTGACGCCACGCAGGCGGCGCAAGCGGCGCTGACCAGCGCCGCTGCCGCGCTGGCCGTGCGCGATGCGCAGCGGCGCGAGGCGCTGGTGGCCGTGCAAGCCATCGATGGCCAGGCGCTGCAGGAACAGCGCGGCCAGCTGGAGGCGCACGCGCGCATCTTGACCAGCGCGGAAAAAACCTGGAGCGAACTGGCACGCCAGCAGCAGGCGCTGGCGCACTGGCAAGCCAGGGCGGCCCAGCTGGCGCAGGCAGCGCAAACGGAAAGTACGGCATTCGCGGCGGAAGCGGCGCAAACGGCGTTGCTGGAAGCGCGCCTGGCGCAGGCGGAAAAGTCCTTGAAAGGGGCGGAAGCGGCATGCGCGGCCAGCGTCGAGCAGCTGCGGGCCACTTTGCAGGATGAGCAGCCCTGCCCCGTCTGCGGCGCGCTGGAACATCCGTACAGCCACGCCGATCACGCCTTGCAGGCGATGCTGGCCAGCTTGCAGGATGAGGTACTGGCTTGCCGCTCGCAAGCGCGCGGCAATGTGGAACGCCTGGCCACGCACAAGGCGGCGCTGGCCGCCCGTACGCACGAACAGGCACAGACGGCGGAAGAATTATCTGCGCTGCCGTCCCTCATCGACAGCCTGAATGCACAGTGGCGGCCGCATGCGGACACCTTACAACTGCCGCCGGCAAACCTGCGCGCGGACTGGTTCACGCAGCAGCTGGCGGCCAATGCGGCCGGCTTGCAGGCGCTGGCGCAGCAGGAAACGGCGCTGCGCCAGGCCAGCGCGCGGCGCGAGCAGGCGCAGGCGGCATATGAACTGGCGTCAAACGAGCACGCGCGCTGCACCAGCAGCGTCACCGATGCACAGGCGCGGCTGGCACAGCTGCAGGCGCAGCAAGCGGGCAACGCCGACAAGGGCGAGACGGCGCGCACCGCGCTCGATGCCTTGCTGGCGCAGCTCGATGGCGCGTTTACCGACGCCGACGGCGCCGAGGACTGGAAAGACAGCTGGCGCGCCAGCCCGGCCGCCTTCCGCACGGCGCGTGAAACGGAAAGCCGGCAATGGCTGAAACAGCAGGCGGAGCAGGACAGCCGCCTCCACGCGCTGGCCACCCTGGCCGCGCAGCTGGACGCGGCGCTGCTGGCCGCCGGCAAGGCGCAGCAAACGGCGCAGGAGACCCACGCCGCGTTTGCCGCCGCCGACAAACAGCGCACGACACTGCAAGCCGGACGCAACGCGCTATGGCAGGGACAAGCCGTGACCGAGGTGGAAGGCGCGCTGGCAGGCGCCATCGCCGCTGCCAAAGAGCTGCTGGCGCAGCAGCAAACGGCGGCGCAATCGGCCAGCCAGCAGCGCACGCGCCTGGAGGAAGCGTGCGCGCAGCTGTCGCAGCGCCTGACCGCCTTGCGGGAACAGGAACACGGCGCCACCGCCGCGCTGCACGACTGGCTGCGCCGGTTCCAGCTTGCCCACCCTGGTCACGCACCCGCCGACATGGCCGGCTTGCACGCGCACCTGGCCATCGCGCCGGACGCCATGCGCGCCGAACGCGAGGCCCTGCAAGTGATCGCCGACCGCCACACGGCGGCCGTTTCCGTGCTGGCCGAACGCCGGCAGCAGCTGGCTGCGCACGTGCAGCAGCCGCCGGAAGCGCTGGAAATGGACGTGGCCGCGCTGCAGGCGGCGCTGGACGCACTGGTGCTGGAACGCCAGGCGGCCAACCAGGAAGCGACGCGCTTACGCCTGGCCATCGCGCAGGACGACGCCAGGCGCCACAGCGCGCAAGCGATGCTGGCGCAAATCGAGGCGCAAGCCGTCATCGAGCGGCGCTGGGCCAGCCTGGATGACTTGATCGGCTCGGCCGACGGCAAGAAATTTCGCAACTACGCGCAGCAATTCACGCTGGAAGTGCTGCTCGGCTATGCGAATGCGCATTTGCAGCATCTGGCGCGCCGCTATCAGCTCGAACGCATCGACAATCCGGACAAGCCGTCGCTGGGCCTGATGGTGCGCGACCAGGACATGGGCGGCGAGCTGCGCTCCGTGCACTCGCTGTCGGGCGGCGAATCGTTCCTCGTCTCGCTGGCCCTGGCGCTGGGCCTGGCCTCGCTGTCCTCGAACCGCGTGCGCGTGGAATCGCTGTTCATCGACGAAGGCTTCGGCAGCCTGGACACGGAAACCCTGCGCGTGGCCATGGATGCGCTCGACGGCCTGCAAGCGATGGGCCGCAAAGTGGGCGTCATCTCGCACGTCCAGGAAATGACGGAGCGCATCGCCACCAAGATCCTGGTCCAGCCCGGCTCCGGCGGCAAGAGCGTGGTGACGGTGCACTAGGTCGCTAGCGGCTGGCCGGCTCCCGGCACAGCTTGAGCATATCCCAGCCCAGTTCGCGGCGGATCTGCTCGGGGTCGGGCGGGGGCCGGCGTTGTGCCAGCTCCGCTTTCAGCCACTTCCTGACCAGCTCCTTGGCGGGCTGTACAGGCTTTTCCTTGTCATGCTTGTCCATGGTGCTACCTCTTCAACGGCGGTCAGACGACCTCCTATATACGTTCAACGTCATGGCGCGGATTCAGTTGACCTGCGCGTGGCGCAGATGCAACAACGTGTAACGATGGCCGGAGTGCGTTAAAATCGCCGCCTTCGCGCAGGCACCGCCTACGCCCCGCAACAATTCAAGGAACCCCATGAAAGCCGCCCGCAGCCTCACCTTCAAGTGCGTAAAATGTCACAAATCCATGCAGGTCTACCTGCAAAAAGTCTCCGCCTGCTCGCATATCCAGCCGTATCAGGGCATTTGCGCATGCGGCGAACTCAAGCGTCACGCCACGGGCCAGGCCGATGCCGTCAAGTCTTACCTGGAGTCGGCGGACGGTAACTGGGCGCACCACCACTAAGATCTACTGGGACAGGCTCGAATGGTTAAAGAATGGGAAGAACTTGCCGTTAATTGGCATATCCTCCCCATTTGAACCGACCATGTCCCAGCTTCCCGCCCTTGCCAGCCGTCAACCCGCCGCGAATACGCTGGCTGGCCAGCAGCCGTCCCGCACGGGCAGCGGCAGCAGCAACAGCACGGGGCAGGCCGGCTCGCCCCTGATGCGGCGCACGGCGCAAGACGTGGTGGCCCTGTCAAAAAACGGCCTGGACCTGTCGGCCAAGGGACTGTCGCAACGGACCGATGCGCTGGGCAACGCCACTGTCGATGTGGCGCAAGATTTTCTTGGCAACATGACACGCCAGCTGTTCGGCGACGGCGCCACGATCGCCTTCGATTCGGTCGACCTGCAAGCCAGTTCCAGCTTCAGCAGCGGCAGTGCCAGCATCTCGGGCACCAAAGGCAGCAGCCGCGCCGCCGCCTTCAGCCTCGATGAAAACGCGCATTTCATCGGCAAGGGCAAGATCACCACGGCCGATGGCCAGACCTTCGACTTCGAACTGGAAGTGCAATATCAATCGAACATCAGCGCGGGCGCCTTTGCGCACACGCAAAATGATGCGCAGGAAGTTCCGCCATCCGGTGACGCCGCCCTGCCCGCCAAAGAGTTGCCCGCCACGACCTTCGCCGGCAATCTGCACGACCTGTTCAAGCTGCTGGGCCAGCAATTGCAAAGCAATCTCTATCAGGGCACGTCCGACGGCGCCAGCGCCAGCGGCAACAATGGCGAGCTGGCGGGCAGCCTGAGTTTGCGTTTGCTCAAGCTGGTGCAGCCGGACAATACCGCCGAGGCCGCCAAAAAAACCGTGGAAAGCACGCCCGCAGACCAGGCGCGCGCCCGCGCGCTGGCACTCGCCTATGGCACGGACAGCGCTGACGGCACGGCCAGCGACGTATAATGGAAGACGGCCTGCGCAGGCGACCATGCCGCGCGCCCCCTTCTATCGATTGAATCCCATGTCCGACACCTCTTCCCCTACCGTTCATCCGCAGATCCACTGGAGCGAAAACGGCGCCGAACATTCGGCCCGCTGGCGCTCGGAAAGCGGCATGCCGCCACCCAAGCGCGTCGTCATCGCCGATGACCGCACGACGGCCGACCAGGCTTACCGCCTGGCCTGCGAAGGCACGGCCATGCTGTGGCGTGGCGACTTCCAGAACGCGCGCCAGCTGCTGCAGGCGCTGGCGCGGCGCGCCGACCACAAGAACGACAAACCGAGCAAAAAAGCCATGGCCGCCAAGCTGGCAAAACCGGAACCGTCCGCCACGGAAGCGTTCCACCTGCACCGCCAGGCCCAGTCGCAGCGCGCCCGCACACTGGCCATGCTGCTGCTGCCTTTTGACGCCGACTACACGATCCCGCTGCGCCGCGCGCCGGACGTGAAACTGGCGTGTAATGAGGCGTATGGCCGTGGCGAAGCAGCCTTCGTCGCCTCGCTGCGCGAACTGCTGGGCCTGATCGGCGCGCACGAATGGCGCCGCACGGGCGTGGAACTGCCGGCCCTGGGCCAGCGCATCCACCCACATTACGGCGTGTTCGCGCCGATTCGCGGTGAATACGTGGGCCTGGTGGCCGACGCGCCGCTGCCCCCGCGCGCCAGCCTGGCCTTCGACATCGGCACCGGCACGGGCGTGCTGGCCGCCGTGCTGGCGCAGCGCGGCATCGAACGCATCGTCGCCACCGACCAGGACCCGCGCGCCCTGTCCTGCGCGCGCGAAAACCTGGCGCGCCTAGATTTGCTCGATAAGGTCGACGTGGTGCAGGCCGACCTGTTCCCTGCCGGCCGCGCGCCGCTGGTCGTGTGCAATCCGCCATGGCTGCCGGCCCGCCCCAGCTCGCCCATCGAATACGCCGTCTACGATCCGGACAGCCGCATGCTGCGCGGTTTCCTCGCCGGCCTGGCCGATCACCTGGAGCCAAACGGCGAAGGCTGGCTGATCCTGTCGGACCTGGCCGAGCACCTGGGCCTGCGCCCGCGCGCGCAATTGCTGGAATGGATAGCGCAAGCGGGCTTGAAAGTGATCGATCGCCTGGACGTGAAACCCACGCACCCGCGCGCGCAAGATGCCACGGACAGCCTGCATGCGGCCCGCTCGAAGGAAGTCACGTCGCTGTGGCGCCTGGCGGCAGCGTCATCGAGGGTCTGAAACCAGGCCATTGCGCATTGCAGCAAACCCCGCTATAATTCGTCTGCGGGGTGGAGCAGTCTGGCAGCTCGTCGGGCTCATAACCCGAAGGTCACAGGTTCAAATCCTGTCCCCGCAACCAATACATAAAAGCCGCTGATTCTTGCAAAGGGATCAGCGGCTTTTTCATGCCTGCATCGTTTATGCATCGCGCGGCGCGTAGTGGGCGATGCCATGGCCGAACGACCAGTTTTCAGGCGCCACCTCGACGAGGTTGATAAAAATGTCCTCTGGACGCAGGCCGGGACTGCTGGACAGGCGCTCGGCAATCCGGGCATAGAGCGCCTTTTTCTGCGCTATCGTCCGGGTCTTGCTGACCGTGATCTGGATCATGACGAGATCGTCGCTGCGCGCGATGCCAAGATACGACTTGCCGTAGCTGAAATCATCTTCGTCGTGCTCGCTGATCGTCATGAAGCGGTCATCGTCCGGCACGTCAAACGTTTCGCGCATGGCAAGATACAGGCCATCGAGTATGGCCTGACGATAGGCGGCGGGCTTGCCTCGCCGCAGGGATACGCGTGTCATCGGCATGAGTGACTCCTTCCTGATGGTTGATTGAGATAGCTGACGATAGGCGCCATTGACCATAATGAAAACACATGGCACCATATTTCAATGATTCGTTTTTTAAATGATTGCCCGTGAAGACACTCGATATCGAGGCCGTGCAAGCCTTCGTTCTGACAGCGGAACTGAAGAGCTTCACGCGCGCGGCCGAGGCGCTCGACACCACCCAGTCGGCCATCAGCCTGAAGATCAAGCGACTGGAAAAGATGCTCGGCCGGCATTTGCTGGAGCGTACGCCGCGCCTGGTGGGCCTGTCTGCGGACGGACAGCAGTTCATGGTCGCAGCGCGCAAGCTGGTAGCTGCCCATCAAGGTGCCCTTGCCGCCTTCAGCGTCAGCAAGCGGCGGCTGGTGATCGGCATCAGCCACCACATCGTTGGCGCGGAGCTGCCACTGTTGCTGAAACAGATGCACGACGCCGAACCGGATCTGGTGCTGGAAGTACGCATCGCCTCATCGCACGAAGTGCTCGCCTGCTTTGATCGCGGCACGCTCGATGCCGCCATCGTGCTGGGGCATGACCATCTGCGCAAAGGTGGCGACCTGATACTTGAAGAACGCTTTGGCTGGATGGCCGCCACCGGCTTCGCATACCACCCGGGCGAGCCCCTGCGTCTCGCGGCACAATCCGAGTCTTGCCGGGTAAGAAGCATTGCACTCACCGCGCTCCAGGAGCACGGCATCGCGTGGACCGAGGTTTTCGTCGGCGGCGGCATCACCACCATCGGCGCCGCCGTTGCTGCAGGTTTCGCCATTGCGGCGCTGGGGTGCCGGGTGGCGCCCGCGGGAACGATGGATGCGGGGCCAAAGTTCGGACTGCCGGCCCTGCCCACGCTGGACGTGCTGCTGTATTCCAGTGCCTCCGATCCACAGACGCGGAACTCGCTGCGCCGCCTGGCCGCCGCCATCCGCTCGACGGCGGCATGAGTCACACGATGATGCCTGCGCCGCAATGGCGCGGCCGTGCCGCTGCCTTGCCCCCCGCATTGCCCCCTTTCCTGCGCAAGGCCCCTGGCCATTGCGCATTGCAGCAAACCCCGCTATAATTCGGCTGCGGGGTGGAGCAGTCTGGCAGCTCGTCGGGCTCATAACCCGAAGGTCACAGGTTCAAATCCTGTCCCCGCAACCAATACATAAAAACCGCTGACTCCTGCAAGGGATTCAGCGGTTTTTTTCATTCCAGGCCTGGCCTGGCCTGCCCCATCTTTACGCGGTGACGCTGGCCCGGATCTGCCTGGCCGCCGCATGCAAACTGGCCGCCACCCGTTCCAGCTTGTCGGCGCCCGCTGTTTCAGCCAGGGCGGCAAAGGCGCTGATATGAAACGTGGCCACCATCGCAGGGGAGACATCGAGCTCCAGCGCGGTCTTGCTCAGTTCAGTCGATGCCTCGAGGTAAGGCTCGCTGCCCGCCTCGAAGGCCTGCTTGGTTTCCAGTAATTCCTGCCCACCCTGCGCCTTGGCCAGGCAAGCGTCGACCTTTTGCTGGAAGGCCGGCAAGGTATCACGCACGGGGCCTGGCTCAGGCGCCGGTTCCGGCTCCGCTGGCGCAGGAGCGGCAGGCAAAGGCTTGTCCGCAATCGGCATCTCACGCAAAGTCAGCCAGCGCTCGACGGCGAGAAAATCGGCAAACGGCTCCTCCACCTTGGGATTCATCAACCAGACCTCGCCCGTGCGCCAGTCGATCCGGGCACCGCGCTCATTTCTCGCCAACAAAATATCCTTGCCACCATCGGCATTCGACACCCGCCCGATGTCGAGCCAGTTCATCAGTTCAGCCTGGCGCGACATCGCGTTGACCCGATGGAAAAAGGCCAACCATAGAAATCTGGCGACCAAAAGAACCAGGGCACCGCCAACCATCCACATCATTTTTCGCTCCGCACCACATCGACAAGCCGCATTTTCTCACATGAAAGCTTGCGCCAAGGAAACTTTTACATCTGCCGTGCGGCAGCGCAAAGCCAGCACCGCAGGCGGCCCGGGCGCGCAGTCGCATTTCAGCAACGCCGCGTTTTCCTGATTGCCTGGCGTGCGCCGCTGCGCTATTATGAGAACAATTCTCATTTAGATTAAGCTGTACTGTGCACATGCTGTCCGCCCCTTCCCCGCCGTCCGATTTCCAGGCCCTGTATGCCGAGCACCACTCGTGGCTGCTGCACTGGCTGAAGCGTCGCCTGCACGACGCGGGGCTGGCGGGCGACCTGGCGCAGGATACTTTCCTCAAGATTTTCCTTGCACGCAGCAGCGCCGGGATCGCGCAGCCGCGCCCCTTCCTGGCCACCATCGCCAAGCGCCTGCTGGCCAATCACTGCCGGCGCGAAGAACTGGAACGGGCCTACCTCGACGCCCTGCGGCACCAGCCGCAAGCGTGCGCACCCTCGCCGGAAGCGATGTCCATCCTGCTCGAATCGCTGCAACAGGTCGACCGCGCGCTGGACCAGCTCTCCACCAAGGCCAGGGCCGCCTTCCTGCTGGCCCACCTGGACGGCATGAGCTACGCCGAGATCGCCGCCGAACTGGGCACCACCACGCATTCCGTCAAAAAATACCTGAGCAAGGCCAATTTGCTGTGCTTTTTTGCCGTACCCGATTTTGCCAGCGCCTGACATGCGCACCGCCACCGTGTATGCACTGGGCCAGCCCATCGACCTGGCCATCGCCATGCAGGCGGCCGAATGGCTGGCCACCCTGATGAGCGGCGTCACCACGCCGGCGGAAAAGACGGCCTGGCAAGAGTGGCGCCAGGCGCACCCCGACCATGAGCGGGCGTGGAAACACATCGAAAGCGCCAGCGGCGGCTTGCGCGAACTCGATGCGCAAGCGTGCCGCACGGCGCTGGCACGGCGTCCTGCCTCGCCCATCTCGCGCCGCAACAGCCTGCAACTGCTGGCGTGGGTATCGACCATCGGCCTCACGGGCTGGTTCGGCGCGCGCTCGCCCTATGCACCCGACTTTGCCCGCGCCGCGCTGGCCGACATGGCCACGGGCGTGGGCGAGCGCCGCGAGCTGGCCCTGCCCGACGGCAGCCGTTTGCACCTGAACAGCGGCAGCGCGGTGAACATCCGCTTCAGCGGCACGCAACGGCTGCTGCAACTGGTGCGGGGCGAAGTGTTCATCGCCACCGCCCGCGAAACGGGCCGGCCCTACCGCCCCTTCCTCGTCGAGACCGCGCATGGCCACGCCCAGGCGCTGGGCACGCGCTACTCGGTGCGCCAGGCGGACGGCAATACCCTGGTCGCCGTCGAAGAAGGCGCCGTGCGGCTGACGCCGCGCCATGGCGACGGCAATCAACTCATCCGCGCAGGCCAGGGCGGCGGCATGACGGCGCAACAAATCCTGCCAGAGCACGCCGTCTCGCCCGACATCTGGGCCTGGCGCCAGGGCTTGCTGCTGGCCGACGCCATGCCGCTGCGCGACTTCCTGCATGAATTGAGCCGCTACCGCCACGGCTTGCTGGGCTGCGACGACGCCGTCGCCGGCCTGCGCATCTCCGGCGTCTTCCCGCTGGCCGACCTGGACGCCGTGCTGCTGTCGCTGCCCGACTCCCTGCCCGTCGACGTGCGCCTGCGCACGCGCTACTGGGTGCAGGTGGAGGCACGCCGGCAGCGCTAGGCATTTATTTAGACGCCAGCGCAAAAAAAGTACCCGTTTTCGATTCTCGCGTGACCTGTGTAGGCAACGTTCTTTTTGACGACTACACCACAAGGTAACCATGTCTCCTGCCATTCATTCCACGCCGCGCATCAAGCGCATGGCGTACGCCATCCAACTCATCTGCATCGCTTCGGCCCTGCTGCTGAACGCCCAGGCGCCAGCCCTGGCGCAGGAAAGCGCGGCTGCTGCCGCGGCCACTCTCGACTTCCAGGTGCCGGCCGGCGACCTGGCTGCGGCGCTGCGCCAGGTCGCCAGCCAGTCCAGGGTCATCCTCAGCTTTATGCCGGAACAGACGCGCGGCAAGACCTCCGTAGGCCTCACGGGCCGCCACGAGCTGCTGGCCGCCCTGAACGGCGTGCTGCGCGGCACGGGCCTGAAGGCCGAGCGCAGCGCCAACGGCAGCTATGTGCTGCGTCCGGCGCAGTCGGAATCCGGCGCGGACGCCATCGCCATGATGCCGGAAGTATCGGTCAAGGCGCAGCAGGATGCGACGGAAGGCTCGGGCGCGTATGTCTCCGCCCTGCCGGTTTCCACTGCCACCCCGCTGGGCCTGTCGATCAGGGAAACACCGCAGTCGGTCAGCGTCATCACGCAGCAGCGCATGCAGGACCAGGGCCTGAACACCATCGCGCAGGTCATGGCGCAAACGCCGGGCATCACCCTGTTCTCGCTGGGCAGCGAGCGCACGGGCTTTACTTCGCGCGGCTATTCGATCACCAATTACCAGCTCGATGGCGTCAGCACGCATTCGGAAAACCTGGGCCTCAATGCGATACCGTCGCAAAGCCTGGCCGACATGGCGCTGTACGACCGCATCGAAGTGCTGCGCGGCGCCTCGGGCCTGATGACGGGCGCGGGCGACGCCTCGGGCGCCATCAACATGGTGCGCAAGAAGCCGACGGCGCAGTTCCAGGCGTCCGTCGAGGGCGAACTGGGCTCCTACGATGAACGGCGCGCCATGGCCGATATCGCCGGTCCGCTGAACGAGGCGCGCACCGTGCGCGGCCGCCTGGTGACGGTGTACGAGGAAGGCGACGGCATCATCGACGGCTACAGCCGCGACAAGAAAGTGGTCTACGGCGTGGTCGAGGCGGACCTCTCAAGCGGCACGAAACTGACAGCCGGCGTCACGCACCAGCGCAAGCGCTCGAATGGTTCGCTGTCCTACCTGGGCTTCCCCCTGTTCTACAGCAATGGCGCCATGACGGACCTGCCCCGCTCCTTCAGCCCGGCGGCCAGGTCGAATCGCTTCGACACCAAATCGACCGACGTCTTCGCCACCCTGGAACATGCGCTGGCGAACGACTGGAAGCTGAAAATTGCGGCCAACCGCGTGCAGTCGTCGCAAGAAGAGCGTTCCATCTACCTCGACGTGAGTGGCGGCTTCGCCGACCAGGCCACGGGCGACGGCCTGCGCTTAAACGCCGACTACCGCGATTACCAGCTCCAGGTCAACAGCGTGGACGTCAATGTGCGCGGCCCGTTCAGCGCGTTCGGCCGCCAGCACGAACTGGTGCTGGGCATGGACTACAACGAATTTCAAAGCACGACCGATGGCCGCTTCGGCGGCGGCGTCGCAAGCACGCCCGCCAACCTGTACCGCTGGAACCGCACGACAACATCCGCGTTTGGCAATGCCGTCGTCACTTACGACAGCACGCGCCGCCAGGCCAGCGCCTACGCGGCCAGCCGCTTCACGCTATCGGAGCGCCTGAAATTGATCGCCGGGGCAAAAGTGCTGCGCTACAGCGAGAATTACATCTCGGACGCACCTTCCGTGAATTTTTACAGCGCGTCGCCAGCCTCGGAAAGCCGGGTCTTCACGCCGTATGGCGGCCTGGTGTTCGACATCGACGGCACGCACAGCGCCTACGCCAGCTACTCCACCATCTACCAGCCGCAGGCATCGCAGGACCGCTACGGCAAGCTGCTGGCGCCGCGCGAAGGCAAGACACTGGAAGCGGGCATCAAGAGCGGCTGGCTCGATGGCCGCCTGAACACGGCTGCGGCGCTGTACCAGATCCGCCAGAGCAACCTGGCCGAATCGGATCCCGGCTACACCGTACCCGGCACGAACAATCCCGCCAACCGCACCATCAAGGGCGCCAGAACCCAGGGCGTGGACCTGGAAGCGACGGGCGCCATCACGCCGGACTGGAACATCTCGGCATCGTGGTCTTACAGCCAGACGGAAAACAATACCGGCAAGGCGATCCTGACCACCTTCCCACGCCACCTGGTGAAACTGTGGACCACCTACCGCCTGCCCGGCGAGCTAAATCGCCTGACGCTGGGCGGCGGCGTGAACTGGCAAAGCCGCGTGTATTCCGACATCGACGCGTGGCAGATCAACAGTACCCTGCACTGGGAACAGAAGGCGTACTCGGTGGCCAGCCTGATGGCGCGCTACGACGTCAGCGACAAGCTCTCTGCCACCGTCAACGTGGCCAACCTGTTCGACAAGCAGTACACGGCTTCCGTGTCGGACTGGTGGTACTCGGGCATGCATGGTCCGGCGCGCAAGGTGGCGTTGACCGTGCGGTATCAGTTCTGATGCACTGAACGGGGCGGGCCGAATATTTCGCATCATCCAGGGGCCGGTGATACAATTTTCCGCTTCACGGGCACAAACACTGCCCGTGCCACAGAAACACCCAAGGAGAATGTGTGAAGGACCTCGCCCCCGCCCTGCCAGCCGATCCGGCCGACCAACCCGCCAATCCCTCGCGCCGGCGCATTTTCCAGGCCGCTTCCGCAGTCGGCCTGGCCGCCAGCCTGCCGGCGCTGGCCGACGCCGCGCCAGCCAGGAAGACCATCGCCAAGGGTTCGCTCGACGCGAAACTCAAGGCCCACGTCAAGAACGTGGTCGTGATCTATCTGGAAAACCGCAGCTTCAACAACCTGTTTGCCAACTTCCCCGGCACCAGCGCGCCCCTGTCCGCCGTCACGGCGGAACAGGCGCGGCAGCTGGACCGCGACGGCAAGCCGCTGGCCACCCTGCCGAAAATCTGGGGCGGCCTGGTGCCGAACCAGCAAAATATCGGCGGCATCGATTACCTGATCAAGGAAGAGCAGATTTCCGGCCTGCCGAACGCTCCCTACAAATTGAGCGACGCGGCCGGCAAGCCCCTACCCGAAAGCATCATCACGCGCGACCTGGTGCACCGCTTCTATAACAACCAGATGCAGATCAACGGCGGCAAGAACGACGGCTTTGCCGCGTGGGCCGACAGCGGCGGCCTGGTGATGGGCCACTACGGCGAAACGTCGAAAAACCTGAACCTGTGGCAGATCGCCGAGCAATACACGCTGTGCGACAACTTCTTCATGGCGGCCTTCGGCGGCTCTTACATGAACCACCAGTTCCTCGTCACGGGGCGCGCCAACGAATATTTCAATGCATCCGAAACGGCGGCGAAGAAAAAGATCGCCGTGCTGTCGGACGGCCCGCAAGGCGTGCGCCTGGCGATCTCTCCCGAGTGCCCCGCCTCCGCGCTCGATGGCAAGCCGAAGTACGTGAACGACGGCGCCCTGACGCCGGACGGCTATGCCGTCAACACCATGGCGCCGCCATATCAACCGAGTTACGTCCGCCCCGCCTTCGATGGCGATCCGCTGCATGCCGACCCGGCTGACGCGAATACCCTGCCGCCGCAAACCTATGACACCATCGGCGACCTGCTGTCGCGCAAGGGCGTCAGCTGGGCGTGGTACGGCGGCGGCTGGCAAGCGGCGCTCGACCAGAAGGGCGGCGGCAGCAAGCCGAACTTCCAGTTCCACCACCAGCCGCTGAACTACTTCAAGCAGTTCGCCCCAGGCACGGCCGCGCGCGCCGAGCACCTGCGCGACGGCGGCACGGGCGACAGCCCGATCTCGAACAAATTCCTCGCCGCCGCCGTGGCAGGCAAACTGCCGGCCGTGACCTTCTACAAGCCGCAGGGCAATCTGAACCTGCACGCCGGCTATTCGGATATCGAGTCGGGCGACCAGCACGTGGCCAACGTCATCCAGCATCTGAAGGAATCGCCGCAGTGGAAAGACATGATCGTGGTGATCACGTTTGACGAAAACGGCGGCTGGTGGGACCACGTGGCGCCGCCAAAAGGCGACCGCTGGGGTCCGGGCACGCGCATTCCCGCCATCGTCGTCTCGCCGTACGCGAAAAAAGGCGCCGTCGACCACAGTTTTTATGACACCACGTCGATCCTGCGCCTGATCACGCGCCTGCACGACTTGCCGCTGCTCGAGGGCCTGAAAGTGCGCAATGATGCGTTCGCGTCACGCGGCGCGCTGCCGCCGGGCGACTTGACTGGCGCCTTGAGCTTCCGCTAAGCCTCCCACAGTGCGGCACGCCTGTGATACACTGCGTGCCGCACTTAAATCCGCAGGGCAGGTATTCCTGACGGTTGCATCCACAATGAGCCCGACTCCAGTAGCCGGGCTTTTGTTTTGTGGATGAAGTTAACGCGTATTCACATGGCGGACAGCTTTTTGCCCGCTCCCCGGCGCCATTTTTCGCGGCCAGGGACCAGAGGTTCAGAAATGAGAGATAAAAAAGACAACGCCACCATCGACTTGCCCGGCTTCGGCCCGCTGCCAGCGCACGAGGCGCCAGAGCCGGCGCCGGAGCCGCAGCGCCGCACGCGCGCGCGCAAGGTGGCTTTGAAGCAGGTGCAGCTCGAATTGCTGGAGCCGACGGACGCCACGGGCTTACCCGTGTGGACGCGCGACGCAGGCCTTGATCTGACCGGCTTGCCCATCTGGGCGCCCGATAATTAATCCCATGCCGGCGGCCGTTTGCCGCCGGCTTCCACACCACCGCACAAGGGCGTAAGCCTGTAGACTGTGCCCATCCACCCGCTTTTTACCGGCTCCGCCCCTATGAACACCACCACCGCCACCACCAATTCTTTTTCCAGCCTGCCGCTGACGCCCGCCTTTTTGGCTAATCTGGACTCGCTCGGCTACCACGAGATGACCACCATCCAGGCGCAAAGCCTGCCGGCGGTGCTCGATGGCCGCGACCTGATCGCCCAGGCCAAGACGGGCAGCGGCAAGACCGCCGCCTTCGGCATCGGCATCCTGCACAAGCTCAATCCGGCCTGGTTTGCCGTGCAGGGCCTGGTGCTGTGTCCCACGCGCGAACTGGCCGACCAGGTAGCCAATGAGCTGCGCCGCCTGGCCCGCGCGGCCGGCAACATCAAGATCCTGACCCTGACGGGCGGCGCGCCGATGCGCCCGCAAATCGCCTCACTGGAACACGGCGCCCACATCGTCGTCGGTACGCCGGGCCGCATGCGCGACCACCTGGGCCGCGGCACCATCAACCTGAACCACGTGCAGACCCTGGTGCTCGATGAAGCGGACCGCATGACGGACATGGGCTTTTACGAGGAAATCGCCGGTATCGTCAGCGCCTGCCCCGCACGCCGCCAGACCCTGCTGTTCTCGGCCACGTATCCGGAAGACATCCGCCGCGCCACGGCGTCGTTCCTCGTCAATCCGCTGGAAGTGACGGTCGAGGCGCAGCACGACAACGACAAGATCGAACAGCGCTTCTATGAAATCGGCTTCGACGAGCGCAATGGTGCCGTCGGCAAGCTGCTCAAACACTTCAAGCCGGAATCGACCTTGGCATTCTGCAACACCAAGGTGCATTGCCGCGAACTGGCCGACGAACTTCGCCAGCAAGGCTTTTCCGCGCTGGCCCTGTATGGCGAGCTGGAACAGCGCGAGCGCGATGAAATCCTGGTGCTGTTCGCCAACCGCAGCTGCTCCGTGCTGGTGGCCACCGACGTCGCCGCGCGCGGGCTCGACATTTCCGACCTGGGCGCCGTGATCAACGTCGACGTCTCGAAAGACACGGAAGTACACATCCACCGCATCGGCCGCACGGGCCGTGGCAGCAAGAAGGGCCTGGCCCTGTCGCTGTGCGCACCGAACGAGAAAAAATGGGTCAAGCTGATCGAGCAGTACCAGAACAGTGCCGCCGAATGGCACGACCTGAAAGAGCTGGCGGAAGATGACGGGATCGAGGCGCTGCCGGCGCCGATGGTCACCCTGTGCATCATGGGCGGCAAGAAGGACAAGCTGCGCCCGGGCGATTTGCTGGGCGCGCTGACGGGCGATGCGGGCCTGACCAAGGAGCAGGTGGGCAAGATCAACGTGTTCGAGTTCATGACCTACGTGGCGCTCGACCGCAAGGTGGCGGAAGCAGCCTTCAAGCGCCTCAACGCTGGCAATACCTTGGGCCGCGACTTCGGCAACATCAAGGGCCGCAGCTTCAAGATGCGCTTTATCGAGGCGTAAGCGCCTGCAAGGCACGCAGGGCCGCCATGGTCCTGCGTCCCGGATAATCTTCCCACACGGGATAGCGCCAACGGTAGTAGCAGTTCCAGTAACTGATGCTGCGCCGCTCCAGGGTAGCCACATACGCGGGGTTTTCCCGCAGGTAGCGCGCCAGCGCCTCCCCATTCCAGGCCGGCAGTGCCGCGCCAATTATCTCAATAATCTCCAGCACGTATTCGCCGCACAGGTGCACGACAAACGGCACCGTCCACGCCCTCTCCTGCTGCAACAGCTGTCTTGCACACGCTTCGCGCAGATGGCCGTCATGGTGGCGCGTGCCCAGGCACAGGGCGATCACGCCGGCGTCGCCTGCCAGCTGGGTGCAGGCCAGCAGCTGCTCGCGCTCGTAGTACGTGCGCGTCGGAATCAGCAAGGCCTCGCCATTCTGGTACACGGCAAATGGCGGGTGTGCCCGGCTGCTCCCCAGCGCGGGCAGCAGCTGCGCCACAGTGCCGGCCAAGGCGGCCGGAAAAGCATCCGCTTCAGCCATCGCGCCCTTCCCGGCAAACCTTGCGCACACCCAGCGCAGGCTGGTCCATCTTTTCAAAGATCACATTCGAATACCGTGCGGCAGGATCGCCTTCGGAGGGTTTGCCCAGCGAGATATAAAAGCCGCCATGCGTGAACAGGGCCGTGGTTTCCTTGCCCGGCGTGATCCCCTGCAGGAAGGCCGGCCAGGCCGCCTTGTCGACTGGTGTAAAACGCTCGGCCAGCAGCGCCAGCAAGCGCGCGTGCGTGGCCGGCGCATACGGGAACAGATACAGGTATTCGACCAGCTCACCGCCATCGGCCAGGCGCGTGACGGCGGCCGTCGCCGCCTCCACGCTCTCCTTGTCACCACCAAAACTGCACAAGGTGCCACCGCTGTAGGCGAAGTCGATGATGGTCGCCGGCGCGCACGCCTGCCGTTCGCGGTCGATACCGACGGGTGGCAACGCGCGCACTTGCGCCAGCAGCGCCTCGCCCGATGTGGCCAGTGCGGGAAAGCCCGGACACTCGCTGGCCGCCTGCGCGGCAGAAAAGGCCAGGCAATAACTCAATAGCAGCACACGACGCTTCACGGCATCTCCAGTTTCATCAGGCGGCCATTATGCAGGACATCTTCACAAAGGCCGCGCCTGTTGCCCTTGCGGCGTATCGTCAATGTCATAGCCGGCCGCGCGCGCCAGTGTGCGCAAACGGTCCGCCTCGGCCCACTGGCGCTGCGCGCGGGCGATGGCCCGCTGCGCCATCCACGCCTGTACCGGCTGCGGCACTTCCACCTGCACCGGCTGCCAGGCCAGCAGACCGAGCCCCAGGGCCGCATCGAAGCGGGCCATGGTGGCCTTTTTCATGGCATCGGGCAGGTCGCTTTTCAGCAGATCCCAGGCCACGGCCAGCGCGCGCGGAAAATTCAGGTCATCGTTGATCTGTTCCGCGAAACGGTCCAGCCACGCCGGATCGGCCTCGCCATGTTCATCGCCCAGGCCATGCACGGTAGAGCGCAGGCGCGCCAGGCCGCTGCTGGCGGCGCGCAGGGCGTCGTCCGTGAAATTGAGGCTGCTGCGGTAATGGGCGCCCAGGCACAGGTAGCGGTAGGCGAGCGGATCGACGCCCTGCTCCAGCAGGCTTTGCAGGCGCAAAAAGTCCCCTGAGGATTTCGACATCTTCGCATCCTGCGTCTTGAGGAAAGCACCGTGCAGCCAAAAGTTCGCCAGGCGCGTGCCGTGGCGCGCCTGCGTTTGCGCGATCTCGTTGCTGTGGTGGACAGCCACGTGGTCTTCGCCGCCGCAATGGATGTCGAAATACGCGCCCAGGTGTTTTTCCGCCATGGCCGAACATTCGATGTGCCAGCCGGGGAAACCCAGGCCCCAGGGGCTGTCCCACTCCATCTGCCGCTGGCCCGGTACGCCGCTGAACTTCCACAGCGCGAAGTCGCAGATATCGCGCTTCTCGCCCAGCTCCACCCGCTTGCCCGCCTGCAGGCCGTCGCGCTTCAGCCGCGCCAGCTTGCCATAATCGTCCTGGCGCGTGGTGTCGAAATAGATGCCGTCGTCGGTGCGGTAGGTGTAGCCCTTCGCTTCCAGGTCGCCGATGAACGCGATCTGTTCCGCGATATGGTCCGTGGCGCGGCACCAGACGCTGGGCGGCAGGATATTCAACTGGCGCAAATCGTCTTCAAACGCGCGCGTGAAGGCGGCGGCAATGTCCCAGGCCGATTCGCCGCTGCGCCGGCTGCGCGCCTCGATCTTGTCGTCGCCGCAGTCCGCGTCCGACGTCAAATGGCCCACGTCCGTGATGTTCATCACATGGCGCACCTGCAAGCCATTGAATTCCAGCGCACGGCGCAAGCCGTCGACGAACAGATAGGTGCGCAGGTTGCCGATGTGCGCGTAATCGTAGACGGTGGGCCCGCAGGCATACAGGCCCGCCTGGCCAGGGGCGATGGGTTCAAACGGCCGCAGGCTGCGGCTATACGTATCGTACAAATGAAGTGTCATGCGGGACTTTCATGCGCGTTGCGGAAAAAGAAAATGGCCACAGGTTTTTCAACACTGTGGCCATCGAATGAGGAGTAAAACGTTTAACGGCGCCAGGCCGCATCCTCACGAAGCCAGGTACACGGACACAGCGCAGCGGCGGCGCCGGATGCAAAGCCGGATACAAAAACTGGAGGGAGAATGAAAGTGCTCATGGGGCAAATATCGCATGTACGCGGGCGGGCCGTCAAGCCCTCCCGCGCCGCCCGCTTATTTTTTCGCCTGCTCGATATGCGGCAACAGCACCGTCAATATGCCCAGCAGCGGCAGGTAGGAACAGAGTTGATACACATAGGCGATGCCCGCCACGTCGGCCAGGTGGCCCATGGCGGCGGCGGCGATGCCGGAGACGCCGAACATCAGGCCAAAGAAGATGCCCGCGATCATGCCCACCTTGCCCGGCACCAGTTCCTGCGCAAAGACGACGATGGCGGAAAAGGCGGAGGAAATCACAAAACCGATGATCACCGTCAAGACGGCCGTCCAGAACAGGTCGACATACGGCAGCAGCAGGGTGAACGGTGCGGCACCGAGGATGGAAATCCAGATCACGCGCTTGCGGCCGATGCGGTCGCCGATGGGGCCGCCCATGAAGGTGCCGGCCGCCACGGCGGCGAGGAACAGGAACAGGTACAGCTGCGCCGCGCCGATGGACAAATGGAATTTATCGATCAGGTAAAAAGTGTAGTAGCTCGACAGGCTGGCCATGTAGATGTACTTCGAGAACACCAGCAGCGCCAGCACGCCCAACGCTTGCAGCACCTTGTTGCGCGACAAGTTCGGCCCGTGGCCGCCCGCCTTCGGCTTGAAGCTGGCCAAGTGGCCGCTGTACCAGTGGCTGACCTTGTACAGCACGCCGATGGCCAGCACGGCCAGCAGGCTGAACCAGGCGATATTGCCCTGGCCACGGTTCACGATGACGGCCGCCGCCAGCAGCGGTCCCAGCGCGGAACCGACATTGCCACCCACCTGGAACAGCGATTGCGCAAAGCCGTAGCGCCCGCCCGATGCCATGCGCGCCACGCGCGATGCTTCCGGGTGGAAGGTCGAGGAACCGACGCCGATCAGGCCCGAAGCGATCAACAGGGTCGGGAAGGTCGAGACGATGGACAGCATCAGCACGCCGGCCAGGGTAAAACACATGCCGATGGGCAGCAGGAATGGCAGTGGACGGCGGTCCGTGTACAAGCCGATCCAGGGCTGCAGCAACGATGCCGTGCACTGGAACGTCAGGGTGATGAGGCCGACCTGGGTAAAACTGAGTGAAAACTCGGCTTTCAGCATCGGGTAAATCGACGGCAATAATGCCTGGATCAGGTCATTGAGCAAATGCACGAAGGCGACGGCGCCCAGGATGTGCATGGCCAGACCGGATTGTTGTTGGGAACGATGAAGCGAGGGGGCCGCCGGCAGGGACTTGGCCAATGCTGGGGCAGGTGTGGTTGTGTGCATGTGTCATCCGCAATAATCGGGCACGGCGGGCGGCCCGGCAAAGAAGCCAGTATAGTATGGTCGCTGAACTGACAACTTCCAATAATCGTCGCCCAAGTGACAACCAAGAGACAAGCCCAGGCCCCATATGTACAGCCCCCCAACCGCCCAGACCCACCCCGATGGCGTGCCGTTCAGCCGCAGCACCAGCTCACACGATTACCAGCACGTGCCGCGCCCCGTGACGGCCATGTCCCGGCAATATGCGCTGGGCGACTATACGGCGCCGCACAGCCATGTGCGGGCACAACTGCTGTATGCGACGGAAGGCGTGATGCGCGTCTCCACCGGGCACGGCGTGTGGATATTGCCGCCCCGGCGCGCCCTGCTGATCCCCGTGGGCGTCGTGCATGAAGTTCATATCTTGAGCGAACTGAGCATGCGCACCGTGTATATCGATGCGCAGATAGCGGCCCAATATGGCGCCGATTGCAAGGTGCTGGAAGTGAGCCGGCTGCTGCGCGAGCTGATCCTGGCCTTGCTGGCCGAACCGATCGAATATGCGCTGGCGGGGCGCGGCGACTGGCTGGCGCACCTGATCCTGTCGGAACTGGCGGCGGCCGATACGGTGCCCCTCGCCATCCCCTGGCCGCGCGACCGCCGCCTGGTGGCCGTCTGCTCGGCCATCATGAGCGCGCCGGGCAGCCGGCGCAGCATCGAAGACTGGGCGCAGGATGCGGGCGCCAGCGCGCGCACCCTGATCCGTCTGTTTCCCAAGGAAACAGGCTTGCACTACCGCCAATGGCTGCAGCAAGTCCACCTGGCCGAGGCATTCTGCCGCCTCGACCGGGGCGAAGGCGTGGCCGCCATCGCCTATGCGCTGGGCTACGCCAGCCCCAGCGCCTTCAGCGCCATGTTTCGCCGCATCCTGGGCCGCACGCCGCAGCACTACCTGAGCGAGTGGCGCGCCGCGTAGGCCGCAAGCGCCGCTATCGGCATTGTCGGCTTACTTTTTCACCGACAACCAGGCGCTATGCCAGCCTCGTAGGTCGGCTTAGCGTGGCGCAGCCGCGCGTAAGCCGACAAGCTACGCTGTTGGCGTTGTCCGCTTACGCCCTGCGGGCTAAGCCGACCTACTCCTTCTCGCCAGCAATCAAGCGGTAGGCCAGCGCGCCCAGCAAGGCGCCGATGATGGGTGCCAGCCAGAACAGCCACAACTGGCTGGTGGCCCAGTCGCCCACGTACAAGGCCACGCCCGTGCTGCGGGCCGGGTTGACGGAAGTGTTCGTCACGGGAATGCTGATCAGGTGGATCAGGGTCAGCGCCAGGCCGATCGGCAGCGGGGCAAAACCGGCCGGGGCGCGCTTGTCGGTGGCGCCCAGAATGACGATCAGGAAGAACATCGTCAGCACGATTTCAATCACCAGCGCCGACAGCATCGAATAGCCGCCCGGCGAATGGGCGCCATAGCCGTTCGAGGCAAAGCCCTTGCTGACATCGAAACCGGCCTGGCCGCTGGCGATCAGGTAAAGCACACCGCCGGCCACGATGGCGCCCAGCACTTGCGCGATGATGTACGGCAACAGTTTATTGGCGGGAAAGCGGCCGCCGGCCCACAGACCGATCGAGACGGCAGGATTCAAATGGCAACCCGAGATGTGGCCGATGGCGTAAGCCATGGTCAGCACCGTCAGGCCAAACGCCAGCGCCACGCCGGCAAAACCGATGCCAAGGCCGGGAAAGGCAGCCGCCAGCACGGCGCTGCCGCAACCGCCCAGCACCAGCCAGAACGTGCCGAGGAACTCGGCTCCATATTGTTTCATGATGTATTCCTTTAAAGAGACGAGAAAACGTGCAGGGACGAGCAATCGGACCGCTCACCATCTTTGCCGGCGCCCAGGGGGGCGACGACAAAGCACAGCACCAGCAACACCGCACGCTGCAGAGCACGAATAATGACATGACGCCATTATCAATGCAACATTATTTCGTACAATAATGCTAATAGTTATCTTGCCACCTAAAGGTTTTTTTGATAATTTTACGGCGCCGGGCGGCGCATGTATTTTTGCGGTGCCTCCAGCGGCGCAAAACCAAAGCCCGCATACAGGCCATGCGCGTCATCGGTCCCCAGCATCCAGGCAACATCGCACAAGCGGGCATCGCCGAGCACGGCGGCCACCATCTGCTTGCCATATCCGCGCCCCTGATATTGCGGCAGCACAAACACATCGCGCAGGTAGGCAAAATCCGTGTAATCGGTGATGATCCTGGCGAACGCCACTTGCTGGCCATCGACATAGCCGCCGAAACACAGCGCGTTGGCGATTCCCTTGCGCACCGCTTCTATCGCCACACCGCGCTTCCAGTACGACTGCTCGCTCAGGTAGCGGTGGATCATGGGCACATCCAGTTCGTCGCGTTCGCTGGAGATGCGCAGTGGCGCGTGCATCAGTTCTTGAACAGCAGGTCGGCTTCGGCGATGCTGGGTTCGCCGAAATACACGGTGCGCGAGCCGCCCTTGCCATCGCTGCCGATATAAACGCCTGTCATGCTGCGCTCAGCCGGGTCGTACAAAATGCTATAGCGGTGGCCGCAATTGTGCGGCTCGCAGACACTGCTCAGCAGCCGCGCCTTGCCGTCAATCTCGACCGGCTTGAGCGGACTGGCCACGCCATCGGGCACCCAGCGCTGCCGCTTCAGGCCAGCCTTTTTCAAGCCCACATTGAAAGCCTTGCGAAACGCGTAGTCCGCCTTGTAGACGTCGGGGAAATACGGGCAGGTATGGCCACCGTCGCAGCTTTGCGCTTGCTCAATGAGCGACAGCCTGGGCGTGCGCGCTTGCGCCGGCATGGCGGCCAGCGCCACGGCAGCGGCCAGGAACAGGGGGGACAGCAAACGTGCGGACATGACTTCTCCTAAAGGCATCGGATAATGCGGGCAGCATAGCAGAATGCCATGCTTGCACATCGGCATCAGGGAGAGCAGCGGATGCCGACGACCCCGTTGACCTTGCCTTCCGGCCAGCCCGTCTCGCGCCAGCGGTACACGCCGGGCGCGACGATAATCAGCTGCCATTCCACCAGCTTGCCAGCGGCATTGAGGCGGGTTTCATTGTCATAGCGCAAAGTCAGGCTGCGCTCCGTTTCCGCCACCACGGTTGCGGCAAAGCGGTTGGTTTCACCGAGCTTGCTTTTCCAGGTGCGGTCGCTGAAGATCGCCAGCCGCTGATGATCATCAGACAGCTGCATGCGCGTAAAGTGCCGCGCTTCTTCGCAAACACTGCTCGTATTCACGCTGTCGGACCAACTGCCAGACAGTTGCGCGGCATCAAAAGGAGTGGGGGTGGCGGCGATGGCCGCACTGAGCAGCAAGGTTGCGAGCATAGTTTATCGAAAGAAAGCGAAAAGTATCATCATGGTCAACGCAGCGCCTGCGTGATGCTGGACGGTAATGCCGGCGTACGCCGGTGCAACGTCGCCTGCTCATAGGCATAGGCCATCGCGATGAGCGGCATGTCGCCGTGGGCAGGTCCGATGAAGGACAAACCGACGGGCAAGCCCTCCGCCACGCCGGCAGGCACCGTAATCTGCGGCAAGGCGCACTGCGGCTGCGATACGCCGTGGCACGTGGGCCCCACCAGCGCATCGAGTTCATGCGAACACAGCAACGCTGCGATGCCGCCAGGTCCGGGCGCAGGCGGCGTCTCGATCAGTTCCGCGCCCTGTTCGCGCAGCACCAGCAGTGCCTGCTCGATCACGGCATCGGTGCCGGCACACTGGCCGAACAGGTGGCGCGCCACGCCGATGCGGCGCCCATGCAAGGCGGCGGCATCGAGCACCATGCCATCGGCCAGGCGCTCGCCCGTCAGGGCAGCGAGCAGCCAGGCCGCTTCGCGCACGCTGGGCGCCATCGGTCCCGCCGTGGCTGGCTCACCGCCCTGCCCGGCGGCTGCCCTGCCCGTGGGTTTGATGGCGACCAGGCCGCAGTTTGAAGCAGGCGCGACAATGGAGCCGTCCGCCGCGCTGTCCACGGCCAGGATGGTCAGGCCGGCCCAGCTGGCACTGGCATGCGGCACGCTGACGGCGGCCCACTGGCGCAAATTGCTTTTGCCGATGATGACGGCGCCGGCCGCGCGCAAGCGCGCCGCGACATAGGAATCGCAGCTGGCCTGCGTGGCCAGCGGCGCCTGCGTGCGCGTCTTCATGCGGTCGCCGGTGGCGATATTGTCGCGCAAGACGATGGGGATGCCATGCAAGGGGCCGCGCACCTTGTGCCCCTGCCGCTCGCGGTCCATTTCCAGGGCAATTTTCAGCGCATCGGGATTGATTTCAATGCCGGCATAGGCACGCGCGCCGATGCTGCACAGGGAGCGGATACGCGCCAGGTACTGCGACGTCAGCGCATGCGAACTGAGCTTGCCTGCCTGCATCATCTGCTGTTGCGGCAAGACGCCCGCATCGAGCAGGTGGGCCATGGGGCTGGCGGGCGCCGTGGCACGGGTCAGTACCGGGCGCGACACGCGCGCCGGCACGGCCGCCACGGCAGGCGTCGCGCCGCGATATGCGCCGTTGCGCACCATATGACTACGCTGCATGCTATCTCCAGGAAACTTCAGTGCTTCTAACGCAATAATGTGCCATCCATAGCATAGCAGTCCTTGCAACTCAATTGTTGTCAAAGGGAATTATTTTTTAAGCAAAAAAAACGCCGCCCGAAGGCAGCGTTTCTTGATGGTCAAGCACTGGGGCAAGCCAGGCCGGCATTTGCCGGGCCCTGCGAACAGCGCAGCGTGACGCTCTATCAGTTGCGTACGACACGCTTGTATTCGTTGGTACGGGTGTCGATTTCGATGACATCGTCCTGTGCCACGAACAGCGGCACTTGCACGATGTGGCGGTGCGCTTCGATGGCGTTTTCGATCTTGGCTTCTTTCAGGACGTTGCCCGAAGTGTTGCCCTTGACCGCAGGCTCCGAGTACACCACTTGACGGGCGATGGTCGTAGGCAGTTCAACGGAGATGGCCTTGCCGTCGTAGAAAATGGCTTCGCATTCCATGCCATCCTTCAGGTAATGCAGTGCATCGCCCAGGTTTTCTTCTTCGATTTCATACTGGTTGTACTCGGTGTCCATGAAGACGAACAGCGGGTCGGCGAAGTACGAATACGTCACTGGCTTTTTATCCAGAACAACAACGTCAAACTTGTCGTCGCCGCGGAACACGTTTTCCATCGGGGTGTTCGTCAGAAGATTTTTCATCTTCCATTTATAGGTGAAGCCCGTGCGGCTCGAACCGTTGACATCAGAACGCAACACGATCATTGGCTTGCTGTCGACCATGATGATATTGCCAACACGAATTTCTTTTGCGGGTTTCATAGGAATGTACGTAAAAAGTGGGTTGCATGAAGACCATCTGCCGCCTGTGCGCCATCAGCGCCGCAAGCTTGCGTTTGATCGGTTAAAAATACGTTAGAAATAACCGGGCATTTTACCTTAATTTTTGGCAAGCGCCTATCTCGTCGCGCCGGCGAACGCCAGCAAGTTACTTGCCAGATCGCCATTGGACTGCATCTGCCGCTGCCAGGCCTGCGCGCGCGCCCTGATGCGCGGCAGGTCGGCCTGCAAGGCGGGCCACAGCAGCGTCCACGGCAAGGCGTCCGCGCTGGCGCCATTCCAGGCCAGCGCCGCCTGCGCCAGGCTGTCGATGACACCATCGGCATCGGCCGCATAGCGCTGCAGGAAGGCGCGCAATTTCACGTGATGCAAGTTCTCATCCTGCACATAGATATGCCAGAGAAACGGCTGGCCGGCCCATTGCGCGCGCACGAAGGAATCCTCGCCGCGCACGAGATTGACGTCGCAGGCCCACAGCAAGCGGTCGTAATCGTCTTGCGGCACGAAAGGCAGCACGCGCACGGTGAGCGCTCCACGCGTGCGCGCCGCACCAGCCGTCGCCGCATCGTCGCCGATAAACGCCTGAACGGCATCGAACGCGACGCCTTCCGGTACCAGGCATGTCACGGGCGCGCTGCCCGCCTGCCACACGCCAAACAACTCGGCGACGGGCGCGGACGGGTAGCAGAACAGCGATACTTTCAAAGCAGACATTTCCGCCGGACTCACGCCGAATTGCCCGAGGAATGCCGCCATGGCGCCGGCATCGGCCTGGAATGCCAGCCTTTTTTCATCGAGCGCCGCTTCGCGCAGCAAGCCGCCCGTTTTATTGGTAAAACCGGGGAAGAAGAAATGCTTGATCATGCCGTGGCGCGGCGACGTCAGCGCATGGCAACCCTCGACCCACTCTTCCGCCGTCAAGCCTTCCAGGTTCAGCCACACCGGCTGCGGCGTGCACTGCGCCATGGCGGCGATGTAGCCGGGTGGAATGTCGCAGGCAAAAAACTCGATGACGATATCGGCGATATCGGCCGGGGCAAACACGCCCTCCTGATCGCGCCAGTGGCGCACCGTGACGCCGCCTGCCTGCTGCACTGGCGCCGTCACGTCGATTTCCGGGCAGATACGCCGGAAACTGGATAAATCGTCGACCCACAGAGTGACGGCCACGCCGTGTTCGCCGCTCAACTGCCGCGCCAGGCGCCAGCAAATGCCGATATCGCCGTAGTTGTCGACAACTTTGCAGAAGATGGCCAGGGATGGCGCGCGATCGCTAGGTAATGGCATGAGCAGGCAAGAGTGAAGGAAAAACGTTGGCATGCCGGCAAACAACAAAAAAGCCGCGCTGTTACCAGGCGGCTTTTTTGTTGGCTGTTTCAGCCGGTCTGGCGTCCCCAAGGGGATTCGAACCCCTGTACTCACCGTGAAAGGGTGATGTCCTAGGCCTCTAGACGATGGGGACAGAAAATCTGTCCAAGATGCATTATTCCGCATCCCGACCTGTTACTTTACTTGCTTACTGCTTGCGAATCTGGCGTCCCCAAGGGGATTCGAACCCCTGTACTCACCGTGAAAGGGTGATGTCCTAGGCCTCTAGACGATGGGGACAGAAATCTGTCCTGAATGCATTACTTCGCATCCTGACCCGGTACTGCAGCAATCGCAGAAACAAAAAAAGCCTGACTTGTCAGGCCCGTTCAGCACTGCGCTCACTTTACAACTAAATCCTGGCGTCCCCAAGGGGATTCGAACCCCTGTACTCACCGTGAAAGGGTGATGTCCTAGGCCTCTAGACGATGGGGACCTGTGCTGGCTTGACTCTCAGCGGACTCTTCGTTGAAGGCTTTGCTTAGCCCCTCAAAAAAGCGTGCGCGAAGTATAGCACGGGGCCATTCACAAAATCAACCGCAGGCGCATCTTATTTTCCATGGAGGAAACCGTTCCCGGCGGCGATTGCTCAATGTGCAATCGATCGGCTGCGCGGGCGAGGTACAGGTCCTCAGCAACAGCAGCCAGACAAGCAAAAGGAAAGCCTCTTACTCCCCCCCTTCGTTTGTACTGGCCCAAACCCACGTCATACAAGGGTTGGGCGGCGGGAGGAGCTGAGCAAGCTTGGCCCGCCGCCTTGAGCATCAGTTCTTGTAATGGCTGAAGCGATAACCTTGGTCGAAGTATGCTGCCAATGCGACGATCACTCCGGAGCACGTGAGCATCAAGGCCACTGCGCTCGTGTCACGAGTCGCAGACTGGGCAACCATTGATAACGCCCACAACGGGGCAATACCGCCGGCAATGGCAGTGCCGATTTCACGCCCCGAACCGACCCCCGTCGAGCGGTTTTGCACGGCAAACTGGCGACTGAGGAAAGAGCCCTGTGGGGCGAACATCATCGGCGCCAGCACCCCGGTGCCGACGATCAGCGCCAGGTAAATCAGCCTGTTCTCGCCGCTGTCCAGCAACTGCATGAACGGGTACGCGAACAATGCTGACAGCAGGCCGCCGACGATCAGCAGCTTCTTGCTGCTGAACTTGTCACACAGATAGCCGAAGAGCGGGACGGTAAAGATTGCGACCAGACTGGCCAGTGTCACCGATAGCGATGTCACGCTGGCCGAAATGCCTTTGAACTGGGTCAGGTAGGCCAGCGAGAAGGTCTTGAAGACATAGCTCAGTGCGTTGTAACCAATGGCGACAAAGAAGACGACGCCCAGGCCCTTCAGATTGGTTTTCCACAATTCTCGGAACGACCTCTTCTGGCGATGGCTTTCCTCGAAGTGGTGATACTCTGGCGTTTCCGGCAGACTCCCACGCACCCAGAGCCCAACCAGTACCAGCACGAAACTGAGGATGAAGGGAATGCGCCAACCGCCGGCAAGCAAAAACTTGTCGCCATTGACGGTCAGCAGATAAACGGTCAGCGACGATAGCAACAGGCCAAGGTTCAGCCCCAATGCAGGCCACGCACCTTGTCGCCCCTTCTTGTTGTCGGCCGCATGTTCGTAGGAAGTTACCGCCGCCCCCGCCAGTTCTGCACCGGCACCCAGGCCCTGCACAATGCGGATCAGCACCAGGCACAGGGGCGCCCAAACGCCGATGCTGGCGTAGGAAGGGACCAGGCCAATGGCGGTCGTGCACAAGCCCATCATACAGAAAGTAACGAACAACATTTTCTTGCGCCCGTAGCGGTCGCCGAAGTAGCCGAAGAACAGCCCCCCGATCGGTCGCGCCACAAAGCCGATGGCGAAGGTGGCAAAGGCTTGCAGCGATGCATTCGCCGGGTCCGAGGTATCGAAGAAGACCTTGCTGAAGACAATCGACGCCATCGTCGCGTAAAGATAAAAGTCATACCACTCCAGCATTGAGCCGACGATGGTCGCTGCCGCCACTTTGCGCAAACGACTTTTTGTCTGTGCCGGGGTTTCCTGTTCCGTTTTTTGAATGTTCAAAATGTCTCCTTCATGAATTAATTTTTTTCTTTTTCGCCTAGAGCGTTCGAGTTGGGGCTGGCTGGGGAGCGACAGACAAGCGTACGTTGTCCGCTGCGCAAACTCAGCGCCTCATCACTTCACGTACAATGTATTCAGCAATGGCTAGCGACGATGTCGCCCCTGGTGACGGTGCATTGCGGATGTGGGTAATGTTGCCGTGCTGGCGAATCACGAAATCGTCAACCAGCGCACCATTGGCCTCCATTGCCTGGGCACGGATCCCACGAACCGCCGGAACAATACCGACCGAGGCAAGCGTCGGCACATAGCGCGCCGCCTCGCGGACAAAGCTCGCCTCGCTGACCACAGTCTTCAGTTCCCGAAGCGTCGCCGGCAGGTTACGGGCAGCAAACTTCCAAAAGCCGGGGTAGCTGGCAAAATTGAAGATGTCGGCCAGGTTCATGCTGCGGCCGTCATAGTTCTCGCGACCGAAGGATATGAAAGCATTCGGGCCGATTGTCATCTGTCCGTCGATACGCTTTGTGAAATGCACCCCGAGGAAAGGAAAGCGCGGGTCCGGCACCGGGTAGATCAAGCCTTTGACATGCGACTTGAAAGCCTCGTCGATCACGTAATACTGGCCGAAGAACGGTACGATGCGTGGCGTGTCCTGATCGCCCGAACGCTCTGCCAGGCGATCTGACTGCAAACCCGCGCAGGCAATTGCCTGATCGAATACCGTATCGAAGACCTCTCCGCCTGCAAGTTCGACCCGTACTTCGCCGCCTTGCTCAAGCAGGCGCTCAACCGGCGAATTCAGACAAATGCGCCCGCCACGTTCCCTGATTTCATCGGCGATTCGGGCCGCAATTTGACCGTAACTGACAATCGCCGTTTTCGGTGAATGCAAGGCGCCCAGGCCGATGCAGTTGGGCTCGATTTCGCGCAGCTCATTTGAGCCGATCAGCCGCACGCCAGGCACACCGTTGGCCTGCGCTTTCCGATAAATCGCCTCCAGGCGAGGTAACTCTTCCTCTTGTAGCGCGACGACAACTTTGCCGCACTCGTCGTAGGGGATCGCATTGTCGCGGCAATAGTTGCCAATCAATTCGCCCCCGCGCCTGCAAAGTCGCGCCTTGAGCCCCCCCGGCTCATAGTACAGACCGGCATGGACCACACCCGAATTGTGGCTGGACTGATGACTGGCGACACTCGCCTCCTTTTCGAACAGCACCACCGTGGCGTCGGGAAAATCCAACAATAACTGACGTGCGACTGCGAGGCCATTTATCCCCCCGCCGATAACTGCATAACGCTTCTTGTTCATTGCGCCTCTCAAAAAAATAGCAAACTCGTCATTTCACTGCTACATGCATCACTTTGGCGAGGGGCGACAGCCTGCATATGCCGCCCGCCCAACGCCTGGCACCGACGCGATTTGCCCTGTCAAGCATTTTTGATCAAGCACAATTTAGATAAAAGCGAAAAATTATGTACAATTAAATTCGAAAAAAGAGAACAAGTGATGCCCATGACTTTAAAGCAACTCGAAGCGTTCTACTGGGCCGCCACCTGCGCCAACTTTGCGATTGCCGCCGAACGCCTGCATTTGTCCGTATCGTCTCTCTCCAAGCGCATTTCAGAACTGGAGGAAGCGCTTGGCATCAATCTGTTCGACCGGAGTGGCCACCGCGCCGTACTCAGCGATGCAGGCCAGGCATTGCTGCCACGCGCGCTGGCGCTGCTCGATGACGCCGCCGCAATACGTACCGCCTTCGCACCCTCTGCCGGGCTAGTTGGCCGTTGCACCTTTGGTGTTGGCGAACTCAGCGCGCTGACCTGGCTACCGCAGTTCATTGCGCAAGTCCGGGCACTGCATCCCAAATTGACGCTCGAACCCTATGTCGACGTGGGCTCAGTTCTGGAAAGCCGTGTCACCAAGGGCGAGCTCGATTTTGCGATCATTGCCGGACGCTCATCGCACCACGGCATCCTGTCGCAACCAGTCAGCCAAGCACAATTCATCTGGCTTGCCGCGCCAACCCTGGCTGTATCTGACAACCCGCCTGGCTTACGTGGTGCCGCCGATTTACTTGACGCTGGACAGCCCATCGTTGCCTTACCGCCATCAGCTGGCACCACGCGACTGATTGATGACTGGCTACTGGCTCACGGCATCGCTGCCGTTGAGCGTATAAGTTGCAATAATTGGGGGGCCATTGCCGGCATGCTGATTGCCTCTGTCGGGATCGGCATACTGCCCACTGGCTGGAGTCAAAAGCTGGTTGACCAGGGTCTGCTGCTCCCGCTCGCCGCCGCCGAAATGCCAGCGCCGGTAATCTATTCTTTTCAGTGGCGGCGCGGAGACAACCGTCCACTGCTCGACCAGCTACGCGGGCTTTCCACCCAATATGTCGACTTCACTGCCGATCTATCGCGACCGCTGGGCAGCATAACGGAACGCTGATAACTGCCGGCCATGCGCCGCCCGCTGTCCACCTCGACTTCCAGCAACCCATGCATGGGCATCAGCGGGAGCCAAGCGCTGACGTCTTGCATGCCATGCCATCGCGCTAACAGCTTGGCCACGCTCGCCGAAGGGTATGGCGGAAAAGAGTCCGGAAATAAAAAAAGCCGCCCAAGGCGACTTTGATTATCATGTGATGTATGCGCTGTTGGCGGACGCGGCATGGATACGGATGTTGACCGCAGAACATGGTGTTGTCGGATTACGCTACGCTAATCCGACCTACGCCACACTCCCCTGTCGGGTATGGCGATAAGTGCCACGGAAATAAAAAAAGCCGCTCGAGGCGACTTTGATTATCATGTGATGTATGCGCTGTTAGCGGACGCGGCATGGATACGGATGTTGACCGCAGAACATGGTGCTGTCGGATTACGCTACGCTAATCCGACCTACGCCACACTCCCCTGTCGGGTATGGCGGAAAAGAGTCCGAAAATAAAAAAAGCCGCTCCAGGCGACTTTGATTTATTCACTACCCGTTTCTGCGCTGTTGGTGGAGGTTGGCGGGAGCTAACCGCTGACCTCTTGCATGCCATGCAAGCGCGCTAACAGCTTAGCCATATTCCCCCGAGGGGTATGGCGGGAAGTGTTGCGGAAATAAAAAAAGCCGCTCCAGGCGACTTTGATTTATTCACTACCCGTTTCTGCGCTGTTGGTGGAGGTAAGCGGGATCGAACCGCTGACCTCTTGCATGCCATGCAAGCGCTCTCCCAGCTGAGCTATACCCCCCGGGCGCAGAAACACTGCTACTTCTTCACTACCACAACACCAGACTGAACTGGCGTCCCCAAGGGGATTCGAACCCCTGTACTCACCGTGAAAGGGTGATGTCCTAGGCCTCTAGACGATGGGGACCTTGGCACTACATTTTTACTTCTACAGTTTGCTGCCTTACTTCTGCGCTGTTGGTGGAGGTAAGCGGGATCGAACCGCTGACCTCTTGCATGCCATGCAAGCGCTCTCCCAGCTGAGCTATACCCCCCGGGCGCAGAAATAATAAAAGCCGCACTTGGCGACTTTGTTCCACTACTTGCTTTCCATCCAGAACCTGTTTTTTACGGGCCTGAACTTACAACAATCAGTACAAACAACTGCCACTACTATACCACAACTACCTGGCGTCCCCAAGGGGATTCGAACCCCTGTACTCACCGTGAAAGGGTGATGTCCTAGGCCTCTAGACGATGGGGACCGCGGAACTTCCAAACAACATCTGCACCACTTCAACGACTAACAAAACCTGACTGCGATTTTGCTGCTGGTGGAGGTAAGCGGGATCGAACCGCTGACCTCTTGCATGCCATGCAAGCGCTCTCCCAGCTGAGCTATACCCCCGTTGGTGCAGAAACAAGAGTATAGCAAAGAAGTTTCACTCTGCAAATACCCTTTTTCGTCTATGAGCAACTTTTCATAGGGGCGGTTTCTGCACTGCATTTACACGCCCAATTCCGCGCGGCGATTACAGCCACTTTGCCAGGCGCGCCAGCACGGTCTCGCGGCCGAAGATCACCACCACCTGGTCGATGGCCGGCGTCTGCAGCTGGCCCGTCAAAATCAGGCGCAAGGGCATGGCCAGCAGCGGCATCTTGATGGTGTTGGCCGCCAGCACTTCCTTGATCATGGCGGCCACGGCGTCCTTGCTCCACTCCACCGTGGCGATGCGCTCTGCAAACTGCGCCAGCACGGGCTTGATGGCATCCGTGATGTGCTGCGTTACCAGTTCCGCTTCCGGTTGCGGCGCGCGGAAGAACAGCATCGAAGCGGCAGCCAGTTCATTGACCGTATTGGCGCGCTCTTTCATCATGCCCAGCACTTGTGCCAGGTCAGGCGCACCTTCGAAGACGGCGCCGGCGGCGACCATTTGCGGGCGCGCCAGGTCGGCCAGGCGGGTGTTGTCGGCCTGCTTGATATAGTGATTGTTCAGCCAGGCCAGTTTTTCATTGTTGAACTGGGCCGCCGATTTCGACAGGTGGTTCAGGTTGAACCACTCGCAGAACTGCTCGGTCGAGAACACTTCATCGTCGCCATGGCTCCAGCCCAGGCGCGCCAGGTAGTTCAGCATCGCTTCCGGCAGGAAGCCCTGCGCCGGATAATCCATCACACTGACGGCGCCGTGGCGCTTCGACAGCTTCTCGCCGTCCGCACCCAAAATCATCGGCAGGTGGCCATACAGCGGCAGCGGTGCGCCGATGGCGCGCAGGATGTTGATCTGGCGCGGGGTGTTGTTGACATGGTCGTCGCCGCGGATCACGTGGGTGATCTGCATGTCCCAGTCATCGACTGCCACGCAGAAGTTATACGTCGGTGTGCCGTCCGGGCGGGCGATCACCAGGTCATCGAGCTCGCGGTTGGAAATCGTGATCGTGCCTTTGACCACGTCGTCCCAGGTCACGTCGCCATCAAGTGGATTCTTGAAGCGCACGACAGGCTTGCGGTCGGCGGGGATAGCCGGCAGGGTCTTGCCCGGCTCCGGGCGCCAGGTGCCGTCGTAGCGCGGCTTTTCGCCGGCGGCGCGCATGCGCTCGCGCATCGCTTCGACTTCTTCCGGCGACGAGTAGCAGTGGTATGCCGTACCTTCGGCCAGCATCTTTGCCACCACTTCGCGGTAGCGGTCCATGCGTTGCATCTGGTAGAACGGGCCTTCGTCGTGGTCCAGGCCCAGCCACTTCATGCCTTCGATGATGGCTTGCACGGCTTCCGGCGTGGAGCGCTCCACGTCCGTGTCTTCGATGCGCAGCACGAAGGTGCCACCGAAGTGGCGGGCATACGCCCAGCTGTATAAAGCGGTGCGGGCGCCGCCCAGGTGCAGATAGCCGGTCGGGCTGGGAGCGAAACGGGTACGGACGGGAGTAGCGGTTGTGGTCATCGAGGTAATCAGGCTTGAATAAGTAAAACGCCATTTTACTCTGTTGACCGCCGCCACTCCACAAGCACCGTCACAGCTGCAGCAAGCGCCTTTTCACCTCGTCTGCCTGGGCATGCAGCGCCTGCTCGAACAGGGCGACCAGTTGCGACAAGGGCCGGTGCAAGGGTTTCACGAGATTCACCGTGAACGGCAGGGACACGCCGAAGCGGCGGATCTGCAAGCCCTGCCCCGCGTAGTCCAGCGCCGTGAGCGGATTGACGATGGCCAGCCCCACGCCTTCGCGCACCATGGCGCAGACGGAGGCGGCGCTGTGCGTGTCGAGCGCCATGCGCCGCTCCACGCCCGCCTGCGCGAAGATGGCGTCGATCTGCTGGCGGTAGGGGTCGACGGCGGCCAGGCTGATGAAAGGCTGGCCCGCGAAGTCCGCCGGCTGCAGCACGGCCTTGCTGGCGAGCGTATGGCCATCGGGCAGCACGCACACTTCATCGACAGACATCAATGTCGCCAGTGCGGTGCCCGGCGGCGCATTGTCCACTTCCGTCAAGCCGATGTCGTGGCGCTGCGCCGACAACCACTCTTCCAGCAGCGGCGACTCCTGCGGCGTGATGCTGATGCTCACCTTGGGAAAATCGGCGACGAAGCGCTTGCACGCCTGCGGCAGCAGCGACTGGGAAAACACGGGCAGGCAGGCGATCGACAGCTGCCCCTGGTCGAACTGGCGCAGGGCCGCCGCCGTGCTGACGATGCGCTCCAGGCCGAAATACGCGCGCTGCACTTCCTCGAACAGCTGCAGCGCCTGCGCCGTCGGGCGCAGCCGCCCCCGCTCGCGCTCGAACAGGGTCAAGCCCGTCAAATGTTCGAGGCGCGCCAGCTCGCGGCTGACGGTGGGCTGCGAGGTATGCAGCATGGCGGCGGCCGCCGTCACGCTGCCCGTCGTCATGATGGCGCGGAAGACTTCGATATGGCGCAGGGAGATAGTCATGCCCATATCATAAATGAATAAGGTAGCCCTAAATAGATATTTTATGTTTACAAAGAAAACCCGCATCATGATTGGCACGTAGGTCGGATTAGCGCAAAGCGCGTAATCCGACACCACCTCCGACGCCACCCATCAAACGACAAAGACAACCACCATGAAACCAGTGCCAGACGCCACCCTCGCCCAACTCGCCCAGGAACACGGCACGCCCCTGTGGGTGTATGACGCGGCCACCATCCGCGCGCGCGTGGCGCAGCTGGCGCAGTTCGACACGGTCCGCTTCGCGCAAAAGGCCAATTCGAACATCCATCTGCTCACCCTGATGCGCGAAGCGGGCGTGCACGTGGACGCCGTCTCGCTGGGCGAGATAGAGCGCGCGCTGCAGGCAGGCTTTACGCCGGCGCAAACGAACGGCGCCGCCGGGGTGGTATTCACCTGCGACCTGTTCGACCGCGCCACCCTGGCGCGCGTGGCGGCGGCGAAGATCGAAGTCAATTGCGGCTCCGTCGACATGCTGCGCCAGCTTGGCCCCGTGTCGCCCGGCCACCGCGTCTGGCTGCGCATCAATCCCGGCTATGGCCATGGCCACAGCAACAAGACCAATACGGGCGGCGAAAACAGCAAGCACGGTATCTGGCACGAAGAACTGCCGGAGGCGCTGGCCGTCATCCGCGCACATGGACTGCACCTGGTGGGCCTGCACATGCACATCGGCTCGGGCGTCGACTACAGCCACCTGGAAACCGTCTGCGGCACCATGGTCGACCTGGTGAAAAACATGGGTCATGACCTGGAAGCCATTTCCACGGGCGGCGGCCTGTCCGTCCCTTACCGCGAAGGCGAGCAGCCGGTCGACACGAACCACTACTTCCAGCTGTGGGATGCGGCGCGCAAGCAGATCGAGGCGCATCTGGGCCACGCCGTGCACCTGGAAATCGAACCGGGCCGCTTCCTGGTGGCCGATGCAGGCCTGCTGGTGGCCGAAGTGCGCGCCACCAAACAAATGGGCGGCAACCATTTCACCTTGTTAGATACGGGCTTCAATGAACTGATGCGCCCCGCCATGTACGGCAGCTACCATGAAATGTCGGTCATCGCGCATGACGGCCGGGCACTGGACACGCAACACGCCACCGTGGTCGGCGGCCCCCTGTGCGAATCGGGCGACGTGTTTACCCAGCGCGATGGCGGCGTGGTCGAAACCCGCTTGTTGCCAGCAGCGCAGGTGGGCGACTACGTGGTGTTCGAAGGCGCGGGCGCGTATGGCGCGTCGATGTCGTCGAACTACAACAGCCGCCCGCATGCGGCCGAATACCTTGTCGATGGGGAGCAATCACGTTTGATCCGCCGCCGCCAGACGGTGGCCGAGCTGATCGCACTGGAACGACTGTAAAACCGCACCCGCGTGCGGGCATGCGCATCTGCTAACATCGAGGCAATTCGATGAAAGCCTGCCATGCCCGCCCAAGCATTTCCCTTCCGCAGCACCACCCGGCTGCTGCTGTCCCTGCTGCTGTCCGCCGTCCTTGCCGGCTGCGCCGCGCTGCCTTCGCTGGAAGGCCGCATGCCCTCCAGCGTCATCACCGACACAAAGCACACCCAACTGGCCACGGCCATTGCGCCCATGGTGGCGCAGCATCCCGGCGTATCCGGCATTTACCCGCTGGTCGACGGGCGCGACGCCTTTGCCGCGCGCGCGCTGCTGGCCGCCGCCGCCCAGCGCAGCCTGGACGTGCAGTACTACATCTGGCACAAGGACATCACCGGCACCCTGCTGTTCGACGCCCTGCGCCAGGCGGCCGAACGGGGCGTGCGCGTGCGCCTGCTGCTCGACGATAACAACACGGCGGGCCTGGACCTGACCCTGAGCATGCTGGGCAAGCAGCAGCATCTGGAAATCCGCCTGTTCAATCCCTTCGTGCCCCGCGCGCCGCGCGCGCTGGCCTTTGCCACGGATTTTTCCCGCCTCAACCGGCGCATGCACAATAAATCGTTCACGGCCGATAACCAGGCCACCATCGTCGGCGGGCGCAATGTGGGCGATGAATATTTTGGCGCGGCCGGCGACGTGCTGTTTGCCGACCTTGACGTGCTGGCCGTCGGCCCGGTCGTCGACGAGGTCTCGCAGGATTTCGACCGCTATTGGAACAGCGCCTCGGCCTACCCGGCCAGCCTGCTGCTGACCAGCCCCGTCGAGGGCGACGCGGCCACCATCGCCGCCGAAGCGGCCCGCATCGACGACACCAGGGCGGCCGAGGAATACGTGCAGGCGCTGCGTACTTCGCCCTTCGTCAGGCAGATGATGGAACGCACCCTGCCCTTCGAATGGGCTCAGACGCGCATGGTCAGCGACGACCCGGCCAAGGTGCTGGACAAGGCCCGGGCCGGCACGGGCGTGGCGGAAAACCTGCAAAACCTGCTCGGCGTGCCGGAAAAGGAAGTCGACCTGGTGTCGCCGTATTTCGTGCCCGGCAAATCGGGCACGCAAGCCTTTACCGACCTGGCAAAAAAAGGCGTGGGCGTGCGCATCCTGACGAATGCGCTGGAAGCGACCGACGTGGCGGCCGTGCATGCGGGCTATGCGAAATGGCGCAAACCGCTGCTGGAAGCGGGCGTGCTGCTGTATGAATCGCGCCGCTCGTGGGAACGCGGCGATGCGCGCGCACAGCCTGGCCACCTGGGCAGTTCCGCATCGAGCCTGCATGCGAAGACCTTTGCCGTCGATGACCGGCGCATCTTTGTCGGCTCGTTCAACTTCGACCCGCGCTCGATCGAGTTGAACACGGAAATGGGCCTCGTCATCGACAGCCCCGCGCTGGCCAGCCAGCTGGGCCTGGCCATGCGCACCACCATCCCGCAGCGCGCCTACCAGGTGCTGCTGGGCGACGACGGCGCGCTGTACTGGATCGCCCGCGACGCCAGCGGCGCCACCACGCGCTACGACACGGAACCGGGCACCAGCGTGTGGAAGCGCATGGGGGTGGCGATTTTGTCGGTGCTGCCGATAGACTGGCTGCTGTAAGCTGTTTTGCCAACACTGTTGTCAGATTACGCGGGGCTTTGCCCCGCTAATCCGACCTACGCTCTTCGCAAGGTCATCGTAGGTCGGGTTAGAGCAAAGCGCGTAACCCGACAAGCACGTAGCCCCCCCTTCTACCGCACCACCTCCGTCAACACCCGCCCTTCCGACGCGGACGGCTGGCGTATGCGCAGCAGATGGGCCAGCGTAGGCGCGATGTCGACCACTTCCGCGTACTGGCCATAGGCGCCCGGCTTGATCCAGCGGGGACCGAATACCATCAGCGGCACGTTGGTGTCATATGTGTACGGCGTGCCGTGCGAGGTGCCGCCAGCGCCCTTGCCGAAGTACCAGGCCGGCTTTGTGACGACCATCAGGTCGCCCGACAGCTGGCGGTTCCAGGCGCGGCGCATCAGCGTGTCCATGCGCGTGGCGACGGCGCCCGTTTCCATCTGCGTGCGCGTGTAGACCTGTGCCAGACCTTCCTGCTGCAGCAGGAAGCGGGCCGCCGCGTCTTCCAGCGCGGCGCGATGGACGCCGCCCTTTTCCGCCAGCGCGTAATCGAGGTAGATATTCGGCAGCGACGACGTCGTCACCAGTTTATCGATACCCAGAGTCGTTGCCAGGTGCTGGTTCAAGCCATCGACCAGTTTGGCGCCATCGATGCGCTTGGCCGAGAAGCCGCGCGTTTCAGCAAATTCCGGCACGTTGGCAAAGCCATGGTCGGCCGTCAGCACCACCAGCACGTTATCCATGCCGACTTTTCTATCGAGGTCGGCAAAGAAGCCGGCCAGCATGCGGTCCAGCCGCTGCAGGTGATCGTGCGACATCCTGCTTTCTGGGCCGTAGGCGTGGTTCACATAGTCGTGCGCGGACAGGCTCACACCGAGGATATCGGGCACGCCGGCCGGGTTGCGGCCCAGGTTTTCGCCATCGACGGCGGCGCGCGCAAATTCCAGGGTCAGCTCGTCGAGGAAGGGACCGGCCTTCAAGCGGCTGTAGTACTCGCCGTCGAGCTTGCCGCTGTCGCTGTAGTAGGCAAACGGGAAGGTGTTGCGCGTGCCCGGCTTGGCCGGCACCAGATCATCACGGGCGTCGCGCGCATAGGCCGCATCGGCCAGCAGCGGCGTCCAGCTCTTGCCGTAGTAGCGGTCCTGCGGCTTGGCTGTCTGGTAGCGCTGCACCCATTGCGGATGCTGCTGCATATAGTAGGTGCTGCTGGCGAAGTTGCCCGTCTTTTCCATGTACATATAGGCCGTGCCCGTTTTCCCGGCCAGCAGGATGGCGCCGCGGTCCTTGCCCGACACCGTGACGACCTTGGCCTTGTCGCCCGTGGCATAGCGCAGTTCGTCGCCCAGGGTACTGACGCGCAGCCTGGTCGGCGCCGTGCCGTCGTCGGGCTGTGTTGCTTCGCCGATGTAATGGAAATTGCCATCCTCGGTGCAGTACACGGATTTTTTCGTGACGGGATCGATCCAGTTATTGCCGATCACGCCATGCTGGTACGGGTAAGCGCCCGACAGCACGGCCGAGTGGCCGATGGCCGTGACCGTGATGCCATGCGCCTGGTGCGCATCGCTGAACCACGCGCCCTGCTCCAGCAGGCGGCGGAAACCGCCCTGGCCGAACTGCTCGCGGTAGCGCGTCACCTGTTCCTGCGGCAAGCCGTCCACTACCAGCACCACCACCAGCTTAGGCTGCGCGGCAGTGGCAGAAGCAGCAGCAGGAACCGCCTTGGCCGCATGCGCCTGGCACACCGCCACGCTGGCTACCAGCAGCAGCGCCTGCGCCAGTTGCCGGGAAAGGGAGAAATTCTTGCTCATATGCACTCATCCAAAGTTAGGCCACCGGGCAGCATACGCAAACTGTATGACGCAATGATGACAAGAAGCACGACCATGAAAAAGGCCGGGCACCATCGCTGGAACCCGGCCTGATGCCGACATGAATCAATATACGCGATTACTTGACCGTCACCTTGATGCTTTTGCTCAACTCCGGCCCATACGACTGGTGTGCGCCGTTGGCGAACTGCATGGTCAGGGTGTACTGGCCCGGCGGCAAGGTGACGTCCGTTTCCGTCTGGCCTTTGCCGAAATGCAAATGTTTTTCGTCCATGGGGATCATCTCGCCCGCCTTCATCGGCCCCATATTGATGAGCAAATGATGGTGGCCCGTCTTGGCCGTCATGTCGCCGGCCGGCTTGACGTCCATGCCGCTGACGGCGAATTTGACCTTGAACGGGCTCGTCACCGTCGCGCCATCAACAGGCTCGACAAATGATACGGATTGGGCAAAGGCGCTGGCGGCCAGCAGGCTGCCAACAACCACGGCTGCGGCTTGGCGCAGGAATACAGTGTTCAGGTGCATGATCTCTCCTCTTGTTTAGTAACAACACGGACTGCATGAAACCATATTACTGACGACCATGGCGCCGGATTGTTAACCAATGAAGGGCCGGGGTCGAACCCTGAGGGTTCGACCCCAGTCTCTGCCTTGGGTTAAATCAGTCGTTTTTAATAACGATACTCGGGAACTTGCTCGTCATATCCTTCGCCTTTTCCGCCACCTTGATGGCGATGGTACGGGCGATCTGCTTGTAGATCGCGGCAACGGGGCCATCGGGCTCGGCCACGACGGTCGGCGTGCCCGAATCCGTTTGCTGGCGGATCGCCATGGTCAGCGGCAAGGCGCCGAGGAATTCCACGCCAAAGTCGGCGCACATCTTCGCGCCGCCGCCGGCACCGAAGATTTCTTCCGCATGGCCGCAGTTCGAGCAGATGTGCGTGCTCATGTTTTCCACCACGCCGAGGATAGGAATGCCGACTTTCTCGAACATTTTGAGGCCCTTGCGCGCGTCCAGCAGCGCGATGTCCTGCGGCGTCGTGACGATGACGGCGCCGGTAACGGGCACTTTCTGCGACAGGGTCAATTGAATGTCGCCCGTGCCTGGCGGCATGTCGACGATCAAATAATCGAGGTCGCGCCAGTTGGTCTGGTCCAGCAGTTGCTGCAAGGCTTGCGTGACCATCGGGCCGCGCCACACCATCGGCTCGTCCGGATCGATCATGAAGCCGATCGACGACACTTGCAGGCCGTGGTTTTCCATCGGCTCCATGCTCTTGCCATCGAGCGTCTTCGGCTGGCCGCTGATGCCCAGCATCATCGGCTGCGACGGGCCATAGATATCGGCGTCGAGCATGCCGACGGTGGCGCCTTCGGCCGCCAGGGCCAGGGCCAGGTTGACGGCCGTGGTCGATTTACCCACGCCGCCCTTGCCGGAAGCGACCGCAATGATGTTTTTCACATTGCTCATCGGCTTCAAGCCGCGCTGCACCGTGTGCGAAATGATTTTCGACGACACACCCACGCTGACGTTGCCCACGCCCGGCAGCACACGCAGCGCGGCCAGCACGGACTTGCGGATCAGGTCGATCTGGCTTTTGGCGGGGTAGCCCAGTTCGATGTCGAGGGAAATATCATTGCCATCGACCTTCAGATTCTTGACGGTTTTGCTGGAAACGAAATCTTTATGTGTATTTGGATCAATAACCTGGGCCAGCGCGGCCTTGACGTCTTCTACTGTGATGCTCATGTAAATCTCCGTGTGTACTACATATGTGCAATACGCGCAGTCTAGCGCAAATTTGCGTGGCGCGATGGCGGCAAAAGCATCACTTGCCAGCGCTGCATCTGCTCATATTGCCTTTCCGCTGTTAAAATGCCCTATTATCCATCCCAAAAGTGCATCAATCATGACTCGCAAGCTGTTCGTCACCACTGCCCTGCCTTACGCAAACGCCGCTTTTCACATTGGCCACATCATGGAATACATCCAGGCTGATATCTGGGTCCGGTTCCAGCGAATGCAACGCGATGGCGCAGCCGGCCGTGAAGTGCACTTTGTGGGCGCCGACGATACGCATGGCACGCCCATCATGATCGCCGCCGAAAAGGAAGGCATCACGCCGCAGCAATTCGTCGCCAACATCGCCGCCGGCCGCGCCCAGTACCTCGATGGCTTCCATATCGCCTTCGACAACTGGTATTCGACCGATTCGCCGGAAAACGTCGACCTGTCGCAATCGATCTACCGCAAGCTGCGCGATACCGGCCTGATCGTCACGAAAACCGTCGACCGCTTCTTCGACCCGGTCAAGGGCATGTTCCTGGCCGACCGCAACATCAAGGGCGAATGCCCGAAATGCGGCGCCAAGAACCAGTACGGCGACAATTGCGAAGTGTGCGGCGCCGCCTACCAGCCGACCGACCTGGTCAATCCGTTCTCCGTGTTCACCAATGCGACGCCCGTGATGAAGCCGTCGGAACAGTATTTCTTCAAGCTGTCCGACCCGCGCTGCTTCGAATTCCTGAAAAGCTGGCTCAATACGCCAGGCCGCTTGCAGCCTGAGATGGTCAACAAGGTCAGCGAATGGCTGGGCGAAGCCGGTGAAAAGCTGGCCGACTGGGATATCTCGCGCGACGCGCCCTACTTCGGCATCCCGATTCCCGATGCACCAGGCAAATTCTTCTATGTGTGGATGGATGCACCTGTCGGCTACCTGGCCAGCCTGAAAAACTATTGCGACAAGAAAGGCATCGATTTCGACGCCTTCCTGAATGACCCATCGACGGAACAGATCCACTTCATCGGCAAGGACATCGTCTCCTTCCATTTGCTGTTCTGGCCCGCCATGCTGAAGTTCGCCAATCACCCGGTGATCGACAAACTGAAAGTCAACGTCCACGGCTTCCTGACGGTCAACAACGAAAAGATGTCGAAGTCGCGCGGCACGGGCATTTCGCCGCTGCGCTACCTCGATCTGGGCATGAACCCGGAATGGCTGCGCTACTACATCGCCTTCAAGCTGAACTCGAAAGTGGAAGACCTGGACTTCAACGGCGAAGATTTTGTCGCCCGCGTGAACAGCGACCTGATCGGCAAGTATGTGAACATCGCCAGCCGCTGCGCCGGCTTCATCGCCAAGCGTTTCGACGGCAAGCTGGCATCGACCCTGTCGGAAGGCGCGCAAAGCTGGATCAACCGCGCGCTGACGGTGGACGTCAACGGCGTCATCGTCGAGCGCCAGGCCAGCATTGCTGCGCACTTCGAGAACCGCGAATTCGGCAAGGCCTTGCGCGAAATCATGGAAATCGCCGACATCACCAACCAGTATGTCGATGAAAACAAGCCGTGGATTTTGGCCAAGGATGCGGAAAAAACAGCCGAGTTGCACGACGTGTGCACCACGGCCCTGATCCTGTTCCGCCAACTGACAATTCTGCTGTCGCCAGTCCTGCCGGGCGTGGCCAAGAACGTGGCCTCGTTCCTCAACGACGCCGAGTTCAGCTGGGCGGATACGCAAGTATTCGGCGACGCCGTCGCGAACAGCATGCTGGGCCGCACCATCGGCGCCTACAGCCACTTGATGACGCGCATGGATGCAAAGATGATCGAAGCGCTGTTTGACGCGCCGCAAGCGGCCCCCGCCATTGCCGCGCCGGCCGCCGACGCCGCCAACGACGCAGCAGTGCCTGAAGCTGCCACCGCTGCCGCCATCGAAGAACTGGCGCCCGAGATCAAGATCGACGACTTCCTCAAGGTCGACCTGCGCATCGCCAAAATCGTCAACTGCGAACTGGTGGACGGCTCCGACAAGCTGCTGCGCCTGACGCTGGACGCGGGCGAAGGCCGCTTGCGCAATGTGTTTTCGGGCATCCGTTCGGCCTACCAGCCGGAAGAACTGATCGGCAAGCTGACCGTGCTGGTGGCCAACCTGGCGCCGCGCAAGATGAAGTTCGGCATTTCGGAAGGCATGGTCATGGCAGCGTCCGCCGCCGACGAAAAGGCCAATCCGGGCATCTACATCCTGAACCCGTGGCCGGGCGCCGAACCTGGCATGCGCATCCGCTAAGCCCCCACAAGGACCGATGATGAATATCGTGGTGCGCGAAGCAACAAATGCCGATGCACAACTGATGGCCGAACTGACCCGAGCCGCGTGGGCCGGCAAGGTGGCGGCCTCGTCCAGTGGGCACCACGAGACGGCGCAGCAAGTGGAAGCGCAATTGCGCCACGGCGGCGGTTTTCTGTTGCTGATCGACGACATTCCAGCCGGTTCGCTGCGCTGGATGCCGCTCGACAGCGACCCCGCCATCTGGAAGATTTCACGTATGGGCGTGCTGCCCGCCTACCGGGGCAGCCACGTCTCGCAGCACTTGCTGGAAGCCATCATTCATCACGGCCTGTCGTGCCAGGCCGAGGAATTGCGCCTGGCAGTGCGACGCGACCAGCGCAAACTGATCGATTTTTATGCGGCCTTTGAATTCGACCTGGCCGAAGAACTGGAATATTCGCACGCCAACCCCGCCGAACCGGCGCCGATGGTGATGCGGCGCTTGTTGCGTTATTGATTGCGTTATTGATTTTTAGCAATTTCGCCCCCGGACTTGCCGATACGACAACCCGCCAGGCGGCACGGCGCGGTAAAATACGGCCGGCTGACCTTACTTATAAGACACTCAGAAGAGAATATGAAACTGCCTGCAAAACACAACAACTACGTATCCGACCACACCTTGTTCATCGCCGAACTGAAGGCCAAGAATCCTGGCATGGAAGCGGGCCAGCAAGCGGGCCGCGCCCTGCTGTGGGACAAGCCGGCCGTCAGCATCGATGAGCAGGAACGCCAGCTGGCCTCGGCCGTCAAGCAACAGGCTTACGTTTACCAGAACAAGAACTAAGATCTGGAACCGGCACGATGCTGCCTGAAGAGTCTGTAGTCACGCCGGAAGCCGACGCTTCCGGTGAAGGCGCAGTCATCGAGTCGCCCGAACCCGCCACTGGCGGCGACGGCAGCGGCGACCCTGCAGCATCTGCAACAGCGGTCACGGACGTGGCGCCTGCCGCCGACCCGCCGGGCATCGCCCGCCTGTATGGTGAACCGATGCTGCGCATGCCGACGGATTTGTACATCCCGCCGGACGCGCTGGAAATCTTCCTCGAAGCCTTCGAAGGCCCGCTCGACTTGCTGCTTTACCTGATCCGCAAGCAAAACTTCAACATTCTCGATATTCCGATGGCGCAGGTGACCCTGCAATATCTGAAATACGTGGACCAGATCCGCGTGAGCAACCTGGAACTGGCCGCCGAGTACCTGCTGATGGCGGCCATGTTGATCGAGATCAAGTCGCGCATGCTCTTGCCTTCGCGCAAGAGCGACGTCGAGGAAGACGGCGGCGATCCCCGTGCCGAACTGGTGCGCCGCCTGCTCGAGTACGAGCAGATCAAGCTGGCCGCCTACGACCTGAACGCCATTCCCCAGTTCGAGCGCGATTTCGTGCGCACGCAGATTTTCATCGAGCAAAGCCTGACGCCCACCTGGCCCGACGTGGAACCGGTGGACTTGCAGCAGGCCTGGCTCGACGTGCTGAAACGCGCCAAATTGACCCAGCACCACCGCATCAGCCGCCAGGAACTGTCCGTGCGCGAGCACATGTCGAGTATCCTGCGCCATTTGCAGTCGTCGCGCTTCGTCGAGTTCAGCGAGCTGTTCGACATTGCCGGCGGCGTGCCCGTGGTGGTGGTCAACTTCGTGGCCCTGCTGGAACTGGCCAAGGAAACCCTGATCGAAATCACGCAGGCAGAACCGTTTGCCCCCATCTACGTCCGGCTGGCGTATTCGCCCGCCTGATCCCTTCCCTTTGTCACTGACCACCGTACAACGGGGTTTTAGCGAAAGCAATCCATGAAAATTATTTCCGACATCGAAGAATTGCGCGACCAGCTCAGCGGACAGCTGCGCACGGCGTTCGTCCCCACCATGGGCAACCTGCACGAAGGCCATCTGTCGCTGATGCGTCTGGCGCGCAAGCATGGCGACCCTGTCGTCGCCTCGATCTTCGTGAACCGCCTGCAATTCGGCCCGAACGAAGACTTCGAAAAATATCCGCGCACCATGGCGGCCGACATCGCCAAGCTGGAAAAGGAAGGCGTGTACGTGCTGTTCGCGCCGACGGAAAAGGAACTCTACCCGGAACCGCAGGAATACCGCGTGCGCCCGCCCGATGATCTGGGCAATACCCTGGAAGGGGAATTCCGTCCCGGCTTCTTCGAAGGCGTGTGCACGGTCGTCACCAAGCTGTTCTCGTGCGTGGGCCCGCGAGTGGCCGTATTCGGCAAGAAGGATTACCAGCAACTGATGATCATCCGCAACATGGCGCGCCAGTTCGCGCTGCCGACGGAAATCATCGCCGCCGAAACGTATCGGGCCGACGATGGCCTGGCCTTATCGTCGCGCAATATGTACCTGTCGGAAAGCGAACGCGCGGAAGCGCCGGAACTGTACAAGGGACTTAATTTCGTGGCAGAGGAAGTGCGCAAGGGCAACCTGGCCGTGGGTGAACTGGAACAGGCAGCGATGCAACTGCTCGACGGCCGCGGCTGGAAATCGGACTACATCGCCGTGCGCAAGCGCGCCAACCTGCAAGCGCCGAGCGCCGCCGAACTGGCCGCCGGCGAACCGCTGGTGGTGCTGGCCGCCGCCAAACTGGGACAGACGCGATTAATTGATAATTTAGAAATTTAAACGCAATCACAACGGGGCCATTCGGCCCCGTTTCTTTATCGACTACTCCATCCCCACCAGCTTGAGCTCGGCAAACAGCAGTTTGTGATGGCCGCGTACCGCCTGCAACATGTCATAGCTGGCAGCATCGAGCACGATTTCCTCGCCCGCCCACAGCTTGCGCTGGTTCGCAGGCAGCCTCAGGCTGCGCAGGATGGCCCGTGCCTGGGCCGGATCGGCTGCCAGCAGCCGGATCGCGCGCGCACCGCGCTGCGCCCCCGTGAGTATCGGCAGGCCGCCCTGCGGGCCATTCTGGCGCAGGCTGACATAATCATGACCGCCCACGCGGTGCAGATAAGCATGCCGGCCATCGCCATCGCCATCGGCAGGCAACTGCACGGCAGGCTCCGGCGCCTCGGCGACGGCAGGCGCGACAGGGGCAACGCTGGCTTGCTCAAGGCTCACGCCGCAAGCTGCCAGCAAGGCCGTGCTCAGGGCAAAGAATAATACGGGTGCTCGGCGCATGTGGCGCTCCTTCTTGTCGGGGTCGGGGACAGAGGTGGAATAGTGCAGCGATCATGAGCCACTTTAGTTGACGTGTAAAGTTAACTTTAGGAAATATTTCATTCCAAGTCGCAACTTGTTGCTTGATAGCTTTTGCCAGGCGGCTGGCGCCATGCCTTCTGCTGGATTGTTGATTCTGATTGCACACTAAAACCATCAAACCAGTCTTTATCCACGCAACGATAAAGATCACAATCGCCATACCGGCTCGCAGACACACCGCGCGGGCCTCCCACACGACAGGAGAAGCAGCATGCATACCATACCCACCCCAGCCAGGGTCGCCATCGTCACGGGCGCCTCGCGCGGCATCGGCGCGGCCATCGCAGTCAAGGCCAACGTCGCCGATGCGGGCGACGTGCAAGCGCTGTTCGCTGCGGCCGAAGCGGCCTTCGGCGGCGTCGACGTGCTGGTCAACAACGCCGGCATCATGCCGCCCGCGCTGCCGGCCCTGGCCGACACGGACGACGCCACCTTCGACAGCCTGTTCGCCATCAACGTCAAGGGCAGCTTCCACACCATGCGCCAGGCGGCGACGCGCTTGCGCCACGGCGGCAGCGTGGTCAACTTCTCGAGCAGCGTGATGGGCCTGGCCCTGCCCGGCTACAGCATCTATGGCGCCAGCAAGGCCGCCATCGAGACGATGACGACTATCTTCGCCAAGGAACTACGCGGCAAGAACATCACCGTCAATGCCGTCGCCCCCGGCCCCACGGCCACGGACCTGTTCTTGAACGGCAAGACGGCGGAAATGATAGAACGCATGAGCAAGATGGCGCCCCTGGAACGCCTGGGCACGCCGGACGACATCGCCGCCGCCGTGGCATTCCTGACCGGGCCGGATGGCCGCTGGGTGAATGGCCAGACCTTGCGCGCGAATGGCGGCCTGGTATAGCATCAGCATCGACGATTTGCTTTCCGTCTACGCCGCAGGCTGGAGCTGAAGCAAGGGACAAAAAAAACGCTGCCAGTTCGCACTGGCAGCGTTTTTCTTGATCGGTATCAAGCCGTGATCAGGCGCCGGCTTTTTCCAGCTTCTCGAAAATCTTGTTCAGCTTTTCATCGAGGGTCGCGGCCGTGAACGGCTTGACAACATAACCGCTGGCGCCAGCTTGCGCGGCGGCGATGATGTTTTCTTTTTTCGCTTCGGCCGTCACCATCAGCACGGGCAGCTTGGCCAGTGCGGGATCGGCGCGGATATGCTGCAGCATCGTCAGGCCATCCATATTAGGCATGTTCCAGTCCGAGACGACGAAATCGTAGGATTCCGCACGCAGCTTGGCCAGGCCCATCACGCCGTCTTCCGCCTCATCGACGTTGGCATAACCCAGTTCCTTCAACAGATTCCGGACAATGCGGCGCATCGTCGAAAAATCGTCAACGACTAAAAATTTCATCTTTGGATCAGCCATGAATAACTCCGTTGTTTCTGTAGCGGTTTGTTAATAATATCGACATGAATGCCGACATTATGGTCGACACTACGGCAGCAAGTTGTAGGATAGCATTTTCGTTGCTTTTAGGCGAACAAACTTGCCCCAGATCATACAAAACGTGGCTTACACGCGCAAAGCACGCATGCCATGCGCAGCCAGGTGTCCCAACACCATGCCGGGCAGCGCCGTCAGAGCGCCGACCTCATGCGTAGCACCGATGGCGATCGCCTCGCGCGGCATGCCAAACACCACGCAACTGGCTTCATCCTGCGCAAAATTATACGCTCCTGCGGCCTTCATCTCCAACATGCCTTGTGCGCCATCCTTGCCCATGCCGGTCAGGATCACGCCAACGGCATTTTTACCCGCCGATTGCGCGGCCGAACGGAACAGCACATCGACCGAGGGGCGGTGGCGATTGACCGGTTCACCCTGGTCGATCTTGGTCATGTAGTTGGCGCCGCTGCGCGTCAGGGTCAGGTGCGAATGGCCGGGCGCGATGTAGGCGTGGCCGGGCAGCACCCTTTCGCCGCCTGCCGCTTCCTGCACCGAGATCTTGCACAGCGAATCGAGGCGGCGCGCAAACGAACGCGTAAATCCTTCCGGCATGTGCTGCGTGATCAGGATGCCGGGGCAATCGGACGGCATCTGCATCAAAAATTCACGGATCGCTTCCGTGCCGCCCGTGGAGGCACCCACGATGATCAGCTTTTCGCTCGACGTCAAGGGGCTGCGCAGCGCAGGCAGCGGTGCGGCTACCCTGTCGCCCGCCGACGGCAGCGTACGCGCGCGGATGCGCGCCTTCGAGGCGGCGCGGATCTTGTCGGCGATCATGTCGGTATACTCGCGCATGCCGCTCTGGATGGAAATCTTTGGCTTGGTGACGAAATCGATGGCGCCCAGTTCCAGCGCACGCATGGTGATTTCCGAACCGCGCTCGGTCAGCGACGATACCATCAGCACCGGCATCGGACGCAAGCGCATCAGTTTTTCCAGGAAGTCGAGGCCATCCATCTTCGGCATCTCGACGTCGAGGGTCAGCACGTCGGGGTTGGTCTGCTTGATCATCTCGCGCGCCACCAGCGGATCGGGCGCCGCCCCCACCACTTCCATGTCGGGCTGACTATTCACGATTTCCGTCATGACGCTGCGAATGAGCGCCGAATCATCCACGATCAATACTTTGATCTTCATAGTTATCCTTCCAGGCCTTGCGGCCCGTATTCTTAATCGGTAAAAACGCCAGACAAAACCGTAGCGAGCGGCAGTGATTTGTGGCTAAGAAGCGCAACCGTGCTGAAGCACGGTGAGCATCGCAGGCCGCAAAGCACGACGCGCAGTAGGTTTGGTCTGGTGTTACTAGAACAGTTCGATCTCGCCGCCCACCGGGGCAACCTTGAGACGGCTCGCGTAATCGAGTTCGCGGCGCACCAGGGTGTCGTTGTGCGTCTGCATCAGCTTTTTCACCAGCACCTTGCCGCTACGGGGGAAAAAATACACCTTGCGCGGGTGAATGTCATTCAAGTCCTCGGCCACCACGCGCATCTTTTCCGCCTTCAGGTAATTGATGACGAAAGCCGCATTGCGTTCACCGACGTTGATCGCCGTGAAGCCACGCAGCACGGCGCCGCCGCCAAACACCTTCGCTTCCATGTTCTCGCGCCGCGCACCCGCCTTCAGCAGATCATTGATCAATATCTCCATGGCGTAAGTGCCATAGCGCATCGACGCGGAAATCGGGCTATTCGGATCACTGCCGCCGTCGGGCAGCATGAAGTGATTCATGCCGCCCAGGCCCGTGACACGGTCGCGGATGCAGGCCGAGACGCAGGAGCCGAGCACGGTGACGATCAGCATGTCCTTGTTGGTAAAGTAATACTCACCAGGCAAGATCTTGGCGGCATCACAATTGAACGTCCTGTCGTAATAGACGTTAGTGGCAAATTGCTCTTTGGATTCCAGGCTCATATTTCACTCTCATGTACGATGCGACGATGCCTTGGGCGCGGCGCCCCGAGGCTGATCGAGCTCATAGACTGTTTTACCGCGCAGCTTCAATGAATCCGACACGTACAGGAAATTCTCCGAATGGCCCGCAAACAGCAGGGCATCCGGCTTCATCAACGGCACAAAGCGCGACAGGATCTTGCGCTGCGTCGCCTTGTCAAAATAAATCATCACGTTACGGCAGAAAATGACGTCGAACTGGCCCGTCAATGGCCAGCTGTCGGCCAGCAGGTTGAGCGGCTTGAAGGTGATCATCTGGCGCAGTTCCGGGCGTACCCGCACCTGCCCCTCGCGATCGCCCTTGCCGCGCAAGAAAAAGCGCCGCGCACGGTCGGCCGGCATCTTCTCGAGCCGGTCCAGGTTGTAGACGCCATTGGCGGCCGTGGCCAGCACATTCGTGTCGATATCCGTGGCGATGATGGTGACGGGCGGCGTGAGCGTATTGAACGCCTCGCACACCGTCATGGCGATCGAGTACGGCTCCTCGCCGGTGGAACTGGCCGAACACCAGATGGTGATCGGACCGCTCAGTTTTTTCACATGCTCGGCCAGCAGCGGGAAGTGATGCGCCTCGCGGAAGAACGACGTCAGGTTGGTCGTCAGCGCATTCGTGAACGCTTCCCACTCGTCACCCATGCGACCCGCTTCCAGGTCGTCCAGATAGCGAACGAACGAGGAAATGCCAGTCGCGCGCAGGCGCCTGGCCAGGCGGCTGTAGACCATCTCCTGCTTGCTGTCGGCCAGCGCGATGCCGGCCCGCTTGTAAATCATGGCGCGGACCCGTTCGAAGTCCTTGCCAGTGAAATCAAATTCCTTGACCGAATCCGTTTTAGTTTGCGGCATTTTGTTTTTACCTCTCTATGACTACTCTGACCAATGCCTTTGCAAGTATAACTAGCGGGACCGGGTTGGCGTCAGAACTCTTCCCAATCGTCGCCGCCGGCCGCCGCCAGCTTTTTCGCAGGCGGTGGCGTGCCGGCCTGCGCCGCCTTTGCCAACCGCCGTGTCGTTGCCGCCACTGCGGGTGCAGGCCGTGCCGCCGCCGTCACCGGCGCGGGCATGGCCGCCTGCGCCGCGCTCTCGCCGTCCAGCTTGAAGATGCTGACGGCGTCGGCCAGTTTCTGCGCCTGCTCCTGCATGCTCTCGGCTGCGGCCGCCGCTTCCTCGACCAGCGCCGCATTTTGCTGCGTCATCTGGTCCATCTGCGCGATGGCCTGATTCACTTCCTCGATGCCATGGCTCTGTTCCTGCGTTGCCGCCGTGATTTCGCCCATGATGTCGGCCACCTGCCGGATCGACGTGACGATCAGGCCCATGGTCTGCCCCGCCTCGTCCACCAGGCGGCTGCCCGCATCGACCTTGTCGACCGAGTCGCCGATCAGGCCCTTGATCTCTTTCGCGGCGCCAGCGGAGCGTTGCGCCAGATTGCGCACTTCCGACGCCACCACCGCAAAACCGCGTCCCTGCTCGCCTGCACGCGCCGCTTCGACGGCCGCATTCAGCGCCAGAATATTCGTCTGGAACGCGATGCCGTCAATGACGCCGATAATATCGACGATCTTGCGCGAGCTGTCCTTGATGGACCCCATGGTATCGACCACTTGCGCCACCACCTTGCCGCCCTGCTCCGCCACCGACGATGCCGACACGGCCAGCTGGTTGGCCTGGCGCGCGTTGTCCGCATTCTGCTTCACGGTCGACGTCAGCTCTTCCATCGACGACGCCGTCTCTTCGAGCGAACTGGCCTGCGTCTCCGTGCGCGCCGACAGGTCCGCATTGCCGCTGGCGATCTCGCGCGACGCCACGGTGATGGTGTCCGTCCCATTGCGCACGTCGCTGACCGTCTGCACCAGGCTCTCGTTCATGTCCTTGAGCGCCTGCTGCAGCGCGCTCGTTTCATCCTTGCCCTCGACCACCACGCGTGATGTCAGCTCGCCCGCTGCCACCTTCTGCGCCACCGCCAGTGCACCAGACAGCGGCACCGTGATCGAGCGCGTGATGAAGATGGCGCACCAGGCGCCGATCGCCACCGCCGCGCCGCCCAGGATGAACAGTACCGTCATCAGGCGCGCATCGGCCGCCAGCGAGTCGTCCATGAAGCTTTGCTGGGCCACATGCTGCAAGTCGAGCAGCTTGTTGATATCGGCCAGGGTCGTCTTGTTCAAGGGGTCGATGCGGGTGGCAATCACCTTCGCCGCGCCCTCGCTGTTAAACGCCAGCACCTGCCCCATCGCTTCCTTGAAGGCGGCATCGACTTCGCCGTCGACCCTGGCGATATTGGCCAGCAGCGTCTTCTCGCCATCGGACAGACCCAGGCTCGACAGCTTGCCGCGCGCGCCGTCGTACAGCTTGCGCTGCTCGCGCACCTTGCCCTCTTCCACCTGCATCAGGCCCACATCGCCCTGCAGGCCGATATTGCGCATGGCGATACCGGTTTCCAGCATCGCGCTTTTCATCAGCGACGCCTGCGTATTTTTTTCGCTGGCCAGTGCCAGGCCCGTGAGCAACTGGGCCTTGTTACGATAATTCAGTGCATTCGCCGAAACGATCACCACCACCAGGATGGCAAGGATGCTGCCGAAGCCTATCCCCAGCCGGGTGCCTATCTTGAAATCGCGCAAACTCATTGCAGTCTCCAATATTTATGTGAACGGCGCCCGTTCAACCGGACAGCGCCGTGTTGTGGCCTGGTCTCTGTCGGACCTTGCAGCCTGCCGGCGCGCCTCTGGCCGCGCCGGTACATGCATATCTGTAGTGATACTTGCGGTAAAACCGCGGCGCCAATGGCGCCGCTGCTGCCGCTTACGCCGCCAGCTTGTCGATCAGGCCCATCTCGCTGCTCGACATCAGCTTGTCGATATCGACCAGAATCAGCATGCGCTCGTCGATGGTGCCCAGGCCAATCATGTAGTCGGTCGAGAAGGCGGTGCCCATCTCCGGCGCCGGCTTGACCTGCTCCGGCGTCAGGGTGGTGACGTCGGAAACGCTGTCGACCACCATGCCGACGATGCGTCCACCGATGTTCAGGATGATCACCACCGTGAACTGGTCATACACGGGCGTGCCCAGGTTGAACTTGATGCGCATGTCGACCACGGGAATGATGATGCCGCGCAGGTTGATCACGCCCTTGATGAATTCAGGCGCGTTGGCGATGCGGGTGACCGCTTCGTAACCACGGATTTCCTGGACCTTCAGGATATCGATGCCGTACTCTTCCGAGCCCAGGGTGAAGGCCAGGAATTCACGTCCGGCGATGTCCTTGCCGTCGCCCGTATTGCTTCCGGATGTTTGTTGAGTATCTGACATGGTGCGTTTTCCTATCTTTTATCTATCGGTATTACGAAAAAATGGACTCGTCGGCCAGCTGGCGAGAGGAACGGATCAGGGCGGCGACATCGAGAATCAGCGACACACCGCCATCGCCCAGGATGGTGGCGCCAGAAATACCCACTACCTTGCGGTAATTCGATTCGAGGTTTTTCACCACGACCTGCTGTTGTCCCACCAGGTCGTCGACAAACAGGGCCGCCTTGCGTCCTTCCGTCTCGAGGATCACGCAGATGCCTTCCGAGGGACTGGTAAAGCGCGGCGTGATGTCGAACATCTGGTACAGCGGAATCAGCGGCAGGTATTCGCCGCGCACTTTTACCACCTGCCCCTTGCCACTGATGTCCTTGATATCCTCAACGGCTGGTTGCAGTGATTCGATGACAAAGCCCAGCGGTAAAATATACACTTCGTCGCCGACTCTGATCGACATGCCATCGAGGATGGCCAGGGTCAGCGGCAGCGAGATCGAAATCGTCGTGCCGAATCCCTTCGCCGAACGGATGTCGACGACGCCGCCCATGGCGCTGATGTTGCGCTTGACGACATCCATGCCCACGCCGCGGCCCGACACGTCGGTGACCGCCTCGGCGGTGGAAAAGCCGGGCGCGAAGATCAGCTGCCACACGTCGGCGTCGCTCATCGTCTCGGACACGTCCAGTCCCTGCTGCTGCGCCTTGGCGAGGATGCGCTCGCGGTTCAATCCCGCGCCATCATCGGATACTTCGATAATGATATTGCCACCCTGGTGGCTGGCCGAGAGGAACAAACGGCCGGCCTCGGTCTTGCCGGCGGCCACGCGGGCGGCCGGCATTTCCACGCCATGGTCGATACTGTTGCGCACCAGGTGCGTCAGCGGATCGACGATGCGCTCGATGAGGCCCTTGTCCAGTTCCGTGGCGGCGCCATTGGTGATGAAGTCCACCTTCTTGCCCAACTTGGTCGCCAGGTCGCGCACCATGCGCGGGAAGCGCGAAAAGACGAAATCCATCGGCATCATGCGGATCGACATCACCGCTTCCTGCAAGTCGCGCGTATTGCGCGTCAGGTGGCTGACGCTGTCGAGCAGTTTCTCGTGCAGCATCGGGTCGAGCGCGCCGGCGCGCTGCTCGATCATCGCCTGCGTGATCACCAGTTCGCCCACCAGGTTGATCAGCTGGTCGACTTTTTCAATCGAGACGCGGATCGACGACGATTCGGTACCGGCCTTCTCGCCCTCTTTCTTGGCCGGTTTCTTTTCCTGCTCCACCTCGGTCGCGGCGCTCGCCACGGCCGGCACGGCGGCGGCGCTGGCGTTGCCCGCCCTGGCCGCGTCGGCGCGAATCTGTTCGAGCGGCTGGAAGAAGCCGTAACCCTGTTCGGCGTCGCTCTGCACGCCGGCGGCGGCGCGGATGTCCTCGAGCGGCTGGAAAAAACCATAGCCGGGATCCGCCGCGTCCTGCGTGCCGGGCTTGCCTGGCAGCGGGTCGAAGAAACCATAACCCTGGGCTTTTTCCTGTGCCACGCGGGCCGCTTCGGCTTCGCCTGGCGCCAGTGGCGGCGCCTGCGTGATCACCATGTCGTCGGGATTGAGCACGAACGAGCAGATGGCCAGGATATCGTCCAGGCTTTCATGCGTCGTCACTTCCAGCACCTTGCGCGCGTCGGCCAGGGCGGACACGGCGACGTCGCCCAGCAAGCCCAGTTCGGCCGCCAGCGCCTCGACTTCGCGCTCTTCCATTTTCGGCAGCTCCAGGCGGTAGCGCTGGCCACCGGCGTGGCTGACGGCTTCTTTTTCCGCCGTATGGAACGCTGGCGCGACGGGCGTGAGCGCGGCCACGGGCACGTCCTGCGAGAACGATTGCAGCATCATGCGCACATTGGCCACGGCATCCTGGTCGACGGCGCTGCCCAGACGATGGCCGTCGAGCTGCATCTTGAGGATGTCCTTGGCGGCCAAAAAGGCGTCGACGTGCTCCGCCGTCAGGGCCATCTGGCCCTGACGGATGCGGTCGAGCAGTGACTCGAGGATGTGCGTCACCTCGCTCATGTCGGAGAGGCCGAACGTCGATGCGCCGCCCTTGATCGAATGGGCGGTGCGGAAAATGGCATTCAGGTCTTCGGCGTCGGGCGCCGCAATATCGACGGCCAGCAGCAGCCGTTCTTTTTCAGCCAGCAGTTCTTCGGCCTCATCGAAAAAGACCTGGAAAAACTGGCTAATATCGATGGTCATAGGGTGACTCCGTCATTTGCATCGTTGCACTGCGCGGCTGGCATCAGCCGATCACCTTCTTGACCACTTCAATCAGGCGTTGCGGATCGAAGGGCTTGACTAGCCAGCCATTGGCGCCGGCGGCACGTCCCTTCGACTTCATTTCGTCCGACGACTCCGTCGTCAGCATCAGAATCGGCACCTTCTGGTAGGTCGGCAGTTCGCGCAGCAGCTTGATCAGCTCCAGGCCATCCATGCGCGGCATGTTCTGGTCCGTCAATACCAGGTCCACGGTTTGCAGCTTGGCTTTTTCCAGCCCATCCTGACCGTCGACGGCCTCCACCACCTGGTAACCGGCGGCTTTCAGGCTGAACGCCACCATCTGGCGCAATGAGCTGGAATCGTCCACTGCAAGTATCGTTTTGGCCATCTTTGCTCCCACTTATTCCGGGCATCCTGCCCGAGTATTTGATTAATCAATCCATGCAACCGCAAGCGTTCCACACTGGCATGCTAGAACAACTCGATGTCGCCGCTTTCCAAATGCTGTTGACTGACAGCCTTGCGCAGCACGCTGCGCAACTCCAGGCTTTGAATCGCCAGCGCCATGCTGACCCGCCCCAGCAAGGCGACAATTTCTTCATTGTCGCTCTCCGGCAACATCTCCGCGCCATGCGAACCCAAGGTACCGAGGAACTCGCGCAAGCCCGTCACGCGCTTCAGGGTGCGCTCGATCAGCTGACTGGTCATGTCCTGGAACTGCAGGCTGGTGATGGCGGCATTCACGTAGCCCCCCACCTCGTCCTGCAATGCCAGCAGTTTTTCCCGCTGCTGCTCGGCCGGAATACCGCCTGCGAGCAGCATGGCGATGGTATCTTGCTGCGCAGCGACGGCTGCGTGTATCGCCATGAAATTGAAGGACAGCTTCTCGATCGCCTCTTCCAGCAAGATGCCGGTCTGCACCAGGTCGGTTTCCACCTCCGTCAAGTGCTTGCGGCCATGGTCCGACACACCAGACAGCAGGCGTTTTACATGCGAGCCAAGTATTTTCTTTCTTGTCATAAAGGTCTCATTGTTTCAATACACTACGCGTTGACAGCCTTGCGTGTTATTTTTTCGCCGCTGCCGGGCCGGGAGCTGGCGCCGCAGCAGGCGGCGCACCGGCCGCCAGCCCCGAAGCGACAGCGGCGGAAGCGGCATCAGTCACCGGCAACTCTATCGCCGAGCCATCGCGCAAGACATTTTCTTCCGTGCGTTTGTTCATGACGATGATGCTGATGCGCCGGTTGATCGGATTGAAGGGATCGAGCTTGTCGAGGTGGGCGGCGGAACCCAGCCCCACCACGCGCAATACTTTTTCTTCCTTCATGCCGCCAATCACCAGTTCGCGCCGCGACGCATTCGCGCGGTCAGCCGACAATTCCCAGTTGCTGTAGCCGGCATCGCTCATGTAGGGCGTCGAATCCGTGTGTCCGGACAGGCCGATGCGGTTCGGTACCTCATTGAGCACAAAGCCGATGGCGTGCAAGATTTCCTTGGTATATGGCTGCAGATTCGCATTGGCGAGTGCAAACATCGGACGATTCTGCTCGTCGACGATCTGGATGCGCAAGCCTTCGCTGGTGAGATCGAGCAGCAATTGGTTCTTGTATTTCTTCAGCAGGGGATCGGCATCGATGGTCGCTTCGATGCGCGCCTTGAGCGCCTGCAGGCGCTTGCCTTCCTCGCGTTCAAGCGCGGCCTTGGCGGAATTGAGGTCGAACGACTTGCGCTGCGGCTCTTCCTGCGCCTTGCGCACTTGTCCATCCTGGCGCGACAGGTCCTGGCCGCCGCCCTGGATCACGGAATTGCTCTCTCCGCTGCCGGAACCGCCCGCCATCGCCACTTTCAGCGGTGTCTTGAAGAATTCGGAAATGCCGTTCAAGTCGCCCTTCGAGGTGGAACCCAACAGCCACATCAGCAGGAAGAAGGCCATCATTGCCGTGACAAAGTCGGCGTAGGCGATTTTCCACGCCCCGCCATGGTGGCCGCCAGCCGTCTTCTTGATACGCTTGACGATAATCGGGCGCATGCCTTCATCGGCCATGGCGTCCCCCTTCCGTGTGCTGCAAATGAATCATGGTGTCCAGGCGTCTGTTCACTGCTTACTTCGTTTTCGATTTCTTGATGTGGTCTTCCAGCTCGTTGAACGTCGGGCGCTCGGTCGAGAACAGGACCTTGCGGCCGAACTCCACGGCCAGCGCCGGCGCATACCCGTTCAGGCTGGCCAGCAAGGTTACTTTCACGCACTGGAACATCTTGCTCGACTCTTCCAGCTTCTGCTCCAGCAGGCTGGCCAGCGGGCCCACGAAACCATACGCCAGCAAGATGCCGAGGAAGGTGCCGACCAGCGCGTGCGCGATCAGCATGCCCAGCTCGGCTGGGGGGATGCCCACCGATTCCATCGTGTGCACCACGCCCATCACGGCGGCGACGATACCGAACGCGGGCAAGCCGTCGCCCACCTTGGCGATCACGTGGGCCGGCACGGCGCCTTCGTGATGGTGCGTCTCGATTTCGTTGTCCATCAGGTTTTCGATCTGGAACGCATCCATATTGCCCGACACCATCAGGCGCAGGTAATCGGTCATGAATTCGACGATGTGGTGATCGGCCAGCACCGCCGGATACTTGGAAAACAGGGGGCTTTCTTCAGGCTTGTCGATATCGCCTTCGATCGACATCAAGCCTTCCTTGCGCACCTTGCTGAGCACTTCGAACAGCAGCGACATCAGTTCCATGTACAGATCTTTCGTATAGCGCGACCCCTTGAACAGGCTGGGCAAGGCGGCGATCGTCGCCTTGATCGCCTTGTTATTGTTACCAACAAGGAAGGCGCCCAGGGCGGCGCCGCCGATCATCAGCAACTCCAGCGGCTGGAACAGCGCCGCCAGATGGCCGCCTGCCAGCGCGAAGCCGCCAAAGACCGAGGCGCAGACGATGATGTATCCGATTATGACTAACAAGTGCCCTGACTCCCAATAATGGCCGGGGCTGTATGCCCGGCATGTTCAAACCTGTTCCTGCCTTCTGGTGGCCGCGCCGCCGACGAAGAGACAGCGACAAAAAAGCAACCGGAAGTTAATTCAAATGTGCTGCTTTGCAAGGCAATTCCGAGAAAATGCCGTGTGGAACTACAATAACGTGAGATTGCCCTACGGGCAAGCAAATAACGCAGACAATTGCTTAAAAGCACCATATGTAAAGTAAAGGGCCACCCTCTGTGGCGGCGATGGTCTTATCGGGTTCGCGTGCCGCGATCTGGAATTCGTAACTAAGAAGCATACTACCGGGCAACATTTCCTTTTCCGCCTTGCGCCACAGGGCCGCCATCGCCGCCGGCGACAGGTAGGCAAAGACCGCATCGTAACGACTGAAATCGAGCGCTTCGTAGTCGCCGCGCAGGAAGCGCGCGCGACTCCCCGCCAACCGCGCGCGCAGCTCGCTTGCCAGCCACGGCAGCGGTGCCAGCTCGATGCCGGAAAACTGCCCATCGGGACGCCGCCGCGCCAGGTCCAGCACCAGGCCGCCCAGGCCGCTGCCGATATCGATCAGGCGCACGCCGGGACGGTCCGCGATCAGCTCGGCCACCGCATGCCATACGCGCGGCCCGGACGGGTAAAACGGCACTTGCGTGCGAAACGTGGACCAATACAGGCTCAACAGGAAAACAAAGGCCACCAGGAACACGACCGGCGGCCAGTGCAGCAGGCTGGCCGCCAGCAGCGCGGGCGCAAACAGCAGGCCGATGGCGCACCACCAGCGCGCCAGGCCGGCGCGCCAGGTAATGAGCGCCGCCAGCACACCCTGCAGCAGGGCCACGACCGGCAAGGACATGGCCACGCCTGCACGCGCCAGGCCATACACCAACAGCAACATCAAGGGAAAGGCCAGCACCTGGATCAGGATGGCCTTGAGCGCGGGCGCGCGCAGGATTTGTTGCAGCATGGGCTAGTCAAAGGAGGAAAACGCCAGTGTAAGCGAAAGCACCATGAAAAAACCGGAGTCCGGTCTGGCGACCGGCTCCGGCTTGAACGATGCGGGGGCAGTGTCAGGTGGCCAGGCTCGGCGACGCGACAGCGGCCGCTTCATCACGCGCCTTCTTGGTCTTGCCGGCACGCGAAGGCATATGGCACAGGCCGCAGACATAATCGGCATTCAGGTCGAGGCAGTTGACGACAAACTTGCCGCCGCACTTGCCGCAGGGCGCCATATTCAGCATCTTGCTGCTGAAAAAACGCACCAGGGTCCAGGCCCGCGTCAGCGACAGCAGCGGCTCTTCACCCGCTTCGGGCGGCATCTGCTCCAGATACAGTTTATACGCCTTCATCACGGCCTCGATGCCGCTGGCGCCGGCGTGGTCGACGAGGAATTTGTGGATATTGATGAATAGCGAGGAATGGATATTCGGCTGCCAGGTGAGGAACCAGTCGGTGGAAAAGGGCAGCATGCCCTTGGGCGGCGAGACGCCCTTCAATTCCTTGTACAGATTCAGCAGGCGTTCGCGCGACAGCGACACTTCCGTCTCCAGCAGTTGCAGGCGCGCGCCCAGCTGTATCAATTCGATGGCCAGCTGGATTTCTTGCGCTTCCGATACGACACTTTTCTTGGCCATGCTGTGTACTCCGCGACTGACTGATACTGACTACCGATACTGACTGACAAGGTTGCTGAATCAAGCGATTTCTTCGACGCCCTGGCCGGCCATCAAAATGGCGGCATGCGACTGGGCCAGCGAGCGGTCTTTATTGTAGTTCGTCAACATGCCCAGGATGGCGCTGTCGTCGAAGCGGAAGCGGGCCAGCATCATGTTGCCGCCAGCGAGCTTCAGGATCTGCGCATTGCTCATGCCTTCGATCAATTCGGCGATTTCGGCGGCGATGCCTAAACGGAAGATGGCCGTTACCTTGTCCGCACGAATCATTTGCTGGGCCAGCATCAGGTAGCTCAGGTTAGCGTCGCGAATCTCAGCCATCATGTCGTTAGCAGTCATTTCCATCTCCTCAATCCGTTGAATTCAGCTGGCGTTGTCTGTTGCCAGTGAGATACATTCTGCAGGAGCAACATCAAACGCAACAGAGGCGAAGGACTGTATTTTTGGTCGGGAAATGGCGGGCAGGACCGTAGGTGTTTGTCTGACAAACACTACTCGATCATGGTCGCACGCCAGTGGTGGCGCGGCTGCGGGAGGTGGGCGTTGAAGGGGATTTACCCGGCTTCAGGCCTGTAAAAAATATCACTTTTTTACAACAACTTGATCAAAATCAAGTCTGCTTACCTAGATAACGGCTGCCTTGACAGGAACTTTAGGGCTTTTTCGAAAAATATTTAAAAGACCCGCATTCTTTTTGGCGGTTTGACGCCGTTCATGTAATTGTTGACGGCGACGAATCGCAGAACTTTAGGGCGATTTGAAAATATTTTTAAAAAATCGTGATTTTTTTCGTTGACGCCCCACAAGGCAGCACTTTCTGCCCTTCATCCCAGGCGGAAATGCCGCTTTTTGGCGGGGATTTGCTACACTGCCGGCTTGCGCACGATACTTTAGACCTCAAGCAATATCGTGCTATTAATGCAAGTATCAACATGAAAGCCTCCATGATTTCTCGACATGACTGCAGCACGCGCGATCTCGACGACCCCCTGGCGCCCCTGCGCCAGCAATTCGACTTGCCGCAGGGCGTGATTTATCTCGACGGCAATTCCCTGGGCGCCCGGCCGAAAACGGCCCTGGCCCGGGCCCAGCACGTCATCACGGCCGAATGGGGCACGGATCTGATCCGCAGCTGGAATAGCGCTGGCTGGTTCGACCTGCCCAAGCGCCTGGGCGACCGCCTGGCGCCGCTGCTCGGCGCGCAGACTGGCGAAGTGGTGATCACCGACACCACCTCCGTCAACCTGTTCAAGGCGCTGGCCGCCGCCCTGCAGATGCAGGCCAGCGATCCCGCGCAGGCCGCGCGCAGGGTCATCGTCAGCGAACGCAGCAACTTCCCCACCGACCTGTACATGGCGCAAGGCCTGGCCGCCTGGCTCGACCGCGGCTACCAGTTGCGCCTGGTCGACAGCCCCGAGGAACTGGCGCAAGCCATCGCCGCCGATTGCGCCGTCGCCATGCTCACGCACGTCAACTACCGTACCGGCTACCAGCACGACATGGCCGCCATCAGCAGCCATTGCCACGCACAAGGCGCACTGGCGCTGTGGGACCTGGCCCATTCGGCCGGCGCCGTGCCGCTGGACCTGAACGGCGCCGGCGCCGACCTGGCCGTCGGCTGCACCTATAAATACCTGAACGGAGGCCCCGGCTCGCCCGCCTTCATCTGGGTGCCGGAAAAACACCAGGCGCGCTTCCGCCAGCCGCTGTCCGGCTGGTGGGGCCACGCCACACCGTTCGCCATGGACCCGGGCTTTGCGCCGGCTGATGGCATCGCCCGCGCCCTGTGCGGCACGCAGCCGATACTCTCGCTGGCCCTGGTCGAATGCGGCCTGGAGATCTTTGCGCAAACGAGCATGGAAGCGATCCGCCGCAAGTCGCTGGCCCTGACCGATTTGTTCATCGCACTGGTGGAACAGCGCTGCGCCAGCCATCCGCTGGGCCTCGTCACGCCGCGCGAGCATGCGCGGCGCGGCAGCCAGGTCAGCTTCACGCATCCGCACGGCTATGCCGTGATGCAGGCGCTGATCGCGCGCGGCGTGATCGGCGACTACCGCGAGCCGGCCATCATGCGCTTCGGCTTCACGCCCCTGTACACGAGCTTTGCCGACGTGTGGGATGCCGTGGAGATCCTGCGCGACATCCTCGACACGCAAGCCTACGACATCGCCGCCAAGCGCGATGCCGTCACCTGAACCTGGACCAGGAAAACACCATGAGCAAAGAAAACAGCAGCGGCTGCCCCATGCATGCGGGCGCACAGCAAGGCGCCGAATGGCATGGCGCGCAAATGGATTTCAGCGAATCGATGAGCTACGGAAATTACCTGGCGCTGGACCGCATCCTGACGGCGCAGCATCCGCTGTCGCCGAACCACAACGAAATGCTGTTCATCGTGCAGCACCAGACCAGCGAGTTGTGGATGAAGCTGATGCTGCACGAAATGCACGCCGTGCGCGCCAACCTGCAAAGCGGCGATCTGGCGCCCGCCTTTAAAATGCTGGCCCGCGTGGCGCGCATCATGGACCAGCTGGTGCATGCCTGGGACGTGCTGGCCACCATGACGCCGCCCGAATATACGGCCATCCGGCCCTACCTGGGTGCCTCGTCCGGCTTCCAGTCCTTCCAGTACCGCGAGATCGAATTCATCCTGGGGAACAAGAACGCCGCCCTGCTCAACGTGCACACGACGGCTCCCGACACCTACCAGGTGCTCGATACGGCCCTGCGCACGCCATCGGTCTACGATGAAGCCGTCAAACTGCTGGCGCGCAGCGGCCTGCATATCGCGCCCGAGCGCCTGGACGCCGACTGGACCCTGCCGACCGCCTCCGACGCCTCGGTCAAGGCAGCCTGGCTGGAAGTCTACCGCGCCCCCTCGAAACACTGGGCCCTGTACGAACTGGCGGAAAAACTGGTCGACCTGGAAACAGCCTTCCGCTTCTGGCGCTTCCGTCATGTGACGACGGTGGAGCGCATCATCGGCTTCAAGACGGGCACGGGCGGCACGGCGGGCGTGAGCTATTTGCGCAAGATGCTCGACGTGGTATTGTTTCCCGAGTTATTCGCACTGCGCACGGAGTTGTAATTTAAGGAGCATCGATGTCGCCTCTCGTCCTGACCCTGGCCGGCCTGTGGAACTCCGGGCCGCAGCACTGGCAAACCCATTGGGAAGCGCGCCACCCGCAATGGTCGCGCGTGCCGCATGGGCAATGGCAGACGCCGGACAAGGACGAATGGGTGGCGGAGCTCGACCGCGCCATCGCCACCTGCGAGCGAGCGCCCGTGCTGGCGGCGCACAGCCTGGCCTGCACGCTGGTGGCCCATTGGGCGGCCAGCGGTTCACCGCACAAGATCGCCGGCGCCTTCCTGGTCGCCCCCAGTGATGTGGAAGCGCCTTCCTACCCCGCCGGCACCACGGGTTTCTCGCCCATGCCGCTGCAAGCCTTGCCGTTTCCCAGCCTGGTGGTGGCCAGCGGCGATGATCCCTACGTCAGCTTCGCACGGGCACGCGCGTTTGCCAGCGCCTGGGGCAGCGATTTCACCATGATCGGCGACGCCGGCCATATCAACGGCGACGCCGGCTACGGTCCCTGGCCGGACGGCGAACAGCTGCTGCTCGATTTTTGCGCCGCGCACCAGGCCTGAACGGGGGCGCGCACGATAGATCCGCATTTGCCCACAAGTAAGAACACAGGCAGAATCGTGGCCTTTCCATTGCGGCGCTCCGGCGCCAGCCCCACGATGAAACGTCTGCTTTTGCCCCTGCTTCTCTGCTCCGCCCTCGCCCACGGCGCGCCCTTCTACGAAGGCAAGAGCCTCGCCCACCCCGCCATCAATGCATCGCAGGACAGCGGGGCTGACGTCGCCTTTCTCAAGGAAAAAGAGGGCGTCAACGGCTATTACTGCGAGTGCAAAAGCAGCAGCGCAAAAGCCATTTTGCTCGACCAGTTCGGCAACGCCGTCATCCGCTCCGTCTTCTACGCCTCGCTGGACAAGGAAACGGACGACAGCGTGCAAACCATGCTGGTGCTGTTCCGCCAGGGTGACAAGAACGGCTTGCGCGCCTACCGCTACCACCGCAGCTCCGGCAAATACCGGCGCCTGGACGGCTTGCAGCCGGCACTGAACCGCATCGCCGCGCAAAGCGCCGCTCCCAATGCGGGGCAGGTCAAGGCCGCGCTGGCAAAACTGGCACCGATGGATTACAGCGTCGCGCGGGGCAAGAGCGGCAATGCGGATGTCGACGCCATCGACCATACGCAAGGCACCATCGTCGGCTACTACAGCGATGACGGCAAACCCGTGGCGGCAGGCGGCAAGGACGCCATCACCTACAAGAAAACCTTCCAGAAAAAAGGCGAGCGTTTTCTCACCGCCAGCTACACCCTGTACAGCGATGCGGGCGCCGGCATCCTGCCCAATTACCGCCTGTGGCAAGTGACGTGGGAAACGGCGCCGCAGCAATTCACGGGCAGCCAGGACGGCCCGTCCGTCATCTACAGCCTGGCCTGGGACGACGGCTCGGTCGTCGAGCGGGGCCAGTACGTGAAAGGCAAGCGCCAGGGACTGTGGGTGCGCGAAGGCATGCATGAAGGCAGCGAAAAAGGCCATTTCGTCAACGGCCTGCAGGAAGGCCTGTGGTCCTTCAACTATCCCAAGCAAAGCGAGAGCGGCATGTACCGGGCCGGCAAGCGCGAAGGCCGCTGGACGGTCGTCAACTATGCCGATGCAGAGGAAGTGACGGGTTTCGACACCTACGCGGGCGGCCAGCTGAATGGCCCGCACGAGCGCAGCATGGGCGGCAAGCTGCAAACGCGCGGCAACTACGTCAACGGCACGCGCCATGGCGCATGGATCACGCAAGACGGTGACGGCAGCTTCATCGACGGCTTGCGCGACGGGCCGTGGAAGCTCAAGCTCAAGGACAAGGTCACGCAAAGCGTCACTTTTGTGAAAGGCAAAAAACAGGGCGAGGCCCTCGACACGGATGCGCAAGGCGCGCTGCGCCAGCGCGACCATTACCAGGCGGGCGTGCTCGATGGCAGTCGCACGCGCTATCTGGGCCCGGCCGGCAAGGAATACCTGATCTACACGGCCACCTACCGCAACGGCCAGCTGGACGGGCGCGAACAGGCGTTCGACGACAGCGGCAAAATCCTGCGCCTCGACACGCTGTGGGACAAGGGCAAGAAGCAGGGCCTGGACGCGCGCTACTACCCGAACGGCAAGCCGGAACGCCTGGCCGTCATCGACCAGGGGCGCCTGCTCACGCACCTGCGCGAGTACTATGAAGACGGCCAGCTGCTCAACGACATCCACCGCTGCACCTTCAAGGAGGACGGCAGCACGCGCGACGATGTGTGCGAGTACCACCACATGTACTACCCGGACGGCAAGCCGCAGTACTACTACGCCTTCCAGTACGGCCAGCGCCAGGAAGGCTATTCGAACTACCCGGACGGCAAGCGCAAGGACGAATTGCTGGTCGACCGCGCCGCCGACACTTCCGTCTTCAACGCGTATTATCCAAGCGGCCAGCTCAAATGCACGGAGCCGCGCAGCGGCCACAGCACGCGCACGGTGAATGGCGAGTCGATGATCAGTTACGCCTCGGCCGACCGCGATGGCGACAATATCTGCTACCACCCGAACGGCAAGGTGGCCAGCGTCTACACCTTCCGCAAACGCGTGCTCGTCGAGTGCGGCAAGCGCTACGATGACACGGGCAAGCAGACGTTCCCTGGGCCGCAAGGCTGCCCGCCACCAAGGCAGGTGGACTATCCGATAGGACTGTGACCATGACGCAAGCAAGACAGCGGCAGTGCATCCAGAACCCCGAGCGCATCGACGCCGGGGCGATCCGCGCCGCCATCGCCAGCGGCCAGCAGGTGCTGGTGCAGTTCAATACCCTGGGCGAGCCGGAGCCGCTGCTGGCCGAGCTCGACGCCCTGGCCGCCAGCTGCGGCACGGCGCTGACCATCCGCCTCTACGGCTATGACCCGAAGCTGTTCGATGCCCGCATCCTGCGCGCGCTACCGCATGTGGCCAGCCTGTCCATCGACTGCCACCGGCAAGCCATCCATCTGGAAGCGTTGGGCGAGCTGCGCCACCTGAAGCGCCTGAGCCTGGGCGTGTACGAGCTGGCGCAAGCCGACATCCTGCAGCTGGACAATTTGCGCGGCCTCGAATACCTGAACCTGGGCGAGTCGGCCAGGAACAATATCGATCTGGCGCCCCTGCGCCACTATGCGCACCTGGCCAGCCTGGTCGTCGAGGGCCACCACCAGCACATCGACACCCTGGCCAGCGTGCCGGCGCTGCACGAGCTGTCGCTGTACCGCATCAAGAACAAGGTAGCGCTGGATTTTATCTCGGAGATGGCCCGCCTGGACAGGCTGCTGTTGCAGCTGGGTGGCCGCGAATCGCTCGCGCACATCGAGGCGCCGCTGTTGAAGAAACTGGAAGTGGTACGCGTGCGCGGCCTGGAAACGCTGGGCGATATCGGCCGTTTTCCCCTGCTGCAGGCGCTATGGGTGGAAGACCAGATCAAGCTGCGGCACATCGCGCTGGGACCCAATCCCGTGCTCGAACGCCTGGACCTGCACACCTGCAAGACGCTCGACAGCCTGCCCGGCTTGGCCACCTTGCCCGCCCTGCGCCAGCTGTCGGCATCCGAGACCATGCTCGACATCGACGCGTTGCTGGCGCAAGGCTTGCCCGCGTCCCTGACGCATGCGCGCCTGCGCACCGGCAGGAAAACACGCGACGACGCCATCGCCGCGCAGCTGGTGCAACTGGGCTACGAACAAGCGCGCCCTGACTAAAATCAGCGGCCGGCCGCCAGCTTGCGCTGCCATAGCGCCACGTCGATCATCACGCCATCCACACCCGTGTTGCGGATGTAGACGCGGTAGCTGCCCTGCCCCATGTCGCCATCGAGGTAGGCCGTGCGCTCATTGCGCTGCAGCCTGGCGCCCTTGGCCAGCTGGCGGTAGCGCTCGACCACCGCATCGAAGCTGGCATAGCTGCGCAACGCCACTTCCAGGTCGCGCGGCGGGCGGCCTTCGGCATGGTCCAGCACATTGTTCTGTTTCTTGCCCTTGAGCGTGAGCGGATAGGCAAACACGCCGGCGCCGGCCGACGTCAGCACCGTGGATTTATCTAGCAGCAGCGGCAACAGCGCCGGCGGATAGGCCGGCGGCAGCTGGGCGCGGTTCCAGCCAGGCAAGGCCGGCTGCGCCAGCACATACTCGACGCTGGCGATCTTCTGCCCATCGGCGCCCGCTTCCTTGTCGCCCGCGATCAGCGCCAGCATGGGCGGCAATTGCCGGGCCCAGGCCAGCAGGGGCGCCGCGTCGCCGACCAGCATGCCCTTGCGGTGGAATACCGTCAGTACCGCATTCGGATCGGGATTGCAGACTTTCGCCAGCGGCTGGCCCTCCAGGTGGCAATGTCCGTTGACCAGGCCAAAGGCGAGGATGACGCCGCGCTTGTCGAGCAGCATGGCGCCCCGTTCGCGGCCCTGCTTGCGGTCATTCATCGACGCCAGCAACTGGCGGCCATCGGCCAGCGCGGTACGCGTGGCGTCGCGCTTTTCGCTGATCGCTTCGAGCGCCTGCGCCAGCAGCAATTCATCGTCTTCCGTGTAGCTGCCGCGCGCGTAACCGAAAAAATCGAACAGCGCGGCGCGCACTTGCGGGTCATCGCTCAGGCGCGGCAAAGGGCCGCCGGCCAGCAGCGAGGACAGGCTTTTCCCGGCCGGTGCCGAGGGTGCCGCCTTGGCACCGGCAGGCTGGGAAAGGACGCAGGCCGCTGCCAGCAAGACGCCGCCCAGGGTGCGATAGTTCGAAAAGATGATATGCATGATTCTGTCTGTCGGGGATTTGGCCGCGATCACGGCCACGCATGGCGCGCTGGCGATTCTAGCATGGCGCCAGCCCCCATGCGGTGCGGCTGGCGGACGGCGCCTGCGCCGGTGCGGCTGTTATGATGGCCGCAATGACGACACCGACCCACGCCCCGCCCCTGCTTGTCCTCCTGCCCGGCATGGATGGCACGGCCCGGCTATTCCAGCGTTTTGACGCCGCCTTGCGCGCGCAAAGCGCCATCGCCACCCAGGCCATCGCCTATCCGGCCACACCACTCGACTATGCGGCGCTGGAAGCGTTCGTGCGCGAACGCTTGCCGCGCAACCGCCCTTTCGTCGTGCTGGCCGAATCGTTTTCCGGGCCGCTGGGGGCCGCCCTGCGCGCCGATCCACCGCCCGGCATGCGCGCCCTGATCCTGTGCTGTTCATTCGTGCGCAATCCGCGCCCGCTGCTGGCACCGCTGCGCCACCTGCTGGACTTGATCCCCTTCGGCACCCTGCCCGGCTTCGCCCTGCGCCAGGCATTGCTGACGCCCTACGCCACGCCGCCACTGCAGGCGGAACTGGCAGCGGCGCTGGCGCAAGTGCCGCCCAGCGTGCTGCGCCAGCGCCTGCGCGCCGTGCTGGAAATACGGGAAAAGGACGCCTCACCCAGCTTCGCGCGCGGCAGCCTGCCCGTGCTGTATTTGCGCGCACGCCACGACCGTCTGGTGCCGCCGGCAAACGCCCTGCAGATACTGCGGCAGGCGCCCGGCACGCAGCTGGTCGATATCGACGCGCCGCACATGCTGCTGCAGGCGGCGCCGGCAGCGGCCGCCGAGGCCGTCGCCGCTTTTCTCACGGGCCTGTCAGCCGCGCAGGAATTGGATTAGGCGCGCGCTGGCCAGCACGGCCAGCCAGCTCAAGCCGCCCGACAGCACGCTGAAGTAGATGGCCCGCAGCGGATGCTGCGGCAGCAGATACGCAAGCACGGCTGCGCCCAGCAAGCCACACAGCACAGGCTTCCACCAGCCGGGTGGCAGCAGCGCCAGCAGCAGATTCGTGCCCGCATACACGTAGAACACCAGCAGCAGGGCCAGGCCACCGGCCACGCCGCGCGAGCCAAGGCTGCCGAACAGCTGCGTGTACAGGAAAAACCCCAGCCAGCTCAACACAATAAACAGCAGGCAGCCCAGCGCGTGCGCGCCCAGGCCAGCCATCCAGCGGATCTTCATGAGGCCCCTTAAAGAAAAAGCCGGCCCTTTCACGAGGAAAGGGCCGGCTTCAGTACATCGGTCACCGCCGCCGTGTCGGATTACGCTGCGCTAATCCGACCTACGTTTTAGGCATGCGGCGGCGATTACTTCGCTGTATTGAGCAGCAATTCGTTGAGGCGTTTCACGAAACTGGCAGGATCGGCCAGCGAGCCGCCTTCGGCCAGCATGGCCTGGTCGAACAGGATGTTGGCCCAGTCGCCGAATTTGCCGCCTTGCGCATCTTCGTATTTCAGGCGCGTCACCAGCGGGTGGTTCGGATTGATTTCCAGAATCGGCTTCGATTCCGGCGCGCTCTGGCCAGCAGCTTTGAGCATGCGCAGCAGGTTGCCCGACAATTCATTTTCATCGGCCACCAGACACGCTGGCGAATCGGTCAGGCGGAACGTCACGCGCACGTCCTTCGCCTTGTCGGCCAGCACGGCCTTCATCTTGCCCACCAGGTCGGCGTACGAGGTTTCCGTTTCTTCGTGCTCTTTCTTTTCCGCCTCGTCTTCCAGCGCGCCCAGGTCCAGGCCGCCCTTGGCGACGGAGACCAGTTCCTTGCCTTCGAAGTCCTGGATAAACGACAGCATCCATTCATCGACACGGTCCGTCAGCAGCAGCACTTCGACGCCCTTCTTGCGGAAGATTTCCAGGTGCGGGCTGTTCTTGGCGGCAGCATAGTTGTCGGCCGTGACGTAATAGATCTTGTCCTGGCCTTCCTTCATGCGCGCCACGTAATCGGCGAACGAGGTGATTTGCCCGTCGCTGTCGTTGGCGGTCGAGGCAAAGCGCAGCAGCTTGGCCAGGCGTTCCTTGTTGGCCGCATCTTCGCCGATGCCTTCTTTCAGCACCTGGCCGAATTCCTTCCAGAAGACGGCGTATTTGTCCTTCTTGTCCTGCTCGTCCGCATTCGCCAGTTCTTCCAGCATGCCCAGCACGCGCTTGGTCGAGCCTTCGCGGATCACCTTGACGTCGCGCGATTCCTGCAGGATTTCACGCGACACGTTCAGCGGCAGGTCGGCCGAGTCGATCACCCCGCGCACGAAGCGCAAATAGGTCGGCATCAGCTGCTCGGCATCGTCCATGATGAAGACGCGCTTGACGTACAGCTTGATACCGCCGCGCTTGTTGCGGTCCCACATGTCGAACGGCGCCTTGGCCGGGATGTACAGCAGCTGCGTGTATTCGCTGCGCCCTTCCACGCGGTTGTGCGTGTGCGTGAGCGGCGACTGGAAGTCGTGCGAGACGTGCTTGTAGAATTCGTCGTACTGTTCCGGCGTGATGTCGGCCTTGTTGCGGGCCCACAGTGCGCTGGCCTGGTTGACGGTTTCGAATTCGTCTTTCAGGACGGTTTCTTTTTTCTCCTCGTCCCACTCTTCCTTCTGCATCACGATCGGCAGCGAGATATGGTCCGAGTACTTGCGGATGATGGACTTGATCTTCCAGCTCGACAGCAATTCGTCCTCGCCTTCGCGCAGGTGCAGGATGATGTCCGTGCCGCGGCCCGTTTTTTCGATGGTTTCGATGCTGTAATCGCCTTCGCCGGCCGATTCCCAGCGCACGCCTTCGGACGCGTCCGCACCGGCGCGGCGCGTTTCAACGGTGATCTTGTCGGCGACGATGAAGCCTGAATAGAAGCCCACGCCGAACTGGCCGATCAGGGCCGCGTCCTGCTGCTGGTCGCCCGACAGCTTGCCGAAGAATTCCTTGGTGCCCGACTTGGCGATGGTGCCCAGGTGCGAGATCGCCTCGTCACGGGTCATGCCGATGCCGTTGTCGGAAATGGTGATGGTGCGCGCATCCTTGTCGAAGCTGACCTTGATCTTCAATTCGTTATCGTTGCCATACAGGGCGTCGTTATCGATCGCTTCGAAGCGCAATTTGTCGGCCGCGTCGGACGCGTTCGAGATCAGTTCGCGCAGGAAGATTTCCTTGTTCGAGTACAGGGAATGGATCATCAGGTGCAGCATTTGCTTCACTTCGGTCTGAAAACCCAGGGTTTGCTTTTCGGAGACAGCCATTTTTACCTCATAGTCTTGTGGATGGGACGGATGCTACGGAGTTGGGGATTATATAAGCGATTTCAAGGCCCCCGTTTCACGCGATGCATTCACGCGGCGCCTTATCCCAGCGCGCGGCCCAAGAAATCCCAGACGCGCTGGTCCTGCACCGTGGCCAGGTTCAGGCGCATGCGGGTCGACGGCAGCTGGCGCGGCGAAAACAGGCTGCCCGGCGCCAGCACCAGCCCCTCGGCCAGCGCCTTTTCGGCCAGCAGGTTCGTGTCGCAGCCCGCATCGGCCCACACGAACATGCCGGCCGGCGCAGGGTCGAAGCGCAAGCCCGCCTGTTCGGCCTTGCGGTAGCTACCCTCGCGCACCTTGTCGAGCCGCGCGCGCAGGCGCTCGGCATGCTTGCGGTACAGGCCCTGCGAAAGGATTTTATACACCACGCGCTCGCCGATGTCGCTGGTGGTCAAGGTGGCCAGCATCTTGCGGTCGGCCAGGCGCTGCGCCCGCTCGGGCGACGTGGCGATAAAGCCCACGCGCAGGTTCGCCGCCAGGCTCTTGGAAAAGCCGCCCAGATAGATCACGCGGCGCAGCTGGTCCAGCGCGGCCAGGCGCGTGGCCGGCTGCACCTCGCCGCCGGGATGCATGTCGCAATAGATATCGTCTTCGACGACGAGGAAATCGTGCTGTTCGGCCAGGCGCAGCACCTGGAACGCCTTGGCCGCCGACAGCGACGTCGAGCTGGGGTTGTGCAGCACCGAGTTGATCACATACAGCCTGGGACGGTGCAAGGCCGCCAGCTCGGCCAGCACGGCGATATCGGGGCCATCCCCCAGGCGCGGGATGCCGATGACGTGCATGCCCATGGCGGAAAAGGCGCCGAACATCAGCCAGTAGGCGGGATCGTCGACAAAAATGGTCTCGCCGGGACGGGCAAACTCGCGCGCCACCAGGTCCAGTGCCTGCATCACGCCCACCGTGGTGACGATCTGCTCGGGCGGACAGGCGATTTCCAGCCCCGCCAGCTTCAGCTGCAACTGCTGGCGCAGCGGCAGGAATCCCTGCGGCGCGCCATAGCCCAGCAGCAAACTGCCGGGCTGGCGGCTGACGTCGCGCAAAGCGCGCGCCACCAGGTCGCCATCGAGCCACTCGGCGGGCAGCATGCCGGAGCCGGGCGCGGGGATGACCGGCGTCTGGCGGAACATGTTACGGATCAGCCAGACCACGTCCATCGGCTGCGCCGCCGCGTCCTGCGCGCCAGCAGGCGGCGCCGGCACGTTCAGCGGCGAGCGCTCGCGCACGAAAAAGCCGGCACCGCGCCGCGATTCGAGGTAGCCGCGCGCCACCAGCTTGTCGTAGCTGGCCACCACCGTGGCGCACGACACTTCCAGGCTGGCGGCGCACTGGCGGATCGAAGGCATGCGCGCGCCGCCGCGCAGCAGCTTGTCGTCGATGCGCGCCGCCAGCGAGCGCACGATCTGGTCGATCAGCGTTTCGCCCGAGGCGCGCGACAGCAAAGGCAGGGACGGAGAGGCGAGTGTATTGCTCATATGACCATGACAGTATGTGAAATTATGCGCAGAAGTGTATTTGTACTGTATTGCTATTGAGCCCTAGGATAGCAGTACCGGGCGGATTCATCCACATCTGCCCGTCTTTCTTCCACACCACCCGCACCAGGACAGCCATGCCATCGCCCGCCACCACCTCCCCCAGCTCCCTCCCGCGCCTCGGCGCCGACCGCACAGGCCTGTTGCTGGGCTTGATCGCCGTCGCCCTCTTCAGCCTGACCCTGCCCTTCACGCGCCTGGCGGTGGCCGAACTCGACCCCACCTTTGTCGCCCTGGGGCGCGCCCTGGTGGCCGCCTGCCTGGCCGGCCTGTGGCTATGGCAGCAGCGGGCGCCGTTGCCGCGGCGCGAGCAATGGCTGCCGCTAGCGCTCGTCTCGCTGGGCTGCGTGCTGGGTTTCCCCTGGCTGACGTCGATCGCCATGCGCAGCCTGCCCGCCTCGCACGGCGCCGTGCTGGTGGGTATTTTGCCGCTGGCCACGGCCGTGTTTGCCGTGCTGCGCGGCAAGGAACGTCCATCGCCGGGTTTCTGGCTGATGGCCCTGCTCGGCACGGCGCTGGTGGTGGCGTTCGCGCTGCGCCAGGGCGGCGGCAGCTTCCACCTGGCCGACTGGCTGATCTTTGCCGCCGTGCTGCTGGCGGCACTCGGCTATGCCGAAGGCGGACGCCTGGCGCAAGCCATGCCGGGCCAGCACGTGATTTCCTGGGCGCTGCTGCTGGCCATGCCTTTTGTCTTGCCCGTGGTGCTGTGGAACGCCTGGCCGCAGCGCGCGCTGATGGCGCAGGCCAGCGGCGCGGCCTGGCTGGGCTTTGCCTATATCTCCGTGTTTTCCATGTTTATCGGCTTCTTTTTCTGGTACCGGGGCATGGCGCTGGGCGGCGTGGCGCGCGTGGGACAGACGCAGTTGCTGCAGCCCTTCCTCACCCTGCTGGGCGCGGCCGTGCTGCTGCACGAGCCACTGACGGGCGAAAGCCTGCTGTTTGCCGGCGCCGTGATCGCCGTGGTGGCCATCGGACGCAAGCTGAAGTGATGTTCCCTGACGCCCATTTGCAACGCCCTTGCGCGCGCAGATGGGCAGAGCGGCGTGCAAGGCCGTACAATACCGCAGCACCATGGCGACGCCTATCCGGCGCCGCTTGCGCATGCACCGCCACAAGCGGGCCAACAAATCCAGCCGGCGCAGCTCGGCATCTTCTGTGAGACTCGTATGAAAATTGAAAATCCGAATCCGATCCAATGGCGCTTTGCCGAACGCGCGGAACAGCTGCAAAGCTCGTTCATCCGCGAAATCCTGAAGATCACGCAGCGTCCCGAGATCATCTCGTTTGCCGGCGGCCTGCCCTCGCCCGCCACCTTCCCCGTGGAAGAAATGAAAACCGCCTTCGACAAGGTCCTGTCGAACAATGGCAAGGTGGCCCTGCAATATGGCCCCACCGATGGCTACCTGCCGCTGCGCCAGTGGATCGCCGACTCGCTCTCGATCAATGGCAGCACCATCCTGCCCGAGCAAGTGCTGATGACGTCCGGCTCGCAGCAAGCGCTCGACTTGCTGGGCAAGGTGCTGATCGACGAAGGCAGCCGCGTACTGGTGGAAACCCCCAGCTACCTGGGCGCACTGCAGGCGTTTTCCGTCTACCGTCCCGAATTCGTTTCCGTCGATACCGATAACGAAGGCCTGGTGCCGTCGTCGATCGACCCCGTCGCCGATGGCGCGCGCCTCTTGTACGCGCTGCCGAACTTCCAGAATCCGACGGGCCGCAGCCTGTCCGTGGCGCGCCGCGTGGAACTGGTGGAAACCTGCGCCCGCCACGGCCTGCCGCTGATCGAGGATGATCCGTACGGCGCCCTGAGCTACAGCGGCGAGCCGTATCCGAAGATGATCAACATGAATCCGGATGGCGTGATCTACATGGGTTCGTTCTCGAAAGTGCTCACGCCCGGCATCCGCCTCGGCTACGTGGTGGCGCCGACGCCACTGGTGCGCCGCCTGGAACTGGCCAAGCAGGCGGCCGACCTGCATACCTCGCAGCTGACGCAGATGGTGGTGCATGAAGTGATCAAGGATGGCTTCCTGGACCGCCATATTCCCAGTATCCGCAGCCTGTACGGCAACCAGTGCCAGGCCATGCTGTCGGCGCTGGAAGAGCACTTCCCGGCCGGCGTCACCTGGACCCGCCCGGAAGGCGGCATGTTCATCTGGGTCACCCTGCCGAAGCACATCGATGCGATGAAGCTGCTCGATGAAGCCATCGCCAATAAAGTTGCCTTCGTGCCGGGCGCGCCGTTCTACGCGAACACGCCGGACACGCACACGCTGCGCCTGTCGTTCGTGACAGTGCCGCCGGAACGCATCCGCGAGGGCATCGCCATCCTGGGCAAACTGATCGCCGCAAAAATGTAATTGCACTCTCCACGCCCCGCCTGCCGCGGGGCGTGTCACTGCTGCCCGGCACCAACGGGCACGCCTCTGTCCACCCAAAAGTCGCCTTCACGACAGCAACTGCGTGTATTTATTCTTAAAAATGCCATAAAAATAATATTTCACCACTTGCCACAGCATCGATTTTTCCACCCAAGAAATTGGCAAGGCGGTATGATTTGATCGCTGCATCCAATTTGAACCCGGTCAGCATCACGGAAAATGCAGCAAACGCTGGCAGCGCAGAGTACATCGAGAAAGCCGGAAGCAATGAGTTCAGGCAGTGTGGAGCATTCCCAGCGGCGCAACGCCGCCATTTTGATTGTCGACGATGCGCCAGCCAACCTTGAGCTGCTGCGCAAGCTGATGAGCGAACAGGGTTATCAAACCTATGTCGCCACGTCCGGCGAGCGGGCGCTGGCGATCGCCCAGCGCGCCCGCCCCGACCTGATCCTGCTCGACGTGCTGATGCCGGACATGGACGGCATCGAAACGTGCCGCCGCCTCAAGCAGCACCCGCTGACGCATGGCATCCCCGTCATCTTCATGAGCGCCAGGACGGAAACGGAAGACGTGGTGGCCGGCTTCGACTGCGGCGCCGTCGATTACATCAACAAGCCGCTGCGCATGGCCGAAGTGTGCGCGCGCGTGCGCGCCCAGCTGCACATCCGCAGCAGCAATGAAACCCAGCAGGAGCAGGCCGAGCGCCTGCACACCATCGTCAACAACATGGCCGAGGGCTTGCTGATCATCGAAGCCGATGGCCGCATCCAGTACACCAACCCGGCCTGCGACCAGTACCTGGGCTACCGCGAAAACGAACTGGCCGGACGCTCGATCGCTGAACTGCTCAGCCCCCTGGTGACGCAGGAATACCTCGATTACTTCAGCATGTACGCAGCCAATCCGGAGACGGCGCACAACCACGGCACGCGCGAAGTGGTGATCCGCCACCGCAACGGCGCGGCGCTGAGCATGGACCTGACGCTCACTCCCATGTATCTGCGCCAGCCCCTGTATATCGGCCTGCTGCACGACATCACGCACCACAAGCAGTCGGAAGACGCGCTGCAGCGCGCCGCCTATCTCGATCCGCTGACAAAGATCGCGAACCGCCGGCATTTCGACAGCTTCCTGGAAAAAGAGTGGCAGCGCGCCGTGCGCAGCGGCGGCGCCCTGTCGCTGGTGGTGCTCGACGTCGACCATTTCAAGCTGTACAACGATAGCCTGGGCCATCCGGCCGGCGACAGCTGCCTGCAGCAGGTGGCGCAAGCCATCGCCTCGCACGCCGCCCGCCCGGGCGACCTGGCGGCCCGCTACGGCGGCGAGGAATTCGTCATGCTGTGCGCCGACACGGATGCCGACGGCGCCCTGCATCTGGCCGAAACCATCCGCCTGCACATCGAAGCACTGCATCTGCCGCACCCGCGCTCCGCCACCTCGCCGTGGATCACGGTCAGCATCGGCGTGGCGACCATCATCCCGCGCCAGCCGGACGACCGCGAAGCGCTGTTCGTCGCCGCCGACCGCGCCCTGTACGTGGCCAAGGAAGGGGGCCGCAACCAGGTGCGCGTCACGCAGTCGGGCAGCACGGCCTGGAAAACGGTCAAGGCCTTGGTGTTACGTTAAGGATACGGCGAACCGGGAGTAGGCCCATGTCATATGCAAAGGCACCCCGGGCCAAGCGTCTCAGGCCCGCCATTCTTAAAATTAATCAAAACTTACGCGACACGCTCAGCTTCGCATTGCGTCCCACGCCGGTCACCGCCTCGCTCAGATACGGCATATAGTTACGGTTGAAGACATTATCGACCGTCAGCCGCACTTCCGTGCCGCGCCACACGCCCTGTTTGCCATTCCACGACGCGAACAAGGTGTGCAGCGCATAGCCTTTCGACGGCGGCAGGCGGTATACATTGCCCACCGGTAGCACGCGCTCCTGCTTCGCCACGAAGCGACCCTGCCAGCCGATGCTGGCCCCCAGGTCGGGCAAGCGCCAGCCCAGGCCCGCCATCAGTTTGTCCGGCGCAATCGTCGACACGGGCTCATCCTGACCCCACGGGTCGCGCTGGGAACCGGTGCGCGTGCCGCGCTGCTTTGACAGCGAGGCGCTGGCAAACAGGCGCGGCGCGTTGTAGTAGGATTCGACCTCCACGCCCTGCGTGCGGAAACCAGCCAGGTTGCGGTAGTCGGACAGCGCCGGCGGCACCTTGCCCGATCCCGGCACATAGCCTTCGATCAGGATTCCCAGGCGCGGGCCGATATTGTCGCTGACGCGGTTCTGGTACGCGGTCAGGCGCAGCTGCACGTCGTCGCGCTGCATGAACACGTTCTGGCGGTGCAGCATGACACCCGCGCGTACGGCCGTCACGCGCTCGACGGCCAGGTTGCGGCTGGTGCCCGGCGTCGATGAACCGAGCCGCGGCGACACATAATATTCATTCGAATACATCTCGTCGATGGTCGGCGCGCGCCAGGTCCGGCTCAAGTCGCCGAACAGCGCCATGCTGCCCGACGCCTTCCAGAACAGGCCCAGGCGGGGCGACCAGTCTTCATGCACTTTCTCGCTGAAATCGTGGCCGGCGGCCGGCAGCGGGCTGTTGTAGCGCGATGCCTTGTTCGGCACGCCCTCGGAAACGACTCTGTCGTGACGCAGCGCCGCCGTCAGCGTCAGGTCGCCATACGTCATCGCATCCTGCAGATACAGGCCCGTGGTTTCCTGGCGCCCGGCCGGCATGTAGTAGGGCTGGAAGTAGCCGTAGTTGTAGCTGGGATCCTTCAGCGCCGTCGACGACGGGTAGTACATCAGGGTATCGCGCACGTTCTTGTGCCATTGCAGGCCCGTTTGCAGCACGTGCGACACGGCGCCCGTCGCAAACACGCTTTCGTTGCGCACTTCCGCGATGCGGTCCACGTACGAAGCCCAGCTCTCGTTGCCCAGCGAACCCAGGTAGGAGCCCAGCGAGGCGGACGGCAGGCGCTTGTCATGCTGGTCCGTGTGCGAATAGCCGGCGCTGGCCGTCAGCTTGATCCATCGATTATTTTGCGGCGCATACTGCCATTTCACGGAGTACGTGTCGTCGTCCTGGTCGCGGTACACGGCCTTGCGCTGCCACGCCTCTTCCAGTCCGTACTTCCTGATCTCCGCCTCGGTCGGCGTGGGCACGTCCTCGCCCATGGCGGCGAACGGGCCCCAGCCCGTGCTGCCGCTCTTCATGGCCGTCAGGGTCAGCAGCTGCTCCGGCGTCAGGCGGATATTCAGCTTGGCCAGGCTCGATGGCGCATCGATGGCGGAAAAGCGGAATGGCTTGCCATCGGGTTTGCGCAAATCGTCGGACTTGCGTTGCGTGGTGAAGGCCATCGCATCGAAGCGGCCGTCTTCCGTGCGGCCATAAACGGCCACGGTGGCGTCGTTTTCCGCATTGTTCGAATGGCGCGAATACTTCAGCATGGCGCCCACTTTCTCTCCGCCTTCCAGCAAGTCTTGCGCATCCTTGGTCTCGACCGTGATGACGCCGCCGAAACCGCCATTGCCATACAGGCTAGTATGCGCGCCCTTGTTTACCTCGATCTGCTTGATCAGTTCCGGCTCGATGAAGATGGAGCCCTGGCGGTATTTTTCAAAGCCCTTGGGCACGCCATCGAGGATGACTTTCACATCCTGCACTTTATTAAAACCCCAGATATTGAGGCTCTGGCCGCTGGGACGGGCCGTGCCGGCCAGGTCCACGCCGGGCAAGGTGTCGAGCAAGGACGCGACATTGTCGGCCTGCTGGCGCTCGATGTCGGCGCTGTTGATGTACGAGCGCCCGGCCGTGCCGGCGCTGATGGCGTCGCCAAACACGCTGATGGCAGGCATCTGCACGGCGTCAGCCTTCTCGGCCTTGTCGGCCATCGCTGCCGCCCACGCATGGCCGTGCGCGCCGCCCAATGCCAGCGCCAGTGCGGCGGCCAGCGGGGTCCATCCTTGTTTGCTGCTGCTCTTCATCGCTATCCTTGCCTGGGTTTGCTTGTTACTCGATGTTGCGGGAGTGAAAATGCTGGGCAGAGGACAGGCGGTGCACGATCAAGCGGCGGCGTTGATGGAAGCGTTGCGGCGGAACTCTGCCCGCGCGGACACGCCGCCGGCGCATGGCCGGCGGCGCACTGCAGTTACCGGCATAAGTTGCCTTGGTGAAATGCGGAATACATCATATATTGGATGCGAATGATTCGCAATACGATTTGATGCGTTTTATTCCGGATAGCCGGTGATGTCGGCGATCTCGCGGTACAGGGGCTGCAGCCGCGCATACATTTTCTGGTACACGCGCCGGTACAGCTGCTCGTAGATTTTGCGGTGCTCGGGATGGGGATGGAATACCTTGCCCTTGCGCGTCATGGCTTGCACGGCGGCGGGAAAGTCCGCATGCCAGCCCAGGCCCACGCTAGCGGCGATGGCCGCGCCCAGGCCCGAACTCTCATACACGTGGGCGCGCGCGGCGGGCAAGCCGAAAATGTCGGCCGTCAGCTGCATGGCCGCGTCGCTTTGCGAGCCGCCGCCCGCGATGCGCAGCTCCGTAATGGCCATGCCGCTGCGCCGCTCGATGCGCTCCTTGCCTTCGCGCAGCGCATACGCGAGTCCTTCGAGGATGGCGCGGTACATATGCGCGCGCGTGTGCACGTCGCCAAAGCCGATCATGGCGCCTTTCGCTTCCGGGCCAGGCACCTTGATGCCGGGACTCCAGTACGGCTGCAGCATCAGGCCCATGGAGCCCGGCGGCACGGCGTCGACCAGGCGGTCGAACAGCGCTTCGGCAGACAGGCCCGTACCATCTTCGGCGGCCGCCGCCCGTTCGCGGTCGCCGAACTGCTCCTTGAACCAGTTGACCATCCAGTAGCCGCGAAAAATCTGCACTTCCGTGCTGTAGGCGCCCGGCATGGCGGCTGGATACGGGGGAATGAAGCGCGTCACTTCCACGTACTTGCGGTTGGTCGTGTTGATGGTGGCCGTGGTGCCGTAGCTGAGGCACGCCACATGCGGTTCGACGCAGCCCGCGCCCAACACCTCGCACGCCTTGTCGGCGGCCGCCGCCAGCAAGGGCGTGCCCTCAAGAATGCCCGTCGCTGCCGCCGCCGCGGCCGTGATGGCACCCATGCGCGTGCCCGGCGTCACCAGCTCCGGCAGCATGGAACGCTGGATCGCCAGCGCCTGCCACTTCCAGTCGAAGCGCCCGGCCCAGGCGTGGCGCTTGTAGTCGAACGGAATATACGCCACTTGCGATCCGGTCGAATCAACGTAGCGTCCGCAGAGGCGGTGGTTCAAAAAGCCCGACAGCAGCAGAAATTTGTGCGTGCGGCGCCAGATGTCGGGCTGGTGCGCGCTGATCCAGTTGATTTCGGCCTCGCGGCGGAAGTAGGCGATCGTGCCATCGAGGCGCATGGCGCGGAAGGCCGCGCGCCACCACGGCGCCAGTTGCGGAATGTCGCGCGTGCTGCGCTGGTCCAGCCAGGTGATGGCCGGGCGCAGGGGGATGCCATGTTCATCCACATTGACCACCGTGCCGCGCTGCGTGGTCACGGCCACGCCGGCCACCGAGGACTTGGCTATGTCCGTGCTGCGCCACAGCTGCTGGCACGCTTCGCACACAGCTTGCCAGTAACCGTCGGCGTCATGCTCGGCCCAGCCGGGGTGCTCGGAATAATACGCTTCGAGGAACACTTGTGCCCTGGCCGCCAGGTTGCCGTCCCGGTCAAACAGCAGCGCGCGCACGCTTTGCGTGCCATTGTCGATGGAGAGGATATACGGGCCATTGCCCGCTGCGCAGGCCATCGCTTATGCCACGCTGGCCAGCGCAGCGCGCAGCGCGGCCAGCAGCGCCTGCGGATCTTTTTCCGGCTGCGCGCTGAACACGGGCGCTTCCCAGTCCTGCCCGCGCACGGCCACCACGCGCAAGCGTCCCTGTTCATTCCAGGCCGGATACCAGCCCACGTCGACGATGTCGCCATTCGCGCACGTGATTTGCAGCAGGTCTTCGCCCAGGTCGTCGACGAGACCCTCCACGCTCTGGCGCAGGTCCAGCGGCGACAGGCTGTCATAGGTGATGCGGGCGTCGCCCAGCGCCAGGGGCTGGCCAAACAGGGTGGTCTCGATGATGCTCTCCTCTTTGATATTTTTATCGTTGTTTTTATCGTTGTTTCACTCGTCTTGCGGCACGCTGTAATGGCTGCGCCACAGGGCCAGGTAGCGCGCCTGTTCCGCATCCCAGCGCGCATCGTCCCAACCCAGTTCATGCTGGCAGACGCCACGCAGGCGCGGCATGATAGCAAGCGCGCCGCCGGCCAGCTGCAAACCGAGGCGCGTGCGCCGCAGCAGCAGGTCGTCCAGGTGCTGCACATCCTCGTTGCGCGCGCCCCAGCGCAGCTGGGCCCACAGGGTCTGCGTGCCGGGAACCGGCGCCAGTTCGCCCTCCTGCGCCGCATCGCACAGCGCCTGCGCGGCCGCGCCATGACGGCCCAGCAGGCGCGCGCGCTGTTCACCATCGAGCAGCAAGGCCTTGCCCGACAGGGGCGGCGTTGCGTCAAAGATCGGCAAGGGGCGCAAATCCGCCTGCCAGCCCGGCAGCAGCGGTGCGGCCCGGCGCAATGCGTCGAGGGCGATCACGCGGAACGTCGTCAGCTTGCCGCCCGCCACCGTCAGCAAGCCATGTTCCAGCCATAGCGCATGTTCGCGCGCTTCCTTCGACGGGTCAAGCTGGCCGCTGTCGATGACGGGACGCACGCCGGCGAACGTGGCCAGCACGTCGTCTTCGCCCAGCGCCAGTTGCGGGAACTGCCAGCGCAGCGCCGTCATCAGATAGGCGAGTTCGCCGCGCGTGATGGCAGGCTCCAGATCCAGGCTGGCGCCATGGTCGACATCGGTGGTGCCCACCAGAGTCACGCCCTCCCACGGATACGCAAACACGGGACGGCCATCGTGCGGATGCATCAGGCTGACGGCTTGCGCCAGCGGCAGGCGCCAGGCCGGCAGCAGCAGATGGCTGCCGCGCAGGGGCCGCAGTTTCGGCGGCTCTCCCACCTGGCCGCGCAAGCCATCGGCCCAGGCGCCCGTGGCGCTGATCACCAGGCGCGCGCGCACGGTCAACCTTGCAGCGCCGACGCCATCGATCAAGGTGGCACCGACGACCTTGCCATCTTCACGGATCAGCGATGCCACGCCCAGGTAATTGACGGCCACGCCGCCATGGCGGCGCGCCTCCTGCAGCACGCGTAGCACCAGGCGCGCGTCGTCCGTCTTGGCGTCCTGATACAGCATGCCGCCCTGCAGGCCGTCGCGCCGGATGTGCGGCGCCAGCATGGCAAAGTCGGCCGCGTCGACATAGCGGCGCGCGCGCCGGCCCGCCATCAGGTCATAGATGGCCAGGCCCAGCATGAACTGGCGCCGCCCCGGTTTCCTGCCCGTGTAGTCGCCAAAGGCAAAGCCCTGCGGCTCGACCAGACCCGCCGCATCCGTCAGCAAGGCTTGCCGCTCATGCACCGATTCGCGCGTCAGCGCGAACTGGCCCTGCTTGAGGTAGCGCAAGCCGCCGTGCACCAGCTTCGAGGAGCGGCTCGACGTGCCCCAGGCAAAATCGCGCTGCTCCACCAGCAGCGCCTTCAAGCCGCGCCGCGCTGCTTCCAGCAAGATGCCGGCGCCCGTGATGCCGCCGCCGACGATCAAGATGTCCCACTCGCGCGCCAGCACGCCAGGCAACTGCGCCCGGTTCACAATGGGCCTTCGACATCAGGCAGCAGTTTGCCGGGGTTCATCATGCCCTGCGGGTCGACCTGGCGGAACAGCGCGCGCATGGCGGCGATGCCCAGCTCGCCCTTTTCTGCGGCCAGCCACGGCGCGTGGTCCGTGCCCACGCCATGCTGGTGGCTGATGGTGCCGCCGTTGGCCACGATGGCGGCGCAGGCCGCGTCTTTCAGGCTGCGCCAGCGCGCCATGTTGTCTTCATACGTGGGCGCCAGCCGGTACACATACGTGGTGTAGACGCTGGCGCCCTGCGCATACACGTGCGACAGATGCGTATACGCATGCACCTGCTCGCCGTGCGCGGCCAGCGCATTGGTGCCCGCCTGCTCCAGCGCCGCCATCATGGCCGTGACGCGGGGCCAGTCGACGGCCGTTTCCACCGTATCGATGACATAGCCGTGCTCCCAGGCGCCATTGCGCAGGTAGACGTTGCGAAATCTCCCCTGCTTCCACTTGTCGCCCATGTGGCGTCCCACGTGCACACCCTTGTGCCGCCGCGCCAGCGCCAGTGCGCTGCGCAGGGCCGCGCGCGCCGGTTTCGCTTCGCCGCTGACGCCCAGCATCAGCATGCACTTGCCTTGCGCGCAGCCGCGCAGGGACAGGTAGCGCTCCAGCAGTCCCACCAGTTTCTTGTGGCCGGCCAGGGTCAGCATGGTCTGCGTTTCGAGCGCGTTCGACAGGCGCAGCATGCACAGGGGCAGGCGCGACTGGGCCAGCACCCGCACGGCCGCCTGCGCCTGGCCCCAATCGGCGAAAAACACGGCGTGGAACGCTTCGTAGGGCGGCAACGGCGAGATGCGCACCGTGGCCTGCGTCAGGATGCCCAGCCGCCCCTCGGAACCGAGCACCATTTCGCGCAGGTCGATGCCGGCCGCCGAAGCGGGAAACGTGGGAATCGTCAGGGTGCCGGACGGCGTTTCCACCTCGCCGCCCGCGAACAGCTGCTCGATGCGGCCATAGCGCAGCGATTGCTGGCCCGACGAGCGCGTGGCGATCCAGCCGCCCAGGGTGGAATATTCGAACGACTGCGGATAGTGGCCCAGGGTATAGCCATGCGCGCGCAGCTGCGCTTCCAGGTCGGGGCCGTAGACGCCCGCGCCAAACGTGGCCAGCTGCGCCTCGCGGTCCAGGTGGCCCAGCGCAGACAAACGCAGGAGGCTCAGCGCCAGCACGGGACGCGCCCCCGCCGCCACCGTCAGGTGCCCGGCCACGCTGGTGCCGCCACCGTGCGGTATCACGGCCACGCAGGCCTGGCGCGCGTGGTCGAGCAGCTGGCGCACCTGCAGTGGGCTGTCGGGAAACGCCACGCCATCGGGAACAACACCGATGCGGCCGTGGCGCAATTTGAACCAGTCGGGCAGGCTTTGGCCGAGCGAATGGCGCACGCGCGTGGCAGGCAGGGTATCGATCAGCGGATGCGGCGCCAGGCGCGACGCGGGCACTTGCGCGCAAGCCTCGTCCAATGTGGCATCGAGCATGCCGCTGCCCGGCCCCAGGCGTTCGCCCAGGAATGCCAGCGCCTCCTCGCTCAGCGCGTACGTGACGCTCTCGTCCCCCCAGCCATTCCAGCGTTGCATTGACATCCCCTGTATTTGGCCAGTTGCGCGCCACGGCGGCTTGCTATACTGTCCTTGCCATATTTTCTTGCCAGATCAATAGCATATGCCGCCACAAACGAAGGGTATTGGTTTTTCATGACAATCGCATTGTTCCATCATGACAAGTACTGACGGCCGTGTCGCCGGCGCCTATCTGCTGCCGCTGCTCGAAGCGGCCGGCGCGCACGGCATCGCGGCAGCCACCCTGGCGCAAGCGGCCGGCGTGCCGCCGCACAGCCTGGAAGCATCAGCGGCCAGCCTGGCCGCGCGCGACTACGTGCGCCTGCTCGATGCGGCAGCAAAGCTGGCGGGCGACGCGCATTTCGGCCTGCACGTGGGCCAGCGCGTACGCATGGGCACGTACAGCGCCTACGGCTTGATTTTGCTCAGTTGCAAGAACGTGGGCCAGGCGCTGGAACAGACGGCCCGCTACGAGCGGCTGGCGCACGACCTGGGCCGCTCGACGCTGCAGCGCGATGGCGCCGTCGCGCATTACCGCTGGGCCAGCAATTACCCGGGCGCCAGCCGGCACCTGGTCGACAGCGTCTTTGCCGGTGTCAAAGTGTGCGGCGACTGGCTGGCCGGCATGCCGCTGCCCCCGGCCCGGCTGGCGTTTACCCATGATGGCGGCGGCGAGCTGCTGCGCCACGCCACGCACCGCGACGAATACGTGCGCGTGCTGGGCAGCCTGCCCGCATTCAACGCCCCTGCCAATACAGCCACCTTCGACGCGCAATTGCTGGACTGGCCCGTGCCAAACGCGGACGTCAGCCTGTACCCCGTGCTATGCCAGCACGCGGAACAACTGCTGGCGCAGCGCCAGGCCGAAACAGGAGGCGGCGCCGGCATCGAGGCGCAAGTGCACGCGGCCATCGTGGCGGGCTTGCGCCAGGGTTCGGCGCGGCTGGCCGGCGTTGCCGCCACCCTCGCCGTCACGCCGCGCACGCTGCAGCGCAAGCTGGCCGACGCGGGCACCAGCTTCCAGGCCCTGCTGGACCATACCCGCTACGGCCTGGCGCGCGATTATTTGCGCGAGCCGGACCTGTCGCTGGTGGACATCGCCTTTCTGCTCGGCTACCAGGAACAAAGCGCGTTCAACCACGCGTTCCGCGTCTGGGCGGGCACCAATCCCGGCGCCTGGCGCCTGCAGCAATTACAGGAGAAGCAAGCCGGCTGACAGGCGTGCGCGGGTCATGCCTGACGCGTTTTCTGGCTATACTGGCATAGTCTGACTTCCCACGATCACTCCAACCCGCAATGCAAAGGATTAATATGCAACTCAAAGACAAAGTCGCACTGATTACCGGCGCCGCCAGTGGTATCGGCAAGGAAATGGCCATTGAATACGCGAAACAAGGCGCCAAGGTCGTCATCGCCGACCTGGCCCTGGAAGCGGCCAGCAAGACGGCCGAGGAAATCAAGCAGTCAGGTGGCCAGGCGTTTGCCGTCGCCATGGATGTCTCCAGCGAAGCGCAGGTCGACAAGGGCGTGGCCGATGCCGCGGCCCACTTCGGCGGCATCGATATCCTGATCAGCAACGCGGGCATCCAGATCATCAGTCCCGTCGTCGACTACCCGTTCGAGCAGTGGAAAAAGATGCTGGCCATCCACCTGGATGGCGCCTTCCTCACCACGCGCGCCTGCATGCGCGAAATGATCAAGGCCGGCCGCGGCGGCGCCATCATCTACATGGGTTCCGTGCACTCGCACGAAGGCTCGCCGTTCAAGAGCGCCTACGTAGCCGCCAAGCACGGTCTGCTGGGCCTGGCCAAGGTGGTAGCCAAGGAAGGCGCCAAGGACGGCATCCGCGCCAACGTCATCTGCCCCGGCTTCGTGCGCACGCCGCTGGTCGACAAGCAAATCCCCGAACAGGCAGCCCAGCTGAACATCAGCGAAGAAGACGTGATCAAGAAAGTCATGCTGAAAGACACCATCGACGGCGAATTCACCACCACGCAGGACGTGGCGCAAACGGCCGTCTTCCTGGCGGCGTTCCCGTCGACGGCACTGAGCGGCCAGTCGATCGTGGTCAGCCACGGCTGGCATATGCAATAGTGGTGACACCCGCCCACATCGGCTGCGCGGCGCCCTGTGCGGCCTGCGATGATGTGGGCGGGCGTTGCAGCGTCAGCGTATCAACCTTTCCGTATTCCACCCGAGAGTTTTTTCCTTGCAAGACAACACTTATCGCCATCCGCGCGCGGGCCGGCCGGGGCGCCTGTTTGCCGCGCTCGCCAATTGCACGCGTTTCGCCAGCGTGCGCCAGGCGCTCATGGCTCGCCTGCCCTTCCTGACCCTGCACAGCGACGTGCGCGACGTCGTGTACGTGAGCTGGCTGGTCGACGCCGCTGCCGCGCAAAAATTAGTGCCCGCAGGTGTGGCCTTGTGGCAGCGCGACGGCAAGACGCCGTTTACCGTGCTGACCTACCGCCACGGGCATTTCGGCCCTGCCCTGCCCGGTCCCTTGCGCCGGCTGCTGCCCTCGCCCCTGCAAAGCAACTGGCGTTTATATCTGGACCACACGCCGCCGGGCGCGCCCTCCGTGCCCTGCGTGTATTTTCTGAAAAACATCATGGATAGCTTGCCCCATGCGCTGGGCACGCGGCTGTTCAGCGATATCTTGCCGACGCACCTGGCCGCCGGCATGACGCTGGAAGTCGGCGCCACGCAGGCGCACTGCGGCATTGCATCCGGCACCGGCAGTGCCCCAGCGCTGGAGGTGCAGGCGGACATCACCGCGGAACATGATCTTGATGCCGACTGGCAAACGCTGTTCGGCAGCTGGCACGCTGCCGTCGCCTTCCTCGCTTGCCAGGATGCGGCCATCGCGCACGTGCCGCGCAACGGCAAGCTGGTCTTCGGTGAAATCGACTTGCCCGTTGATGTGGATCAAGTGCAAGCGCTGACGGCCTTGCGCGCCGACTGCGACATGCAGAGGCAACTGCCGCCCGTATCCAGGCCGTTTGCCTTTCTCGTACCGCAAGTGGACTTCAAGGCGCTGTCAGAGCGCCTGCTGTAGCGCGGCGCTCCGGCGCGCGCAAGGGCGCGGATGGGGCGCCGCGCCGCCGTTCCAGCTTGAACAAGGCCATGGCTTGCTCCAGTTGCAAGGCCTGGTCTTGCAGCGAAGCGGAGGCGGCCGCCGATTCCTCCACCAGCGCCGCGTTCTGCTGCGTCACTTCATCCATCTGCGTCACGGCCATGTTGACCTGGCCGATACCATGGCTCTGTTCGCGCGAGGCCGAGGCGATCTCGGCCATGATGCCGTGCACGCCCTGCACGGCGCCCAGCATTTCGGCGCTGCTGGCGCCTGCCTGTTGCGCCAGCTTCGCGCCCGCCTGCACCTGCGCCAGCGATGCCGTGATCAATTGCTTGATTTCCGTGGCGGCCGAGGCGCTACGCTGGGCCAGGTTGCGCACCTCGCCCGCCACGACGGCAAAGCCACGTCCCTGGTCGCCCGCGCGCGCCGCTTCCACTGCCGCGTTCAGGGCGAGGATATTGGTCTGGAAGGCAATGCCTTCGATAATGCCCGTAATGTCGCCGATCTTCCTTGACGAGGCATTAATGTCCGCCATCATCGTCACCATCTGGCCGACGATTTCGCCGCCGCGCCCCGCCAGGCCATGCACCTTGCCCGCCATGTCGCTCGCTTGCACGGCGTTGCCGCTGTTTTGCTGCACCGTGGCCGCCAGTTGCTCCATGCTCGATGCCGTCTGCTCCAGGGCAGATGCCTGCGCTTCCGTGCGGCCCGACAAGTCCATATTGCCGGCGGCGATTTCCTGGCTGGCCATGCTGATACGCAAGAAATTGCCGCGCACATCGCCGACGATGGAGTGCAAGTTCACGCGCAGCTGGCGTAGCGAGCGCAGCAGCTGCCCCATCTCGTCGCGCCGCGTGGTATCGAGCTCGCCCGTCAGGTCGCCGCCCGCCATCACGTCGCAGGCCTGGCGCGCCCGCTGCAGCGGTTGCAGCACGGCGCGGTGCAAGCTGTGCCAGAAATACAGGGTCGCGCACAAGGCCAGCGCTGACAGGCCCGCCAGCCAGCCGCCCGCGCGGACCGGCAGCACACCCGCATTCCACGCCAGCTGCAGCAGGAGTACCAGACTCAGCAAGCCCAAATTCCAGCCGATGCGTTTGCCCAGCGGCAGGTCGCGCATGCTCGCCAGCCTGGCCAGCCAGCCCGTGCGCACGGCCGCGCCCTGGCTCAGGGCGATGCCATCGGCCTGCCCCGCCTTGATGCGCGCGTACAGGGCCGACGCCTGCGCCACCTGCTGGCGCGTCGGTTTGGTGCGCACGGACATGTAGCCGACAGCGACGCCGTCTTCCACCACCGGCGTCACGTTTGCCAGCACCCAATAGTAATCACCATCCTTGCAGCGGTTTTTCACCATGCCGCTCCACGAACGCCCGGAGCGGATGGTGGCCCAGAAATCGGCGAAGGCTTCGACCGGCATGTCCGGATGCCGGAGGATGTTTTGCGGCGCACCGATCAATTCTTCCGCACTGTAACCGCTGACGGCGATGAAATACGGGTTTGCATAGGTGATATTGCCTTGCAAGTCGGTAGTCGAGACGATGGTCTCGGTATCGCTCAGAGTGATCTCGGTATCGCTGACGGGAAGATTGATTCGCATGGTCACATCCTCAGTGGTAGCCCGTATGGTGACGGGTGTGCGGACAAGTAACGGTCGCCAGACAGGAAAACAGACGCGGCACTGGCATCATTATTTTAATATTTTATTATTAATAAAATATACTTTATTCCTGGCGTGGCTGCCTCTATGCCACAGCAGGTTCGCCGACCCAGTAACGGTCGACGTCCAGCAAGCCCCACTGGGCAGCGCTTTCCGTGGAAATAATGCGCTCTTGACAACCCGGCGCCGCCAGGTCGATGACGCTGGGCACGATGCAGGTACCGGCGCGGATGGAAAAAAATACGCGGACCGTGGGCGAGGTCAGCGTCTTGCCCGCCGCCTGCCCGACCACCACGGCCAGGCGCTCCGATTGCAGCCGCACCAGGGTGCCCAGCGGATAAATGCCCAGGCATTTGACGAAGGCGGCAAACAGTGTCGCGTCCAGATGCCCGCCGCGCCAGGCCGCCATGCGGCGCAGCGACTCGGCCGGGCACCAGCCCTGCTTGTACGGCCGGTTCGAGGTAATCGCGTCGTACACGTCGCAGATGGCGCCCATGCGCGCATACAGGCTGATTTCCTCGCCGCACAAGCCTTTGGGATAACCGCTGCCATCGAGTTTTTCATGGTGGTGCAGACACACGTCCAGCGTCACTGGATCGATCTCGTCCACCTCGAGCAGCATGCGATGGCCGGCCGCCGGATGGGCACGCACGGAGGAAAACTCCGCGTCGCTCAGGCTGCCCGGCTTGTTCAGGATGGCCGACGGCACGGCCATCTTGCCGATATCGTGCAGCAAGCCCGCCAGGCCGGCCGAGCGCACTTGCTCCGGCGCCAGTTCCAGCTCCCTGGCCAGCGCCGTCATCAGCGCACACACGGCCACCGAGTGCATATACGTATAGTTGTCGGCCGTTTTGAGGCGTGCCAGGCCAAGCAGCACGCCGCCACCGCGCAGCATCGAGGAGGCGATGTCGTCGACCAGCTCGTGGGCCTGTCCCACGGCCAAAGCCTTGCCCATGCGCGCTTCGTCAAACATCGTCTGCACGGCCTGGCGCGTGCGCTCGAGCACGCGCCTGGCGTGCGCCATTTCCGCCTCGCGTGACACGGGGGGCGCCACATTCACAACGGGGACGGAGACGGCCGGCACTGCAGCTTCCGTGCCGGCTGCGTCGGCTGCAGGAACGGGCGGCGCGGCAACGGCAACGGCAACAGGTTCAGGCGGCGCCAGTCCGCGCGCCGTGTCGATCCACACTTCATTCAGGCGGGCCGCCCGGATACGCTCCAGGTCAGCCGGCGATTCGAGTAAAAAGGAACGCTTCCAGAACGGGTTCTCCAGCCAGGAGCGGCCGAGGCGCTCGACATACATTCCCAGCATGAGTTCGCTACTCGTTATTTTTTTCAGCACGACGGTTCTCCACCCATTCAAATCGCGGCATTTACTTGCCCATTATCAATATCATACGCCGAAAATAATGATTAAACCAAATAAATTAGTTTATATGGCAATATCACAACAAAAACGACAAAAATCACCAATTCTATCGCTTTCATTTGATAAAAATAATTAATTAATAAATATATCAATTAATCCATATTGGTTTCGTGGAACTATGTGCATCCTGCCGAGGAGGCGCATGCCTGCCGGCGGCCTCATGGGCCACCACACGGGCATGCTGTGCAGGAAAGGAAAGGCGTGCGCCGGCGCCAGACGTCGCGAAAAGACGCTGGTGCCATGCAGGGAGAAGTATCAGGCGGATGTGCGAGCGGCGGGGCCGCCGGCGGCCGGCGGTCTAGCGCGGCACGTAGCGCCAGTTGCCGCTGTCCAGCATGAAGGTCAGTTCCGTCTTGATGCCATCCGGACGGCTCGGAACGCTCAATTCCGTGTCGCACACGAGGTAGCCCGTCTTGCGCTTGACGTCGCACTCGTTGACGGCCTTGACCTGCATGGTGCTCTGCGCTTCCTGCATCTGCACGTCCTTGGCCGCGTCCGGATTGCGCGCCACTTCGTCCTTGGCCCAGGCGCGTATCATCGCTTGCGCCTCGGCCGGCAACGGTCCCGCGAACTTGGCGTTCTTGCGTTCGACGCCGACCCAGGTATCGCCCTCTTTACGCAGGGGCAATACATTAAAACCGTCGCGCATGCCGGCGCTCATGGCCACCAGGCACACCACTTCGCCTGGCACTTCCAGCGAATCCTGGCAACCCTGCAGGCTGGTGACCTTGACAGAGAACGGCATGGCTGACTGCGTCCTGGCTTGTGTCCTGGCCACGCCCGCCTGCACGGCGGCGTGGATTTGTTCGAGTGTCGGCATGCTGGCCGCATGGGCCGGCAAGGCGGCGAACAGGGCGGCGGCGGTCAGGGCAAGGGATGTCAGGCGCATGGGTATCGAGAGTAGTGAGCTAAGGCCGGCAGTCTAGCACTTTACATAAAAACAGCTGTTTCTCTAGAGACATTTATCCAGCGTCGGACGCAAGAAAGGCGCCGCCCGCATCCGCCTGCCCACGCAGGCGCAAGCCAATGGCGCGCAGCATCTCGACCAGCTCGCGCAGGCGCAGGCCCTCGTGCGTCAGTTGGTACTCGACCTTGACGGGCACTTCCGCGTAAATCGTGCGCGTCAGCAAGCCCGCCTCTTCCAGCGCGCGCAAATCCAGGGTCAGCATGCGCTGCGAGATATTCGGCACGGCGCGGCGGATTTCGCTGAAACGCTTCGGCCCCGCCATCAGATAGCTGAGCAACACCACTCTCCAGCGCCCGCCCAGCAGTCGCATGGCCTCTTCCACGGCGCAGCCGGAGACATTGTCTTTCATGGTTCGCTTCCCAACTGGTATAAAAAATGTACCTATACCACATTATTCTGCCTTCTTTCAAATAGTAACCATTACCCTTAGACTGCCCTTCCCTCATCCGATTTGAGCTCCAGCATGGAAACCACCCTGATCTATAGCGTGCCGTTCGGCTGCTCGTTTGCCGCCATCGCCGCCCTCGAATGGAGCGGCTTGCCGTATCGCCTGGCTCGCGTGGAAGCACGCGACCCGGCCAGCAAGCAGCATCCCGCCTTTCTCGCCATCAATCCGCTGAGCCAGACGCCGGCCCTGCTCACGCACGCGGGCGCGCCGTTGCTGGAAAGCATGGCGATCCTGCTGCACCTGGCCGCCCGCGCACCGCACAAAGGCCTCGGTTTTGCGCAGGGCACGCCCGCCTACGACCGCCTGAACAGCGTACTGTCCTTTCTGCACACGACGTTTCACGCCGCCTTCATGCCCGCCTTCCAGGCGTCGCGTGCGGCGCCGGACGATGCGCGCGCGGCTATCTGGCGCGAGATGGCCACCGAGAAGGTCAACAAAAGCCTGGCGCACCTGGAGCGCCTGCTCGCTGGCCGCGCCTGGCTCGCTTCGGAGACGGCACCGAGCATCGCCGACGCCTACCTGGCCGCCACGGCGCGCTGGGCCGAACCGCTGCAACTGGCCAGCCTGGCCGATTATCCGCACGTGGCACGCGTGCTGGCCGCGCTGGAACAAGACTCCGGCATCCGCTTTGCCCACGCCATCGAAGACGGCTTGCCGGCCACCAGCCAGGGCGGCTTCCTGGGCCACGTGGCACTCGACCAACTGGCACTTCCAGCCGGCTAACCGGCGGTCAACTACCGCAGCGGGCGCGCCTTTATTGCTATGATGTCGGGCTGCCGGCGGTACAGCCGGCCACGTCAATACCATATCAATAACGTCGTCATAAGAATCGGGAGTTTGAATGAGTTTACGTCTGCTGCTCTTGGGAGCATTCAGTGCCGCCATGGCCACCACTGCCGCCGTGCCGGCATTGGCCGCGCCGCGCGGTTTCACCGTGGAAGACATGGTCGCCATGGAACGCGTAGGCGGCCCCGTGCTGTCGCCGGACGCCACGCGCGTCGTCTACACGGTGCGCACGACTAACCTGGACAAAAACCGCGGCAACACGCAGCTGTGGCTGATTGACCTGCGCGCGCCGAACGCGGCGCCACGCCAGCTCACGCGTGGCGATGCCAGCGCCAGCGACCCGCAATGGTCGCCGAACGGCGACGCCATCTACTTCCTCTCCGGCCGCTCCGGCTCCTCGCAAGTGTGGCAGCTGCCCCTGAACGGCGGCGAAGCGGCCAAGGTCACCGACCTGGCGCTGGACGTCGACACCTACCGCCTGTCGCCGCAGGGCGACCGCCTGGCCTTCAGCATGGGCGTCTTCCTCGATTGCGCGGACATCGCCTGCACGAAAAAGCGCCTCGATGAAAAAGCGAAAAACAAGGCCAGCGGCATGGTCTACGAGCAGATGTTCGTGCGCCACTGGGATACCTGGGCCGATGGCCGCCGCAACGCGCTGTACTCGGCACCGATCGACGCGACCGGCAAGGTCAGCGCCCCACCCGTGAGCCTGAGCGGCACCCTCGATGGCGACGCGCCATCGAAACCGTTCGGCGACAATGGCGAATACCATTTCAGCCCGGACGGCAAGATGGTGGCCTTCTCCGTGCGCGTGGCTGGCCGCACGGAAGCATGGTCGACCAACTTCGACGTCTACACGATTCCTGCCGCTGGCGGGCAGGCGCCGCGCAATCTCACCGCCGACAATCCGGCCTGGGACGCGAAAGCCACGTATTCGCCCGATGGCCGCACGCTGGCCTATGTCGCCATGACCAAGCCGGGCTTCGAGGCGGACCGTTTCCACCTGGTGCTGATGGATGTCGCCACGGGCAAGAAGCGCACCCTGGCCGACGACTGGGACCGTTCCGTGGCCGACTTCCGCTGGACGCCGGATGGCAAGGCTTTCCTGGTCGCCGCCGATGACGTGGGCCAGCACCGTTTGTTCCACATCGACGCGGCCAGCGGCAAGGTCGCTGCGCTGACGGGCAAGGGCGCCGTGGGCGACTTTGACGTGCGCGGCAATACCATCGTGCTGGCGCAAGCCAACCTGGCCTCGGGCGCGCAGCTGTACACGCGCAAACTCGACGCCAGGTCGGAAAACGCACCGCTGCAGCAGTTGACGAAACAGAATGCGGCAGCGCTGGCGGACGTGCGTTTCGGCGAATATGAACAGTTCTCGTTCGCCGGCGCGGATGGCGAAACCGTCTACGGCCACGTGATGAAGCCATGGAATGCCAAGGCCGGTGAAAAGTATCCGGTCGCCTTTTTGGTCCACGGCGGCCCGCAAGGCAGCTTTGGCAACAGCTGGAGCTACCGCTGGAATCCGCAAGTGTATGCGGGCGCCGGCTACGCCACCGTCTTCATCGACTTCCACGGCTCCACCGGCTATGGCCAGAAGTTCACGGATTCCATCAGCGGCGACTGGGGCGGCAAGCCGCTACTCGACTTGCAGAAGGGCCTGGAAGCGGCCACCAAGAAGTTCCCATGGCTGGACCGCGAGCGCAGCTGCGCGCTGGGCGCGTCGTATGGCGGCTACATGATGAACTGGATCGCCGGTAACTGGCCGGACGGCTTCAAGTGCCTGGTCAACCACGACGGCGTGTTCGACAACCGCGGCATGGCTTACGCGACGGAAGAACTGTGGTTCACCGAGTGGGAAAACGGCGGCCCGTACTACGACGCGCCGGCCAAGCACGAACAGTTCAACCCCGTCAACTTCGTGAAGAACTGGAAGACGCCGATGCTGGTGGTACAGGGCGACCTGGATTTCCGCATCCCCACCGCGCAAGGCCTGGGCACCTTCACGGCGCTGCAGCGTCGTGGCATCCCGAGCAAGCTGCTGGTCTTCCCGGACGAGAACCACTGGGTGCTGAAGCCGGCCAATTCGCTGCTGTGGCATCACACGGTGCTCGATTGGTTGAATACCTACACGAAAAAATAAGCGGATACATGTCGGATTACAGCCTTCGGCTTAATCCGACCTACGCGAAAAAGCCGCGCGGTGCATCTCTGCACCGCGCGGCTTTTTCATGTTCGCGTAGGTCGGATTAGCGCCGCGCAGCGGCGCGTAATCCGACATCACCACCGCGCTCGTTCAATAGCTATTAAGCGCCTTGGCAAACTTCACGATCCACAAGCGGCTAGGACGCTCGCGGTCGTCGCCGCGCGCCACGCGGATGGTGTTGGCGGCATTGCAGCCGGCCGCGCTGCTGGTGACGATGGTACCGTTGACATCGACCGTGCACTTGGTCACGTCGGCATCCGCCACTTCCACGCCATTCGCGTCGAAGATCTTGGTTTTCAGGCCGAAGTCATTGTCGTTGACCAGCGCGATGGTGGAGTCGTCGATCAGGGTCAGGCCTTCGGCCTTTTCCGCCGCCCAGCCGATGGCGTTCAAGTCCAGCAGCACAGTTTTCTTCAGCGGCGTGACGGCAGCCCAGTCGGCGCCATTCACGGCTGCGCCGCCCATGCTGCTTTTTTCCAGGTCCGAGGTCGTCGCGTTGAAAGCGGCGGCCGCAATATCCGTGGCGCCCTTCAGTTCGACCAGCATCAATTTGTTGAAGACCTTGCCCGATGGCGCGGCACCCTGCTCGATGACGAGGAACTTGCCGCCGCCCAGCGCCACCATGTCGCCCAGCTTGGCGTTGCCCGTGCGGCCATCCTGGTAGTCGGCCGCATTCAAGGGGTAGGCGAACATCTTGCCGCTGGTGCCCGTCGTCGGGTCAAATTCGATCCAGCGCGTGAAGCGGGCGAAGCGCTCGACCTGTTCATTCTTCTTCGTCACCGAGTAGGGTGCCGTGCCGTCGGACAGAGGGCTTTGCAGGAAGGCGTACAGCTTGTCATTGCTCGTGTCGAGCGTCATGCCTTCCATGCCGCGGTTCGCGCGGCGCTTGGCGAACAGCGCCGGCAAGCCCTTGCCCGGCTCGTACTTGGCCTGGATGATGCCCGTGGCGGCATCGATCCTGATGATGAAGGGGCCGTATTCGTCGGACACCCACAGCGCATTGCGCTTCGCATCGACGACGATGGCTTCCGAATCGAGGCCGCCCGCATTGAAGACTGCCTTGCCGGCGGCATCGAACTTCATCGCATCCATGACGGGAATCTCGGCCGAATTGCCCACCGCACCCACGGGCACGGGCAAGCCCGAGCTGTTGACGCTGGCCGACACCTTGATCGGCGTGCTCGAACCCAGCACGGCGCCATTCTTGCCCACCGTGATCACGCCGAACGAAGGCGTAAAGCTCGGCGACGGGAAGATCTTGCTGCCGATCGTGCCCTTGCCCGACGGGTCGGGCACCAGCGGGCCGTCGCCGTTCGGGCCGCGGTCCGTCAAGCCATAGAATTCCAGGTCGCCGGCGGCATTCTTGCCCTTGTAGGCCAGGCCCGAACCGTACGACGGCAGGAAGCCGTTCGGAAATTCGCCCTTGATCTTGGCATTCGCGCCTTCGTACGGCACATAGTATTTGTCCGCCGCCTGGATCTGGTAGCGCGTCACGGTGACTTTCACTTCGCCCACCGGATTGGCTTGCGTCAGCGCTTCATTGACGGGCGCGCCCGCTTTCGAGGCGAGGGTGTCTTCGAAATGCTCGCGCACCAGCGCGCGGCGCTCGGCATCGACCGTGCGGCTGGCGAATTTCCCGCCCACCGCTGCCAGATGCGCGGCCAGCGCCGTGTTGAAGACGGCCGGAGCGACGGCAAAGTCCAGCGTCTTGCCGGCCAGCGCCGCCTTCACTTCGGCCGTCAGCTTGATGCCGTTCGACGGATCGCTGTCGTCATCGAGCAATTGCAGCGCCAGCAGGCGATTGACGACCTTGTCGTCCGCCACATTCGTGCTGGCGGCCAGCGCCAGCGGCGTGACGACGGCGCCGCATGGCGCCGAACCCAGGGCCAGGCCGCCCACGCTGAAGGTCACCGTATCGCCCGGGTTGCAAATGAACTCGCCCTTGGCATTGGTGCTGGCCTTGGCCGCGCTGCCGGCCACGTAATCGAGACCTTCCACCGCGCCGTCGAGGAACACGCCCGTCTGCGCCACGGGCTTGGCCGGTTCCGCCGGTGTACTATCGCTGCCGCCGCAGGCGGACAGGCACAGGCTGGCGGCGATGGCCAGCAGGGTCAATTTCGGGGTCGACGTTACAGCAGCGTTCATGCATTCCTCGGCTAAAGTGGGATTGAAGCCGTGGAGAATAACTGGGCAAAGTGACAAGCCCGTGACAGCCCTCAAGCCCGTGGCGTATCCGCAACAGGCCCGCCGATGCCGCCAAAGCGCCCATCGGCCTGACGCCGGAACTCCTTCGGCGTGACGCCCTTCACCTGCAGGAAGCGGCGATTGAAGTTGGCCACGTTCTGGAAACCCACGTCGTAGCAGACGTTCGAGACGTATTGATCCGTGTCCATCAACAGCTGGCAAGCCTTGTTGATGCGCAAACGGCTGATGAAATCGGTAAAACTGTTACCCGTCGCCTTGCGGAAGAAGCGCGAGAATTTACTCAGCGACATGCCCACCTGCTCGGCCAGCATTTCCGCCGAAATCGGCTCGCGGTAATTATCGGTGATGTAGTTGAGGACGGAATTCACCTTGGCCAGGGTGGCGTCATCATCGTAGGAACGCAGCGAGGCGCTCGACAGCAAGCGATAGTTGGCCGTGCGCGCCAGCTTGCTCATCAGTTGCACGAATGCGGCGAAGCGCTCGGCGCCATGCGTGGCGCGGATGCGCGCCAGGTGCTGCTCGGCCTCATGGCCCATGTCGAAAAACTCCACGCCATAGCTGGAGCGCTCCAGCAGCGGCAGCAGCTCGCGCAGTTCGGGAATGACGCGCGCGGCGCCGGCCAGCGGCGCGTGGGCGAACTGCACGATCATGTCGCGCAAGGCCACGCCTCCTTCCGGCACCACGTTGGAAATCCAGTTGTGCGGCAGGCGCGGGCCCGTCAGCACCAGGTGGCCGGGCGAGAATTCGCCGATATAATCGCCCACGAACAAGCGCCCGCTGGTGGCGACGATCAGGTGCAGCTCGTATTCTTCGTGGCAGTGCCAGCGCACGCGCGAGCTGGGATAGCCGTGTTCCAGGTAATTGATGATGCCGTCGTAGCTTTCGCGCTCCAGTTCGGGCGCCTTGCGCTCGCTGTCCTTCTGCCACAGGTATTCCATGCTTGTCTCTCCCAGACGGTCCCCGCCCGTGCCATCGAATGTACCTTAAAAAACCTCAGGCGCCAAAACGGCCCTGCGCCTGCTGGCGAAACTCCTTCGGCGTCATGCCTTTCAATTCCAGGAAGCGCCGGTTGAAATTGGCCACATTATTGAATCCTGCTTCGTAGCAGATGTTGCTCACATACCGCTCCGTCTCCATCAGCAGCTGGCACGCCTTGTTGATGCGCAGGCGGTTGACGAAGTCAGTGAAGCTGTTGCCCGTGGCGCTGCGAAAGAAGCGCGAAAACGTCCGCTCGGGCATGTCCACCTGCTCGGCCAGCTGTTTCAGCGAGAACTGGCTGCTGTAATTGTGCACGATGAAGTTGATGGCGGAACTGATACGCGCCAAAGCCACGTCGTCGTCGCTCGACTGCATCGGCACCGTCGACAGCAATTGGTAGTCGCTGGTCTGCGCCAGTTCGCCCAGCAGGGTCAGAAACTCGATGAAGCGCGGCAGGCCGCTGCTGTCGCGGATACGCTGAAAGCGCCGCAGCGACTGCTCGCTGACGCCGAAAAATTCCACGCCATGCAGGGCGCGCTGCAGCAGCGGGAAAATCCCTTTCAGTTCCGGGATGGCGGCCGCCATCGACGCCAGCGGCGCATGCGAAAACTGGAGCACCATGTCGCGCAGGGCCACGCCTTCCGGGGGCGTGTCGAGCGAGACCCAGTTGTGCGGCACGCGCGGCCCCGTCAGCACCAAATGACCGGGCGCGAACTGGCCGATATAGTCGCCCACGAAGACCTTGCCGCTCGTCTCGACGATCAGGTGCAGCTCGTACTCGTCATGATAATGCCAGCGCACCAGCGCATTCGGAAAGCCGTGCTCCAGGTAGCGGATGAAACCGAAACTGCCTTTCGGCTCGAAGCCGGGCGTGGCATCGCGCTGCTGTTCCAGCTCCATCTGCGGCAAGACAGCATCGGCTTTGCGTGGCATGGCGCACCCTCCCCTCAAGCCACGCTCTGTTCCAGCGCCGCGCGCGCGCCCAGCCCATACAGGCTGGCCAGCGCTTCGCTCACTGCCTGCGTGAACGCGGGTGTGTCGCAAAGGTCGCCGAACAGCTCGCGCAGGGACAGCAACGGCGCGGCGTCCGAGCCGCCCTGCAGTACCAGCGCGCGCAAGCGCGCCGCATACGGGTCGTTCAGGGGCATCTCGCGCCCCTGCTCGTCGTGGCCTTCCAGGTAGCGGAACCAGCACGCCACCGTGAAGGCCAGAAGCTTGATGGCGCCGCCACGGGCCAGCGCTTCGCGCACGGAGGGCAGCACGAATTTCGGGATGCGCGCCGAGCCTTCCGTGCCGATGCGCGCCAGCTGGTCGCGCACGGCCGGATTCGAAAAGCGCTCGATCAGGGTAGCCTTGTACCGTTCCAGATCGATGCCTTCCACGCTATCGAGCAGGGGCGTGACCTCGTCATCCATCATGCGCCGCACCAGCAGGCGGATGCCAGGGTCACCCATCGCTTCATGCGCAAACGTGTAGCCGAGCTGCATGCCGATGTAGCACAGGGCCTGGTGGCTGGCATTCAAGAGACGCAGCTTCATCTTTTCATACGGCAGCACGTCGTGCGTCATCTGCGCGCCCACCTTTTCCCAGGCCGGCCGGCCCTGCGGGAATTCGTCTTCAATGACCCACTGGCGGAATGGCTCGCACACGACGGGCCAGGCGTCGATGATGCCGAAGCTGTCACGCAGCAGCGCCCGGTGTTCATCGGTGGTGGCCGGCGTGATGCGGTCGACCATGCTGTTGGGGAAGCTGCCATGCGTGGCCAGCCAGCGCGCCAGTTCACGGTCGCGCAGGGCGACAAAGGCCAGCAGCATCTTGCGCGTCACGTCGCCATTGTTTTGCAGGTTATCGCAGGACATGATGGTAAACGGCGCCAGGCCCCGCCGGTGGCGCAGGGCCAGGGCGGCGGCCAGGTAGCCGAACGAGCAGCGCGGCGCATCGGGATGCGCCAGTTCATGCACGATGTCGGGGTGATCCGCGTCAAATTCGCCCGTGCCCTGGTTGACGTAGTAGCCGCCCTCGGTGATGGTCAGCGCGACGATGCGCGTGCCGGGGTCGGCCAGTTTTTCCAGCACGGCTTGCGGCTCGTCGGGCGCATACAGATACTCGCCGACGCTGCCGATGATGCGCGCCGAGTCGCCGGCCGCGCTGCGCTCGACCACCGTGTACAGCCCATCCTGTGCCTGCATGGCGTCGCGCATGGCCGCGTCGGTCGGCAGCAAGCCCACGCCGCAATAGCCCCACTGCTCATTTCCGGGCAAGGCCAGCAAGTCATCGAGGTACACGGCCTGGTGGGCGCGGAAGAAGCCACCCACGCCGATATGCACGATGCTGGCCACGAGCGTCTCGCGCGCGTACGCGGGCACGGCCACGTTGGCGGGCAGCTGCGCCAGGTTCGCCTGGTTCAATGCGATGGCGTCCATTACAGCGCTCCTTTCGCCGCCGCATAGGTCTTGCCGGCGCGGTCAAAATAGTGGACGAAGCCCGGCTCAAACGTCAAATGCGTCTGCTGGCCCGGCTGCAGGCTGCTGCGTTCGGCACCGCGCGAGACCACCTGCACATTGTTCGGCAGGCGCACATAGGTCAGGGTTTCCACGCCCAGGGATTCGACCAGGTCGACGGTGACGGGCACGCTGCCCGGCTGCGCCGCGCCCAGGTGCACGTGCTCGGGGCGGATGCCGACAAAACCATCGGCCTGCGCCGCGCTGCCCGCCTGCGCCAGCAACTGCGGCGCCGCATCGGCCGGTACCACGTTCATGCTGGGCGTGCCGATGAATTGCGCGACAAAGCGGTTGGCGGGACGGTCATACAGTTCCAGGGGCGAACCATGCTGCTCGATCTGGCCGTCGCGCAGCACCACCACGCGATCGGCCAGGGTCATCGCTTCGACCTGGTCGTGCGTGACATAAATGGTGGTGGCGCCCAGCTCGCGGTGCAGCTTGGCGATCTCGATGCGCGTCTGCACGCGCAGGGCCGCATCGAGGTTCGACAGCGGCTCGTCGAACAAGAACACTTTCGGGTCGCGCACGATGGCGCGGCCGATGGCCACCCGCTGGCGCTGCCCGCCCGACAGCTCTTTTGGCGTGCGTTCCAGGTAACGCCCAAGGTCGAGGATGGCGGCCGCCTTGTCGACTTTCTCGCGGATGATGGCCGGATCGACGCCGGCCAGTTTCAGCGCGAACGACATGTTCTGAAACACCGTCATGTGCGGATACAGCGCGTACGACTGAAACACCATCGCCAGGTCGCGCTTGGACGATGGCACGTTGGTGATGTCGCGCCCGTCGAGCGACAGCTTGCCGCCGTCGATCGGCTCCAGGCCCGCGATCAGGCGCAGCAAGGTGGATTTTCCGCAACCTGACGGTCCCACGAAGACGACGAACTCGCCCTGCTGGATGTCCAGGTCGATGCCCTTGATGGCGCGGTGCTCGCCAAAGAATTTTTCGATATTGCTCAGTTGAAGGTAAGCCATGATTTGTCTCAATTCTGATTTGTTTTTCGATGCTACTTGACGGCGCCAAAGGTCATGCCCTGGACCAGTTGTTTCTGGCAGAACCAGCCCAGCGCCATGATGGGCGCAATCGCCATCAGCGAAGCGGCCGACAATTTGGCCCAGAACAAGCCTTCCGGACTGGAGTAGGAAGCGATGAGCCAGGCCAGCGTGCCCGCGTTGGACGCGCCCAGGTTCAGCGACCAGAACGATTCATTCCACGACCACACCATGCACACGAGGGCCGTGGAAGCGATGCCGCCCACGGACAGGGGCAGCACGACGTGGCGGAATTCATCCCACACGGTGGCGCCATCCATGCGCGACGCTTCCAGGATTTCGCGCGGCAGCTCCTTCATGCTGGTGTACAGCAGCCAGATCATGATGGGCAAATTCATCAGCATGAACATGATGGTCAGGCCGATGCGCGTGTCGAGCAGGCCGAAGTACTGGTAGCAGATATAGATGGGCATCAACGCGCCCACGCCGGGCATGTAGCGCGAGCTGAGCATAAATTTCAGCAAGCCGATGGTGCCGCCCGTGGGAAAGAAGGCCATCGAATACGCTGCCGGGATGGCGATCAGGAGGCCAATGGCGGTCGACACCACGCTGGTAAACAGCGAGTTCCACGCGTAGCCGAAGTAATTGTCGCGCGCCAGCACTTCGCGAAAACTGTCGAGTGTCGGCGTGAAGAACAGCAGCGGCGGCGTGGAAATGGCTTGCCCTTCCGTCTTGAAGGCCATCAGGCCCAGCCAGAAGATGGGAAAGAACAGCAGCAGCGCGCACAGCCAGGCGGCGGCCGTGCGGCCATACAGATTGAATTTGCTATGCATCAAGGTCTCCTTATTTCGACAGATTCTTGCCGATGACGCGCATCAGGAAGAAGGCGGCGATGTTGGCGATGAGCACGGCGAACAGGGCACCGGCCGAGGCCGCTCCCACGTCATACGACAGCAGCGCCTGCTGATAAATCATGAAGGTGATGGTGGTCGTGTCGAAACCGGGACCGCCGCCCGTGGTGGTGAAAATTTCCGCAAAGATCGACAACAGGAAGATCATCTCGATCATCAGCACCACCGAAACGGCGCGGCCCAGGTGGGGAATGTAGAGATAGCGCAACTGCTGCAAATAGGTGGCGCCATCCATGCGCGCCGCTTCCAGCTGTTCGCGGTCCATCGATTGCAGGGCCGTCATGAAGATCAGGCAAGCGAACGGCAGCCATTGCCACGAGACCATCATGATGATGGAAAACAGCGGGTGGGCCGACAGCCAGTCGACGGGCGTGGCGCCAAAGAAGATGCTGATTTGCGCGAACAGGCCGTAGATCGGATTGAGCAGCATGTTCTTCCACATCAGGGCGTTCACGGCCGGCATGACGAGAAACGGCGAGATCAGCAGCACGCGCACGATGGCGCGTCCCGGAAACGCTTCATTGATCAGCATTCCCAGCGCCGTACCCAGCACCACCGTGATCAGCATGACGGAAAACAGCAGGGTAAACGTGTTCTGCAAGGCCGGCAGGAACGAGGCATCGGTAAAGAAAAAGTGGAAATTGGCCAGGCCATGGAAAGGATGGCCGCTCGGATCGAGCATGGAATAGCGCACGAACGAGTAGAACAGGGTAATCAGCAGCGGAACGACGGAAATGACGGAGACGGCAAGCACGGCCGGCGTCAGCAAAGTCCGGGGGATAATGCGTTTCATAATGTTCTCTTGGGGCAAGGGACAACAATCGCCAGCAAAAATCTGGGGGCAGGCACGTTGGGGGAATGCGGCCCAGTGGGACGCATTCCGATCCGAAGGACTGACCCCGGCTTTACGCTATTGGAGTAAGCAAACTATGCAGCAGGCTTACTTGTAGTACCCGCCTTTGCGCATCTCCCGCTCCGCCGTCTGCTGCGACAATTCCAGCGCCTGCTCCACCGTCACCTTGCCCAGCAGCGCTGCCGCCATCTGCTGGCCGGCCGCCACGCCGATCACCTGGAATTCGGGAATGGAGGCAAATTGCACGCCCACGTACGGCGACGGCAGCATGGTGCTTTGCACGGCGCGCGTGGTAGCCAGGGCCTTGCCTTCGGCGGCGGCAAATTTCGCCACTTTCTGGAACTCGGGGCTCGCATATGTCGACTTGCGCGTGCCCGTCGGCACGTTGGCCCAGCTCGTTTCCCTGGCCACCAGCTTCACGTAATCGGGCGAGGTGGCCCAGTTGATGAAGCGCTGCGCTTCATTCGGGTGCTTGGAACTGGCGGGAATCGCCAGCGACCAGATCCACAGCCAGTTGGCGCCCCGCTCCGTCACGCCGACGGGCGACTGGGCAAACGCCACCTTGTCGGCCACCTTGCTTTGCTTGGGGTCCGTGATGAAGGAAGCGGCGATCGTTGCGTCGATCCAGATGCCACACTTGCCCTGGTTGAACAGCGCCAGGTTTTCATTGAAGCTGTTGGCGGCTGCGCCCGGCGGGCCGTATTTCTTCATCAGGTCGACATACATGGTGACCGCGTCTTTCCACGGCTTGCTGGTAAATTGCGGTTTCCATTGCATGTCGAACAGCTGGCCGCCGTAGGAATTGGCCATGGTGGTGATCAGCGCCATGTTGTCGCCCCAGCCCGGCTTGCCGCGCAGGCAGATGCCGTACACGCCGTTGGCCGGATCGTGCAGCTTGGCGGCCACGTCGCGCAGCTGGTTCCAGGTGGGGCGGTCTTCGATCGTCACGCCCGCTTTTTTGACCAGGTCGCTGCGGTACATGATCATCGAGCTTTCGCCATAGAACGGCGACGCGTACAGCTTGCCGTCGCCGGAGAGGCCTTCGCGGATGGCCGGCAGCAGGTCGTCGATATCGTATTTGGCGTCCGGCTTGATGGGGATCAGCCAGTTTTTCTTGCCCCAGATGGGCGTTTCATACAGGCCGATGGTCATCACGTCAAACTGGCCGCCCTTGGTGGCGATATCGGTGGTCATGCGCTGGCGCAAGACGCCCTCTTCCAGGGTCACCCATTTGAGCTTGATGTCGGGATTGGCTTGCTCGAAGAACTTGCTGAGCTTTTGCATTTCGATCATGTGGCCGTTGTTGACGGTGGCGATGACCAGGTCGGTGGCGGCAGTCGCGGACGAGGCGAAGCAGAAGGCGCCGGCGCACAGCGCGGCAATGGCGGAACGTTTCATTGTGTGTCTCCAGTGTTTTTTGTCGTTGGCAATGCCGGCATGCTTGGCACCACGACCACAATGTAGCACCGGACTTTGATACTTTCTGATACTCCAAAACCGCAATTCGATACTCTTTTGCAGACCCGCTATGCACCAGAGTATCGATATTGAGTAAAAACAACACTTTGAAAGAAAGTATCGCTACTTGTTCGATTTGTATCAGGGTGGTTAAAAAAGCGCTGCTAGACTTGGTTTTCGGCATTAGACCGTATGCGCTGCCCGTCCTCCGTGCGCCAGCGCTACCACCTACATTTTTCTGGAGACCGCATGAATCGCACTGCATTGAAAACTTTACCTGCCCTGATCCTGGCCATCGCCAGCGCCTCCGCCCTTGCCGACCCCATGTACCCAAGTGATGCCGAAGGCTTCCACGGCTACCTGCGCGCCGGCGCCGGCAGCAATACCTCGGGCGACGGCGGTTCGCAAGGCTGCTTCGGCCTGGGTGGCAATACCATGAAATACCGTCTGGGCAATGAGTGCGACGCCTACACGGAATTCGGCTACACCAAGTCCGTCGCCAAGTCCGGCGGCGTGAACTACCTGGCCACCATCTGGGTCAACGCTTACGCGCCAAACTCCGATTTCGGCGACAACAAGCTGGGCATCGTCAAGGCCTACGTCGAAGCGCAGGGACTCGATTTCCTGAACGGCGGCACGGCCTGGATCGGTAAACGCTTCTACTACCGTCCTGACATCCACATGCTGGATCTGCAATACATCAACATGAACGGCACGGGCGCCGGCCTGGACCGCATTCCTGCCGGCCCGGGTAAATTCTCGTATGCCTTCTTCAAGGACAACGATATCAAGATCGCGTTGCCGAACGGCGGCGTCAACACCAAATCGGCGGTGCGCCAGAACTTCATCTTTGGCGAGATTCCCGTCAATGAAAACGGCACCCTGGACCTGGCCGCGACCTACATCATCGGCGAAGGCAAGGATGATGTCGCCACGGGCAAGCGCAATAACGGCTGGCAGCTGTCGGCCTTCCACCGTCAAGGTAAAGTGTTCGGCGGCGGCAACACCTTTGGCGTGCAGTACGGCGTCGGTCCTGGCACCGGCAATGGCGCGCAGTTCGGCGCTTCGGGCGACACCAATTTCGGTTCGGACGTGAAACGCACGCGCATCTTCAATGACATGGCGATCCAGCCGATGGCCAATTTCGGCATGGAATTCGTCGCCCTGTGGCAAAAAGACGAGTCGAACGCCAAAGGTTCCTCGACCTGGACTTCGGTCGGCGTGCGTCCTGTGTATGCATTCACCGACAACTTCAAACTGGTGGGCGAACTGGGCACGGATCGCGTGACGCAAGCGGGTGGCCAGCCGGCCAAGCGCCTGACCAAGCTGACCATCGCGCCGACGATCTCGGCAGGTCCTGGCCTGTGGTCGCGTCCTGAACTGCGCGCTTTTGTTACCTACGGCAAATGGAACGATGCGGCCACCGCGTCGGTCAATGCGTCGAACAACGGCGGCCCGATCTACAACAACAATACCAGCGGCACTTCCTACGGTTTCCAGGTAGAAACATGGTTTTAAGCCAGCCTGACTAAGGGCAGGAACTAAAAAGGGCGGAACCGCGGTTCCGCCCTTCTCTGTTTACCCCACCGTATCATCGCCTTACGGCAAGGCCACCGGCAATTCCGGGTACTCTTGCGTCAGCGCATATTTGGTGCCGCCCACGGTGAGCGTATAGTTGGCCGGTCCCGAAATCGGCAGGCGGTAGTTAAGGGTCAGCGCCACGGAGGCCCCCGGCGCCAGCGATTGCCAGGCAGGAATCGCGAAGCGGGCCCGGTTGTAGTTCTTCGTGAAGCCGCCGATATTGTTCGGCCCCGTGTAGCCGGCATTGATCACCGTCAAGCCGAAGCCGGACTGATCGCTCATGTCCGACGGTGCCGACACGGGATAGTCGAACTCCACCACGGTGCCGCCCGGCAAGGTCGACGCCGTGTTGTTCTTCACCGTCATCACCGGGTTGATAGGGAAGTTGTTGTCACCCAGCTTCCAGCCACCGAGGGTGATGCTGACGTTGGCCGCCGTGCCCGGCATGGCGATTTCGGCGCGCTTGTTGCCATATACGCCAGCCGTGCGGAACGCCTGGTACAGCACGTCCGTCAGGGTGGTGCCCATGAAGTACTCGCCCTTGCCGCCATTGCGCGTGGCATCCCAGGCATAGTCGCCCGCCATTTCCCAGATCATCACGCCACCGATATTGTTGTTGACGATGTACTGGGCCTTGGCCGCGATCGACTGCGTGGTTTCCGTGGAAATGAACACTTTCTTGGTCGCATTCCACAGCCACGGCGCCACCATGGTGCTGCTGTAGAACGGTACATAGGTGCCCACCAGCGCCTTGTCCGTGACTTTATACGCGTCCAGGTAGCTCGGCACGATACCGTTTTGCAAGTTCAGCGCATGCCAGATGGGGTTGCCGCCACCGGGAGTGGGTTTGCCTTGGGAGTCGAGGTCGTACCACACGTTGTCGATGCCGGTGGCGCCCATGCCGCAGGTTTTCACGCCCGCGCAGGTGACGGTGGAATTGGTCAGCGCCGTCGTGCCCCACAAACCGTTGGTGCCGCCCGTCACGTCCTTCCAGCCCCGCGTGTAGAACGGCACGCCGATATTGATGCGTCCCGCCTGCATGGCGCCCCGGTAGTAACGATACGCCCAGTCCGTGTTCAGGTAGCCGATGTTCTGGTACTGGTAAGCGTTGCCGGCACGCAATTCGCCATCGTTGCCATCGTCAAACAGCGCCGCGTTCGGTCCCACATACTGGTTCCACGCGCCATGCAAGTCGTAGGTCATCAGGCTGGCGTAATCGAGATATTTCAATCCCGACATGTTTTCTTCGCCACGCAAGACCCAGCCCGAGGCGGAGCCGGCAATGGTGAGCAGATAGTATTTATTGTCCTGCACGGCCGCTTCGTCGAGCTTCTGGCGCAGCACTTTCAGCAGCACGTTATAGCTCGTCATCAAGCCCGCCAGGCGCGGTTTCGAGACGGCGAAATCGTTCGGATTGCCCGCTTCATTGTTGGTGGTCGGGTGTTCGTAATCGACATCGACGCCATCGAAGAAGTTGTATTGGCGCACGAACGCCACCATGGAATCGGCCAGGGTGTTGATGCCGGCCGTGTTGATGCTGCCATCCGCATTCGTCGTCGCCGTGTAAAAGCCGCCGCTGCCGGCCCAGCCGCCCACGGAAATCATCAGTTTGACGCCCGGATACTTCTTCTTGTATTGCGACAGCAAGTTGAAGTGGCCCTTGTACGGCAAGGATGGGTCCATGGCCGCCGCCGGCACATTCGGCCAGGTGAGGCCCGTGTCGGGATTGGCCGCGCCGCTGCCGATGGCGATCTTTGACGTGGCCGGGTCGACGGAGGCAAACGCATAGTTCAGGTGGGTAATCTTGTCCCACGGCAGGTTGTTCACCAGATACGCAGGGCTGCCATCGACGCCCGTGCGCCAGCTGGCGAAATAGCCGACGATGCGCCGGTTCAAGCCATTACCGAGCACTTCGCGCCCGTTCGCGTCGTACACCTTGCAATACGGCACATTTGGCACGGCCGAGATCAAGCCGTCGGGTCGGCAAGCCGCGGGTGTCGGTGTCGGTGTCGGCGTTGGTGTCGGTGTCGGTGTCGGTGTCGGGGTCGGGGTCGGGGTCGGTGTCGGGGTCGGGGTCGGGGTCGGGGTCGGTGTCGGGGTCGGCGTCGGCGTCGGTGTATCCGTCACGGCCCATGGCCCCCACTGGTCGGTGGCGCTGGGGACATTGCCCTGTGTCCACCACTTGGCCTTGTAGCCGACGCCCTGGTACAGCACGCACTGCCCGCCCGTGTAGACGGTGGCGGCATCCCAGACGGCGCACGCTTCCACGGCCGCGAGCAAGGTGTTCGGGGGCGCGGTCGTGCCGTCCTGGCCACCGCCGCCGCAAGCGACGAGCACGCCGCTGAGCAAGGCCATCAATAATGCATTCGATTTCATGTTGTATTGGTCTCCGTTATGGTTGTACATCGAGAGCTGTTGCAGGCCCCTCTGGGGGCTCTTGTCAACTGTGATCCCTGGCCGGCTTTCCTGCGCTTGCTGTTACTGCAACTTCACATTCCAGTTGGCTTCCACGCATTTCACGTAGTTCCCGGCCAGCAAGGCGCTGTACGGGGTTTGATAGCTGACCAGTTGGCATTGGTTCGCGCCGCCCGCGCTCCAGTTCTTTTCCCAATAGATGTTGTAGGAAGCGGAACTGGCCGGGGTGAAACGTTGCATGTTGGCGCACGACAATTGTTCGCCGGAATAATCCCAGCCCATGTCGGTGGCAAATTGCTTGTAGTAATCGATGCGGTTTTGTGCGGCCTGCTTTTCCGTGCCCTGCCCGCACTCGGCATTGATGATCATGATGGTGGTGGCAAAGTTATTGCCCGCACCGGCTGTCGTATCGGCCGCGTTCGGCACCCAGGTACCGTCCAGCACATGCAGCATCGACGGTTTCGGCGGTTGCGGATAGACAAAGAAGAACGTGGCCGAGGCCAGGTTCAGCCAGGTCGATGCCACCAGGTCCGGGTTTTTCAGCAGCACCGTTTGATCGCCGTCATGCATGGCTTGCGAAAACGGACCGTAGTTGTAGTTGTACGACAGCTGCTTGGCGCCGCGGCCAAAGTATTTCTTGAAGCTGCCGTCGGCATTGGTGCCGCAGGTCCAGACCTTGTTGAAGACGGGGTCGGCGCACTCGATGTTGTAGCCGCAGCCGGCGCCCGTCTCGTCACAGCCCAGCTCACGCAGATACTTCAAGCCCTGGCGCCATTGCGGCAAGGGGCTGCTGGCGTTATGGTCGCCCGTTTCCTGGCCGAAGTGGGCAAACATGGTGGCCAGGCTGTGGCGGCAGATGGCGTCCGCATTGCGCCCGTCGCCGTAGTCGTCGCACACGGCGGGGAACTTGGCCACGGCTTGCAGGAAGCGCTGGTAGGTATAGCTGGCGTCGCGCGCGGCAAAATAGTAATCCCACTTCGCCGCCGGCAGCAGGCGCTCGACGCGCTTGACGTTGAGCGGATTGCCGGCCAGACCAGGCTGCACGGCTTCGACGGCCGTATTGCCCAGGGTGCGGATCGAGGCCTTGACCTTGCGGAAGAAATCATTGTTCGTCAGCGCCGCCTCGTTCGCCTCGGCCTGGGCTCTGGTGGGCACGCCTGGCGTGGGTGTGGGTGTCGGTGTCGGTGTCGGTGTCGGTGTCGGAGTCGGGGTGGGCGTCGGTGTGGGCGTCGGTGTGGGCGTCGGTGTCGGGGTGGTGGAATCCAAGCTCCACGGTCCCCACTGGTCGTTGCCCGGCGCCGTGCCCTGCACCCACCATTTGGCCCGGTACACCTTGCCGTCGTACACGGCGCACTGCCCTGCCGTGTAGATGGCGCTGGCACTCCAGGCCGCGCAACTGTCGCTGGTGACCGTGGCGGCCAGCAGGGTCGATGGGGGTTCGGTGGTGGAATTGCCGCCGCAAGCGAGCAGCGCGCTGCCCAGCAGGCCAGCCATGAATGGCGTAGCCAGCCGGCTTGATTGCCGTGTTTTCACATTGTCTCCTGAACGTTATACGCAAACTATCGAAGTAGCTTTTTATGTTGTACGTAAAGAAAGCGCAGCAAAGCATCGGCTTTCTGCACAGAGAATGCGACGCCAAAAATTGGTAGTCAAGTGGTTTTATATAACGGTGTTTTTTACAATACCAGTGACTTCAGGCGGTACGGCTACGGCGCGCCAGGCGAAGAGTGAGGGAAGAGAAAAAAGGAGGATTTGCGCCAGCTGCCGGCAATACCGCGCCGGCAGCGGTGCGGCAAGTGGTATTAGCACTGCCGCACGTGTTGTCAGGCGGAGGGCATTGCCGCGCGTTGGTGTTGCGGATAATACAGTTCATAAAACCAGTCATACGCGCTTTCGATCTGCGCCTGGATGCGCGGGGGAATCGCATGCAGCTTCGGCACGCTGATCGTCGCCTGCTGGCGGTGCGTGTATTTCATGCGGTAATGGCTGTCGCTTTCCTGTATCCCGACGGCCAGATTATGCGGATCGATCTGCCATGGCGCCAGACCCAGCCACGCATACAGGTGCGACATGCATTCCACCGGCCGCGCCATCAAGTCTTCGAAACGCACGAAATACAGCTTTTTCTGCACCTCGACCGGCAGGTCCAGCACGGCGTGCAGGGAGCTCAAGGGCGCGCCTATGGTGCGATCCTTGGCAAACAGCATGTCCGCGCGCCCCATGCGGTCAAAATCGGCCAGGTGATCGATAAAATCGACAAGAATGGTGCGCTGGTGCTGCGCTTCGATGGAGCCGTAGACCTGGCCCAGTTCGCGCACGCAGACGATGACTTTCGCTTCCGGCGCCAGTTGCAGCAGCATCTCCACGCAATGCAGCCAGGCGCGGTTCTTGTCCACCACGCCCTGCTTGCCGCAATCCTGGTACCAGCCGCGCAGGAAGCCCTGCATGGCCGTTTTCAAATGGTCATAGCTGGCGTCGAAGGTGCTATCGAGCTGCGACAGGAAAAAAGAATCGTCGCTGACCATGCGCCGCATGCCCAACAAGGTATTGCACAGGGGGGAACTATTGCCTTCGCAATACAGGTCGGGATGCTGCGCCAGTAACTGGCACAGCAAGGTGGAGCCAGCGCGTGGCAAGCCGGCCACGCCAATGAAATGGGATGTCATGCGATGGTACTTTCTGTTCAGCACTGCTCTTCTGACGGAAAACAAGGATGGTGCAGCCATTATAAAACTGTTGCGACGACGCGACGGCATAAAAAATGCCGCTTCGAAACACGAAGCGGCACTCCGAAGCCACCCTATGGTGACGCAGCGGGCTTTACTGGTTTTCCTGGCGCTTGTTGCCGCCAGCTTCGATCGGCAGGCGCAGGCCGCTATCGACCACGCTCAAGCGCAGGCCTGGCAGGACATTGCTGACGACATTGCTGGCCAGTTGCACTACCGGCGCGCTGCCTGCGTTACCCTTCTCTCCCTCGCGCGGCGCCTCCTGCGTGGCGGCAGGCTTGCCTGGTGCCGTCTCGCCACTGACGATCATGTCGGCCTGCACCATATTGCCCTGCGAAGGCGCCACGGCAACGGCCGCGATCACGCTGGCGACTGCGCTTTGCAGCGCTTCCGTCGGCTTGACCTTCAGCACGCCCTCCACATAGTTCAAGGCGTAATTGTTCGACGCCTGGCCCGATGCCGATACCAGATAATTGCCGGCCACGGATGCCGTCGTTGCCGACGTGCTGAACACCAGGTTGCCGCTCACTTCGGCGGCCAGCGTGTCGCCACCGAGCAGGCCGCTGTAGCCGGCGCTGAAGTCGGGGTTGACGCGTCCCTGGTCTTTTTCAGTGTTGTCGACTTTGACCGTCAGCGCTGCCTGCGAGATCGTGGCCGTGGTGCTGGCACTGGAGTTGACCACGTAATTGCCCGCATCCGTGCCGCTCAGGCTTATGCCTGCCACCGTCACCGTCTTGCCCACGCCCGCATTCTTGTCGCTGAAACTGGCGCCATTGCTGGCAATACTCAGCTGGTCATTACCGATGCGGTTGTCGCGCAAGGAGACGGCGGCAGTCGTGCTGGCGTCATACACCTTGTTGACGCCGATGGCGCTGACCGTCAAGGCGGCTGGCGTAATCGTGGCCGTGGTACTGGCCAGGCTGCTGGCCAGTACATAGTTGCCCGCATCGGCACCGGCCAGGCCCAAACCGCTGATGACCACGGTCTTGCCCAGCGCCGCATTCTTGTCGCTGAAGGTGCCAAGAACGGGTCCGCTGCCCAGGCTCAGGGCGTCGCCGGCCAGCATGCCATTGAAACTGGCGCCCGCCAGGTTCAGGCTGGCCGCCGTGCCACCGTCATACACCTTGTTCGCTGCCACGATACCGGAAATGGCACTGATGGACGCCGGCGTGATGCTCGCCGTCAAGCCGGTCGGGTTGACCACCGTATAGTTGCTGGCCGCACCCGACCCGTCGAGCAAGGTCGTGCCGCTGACTGTCACGGTTTTCGCGCTGGCCGCATTCTTGTCGCTGAAGGCCGCCGTCTGGCCGGCGATGGCCAGGGTTTCATCGCCCACCAGGCCGACCAGGCTGCCACCGATCAGCTGCGCCACGGTATTGCCATCGTAGACCTTGTTGCCAGCGATCTGGCCCGCCACCGTCAGGGCTTTCGGCGTGATGCTGGCCGTCAAGCCGGTCGGGTTGCTGACCGAATAATTGCTGGCTGAACCGGAACCGTCGAGCAAGGTGGTGCCGCTGACCGTCACGGTTTTCGCGCTGGCCGCATTCTTGTCGCTGAAGGCCGCCGTCTGGCCGGCGATGACCAGGGTTTCGTCGCCCACCAGGCCGACCAGACTGCCACCAAGCAATTGCGCCACGGCATTGCCGTCGTAGACCTTGTTGCCCGCCACCTGGCCCGCCACCGTCAGGGCTTTCGGCGTGATGCTGGCCGTCAAGCCGGTCGGGTTGACCACCGTATAGTTGCTGGCCGCACCCGACCCGTCGAGCAAGGTGGTGCCGCTGACCGTCACGGTTTTCGCGCTGGCCGCGTTCTTGTCGCTGAAGGCCGCCGTCTGGCCGGCGATGACCAGGGTTTCGTCGCCCACCAGGCCGACCAGACTGCCGCCAGACAGTTGCGCTACCGCATTGCCATCGTAGACCTTGTTGCCCGCCACCTGGCCCGCCACCGTCAGGGCTTTCGGCGTGATGCTGGCCGTCAAGCCGGTCGGGTTGACCACCGTATAGTTGCTGGCCGCACCCGACCCGTCGAGCAAGGTGGTACCGCTGACCGTCACGGTTTTCGCGTTCGCCGCATTCTTGTCGCTGAAGGCCGCCGTCTGGCCGGCGATGACCAGGGTTTCATCGCCCACCAGGCCGACCAGACTGCCACCAAGCAATTGCGCCACGGCATTGCCGTCGTAGACCTTGTTGCCCGCGAACTGGCCCGCCACCGTCAGGGCTTTCGGCGTGATGCTGGCCGTCAAGCCGGTCGGGTTGACTACCGTATAGTTGCTGGCCGCACCCGACCCGTCGAGCAAGGTGGTGCCGCTGACCGTCACGGTTTTCGCGCTGGCCGCGTTCTTGTCGCTGAAGGCCGCCGTCTGGCCGGCGATGACCAGGGTTTCGTCGCCCACCAGGCCGACCAGACTGCCACCAAGCAATTGCGCCACGGCATTGCCGTCGTAGACCTTGTTGCCCGCCACCTGGCCCGCCACCGTCAGGGCTTTCGGCGTGATGCTGGCCGTCAAGCCGGTCGGGTTGACCACCGTATAGTTGCTGGCCGCACCCGACCCGTCGAGCAAAGTGGTACCGCTGACCGTCACGGTTTTCGCGCTGGCCGCGTTCTTGTCGCTGAAGGCCGCCGTCTGGCCGGAGAAGCCCAGGGTTTCGCCGCCCACCAGGCCGACCAGGCTGCCGCCAGACAGTTGCGCTACCGCATTGCCGTCGTAGACCTTGTTGCCCGCCACCTGGCCCGCCACCGTCAGGGCTTTCGGCGTGATATCGGCCGTGCCACTGGAAGCATTGCTACCGAGAATGTAGTTGCCAGCGTCCGCACCAGCCAGCGTGATACCGCTAACCGTGACAACCTTGGCCGTGCCCGCATTTTTGTCGCTGAACAAGCCAGAGCCTGCGACACTCAAGCTGTCGTTGCCAATAATGCCATCAAAGCTTGCAGTTCCCTTCAAGGTGGCTGTTCTCAAGCCATCATAGGTCTTGTTGTCCACGCCCACGTTCGACACGCTGCTGATCGTTGCCTTGGCGATATCGGCCACGCCACTGGAAGTCGTGCTGTCCAGGAGGTAGTTGCCGGCGTCCGCGCCACCCAGGGTGATGTTGCTGACGTTTACCGTTTTACCGGCACCGGCGTTCTTGTCAACAAAACTGCCATTGCCGCTCGACACCGTCAGATTATCCGCGCCCGCCTTGCCATTGAATATAGCCGTACCGCTCAAGGTGGCCGTCATCGAGCCATCGTAAGTCTTGTTGTTGACACCCACATTCGACACGCTACTGATGGTAGCCTTGGAGATATTGGCCGTCACCCCGGTAGCGTTACTGAAAGCATAGTTGCTGGCCAGGCCAGTACCATCCGCGACCGTCGCGCCCGTCACGGTGACTACTTTTCCGGCGCCTACGTTCTTGTCGCTGAAAGTTCCAGCCTGGTTCGACAGATCCAGGTTCAGCGTTTCCAAACCGACCAGGCCACTCAATACGCCACCCGACAGCGATGCCTGCTGCGTACCGTCGTAAACCCGGCTCGACGCCGTCACGTCCGTCACCGTCAGCGCTTTCGGCGTGATATTCGCCGTTCCCGCCGATGACTGGGCAACCGTGTAGTTGCTGGCCAGGCCCGTGCCGTCGCCCAGGCTGGCGCCCGTGACCGTGACGGCCTTGCCATTGCCCGCGTTCTGGTTATTGAACACGCCGCTGGCGCTGTTCAAGACCAGCGTTTCTCCGCTGACCAGGCCGTCCAGGGCGCCGCCCGTGAGGGCCGCCGTGGCGTTGCCGTCATAGGTCTTGTCCGCCGCCGTCGCGCCCGTCACCGTCAGCGCTTTCGGCGTGATATTCGCCGTTCCCGCCGACGACTGGGCAACCGTATAGTTGCTGGCCAGGCCCGTGCCGTCGCCCAGGCTGGCGCCCGTGACGGTAACGGCCTTGGCGTTGCCCGCGTTCTGGTTATTGAACACACCGCTGGCGCTGTTCAAGACCAGCGTTTCCCCGCCCACCAGGCCGTGCAGCGCGCCGCCCGTGATGGCCGCCGTGGCATTGCCGTCATAGGTCTTGTCCGCCGCCGTCGCGCCCGTCACCGTCAGCGCTTTCGGCGTGATATTCGCCGTTCCCGCCGACGACTGGGCAACCGTATAGTTGCTGGCCAGCCCCGTGCCGTCGCCCAGGCTGGCGCCCGTGAGCGTGACGGCCTTGCCATTGCCCGCATTCTGGTTATTGAACACGCCGCTGGCGCTGTTCAAGACCAGCGTTTCGCCACTGACCAGGCCATCCAGGGCGCCGCCCGTGATGGCCGCCGTGGCGCTGCCGTCATAGGTCTTGTCCGCCGCCGTCGCGCCCGTCACCGTCAGCGCTTTCGGCGTGATATTCGCCGTTCCCGCCGACGACTGGGCAACCGTGTAGTTGCTGGCCAGCCCCGAGCCGTTGCCCAGGCTGGCGCCAGTGACGGTAACGGCCTTGCCATTGCCCGCGTTCTGGTTATTGAAGACGCCGCTGGCGCTATTCAATACCAGCGTTTCCCCGCCCACCAGGCCGTTCAGCGCGCCGCCCGTGAGGGCCGCCGTGGCGTTGCCGTCATAGGTCTTGTCCGCCGCTGTCGCGCCCGTCACCGTCAGCGCTTTCGGCGTGATATTCGCCGTTCCCGCCGACGACTGGGCAACTGTGTAGTTGCTGGCCAGCCCCGAGTCGTCGCCCAGGCTGGCGCCCGTGACCGTGACGGCCTTGCCATTGCCCGCGTTCTGGTTATTGAACACGCCGCTGGCGCTGTTCAAGACCAGCGTTTCTCCACTGACCAGGCCGTCCAGGGCGCCGCCCGTGATGGCCGCCGTGGCGCTGCCGTCATAGGTCTTGTCCGCCGCCGTCGCGCCCGTCACCGTCAGCGCTTTCGGCGTGATATTCGCCGTTCCCGCCGACGACTGGGCAACCGTATAGTTGCTGGCCAGGCCCGTGCCGTCGCCCAGGCTGGCGCCCGTGAGCGTGACGGCCTTGGCGTTACCCGCGTTCTGGTTATTGAACACGCCGCTGGCGCTATTCAATACCAGCGTTTCCCCGCCCACCAGGCCATTCAGCGCGCCGCCCGTGAGGGCCGCCGTGGCATTGCCGTCATAGGTCTTGTCCGCCGCCGTCGCGCCCGTCACCGTCAGCGCTTTCGGCGTGATATTCGCCGTTCCCGCCGACGACTGGGCAACCGTGTAGTTGCTGGCCAGCCCCGAGTCGTTGCCCAGGCTGGCGCCCGTGACCGTGACGGCCTTGCCATTGCCCGCGTTCTGGTTATTGAAGACGCCGCTGGCGCTGTTCAAGACCAGCGTTTCGCCACTGACCAGGCCGTGCAGCGCGCCGCCCGTGATGGCCGCCGTGGCGTTGCCGTCATAGGTCTTGTCAGCCGCCGTCGCGCCCGTCACCGTCAGCGCTTTCGGCGTGATATTCGCCGTTCCCGCCGACGAACTGCCGACCGTGTAGTTGCTGGCCAGCCCCGAACCGTTGCCCAGGCTGGCGCCAGTGACCGTGACAGCCTTGCCATTGCCCGCATTCTGGCTATTGAAGACGCCGCTGACGCTGTTCAAGACCAGCGTTTCGCCGCCCACCAGGCCGTTCAGCGCGCCGCCCGTGATGGCCGCCGTGGCGCTGCCGTCATAGGTCTTGTCCGCCGCCGTCGCGCCCGTCACCGTCAACGCTTTCGGCGTGATCACCAGGCCGCCATCGATATAGCTGATCGCATAGCCGGACTGCCCGCCCGTGGCATACAGGCCGCTGGCCGACACCCCGTACGTGCCCGCATTCACGGCACCTGTGGCATTGCCTGCATAGGCGAGCGTACCGAGCAGATCGGCGCCTGCCACCGTGTTCGAATATGTGACGCTATTGCTGCCGCCAGCGTAGGCCACGCCGTCATACACCTTGCTGTCGTAAGAAACGCGCACGGCGATCTGCTTCATGAACGAGCGCAGGAAAGGCGCGCTCTGGCCATCGTAGGCGACCCACATCTGGCCCAGTTCCCAGCCTGCGCCCGTGTAGTTCGACAGCGTCTTGAGCCCGCTCGTGGTCAGCTCCGTGCCGCCCGCGCTCGTTGCCTTGCCACTGGCAGTGCTATCCCAGTAACTGCCCGTGACGCTGCCCGCGCCCGTGCCGACCAGGCCGCCGCCGGCGCCGCTCACGCTGCCATTCGCATAGCTGGTGTCGAGCGTGCCGCTGTTGCTGCCCACCAAGCCGCCCGCGCCGCTGCTGCCAGTCACCGCGCCGCTGGCATAGCTATCCTTGATGGTGCCCGTTCCAGTGTTGCTGCCCACCAGGCCGCCGACATTGTTGGCGCCCGTGACGGCGCTGGTGGCAAAGCTGCCGCTGACGCTGCCGCCATTCGTGCCGACCAGGGCGCCCGTATTGTCGCCGCCGCTGATCGTGCCACCAGACAAGCCCACATTGGCGATCACGCCGCCGCTGCCGACGACGCCAAACAAGCCCACGCCCGCCACGCCCGACTTGATAATATTGAGGTTGGAAACAATATGCCCGGTGCCGTCGAGGCTACCCGTGAAGGCCGACCCGGCCGTGCCGACCGGGATGAAGCCCGTACTGCCCCACACGTCATTGCCGTTCGCGGCCGTGCTGGCTGCGCTGAAGCTGCTGCCCAGCGTGTAACTGGCGGCCTTGCTCATCGCCATCAATTGCAGCTGGTGCGTGGAATTGATGGTGTTCGACCATTCCGACGCCAGCATGGGGCGCGTGCCAGCGCTGGCGCCATTGAGCGAACCATCGCCGCTGACGATCACCCAGTTGTTACCCGCCGCGCCGGCCGTGGTGGTGAAATTGAAACCTGCGAAATTACTACCTTGCAACATCTGCGCGCTGGTCAGGCCTTGGGCAACGGTGGTTGCACCATTGCCTACATGGCCAACGGCAGTTGCCGCCGGATTCAGCGTGCTGTTGAAGTAGGCATTGACAATGGAACCACCATTGTGATCGCCAACAATAGCGCCGTTATTAATGCCGGTCGTCGTGAGCTTGCCCGAATAATATGCATTGGTGAGGGCAACACCAATGTTGTAGCCCACCACGCCGCCCACGGTGGAGTTGCCCGTCACATTGCCGGTGGCATAGCTGTTGCTTATCGGACCGGCGGACACGCCAACCAGGCCGCCGAGATTATTCGTCCCGGTCACATTGCCGGTGGCATAGCTGTTCGTTACCGCGCCGCTTTCTATCCGCCCCAGCAAGCCACCCAGGCCGGAAGCTCCCGTGACATTGCCCGTCGCATAGCTGTTCGTGACCGTGCCTTCGCCCGTGTTAATGGCCGCCAAGCCGCCGCCATAGCTACCGCCCGTGCCGCCAACGCTGACGGCGCCCGTGGCATAGCTGTCGCTGATCGTGCCGCGGTTGTAGACGGCAAGGCCGCCAGCGAAATAATTGGTGGATGTGGCAGCCACGGCGCTGGAACTGTTCTTGATGAAGCCGCCCGCCGCATTCTCGCCCACCAAGCCGCCTGCCGCGCCAAAACCACCGGCAACGACCGTGCCTGCCGCGCGGCTGTTGCTGATCGTGCCCGCATTGGTGCCCACCAGCGCGCCCATGTTGATATAGCCAGAACCATGCACGGCGCCGCTGCTATAAACGTTATCGATCTTGCCATTATTAACGGCGGCCAGCGCACCGATGCCGGCGTAGCTACTACTGGCATAGGCAGCTACCGACCCTGCAACGCTGACGTTGCCCAAGCCCATGTTGCGCACCGCCCCGCCCGTGCCGATATTGCCGAACATACCGATGGCCATTTCCGGACGGTTGATCGTCAACCCGATGATTTCATGGCCCAGGCCATCGAGCGTGCCCGTGAATGGTGTCGTATCATTGCCGATAGGCATAAATCCCTTGCCACTCTCCCAGCTGCCCGTGGCGCGCGCGTCAATATTGCTGCCCAGCACATAGTTGCCGGACAAATTGCCCTCCAGGCCCTGCACGTCGTTGCCGGTAGTGCTGTTGAAGGCGCCCAAACTGTTAATGACCTGATACACGGTCACGCCGCCATCGCTGCCCAGCTTGGTACTGAAATTATTGCCCGATGGCAAATCCACTTCCGCCTTGACGTTGTAGGTGGCCAGATTGCCGGCGGCGACCCCACTCTGGCCGTATTCCAGCGCCAGGCTGGCCGTGCCCGAGCCGCGCATGGCCTTGTTGATGTTGATATTGTTCTGCGCCGTCAGGGTCAGCTTGTTGGCCGACCAATTGACGTTATCGTTGACGTTGATATTGCCTTGCGTACCGCCAGCACCCGATACGCTCTGGATCTGCACATTGCCCGATTTCAATGAGTTGCTCAGAAAGGTGCCCGTCATGTCGCCGCCGGAGACGGCAATATTGAAGTCCGTGGGATCGATCAGCCAGGTGCCTGACATCCCCTTGGCCGACGCCGTCGTCACCTTCAGCGCATCATCGATCTTGACGTGCGCGGCCGAGGTATCGACAAAGCCGCCATTGCCCGTCAGGGGCGCGCTGGCGTCCAGCGTGCCACCCGCGTTGACCGTGCCGCTTTGCATGTCGCCCAGCAACTTGATCGTGCCGCCGCGCGTGTCTATCGTCTGCGCCTCGATCACGCCCGTGTTGTTGACGACGGTTTTCAGCAAGTCACCGGCCGCCTGCGCCGTCAAGACCACGCTGCCGCCGTCCGCCCGGATCATGCCGCCATTGTTGACCAAGGCGCCCACGGCGCCCGCGTTGACAGCGACATTGAGCAAGCCGTCGCCCGCCACGTCCAGCGTGATGGCGCGGCCCGCCGCCAGGGCCACCGAACCCAGGCGTGCCTGGATCGTGCCCTCGTTCGACACGTTGGCGCCCAGCAAGGCCACATAGCCGCCCGGTGCGCTGATCGAGCCCTGGTTCAGGACCTTGCCCGTGCCATTGCCGCTAAATTGGTACTTGCCGGCCATGAAGTCGGCGTTGTTGATATCCAGCGTGGACGCCACCAGGCCGGCCGTGTTCACGGATGCGCCCTGGCCGAACAGCACGCCGTTCGGGTTGACGATAAACACCTTGCCGTTGGCCGACAAGTTGCCAAGGATGATCGTGCCATCGCTGCCCAGCACGCGGTTCAGGGCTACCGCATTGCTGTTCGGCTGCTGGAATTGCACCGACTCGCCCTTGCCGACATTGAAACTGGCCCAGTTGATGACGGCGTTCTGGCTGCCCTGCTTGATCACCGTCGCACCCGGCGCGCCGTTGATCGTTGCCTGGCCCGCCACCACCGTGCCACCCGCCGGCCCCGCCAGCGCCAAACTGCCATAGCCCAACATCAGCGCCGCCGCCATGCTGGTCAAGGCGAAATGCGCGCCGCCGCCGCTGCATCCTGGCATCGAGCGCTTGCCGGCGGATTTGACGTTTTCGGAAACGGCGGCGTAAGCGCCCGTGGCCTGGTTCCAGATGGAGCGGTAGATGCGGTTCATGGCGGTGTCCTGATTTTTTAGCTTGTATTAATTAGAAGTACTTGACGGCTTGCAGCCAGAAGCGGCCTGCCGCATCCGGTGCCGAGGTCGCCTTGGCATTGCCCAGCTTGTGTGCGTAATATGCTTTCAGCACGAGCGCGTTGGCGCCCGTCCACGTCACGCCCATGCCGGCGCCGCTCAGGGTGCGGCGGTTCTCGCCGGCGCTCCACGCATTGCGGTTGAGCTTGACGCTGCCCGTGTCGGCAAAGGCCAGCACCTGCAGCTGGCCGGGCAAGGCAGTGAACGCCGGCAAGTTGTGCCGCAATTCCAGGTTCAGCACATAACCCTGGTCGCCATACGCCTCGCCGCCCGGATAGGCGCGCACGCCGCCCATGCCGCCGATGCCCATCTTTTCCGACACGTCGAGATTTTTCGACGCCGCCTGGCCGCTGAGGCTGCCGAACAAGCTCGTCTCGCCGCCCAGGCTTTGCAGGCGCGCCGCGTTGAAGGCGAGCTTGTTGAAGTGACCGTTGCTCTTCACCGTCAGCTGGTCGATCAGGCGCGCCACCGGCGTTTCGATGTCGATCTTGCCCGTGGTGTAGGTCAGCGAATAATTGCTGAAGCCACCGCCACCCCAGCCATCCTTGGCGTCGCCGTTCAGGTTCAGCATCCACACCCTGGCCGTCTTGTCATTGACGCTGCCCGTCGATTCCGTGCGATCCTGGAACGTCTTGTCGTCGTAGCTGACCTGCGCATACAGGTTGCTGCTGCGCGAGCGGATCAGCGGATAACTGCCATACGCGCTGGCGATCTTCGCCGTGCCCTTGGCCTCGAGCACGGCAAATTCCTTGCCCAGCTTGTAATCCATATACGTGTAGGCGCCGCCCAGGCGCAGCAAACCGGCCTGGCCCTGGTACGCCAGGCGGCCGTAGTTCAAGCCGTCGGCCGAGGTAAACGCGCGCACGCTGGCCACGTCGCCGATGCCGGCCAGTTCATTGATGTTCAAGGTGGCGCCGATGCGGTTGCGGCCCGTGTAGCGGTTGCCCTGGTTATCGACATCGATGCTGCCGTTGAAGCGCGATCCCGGCTGCACCTCGACGATCAGGTCGGACGCGCCCAAGGACGCGCCCGGCGCCAGGGTCGAGCTGACCTGCACGCCCGGCAAGTCCGACAGCAGCAGCAAGCGCCGCTCCAGCGGCGGCGTGGAAATCACTTGCCCGTCGAGGCCGGCCAATATCGTGCCGGCCAGGCCGTCGGACAGATTGCTCTGGTTGCGCAGCTGCACTTGCCCATACTGGCCCGGCAGCACGCTGATTTGCACCACGCCATCCTCGATATCCTGTGCCGGCAGATACGCTTGCGCGAGGAAATAGCCACGCTGCTGGTAATAGCTGGCAATGTTGGACGCCATGGCGCGCAGCTCGCCCAGGGTCAGCTCGCTGCCCGGCACGAAACCCGTGCTGGCGATCAGTTCGCTTTCAGGAAACACGGGCGGCGCCGTCACCTGCAGGCGCTGCACGGTGATGCGCGTGGTATCGCCCACCGTGGTGGCCGGCACATTGCCCTGTTGCACGCGGATAGCCGGCAGCGCCTTCGGCAACTGGGGAGCGACGGGAATCTGCTGCAGCTGGCTCCCGGCGTTCGGCGGATCGACGGCCCAGGCGGACTGGATCAGAAGCAGCAGGGTCAGGGGGAGTAATTTGGTGTTCAAGGTTATCCTTTCTGGCGGCGCGCCCGCGCCAGGCACACCGCTTCCGGCTGCACCAACGGGGGAATACAAGAGCTGAAATGGCGGTATATTTTTAATATCAATGTTAAATTCAATGGCAACTAAAAAATCAAGTTCCGCTCAGCAACATTAATCCATTTTAGCCTTTCGTCAGGCGAGAAAACACCTATCTGATAACCTCGTTCACCACATTGGTGCGCCCTCAATGGCGACAGTCCTAAAATACGAAAAGTCCTATGAAAATGCGCGCTTCAACTGAAAATCTCGTTGTCACAACGCAACAACATTGCAATACCACCACTATCAACACGCTATTCCTCGCACGCACCACATCTGGAAATTAGGCAAGGCATTGGCATTACTTCAACAAAAACAATGTTATTTTTTCCATACGAGGATACGACTTCCACGACACACTTTCTTTTGGCTTCCTGGCATGTCACACACTTGCGAAAATTGATTTCCAATACATGAATATTGATATATAAATTATTTTTGACGATGCGGTACGGGGATGGGCGGCTGGTTAAATTTCCGCGAGGATCACCGGCGTGGCAGGCCTGCAACACCTCAGCCAGGGGTTGAGGTGTTGCAAGCCTGTGGAGAGAAAGAAGAGCGGGAGTGCGCTACTACGCTGGTCTGGCCAGGCGCTACCTGGACAGCACGTATTTCGCCAGGGTCGCCGCATCGGCTACACTGAGCTGGCTGAATGGCGGCATGGGCACGGGTCCCCATTTGCCGGCGCCGCCGCTGCGGATGTTGGCCGCCACAGCAGCGACGCCATCCTTGCCCTTGTATCTGGCGGCCACCTCGGCAAAACCCGGGCCGATCACTTTCTGGTCGAGAGCGTGGCATGCCATGCAGCCATTCGCAGCCAGCAAGGTGTTGGCATCCTTGCCGCTGGCGGCCGGGACAGCCGCTGCGGCCGGCCTGGCCACGGCCGCGGCGGGTGCGGCGGCGCCCCGCTCCGCTCCATAGGTTTTCACCAGGTAGTCGACCATGGCGGGCATGTCCGCATCGTCAAACTGGGCGCCGAACGGCTTTTTCATCTTCTTGACGGTCGCTTCCCAGTAGGCGCGCGGCGAGGCAGGCGGCTGGCTCGATGCATACTGGGCCGCGTGGCAGGTCATGCAGTTGCGCTGCACCAGCTGGTAGCCGGGCAATTCGCTGGGTTTGTAGGTCGCCGTTTCCGGTGGCAAATGGATTTCCAGCGCGCATACGCTGCCCGCCGCCGACAGTGCCAACGCGGCAAACAAGATCTTCATATGGTTCTCCTTACACTGCCTGGATGCGCGTGGTTTCCACCACGTTGCGCATATAACCCATGGGATTCCACAGGGCTTTCATCGGTTGGCTCTGGCCGATGCGGTTGACGGCGCGCACCATCAGCACGTGCTTGCCCTTGCGCGGCGCCTTCAGGACCATGCTCCACTCCCGGAAGGAGAAGCGCCCCAGGTCCTTGCCCAGCCTTGCTTCCTGCCAGCTGTGGCCGCCATCGGCTGAAATCGCCACTTCGCTGATGCCCTGGCCGCCATCGAAAGCGATGCCGCGCAAGGCCAGGTCGCGCCCGGCCTTCACGTGCGCGCCATCTTGCACGCTGGTAATGAAGGAGCGTACGTTGAGGCGGCTGATGGGGGTCGTCTTGCCCACCGGTGTACCTGGCTCGATGAAGCCGGAACCATTGTCGGGGATGCGGTAGCCCGTGCTCATCCAGAAGCCGTCGAAGGGCTTGTCGAGCACGGTGATGTCGTTCAGGTGCTTGACCCAGTAAGTGCCGTAATAGCCGGGCACGATCAGGCGCAGCGGGTAGCCGTTGAGGAAGGGAATGTCTTCGCCATTCATGGCCCAGGCCAGCAGCACGTCGCCGGCCATGATGTGCTCGACGGACAAGGCTTTCTGAAAATCGGGGCCGTCGCCCACGGGCGGCGTTTCCAGGCCATTGAAGACCACTTGCACGGCGCCGGCGGCGATACCGGCTTTTTCCAGCACGGTTTTCAGAGGGATGCCCGTCCAGCGGGCATTGCCCATGGCGCCATTGCCCAGTTGCCCGCCATTCGCGCGCGGGGCGAAGAAGCCGCGGCTGTTGCCCGAACATTGCGTCACGGCTACCATGTCGACGGGTTCGGCCAGCTGTTTCAGTTGCGCCAGCGACAGCTCCAGCGGCGTTTTCACCAGGCCGGCGATGCGCAAGCGGTAGCTGTCGCCATCGATGCTGGTAGGCAAGCCGCTCCAGTGATAGCGCACGAAGAACGCATCGTTGGGGGTAATCGCGCCTTCATTGAAGACGCTGAACGGCGTTTCCAGCTGGGGCGGACGGCTGGTCAGCAGGATCAGCGGGCGCTTTTGCGGGAAAGCCACCAGTTCGCGCTCGCCGTTTTCAAACGGCAAGGTGACGGAAGCGGCGAGCGTCGGTCCCGCCACCGCGGCGGCGCCCAGGGCGGCCGTGGTGCGCAGGAAGCGGCGCCGGCTTGCAGGCAACAAGGTCGTGTCAGACATGTTTGAGCTCCACTTTGGTGTCGGCGGAAGCACCGCCGTTGCGGTCATCGTTGACCAGCTTCTTGATGTAATACATGACGCTCATGATGACCACGCTCAACAGGCCGAACCAGAACGACACACGCTGCTCCGTATCGGACGACACGCTCATGGCGCCGAGGATCACCAGCATGGCGATGATGGTGAAATACGTCAGGTAGGGGAACAGCCACATGCGCACTTTGATGCGTTCGGGACATTCGCGTTCCAGGCGGCGGCGCAGGCGCAATTGAGATATCGCAATGAGCAGGTAGACAAACAGGATCAGGATGCCGTAGGAATTGACGATGAAGGGGAAGACCAGGTCAGCCGACACATACGATACGGCAATGGCGAAATAGGCGAACAGGGTGCTGAACAGGATGGCGCGAATGGGCACGCCATTCTTGCTCAGCTTGACCAGGCCGGTCGGCGCGTCGCCGCGGCGCGTCAGCGCGAAGATCATGCGCGAGGAGGCGTACAAGCTCGAATTCAAGGCCGACAGCACGGCAGTCAGGATGATGGCGTTCATGATGTGGGCCGCGTAGGGAATGTTCATGACCGTCAGGGCGCTGACGAAAGGCGTGGCGATGGCCGGCGAATCCCAGGGCACGATGCAGACGACGACAAACATGGACCCCACATAAAACATCAGCACGCGCGTGATGACGGAATTGGTGGCGCGGGCGATGGCCTTGGCCGGGTCCGACGTTTCGGCGGCGGCGATGGTGACGATCTCGGCACCCGAATAAAAGGCCGTGGCGGCGACGGCGCCACTCAATACAGGGCCCCAGCCGTGCGGCATGAAGCCGCCATTGCTGGTCAAAAAGCCCAGGCTTGGGATGCTGTTGGGCAAGCTACCCGTGATAAACAGGGCGCCGACGAACAGGAAGACGACAATGGCGACCACCTTGATCGAGGCGAACCAGAATTCGAATTCACCAAACGCTTTCACCGAGAACAGGTTGAGCACCGTCATGGAGACGAGCAAGACCAGGCTGATAGCCCACGATGGCACGTCGGGCAGCCAGAAGTTGACCAGCTTGGCGCCGGCGATGGCTTCCAGCGCGACCACGACAACCCAGAAATACCAGTACATCCAGCCGCTCATGAAGCCGAGGAATTTCGACACTTTCGGCTTGTCGTCGAAGGCCAGGCGCGCGTATTCGTAAAAGGAACCGACCACGGGCAGGGACGAGGCCAGCTCGCCCAGCATGCGCATGATCAGGACGACCAGGCCGCCCGTGAGCAGGAAGGAAAGGATGGCGGCCGGGCCGGCGGCCTTGGCGATCACGCCGCTGCCGACAAAGAGGCCGGCGCCGATCACGCCGCCGATGGCGATCATGCTCATGTGGCGCTGCTTCAGCGAGTGCTGCAAGCCGGTATTATTGTGGTTGTCGCTAATCATTTTTGTCTCCTAGTAATATCTGAAGCTCGGTGCACCCTCGCCTGCTGCGGCTTGTTCCTGCCGCGCGGCTTTGTTTTATTTTGGCAACACCGTCAAGCAGCATCGATACATCATCAAATCAGTCTGGTTGGCTGCATGCCAGAAGTCAATCTGGAAATGCAGCGGCCCGGCGCGGCAGCCCTAGGGCAAGCGCGCTGGAGAATACGTACGGGGTATGGCGGTAAAAAAAAAGGGAGCGGCGGCAACACTTGTGGCGTGCGCGCCACTCCCGGGAACGTCTTACACCTTGCCCTTCCATGGCACGAGGGTACGTTCGAGGTAGCGCATCATCAAATCAAACAGGAAAGCAAAGAAGCCGATCACGATAATGCCCATGATCACCACATCGCTGGCGAGGAACTCGGAGGCGCTCAGCACCATGTAGCCGAGGCCGCGCGTGGCTGCCACCATCTCGCCCGCCACCAGCGTGGTCCAGCCCACACCGATGCCGATGCGCATGCCGGTGAGAATTTCCGGGATGGCGGCACGCAGAATCACGTGCACGATGACCTGGAAACGCGTGGCCCCCATCGAATAGGCCGCGTGGATCTGCTCCAGCGACACCGAACTGACGCCGGCGCGGGCGGCGATCGCCATCGGCGCGAAGATGGCCAGGAAGATCAGGTAGACCTTCGAAAACTCGCCGATGCCGAACCAGATGATGACCAGTGGCAAGTAAGCGAGCGGCGGCAAAGGACGGTAGAACTCGATCAAGGGATCGAAGATGCCGCGTGCCACGCGATTGACGCCCATCATCACGCCGATGGGAATGGCCAGCACGCAAGCCAGGCCGAAGGCGCCGAAGACGCGCACCAGGCTGGCAACCGTGTGTTCCCACAAAGTGGCGCCGCCGAAGCCGGTGGTGGCCGCCATGATGAATTTCTCGTACACGGCTTGCGGCGACGGCAGGAACAGCGGTTTCACCATGCCGCTGGCCGTCACGCCAAACCACAGCAACAGCACGACGATGACGGTGACGCTGGCGATGCGGCTGGAATTGCCCTGCCCCGGCGCGCCGAAAGCTTCGCCGGGCATGGCGCAACGGGGAGCGAACAGGCGTCCAAAGAAACCGGCGCGCTTGGCGGTGGTGGGGGGAAATCCCACGACGGATGGGCTATGCATGGGACACCTCCAGCTCTTTGTTGACTGCGCGCTCGTCGCCATAAATGATGTTGAGCACTGTTTCGCGCATCTTGATGAAGTCCGGGCTCGATTTCACGGCGCGCGCATCGCGGCATTCGAGGAAGCGCTTGTTGAAATCGAGTTCGTAGGTATGCGTGATGCGGCCCGGACGGGGCGACATGACGATCAGCCGGTTCGCCAGGAACAGCGCCTCGTCGACGCTGTGGGTAATGAAGAAGAACATGGTGCTGGACTTGGCCCAGATATCGAGCAGCAGCTCCTGGATGGTTTCACGCGTCAGCGCGTCGAGCGCCGCCATCGGTTCATCCATCAGCAGCATGGCGGGATTGCTGGTCAGGGCGCGGGCGATGCCCACCCTTTGCTGCATGCCGCCCGACAACTGATAAATCATATTGTCGTGAAAGTCCTTCAAACCGACCAGCGCCAGGTTCTTCGCCGCCTGTTCGCGCCGCACGGCTTTCGGCACGCCTTGCAGCTTGAGGCCGAATTCCACGTTTTCCATCACGTTCAGCCAGGGCAGCAAAGCATGTTTCTGGAACACCACGCCACGGTCGGCGCCCGGCCCTTCGACTTTATTGTTCCCGAGCATGATTTCGCCCTTGGACGGGGCAATAAAACCCGCCATCAGGCTCAGCAAGGTTGTCTTGCCGCAACCGGAAGCACCGAGCGCGACGACGAAGTCGCCGCTATTGATGGTGAGATTGATATTATTTAAGGCATGTACGCGTTCACCGGCCGTCTTGCCCGGATAAATTACGCTGACATCCTTGACGTACAGGTTTTCCATCGTATCCCCGCATAGGTGTAGTAACTTCAGTGCAACGCATTGTGTTCGCGTCGGCGCGCCCGCAAGCGCGCCGACACGCCACCGTTTACTTGAGCAGGCCGGCGGCCTGTGCATACTTGGGTGTCACATACTTGGCGTAATCTGTTGCCAGGGTGTCGATCTTGCCTTCGCCCTTCAAAAATTGCGCCGTGGCCAGCAAGGCTTGCGCTACGCCGCCCTTCGCGCCGCCACCGAGCCAGGCCGGCGAGGCCTGCTCCTGTAACGATGGGTAGGCGTACAGGGCCACGGAAGCGGCCACGTCCTTGGCAGCCGCACCCGAATGCTTGACGTTGGCTTTGACTTGCGGGGAATCGATGGTCCACGCCTTCGGATTGGCGCGGTAGTCGGCATCAAAAGCGGCCATCACCTTGACGAACTTGGCCATGAAGTCGGCATTCGCTTCGCCCCAGGCGCGCTCGACGGCCATGCCGTCAAACGTGGCCTTGCCCTTCTTGCTCAGTTCGCCGGAGGTCACCAGCACCTTGCCGTTTTGCTTGAGTTTGCTCAAGGCCGGGTCCCACACGAAGGCGGCGTCGATGTCGCCCCGTTCCCAGGCGGCGGCGATCTGGTTCGGCTGCATGTTGAGCAATTTCACTTCCGTGGGCTTGATGCCCCAGGTTTCCAGCGCGAACATGGTGTGGAAGTGTGTGGTGGAAACAAATGGCACGGCGATCTTCTTGCCGCGCAAGTCCGTGGGCTTGCTGATGCCGGCGCCATTGCGGGCCACCATCGCTTCGGCTTCGTTGATGTCGTCGATGATCCAGAACAGCTGCAGATCGACGCCGCGGCTGACGGCCGCCGTCAGGGGGCTGGAACCGATGACGCCGATCTGCACGTCGCCCGACGCCATGCCGGTGGCCACCTTGGCGCCCGAATCGAACTTGCGCCAGTTGATTTTATAGCCGGTGGTTTTTTCCACTTCGCCGCTGGCAATCGCCACCAGGAAGGGACCGTTGATTTCCTGATAGGCAATCGTCACTTCCTTGCTTTGCGCGAAAGCGGTACCGCTGGAGGCCAGGGCGACGCCCAGCACCAGGGTGCCGAGGACGGCGCGGCGCATCGTTGAAAAAACCGTTTTGCTCGGGGTTTTGCTCGTGTATGTGTTCATGTCTCACTCCAAGTGTATTGTTATGTGTGAACGTGCGGGCAATAACATCCTTACGGATGGCGCCGCTGGCCGGTCTATGCCAGCTCATGCGGCGACTTGAACTGCAGTGCTGCTTTTAGAAAACTTCATCCTTCAAGTGATACCAGCGGTACAGGAAGCGCTGGCCCAGGCGGCGGAACGGGGCGAACGCTTGCGACTCGACCAGTTCCATCATGTTGGGATACGGCAGTTTCGAATTGAAGATCGGCAAGCCCGTGTCGCTGGCCTTGCCCGCGATGCGCTCGGCCATGCGCCGGCCCGCCTGCGCCGAGTACATGACGCCGTTGCCGCCGTAACCGAGCGAATAGAAGATCGATTGCTTCGGGTCCGGTTGCACGATGCGCGGCATCATGTCGTGGCTGACATCGACCCAGCCCCACCACGAGTAATCGATGCCGATCCCGGTCAGCGCGGGGAACTTGCGGTGCAGATCGTTGATCAAAAATTGTTTGTATTTCTCGTCCGGCGCGTCGGCGCCCGTAATGGCGCTGCGGCTGCCGATCTGCACGCGGTTGTCCGGCATCAAGCGGTAGTAGTGACGCAAAATACGCGTATCCGTGATCACCTGGTGGGTGCGGAAATTGCACGCCGCGATTTCCGCCGCGGTCAGCGGACGCGTGACGAGCGAGTTGGACAGGATAGGCAACAAGCGGTTTTTTACTTGCGGATGCAGATGGGGCGAGGTGTAGCCGCCCGTGGCCACGGCCACGGATCGGGCACGCACCACGCCGCCCGGCGTTTGCAGATAATGCACGCCATTGCGCGTTTCCCAGCCCATCACGGGGCTTGATGGATGCACCTTGGCGCCCAGCGCGCGCGCCTTGCGCAGGTAGCCGAACGCCAGCTTGCCCGCGTGGATGCCGATGCCTTCCGGCTCGTGCAGCGCGCCGGCCGCTTCCTTGTCGTCGACGAATTCGCGCTTGACGGTGTCGGCGTCGAGGATGCGGGCGTCGTACTTGAAGACCTCGCGCATGAGCTTTGCTTCCTTGACCAGGGCGGGCATGGCTTTCGCCTTGTGGGCGATGTACAGGTGGCCGCCCGGCTGCGGCTCGCAATCGATGTCGGCCGTGATCTTCTTGAACGTTTGCATCGCGTCGCACACTTCCGTGTGCAGTTTCAGGGCCGTGTCCAGGCCATAGCGGTCGATCCACTGCGAACGCTTCAGGCGGCCCGTCGTGCATTGTGCCTGGCCGCCGTTGCGCGTGCTGCAACCCCAGCTGACCCGGTTCGCTTCCAGCACGGTGGCCTTGATGCCGTGTTCCTGGGCCAGGAAGATGGCGCAGGAGAGACCGGTAAAACCCGAGCCGATGATGGCCACGTCGACGTCGATGTCATGCGTGATGGGGCCGTCGTCGGCGGGCGGCTCGCCGGCCGTGCCGATCCAGTAGGTGGGCGCGTAGGCATTGCCGTGGCCGGGACGCTGGGCCACCAGCGGATCGAAGGCGGGATCGTAAGGCGTGCGGGCGGCGGTGCTGTTGCCCAGTACGTCAGATGGAGTGTCGACAGGTTTGTTCATGATCATTCCCGGTGAACGTGCTGGCTCAGGCTTTGTGGCCGGTAGCGACCGGTGGGCGATCCTTGCGGAAGGCGTTCTTCACGGCGATCTTGCCATCGCGGAAGGTGAAGATGTCGACCATGCGCGCCTCGATACGCGTGCCGTCCGCCTTGGTGCCGGCAAACGTCGATTCGGTCACGCCGCGCTCGCCGCTGACGAAGTGCTGGGGATTGAGCCAGGCGGCATCGGGGAAGGTTTGCCATGCCAATTCGAAACCGGCACGTACGGCGTCGCGGCCAATGAAACTCTTGCCCAGCAAGTCAGGACCGGCCACGGCGTGAAATTCGCAATCGTCGGCCATGGCGGCCATCAGGGCCTCAATATCATGGCGGTTCCAGGCATCGCCGAACGCTTGCAGAAAGTCGGTGGTGACAGCATCGGTAGGTACTCGTGTGTTCATTTTTGTCTCCGTAAATCGTTTTTGATACGCTACGTTCCGTTTTTTGTCTTTTATTGAATTTAAGCCTTAAGCATGACCTTGTCAAATCAAATAATCCAAAAAACGGGACGCCTTGTATTCTTTAATGAAATTATGATGTTTCCGTGACAATCTGTGAGAATTTGGTCACAGCGCTATGTCGGATTGCGCCGGGCCGAGGCCCGGCTAATCCGACCTACGCCAGCACCACGCGTAGGTTGGGTAGGTTGGGTAGGTTGGATTAGCCCGCCAGGGCGTAATCCAACAACACCCGCTACATCAGACGTAGTCTTTATATTTATCCAGATGCCGCACCGGCTTGCTCAGCGCATCGCGGCGGAACGGGTCGCCCAGTTCGCGCGTGCACATGATTTCGATGATGGTCGTCTTGCCTTCATTCATCTGCATGGCTATGGCCTTCTTCAAGGCTGGCCCCACGTCTTCCAGCTTGTCGACCGTGATGCCTTCGGCGCCCATGGCGCGTGCAATTTCCGCGAAGCTCTGGTTGTCGAGCTCACCGGCGACGAAACGGCGGTTGTAGAAATCCACCTGGTTTTTCTTTTCCGCGCCCCACTGACGGTTGTGGAACACCACCGCCGTCACCGGGATGTTGTGGCGCACGCAGGTCATCGTTTCCATCAGGCTCATGCCCCAGGCGCCGTCACCCGCATACGACACGGCCGGACGGTGTGGTGCGGCCACCTTGGCGCCGATGATGGTCGGAAATGCATAGCCGCAGTTGCCAAAACTCATCGCCGCAAAGAAGCTGCGCGGTTTTTCAAAGCGCAGATAGCTGTTGGCCACCGAGTTGATGTTGCCGATGTCGGTCGACACCATCACGTCTTCCGGCATGGCTTTTTCCAGCTCGCGCAAGACCTGGCGCGGGTGCAAGTAATTGCCCGGCTCTTTCTTTTGCTCTTCGATCATGTCCAGGCTGTACGCATCCTTCTCGTGCGTCCAGTTGTCCAGTTCGTTTTCCCACGCGGCTTTTTCCGCTTGCACGGTGGCATAGCGCGCGTCGCGCGTGGCGTCGCAATCGAGCGTCTTGCCATCCAGGCGCGAGAGGATCGCCTTGGCGGCCGCCTTGGCGTCGCCGCAGATGCCCACCGAAATCTTTTTCACCAGGCCCAGCATCTTGTTGTCCGCATCGATCTGGATGATCTTGGCGTTTTTCGGCCAGTAATCCATGCCGTGCTGCGGCAAGGTGCCGAACGGTCCCAGACGCGAACCGAGGGCCACGACGACGTCGGCCTGGGCGATCAGTTTCATCGCCGCTTTCGAGCCTTGATAGCCGAGCGGACCGCACCACAGCGGATGGCTGGCGGGAAACGAGTCGTTGTGCAAATAGCTGTTCACCACTGGCGCACCGAGGCGCTCGGCCAGCGCCTTGCATTCCTCGATCGCTTCGCCCATGACCACGCCGCCGCCGGAGATGATGACGGGGAACTTGGCCTTGGCCAGCAGTTCGGCCGCCTCATTGAGGCTGTGTTCTCCGCCGGCGCCACGGTCCAGGCGGTTCGGTTTGGGGATTTCTGCCTTGATTTCGCCATAGAAATAGTCGCGCGGGATGTTCAATTGCGTCGGGCCCATTTCCGACATGGCGCGGTCAAAGCAGCGGCCCGTAAATTCCGCCATGCGGGCCGGATTGGTGACGTGGCCTTGATATTTCGTAAATTCCTCGAACATCGGCAGCTGGTTCGCTTCCTGGAAGCCGCCCAGGCCCATGCTCATCGTGCCCGTTTCCGGCGTGATGATCACGACGGGGGTGTGCGCCCAGTAGGCGGCGGCAATCGCGGTCACGCAATTGCTGATGCCGGGGCCGTTCTGGCCGATGACCACGCCGTGGCGGCCCGAGACACGGGCATAGCCGTCGGCCATGTGGCCGGCGCCCTGCTCGTGCACGACAGGGATCAGGCGGATGCCGGCCGGGGCAAAGATGTCCATCGGGTCCATGAAGGCCGAGCCCATGATGCCGAACATGTCGGTCACGCCATTGGCGGCCAGGGTTTCCACGAACGCTTCGGAAGGCGTCATCTTTTGCGGGCCGGTGGGGGTGGCCGCTGCGGCGGCGGCTTTTTGCTCGGTCATGTCATTCATGGGTGTCTCCTGGTCTGTGGTAATAAGTTTCGTCTAAATTATCAAAAAACGGTATATTTTGTTCCGAAATTTGATATACAATTCAATTTAAGCGTTCAGCAATCAAAAGTCAAACAGATTTTCAAGAAAACGGTACAATTTGAGTTCGAAAATGAAATAACACGACAGACACCACACCGAGGCCACCATGGACATGATTTCATCCCCAAAACTTGAGCCGGAAAAACTGGAAGGCGACACGCCCACGATGCGTTTGTTTGCCTTGCTGGAAGTGATTGCCGAGAAAGACCAGTTGCTGTCGCTGCAAGCGCTGGTGGAAGAAACGGGCTTGCCGAAACCCACCCTGCACCGCATGTTGCAGCAACTGGAAAGCGTGGGCGTGCTGCAGCGCGAAAGCGATGGCCGCCACTACAGCACCGGCGTGCGCCTGCGCCGCCTGGCGTCAAACCTCTTGATTAACAATACTTTCCATGGCGCCCGCCGCATGGTCTTGCGCCAGCTGGTCGAGGAAGTGGGCGAAAGCTGCAACCTGACGGCCTTCAGCGGCAGCGAAGTGGTGTACCTGGACCGGGTGGAAACGGCGGCGCCGCTGCGCTTCTATCTGCACCCCGGCTCGCGCGTGCCGGCCCACTGCTCGTCCAGCGGCAAGCTGTTCCTGGCGCAAATGACGCCCGTGCAACGGCGCCGCCTGCTGGGCCACATGGAATTGACGCGCTTTACGGACAAGACGGAAACGGACCCCGTCAAGCTGGAACGCGAACTGGAACTGGTGCGCCGCAACGGCTACGCGCTAGATGACGAAGAATTCCTGCCCGGCCTGCTGTGCGTGGCCGTGCTGGTACCGAACCCGAACGGCCGCTCGAACCTGGCCGTGGCGATCCAGGCGCCCATTATCCGTTTGACGCACGACAAGGCTTTACATTTCTTACCAGCATTACAACGCGCCGCGCAAGCCCTGGCCGCCATCGAATCGGAAACCATGCCGACGACGGGCGGGGACGACGACGCCGCATTACAAACCGGTCATTCATAACCGCCGTAGCGCCCATGCTGCGGTTTCACAGGAGAACAAGGTGCCAGATTCACGCCAACATCCCCCCGCCGCCGCAGCGCAAACCATGCAGTCCGTGCGCGGCCTGTTCCATATCGACAGCGACCTGCTCGTGCCCGTCTTCACGGAGCGCGACGCGCACGTGCCCGACATCGATCCCGCCTACCGCTTCAACCAGGATGTGACCCTGGCGATCCTGGCCGGCTTCACGCATAACCGCCGCGTGATGGTGCAAGGCTTGCACGGCACGGGCAAGTCCACGCATATCGAGCAGGTGGCGGCGCGCCTGAACTGGCCTTGCGTGCGCGTCAATCTGGACGGACACATCAGCCGCCTGGATCTGGTCGGCAAGGACGCCATCGTGCTGCGCGAGCAGCAGCAAGTCACCGAATTCCAGGAAGGCATCGTGCCCTGGTCACTGCAGCGCCCAGTGGCCCTGATCTTCGACGAGTACGACGCGGGCCGCCCCGACGTGATGTTCGTCATCCAGCGCATCCTCGAACGCGACGGCAAGTTTACTTTGCTCGACCAGAACCGGGTCATCACGCCGCATCCCCACTTCCGTTTGTTCGCCACCTCGAACACGGTGGGCCTGGGCAACCTGAACGGCATGTACCACGGCACGCAAGTGCTCAATCACGCGCAGATCGACCGCTGGAATATCGTTGCCACGTTAAACTATTTGCCGCAAGCGGAAGAAACGGAAATCGTGCTGGCGAGAGTCCCTGCCATGAACGATGCAGCGGGCCGCCAGCTGGCGGCCGCCATGGTGGCCGTGGCCAGCCTCACGCGCCACGGCTATGCGGCAGGCGACCTGGCGTGTCTGATGTCGCCGCGCACGGTGATTACCTGGGCGGAAAATTGCCAGATCTTCCGCGACCCGGCCCTGGCCTTCCGCCTGTCCTTCCTCAACAAATGCGACGAGGCCGAGCGGCCCATGGTGGCCGAGTATTACCAGCGCTGTTTCAATGAGGAATTGCTGGCGAGCCAGGCATGAGTACGGACGCGACCGCGCCTGCTCCCTACACGCGCGAGCAGCAGGAAACGGATGAACTGTGCGCGGGCGCCATCCGCGCGCTCAGTGGTTCTTCCTCGATACGCTACCGGGGCCGGCGCCTGCACGACGGCCACCGCCCCCTGCCCATCCACGCGGCCCATCTGCAGCCCGATGCGGCGCTGCAGGATTTGCCGTCGCTGCGTGGCGCGGCCGACAGCGTGGCCCTGCGTTTGCTGCATACGGATGCGGCCCTGCACAAGTCGCTGTGTCCGCTTGACCCCGTGGCGCGCCTCGTCTTTGAGCTGCTGGAGCAGTTAAGGGTGGAAACGCTTGCGCCAGAGCACCACGCTGGCGTCATCGCCAACCTGCGCCACCGTTTTACGGCATGGTCGCACGCGTTTTACGATTCCGGCCTGGCCGAAGGCGCTTCGGGCTTGCTCTTGTATACAGTGTTCCAGATGTGCTGGTCGCGCCTGACGGCCAGGCCCGTACTGGAAAAAACGGAAGATTTTATTGAAGCCACGCGCTGGTCGGTGTCGTCGCAACTGAGCGGCGACCTGGCGGGCTTGCGCCGCCACCGCCTGGATCAAGCCGGCTTTGCGCGCCACGCGCTGGCCATCGCCCAGGCCGTCGATGCCATGCTGAAAGAGGCGCAAACGGCGCGCGACGGTAGCCAGGACGATGGGGGCGACGCCAAGGCGCAGGCAGCGTTCAAGCTGCTGCTCGATTTCGACAGCGATAATGACCACCTGCCCGATGCCGCCCCGCTGGGCGACAGCCGCGCCTTGCGCGACAGCGATGGCGCCTACAAGGCATACTCCACGGCCTACGACCGCGAGGAAAACGCGGGAGAACTGGTGCGCCGCGCCCTGCTGCTCGACTACCGCGAGCGCATGGATGGTCGCATCGCCAGCCTGGGCATCAACACGGCGCGCCTGGCAAGGCGGTTCACGCAATTGCTGGCCGTGCCCCGGCGCGACGGCTGGTCCTTTGGCGAGGAAGAGGGATACATCGATGGGCGGCGCCTGGCGCAGCTGATCAGCTCGCCTTCCGAGCGCAGGCTATTCCGCAAGGAACAGTTTTTGCCGCAAGCCGATTGCCTGGTCAGTTTTCTCGTCGACTGCTCCGGTTCCATGAAGACGCACGCGGAATCGGTGGCCGTACTGCTCGACATTCTGTTGCGTGCGCTGGACCAGGCGGGAATCAGCACGGAGTTGCTGGGCTTTACGACGGGTGCGTGGAATGGGGGAAGAGTAAAACGCGACTGGATGCGCGCCCGCTCGCCCGCGAATCCGGGGCGTTTGAACGAACTCGTGCACATGGTGTTCAAGGATGGCGACACGCGCTGGCGCCGCGCGCGGCCCGACATCGCGGCCCTGCTGAAAGCGGACTTGTACCGCGAAGGCGTCGATGGCGAAGCCGTGGACTGGGCCTGCACGCGCATGCTGGCGCGCCCGGAACGGCGGCGCATCCTGCTCGTCGTCTCCGACGGTTGCCCGATGGATACGGCCACGAATCTGGCCAACGACGAGTTTTACCTGGCCCAGCATTTGAAACAGGTGGTGGCGCGCCGCGAAGCGCAGGGCGCCGTGGAAATTTGCGGGCTGGGCCTGGGCCTGGACCTGGGCGCCTACTACAGCCGCAGCCTGGCCACCACCCTGCCCGCCTCGCTGAACAATGAACTGTTCAGCGAGATCGCCCAGCTGCTGGGTGGGCGCAAACGCTAAACGTTCAGCTGACCTCGTAGCGCACCGTGTGCGCTTCCATCGGCAGCGGGATTTCCCAGTTCCACAACATCGCTTGCAGCTTCTTGTTGCTGAGCGACGTGTCTCGCTGGCCGTTGCGCCGCAGCAATTCCTTGCGCGGCTGCTCCAGGTACACCAGCTCCACCTGCGCGTGGTATTTGTAGAGCAGGTTGAGCGTCTTTTCGCGCATCAGCTTGGACAGATGCGTGGCGTTCCACACGAACGGTTCGCCACGGCGCAGCAGTTCGCGCGCCCGCTCTTCCGCATAATCGCCCACCTGCCCCTCGTTCTTGCCATGCTTCAAGCCCAGGGCCGTGCGCGCGTCGTCGAAGGACACGACGGGCAGGCGCGGATGGTGCTTGTCCACCCACGTGTTTTTACCGGAGGCGGGCAAACCCGACATGACGATCACGTGCGAACCCGGCTCCTGGAACAGGGAATAATCGGGATGCGCCTCGGCGCCGCGAAAGTATTTGACGCGCGTGTGGTCGTCGACAAAGGCCCTGCGCTGGCCGTAGCAGCCCTCCTCGCGCGCCAGTTCCCGGAACAGCTCGATGGCGTCGAGGATGCGCTGCGGGTCCGGGCAGATACGCCCGCAGATATCGGCCTCGGCCAGCATGGCCAGCAGGCGGATATCGACCTGCCACGACAGTTCGCGCACGGTGAACTCGGGCGTGACACCACGCCGCGATGTTTCCAGCGCAAAGAACGGCACCTGGTGCACATTGATCAGGCGACAGATTTCCTCGCGCACGGCAAACGGCACGTCATAGTCCCACAAGGCGATGCGCGCATCGAGCGCGCCCTTGCGCGAGTGGCCAGGCTGGCCGATGGCGCCCGTCACCGGGTCGATCACCGTGGTGCTGCACTTGGCCACGTCGTGCAGCAAGGCGGCCAGGAACACGATTTCCTGTTCCGCCCGCGTGGCTTGCTGGTACTCAAGCATGGCCAGCAGGGACTCGACCACCATCATGGTATGCGTCCACACATCGCCTTCCGCGTGATATACGGGGTTTTGCGGCGTCGTCTTGGCCAGTTCCAGCTGCGGGAAAGCGGCCAAGCAGGCGCTGAAGTCGGGCGACTGGCCCGCTATGGGCACCAGTTGCTGCAGGGTTTTCCAATTCATCATTTCATACTCCTTGAGAATGCTGCCAGTTCGTCGAGCGACTGGCAGGTATGCAAACCCAGGCTTTCCCACGTGACCAGCGGCTGCGGCGCGTACAGGTCCACGCCGTCGGCCAGCTGGTTCGGGATCAGGGGCCGCATGCTGTGGTGCGAGCCGCTGTCGAGGATGGTTTGCGTAAAATCATGCCGCACCAGCTTGTAGCGGGCCAGCACTTGCTCGTCGTCTTCCACTTTCAGGTACAGGCCTTCCGCATGGTCGGACTTGTCCGTCTGCTTCCAGCACAGGTCCAGCGGCAGGCGTTCGCGCGCCACCACACCCTCGAAAGCGTCGCGCCACAAAAGGGACTTGGCCAGCGAGTGGCGCAGCAGTTGCCACAGCTGCTTGGGCGACGTGGGCATCAGGCCCGCATACAGCACGGGGACCGATAGCACGGGCGAGCCGGCCAGCATGGCGTGGCGGCGCGCCGTGGACAGGAACATTTGCGTACGGCGGCAGTACACGTCGAACTCGTTGAAGTAATGAGGCAGCCGGTCGTAAAACACGGAATGCTTGCTGTACGACCATTCCCCAAACAGCACATACTGATCTTCCAGCAGATGCAGCAAGGCGTGTTCATGCGCATGCGCCCACGGTTTGAACAGGTTGAACTGGCGTTCGCTGCCGCCGCCCGCCAGGTAATGGCCGCGCGACTGCAGCAGCACCTCGCCCGCATCGCTGAACGACACGGCGGAGTTGGCGCCATCGATTTTTTCCTCGATGACGACGTACTGGCCGGCCAGCTTTTTCAGGGGCATCTGGTCCGAGCCGTCGTCGCCGTCCTGCAGGCGCGAGCCTTCCAGGTGCGGCGTGCGCGGGTATTTAAATAAAGGCAAAGATTGTAAAAACATAGCGTCCCACGCCGCGTTCACCGGGGCGTGTCCATACAGGGTCAGGGGTGCTGACGACGTGTTCGGGCGTGGACGATCAGGACGGTGGTCCTGGATACGTGTGCGGAAAGAGCAGTGCCGCAGCAATCGGGGGCGTCAACGCGCCGAACGATGCTGCAAGAGCATTTCGTCAGCGTTAGCAGGTGATGGCGAAGAAGCGAGGCACTTTTGGCTCCAATAAGGAAGAGGTTCTGGAAAGAACCGGGAATATAACGGGTGTTTGCATATTTTGCAAGGCGCACGCGTCAACCGTGCACCTTGCCATCCGACGAACTACAAGCTAAAAGCGGTATTCCACATTCAGCCAGACGCGCGGTTTGGGATCGCTGTTCGTTTCCGACAGTGAACGGCCACCTATGCTGCGCCAGGCCAGAGCCACGTCTGCACTCCATGCCTGCCGCTGGTAGCGCAAGCCCAGGCCGCCGCCGCTCAGGCTGCGCCGGTTGTCACCGGCCGCCACCGGCTTGGCGTTGACCGTGATGCGGCCCGCATCCATGAAGGCATATGGCGTATAGGCGCCGGCGTCATAGCGCAGTTCCAGCTGTACCAGCCCCCCCTCGTCGCCGGTGGCTTCACCCGATGGATATGCGCGCACGCCACTGGCGCCGCCCAGACTCAGCTTTTCGGACGAATCCAGGTTCTTGTTGGCTTGCTGCCAGCTCAGGTGGGCCATCAGGTTGAAACCGGCGGGCAAGGATTGCAAGCGCACCACGTCGAGGTTGACCTTGTGAAAACGACCGTTGCTCTTGTAATCATCAACGGCCGTCAAGCCCGCATCGAGTTTCAGCTTGCCTGGAGTCCAGCTCGCGCTGCCATAGGTGATGCCATCGAACGCGTCGCGGTAATCGAATTGCAGGGCCAGTGGCATGGACTGGCTGGACTTGCTTTCGTAGGTCTGGGTGCTATCGCGGTTATCGTGCAAATCCTTCGATTGATAAGTGGCGATCAAGGTCAGATTGGCCTTTTGCGAGCGCAGGATGGGATAGCTGAGGCCAGCGCTGGCAACCTTCGCAGTTCCGTTCGCATGCAGACTGGCGAATTCCTTCGCCAGCTCATAGCTGGTATGTGAGTAGCCGACATTGCCGCGCAAGCCGGACGTGCCCAGCGGCAGGCTGTAGCCAAGCGAGCCAAGCCACAATTTCTCCTCGCTCAGCAGCGCACGCACGGTGAGCTGGTCGCCCAGCAGGAAGGGACTATTGATGTCGACATTCGCACGCACGCGGTTTTTCCCCGTGTAGCGGCTGCCGGCATTGTCCAGGCCGATGTCGCCGCGCACGCGCTGGTCGCGGGCGACCTGGACGATCAAATCGCCCGTCCCCGCCTGCGTGCCAGGACGCATCGTGGCGCTGGTCTGGATGCCAGGCAAATCATCGAGCAACAGGGCGGCGCGTTCCAGCGGTGCACTGGCGATCACGCTGCCAGGAAACAAGCCATCGAGGAAAGCTGTCGCTTGCCGCGCCAGGCCGGTATCGTCGCCCTGTGCCTGCACCACGCCATAACGTCCCTCGATCACCTCGATGCGCAAGTCACCGTTCGCCAGGTCTTGCGGCGGCAGGATGGCGCGGGCGAACGGATAGCCGCCCGCCTGGTAAACGTCCGTGATGCGCTGGGCCAGGCCGCGCAAGCCGGCCAGGTCGAACGTCTTGCCCGTGACGTCGCCCAACGCCGCGCGCAGCGTTTCTTCGCTGAACACGGAATTGCCACTCAGCTTGACCGCATTCAAGATGACGGCCGCCCCTCCCGGCGCGATGGGCGCGGAATCGAGCGGCGCCTGTATCTTCAAAGGCTGGCTTTCGCGCGGCGCTGCGATCGGCGGCTGAAGTTGCTGCAAGGTCTGGCCCGCGTCAGGCGGAACCTGCGCCTGTGCGGCGGGCGAAAAATGTAATAAGGCGACGCTCAGCGCCATGGCAACAGTGTTGCGCCGAGGTAGTTGTTGTTTTTTCATCGATTTTTTTGTTTGTTGAATCAGTACAATCATTGCGCCACTCCTCCGTCTACCGGCGCGGCAGCCAGCACATTAATGCCGCCGTTGACGACAAAGATGCGCGTAAAGCCAGGCGTGCCGCTACCTCCCTGCGCTGGCGTGGCGTGCACCGCATCAGTTACCGGCACCAGCGCCAGTCCGCCGATCAGGTTGACGCCGCTATCAGGCTTACTGCCGTCGCCGGGCACGGCATATGCCGCGACACCCGCTACGGCTAGTGCCCCGGCGTTTTCCGCCGTGCCCGCCGCCACATCATTGGTGCCAGTGGTGACTTGGCGCCGCGCCAGGCGAATCGCATTTTCCAGTCCTGGATCAGCGGCGATGCTCAAGGCGCCGTTGTGCGCCGTCACCACATAGTTGCCGTTGGCCAGAGCCGAGGCGTCGATCGTGTAGCTGCCCACGTTTTCACCGGCAGCACGGCGCAGCACGCCACCCAGGCTGTCGCCAGCGACCAGGCTGCCCTGCGTCACCTGGTACGTCAGGCCAGGATCGACGTTGCCGTAGACCTTGCTCTTCGCATCGGCCGTTACCGTGATCGGGCGCGCATCGATGCTCAAGGCGCCGTTGTGCGCCGTCACCACATAGTTGCCATTGGCCAGAGCCGAGGCGTCGATCGTGTAGCTGCCCACGTTTTCACCGGCCACGCGGCGCAAGGCGCCGGACAGGCTGTCGCCAGCGACCAGGCTGCCCTGCGTCACCTGGTACGTCAGGCCAGGATCGACGTTGCCGTAGACCTTGCTTTTCGCATCAGCCGTTACCGTGATCGGGCGCGCATCGATGCTCAAGGCGCCGTCATGCGCCGTCACCACATAGTTGCCATTGGCCAGGGCCGAGGCGTCGATCGTGTAGCTGCCCACGTTTTCACCAGCAGCACGGCGCAGCACGCCACCCAAGCTGTCGCCAGCGACCAGGCTGCCCTGCGTCACCTGGTACGTCAGGCCAGGATCGACGTTGCCGTAGACCTTGCTTTTCGCATCGGCCGTTACCGTGATCGGGCGCGCATCGATGCTCAAGGCGCCGTTGTGCGCCGTCACCACATAGTTGCCGTTGGCCAAGGCCGAGGCGTCGATCGTGTAGCTGCCCACGTTTTCACCGGCAGCACGGCGCAGCACGCCGTTCAGGCTGTCGCCAGCGACCAGGCTGCCCTGCGTCACCTGGTACGTCAGGCCAGGATCGACGTTGCCGTAGACCTTGCTCTTCGCATCGGCCGTTACCGTGATCGGGCGCGCATCGATGCTCAAGGCGCCGTTGTGCGCCGTCACCACATAGTTGCCGTTGGCCAGGGCCGAGGCGTCGATCGTGTAGCTGCCCACGTTTTCACCGGCCGCGCGGCGCAGCACGCCACCCAGGCTGTCGCCAGCGACCAGGCTGCCCTGCGTCACCTGGTACGTCAGGCCAGGATCGACATTGCCGTAGACCTTGCTTTTCGCATCGGCCGTTACCGTGATCGGGCGCGCATCGATGCTCAAGGCGCCGTTGTGCGCCGTCACCACATAGTTGCCGTTGGCCAGGGCCGAGGCGTCGATCGTGTAGCTGCCCACGTTTTCACCGGCAGCACGGCGCAGCACGCCGCCCAGGCTGTCGCCAGCGACCAGGCTGCCCTGCGTGACCTGGTACGTCAGGCCAGGATCGACGTTGCCGTAGACCTTGCTTTTCGCATCGGCCGTTACCGTGATCGGGCGCGCATCGATGCTCAAGGCGCCGTTGTGCGCCGTCACCACATAGTTGCCATTGGCCAGGGCCGAGGCGTCGATCGTGTAGCTACCCACGTTTTCACCGGCCGCGCGGCGCAGCACGCCACCCAGGCTGTCGCCAGCCACCAGGCTGCCCTGCGTCACCTGATACGTCAGGCCAGGATCGACATTGCCGTAGACCTTGCTTTTCGCATCGGCCGTTACCGTGATCGGGCGCGCGGCGATGCTCAAGGCGCCGTTGTGCGCCGTCACCACATAGTTGCCGTTGGCCAGGGCCGAGGCGTCGATCGTGTAGCTGCCCACGTTTTCACCGGCAGCACGGCGCAGCACGCCACCCAGGCTGTCGCCAGCGACCAGGCTGCCCTGCGTCACCTGGTACGTCAGGCCAGGATCGACATTGCCGTAGACCTTGCTTTTCGCATCGGCCGTTACCGTGATCGGGCGCGCATCGATGCTCAAGGCGCCGTTGTGCGCCGTCACCACATAGTTGCCGTTGGCCAGGGCCGAGGCGTCGATCGTGTAGCTGCCCACGTTTTCACCAGCAGCACGGCGCAGCACGCCACCCAGGCTGTCGCCAGCGACCAGGCTGCCCTGCGTCACCTGGTACGTCAGGCCAGGATCGACGTTGCCGTAGACCTTGCTTTTCGCATCGGCCGTTACCGTGATCGGGCGCGCATCGATGCTCAAGGCGCCGTTGTGCGCCGTCACCACATAGTTGCCGTTGGCCAGGGCCGAGGCGTCGATCGTGTAGCTGCCCACGTTTTCACCGGCAGCACGGCGCAAGACGCCGGACAGGCTGTCGCCAGCGACCAGGCTGCCCTGCGTGACCTGGTACGTCAGGCCAGGATCGACATTGCCGTAGACCTTGCTCTTCGCATCGGCCGTTACCGTGATCGGGCGCGCATCGATGCTCAAGGCGCCGTTGTGGGCCGTCACCACATAGTTGCCATTGGCCAGGGCCGAGGCGTCGATCGTGTAGCTGCCCACGTTTTCACCGGCCGCGCGGCGCAGCACGCCACCCAGGCTGTCGCCAGCGACCAGGCTGCCCTGCGTCACCTGGTACGTCAGGCCAGGATCGACATTGCCGTAGACCTTGCTTTTCGCATCGGCCGTTACCGTGATCGGGCGCGCGGCGATGCTCAAGGCGCCGTTGTACGCCGTCACCACATAGTTGCCATTGGCCAGAGCCGAGGCGTCGATCGTGTAGCTGCCCACGTTTTCACCGGCCGCGCGGCGCAGCACGCCACCCAGGCTGTCGCCAGCGACCAGGCTGCCCTGCGTCACCTGGTACGTCAGGCCAGGATCGACATTGCCGTAGACCTTGCTTTTCGCATCGGCCGTTACCGTGATCGGGCGCGCGGCGATGCTCAAGGCGCCGTTGTACGCCGTCACCACATAGTTGCCATTGGCCAGAGCCGAGGCGTCGATCGTGTAGCTGCCCACGTTTTCACCGGCAGCACGGCGCAGCACGCCACCCAGGCTGTCGCCAGCGACCAGGCTGCCCTGCGTGACCTGGTACGTCAGGCCAGGATCGACGTTGCCGTAGACCTTGCTTTTCGCATCGGCCGTTACCGTGATCGGGCGCGCATCGATGCTCAAGGCGCCGTTGTGCGCCGTCACCACATAGTTGCCGTTGGCCAGGGCCGAGGCGTCGATCGTGTAGCTGCCCACGTTTTCACCGGCAGCACGGCGCAAGACGCCGGACAGGCTGTCGCCAGCCACCAGGCTGCCCTGCGTCACCTGATACGTCAGGCCAGGATCGACGTTGCCGTAGACCTTGCTTTTCGCATCGGCCGTTACCGTGATCGGGCGCGCATCGATGCTCAAGGCGCCGTTGTGCGCCGTCACCACATAGTTGCCGTTGGCCAGGGCCGAGGCGTCGATCGTGTAGCTGCCCACGTTTTCACCGGCCACGCGGCGCAAGGCGCCGGACAGGCTGTCGCCTTCCACCAGCGCACCTTTCGTCACCTGGTAAGTCAGGTTCGGATCGACATTGCCGTACACCTTGCTCTTCGCGTCGGCGGCCACCATGATGGGACGCGGGTCGATGCTGGCGCTGACGCCGCTGGCGTTCAGCACATAATTGCTGTTGGACAGGCTCAAGGTGCTGGAATCGAAACTGCTGTAGCGGCCGGCATTGCGGCTGCCAACAGTGGCCGAACCGGCAACCGTGGGCGCGCTGTCGCCATTGACCAAGCCAGACAGGACGAAGCCCGAATTGAAGGTGCTGCTGCCATCGTAGGTTTTCGTCACGGCCACGTTCAGCGGGCGGGGCGTCACCGTCCAGTAGACAGGGCCGCCCGGCGTCAGGGTATAGCCCGTCTTGCCCAGCACCAAGCCAGTGTTGTAGCTGATCGTGTAGACGCCAGCCGAAGACGTAGCCGTCGGCGCGCCCAGCCAGGAAACCGTGCCGCTCGCGCCGGCATCGCTAATCAGCGTGCCGCCGCTCAGCGCATCGTACAGCGCATAGTTAAAGACGGGCAAGTCGCCATACACGCTGCTGCCTGGCGTCAAGCGGACATACACAGGTTTGGAAGCGTTGCCGGCGGCATTGTCGACGGAAACGATGGCGTCCTTCAATTGCGCCACAGGCGCCGCCGCATAGTAAACGGACAGACCGCCGGACTGGCCCGGCGCCAGGTCGGCTGCGCGCAGGAACATGGCGTAGCTGCCGTCCGTCGGGCCGGAAGCGACGGATGCGCCACGCGGGTTCTGGTTGACGGCATTGGAAAAGAAGCAGCAATTGCTGTGCACGGTATCCACGCCAGCCGTCGTGGAATAGAACAGCACGGCCGAGCCGCTGGTAATGCTATTGGTTTCCGTCACCATGATGGCATTCGACGCGGTATTGCTATCGGTCAACTGGGCAAACGCACCCGAAACGATGTTGCCCTTGATCTTGAAATTGCGATCCGAATTGCCGATAAAATCATCGCCCGTGCCCAGCCACATGCGGACATTCGTCAGCGGCGCATTGCTCAAATTGGTCAGCCGGCTGTCCATGTTGACGAAGGCATCACCCGCCTTCAAGATATAGGTGTGCGCGATGCTGGCTGACTGATTCAGGCTGCTGAAATTGAGCGTCCCCGTCGTCACGATCGTCCCCAGGCCTTCCCGGTAGCCGGCGATGTTCAGCGTACGGTTGCTCAGCGCCGAGGAATAACTGCCGCCCGTAGGCATGCCGGGGAAATCGTCGTCCATGCCAGGGAAGCCGCCGTTAAAACGGTCGGTGGTCAGGACCTGTCCATTGTTGTTCCAGGCGCTGCCGCCATTGCCGCCAGCGGCCACGGCAAAGTCGAAGGGCCGGCCAAGGGTCAGCTGGAACCAGCCGTTGCGGCCCGGGCTAGTGTTATCGAAATAAAATGGCGTCTTTAGCAGGCCGTCGCTGGTAAAGGAGTCTTCCTGGCCAGAGCCAAAGCGTACCTTGCCGTTATCCAGCACCAGATTCTTCACTGCGCCAGCACTGCCCTTTTGCCAGGTAAAGGCACTGGCGGCAGGAATGTTGACGGCCACGCCGGCCGCCACCTGATAGCCGCTGCCCGCGCCATCGGCCGTCGCCTGGCCATACTGGTAAGCCAGCGACGCAGTGCCCGTGGCGTTCAGGTTCGCATTGATATTGATGTTGCGCTCGGCAGTAAGCGTGAGTTTGTTGGCCGACCAGTTGACGGCGTCATTCACATAGATATCGCCTAGGCCGCCCGTCGTGCCCATGCTGGTCGTCATGATGGAGAAATTATTGCTGGCCAGGGCATTGGACACATCGGCCCCCGTCATGTTGCCGCCACTGGCAGCGACAGTGAAGTCGTTCGGATCGATCAGCCAGGTGCCCGTCTTGCCGCGCGGTGCAGCCGTAGTGACACGCACGGCGCCGATGTCGACTTGGTTCGCGCTGGTTTCAATGAAGCCGCCGTCGCCGCCTTGCGGCGCACTGGCGTCGAGCACGCCGGCGACATGGAGGTTGCCCTTCTTCATATCGCCCAGCAACACAATCTGGCCTTTTTCACCGGTGGCCAGGGTATGCGCTTCGATCACGCCCGTATTATTGATGACACTCGCCGCCAGTTCGCCCGCCGCCTTGGCCGTCAGGTAGACCTGGCCGCCATCGGCCCGGATGGCGCCGCCGTTGTCGATCAGGGTATCGAGTGCGCCTTGCGTCACCTGCAGCTTGACGGGACCACCCAGGTCCAGCGTGACCTGGCTGCCAGCACCCATCAGCACGCTGCCGGCATGGGCAGCGATGGTGCCGCTGTTGCTGATCTTCGCGGACACCAGCGCGACATAGCCACCATCGGCAGCACGGATGGTGCCCTCATTGACGATGCTTCCGCCTCCATTGCCGCTGAAGACATGCTTGTTGCCAGCAAGGCTGGCAGTGTCGACATCGAGGGTCGAAGCGACAAGAGCACCCACATTGACCTGCGCGGTGCGGCCAAACAGGATGCCGTTCGGGTTGATCAGGTAGACCTGGCCGTTGGCATTAAGTCGCCCGAGTATCTGCGAACCATTGCTGTCGAGAATGCGGTTGACGGCGAGCGCGCTGGCCGACGGTTGCACGAAGTTGACGGTTTCCTTGCTGCCCACATTAAAGCTGGCCCAGTTCAGCGCAGCTTGCTGGCTCGTCTGCTGAATCGTCGTTGTCGCGCCGGACTGGGTGATGCTCGCCGAGCCGGCCACTACCTGGCCTCCCGTGGGCCCGGCACAGGCGGGGCCTCCCAGCGCCAACGCCGCCATGGCGGCCGCGGCCGCGGCCAACTTGCGGCGTCCGCCCTTGCCGCGCCCGCGCGACGTCTCGGCAACGGCAACCCAGGCGTTCAGAACATGACTCCAGACGAGTCGATAAATGTGATTCAATGATCCGTGACGATGCATGCAGTCTATCCTTGTTGATATTTTGTATACGGAGTACCCACGCGCCGACCCACCCGCGCCCCTGGCGGCGGGTGAGTCGGTGGAAATGGCGATATCGGCCATGCATGCGCCATGCGCACAGACAGCCTCTCCCTCGCTTTCAACCCTATTGCCTTTCACCACACAAATGTGGCCAAAAGCTACAGAAATTTCTTTAGGGAAAATATAACAACGATTCCAGATTTATAAGTGAGCAAATCTGAGCGATTCCCGACTGATTCAGTCGGGAATCGCGATGTATCCAGGCGGGTGTATGCAGCGAAAAACTGACGATGCCATCCATGCCGGCACTGTTCTGCCTGACCTTGCCGCAGCACAGTTCCACATTGCGCCGGTTCAAACGCGGGCTCATCAGCATCATGTGGACAAACGCGCCCAAGGTGGCAGCACCGCCATACTGCGCAGAAAACTGATCAGGACGAAAATCAGCAGGAAGGCGCGTGCCGGACGCTGTCCGCACAGTGTGAACCATGTGGCCAGCACGATGAGCAGGACGACCAGCGGCAGCGGTGACGCCGACAACGCCACAGGTAAAGCGGGGAAACAGCGCGGGCAATTCCAGTCAGACCTTCACGCCGCGAAAACGATCGGGTATCCTTGCCCCATGTTGAACCTTATTCTGCTTGAAGATGAAGCCGTCCTGCGGCAAGAACTGACCGAATTTCTTGGCGATTGCGGCTATCGCGTCAGTGCAGTCGCCAACCTGGCTGACTTTCGAGCCTGTTACGCTCCCACGCAGCACCATATTGCCGTCATCGACCTGGGCTTGCCCGATGGCGACGGCATGGAACTGGTCCGCGCGCTGCGGGCCGAGGGCCGGCAACTAGGCATTGTCGTCTTTACTGCGCGCAGCGCGATGCAACACAAGGTAAGCGGCTTGATCGACGGCGCCGATTACTATCTGCCGAAAAATACCGACCTCGATGAGCTGGCTGCCACCCTGAGCAGCCTGCGCCGCCGCCTGGGCGAACCGGTGACCGTGCCCACGTGGATACTCGAACTGGGGCCGCGCCGCCTGTTGCCGCCCGGTTGCTGCGCCATCGCGCTGTCGCAGCAAGACTTGACCGTGCTGCAGGTACTGATGGCAGAGCCCGAGCGCATCGTCAGCCGCCAGCAAATCGTCGAGTCGCTGGGCGAGGATTTCCTCGACTACGATCAGCGCCGCCTCGACACGCAGATCCGCCGCCTGCGCCGCAAGACCGAGCAAGCCACCGGGCTGTCCCTGCCCATCAATACGGCGCGCAACGCCGGTTACCGCTTCTTCGCCAACGCGGCAGTACGGCCCTGAACCCGCGCTCGCTAAGTAAACAATTGCGGCACGGCCGCCGCCATCAAGGAAAGGCCGATCAAGGTCAGCACGGCAAACGCGATGCGGCGCATGCCGCGCTGGGCGATCGGTGGCGGATAGCGCTTGCCTGCCATGGTGGCCAGCACGCCGACAGGCAGGGCCAGCATGCACAAAAGTAACACTTTCGCATCGAGCTGACCCTGGCTGCCCGCCATCAGCGAACGTCCGCCCGCGCTGATGGCGAACAGGAAGATCAGGCTGTAGCGGATGGTCTTTAAACTCATTTCCTGGCGGTAGAACTGGTACACAAGCGGTGGTCCGGCCAGCGAAAACAGGCCCGAAAACAGGCCGCCGCATACGCCGCTGATGAAAAAGCTGCGTTTATCGGCCGCGCCCGGTCCAGGCGGCGCCTGCAGCAGGATGCTGACGCCGCCATACACGATGGCCGCGCCCAGCAGCAGCTTCAGCAAGGGCGCATACGCCTGGTCCAGGTATCCCAATAGCAAGACGCCGGCCGCCATGGCCGGCAGCAAGCCGATGCTGGCCGCGCGGATAGCGCGCCAATCCAGATGATGCAAGGCGCCCGGCAAGGCCACCAGGCAATTGGCCAGCGACAACAAACTGACGAGGGCCGCCAGCGCGGGCACGGGCGCCAGGCCCAGTCCGCTGGCCACGCCCATGACGATCATGCCCAGGCCAAAGCCCGTGACGGTCTGGAAATACGTACCGGCCGCCACCACGCCCAGCAGCGCCAGCACGGGCAGGCTGAACAACTCAGCGCCCACCCTGGGCCTGCACGGACGTGACCGCAATCACGTTATACACATCGTCGGCGCAGCAACCGCGCGACAAATCGTTGGCCGGCTTGTTCAAGCCTTGCAGCAAGGGGCCGATGGCGACGGCGCCGCCCATGCGCTCGGCCAGCTTGTAGCCGATATTGCCCGCATCCAGGTTCGGGAACACCAGCACGTTCGCGCGGCCGTTGACGACGGAATCCTTGACTTTTCTCTGCGAAATCTCGGCCACGATGGCCGCATCGAGCTGCACGTCGCCATCGATGGCCAGCAGCGGACGCTGGGCCTTGACCCGGTCCGTGGCCGCGTGCACCTTGTCGACGGCCGCGTGGTGGGCGCTGCCGCTGGTGGAAAACGACAGCATGGCCACGCGCGGCTCTTCCATCAGCAACGCTTGCGCGCTGTCGGCGGCGGCCATGGCGATGTCGGCCAGCTCTTCCGCCTTCGGGTCGACCACCAGGGCGCAGTCGGAAAAGATGAAACCGCCCTTCAGGCTGTGGAACGGTTCGCACAGCATCATCAGGAAAAAGCTGGACACGAGCTTGAAGGCGGGATCGACGCCGATGATCTGGATGGCACTGCGCACCACGTCGGCCGTCGTGTGCACGGCCCCCGCCACGCAGCCGTCGGCGTCGCCCAGGCGCACCATCAGGTTGGCGTAGCACAGCGGCTCTTGCACGGCGATACGCGCCTGCTCCACCGTCATGCCCTTGGCCTGGCGCAGCACAAACAATTGCTGGGCATAGTGCTCCGACTCCTCGGAAGTGGCCGGGTCGACCAGGCGCACGGCATCGAGGTCCAGCGCGTGTTCGCGCGCCAGGGCCAGGATGGCGGCCGGCTTGCCGACGAGGGTGATATGCGCCAGGCCTTCGCTTGCCGCCCGCGCGGCCGCCTGCAATACGCGCGCATCGTCGCCCTCGCACAAGACGATGTTTTTCGGCACGGCGCGGGCTTGGGCTATGATGCGGTGCAGGGCTTTCATGGCGACTCCAATTCGGTAAAAAAAGTGCCGGAACCATGGCAGCATGCAAATGATTCCGGCACATAAAACCCGGCGCGATTGCCGGGGTCATACAAGGATCGGTCAGGGTGGTGTCGGATTACGCCGGGCTTGCGCCCGGCTAATCCGACCTCTACACAGTGGCGTAGGTTGGGTAGGTTGGGTAGGTTGGATTAGCCCGCCAGGGCGTAATCCAACAACACCCGCCACATCAGACGTAGTCTTTATATTTATCCAGATGCCGCACCGGCTTGCTCAGCGCATCGCGGCGGAACGGGTCGCCCAGTTCGCGCGTGCACATGATTTCGATGATGGTCGTCTTGCCTTCATTCATCTGCATGGCTATGGCCTTCTTCAAGGCTGGCCCCACGTCTTCCAGCTTGTCGACCGTGATGCCTTCGGCGCCCATGGCGCGTGCAATTTCCGCGAAGCTCTGGTTGTCGAGTTCACCGGCGACGAAGCGGCGGTTGTAGAAATCCACCTGGTTTTTCTTTTCCGCGCCCCACTGGCGGTTGTGGAACACCACCGCCGTCACCGGGATGTTGTGGCGCACGCAGGTCATCGTTTCCATCAGGCTCATGCCCCAGGCGCCGTCACCCGCATACGACACGGCCGGACGGTGCGGTGCGGCCACCTTGGCGCCGATGATGGTCGGGAACGCGTAGCCGCAGTTGCCAAAGCTCATCGCCGCAAAGAAGCTGCGCGGCTTTTCAAAGCGCAGATAGCTGTTGGCCACCGAGTTGATGTTGCCGATGTCGGTCGACACCATCACGTCTTCCGGCATGGCTTTTTCCAGCTCGCGCAAGACCTGGCGCGGGTGCAAGTAATTGCCCGGCTCTTTCTTTTGCTCTTCGATCATGTCCAGGCTGTACGCATCCTTCTCGTGCGTCCAGTTGTCCAGTTCGTTTTCCCACGCGGCTTTTTCCGCTTGCACGGTGGCATAGCGCGCGTCGCGCGTGGCGTCGCAATCGAGCGTCTTGCCATCCAGGCGCGAGAGGATCGCCTTGGCGGCCGCCTTGGCGTCGCCGCAGATGCCCACCGAAATCTTTTTCACCAGGCCCAGCATCTTGTTGTCCGCATCGATCTGGATGATCTTGGCGTTTTTCGGCCAGTAATCCATGCCGTGCTGCGGCAAGGTGCCGAACGGTCCCAGACGCGAACCGAGGGCCACGACGACGTCGGCCTGGGCGATCAGTTTCATCGCCGCTTTCGAGCCTTGATAGCCGAGCGGACCGCACCACAGCGGATGGCTGGCGGGAAACGAGTCGTTGTGCAAATAGCTGTTCACCACTGGCGCACCGAGGCGCTCGGCCAGCGCCTTGCATTCCTCGATCGCTTCGCCCATGACCACGCCGCCGCCGGAGATGATGACGGGGAACTTGGCCTTGGCCAGCAGTTCGGCCGCCTCATTGAGGCTGTGTTCTCCGCCGGCGCCACGGTCCAGGCGGTTCGGTTTGGGGATTTCTGCCTTGATTTCGCCATAGAAATAGTCGCGCGGGATGTTCAGTTGCGTCGGGCCCATTTCCGACATGGCGCGGTCAAAGCAGCGACCCGTAAATTCCGCCATGCGGGCCGGATTGGTCACATGACCCTGGTATTTCGTGAATTCCTCGAACATCGGCAGCTGGTTCGCTTCCTGGAAGCCGCCCAGGCCCATGCTCATCGTGCCGGTCTCAGGGGTAATGATCACGACGGGGGTGTGCGCCCAGTAGGCCGCGGCAATCGCGGTCACGCAATTGCTGATGCCGGGGCCGTTCTGGCCGATGACCACGCCGTGGCGGCCCGAGACACGGGCATAGCCGTCGGCCATGTGGCCGGCGCCCTGCTCGTGCACGACAGGGATCAGGCGGATGCCGGCCGGGGCAAAGATGTCCATCGGGTCCATGAAGGCCGAGCCCATGATGCCGAACATGTCGGTCACGCCATTGGCGGCCAGGGTTTCCACGAACGCTTCGGAAGGCGTCATTTTTTGCGGGCCGGTGGGGGTGGCCACTGCGGCGGCGGCTTTTTGGTCGGACAAATCGGTCATGGCTCAGTCTCCTTACGGTTTTATGAAAAATCGGTATATTTTGTTCCGATATTTGAAATACGTGTTCAATTTAACGGTTGCGAAATGCGCTGTCAATGAAAATTCATGAAAAATCGGACTGTTTCATTCCTGAATCCGGAATCCGTGCATGTGCACCACTGCTGAAACAACAATGGCGGACTATCCGCAACAGACAGCCCGCCATCGATACCTCGTGCGCTGCGCCTTAGAATTTCAGGCGCATGCCCGCCGTGAAGGCGCTGGAGTTATGCCCAGGCAAGGGCACGCTGCCGCCGCTGGAAGCGTCGCCAACGAAGTTGGTGCCCGCGCCATCGTTGTTGATGCGCCCGTACGAGGTGTACAGATTGGTGCGCTTGGACAAGGCATACGTGTAGCCAATGGCCAGCTGGCGCCCGCCGCGGCGCGCATTCGTGCGGTCATCCTTCTTGATGTACGACGCCATCACGCTGCCCGCTGCGCTGACCGGCGCGGACACGCCCAGCATGTAGTTGCGGAAATCCGTGCCCGCATCGTCCTTGTCCGTCTCATATGCGGCGTGCAGCTTGGCGGGGCCGAAGTCGTACGTGCCGCCCAGCAAAGTCACCTTGGCTGTGTTCAGCTCGCTATCCTTGCGCTTGTCGTGCGCCAGGGTCAGCACCAGCGGGCCGTTGGCATAGTCGATGGAAAAGTCGACGGTGCGGCCCAGGCTGGCGCTGTCCGGCTTTTCACCGAGGCCAACCATGATGGCAGCCGACAAGCCCTTCACCTTCGGCGTTTCGTACATGATGGCGTTTTTCGTGCGCAGGCTGGCCACGCTCATCAGGTTGAGCGAGGCGCCCGTCAGACCCGTCTCGAACGGGTCGATATTGTCCAGCGCAGTGAACAGCGGGTTGTGTTGCAAGCCCAGGTTGACGGCGCCGAAGTCGCCGGACAGGCCCACATAGGCCTTGCGGCCAAACAGCGCGCCCTGGCGGTTGGCGCCCGTATCGAGGTCAAGGCCATTTTCCAGCAAGAAGTTGACCTTCAGATTGTTGCCCAGGTCTTCCGTGCCCTTGAAGCCGATGCGGCTGCCCGACTGCACGCCGGTGGCCAGCTTGGTGACGGAACCGTCCGCGCCGCCGTGTTCGGACGTCAGGCCCGCGTCCAGCAAGCCGTACACGGTGACGGACGATTGGGCGCTGGCGTTGCCGGCAAGGAAGGAGGCCAGGATGGCTGCCGCTACGAGTGTGTGTTTCATGTCATCTCCAGGTATTGTGGTTTTTATAAACGCTTGAAACGAAAATCAACTACGGTGCTACAAATCTGGCTCAGGCGATCAGCCCGGCCATCGGCGATGAGGGCGCAGCACTCATGACGCCTGCTCTCCGGGGCATGCGTCCGGCCAGGTAAGCCTCGCGTCCGCCCTGCACTGCCAATTTCATGGCGCGCGCCATGCGGATCGGCTCGCGCGCCGCTGCGATAGCGGTATTCATCAGGATGCCGTCACAGCCGAGTTCCATGGCGATGGCCGCGTCCGACGCCGTGCCCACACCCGCGTCGACCAGCACGGGCACGCTGGCCTGCTCGATGATCAGGGAGAGATTCCACGGATTCAGAATGCCCATGCCCGAGCCGATCAGGGACGCCAGCGGCATGACGGCGATGCAGCCGAGGTCTTCCAGCATGCGCGCCTGGATGGGGTCGTCACTGCAATACACCATCACCTGGAAACCGTCGCGCACCAGCTCCCCGGCCGCTTTTAACGTTTCCGGCATGTTCGGAAACAGGGTCTTTTCATCGCCAAGCACTTCCAGCTTGCACAGCGGGTGCCCGCCCAGCAGTTCGCGCGCCAGTTGCAAGGTGTAGACGGCGTCGCGCGCGTTGTAGCAGCCGCCCGTGTTGGGCAAAATCGTGTATTTCGACGGTGGAATGAAGTCGAGCAGGTTGGGCTCGCCCTTCTCCTGGCCGATGTTGACCCTGCGGATCGTGACCGTGACGATCTCGGCGCCGCTCTCTTCAATGGCGCGGCGCGTTTCCTCGAAATCCTTGTATTTGCCCGTGCCTACCAGCAGGCGCGACTGATAGGTGGTGCCGGCCAGGGTCAGGCCGGTCGGTGGTTGGCTGGGGGTGGCGTCGTCTCTCATCGTGGTGCTCTCCTAAGTTGAACCAAAGCGGCCTCATGCCGCGGGGCTTCGCCGCAAAACGCAAAATCGACGTCGGGCCGCCGTCCCGATACGAGGTCGGCGATCGCCCTGCCCGCGCCGCAGCCCATGGTCCAGCCCAGGGTGCCGTGGCCCGTGTTGAGGAACAGCTGGCGGTAGCGCGTGGCGCCGATATACGGCACGTTCGACGGTGTCAGGGGGCGCAAGCCGGCCCAGTAGACGGGGGCGCTGTAATCGCAGGCGTGGGGAAACAGCGCTTGCACGCGGCGCGTGATGGCGGCGCAGCGCACGGGATTGAGTTCGCGCGTGTAGCCGTTCAGCTCGCACGTACCGGCCACGCGCAGGCGCGATCCCAGACGCGAAAACACCAATTTGTGGCCATCGTCCGTCAGCGATACGGACGGCGCGCTGACGGGGTCGATGATCGGATACGTGGCGGAATAACCCTTGCCTGGATACAGCATCAAGCGGATGCCCAGCGGCTGCAGCAGCGGTGCGGAAAAACTGCCCATGGCCACCACCACGGCATCCGCGTGCTCGATGCGGTGGCGGCCCTGCGCGTCGATGCATTCCACGCCCGTGATGCGCTCGCCATCGGCCAGCAAGCGCGTCACCGTCGTGCTGAACTGAAAATCCACGCCGGCCTTGGCGGCGCGCGCGGCCAGGGCCGTGGTAAACAGATGCACGTCGCCCGATTCGTCGCTGGCCGTAAAATCGCCGCCGACGATGCGGCTGCGCGCGTGGCGCAGGGCCGGTTCCAGCCGGATCACTTCATCGGCGCTGACGGTATTGCGCGGGCAGCCCAGTTCGCGCAACAGCGCGGCACCCGCTTGCGATTTATCGAACTCCTGCTGCTCCGTATAGAAATGCAGGATGCCCCGCTCCAGGTGGTCGTAGGCTATGCCCGTCTCGCGCCGCAGCGCCTGCAAACTCTGCCGGCTGTACTCGGCAAGGGCGACGATCTGGCGCATATTGCGCGACACCCTGGCCGGCAGGCATTCACGCAGGTAGTGCAAGGCCCACTGCCATTGCAGCGGGTCAAGGCGGGGACGGAACAGCAGCGGCGCGTCGTCCTTGCCCAGCCACGTGAGCACCTTGCGCAGGGTGGCGGGATTGGCCCACGGTTCCGCGTGTGAGACGGAAATCTGCCCGCCGTTGGCAAAACTGGTTTCCTGCGCGGCGCCCGCCTGGCGTTCCAGCACGCGCACGTCGTGGCCCGCCTGGCGCAAATACCAGGCCGATGCCGTGCCGACCACGCCGGCGCCGAGGACAAGGATCTTCATGGCGGGCCCGACTCGCTTAGCGCGTCAGCAGGACGGCGATGGCGACGAAGGCGGCGATCCACACCGTTTCCATCACCAGCATGATCACGGGACGCCAGCCCAGCGAGGCCAGCGACTGGAACGATGTTTTCACGCCCAGCGCGGCAATCGCAATGACCAGACAGGCGCGCGAGGCATTGTTGATCCAGCCATTCACTTCCTGCGGGATCAGGCCCAGGCTGTTGGTAATCACCAGCCACACAAAACCGATCAGGAAAAACGGCACCAGCGGCGGCGCATCGACTTCGCTCTTGCCATCCTTGCGCTTGAACATGATCGACAGGCCCAGCACGACGGGCACGAGGCAAGCGACACGCGTCAGTTTCACGAAGGTGGCCACGTCGCCCGTGTGGTTGCTCACCAGATAGCCGGCGCCCACCACTTGCGCCACGTCGTGGATGGTGCCGCCGATGAAGACGCCCGCTTCCGTCGGGTCAAAGCCCAGCAGCTTGACCAGCAGCGGGTAAACAATCATGGCCAGGGTCGACAGCGACGTCACGCCCACCACCGTCAGCAGCGTGAACTTTTCGTTTTCCTTGGTTTGCGGCAGCACGGCCGAGATGGCCAGCGCGGCCGAGGCGCCGCAGATGGCGACCGAGCCACCCGACAAAATGCCTTCCGTGATGGGGCGTTTCAGCCACTTGGCCAGCAGGTAGCCAAAGCCCAAGGTCGCCACCAGGCCGCCGACGACGATCAATAATGGCGTTACGCCTACGGAAGCGATCTGGTTGAAGGTGATGCGCGCGCCCAGCAGGGCCACGCCCGTGCGCAGCAGGATCTTGCTGCAAAATTCGATGCCGGGCTTGCAGGTGGGATCGGACGCGAGGAAGTGGAAGGCCAGGCCGAAGAACAGCGCATACAGCAGTTGCGGGCCGCCGTAATTGCTGGAAATAAAGGTAGCAGACAGGGCGATCACCAGCGCGATGGCCACGCCGGGCCAGCTGCGCAGCACGGCGCGGGGGCGCCAGATGGCAACGGCGGAAGACAGGTAGGGAATGTTCTTGTCGACAACGCGTGTTATCGCTGAGGAGTTGGTTTTCATGCGGGTCCGCTCATAATGTTTTAAAAATTGGGACATTTCATCTCGTTTTTTAATAATACACGATGAGCTAGCGAAGTCCATGCTTTTCCATGAAAATCGAAACCGGATGTTCCGGAAACTGACGTTTTTTTATTTTTACCCCCCGTAAACGACAAACGGCGCGGCCCTTTGCAGGGACGCGCCGTTCTTGTACTTATGAGCCTAAGGGCTTACTTTTTGTTCAAGCGGGTAATCAGACTGGACGTGTCGTAACGGTTGCCACCCTCCTGCTGCACTTCGGCATAGAACTGGTCCGTCAAGGTCGTCACGGGCAGGTCGCTGCCGTTGCGCTTGGCTTCAGCGAGGCAGATACCGAGGTCCTTGCGCATCAGGTCAACGGCGAAACCGAAGTCGAACTTGCGTTCGATCATGGTCTTGCCCCGGTTTTCCAGCTGCCACGACTGCGCCGCGCCCTTGGAAATGACGTCCACCACCAGCGCCGCGTCCAGGCCCGCGTTTTCTGCGAAGGCGATGCCTTCGCTCAGCGCCTGCACCAGGCCGGCGATGCAGATCTGGTTGACCATCTTCGTCAGCTGGCCCGAACCGGACGCGCCCATGTAGGTGACGGCGCGCGAGAACAGCGCGATGACGGGTTCGGCCCGCGCATACGCTTGCGCGTCGCCGCCCACCATCACCGTCAGCTTGCCGTTTTCCGCGCCCGCCTGGCCGCCGGACACGGGCGCGTCGAGGAAGAACACGCCCTGCTCTTGCGCCGCCGCATGGATGGTGCGCGCCGCTTCGGCGGAAGCCGTCGTATGGTCGATCAGGATGCTGCCCGGCGCCATGGCGGACAGCAAGCCGCCCTCTTCCAGGATCACCTGGTACAGGTCGTTATCGTTGCCGATGCACGTAAACACGAACTCGGCGCCCGCGGCAGCGGCGGCCGGCGTGGCGGCGCTGTTGCCCTTGTGCTGCTCCAGCCAGGCGGCCGCGCGGGCCGGGTTGCGGTTGTACACGGTGACGTCATGCCCGCCCGCCGCCAGATGGCCTGCCATGGGGAAACCCATGACGCCCAAACCGATGAATGCCACTTTTGCCATATTGTCCGTCCTGTCGAGGTATGAATCCGATTATTGTTGCACAAATGGCGCGTGACGGCAGCATGGCGCGGCCATCTGGCCATCATGGCCGCGCCAGCGGTGGCGATTGGGGAACATCCGCATTTCAACCATACAAGACGGAAATTATCATAAAGAAACTTTGTATTGCATTTTTTTCTAGCAAATATTATATTGATTTAGCATTAGGAATTTCAATGCACAGTGCCGCTGTCCTTTTCCCCATCCCTGTTAAGGAGTCAATCTTGCAAACCACATTCCCCCGCCTGAAAATCATCAGCGCCGCCGTCCTGCTATTCGCCGCCAGCGCCGCACAGGCAGACATCACGGTCTTTACCAGCCAGTCCGCCTATCTGGCAGCGGTCGGCAATACCGGCGTCGATACCTTTGATGATTTACCCATCGATGCGCTTGGCGGGCCGCTGAACCGTAGCGCCGGCAGCTACGCCTACACGGCAAGCAGCGTTGGCGTCTCGCCCATCCTGTATGGCGCGGGCACGGGCAGCGACAACTGGCTGAGTACGAACAACCGTAACGACAGCGTGTTGTTCTCCAACTTTTCCAGCGCCGTACGCGGTGTAGGGGGATACTTCTTCGGATCGAACTTATCCGGCGAGTATGCCAATGGCCAGAGCATCACGCTGACAGCGCGCAATGCGCTGGGCGAACTGCTCACCTACGAGCTGGCCCTGCCGACGCAAGCCTCGTTTATCGGCTTCGTGTCGTCGGGTGCGTTCTCCGACCTGGCCGTCAGCACCGCCGGACAGATCGGTATCTGGCCAACCATCAATAACCTGTCCGTGTCGGCCGTACCGGAGCCAGCCACTTACGGCATGCTGCTGGGCGGCCTGGGCTTGCTCGGCTTTATGGCGCGCCGCCGCCGGGCCAACCTGCAGTAATCAAACTGGCGCCTGGTACGGCTGCCCGCAGCCGTACCAGGCCTGCCATCACGACAACAGCTCGCGCAAGGCAGCCATCAGGGCTGCGCACTCGCCTACGTTGCCGATGCTGATGCGCAAATACTGACTGATGCGCGGTGCATTGAAATGGCGCACGATGACGCAGCGGGCGCGCAAGCCGGCCGCCAATTGCGCCGCGTCGTGCTGCGGGTGGCGGGCAAAGACGAAATTGGCCACCGAAGGCAGCACCTCGAAGCCCAACTCAGTCAAGTCTGCCGCCAGCTGTTCGCGGCTGGCGATGACGGCCTGGCGCGTCTGCTGGAAATACGCTTCGTCGTGCAGCGAGGCGACGGCGCCGGCCAGCGCCAGCCGGTCCAGCGGATACGAGTTGAAACTGTTCTTGACTCTTTCCAGCGCCTCGATCAGGTCTGCATGCCCGAAGGCACAACCGACGCGCAAGCCGGCCAAGGAGCGCGATTTCGAGAACGTCTGCACCACCAGCAAGTTCGGATAACGCTCGACCAGGGCCACGGCGCTTTCCCCGCCGAAATCCACATACGCTTCATCGACCACCACCACCGCGTCGGGATGGTCGCGCAGCATCGCTTCCACGCCAGCCAGCGGCAAGTCCACCCCGGTCGGCGCGTTGGGATTGGGGAAGATGATGGCACCGCACGGCCCCTGGTAGTCTTCCGGGCGGATGCGCATGGCGTCGTCGAGCGCTACCGTGCGGTAATCGATGCCATACAGTTTGCAATACACGGGGTAGAAGCTGTAGCTGATGTCGGGGAACAGCAGCGGCGCATCGTGCTTGAGCAAGGCCATGAAGGCCAGCGCCAGCACTTCGTCGGAACCATTGCCGACGAACACTTGCGCGCTATTCAAGCCGTGGTAGTCGGCCAGGGTTTGCTTCAATTCGCTGGCGGACGGGTCCGGGTAGAGGCGCAGGCTGTCGTTGGCTGCTTCGTGCAGCGCGGCCAGCACCTGCGGCGACGGGCCGTAGGGATTTTCGTTGGTGTTGAGTTTGACCAGGTCGGGCAGTTTCGGCTGCTCGCCGGGGATGTAGGGGGTCAGCTCGCTGACGATGGTGCTCCAGAATCGGCTCATTGCTTTGCTTTGGTATGAGGGCGGGATGGGATACGGTAGATTACCATAGGCTGAGCGGGGTCAAGGTGGGCGGCGATGGCGAGGGGTAGCGTGGACAGCATCGGCATAGGCCCCCGGCGAAGAGGACGCGGCATGAACAGCATGCACAAGCTGAGCGATACAAGGGTGCGGCCTGATGCGCTGGAGCGACAGGCACGCCAGCGCAAGATCGATGCATGGCTGCAGGTTGCGGCCAGCCCCGGCGAACAGATCGCCGTCGCGTTACAGACTGCCACGGACCAGCTACAGGGCGAAGGAATAGTCGACCTGCAGCGCGCGACGGCACTGGCGCAACGCTTGGCAAAGAATAGCAGGGCCATGCACGATACCCTCGGGACACTGTTTGACAGGGGTAAAAAAAGCGAGGAGCATGGAATGAAACGCACGGAGAATGGCACCATGGACGAGCAGGTCAACGCACTCGCAAAAGACATGGCTGGTGTAAAACTGGATGTTGCTGATTTGAAGGTTGATGTGGCTGGCATCAAGGTGGATGTCGGGGGGATGAAAACGGATGTTGCTGGTTTGAAGGTTTGCGGTGGCGAGGCTGGTGCACTAGCTTGCGTTCGTGGCGGCGCTGGCTTTCAAAGCCTGAACGGAGGAAAAACGCCTTGCGCTGCGCGCTTTGGGCGGTTTTTCTACCTGCATTGTTGCGCTGGTGGCTTGCATATGTCGTGGGTATAAAAAAAGCTCCCTTGCGGGAGCTTCTTCTATGTATTCTGGCGGAGAGGGTGGGATTCGAACCCACGGTACGATTTAACGTACGCTTGATTTCGAGTCAAGTACATTCGACCACTCTGCCACCTCTCCGTTTACTGCGGTCTATTCATTCAAACTGGCGTGCCGGTTTGAATGAGGCGCTATTTTAGCATGGGTGTTGTTGGGTTGGGTAGGGGTTTTATTGGCGATTTGCAACTGAGGGCTGGCAATTAAAACCAAAACCTATATGGGCGATTCGGAGAGCCCCGCGCAAATATGCGCGGGGCTTCGAATCCCACGCGTACGCCCCGCAGGGGGCGTACTCCTTTCCGCCGGCACAAATAAAAAAAGCTCCCTTGCGGGAGCTTTCTCTATTTGTTCTGGCGGAGAGGGTGGGATTCGAACCCACGGTACGATTTAACGTACGCTTGATTTCGAGTCAAGTACATTCGACCACTCTGCCACCTCTCCATTTACTGCGGTCTTTCCTCGCATTGCTGCGAGAAGGCAAGATTATAGCAGCCCGCAACAAAAAGAAAAGGACTATTTTTAAGCCTTCAGATGCGTCAGGCCACCCATATACGGACGCAGCACGGCCGGGATCTCGACGCTGCCGTCTGCTTGCTGGTAGTTTTCCAGCACGGCGACCAAGGTGCGACCCACTGCGAGGCCGGAGCCGTTCAGGGTGTGCACCAGTTCCGGCTTGCCGGCGGCGTTGCGGAAACGCGCCTGCATGCGGCGGGCCTGGAAGGCTTCGCAGTTCGACAGCGAGGAAATCTCGCGATAGGTGTTTTGCGCCGGCAACCACACTTCCAAGTCGAAGGTCTTGGTGGCGCCAAAACCCATGTCGCCCGTGCACAGCGACATCACGCGGTATGGCAGGCCCAGGCGTTGCAAAATGGCTTCCGCATGGCCCACCATGTCATCGAGCACCTGGTACGAGGTATCCGGGTGCACCACTTGCACCATTTCCACCTTGTCGAACTGATGCTGGCGGATCATGCCGCGCGTGTCGCGGCCGTAGCTGCCCGCTTCCGAGCGGAAGCATGGCGTGTGGGCCGTCATTTTCAGTGGCAATTGATCGAGCGCGAGGATTTCATCGCGCGCGATATTGGTCAGCGACACCTCCGAGGTAGGGATCAGGTAGAAGGTCTCGCCCTCGCCTTCCGCGCCGCCTTTTTTCACCGAGAACAGATCGGCTTCGAATTTCGGCAACTGGCCCGTGCCGCGCAGCGAGTCGGCGTTGACCATGTATGGCGTATAGCATTCCGTGTAGCCATGCTCATCCACGTGCGTGTTCAGCATGAACTGCGCCAGCGCGCGGTGCAGACGGGCGATGCCGCCCTTCATGACGGAGAAGCGCGAACCGGTCAGCTTGGTGGCCACTTCGAAGTCCAGGCCCAGCGGGGCACCCACGTCGACGTGATCCTTGACTTCGAAATCGAAGCTGCGCGGCGTGCCGACCTTGCGCACTTCCACGTTGCCCGCTTCGTTTTCGCCCGCTGGCGTCGATTCGTGCGGCAAATTCGGTACGGCCATGATGAAGTCGCTCAGCTTGGCTTGCACCAGGGTCAGCGCTGCTTCATCGGCTTTCAGCTCATCGCCCAGGCCGGCCACTTGCGCCATCACGGCCGAGGTGTCTTCCCCCTTGCCTTTCAACATGCCGATTTGCTTGGACAGCGCGTTGCGCTTGCCCTGCAGTTCCTCGGTGCGCGTCTGGATCGCCTTGCGTTCGGCTTCGAGGGCGGTAAAACCGGCCACGTCGAGCGGGAAATTGCGCGTCGCCAGGCGTTCTGCGACGGTGGCGATGTCTTTACGGAGAAGTTGGATATCTATCATGGGTGGATGGCGGTGCCGATGTATCGAAAGCACTCATTGTACCAAGACCCTGTTCACTTCGATGAGTTTTGCGCACGGTCCACCATCGTCATGGCGGCCTGGCCAGGCACTCGCGCCCGCTTTACAACCGGTGCTCAGATAAACGCGGCTTTTTCGGCAGCGGTCAGGCGGCGGGCGCTGACGGTGACGACAGGCATGGTGCTGTCGACAGCCTGAGCGATCACGGTGCTGCTGGCGCTCACTTCCACGGTGTTCGCGCCGGCGGTGGCGAAGCTGGCGCCGATGGCGATGATGGCGGCGGCGACAAAGGTGATTTCCATGTTTTTCAGTGCGTGCATGATGTGACTCCTGGTTAGTTTGCGTCGTTGACTGCTGCTGGTATGGTGGTACTTTAGCCAACGGCGACAAACAACGCCACCGGCTTGCGACCAGCGGCGAAAAACAGGGAGCGAACGGTGAAAAACAGGGACTGAAACGCAGACAATAGTTACAAGGCCTCATGCACCAGGCGGCCCAGGCGGCCAATCGCCTGCTCGATGCGCGGCGTCCACGCATTGCCGCAATTGAGGCGCAGATAATTGCTGAACTTGCCCGAGGCCGAGAACAGCTGGCCCGGCATATACGCCACGCCGTCGGCGATGGCCTGGCCATGCAGGGCCAGCGCATCGACTTGCGGCGGCATCTGCACCCACAGCACGAAACCGCCCTGCGGCTCGGACAGCATGCACTCGGCCGGAAAACTGGCCGCCACGGCGTCGGACATGCGGGCGATGCGCTGTACCAGGGTGCGCCGCATCTTGCGCAGCTGCTGGTCGTAGCTGCTGCCTTCCAAAAAATCGGCCAGCACGGCCTGGAAGAAATGGCTGGTGGCACCGCTCGACACGGTTTTGAGCAAGGCCACCTCCTGCGCGAAGCGCCCGGCCAGCACATAGCCCACGCGCGAGGCGGGCGTGATCGCCTTGGAAAACGAGGAGCACAGCAAGACGTTGCCGCTCGTGTCGTAAGCCTTCACGGGCCAGGGACGCTGCGGCGCAAAGCACAGGTCACCATATACATCGTCTTCCACCAGCGGAATATTGAATTCCGACAGCAGGCCCGCCAGCCGCTTCTTGTTTGCTTCCGGCATGACGCAACCGAGCGGGTTGTTCGCATTCGGCACGAACAGACACGCTTGCACGAGGCCGGCGCGCAGGGCCAGCTCCAGCGCATCGAGCGAAGGTCCCGTCTTCGGGTCGGTGGGAATTTCCAGCGCCTTCATGCCCAGACTTTCTATCATCTGCAGCAGCACGAAATACGTGGCCGACTCGATGGCGATGGTGTCGCCCGGCCTGGCCACGGCGCGCAGGCACAGGCTGATCGCTTCCGTGCAGGAATTCGTCACGACGATCTCGTGCGGGTCCAGCTTGCCCCAGTCCAGCGCGCGGCGCGTCACCTGGCGCAGGAAATTGCCTTCGCTGACGTCGTAGCAGCTGACCTTGCTCAATAACGCGGGTTCGCGCCGCGCCACCGCGCTGATGGTGCGCTGCATGCGCTTGACGGGCAGTATCTCGTCCGGCGGCCAGGCCGTGCCCAGCTGCACGATATTCGCCGTTTCATTGTCTTTCAGTACGCGCATCAACAGATTGTTGATGCCGACAAAGGCCGGCTCCTTCAAATGCTGGGCGTCGGCACTGCACGGGCGGCGCGGCGCCCGGTGGCGCACGAAATAGCCGGACTGGGGCCGCGCATCGACCTGCCCCCGGTCTTCCATCAGGCGCAAGGCTTGCATCACCGTGCTGACGGAAATGCGCTTTTGCTGCGCCAGGTGGCGGATCGACGGCAGGCGGTCGCCGGGCGCGAACACGCGCGAGTCGATCAGGGCGCCCAGCTCGTTGGCCAGGTGCTCGTACAGATTCAAATGCGCGCTCATGTTCATCCCTTCAGTATGCGGCTGCCGCGCGCGGCCCGCACAGATACAGTTGCCCGATTTTTTGACAAGCACAGTCTACGACGAAATGTACTGTATGCATCACAATTTCGTTTTCCTGCATCTGTCATGGTTCACCGCAAGCGCCTAAGCTGTTCCTGTCAGCACAACAGGAGCGATGCCATGCATACCGACCACGAATTACGCAGCGAACGGCCCTTGCGCCTGGAAAAAGCGCACGCCAGGGTCATCGAATGCCTGTCCGGCACGGCGTGGATTACGGCCTACGCCCAGTTCGACGATTGCGTGCTGCGCAGCGGCGAACGCTACACGATACCGAATGACGGCCTGGTGCTGGTCGAAGCCGTGGGCAGCGGACGCATCCGCGTGCATTCCACGGCAGCTCCCCGCCCCGCCCTGCTGCGCTGGCTGAACCTGGCACGGCCTCACACACTCAATACAAGGAATACATGAATCAAGCAACATTGCGCGTGCTCGTCACGGGCGCCGCCGGCGTTATCGGCACCGTTTTCTGGAAGCGCCGGCACGGGGAATTCTCCCTGCGCCTGGCCGACCTGCACACGGAAGGGCTGGCCGAAGCGCCCTGCCCGTCCATGCAGCTCGACGTGAGCGACTACGCCGCCTGCCTGGCCGCCTGCATGGATACCGATGTCGTGCTGCACCTGGCCGGCGTGCCGCACGCCAGCGCCGATTTCGATGCGCAATTGCTGCAGCCGAACATCATCGGCACGCACAACATCTTCCGCGCGGCACAGGTAAAGAAAGTGAAAAGAGTGGTGTTTGCCAGCAGCGCGCAAGCAATCGAGGGATATCCACTCGATATGCAAGTGCATGAGCACATGCCGGCCCGGCCCGCCAACATGTATGGCGCCAGCAAGGCCTTCGGCGAAGGCGTGGCCTGCGCATTCGCGCACCAGCATGGCATGACGGCGATTGCCGTGCGCATCGCCAACGTGGCCCACTTTGCGCCAGGTCAACAGCACAGCGCGCGCGACATCGCCGCCTTCATCAGCGAACGCGACGTGGTGCAGCTGCTGGCCTGCTGCGTGAGTGCGCAGGTGCCGCCCGGCTACCACGTCGTGCATGGCGTGTCGGACAACCGCTACAAGCGGCTATCCATCGAAGCGACGCGCCAGCTGGTCGGCTACGCGCCGCAGGATGACGGTTTTAGCTTGCTGGGCCTGTAGCCTCAGCCCTTGCCTGCTTTTCTGTCCAGCTCGCGCAACCACGCCAACTTGTCGGCAATTTTACTTTCCAGGCCACGCGGCACAGGCTGGTACCAGCCCGGCTCGGCCATGCCGTCCGGAAAGTAGGTTTCGCCAGCCGCATACGCATCGGGTTCGTCGTGCGCGTAGCGGTAGGCGTGGCCGTAACCGAGTTCCTTCATCAATTTGGTCGGCGCATTGCGCAAGTGCACGGGCACTTCCTTCGATTTATCTTTCTTGACGAAGGCCATGGCCGTGTTGAACGCGTTGTAGCCGGCATTGCTTTTCGCGGCGATGGCCAGGTAGATCACGGCCTGGCCCAGCGCCAGCTCGCCTTCAGGCGAACCCAAACGCTCATAGGTTGCCGCTGCGTCGTTGGCCATGGTCAAGGCGCGCGGGTCGGCCAGGCCGATGTCTTCCCAGGCCATGCGCACGATGCGCCGCGACAAGTAGCGCGGGTCGGCGCCGCCATCGATCATGCGGCAAAACCAGTACAGGGCCGCATCCGGGTTCGAGCCGCGCACGGACTTGTGAAGGGCGGAAATCTGGTCATAGAAATTGTCGCCACCCTTGTCGAAGCGGCGCGAATTGAGGGTCAGCGCATTGTCGACAAAGGCCGCGTCGATCTTCGTCGTGCCCGTCGAGCTGGCGGCCGTCTCGGCCTGTTCCAGTAAGTTCAGGAAACGCCGCGCATCGCCATCGGCATAGCCGATCAGGGTGTCGGCGGCCGCCTCGTCAAACGTCAGGTGCGTCAGCGCCGTCGCTTGCGCCTTGGCCAGCAGCAGCTTCATCTCGTCTTCGTTGAGCGATTTCAACACATACACTTGCGCGCGCGACAGCAGCGCCGAATTGACTTCGAAGCTGGGGTTTTCCGTCGTCGCGCCTATGAACGTCACCAGGCCCGATTCGACGAAGGGCAGCAAGGCATCCTGCTGCGACTTGTTGAACCTGTGGATTTCGTCGACGAACAACAAGGTGTGCTTGCCGAACTGGTCCAGGCTATGGCGTGCCTGGTCCATGGCTGCGCGGATATCTTTCACGCCGGCAAACACGGCCGACAGGGCGATGAATTCGCTGTCGAAAGCGTTCGCCATCAGGCGCGCCAAGGTGGTCTTGCCCACGCCGGGCGGCCCCCACAAGATCATCGAATGGGCCTTGCCCGCCTCGAATGCGAGACGCAGCGGCTTGCCCACGCCCAGCAAATGCGTCTGGCCAATGACCTCGTTGAGGGTAGCAGGCCGCAAGGCTTCGGCCAGCGGCTGGCGCGGTGCGGTGGAAAAAAGATCCGCCATAGTATTTACCGGGTAAGAATGCAAAGGCCCCGCATCGCTGCGAGGCCGGTCAACAACAAGAGGTCTACAATCAGTTATTAATGACGTCTGCGCCTTTTGGCATCACGAATTTGAAATGGTTCGCGGACAAGGCTGGATTTTTCTGGAAATTCTTGAACGCCAGCACCGACGTCTGCCCGAACGAGTCGCGCAACTCCATCGCTTCGGGCACGCCATTGCGCAGGCCGATGGTGATTTCGTCGAAGGTCGTATCCTTGGCTTTAGGCGTCGCTTTCAGCCATTCCAGGCCATCGCGCGTGCCCGCTTCGGCCAGGGTGAAATTCCTTTCCAGGTCGTTGCTGCCGAACAAGATGGCGGCTGGCGAGGAACCGAGCGCGTCGCCCAGTTTCTTGACCGTCACCTGGCTCAAATCCTTGTCGTAGATATACAGCTTGTCGCCGTCCGCTTGCAGCAATTGCTCATACGGTTTCAGATAGGTCCAGATGAACTTGCCTGGACGGGCGAATTCAAACGTGCCGCTGGCGGGGGTCGATACTTTCGCCTTGCCGCTGGCGTCCGCCTTCTTGACTTGCCGCTGCACGAACTCGCCCTTGGCCGACTTGGTGCCGGCGGCAAAGCTCTTGAACTGCTCCAGCGCGCTGGCCGAGGCGCTGGCGGCGAACAGCAGACTGCAGGCGACGCTGGCCGCGCCGATGATCATTTTTGTTGCGAAAGTCGTATTCTTCATTCTGTTTACCCTTGTTCACTACTTGCCGCCGGCACCAGGATTTCCCGGTTGCCATTGGATTGCATGGTTGATACCACCCCGCTCTGCTCCATCTGCTCAAGCAGACGGGCGGCGCGGTTGTAGCCGATGCGCAAATGACGCTGCACCAGCGAAATCGAGGCGCGGCGGTTTTTCAGCACCACCGCCACCGCCTGGTCGTACAGGGCATCGGCCTCGCCGCCACCCTCACCCGGCGCGCCGCCTTCGGCGCCATCGCCTTCCAGGGTGCCGCCTTCGAGGATGCCCTCGATGTAATTCGGTTCGCCCTGCAGCTTCAGATAGCTGACAACACGGTGGACTTCTTCATCCGACACAAACGCGCCATGCACGCGCATCGGCAAACCGGTGCCGGGCGGCATGTACAGCATGTCGCCCATGCCCAGCAAGGCTTCCGCGCCCATCTGGTCGAGAATCGTGCGCGAGTCGATCTTCGACGAGACCTGGAAGGCGATACGCGTGGGGATGTTGGCTTTGATCAGCCCCGTGATCACGTCTACAGATGGGCGCTGCGTGGCCAGAATCAAGTGCAAACCGGCGGCGCGCGCCTTTTGTGCGATACGCGCGATCAATTCCTCGACTTTTTTGCCCACCACCATCATCAAGTCGGCCAGCTCGTCGATGATGATGACGATGGTCGGCAGTTTCTCCAGCGGCTCGGGCGAGTCCGGCGTCAGGCTGAACGGATTCGGGATGTGTTCTTCGCGCTTTTTCGCGTCGGCAATCTTCGCGTTGTAGCCGGCCAGGTTACGCACGCCCATCTTGCTCATCAGCTTGTAGCGGCGTTCCATCTCGTTTACGGCCCAGTTCAGCGCGTGGCCCGCCTGGCGCATGTCGGTCACGACGGGCGCCAGCAAGTGCGGGATGCCTTCATAGACGGACATTTCCAGCATCTTCGGATCGATCAGGATCAGGCGCACGTCGAGCGGATCGGATTTGTACAGCAGCGACAAAATCGTCGCATTGATGCCCACGGATTTACCGGAACCGGTGGTACCGGCCACCAGCAAGTGGGGCATCTTGGCCAGATCGGCCACGACGGGCTTGCCGGCGATATCCTTGCCCAGCGCAATCGTCAGGCTGGACACGCCATCGTTGTAGACCTTGGAGCCGAGGATTTCCGTCAGGCGCACGATCTGGCGCTTGCTGTTCGGCAGTTCCAGCGCCATGTAATTCTTGCCGGGAATGGTTTCCACCACACGAATCGACGTCAGCGACAGTGAACGGGCCAGGTCGCGCGCCAGGCCTACGATCTGGCTGCCTTTGACGCCCGTGGCCGGCTCGATTTCATAGCGCGTCACCACGGGGCCGGGGTAAGCGACCACTACCTTGGCATCCACGCCAAAGTCCGACAATTTCTTTTCGATCAGGCGGCTCGTAAATTCCAGCGTTTCCACGGACACCGTTTCCACCACGGGCGGCGCCTCGTCGAGCAGGGACAGCGGCGGCAGCTTGCCGTCGCCGGGGGTTTCAAACAGATGCGCCTGACGCTCCTTTTCCACGCGCTCCGATTTCACCACGGTCACCACCTGCGGCTCGATTTTGACGGGCGGCGCGGCCACATGCTTTTCCACGTGCTTGGCCCGTTCGATGACCACCACTTCGTCGCGGCGCACGGCGGCCACTTCACCCTGGCGGCGGTCTTCACGATCCTGGTAGCGCAGCACGAACCAGTTGAAGGCGTCTTCGATGGTGCCGCCGATGCGCTCGGCCACTTGCAACCAGGAAACGTGGAAGAACAGGCTGAATCCCAGGCCGAACAGCAGCAGCAACAGCAAGGTGGCGCCGGTGAAGCCGAAGGCCACGTGGGCCGAGTGGCCCACCAGCTGGCCCAGCACACCGCCCGGCTCGCGCGGCAGCTGCACGTGCAGGCTTTTCGCCAAGCGCAGGTATTCCAGGCCCATGCTGCCGATCAGCATGATGGAGAAGCCGACGATGCGGATCAGCATCTCGACATGGTGCTCGCGCTCCACCTCTTCCTCTTCCAGCAGGAAGCGCTTGCTCAGGCGGCGATAGCCATTCCATACCGTGCGCAGCAGCCAGACGCACCACCACCAGGCGGAAAAGCCGAAGATATACAGCAACAAATCGGAGAAGGTCGCACCCAGCTTGCCGCCCAGGTTAGCCACCTTGTCGACGGAGGTCGCGTGCGACCAGCCCGGGTCGAGCTTGTTGAAGCTGGCCAGTATCAGCACGAAATACAGGGCAAACGCGGCCAGCGCGAACCAGCGCGCCTCGGACAGCAGCCGTACCAGCCGGTTCGGCAGAGGCCGGCGTTCGACCGGTTTACGGGTGTAGCTATTTTGATTGGCCTGGGCTGGTTTAGTCATTCTGGGAAGCGCTGCAAGGTGATAAATGTTTCTGAAAGGGAATTTCCCATAATAAGGAAGTATTCTAAGCCATATATGCCCCGGACGGCCCCACGATTCGTCGCTACAGGCGGCTTGGTCTATAATCGTAGATTGCTTGCGCAAGCGCAATACGCCCTTGTTCTTCGCGCGTATGCCCCCAATTCGGACAGACCCCACTCATAGAGAAGCCTCCCATGACCACTACCAAACACGCCCGCGTTTTGATCCTCGGCTCCGGCCCAGCCGGCTACAGCGCCGCCGTCTACGCCGCCCGCGCCAACCTGAACCCGATGCTGGTCACCGGCGTGGAACAGGGCGGTCAATTGATGACCACCACGGACGTGGAAAACTGGCCCGGCGACCCGATGGGCGTGCAAGGCCCGGACCTGATGCAACGCTTGCTGCAGCACGCCGAGCGTTTCAATACGGAAATCGTGTTTGACCATATCCACACCACCTTCCTCAACGAAAAGCCGATCCGCCTGAAGGGCGACAGCCACGAATACACGTGCGACACGCTGATCATCGCCACGGGCGCATCCGCGCAATACCTGGGCCTGCCATCGGAAGCGGCATTCATGGGCAAGGGCGTGTCCGCCTGCGCCACCTGCGATGGTTTCTTCTACCGCAACCAGGAAGTGGCCGTCGTCGGCGGCGGCAACACGGCCGTCGAAGAAGCGCTGTACCTGTCGAACATCGCCAATAAAGTCACGCTGATCCACCGCCGCGACAAGTTCCGCGCCGAAGCCATTTTGATCGACCGCCTGAACGCCAAGGTTGCCGAAGGCAAGATCGTGTTGAAATATAACCACACACTGGATGAAGTGACGGGCAACGACAGCGGCGTGACGGGCTTGAACATCAAGTCGACCATCGACGGCAAGGTCGAAGCATTGAACGTGCACGGCGTGTTCATCGCCATCGGCCACAAACCGAACACGGGCATCTTCGAAGGCCAGCTGGACATGCACAACGGCTACATCAAGACAAAAACCGGCCTGGAAGGCATGGCCACCGCCACCAGCGCGCCAGGCGTGTTTGCCGCCGGCGACGTGCAAGACCATATCTACCGTCAGGCCATCACCAGCGCCGGCACGGGTTGCATGGCAGCACTGGACGCCCAGCGCTACCTGGAAGGCCAGGAGTAAGCGTCGCATGGCGTCGATGAAAGACTTTGCCGACCTGAAAGCGGTCAGCAAGCAGCTCAAGGAGCAGGCCGATGCGCGCGCGCAAGCCGCGGCTGAACGCGCCCAACAGGTCAAGGTGCAGGCCGTGGAAAGCAATTTGTTCAAGGCCAGCATCGGCGGCGTCAAGCGCCTGCCCGAGTCGGACCGCTACGTGCCCAGCCTGCCCAAGGCGGGTGCCATGGCGGCCCAGCAGCCGGCGCGCAAGCTGACGCCGGAAGAGGACCATGCGGCCGTGCTGCGCGAGTCGCTGTCGGACTTGTTCGAGGTCGACCATTACCTGGAAAACGATCCGGCCCTGAACTACGCCCGCCCCGGCGTGGGACCGGACGTGGTCAAAAAGATGCGCAAGGGCCACTGGCCCATCCAGGATGAGCTGGACTTGCACGGCTTGCGCCGCGACGAGGCGCGCGACGGCATCAGCGCCTTCCTGAACCAGGCGACGCGGCGCAAGCTGCGCTGCGTGCGCGTGATCCACGGCAAGGGTTTTGGCTCGAAAGGCCAGGAACCGGTCTTGAAATCGATGGTGCACAGCTGGCTCGTGCAAAAGGATGAAGTCGTCGCCTTTTGCCAGGCGCGCCGTTCCGAAGGGGGCGATGGCGCCCTCGTCGTGCTGCTCTCGGCAGCGCTGCAGCCCATTCGCTAGCCTTGACAGCAAGATCACAATTCAATAACAAGTTCCGCACTGCACACGGCCCCGTTTGTCACCATTCGGGGCCATGTCATGTTAACCTGTGACAATTATTTCCTGCTCAAGCGCTCCACCCATGATGCCACCCCAATTGCCACCTGGCTCGCTGATCAAGATCATCGAGGTCATCGCCATCCTGGTGGGCGCATTTTCCGGTTTCATCGAAGCGCGCCGCAAGCGCATGGACCTGGTCGGCGTGTTCGTCGTGGCCTTCATCACGGCGTTCGGCGGCGGCACCCTGCGCGACATCCTGCTCGACAAGCGGCCCCTGTTCTGGGTCTCGCATCAGGAATACGCGATTCTGATTTTCGTGCTGGCCCTGACGGCCGCGCCCTTGATCCAGCATTTGCGCCAGATCGTCTCGGAGCGCCTGATCGTCATCGCCGACGCCATCGGCCTGGGCATGTTTGCCATCGCCGGCGTGGCCGAAGCGATGCGCGCCGGCATGCCGATCTTTATCGCCTCGATGATGGGCGTGATTACGGGGATTTTTGGCGGCGTGATGCGCGACATCGTCTGCAACGAAGTGCCGATGGTGTTTCGCGACGGCAAACCGTACGCCATCTGCGCGTTTTTCGGCTGCTGGGCTTATTTATTGCAAATGCACTTCGGCGCCCAGCACGACTTCGCGCTGTGGACCAGCGCCAGCGGCATCACGATTCTGCGCCTGATATGCTGGAAATTCGACATGCGGCTGGGGCGGTGAAGCGCGCTGCTGCGCAATTCGGCAGCTTTGGTGGCTCAGCAGCGTCGGCTTACGCGCTGGCGCGCTCAGCCCACCTACGGCATGACACACATTGCTACACGTAGGTCGGATTAGGCTCGAAGAGCCGTAATCCGACAACATTGTTGACCCAGACTTACACCGCGTCCGGACCCGTTTCACCCGTGCGGATGCGGATGACTTGCTCCACGTCGCGCACGAAGATCTTGCCATCGCCGATCTTGCCCGTGCGGGCCGCCTTGATGATGGCGTCGACCACCAGTTCCGACACGCTGTCGTCCACCACCACTTCGACTTTGACTTTCGGCAAGAAGTCGACCACGTACTCGGCGCCACGGTACAGCTCGGTATGGCCCTTCTGGCGGCCAAAGCCCTTCACTTCCGTCACGGTCAAGCCCGTCACGTTCACATCGGCCAGGGCCTCGCGTACTTCGTCGAGCTTGAATGGTTTGATGATGGCGGTAATCTGTTTCATGGCTACTCCTTAAAATTGTTGGATTGTGGACAGATGGCTGCTTATTCGTAGAATTTCGAGGTAATCGGGTAGCGCCAGTCGCGGCCGAAGCCACGGTGCGTGACGCGGATGCCCACCGGCGACTGGCGCCGCTTGTATTCATTGATCTTGATCAGGCGCGTGACCCGGGCCACATCGGCCGGCGGGTAGCCAGCCTCGATAATCTCGGCGATCGGCCGGTTTTCTTCCATGTACAGCTGCATGATGCCGTCGAGTACGTCATACGGCGGCAAGGAATCCTGGTCCAGCTGGTCGGCGCGCAACTCGGCCGACGGTCCGCGCGTCAGGATGCGCTCGGGAATCACGCTTGAGATGCTGTTGCGCCAGGCGCACAAGCGGTACACCAGGGTCTTGGCGATATCCTTGATGACGGCAAAGCCGCCCGCCATGTCGCCGTACAGGGTGCAATAGCCGACAGCCATCTCGCTCTTGTTGCCCGTCGTCAGCACGATGCTGCCATGCTTGTTCGACAGGGCCATCAGCAAGGTGCCACGGATGCGCGCCTGGATGTTTTCTTCCGTCGCGTCTTCCGCCAGTCCCGCGAACTCGCCGGCCAGGGTAGCGCGGAAGGCGTCGAAGGTTTGCTTGATCGGAATTTCATCGTAGCGCACATTGAGGCGTTTTACCATGTCGCGCGAATCGATCCACGAGATATCGGCCGTAAATTGCGACGGCATCATCACGGCGCGCACCTTGTCGGCGCCCAGCGCATCGACGGCGATGGCCAGGGTCAGCGCGGAATCGACGCCGCCCGACATGCCGATCAGCACACCAGGGAAACCGTTCTTGACTATGTAGTCGCGCACGCCCAGCACCAGCGCCTGATACACCTGCGCCTCCGTCGTCAACGGGGCGGCCAGGGCCTGCGGCACGGGCGTGGCGCCGTCGAACTCGACCAGCTGCAAGTCTTCCTCGAAGTGGCGCAGCTGGGCGCAAATGGTGCCGGCCGCGTCCATGACAAACGAGTCGCCGTCAAAAATCAGCTCATCCTGGCCACCGACCAGGTTGGCGTACACGAGGGCCATGCCTTGCGCGCTGACGTTCCTGCGCATGGTTTCATAGCGCAGATGCTGCTTGTTCATGTGGTAGGGCGAGCCGTTCGGCACCAGCAGCACTTGCGCGCCGGCCGCGCGGGCGCGCATGGGCGCGTGCTCGAACCACGTGTCTTCGCAGATATTGATGCCGAAACGCACACCCTTCACGCCAAACACGAAAGCCTGGTCCGCCGAGGTGAAATAGCGTTTTTCATCGAAAACGGTGGTATTCGGCAAATCGTGCTTGCGGTAGGTGCCCAGCACTTCACCGTTCAGCAGCACGGAGGCGGCATTGTGGCGCACGCCCTTCTCGTCCTGCAGGGGCAAGCCCACCACCACGTGCAAATCGGTGAACTGCGCCAGGTCCGCGGCCAGCGCCGCAAACGCTTCCTGCGTTTTTGCGTAGAATGCATTGCGCAGCAATAAGTCCTCGGGTGGATAGCCGACCAGCGACAGTTCCGGCGTGAGCACGATATCGGCGCCCGCTTCAAAGGCGCGGCGGGAAAGGTCGAAGATCTTGGCACGGTTGCCGGCCAGATCGCCGACCGTACTATTCATTTGAGCAATTGCGACTTTGACTGTCATGATGATGATGGATATTTTCGTTCTATTAAACAAGACAGGGGCGCGCAGGCCGACGGCGGCGCCCCGAGAGTGATGAATGCACACTACAACAATGAATTATCGCACGGCTATCGTCTCTACCCTGGCTGAAATTGGCGAAGCGGCCTGGTCTGAACTGCTGGCCAGCCAGGCGGACGCCACTCCCTTCCTTTCCTACGCCTTCCTGCACGCGCTGCACGAGTCCGGCTGCGCCAGCGCGGACACGGGCTGGCAGCCAAATTACCTGGTGCTATGGCAAGGCGAGACCCTGGCCGCCGCCCTGCCCCTGTACCTGAAGATGCATTCGTATGGCGAATACGTGTTCGACTGGGCCTGGGCCGACGCGTATCAGCAGCATGGCCTGGAATATTACCCGAAACTGTTGTCCGCTATTCCCTTTACGCCCGTCAGCGGCACGCGCTTGCTGGCCCGCGATGACCAGGCACGCGCCGCCCTGCTGGCCTTCCTGCAGACGCAGCAGCAAGCGGCCGAAGTGTCGTCCTGCCACATCCTGTTCCCGCCGGAAAGCGAAGCGCGCCAGCTGGAGCAAGCTGGCTACCTGATGCGTAGTGGCGTGCAGTTTCACTGGCTCAATCCCGGCTACACGGATTTCGAGCAATTCCTCGCCACCCTGGAACACAAGAAACGCAAGAATATCCGCGCCGAGCGGCGCAAGGTACAGGAAGCGGGCGTGACCCTGCGCCAGGTACGCGGCGTGGACGCGACGGATGCCGACTGGCAGCTGTTCCACCGCTGCTACAGCAATACCTATGCGGAACACCGCTCGTCGCCGTACTTAAGCCTGGAGTTCTTCCAGCGCATCGGTGCCAGCATGCCGCAGAACATTTTATTGGTGATCGCCGAACGCGAAGGCCGGGCCATTGCCGCCTCGCTGGTGATCCATACAAAGGACACCCTGTATGGCCGCTACTGGGGCGCGCTCGAACACGTGCCCTGCTTGCATTTCGAGACGGCCTACTACCAGCCGCTGGAATTTTGCATCGCCAACGGCATCGCCACCTTCGAAGGCGGCGCCCAGGGCGAGCACAAGATGGCGCGCGGCTTCCTGCCGCAAAAGACCTGGTCGGCCCACTGGCTGGCGCACCCGGCCTTTGCCGACGCCGTGCAGCGCTTCCTCGAACGCGAACGGGGCGGCATCGATGCCTACCTCGATGAATTGAACGAGCACAGCCCGTTTCGTGCATAAAAAACGCTCCCGGCCATGGCTGGCGGGGAGCGTTTTGAACGGTGAGCGGCAGTGAAGCGCCCCGTTATTTATGCTTTTGCAGCATCTGCCTTGTAGGCGGCGACGCCGTTCAGGATTTCTTCCTTGGCCACGTCAGGGCCATACCAGCCGTCGATCTTGACCCATTTGCCTTTTTCCAGATCTTTGTAGTGCTCAAAGAAATGCTGGATCTGGCGCAAACGCAGTTCATTCAGATCTTCCGGCTTTTGCCAGTGGCTGTAGATCGACAGGACCTTGTCGACTGGCACGGCCAGCACTTTCGCATCTTCGCCCGACTCGTCGGTCATTTTCAGCACGCCGATAGGACGGCAGCGCACGACCACGCCCGGGATCAGCGGGAACGGGGTGATGACCAGCACGTCAACCGGGTCGCCGTCCGGCGACAGGGTGTTCGGCACGTAGCCGTAGTTGCATGGGTAATGCATGGCGGTACCCATGAAGCGATCGACGAAGATCGCGCCGCTTTCCTTGTCGACTTCGTACTTGATCGGATCGGCATTCATCGGGATTTCGATGACGACGTTGAAATCGTTCGGCAGGTCGCGGCCGGAAGAGACGTTATTCAAACTCATGGGGTTCCTCATTAGCGGATTGTGTTTTAACCGCGCAATTATAGCGAAGTACAGGCGGCTTGTGCGATGCAGCAGCGGCACGCCGGCGTTTTGCGCAACAAGCCAACAACAGTGGCAGGCACGCTCCGCCGGTCCCCGCAACCTGCCAGCGAAAGAATAAACAGGCCGCCGGAAACAATAAGTAGAAACACTTAAGTAATACTACGACCACCCAGCAGATAATACCTTGAATACCTGTGTATTTTCATTTCAATATCACCCTGCAGAAGGCATGGTTATTATATGCTGAATTGTATTTATTGCAGCAATTTATAACAACAATTTCATCACCATTAATCCAGCGATGTCTTCGCATAATTATGCAGGCGCTTCAACATGCTACGCCGAACGGCTGCGCAGCCCGGCAATCCACTCTTCCAGCATAATATTTGCGCTTATTTGAAGCATGTATTTGATTAAAATAGCGCCCCAGCCCAAAAAGGGTGCCACCAGAAGAAAATCACCAATTCTGATAAACTGCAACATTCCGGTGATTCCAAACTTTGTATATTCTGCAATCGACGCTTTCCCTGAATTCAATATGGCGCATCAACGCGCCACCGATAAATCCTTGCAAAAAGGAATATGATGATTCCCTCTTTCCGGCCCGGTCCTTTATTAAAGGTCACCGGCGTTATTTTTGTTCTGTTCGGCCTCGCCCTGCTGGGCGGCGGCATCTGGCTGGCCACGCTCGGCGGCTCCTGGTACTACTTGCTGGCCGGCATAGGCATGCTGATCGCAGGCGTGCTCGTCTTCAAAGGCAAGCGCAGCGCGCAAGCCTTCATGGCGCTGCTGCTGATCGCCACCCTCATCTGGTCCGTGATTGAAGTGAAATTCGACTGGTGGCAATTGCTGCCGCGCCTCGATATCTGGTTTGTCGCCGCCGTCTGGCTGCTGCTGCCCTTCGTCAGCCGCCGCCTGGCCCCGCCTGCCGCCCAGAAACAGCCGCAAGCGGGCAAGACAGCCCTCTGCGCCGCCGTGGCCCTGACCGTCATCGCTGGCGTCATCGCCCTGTTCCAGGACTACCATGACCTGCATGGCGACGTGCCGGCCGAAAACATGGCCGCCACCGCCAGCGGCGACCTGGCGCCCGGCGTCGAGCACAACGACTGGTCCGCGTACGGCCGCTCCGGCTATGGCGACCGCTATGCGCCGGCCGCGCAAATCACGCCGGCCAATATTTCCGGCCTGAAAGAAGCCTGGACTTACCACACGGGCGACTTCAAGGGTCCGAACGACCCGGGCGAGATCGCCAACGAAGTCACGCCGCTGAAGGTCAATGACATGCTGTACCTGTGCACGCCGCACAATATCGTCATCGCCCTGAACCCGGATACGGGCAAGGAAATCTGGCGCCACGATCCGAAGATCAACCGCGATGCGGCCAGTTACCAGCACATGATCTGCCGCGGCGTGGCGTACTGGGACGTGAACGCGGGCCGCGCCAAAAACAACCCTGCCCCCGAAGCTGCCAGCATGGAATGCCCGCGCCGCATCCTGGCGCCGACCATGGATGGCACCATGATCGCCGTCAACGCCGATACGGGCGAGTCGTGCAAGAGCTTTGGCAACAACGGCGTCGTCAACCTGTATAAAAACATGGCCATGATCAAGCGCGGTTTCCTGATGCCAACGTCCCCACCGGCCGTGGCGCAAAACGTGGCCGTGATCGCCGCCAGCGTGACGGACAACCATTCGACGGAAGAGCCATCGGGCGTGATCCGCGGTTACGATCCCGTCACCGGCAAGCTGCTGTGGAACTGGGACCCGGCCACGCCGGAAGATACCAAGCCCTTCCCTGAAGGCAAGAACTACACCAACAATTCGCCCAATTCGTGGGGCGTGGCCAGCATCGATGAAAAGCTGGGCATGGTGTACATTCCGATGGGCAATGAAACCCCCGATACCTGGGGCGGCAACCGCAACAAGAATGGCGAGAAATTCAACAGCGCCATCGTCGCGCTGGACCTGGCGACGGGTAAAGTGCGCTGGGTGTACCAGACCGTGCACCACGATATCTGGGACATGGATATCGGCGGACAACCTTCGCTGGTCGACATCGACACGCCGAAAGGCAAAGTTCCCTCGGTTGTTGCCACGACGAAACGCGGCGACATCTATGTGATCGACCGCCGCGATGGCAGCCTGGTCGTGCCGGCGCCGGAAAAACCTGTGCCGACGAGCAATCCTGCCGCTGGCGACACCTTGTCGCCCACGCAGCCGTTCTCGGCCCTGACCTTCTTGCCTGAGCGCAATATCAGCGAAGCGGACATGTGGGGCACCACGCCGTTCGACCAGCTCGCCTGCCGCATCATCTTCAAGGAACGCCGCTATGAAGGCCCGTTCACGCCGCAAACGGCTGGCAAGGGCGCCGTCATCTCGCCGGGCCCGCTCGGTATCTTCGAATGGGGCGGCGCGGCCATCGACCCCGTGCGCCAATTGTTGATCGTCAACCCTGACTACATGGGCTTCCTGGAAAAACTCGTGCCACGCGCCGAAACGACGGCCAAGGGCGGCACGGGGGGCGAAATGGGCTTGCAGCCACAGACGGGCGTACCGTTCGCCGTGGAAATCAAGGCCTTTTTGTCACCGCTGGGCTTCCCATGCCAGGCACCGCCGTGGGGCTATGTGGCCGCCGTCGACCTGCGCACCATGAAAAAAGTGTGGATGCACAAGAACGGCACCACGCGCGACAGCGGTCCCGTGCCGATTCCATTGCCACTGGGCGTGCCCAGCCTGGGCGGCATGGTCACCACCGGTGGTGGCGTGACCTTCCTCAGCAGCACGCTCGACTACTACATCCGCGGCTACGATGTCAGCAACGGCAAAGTACTCTGGAAAGCGCGCCTGCCGGCCGGCGGCCAGGCTACGCCAATGAGCTATGTGTCGAACAAGTCGGGACGCCAGTTCGTCGTCGTCATGGCTGGCGGCCACGGTTCGCTGGGCACGAAGATGAGCGACACCCTGATCGCGTATGCCTTGCCCGAAGGCACTGCCGTACCGAAGAAGTAAGTTAGTTAGCAGCGCACTGCGTCCTGCAGTGCGCACAAAAAAAAGCCGTTCAGTCTGCACTGAACGGCTTTTTTACGTCTGATGAAATGGCTTACAGGATGGTGGCCAGCGCGCACTGCCGGTAATGCGCTGCAGCCTGTTCCGTCTGCTGCAAGGCATCGTGCATCTGCGCCAGCTTCAGGTGAGCATCGCGCACCATTTGCGGCTCGTTCGCGTCGGACAAAGCCTGCTCCAGGTGGCGCTGGGCCTTGCCCCACAGTTTTTGCTTGAGGCACAGGGTGCCCAGGGTCAGCGCCAGTTCCGCATCGAGCGGACGCTGTTTCATCCATTGCTCGCAATGCTCGATCTGCAGCAGCAGGGCCGGCGTGCCGGCGGGCGCCGCCGCTTCGCGGTAGGCGCGCACGACGCGCTCGTCCCAGTCGGCGGCCAGCGACTCTTCGCACACGAGGCGCGCCTCATCGTGCAGGCTGCGCGCATTCAGGGCCGTGGCGGCACGGCAGGCGATATACGGCTTGACCCGGTCGCTGCTGGGCACGGTGGACCAGACGCGCATCAGCGATTCGGCGTCATGCGAGGGGTCGGACAGCAAATGGTCGTAGGCCAGCTCGCGCAGGCGCGACGACAGGGCCGGATGCAGGGCGCGGTGCTTGTCGAGCGAACGCACGAGACGCAGCACTTCCGGCCAGTTCTTCGCCTGCTGCTCGGCCTTCAGCGACCATTGCAGCGCGTGGATATGGCGCGTGCCGCTGGCATTGAGCTCGCGCACGGCCGCCAGGGCCGCTTCCGGCTGGTGGTCGTCGACCAGCAATTCCGTCACCGTCATCAAACGGGCCGTTTTCAGGCTGGCATCGCCTTCGACACGGGCCAGCCAGCTGTCGCGGCGCTCGGACTGGCGCATGCGGTGCGCGGCGCGCGCGCCGATCAGCGCGGCCAGGCCGGCATTTTCTTCCAGCTCGGCGGCGCGCAGGGCGGCCTTCTCGGCATGCCCGAAACGGCCTTCGAACAGGGCTTTCAAGGCTTCGCGCAAGCCCTTGTTGCCATCGCGCTCACGCTTGCGCTGGCGGTAGGCCGCCACTTGCGCCGGCATGCGCACGGTGCCGCGCACGGCGCGCACCAGCAGGTATAGCAGCACGAACAGCACGACCTGCAGCAGCAGGAAGAAGTTCAGCGACAAATCGATGCGGTACGGCGGATAGAACAGCACCACGTTGCCGGGGTTGAAACGGGCCGTCACGGCGATACCGATCGCCGCGGCCATCAGGGCGAGTAACCAGAGAAATAGACGCATGGGCTCAGGACTTCGCTTTGTAGTTGCGCACAGCCGCCAGGCTGTCGGACAAGGTTGGCATTTCGATGGCCAGGTTGCTGCCCTGCACCTGGCGCAGCAAGGCTTGCGCCGTCTGCGTGCTCTTGGCGCGGGTGTCGAAATACTTGGCCAGCGCATCCTGCGCAGCGATCAAGTCGTTGCGGAATGCCGTTTCATTGCGCGACAACAAGGCCATGCGGGCATTCAGCAGACGCAGCTTGACGTTTTCCCGCAAGAAATACGACTGCGTCGGCGACAGCATCAGCGCTTCCGGCGTATCGACTCTGCGGATGCGGATCAATTGACGCACGTCATTCCACATGTCGCCGCTCCAGGTATTGAAGCCGTCGCGCACTGTTTGCAGCAGCGGTTCCGGCGCCGGCGGTCCGACCAGCTTGCCGCTGGCATCGCGCACGGGCTTGGCCCCGGCCTTGGCTTTGCCAGGCTTTTCCGGCGCGGCCGGCAAGGCCGGCGTTTCGTCGGACAGCATCGGCAAGGCGTCGATCTGGGCGATCACGGCATCGAGGCGCAGGGCCACGCCCGTCGAATCGACGCTGGGCAGGGCCTTGAGTTTTTCCATGTCGCGCCCGATGGCGCGGCGGATGGTGATGAATTGCGGCTTGTCGGAACGCGACAGGCTGCGGTCGGCGTTTTGCAGGGCGATCAGTGCGCCGGGCACGTTGCCGGCCAGTTGCAGCTGCTGGCTGGCCGTCGACAGCACTTGCTCGATTTCCGTCAGCGCCCACTCGTCGCGGTTCTTCGACAAGTCGTTATACAGTTGTTCCAGCGCCAGCTGCTGGCTTTGCGTTTCGCTCTGGCGGTTTTCCAGCGCGCCCACCTTGATTTGCAGCTCTTTCGTGCCTTCTTGCACGTTGCGCGCCAGCACGCCCGTTTCAGCGTTGCTGACATCGCCCTTTTGCAGGCGCTTGGCTACTTCTTCGCGCAGGTTGCGGATCTGCTTGCTGGTCGACCAGCTTTGCGCAGCCAGCAGCACGGCCAGCACGATGACGGCGATGCTCATGGGCTTTTGCAGCTGTTCGAGCAGCGTCGGCGCGCGGCCAGCAGGTTGGTCGGCCGCCTGCGGCGCCGTCTTCACGGCGCCGCCAGGCGTTGCATTCGGTTCGGAGAGTGTAGGCATTTCGTTCATGGTCGTGATTGTAACGCGGCGAGCACTCCTGCGTCGCCTGATCCTGTCAAGGTGACACGGGCAAAACCCAGGGCCGCCGCCGTTTGTGCAATGCGCGCGTGCGGCACGATCAAATGCTGCTGTTGCATTTTCACAACAGCCATCTTTTCATCGCCCATTTCGCCCAGCAGCGCCAGCAAACCGCGCAGCGCTTCCGAGCTGGTGATGATCCATTCATTATTATGCTGCAACAGGTTTTCCAGGGTCGCGCGCAAGGCCGGCGTCAGCGTTGGCACCTTGCGGCGGTAAGCCGTGACGAACTCGACTTCAGCGCCGGCCGCGCGCAAGCCGTCAGCCAGGTAGTCGCGTCCGCCGTCGCCGCGCACGATCAGCACGCGCTTGCCGCGCAGGGCCGGCAAGTCCAGCGCCAGCAACAGATGTTCGGAATCGCTGCGCGCCGTGTCAAACGGGCTGGTGATGCTGGCGTTGGCGTGCGTGACGCCATGCGCGGCCAAGGCCATCTTGCTGCCCTCTCCCACCACGGCCAGCGGCACGCCAGGCGGCCAGACGGCCAGGTGCGCAAAGACGCAATCGATGGCGTTGGGCGAAACAAACGCCACCAGGTCGTAGTCGGCCAGGCGCGCCAGCACGGCTTGCAGCTGCGCGCATTCGTCCTCGCCGTCAAGCGCGTGGATTTCCAGCAGCGGCAGCAGGGTCACGGGCCAGCCCAGCGCCGCAATTTTAGCGGCCAGCGGCCCTGCCTGCGCCGCAGGCCGCGTGATCACCACGCTGTCAGGCATGCGGCGCCAGGCCTTCATGGTTGTCGGGCGTGACCGCGCACGAGGCGAGGATGCCGGCGGCGTCCTGGCCGCGCAGCAATTCGGCCACTTGCTCGCCCAGCTGTTCCGGCGCGCCGGCCGGGCCGCTCACGTCGGCGCTGGCCATGCGCGCGCCGTCCGGCGTGGCGACCATGGCGCGCAAGCGCATCTGTTCGCCCTCGACGGTGGCAAAGGCGGCCAGCGGAATCTGGCAGCTGCCGCCGAAAATCTTCGACACCTTGCGCTCGGCCGTGACGGCTTGCGCCGTGGCCGTGTGGTTCAGCGGCGCCAGCAGGCGCACCAGGTCGGCGCCGTCAACGCGGCCGCTGCGGATTTCGATCGCCATGGCGCCCTGCCCTGCGGCCGGCAGGCTGTCTTCCGGCGCCAGCACGGCGCGGATGCGCGATGCCAGGCCCAGGCGTTTCAGGCCGGCGGCGGCCAGGATGATGGCGGCGTAATCGCCACGGTCCAGTTTGCCCAAACGCGTATCGAGGTTGCCGCGCAGGGGCAGGATCGTCAGGTGCGGGTAGCGCGCGGCGATCAGCGACTGGCGGCGCAGGCTGCTGGTGCCGACCACGGCGCCGTGCGGCAACTCGGCCAGGCTGGCGTAGTCGTTCGACACGAACGCGTCGCGCGGGTCTTCGCGCTCGAGGATGGCGGCCAGGCTATAGCCTTCAGGCAACTCCATCGGCACGTCTTTCAGCGAATGCACGGCCAGGTCGGCGCGGCCTTCTTCCATCGCCACTTCCAGCTCCTTGACGAACAGGCCCTTGCCGCCTACCTTGGACAGGGCGCGGTCCAGAATCTGGTCGCCGCGTGTGGTCATGCCGAGAATTTCAACGCTACACTGCGGATACAGGGCGGCCAGGCGCGCACGCACGTGTTCCGCTTGCCACATGGCAAGGCGGCTCTCGCGCGTGGCGATCACCAGGCGGGCAGGAATATTCAATTCGTTCGGGGTCAATTCGGATGCTTTCAAAACAAGTTCTTTCGCTGTGGCTGTCGTTGTCATTATCGTTGCCAATTCGCCCGTCCGATATCAATTTATATCGAAAAGGCACCCGGCGTCGCTATAATCGTTATCCCTTGGCCTAGAAGGCCAAGTCAGGCTAGCGTCCATGTTGAAGACCACAAATTTTATCATGCGCCCCCTCCCCTCTGCGGCCAAACGCCCGGTGCGATCCACATTCCCTTGCTTTTACACTTACTTTGGTTCTTTATTATGCTCAATGACGCAGTAGCACCAGAAATAGTTCCAGCGGCCGGTTCCGACAAGGACGCGCCACTGAAAGAAGATATCCGCCTGCTGGGCCGCCTGCTGGGCGACGTGTTGCGCGAGCAGGAAGGCGACGCCGTCTTCAATGTGGTGGAAACCATACGCCAGACGTCCGTGCGCTTCCGCCGCGAAGCGGACGCCGGCGCCGCGCTGGAACTCGACGCCATGCTGAAAGAACTGAGCCGCGAACAGACGATTTCCGTGGTGCGCGCCTTTTCCTATTTTTCACACCTGGCCAACATTGCGGAAGATCAACACCACATCCGCCGCCGCCGCGCCCACCTGCTGGCCGGCTCGCCAGCGCAAAAGGGCAGCATCAGCTTCGCGCTGAAAAAACTGCGCGCCGCCGGCGTGCCGCGCAAGACGGTCGACACCTTCTTCCAGGAGGCGCTGATCGCCCCTGTGCTGACCGCCCACCCGACGGAAGTGCAGCGCAAGAGCATTCTCGACGCCGAGCACGACATCGCCCGCCTGCTGGCCGAGCGCGACCTGCCGCAGACGCCGAAAGAGCGGCACGCCAACATGCAGCTGCTGCGCTCGCGCGTCTCCACCCTGTGGCAGACGCGCATGCTGCGCTACTCGAAGCTGACGGTGGCCGACGAGATCGAAAACGCCCTGTCCTACTACCGCATCACCTTCCTGCGCGAACTGCCGGGCCTGTATGACGACATCGAGGACGATATCGCCGCCGAGTACCCGAACGGCGACGGCACCATCGAACCGATCAATGCCGCCTACGTGCAGATGGGCAGCTGGATCGGCGGCGACCGCGACGGCAACCCGAACGTGAATGCGGGCACCATGCAGCACGCGCTGGCACGCCACGCCACCACCATCCTCGACTTTTACCTCGACGAAGTGCACGCGCTGGGCGCGGAATTGTCCGTCTCGACCCTGATGGTGGGCGTCAGCGCCGAATTGCAGGCACTGGCCGACCAGTCGCCGGACGCCTCGCCGCATCGCAGCGATGAACCGTACCGCCGCGCCCTGATCGGCATCTATGCGCGCCTGGCCGCCACCGCCCGCGCGCTGGGCGCCACCAATATCCTGCGCAAGGAAGTGGGGCCGGCGGCCGCCTATCCGGACGCGGGCGCGTTTGTCGCCGACTTGCGCACCATCGTCGCCTCGCTCGAATCGCACCACGGCGCGGCCCTGGTGCGCCCGCGCCTGGCCACCCTGGCGCGCGCGGCCGACATCTTCGGTTTCCACCTTGCTTCGCTTGACATGCGCCAGACGTCCGACGTGCACGAGCGCGTGCTGGCCGACCTGTTCGCGCACAGCGGCGTGGCCGCCGATTACACGTCGCTGTCCGAGGAAGACAAGCAGACACTGCTGCTGAGCGAACTGGCCCAGCCGCGGCTGCTGTACTCGCCCTACATCGCCTACGCCACGGAAACGGATTCCGAGCTGGCGATCCTGCGCGCGGCGCGCGACATCCGTCAGCGCTACGGCGCGCGGGCCATCCGCAACTACATCATTTCGCACACCGAAACCGTGTCCGACCTGCTGGAAGTGTTACTGCTGCAAAAGGAAACGGGCTTGCTGCGCACCGACTGGAAGGCAGCAGACGACGGCGAGAGCACGTGCGAGCTGATGGTCATTCCCCTGTTCGAAACGATCCCCGACCTGCAGCGCGCGGCCGGCATCATGAGCGAGGTCATGGCCTTGCCTTTGGTCAAGCAATTGATCGCCAAGCAGGGACAATTGCAGGAAGTCATGCTCGGCTATTCCGATTCGAACAAGGATGGCGGTTTCCTCACATCGAACTGGGAACTGTACAAGGCGGAACTGGCGCTGGTGTCCGACTTCCAGAAGGCCGGCGTCAAGCTGCGCCTGTTCCATGGGCGCGGCGGCACGGTAGGACGCGGCGGCGGACCCAGCTACGAAGCCATCCTGGCCCAGCCGCCGGGCACCGTCAACGGCCAGATCCGCCTGACGGAACAGGGCGAAATCATCGCCTCGAAGTTTTCCAACGCGGAAATCGGCCGGCGCAACCTGGAATTGCTGGTCGCCGCCACCCTCGAAGCGAGCCTGGCGCCGCAGGCGGCCAATCCCGCGCACGCAAGCGAGCTGGCGCAGTTCGAAGCCGTGATGGCGCAGCTGTCGGACCTGGCTTATCACGCCTACCGCCACCTCGTGTATGAAACGCCGGGTTTTACGGAGTACTTCTTCTCGGCCACGCCAATTGCGGAAATCGCCGAGCTGAACCTCGGTTCGCGCCCCGCCTCGCGCAAGGCCAACCAGCGCATCGAAGACTTGCGCGCCATTCCCTGGGGCTTTTCCTGGGGCCAGTGCCGCTTGCTGCTGCCGGGCTGGTTCGGTTTCGGCAGCGCCATCGAGGCCTGGATCGACCAGGCCGACGGCGCGTCGAAAGATGAAAAAATCGCCACCCTGCGCGCCATGTACGCCGAATGGCCGTTCTTTGCCACCCTGCTGTCGAACATGGACATGGTGCTGGCCAAGACGGACCTGGCGATTGCCTCGCGCTATGCGGAACTGGTGGCAGACCAGGACTTGCGCGAACGCATCTACAAGCGCATCACGGACGAGCATGGCAACACCTTGCGCTGCCTGGAGCTGATCACCGGCAACACGGAGCGCCTGGCGGGCAATCCGCTGCTGGCCCGCTCGATCCAGAACCGCTTCGCCTATCTCGACCCGCTGAACCACTTGCAGGTGGAATTGATCAAGCGCAACCGCGCCCTGTCGGCGGAAAGCAAGATCGACGAAAGGGTCCACCGCGGCATCCAGCTGTCGATCAACGGCGTGGCGGCCGGTCTGCGCAACACGGGCTGATCGCGCCAGGCTGCCATCGGCAGACAAGGGCCGGCACCGCAAGGGCCGGCCCTTTTTCTTGCCCAATTACAAAATATTCTCAATAAAACAACAATTGGTATTACACTAGCGGTTGACACCTTCCCAACTTAGGCCCCATGCACACCGCAGCGGCCAACCATGACGCCAGGGACGCGGATGAGCAAATGGTCGATTGAAACGCTGAGTGCGGCCTGCGCCGCCCTCATCCTGATCATGCTGGGCTGGCTGGCCGGTGCGGCCTGGCCGGCGCTCGACTTCTGGGAGCATGTCTGGCTGACCCTGCTGCTGGCGAGCGCCGCCGGCACGGCCATTTGGCTGATGCGCAGGCTGCGCGCCCACCTCGCCAGCACGCGTTCGCAACTGGACGCCAGCCTCCTGCGCTACCAGCACCTGAGCGAAACGGCGCAGGACGGCATGTGGCAAACGGATGCGCAAGGCCGTATCCTGTACGTCAACCAGCGCCTGTGCGACATGCTCGGTGTCCCCGCCGACCAGCTGCTGCACCACTCCATGGAGGAATTCCACGACGAGGCCACCTTGCTGCGCCTGTGTCCGCTACGCCAGACGGCGAGCGATAGCTGCATGGGCGAATTGCAATACCGGCATGGCGACGGCACACAGCGCTGGGCCATGCTCAGCGGACGCCGCCTGTACGACCAGCACGGCACGGTGACGGGCGCACTGGTGCTGGCCAGCGACATCACCGAACACAAGCGGGCCGAACACGCGTTGAGCCTGGCCCATGCGGAGCTGGAAAGCCGCGTGGCCCTGCGCACCGCCCAACTGCTCGATGTCAATCTCCAGCTCTCCGCGGAAATCGCCATGCGCGCACAAACGGAAGCGGCCCTGGCGCGCAGCGAAGAGCGGCTGCAGGACATCATTTCCATGATGCCCCTGTCGCTGTTCCTGAAAGATGCCGATTCGCGCATGCTGCTGATGAACCAGGCCTGCGAGCAGCAATGGGGCGTGCAATTCCAGGATATCGCCGAAGGACGCGACGTGCAGCACTTCCCCGCGGAGCAGACCCAGGGATTCCACACGGCGGACCAGGAAGCGTTTGCCAGCCGCCAGGTGGTGATCCGCGAAGAACTGGTATGGAATGCGCGGCTGCAGGAAAACCGCCTGCTGCAGACGCATAAAAAACCCATCTTCGACGCGCAAGGCCGGCCGCAGATGATCATCGCCATGGGCATCGACATCACGGAAAGCAAGCGCAACGAGGAAAACCTGCAGCGTACCCTGGCCCAGCTGCGCGAACTGAGCGACCACCAGCAAACCATCAAGGAACAGGAAAGGCGCCGCATCGCGCTCGATATTCATGACGACCTGGGCCAGAACCTGATGGTGCTGCGCATCGATGTGTCGCTGCTGCATGCGCGCACGGCCACCAGCCACCCGCGCCTGCACCGCCACGCACAGCGCGTGCTCGACACCATCGACGCCACCATCCGCTCGGTGCGCACCATCATCAATGACTTGCATCCCAGTACCCTGGAGCTGGGACTGGGCCCGGCGGCCGAGTGGCTGATCCGACAGATGGAGAGCCGTGGCGCCATCCGCTACCGGCTCACGCTCGACAGCGAGGCGCCCGACCTGGGCCTGGACCAGCGCCAGACGTCGGCCATCTTCCGCGTGCTGCAGGAATCGTTGTCGAACATCGTGCGCCACGCCCAGGCCAGCGAAGTGGAAGTGGCGCTGGCGCAAGATGCGGACGCCATCGTCCTGCGCATCAGCGACAACGGCATCGGCATGCAGCCGGGCGACCACGGCAAGCGGGCCGCCTTCGGCCTGAAAAGCATACGCGAACGTGTCCATGCGCTGGGCGGCGAACTGCGCATCGACAGCCAGGCGGGCCGTGGCACGGCGCTGGCCATCCACCTGCCCCAGCAGGCAGGCCAGCGCCATGCCGATCATGCCAAAACACAAAAATTAGCAAAAACAGTAGCAAATTAAGTATGCATTTGCGCCATAAAAAAGTATAGTAAGTTTTTTCTTTGAGGAAACTATCATGCTGCCACGGTTCGCCTGCTTCCCCGCCCCACTGCTCGGCCTGCTCCTGCTGGCCGCTATCCCCACCGCCAGCGCCACCACCTATGCCGAACGCGGCTTTGGTGAAAGGGATGGCAATGGCAGCATCGCTTCCGACCTGAACCCGGCCGGCCTGGTGGCCGGCATCATCATGGAAGAAGAAGGACGGCGCCGCGCCGTGACCTATCAGCATGGCCGCATCCGCGAACTGGGCACCCTGGGCGGCAATGAAGGCTTTACCAAGGCCATCAATACCCATGGCGTGGTGGTCGGCTCGGCGCAAACGGCCGGTGGCGCCTGGCACGCCTTCCGCTACGACGCGGCAGGCGGCATGCGCGACCTGGGCACTCTGGGCGGCACCAGCAGCTATGCCACGGCCATCACGCGCGACGGCATGATCGCCGGCTATGCCGACACCAGCGCCGGCGATTTCCACGCCTTTGTCACGAAAGCCGACCACAGCCTGCAAGACCTGGGTACCCTGGGCGGCGCCAGCAGCTATGCAAGCGGCCTGAACACACATGGCGTGGTGGTGGGCACGGCGCAGCGCGGCGACGGCTACCGCCGCGCCTTCGTCTACCGCCCCGGCACGGGCATGCAGGAAATCGGCACCCTGCCCGGCGGACGCATCAGTTCAGCCACTGCCATCAATGACGCAGGCCTGGTCGTGGGCGCATCGGAAACGGAGAAGCGCCGCTGGCACGCGTTTGCCTGGGACGGCAAGCGCATGCTCGACCTGGGCGCCATGATAGGCCAGGGCGACAGCTACGCCACGGCAGTCAACGCGGCCGGACACGTCGTCGGCAGCGTCAGCATCAAAGGCTTTGAACCGATGACCTTTGTCTACAAGGAAGGCGTGATGACGGTGCGCCGCCGCGACGACGGCCTGTACCTGACCAACAAGATCACCGATGCGGGCCTGGTGGTCGGCGCCATCTACACGGGGCACAAGTTCCAGGCCTTCGCCGTGCCGTCGCAAGCGGCGCCCGCACCGCAGCGCAGCAATCCATTGGACTGGCTGCTCATCACCATCCTCATCTCCGCCAGCGGCGTGGTGCTGTACAAATTGCAGCGCAACTATCGCATGGGCCTGCTGGGCGCGCGCACGCGTTTCATGTAAGCCAACGCTACGGATGGACGAAAAAAAAGAGGCTTGCGCCTCTTTTTTTGTGTACTTGCCCTACGCTTAGTTTTGCGTGAGGAAAGTCTTGAGTTTGTCCGAACGCGAAGGCTGGCGCAGCTTGCTCATGGCTTTCGCCTCGATCTGGCGGATGCGCTCGCGCGTCACGTCGAACTGCTTGCCCACTTCTTCCAGCGTGTGGTCGTTCGACATTTCCACGCCGTAACGCATGCGCAGCACTTTCGCTTCGCGCGGCGTCAGCGAGTCCAGCACTTCCTTGATCACATTGCGCATCGACGCATGCAGCGCGGCGTCCAGCGGTGCCAGGGTGGTGTTGTCTTCGATGAAGTCGCCCAGTTGCGAATCGCCATCTTCGCCCATCGGCGTTTCCATGGAAATCGGCTCTTTCGCGATCTTCATGATCTCGCGCACCTTGTTTTCCGGCATTTCCATCTTGACGGCCAGGGTCGCCAGGTCCGGTTCGCTGCCCGTTTCCTGCATGATCTGGCGCGAGATGCGGTTCATCTTGTTGATCGTTTCGATCATGTGTACCGGCACGCGGATGGTGCGGGCCATGTCGGCGATCGAACGCGTGATCGCCTGGCGTATCCACCAGGTGGCGTAGGTCGAGAACTTGTAGCCGCGACGGTATTCGAATTTATCGACCGCCTTCAGCAAGCCGATGTTGCCTTCCTGGATCAGATCGAGGAATTGCAAGCCGCGGTTGATGTATTTCTTGGCGATCGAGATGACCAGACGCAAGTTGGCGACCGTCATTTCGCGTTTCGCGTGACGCGCACGCTTTTCGCCGGCAGCCATCTGCTTGTTGATCTTGCGCAAGTCAGCCAGCGGCAAGGCCACGCGCGCTTGCAGGTCGATCATCTTCTTTTGCAGTTCCTTGACGGCAGGCACGTTGCGGCTGAGGATGGCGCTGTACGGATACTTGCAATCGACTTCGCGGTCGACCCATTCCAGGTCGCATTCATTGCCCGGGAACACCTTGATGAAGTGGGCGCGCGGCATGCCGCATTTGTTCACGCACAGTTCCAGCACGGCGCGCTCGATGTGGCGCACTTCTTCCATCTGGCCGCGCAGGGTGTCGCACAGCTTTTCGACGACCTTGGCCGTGAAGCGGATGCCCAGCAATTCCTGCGAAATGGCTTCCTGCGCCTTGACGTAGGCTTTCGAGTTATAACCCTCGGGCGCCTTGCGCATCTTCTCGTACTGCGTCGAAATGACGTTGAATTTCTCCAACGCATTCTTTTTCAGCTGCGCCAGCTGCTCGCTGGAGAAGCCGGCCGCGCCGCCGTTCGCGTCGCCATCTTCTTCCTCGGCTTCTTCTTCCTCTTCCTCGTCGTCACCGCTGGCGGCAGCAGGCGCGGGGGCAGCGGCAGGCGCCGGGGCATTGCTTTCGTTCAAGTCGACAAAGCCGTCGACCACTTCATCGACCTTGATTTCGTCGCGCGCAATTTTTTGCGACAGCGCAACGATTTCGCCGATGGTGGTGGGGCAGGCGGAAATCGCCTGGATCATGTCTTTCAGGCCGCCTTCGATGCGCTTGGCGATCTCGATCTCGCCTTCGCGCGTCAGCAGCGCCACGGCGCCCATTTCACGCATGTACATGCGCACGGGGTCGGTGGTGCGGCCGAAGTCGGAGTCGACCGTCGAGAGGGCGGTCGCGGCAGCCGCTTCCACTTCATCGTCGCTGGTGACGGTGGCGACGTTGTCGGTCAACAACAGGCTTTCCGCGTCAGGGGCGCGCTCATAGACGGCGATGCCCATGTCGTTGAAGGTGGCGATGATGCCTTCGATCGCTTCCGGATCGATGATGTTTTCCGGCAATTGGTCATTGATCTCGGCATAGGTGAGGAAACCGCGTTCCTTGCCCATGTTGATCAAGCCCGTGATCTGCTTGCGGCGGCGTTCCAGGTCCGCTGCCGAGGCTTCCGGATCGCCCAGTGCATCGGCCAGGCCGCCCTTGGCCTTGCGGTCGCGCGCTTTCGACACGGCCTTCAATTCGGCGCGCTCGACGGCGTTGAGTGCTGCCACTTCATCGTTTTCCGGCGTGAATTCACTTGGTTTGCGGCCTCGGCGGCCTGGCACCTTGACGGTCGGCAAGAAGTAATTCGAGGTATCGATGGCGGCAAGGGCATCGGCGTCAGTGGTCTTGCTGACCACTTGCGCGCCGGTGATGATGGTCACGGGCGCCACTTCAGGCTTGGCGCGCACGACTTTCGAACGGGCTGCCGTCACCACTTTGTTCGTGGCGGCGCTTTCGCTGACCTTGCGCGGCGCGGCCGCGGCCTTGGCGCCGGGGGCGATCTTCACGCTTGGCGTCTTGGCCGGTACGGCTTCGGCGGACTCGGCCACGTCGGCAACAGCCTCGGCAGCCGGGGCGCTGACGGCCGCTTCCACAGCCGCATCGGCCGGTGGCACGGCGGCCAGGCGCGAGCGGCTTTTCTTCACCACGGTGACGACGGTGGGTGCCGTCGTGACGGTCGCTTCCGGATTCGCTTGCGCATTATCGATGAAGTAAGATAAAGTCGTTTTGGGTACGGCAAGTGGTGCCGCGGCTGGGCGTGGCGCCTTGGCGGACAACGTTAAAGTTTTTGGCGTATTCTTCATGAGATATCTCTTAATGCGAGACCAGATGGTGTCGGCGCGAAGTGAATGATTCCACCTAAGCCTGCGAAACCGGACTCGATGGAGCGTATTGTTGCGGCTGCCGTTAACGGCAGCGGCGCCTGCTTATCAGGGCGCTCAAAGCCCGCGCATCCCGCAATGAGGGCGGCGGGGCCGAAGCCGGATCAGATAAATAAGCGATGTACATTGCGGAATGAAAAAAAGCCCGTACCAGAACGGGCTTGAATCTATTGTTGTTCAGTGAAGACACAGCGGAGAGCAAGATTATGCACGAAGGCCTGTTATCTGGATAATTGATAAGCAAAATATCTGATATCAAAAATATCAATAATGATGGCCCTGCACCGCACTGCTCCTATCCCCTGCACACCTGAGCCAGACCGTCAAACACGGGGCCCAGTCATCAGCGCAAGCCGACATTATACACATTTCCCGCATTTCGCGCTGCGTGCACTGTAGTACGGACCCGCTTATCTCTGCGCAAGTTGCCAAAAAAGACAATGCACTTGCCTGTGGCGCGTGCTATGCTCCCCTTTTATAGCCCAACCAATGATGTCGATGACCAGCTCCACGCCAGACCAGCAAGCCACCACTCCTGACACGCCAGTCGATGCAGCCCCAGCGGCGGCACCGGCCGCAGCGGCGACCACGCCGGCACCTGCCGGCCTGACCGCGCGCGCGCTGCTGAAGCAGTTCCAGGAGCAATTCCCGCCTTTCCGCGATTGCCTGCCCTTGTCGATCGGTATCGACAAGCAGATCCTGGCGCGCCTGCCGGACCTGGACCGCAAGCTGATGCGCACGGCGCTGGGCATCCACACGGGTTCGCTGCGCTACCTGCGCATGATGGAAAAAGCCAAGATCCGCTACGACCTCGACGGCACTGCCGGCGCGGAAGTGACGCAAACCCACCGCGACCACGCCACGCAAGTATTGCAGCAGCGCTTCAAGAAAGAAGCCGAGCGCAAGAAAGCCGAACGCGACGCGGCGGCGGCCGAAGAAGCGGACCGTTTGCGCCTGGAAAAACTGAATCAGCTGACCGCGAAATTCTCGCGCAAAGGCTGATCCGGTTTCATGGACACAGCTGCCGCACCGCCACTGCCCCCGTATCAAGGCATTGCACTCGAGCACGTCAAGCTGGTACGCACCAGTGACGATGCAAAAGCGGCCATGGCCGCCCTGCTGGCCGCGGACGCCATCGGCTTCGATACGGAATCGAAGCCGACGTTTGTCAAGGGCGAGTCCTCCACGGGGCCGCACCTGATCCAGCTGGCCACCGACGACATCGCCTACCTGTTCCAGGTGGGCAGCACGCCTGCGCCGGCCCTGGCCGAACTGAAAGCCATCCTCGAATCGACCACCACCCTGAAGGTGGGCTTTGGCCTGTCCGACGACGTCAAGCGCCTGCGCAACAAACTGGGCATTGTTCCCGTTCAGGTGCTCGACCTGTCCGTCGCCCTGCGCGGCGGCCAGCGCAACGACCTGGGCGCCAAGACAGCCGTGGCCAAGTTCTTCGGCCTGCATCTGCAGAAATCGAAAAAAATCTCCACCACCAACTGGGCCACCTCGCGCCTGACGGAAAAGCAGATCCTGTACGCGGCCGACGATGCGCAAGTGGCCCTGCGCGTGTACCGCCGCTGGATCGCCGACGGCGGTAAAGTGACGCCGCAAAAAGCCCTGCGCGCCAGCACGCCACCTGTCCCGCCGCCTATCGCCGCCTGAGCCGGCGCGCCATCCTGCAGCATGAGCAAGAACAAGTCCATCGGTACCAGCCTGGCAGCGATCGCCGCCGCCGAACAGGCGCTGGGGCGAACGCTGCCCGCGTCCTACGTGCAATGGTTATTGCCAAACAATGGCCGCGCGCTGGGCGCCTTGAGCGTGTTTCCCGTCTACGATGAAACCAATGCGCGCAAGACGTGGGAATCGATAGCGCGCCACTACAACACGAGCTGGCAGGAATGGCTGGAGAATGTGGATGGCGGCAACGATGCGAGTACCCTGCTGCCCTTTGCCCAGTTCGGCACGGGCGACTATTACTGCTTTGACTATGCGCAAACGGGGCCGAGCGGTGAACCGGTGGTCGTGCTGTGGTCGCACGAAACAGGCGCCACCAGCACGGTGGCGCCCGACTTTGCCGCCTTCCTGGCCCTGCCCGGCCGTCCGGGATGAAACCCGGCGGCCGGCGCAAGCTTATTTGACGAGGCGCAAGGTCAAGGGATAACGGTAAGTGATGCCATTGCTGGCCTTGACGGCCGCGACGATCGAGCACACCAGGTTGGCCAGCGCCACTACCCAGAACAGGAACAGGCCAATCAGCACGAACGACAGGATGAAGCAGGCGAAATACCAGATGATCAGGGTGATCTGGAAATTCAGCGCCTCGCGGGCGTTCTCGGCCGAAAATTTATCCGCATCATCCTTCTTGATCAAATAAATGATCAGCGGCGCCACCCAGCTGGTGAACAAGCCGCCAACGTGGGACAAAATGGCCAGCGTCGTATCTTGCGTACGACCCACTTCCGGCTGCGTGTTATCCATTATCATTCCCATCACTAGTTATAGATACATCAATATAACAGCAATATTTCTTTTTGGAATGAAACACTTGCTGCCGCAAGGGACTTTTTTTTCACGCGCCGCTTGCCGCCAGCGCCAGCCGCCCCAGCGTGGCGATGGCTTCTTCCAGCTGCGCGCTCCACGGGTGGCCGTAATTGAGACGGATGCAATGACGGAACGCGCGCGTGGCGGAAAAGATGGGGCCGGGCGCAATGCTGATGCCGGCCGCCAGCGCGCTGCGGTGCAAGGCCAGCGCATCGATGCCGGCAGGCATCTCGACCCAGACGAAATAGCCGCCCTGCGGCCGCGTCACCCGCGTGCCGGGCGGAAAATGCACGGCGATGGCTTGCAGCATGGTGTTTTGCTGCGCCGCCAGGGTCAGCCGCAGCTGGCGCAAATGGCGGTCGTAGCCGCCGTGCGCCAGGTAATCGGCCAGCGCCATCTGCAGCGGTATCGGCGCCGACAGGCTGGTGGTCAGTTTCAAACGCTCGACCTGGCGCGCGTAGCGGCCCGCCACGGCCCAGCCCAGGCGAAAACCGGGCGCCAGCGTCTTCGAGAACGAACTGCAATGCATGACCAGACCCGCACTGTCATGGCTTTTCGTCAGGCCGGGGCGCTGCTTGCCGAAATACAGCTCGCCATACACATCATCCTCGATCAGCGGCACGCCATGGCGCGCCAGCAGTGCCACCAGTGCGCGTTTCTTTTCCGGCGGCATCAGGCTGCCCAGGGGATTCTGAAAACTCGTCATCAGCCAGCACGCCTTGGGCTGGTGACGTTGCAGCAACTCTTCCAGCGCCGCCAGGTCGACGCCGTCGCGCGGGCTGGTGGCTATCTCGACGGCCTTGAGTTCCAGCCGCTCCAGCGCCTGCAAACAGGCATAGAAACTGGGCGACTCGATCAGTACCGTGTCGCCGGGCCGCGTGACGGCTTGCAGGCACAGGTTCAGCGCTTCCAGCGCGCCATTCGTGATGACGATGTCGTCGCTGGAAACGAGCACGCCGTCGAGCTGGTAGCGCAGCGCGATCTGGCGGCGCAATTCCGCATTGCCCAGGGATAAATCCGTGACCGTGCTCCAGGGGTCGAGGCGGCGCATGCTGGCCGACACGGCACGCGCCAGCCGTTCCATCGGAAACAGATGCGGACTGGGAAATGCCGAGCCGAAGGGCACGATATCGCGCGCGCCGACGGCACCCAGCACCTCGAAGACCAGGTCGCTGACATCGACGGTGGTGCTGGCGTCGAGCGGGCGCGAGCTGTCTGGCTCGGGTGCCAGCGCGGCGCGCTGCGGCGCCACGTAATAGCCGGAGCGGGGGCGCGAGACGATCATGCCGCGCGCTTCGAGCAAATAATACGCCTGGAACACCGTCGACGGGCTCACGCCCCTGCGCGCATGCTGCTGGCGCACGGAAGGTAACTTATCACCAGGCAGCAACAGCTGCGTGCTGATCATGGCGGCGACTTCTTCCGCCAATTCTTCATATCGTTTCAACCCTGCTCCTCAAACTGATCCGTATTTTTATTGCACAACTGATCCTGTCACAGTGACAGCGCCCGTTATATGCTAGGGTAACAACATCCGGGCAGCAACACCGGCACGCCACCGACCGACGAGACAGGTTATTTCCCCATGCAACTCTCCATGCTACCGCATTCCCCCCTTGTGCTGGTGCTGGCCCTGGCTTGCGCCTTGCCCGGCATGGCGCTGGCCGCACCGGCCAGCGTGCCAGTCGGCCACGACAGCCTGGAACAGCGCATCAAGGCGTGCACGGCCTGCCATGCGCCCAAGGAACGCCACGACGCCTTCTTTCCCCGCATCGCCGGCAAGCCGGCCGGCTACCTGTACAACCAGCTGCTCAATTTCCGCGAGGGAAGGCGCCAGTATCCGATGATGAACTACATGGTCGAGCACTTGCCGGACGATTACCTGCGTGAAATCGCCGAGTATTTTGCGGCGCAGCACCCTGCCCCGCCGCCGGCCCAGCCCAGCAGCGCCGGTGCGACAGCCCTGGCGCGTGGCAAGCAGCTGGTGCTGCACGGCGACAGTGGGAAAAAGATTCCCGCCTGCATCTCCTGTCATGGCGAGAAACTGGCCGGCGTGGCGCCCGCCATCCCCGGCTTGCTGGGCTTGCCGCGCGACTACATCAACGCCCAACTGGGCGCCTGGAAGAACGGCATCCGCCGCGCCCATGCGCCCGACTGCATGGCGCAAGTGGCGCAGCGCCTGTCGGACGCGGATGTGGGCGCCGTCTCGGCCTGGCTGGGCACGCAGGTGGCCAGCGCCGACGCGCGTCCCGCCAGCGGCATCGCCCTGCCCTTGCCGCTGCACTGTGGCGGCGTGCCAGGTTCTACCGCGCAGGTGGCGCCATGAAGAAATGGATGATCGCGGCAGGCCTGGTGCTGATCGCCGGCGGCAGCGCCAAGTTCCTGCTGTACCCGGACGACGACATCGGCCCGCCCGCCGTTGCCAGCACCCTGAGCCCGCAGCAGCTGGTCGCGCGCGGCGCCTACCTGGCCAAGGCGGGCGACTGCATGGCATGCCACACGACGCGTGGCGGCGTGCCCTACGCGGGCGGACGGGCCTTGCAGACGCCGTTCGGCAAGGTGCTCTCGCCCAACCTCACGGCCGACAAGGAAACGGGCATCGGCAGCTGGACGGCAGACGATTTCTGGCGCGCCATCCACAATGGCAAGTCGAAGGATGGCCGGCTGCTGTATCCGGCCTTTCCCTACACCAGCTACACCAAGGTGCAGCGCGAGGACAGCGACGCGCTGTACGCGTATTTCCAGAGCGTGCCGCCGCACAGGCAGGCGAACGCACCGCACGCGCTGCGCTTCCCCTACAACCAGCAGATCGCGCTGGCCGCCTGGCGCGCGCTGTATTTCAAGCCGGGCGTATACCAGCCGCTCACGACTAAAAGCATGGAATGGAACCGCGGCGCCTACCTGGTGCAGGGCCTGGGCCACTGCAGCGCCTGCCATAGCAGCCGCACCACGCTGGGCGGCAGCGACGACGGCCTGTCGGGCGGCCTGATCCCCGTGCTGGGCTGGTATGCGCCCTCGCTGACGTCGGACGCGGAAGCAGGCCTCGGTGACTGGGACACGGCGCATATCGTGGAATTGCTGCAAACGGGCGTCTCGCCGCGCGCCACCGTCTTCGGCCCCATGGCCGAGGTGGTGCGGCAAAGCTTGCAGCACATGGGCAGCACCGACGTGCAGGCGATGGCCGTGTACCTGAAAAGCTTGCCCGGCCCCGCGCAAGCGGCGAAAAAGGCGCCGCGCGACACCTCGGAGCAAGGTCGGCAGCAACTGGCGCTGGGCGCGAAACTGTATGAGGCGCAATGCGCGAGCTGCCACCAGGCCGACGGCAAGGGCGTGCCACCCGGCTACCCGCCGCTGGCCGGCAACCGCGCGCTGACGACGGACTCGGCCGTCAACGCCATCCGCCTCGTGCTCAACGGCGGCTTCGCGCCGGGGACCACCGGCAACCCGCGTCCCTACGGCATGCCGCCGTTCGGCCCCGTCATGGATGACACCGAGGTGGCGGCCGTGGTCACGTATCTGCGCGCTTCGTGGGGCAATGATGCGCCGGCGGTGAGCGCACTGGAAGTGAATCGCTACCGCAGCGTGCCGCTGGAGTAGCGCGCCTGAAAAACGTCCATGGCGGCGTTGCATCTCCTTGCCGTACTACTCGTACTGTCTGCGTCGATGCGCCTTGCCCTGAACGTTTTGCAGACACGCATATGAAGTAAAAAAGCCGGCTCGCGCCGGCTTTTTTCTTGTCAGGCAGCCGCTCTCAACGGAACTTGCTCTTATGTCCCGTCTTCAGATCCAGCGCATAGCGCACGCCGTTGTCCGTCAGCATGACTTCATCGGGCGGCTCTTCGCCGGCCAGGGCGCCGTCGATCAGGGGCAAGCCTTCGCCCTTGCGCATCAGGTCGTCGCAGCGCTCGTACACGTTGACGCAAGCGGTGGACGCCATCAGCGATTGCACGATGGCCACTTTCCACGCGTCGACGCCGCCCGCATTGAATTCGCAGATCAGATAGCCTTGCACGCCGCCAAACAGCTGCACCACCAGACCGGGCAAGCCCTCGTCTTCGCCCTTGATCAGGGTCAACAGCTGGTTTTCGCCCGCCTTCTTGATGGCTGGCAGCTTTTTCTCGATGGCAGCCTTGACGCGGCGCTTGATCAGCGCGTGATCGACCGGTTCGTCTTCCTTGAAGCTCCAGATGCGCGCGCGAATCTGCGACTTCGAATTGTAGGCGGCGCGGGCGATGAATTGCTTCGACGAGCTTTGCACGATGGCCGTCGAGCCGGGCTTCATTTTTTCCTGCGGCTTACCTTCGACTTTTTCAATCGCGGACGCGTAAATCCACGATTGGCCCAGCAAGCTCTTTTCCTTGCCCTGTTTGATGGTGATGATCAGCATGTAATTCCAGTAGTGTGAGCGGCGCGTACCGCTCGTCGTATGTCCAATACCGGCATGATACCTCATGCCATCCTGTCGCATCCTCCTGCATTCCATGCCGCTGCTGGCGCAGTCCGTCGCAGCGCGCTGCGCAGGCGCCACCGGCTGGCATACCATGCATGCAGTCCAATTCAAAACAGGGAGCAAGAATGACACCGACACTTTTCCAGCCACGCCATGCCCGTGCCGCTACCGCCCTGCTGCTGGCCGTCTGCGCCCTGGCCATCCCGGCCGCGCCGGCGCTGGCGTCGCCGCTCGACTGGATCTCCGGCAACAGCATCCAGGGCAGCGGCAAGCTGCAAAAACAGACACGCGAAGTGGGCAGCTTCCATGGCGTGGCGCTGAACGTGCCGGGCACGGTCGAGCTGCGTATCGGCAATACGGACAGCGTCACCATCGAGGCCGACGACAATATCCTGCCGCTGATCGAGACGGCGGTGGAAAACGGCACCCTGCGCATCCGGCCCGCCAAGCGCAACGCCAACTTCCGCCAGAGCAGCCTGACCATCGTCATCCAGGCGCGCCAGGTGGAGCGCATCAGCGTGGGCGGCTCGGGCAACGTCACGGCAACGGGCTTGCGCGCCGAGAAACTGCGCTTCGACGTGGGCGGCTCGGGCTCCATCAATGCGCGCGACCTCGACAGCCGCGCGGTGGCTGTCGCCATCGGCGGCAGCGGCAACTTCAAGGCCAGCGGCAAGACGGAACAGCTGACGGCATCGATCGGCGGCTCGGGCAACATCCAGGCGGGCCGCCTGGCCGCGCGCGAGGTGCAGGTGAGCATCGGCGGCTCGGGCGAGGCGCAAGTGTGGGCCAAGGATGACTTAAGCATCAGCATCGGCGGCTCGGGCGAAGTGAGCTACTACGGCGACCCGCGCATCAGCCGCAGCATGCAGCGCTCCAGCAGCATCAAGCGCCTGGGCGCTGCGCCGAATTAAGCCATAAGGCTGGCCAGCACGGCGGCCAGCTCGCGCGTGGCCGCCTCGCCCAGCGGCTGCAGCGGCGCACGCGGCGTACCCACATCAAAGCCCCGCAGCGCCAGCCCCGCCTTGACGGTGGGCGGCAAGCCCCCTTTCATCAGGCATTGCAGCAACGGCAATTGCCGGAAGAACAGTTCTCGCGCGCGCGGCAAGTCGCCCGCCTGCACGGCCGCATACAGGGCCAGCGGCAAGCCCGCATGCAGGTTGGGCGCGGCCGTGCACCAGCCGCGGGCACCGGCCGCCAGCGCGGCAAAGGCCAGGGTGTTGCTGCCGTTATAGAACGGCAACTCACCCCCGCTCAGCTGCGCCAGCCGGTGCATGCGCTGAATGTCGCCCGTGCTTTCCTTGACCATCGTCACATTCGGCACGTCGCGCCAGATGCGCACGATCAACTCGGGCGACATGTCGATACCGCTGGTGGCCGGATTGTTGTACAGCATGATCGGAATACCCACGGCATCGCCGATGCGCGCCACGTGGCGCACGATTTCTTCCTCGCTCAATTTCCAGTACGACACCGGCAAGACCATCACCGCGTCGGCGCCCTGCTTTTCCGCAAAGCGGGCGCGGCGCATGGCGCCCGCCGTGGTCAGGTCGGAAATACCCACCACCGTGGGCACCCGTCTGGCGACGGCGGCCAGCGAGGTGGCGGCCACGGCATCCCACTCCCCGTCCTGCAGGTAGGCGCTCTCGCCCGTGCTGCCCAGCGGGGCGATGCTGTGCACACCATCGGCGATCAGGCGCTCGATCAGTTGCTGCAGGCGCGGCAAGTCGACGTCGCCACCATCGGCCGTGAACGGGGTGACAGGGTAGGCAATGATGCCTTGAAATAAGGTTTGCATGATGTGGTGTCCTCCAGTAAATGTCGTTAAGCCAGGCAATCGGCATGCTGGCGCAGGGCGCGCCGGGCGTAGTAGGCGAAGGTCACGCTGTCGCGCCGCGCCGTGGAAATCCAGTCGTGCGCCTCGCGCGCCAGGGCCGGCGGCAGCGGCAAAATGGTGCCGGCAGCCATGGCCAGCAATTGCAGGCGGGCGGCCCGTTCCATCAGCAATGCCAGCATGCACGCCTCTTCCACCGTGCGGCCCACCACCAGCTGGCCGTGATGGGCCAGCAAGATCGCGCGCTTGTCGCCCAGGGCGTCGGCGATGATCTCGCCCTCTTCATTTCCTACCGGCACGCCCGGCCACGAGGGCAGGAAGGCGCAATCGTCGAACAGGGGGCAGGTATCCATGTGCGACACGATCAGCGGCTGCTCCAGCATCGACAGCGCCGCCACGTGCGTGGGATGCGTGTGGATGATGCAGGCCACGTCCGGGCGCTGGCGGTAGATCCAGCTGTGAAAGCGGTTGGCCGGGTTGGGAATGCCCTCGCCGTGCACCACGCGCAGGTCGTGGTCAACCTCGATCAGGTTGCTGGCCGTGATTTCATCGAAGCCCAGGCCCAGCTGTTGCGTGTAAAACGTGCCGTCCTGGCCGCCACGGCAGCTGATCTGCCCTGCCAGTCCGGAATCATGCCCGCCATCGAACAGAATGCGGCAGGACAGCGCCAGGGTTTGCCGCACCGACCACGGGCTGTCCTGCGTGACGCTGGCCAGGCGCCGCTCGGCGATGGCCACCAGTGCGTCTTTCGACAAGGCCAGGCTGGCGCCCGGGGCGGCGACTTCATACGGAGTATTTTTCTGCATCGTCTTTCCTTCACTCATGCTGACTACGCTTCCCGGCATGCACGGCAGTGGCCGCGCAACCCAATCCAAGGAAACTGAGTGTATTTTAGGACACTTTGTGTCATGAGGTACAATAGTTTTTTTAAATCGACTGATGCAACCATGGCTATGCGTCTGAAACTGCTGAGAAAACACAAGGGCTGGACCCTGGACCAGCTGGCGGAAAAAAGCGGCTTGACGAAGAGTTACCTGTCCAAGGTGGAGCGGGGCCTGAGCGTGCCCTCGATCGCTGTGGCGCTGAAACTGTCGCACGCCATGCAGGTGGACGTGGAGCAACTGTTCAGCGACAGCTACCAGCAAGCGGCCGTCACCATCACGCGCGCCGGCGATCCGGGCAGCGCGGGTGCGATGCCGCCACTGCCGCATTTCGCCAGCATCGCGGCCGGCGTGGCACCGAAGAAAATGCTGCCCTTCATGGTGTATCCGGCGCCCGATTTCGTGGCCTCCGCCTTCAAGGAACATGCCGGTGAGGAATTCCTGTTCGTGCACCAGGGCACGATTGAAATCGAGTTTCCCCAGGAAACCGTGCAGTTGCAAACGGGCGACTCCGTGTATTTCAACGCCCTGATTCCGCACCGCACGCGCAGCATCGGCGCACAGCAGGCGCAGCTGCTGGTGATCGTCAGCAACGACGAAGACGCGGCCCCATAAAAGCGCTACCGCAACGCAAAAAGCCCGGAGCGATCCGGGCTTTTTGCGTTTCAAACAGTCAAAATCAGCGCGCCGGCTTCACCGGTTCGCGCTCGATCAAGACCGTGTTGACGCTGTCGGTCAGCCATATCTGGCCATCCTGGATCGTGCATTGCAGCTGCATGTTGCGCTGCGCCAGCTTGCTCATGTCTTGCGCCGCCTCGGATGGCAGGTTGATCACGGTCAGGTTCTTCGCCCGTTCCAGCTTGTTGGCAATCTGCTTCCACCAGATGTGACTGGTTGCGCCATAGCTATAGACGATGACCTGCTCCGAACGCCCGCAGGCCTTCAGGATGCGCTTTTCGTCGGGCTGGCCCACTTCGATCCACAACTGGATGGCGCCCGTCAGGTCTTTCTGCCACAGGTCGGGCTCTTCCGTGTCGAACAAGCCCTTGGTGAAGGTCAGCGCCTCGTCGGCGTGGATGGCGAACGCCAGCAGGCGCACCATCATGCGCTCATCCGTTTCGGACGGGTGGCGCGCCAGCGTCAGCGCGTGATCCTGGTAGTAATTGCGGTCCATGTCGGCGATCTGCAGATCGGCTTTGAAAATTGTTGCTTTGAGGGCCATCGTGTTTCTGTCTCGGTAAAGTGGATGTCAATATGGTACGGGCGGCGGTATCAGCGGAATACCACGGTCTTGTCGCCGTTTTTCAGGATGCGGTGCTCGACGAACCATTTCACGGCGCGCGCCAGCACCACGCATTCGACGTCGCGGCCGATGGCCGTCAGAGTGTCGGCATCCATCGCATGGTCGACGCGCTCGACATCCTGCTCGATGATCGGGCCTTCATCCAGGTCGCCCGTGACGAAATGGGCCGTCGCACCGATCAGCTTGACGCCGCGCAAGTGCGCCTGCGCATACGGCTTGGCGCCCTTGAAGCTGGGCAGGAAGGAATGGTGAATATTGATGGCGCGCCCGTCGAGCGCATGGCACAGGCCGGGCGAGAGGATTTGCATGTAGCGCGCCAGCACCACCAGGTCGATCTTGTGCGTGTCCATCAGCTCGATGATCTTCGCTTCCTGCGCCAGCTTGGCCGCTTCCGGCGCGCCGGCCGCCAGTGGCAAGTGATGGAAGGGAATATTGTAGCTGGCCGCCAGCTGGTAGAACTCCATGTGGTTCGAGACGATGGCGGGGATTTCCACGTTCAGCAAGCCGCTCTTGTAGCGGAACAGCAAATCGTTCAGGCAATGGCCGATCTTCGACACCATCAGCATGACGCGCGGCTTGACACGCGCATCGTGCAATTGGCCATGGAATTGGCCATTGAGCTGCATGACTTGCGACAGGTCGGCGAAGTCGCTGCGCAACTGGGCGTCGCTGACGGCGACGTCTTCCAGCGCGAAATGGACGCGCATGAAGAACAGCTGGGATTCCTGGTCGCCGAACTGGGCCGAATCGAGGATGTTGCAGCCGTGTTCGGCCAGGAAGCCGGACACGCGGTGCACGATGCCGCGCTGGTCCAGGCAGGACAGGGTCAGGATGTATTCAGGATGCGTCATGGTCGCGGAATAAGGCAAAAAAGGTGGGCTATGCTCGGCTCAGCCACGCGCGCCGGCCATCGGCTGCGCTGCCGCGAGCCAGCTATTGTCGCACGGCCGGGCCTGTAAACCTGCATTTTCCACGCAAGCTGCATGGCTACCTGCGGTGACAAGCTGATTGACGTTCCTTTGATCTGGCACAAAGTCATCGCTTTTTTCAGGCTGCAAGGCGCCATTCTCGCACCAAACCCGCCTCCGGCGTGGAACCTGGCACGCCATCCGGCGTCTATCTCTTTGCTTGTTTCAGCACACGTCGCATCCGGTACACCGGGTGTTTCTCGGACCAGATTTTCATTGAGGTAGAACATGTTCACCAACAGTACCCCCCCCAGTCTCAGCCCCGCCCTGAAGTCCCACCTGGAGACCCAGTGCAATTTCGCCACGGAACTATCGCGCAAGCTGTTCGATACGGCGCAGCAACTGAGCGAGCTGCATCTGCGGCTGGCGCAAGACTTGCTGCAGGAATGGAGCAACGCCAGCCAGCAACTGCTGTCTGCGCGCGACACGGGCGAGTTCATGTCGCTGGCCGCAGCCCAGTTGCAGCCGGGCAGCGACAAGCTGCGCCAGTACCAGCAGCAACTCGGCAACCTGGTCGCCAACGCCAATGTCGAGATGAACCGCACGGCAGAGAACCACCTGCCCGAAGCGAGCCGCACGGCCGTGGCCTTCGCCGATGAAGTGGTGCGCAAGACGGCCGAAGAAACGGAAAAAGCCACGCAGCGCCAGCGTGAGATGATCGAAAAAATGCATGCCTCGGGCCACCGCGATGGCGCGGGCCAAGGCCGCGAGACCGGCAGGCAATCCGATCAGGCGCATTGAACAGTGCCCCCACCCGACAGCAAGGAGAGCGACATGGCTAACAGTAATGAGCAGGGCAAAGGCGCTGGCAGCAGCCAGAAAGCCGGCGAACCGGGCAGCAGCAAAGGCACGAGCAAGCGCGGCTTTGCCGCCATGAACGAGGAGCAGCAACGCGAAATTGCCAGCAAGGGCGGTCAGGCAGCCCATCAAAAGGGTACGGCGCATGAATTCGACTCGGAAGAAGCACGCCGGGCCGGGCAGAAAGGCGGTGAAGCCGTCAGCCGCAACCGTGTACACATGGCGGAAATCGGCCGCAAGGGCGGCGAAAGCCGGCAATCGGCGCAGCGCGCCAATGAAAGCCGCGGCAGCACGGCGGCACGCGGCGGCGGCGCCGAGCAGCAGTCGAAGGCCAGCCGGCAGGGCAACAAGGACGAAGACGACAAGGGCTGACCTGGCTGGCCTGGCACGCGGCTTGATGACGGCACGGGGCGGCCCTGGCAGCCCCGTGCCGGGACTGGCGCAGCGCGGGGCGCGGCGGTATGGTACATTCTCGCCTTACTGACACATTCGCGCCCCGCCCCGCCCTTCCCCGCATGCAGCCATCCCTGAAATACCTGAGCGCCTATTCCGAACAAACGCAAGCGCAAGTGCAACAACTGATCGCGCAGGACAAGCTGGGCGAAGTACTGTTAAAACGCTACCCGAATGCGCACGATGTGCGCAACGACAAGGCGTTGTACCAGTACGTGCAAGACTTGAAGAATGAATTCCTGCGCAATGCCGAGCCCATCAACAAAGTGGCGTTCGACAGCAAGATCCACGTGATCCAGCATGCGCTGGGCTTGCATACCTCGATCTCGCGTGTGCAGGGCGGCAAGCTCAAGGCCAAGCATGAAATCCGCGTGGCCACCATGTTCAAGGAAGTACCGCTGGAATTTCTGCGCATGATCGCCGTGCACGAACTGGCGCATGTAAAAGAAAAGCAACATGACAAGCCGTTCTACAAGCTGTGCACGTATATGGAACCGCAATACCACCAGTACGAATTCGACGTGCGCCTGTACCTGACCCAGCTCGACCTGTCGGGCCAGCGCCTGTGGTCGTGACGGCCGGTGCCGACCAGCATGAAAAAGCCGCCTGGTACAGGCGGCTTTTTTGCGTGTGCGCCGGCAGGGCCGGCGCCAATTCAGACTCAGGCGGCGTTCTTGCGGCGGCGCAGAAAGGCCAGCAAGCCCAGGCCGCCCAGCAGCATGCCGTACGTGGCAGGTTCCGGCACGGGGCTCACGCTGGCGGCGATATTGTCAACCTGGAAAGTATGGAAGGCGCCCTCTTTCCACGAGGCCGACAACAGGTTATCGAAGCCCGTGAACGTGTAATTGCTGAAAGTATGACTGCCGTTGAGGTTGAAGGTTTGCGTCACCGTGCCGCCGCCCACCTGGTGGCCGACAAAGGTAACGTCGTAGGGACCAGGCCAGCTCACGAAGTCCGCCAGGCTGATCGAGCTCAGCGAGAAGGCGGCGCCGTCAGCACGGCTCAGCGTTGTCGTCGACAGTGCCGTGGCTCCAAGGCCGGCCGAGCCGGCGTAGGCAAGGCTGCTCTGACGCGGCGAGCTCAACAGGCCCAGGAAACTGCTGTCGAAATTGTAGCCGCCTTCGGAATACGAGGGGAACACGGAACTGAGGTAACCCGGCTGTTCCAGCGGATCGAAAGTGATAGTGGTGGTTTGCGCCTGGGCGCCACCGGCGGCGGCGAGAATGGCGGCAACAGCGGTCGCGCGCAAGAAGGTCATAGGTTTCAAAATAACATCCTTTCAAGATGATGAAGTAGCGAGGTCGTGGCAACTTACGACATACCGGCATCGCGGGGGGCGGCACCATGCGCCCAGCGGCGATCCGACATGCCTGTCTTGTGAACCATGCAAGTAGACCACATGCTTACATAAAAAGCATCTTCATTTTCAAAAAAACATGCATCAAGAGAAATATTATGGACACATTTTTATTAATCAATTTATTGAGATTGATCAATCTTCCCGTACGGAAATAAAAAAGCCATGCACCGCCGTGCATGGCTCCTGATGAGACTCCATACGGGAACTTAGGGCACGCATTCCTTCAGGCGTTGCACCAGCGCGGCGGGATCGGCGTCGGCATTGAGGAAAGCTGCGTGCTGCGGACGGATGAAGCCCTGTTCCTTGCCGTTATCCACGAACGCCAGCAAGCCATCATAGAAACGGTCGACATTGAGCAAGCCGATGGGCTTGGCGTGCAAGCCCAGCTGGGCCCATGTGAGCATCTCGAACAGCTCTTCCAGGGTGCCATAGCCGCCGGGCATGGCGATGAAGGCGTCGGACAGGCTGGCCATCATCGCCTTGCGCTCGTGCATGTCCTTCACGATGAACTGTCGCGTCAAGCCCATGTGGCCCACTTCGCGTTCAACCAGCTGGGTGGGAATCACGCCCGTCACCTCGCCGCCCAGGCGCAGCACTTCATCGGCGATCACGCCCATCAGGCCGACCTTGCCGCCGCCATACACCAGTGAAATATTTTCCGCCACCAGTACGCGCGCCAGTTCGCGCGCCGCCACCGCATAGTCGGGCGAGACGCCCGCGTTGGCGCCACAGTACACACATAAAGCCTTGATCACAGTATTCCCTAGCCTTTCAATTCATCGATCGCCGCCTCGACCTCGAGGCGTTCCTTGGCGTCCAGTGCCACGCACTCGGCCGCCTTTTCATACAGGGCCAGCGCTTCCGCCAGCTTTTTCTTTCCATCAAGCATGCTCAAGGCGCGCGCATATTCGCTATGCGCCAGCGCCGAATACGGCGTCAGGGCCAGCGCCGTCTTGAAGTGCTGATAGCCATCTTCCTTGTTGGCGCCATAGGTCAGGCTGCCGATCATGGCGCCGACCTTGTCGATAATTTCCGTATGATAAATCCCAAACGCAATATGCGCTTCCGCATGCATGGGCGCCACCGTCATCGTGCGGTCCAGGCTATTGCGCACGCGCGCGCCCATGCCCTGCGCCAGGGCCTTGACGACGGAGGTGCCCAGCGCGCAGCGGCCCAGGCTATAGGCATGCCAGTAGTAGCCGGCCGGGTTGTCCGGCTGTTCGCTCTGCTGGCGCTCGCAGCGCTCCGCCACTTCTTCGTACATGTCGAGTTTCTGGCGGTCCTCCACTTCCAGGTGCGTGGCATAGATGCAGGTCGCCTTGTGCGCCACCGCATAGCCGGGCACGCCGACGGCCAGACCCAGCTTCACGGCGCGTTCAAAGTCGCCCGCGTGGAAGGCCAGCCAGGCTTGCACCAGCGCAGGGTGCGTGGGAAACGGTTCCACATCGCCCGCATGCAGGCGCGCCCAGGCCGCTTCCAGGGTTTGCGGCGTGTAGACATAGGCTGCGTCCGGATAGGGGAATTGTTTCCAAGCCATATATCTCTCCTGTAAATGACGACGTGGCGCCAGCAGCCGCGTCAGTCGTTCTTGAGTTTGGTCACATACTCTTCCGACAGTTTGCGAAACAGCAAATGCGTTTCATTGCGCAAATACGGGCCGATCAGGGACAACACCTGGTAGCAGCCGCGTGCCAGCGCATCGGACATCGATTGCTGCTCGCTGTACTTGCGCGGGTTGCGCACATATTCGTACGACAGCCAGTACGTGGCGACGACCACCATATTCGTCGCCATCGCGGCCACTTCCATGTCCGACGCTTCCAAAGACTGTTCGCTGCGCAAATCTTCGCACAGCTGCGTGGCCACCTTGATCTTGTGCGCCAGGATCAGCTTGAAGTGCAGTTCCAGCTTGCGGTTGCGCGACAGCAAATCATTGAGGTCGCGATAGAAAAAACGGTAGCGCCAGATCAGTTCGAACATCAGGTGCAAATACAGCCAGACATCCTCGATATTCGAACGGCGCCCGTCAGGCACGGTCAGGATGCGTTCGATTTCCGCCTCGAACTGGACGAAGATCGAGTTGACGATGTCATCCTTGTTACGGAAGTGGTAATACAGGTTTCCCGGCGAAATATTCATCTCTTCCGCAATCACGGTCGTCGTGATATTCGGCTCACCAAACTCATTGAACAGGCGCAGCGACAACTCCAGGATGCGTTCGCGGGTACGGCGTGGTGCTTTTTGTAGCATGGCGGGCAATCTCTCTGTGTTCTGCCGCAAGCATACCACCTAAGATAGCCGAAATGAAACACTGCGCCCCATGGCGCAGGTGAAAAACGCAGGCAAAAAAAAGCCTGCGCGAGCAGGCTGGAGGAATGCTGCGCCAGCTCAGGCCGGCGCTGCTTTTTTCTTCGCCGCCGCTCTCGCGGCGGGTTTGCTCACCGCTTTGCTCACTGGCTTGCTCACCGGCCTGGCTGCGGCGCGCGGTGCCGCCGTAGCTGCCGCCTTGGCCGGGGTCTTGGCAACGCTGGCCTTCGGTGCTGCCTTCGGCACGGCTTTCGCTACGCTTTTCGGCGCCGCTTTCACGGCGGGCTTGGCCACAGCCTTCGGCCTGGGCGCCGGCGTGGCTTTGTCCGACAGCGCTGCCACCTGCAAGCTCAAGGCATCGATCTTGGCATGCAGCGCGGCGATGTCGTTTTGCATCGGCACGCCGATGGTGGCCAGGGCACGCGCCACGCGTTCTTCAAACACCTGTTCCAGCTTGTCCCAGGAGCCGCTGGCCTGCTTGCCCACGCCATCGGCCAGTTTGCTGACGCTGTCGCCGACATCGGCCACCTTGTCTTCGGCGCGCTTCTGGAATTCCGTGCCTTCCTTGACCAGCTTGGAAAACACGCGCCCGCCCTCTTCCTGCGCCTTGGCGAAGGCACCGAGGCCCGCTTGCCAGATCTGCTGCGCGGACGAGCGCACGGCGCTCGCCAATTCCTTGTCTTCCGTCAATTCCTTCAATTTCTTCACCATCGCCCGCTCCCGTCATATGAAAGGCCATGCCACTTCATGGATGCTTTTATTCTAGAGAGCAAAACTAGAGACGGGAGTCTAATTCGATACAAAGCTGCGTCTGAACGTGCGCCAGCACACGCAGTGGCAAGCGCCTAGGCGGCCGCTTTCACCGGGCCATGCAGCAGCGTGTGCAGGCGGAAGCCTTCGCGAATGTTCTCGCGCAGCACGGCGCCTTTCCACGGCTTGGTATAGAAGCGGTCGACGGCGCCACGGTTGATGGCCGCCATGATGGGCGTCAGGTCGGCAAAAGCCGACAGCATGATGCGGAAAGTATCGGGGCACAGGTGCTTGACACGCTCCATGAATTCGGTGCCGCTCATGAGCGGCATGCACTGGTCGCACAGGATCACCTGCACCTTGTGGCGCGCCAGGATGTCGAAGCCCTCGGCGGCCGTCTGCGCCGTCAGGATGCGGTAGCCGTCCTGCGCCAGGAAGTCGCTGAGCACGTCGAGCATGAAGACATCGTCGTCGACGATCAGCAAGGTTTGCTGCTCTTCGCTGCCCGCATCCTGCGGCGCCTGCAGCAGCTTGCCCGCCATCAGCATCTGTTCGAATTCTTCCTGGGGCACGGGGCGGCTGAAATAATAGCCCTGCATCTCGTCGCAGCCGTGGCGCCGCAAATAAGCCAGCTGCGCATCGTTTTCCACGCCTTCGGCGATCACTTCCAGCTTCATGCTGTGCGCCATGCTGATGATGGCCAGCACGATGGCCGCGTCGTCCGGATTGCTGGTCACTTCGCGCACGAAGGCGATGTCGATCTTCAGTTTGTCGATGGGGAAGCGCTTCAGGTAGGCCAGGCTGGAATAGCCGGTGCCGAAATCGTCGATGGAAATCTGGATACCCAGCGCCTTCAGGTTGCGCAGCACGGCGATGGTTTCCTCGGCGTTCGACATCAGCGAGCTTTCCGTCAGCTCCAGTTCCAGCAGGTCGGGCGCGATATCGTGCTTGCTGATCGCCTTGAGCACCTCTTCTTCCAGGCCGCCGACGAAAAACTGGATGCCCGAGACATTCACCGACAGGTGCACGGGGCCGATGCTGCTGGCACCCCATTCGCTGATCTTCTTGCATGCCTCGTCCAGCACCCAGTTACCGACGCGCACAATCAGCCCCGTTTCTTCCAGCAAGGGGATGAACAGGGCCGGCGAAACCATGCCGTGGCCGGGGCGGCGCCAGCGTATCAGCGCCTCGGCTCCGCTGATGCGCCCCGATATGATATTCACCTTGGGCTGGAAGAACAGCACGAATTCCTCGTTGTCGATGGCACGCCGCAGGGCATTTTCCATGTCCAGCCGCGCCATCGATTGCGCGTTCATTTCCGCCGTGAAGAAGCGGAAGGCATCGCGCCCGGCCTCCTTGGCGCGGTACATGGCCGTGTCGGCATACTGAATCAGGGTGTCCGCATCGACGCCGTCTTCGGGGAACACGGAAATGCCGATGCTGACCGTCACCGTCACCTCGTGGCCCTGCAAGTCGAAGGGCTTGCGCATCGCTTCGCGGATCTTCTCGACCACGCCCACGGCATGCTGGACGCCTTCCGGCAGCACCAGGATGGTGGCAAATTCATCGCCGCCAAAGCGGCCGATGGTATCGCGCACGCGCAGGCAATCGACCAGGCGGCTGGAAAACTGGCGCAGCAGGTCGTCGCCGATGGTATGGCCCAGGGTGTCGTTGATATTCTTGAAGCGGTCGATATCCATGAACAGTACGGCCACGGCCCACTGGTGTTCGGCCGCCTGGGACAGCGAATGGGTCAGCGAGGCGTAAAACTGGCTGCGGTTCGGCAAGCCCGTCAAGGTATCGAAATGGGCCAGCTTCATCAGGCGCTGCTCGGCATCCTTGCGCTCGGTGATGTCGCGCGCCACAGCCACCAGAATCCAGCTCTGCCCCGAGCGCAGGGTACGCCGCTGCACTTCCACCGACAGCGGCGAGCCATCCTTGCGCTGCAGCTGCAACTCCGTCATCGGGCCACCCTGGTCGCCGGCCAGCAGCTTGTTGTACAGTTCTTCCAGCTGGGTCTCGCCCTCGTTCGCGCGCCCCGGCCCCACGCGCAGGAAATCCTCGCGCTCAAAGCCCAGCATGCGGCAGGCAGTCTGGTTGACGTCGACGAAGCACATGCCGGCGCGGTCGACGAGAAAAATCGCGTCGGCCGTGGCATCCATCGCCAGGCGGAAGCGGCGCAAGTCTTCATCGAGACGGATGCGCGCCGCCATGTCCAGGGTCAGCTGCTCGTGGTGGCGCTTGATCTCGTCGTACAGCAGCAGGTTGTCGTAGGCGACGGCGATCTGCGCCGCCACCGTGGCGGCCACGCGTTCGTCGACTTCGGAAAATTCAGTCGCCCCCAGCTTGTCGACCAGGTACAGCCAGCCGTGGCTGCGCTCGCGCGAGGCGATGGCCACGCCCAGGAAGGAATGCACGGGCGGGTGCGTGTCGGGCAGGCCCAGCGCGCCGGGGTCGCCCTTCAAGCCATTGACACGGTAGGGCTGGCGCTGTTCCAGCAAGCGGTTCAGGATGCCCGTGCGCGGCGCGCTGGCAATGCGCTCGAGGTCTTTCTCGGCGCCGCACGAGGAAAAATAACTGAGCTTTTCGGCGCCCTCTTCCAGCACGCCGATGCAGGCATACTTGGAGACGCAGATATTCTGCGCCACCTTGCAGCCCGCCTCGATCAAGGCGCGCGGATCGCGTTCGGCGCCCAGCTCGATGCCCAGCTCGATCAGGGCCGTCAGGCGCAGGCTCACCGCCTGCAGGCTCGACAGAGAGCGCGACAGGCGCTCCGTCATGATGCCCAGGTCTTCGGGCATGGCGGCATGGCCTTCGCGCAGGCTGGCCAGCTGCGAAATCTGCTGGCTGCTGGACTCGACTTCGTCGAGGTAGCCGCTGACCTGGTGATCGATGCCGGCCAGCTTGCCAGTGGCGGGACGCGCCGCAGCACCGCCCGGCACAATGGGCGCCTGGGCGGCCGCCGGCATCAGTCCCAGCGCCTCGTTGACCGTGCGCACGATGACTTCAGGATCGGACGGCTTGGGCAACACCCAGCGCACGCCGCACGCCTGCGCCAGCAAGATCGCTTCCTGCTCGCGGTAGGTGGCCGTATAAAAAATGATGGGCACGTCGGTCAGCGCGGGATCGGCATGCACGCGCGTGACGAATTCGTAGCCGTCCATGTTCGGCATGAGGATGTCGGAGATGATCAGGTCCGGCCGCTCGGTGCGCAGTATTTCCAGCGCGTCGGCGCCATTGGCCGCCTCCAGCAGGCGGTGGCCGCCGTAGCCCAGCAGTGCGGTCAGGAATTCGCGGTTCAGCACATGATCGTCGACGATCAAGATGGTCGCTATGTCGTTTTTAACTGGCGTCGACGGCGCCCCGGGTAAAAAAGATTCCAGCTCCGCCACGAACAGGTCCGGCTCGATAGGCTTGCCGATATAGCCATTGAAACCCGCTTCGAGCAGGCGTTCGCGGTCACCCACCATGGCCAGCGCCGTCACGGCCAGGGCCGGGATCTTGCGCAGCAGCGGGTCTTTCTTCAGCTCGGCCACCACGCCATAGCCATCGAGCTTGGGCAAATGCACGTCGCAGATGATCAAGTCCGGCAATTCGCTGCGCGCCATGCGCACGCCCTCTTCGCCATCATAGGCGGCCAGCGGCGTGTACCCGAAGGCACGTAACAGGTACACCATCAATTCCATATTGGTGGCGTTATCTTCGATAATCAGGATACGTGCGGACAATTAGCACCCCCATGAAAACTGCATAGTCTCATTTTCTGCCTGTACCGATTTTTCCGCTTGCGCGGCAACATGCTGATCCTACAACATCCTGCCATGCATCCCCGCAAATATCTCGCATGCGGATCGCCGTGGCGCGGCGCATACGGCCTCGGCAATCATTGCTGGCCGTCACCTTCGTGATGCTAGCTTAATACAGGACGCCTGTGGAAAACAGCATTTTCTGGGCCTGTACCTGTTAAACCTGGGCAACAGCAGAGTCAAAAGAGACAGTCTTGCCATGCTGATAAAACACAACAGGATTCACGAAAAATGGGGGCTGGACGGGGCTTGGGCGACTTCGCACTTGATAGCTATTTCCGCTAACAGCTGGCGCAGCACGCGCGCATCGCTGGCCAGCGCCACATGGCCGATGCCGCCGAAGGCCAGATTGCGCGCGCCGGGCAAGTGTGCGGAACATTGCGGCGCGACAATATTATCGTGATGCGAGTACATCGACGTGATCAGGGCGCGCGTTTCCGGCGCCTCGCTGGCGGCCAGCTGCGCCAGCCAGCCGCTCGGTGCGCCATCGATACGACTCATCTGGCGCGCATTCGTCCCCGCCGCCAGGTTGGCCAGCGCCGTGCCGTGGTGCGGCGTGCCGATGGTGATGATGCGCGCCACGCGGGCCGCGCCGTAATGGCGCAGCCAGGCGCGCGCCACCAGGCCACCCATGCTGTGCGCGACGAGAATGACGCGGTCGCTGCCCGTGCGGGCGCAAAGCTCGGTGATGGCTTGCTCGACCTGCGGCACGAAGTCCTCGATGTTGGCATCGATCGGCTCCAGGTCGATCGCCTTGTGCACGATGCCCGCCTGCGCCAGCTGCCGGCTCAGCTTTGTCCAATAGCCGCGGTTGCACACATAGCCGTGCACCAGCAGCACCGGCAGGCCCTGGCCGGGCGTGACGCAATCGGCCGCATGCAGGCGCGGACGCAGCATGCCCCATGACGAGGTCCACAAGGTGGCGCACAGTTCGCCGAAAAACAGGCGCGCGGCGCCCATGGCGCCCAGCTGGTATTCAAGCGGTACCGGGCTGCCCAGGCGCCGGCTTTGCCAAAAATTGCGCGCCACGATCAGCGCGCGCACGGCCAGCAGCATGGCCAGCGCCAGCAGCACGGCCAGCGCTGGCGAGGCCACACCCCACGCCTGCATCGCCAGATACGCCACGCCCAGCACGGCCAGCACCTGCAGCAGCATCAGCCACTTGAGGATGCGCGCGATCATGCAGTGGCAGGGGCGGGCACGGGGGCCGGCTTGCCCGTCAACTGCTGCGCCAGGCCGCTGGCCAGGCGCACCGCCAGCGCATAGATGCTCAGCTGCGGATTGGCGCCGATCGAGGTGGGAAACAGCGAACCGTCGTGCACGGACAGGTTGCGCACGCCGTGATAGCGGCCATCGGCCCCCGTCACGCCCAGGCGCGCATCGTCCGACATGGCGCAGCCGCCCATCACGTGGGCCGACACCACGCGCGCCAGCAGCGCCTTCATCGGCAAAGCGCCGATGGCCTGTTTCGCCTGCGCCCAGCTGGTGTAATGGCTGGCCAGCTCATGCACAGGATAGACACTTTTCGCGCCGGCGGCGAACTGGATTTCCGCCATCGACAGCAGCGCGCGCCGCGCGCCATCCCAGATGAAGGGCGTGAGCGGATAGTCGAGCACGGGCGCACCGAAGCTGTCGATGGAGACGCTGCCGCCCGCCGAATCGTGGTGGAAGCCGTCGCGCAGCAGCGCCAGCAAGCCGTGCGCATGGGGAAATTCGCGCATGGTGCGCGCATGTTCATCGCCGAAGCCGCCCATGGTGGTGGCCATCAGCAGCGGGTGCAGGGGCGGCGCTTCGAGCTTGTAGCCGATAGGACCATCGATGGGCGCGGCGTGCAGGAAATGGTCGGAATAAATCGTCTGCGGTGCACCCGCATAGGCATCGACGCGCTGGGGGAACAGGCCGGCCGAGATCAACGTCGGATGCAAAAAGGTGCGCTGGCCCAGCAAGCCATGCGGGTCGGGCGCCTGCGAGCGCAGCAACAGCGCGGGCGAATTGATGGCGCCGCCAGCCAGCACGAAGTGTTTGGCGCGCAGCGTGAGGCGCACGCCCGTCGGCGCCTGACCGGCGGCGTCCAGCGCCGTCACCTGCAGGCTGTCGATGCGCTCGCCCTTGAAGCTGAAACGCTCGGCGCGCGCATGCACGAGCAGGCCCGCGCCCAGCGCCAGCGCCGCAGGGATCGTCGTCACCAGCATCGACTGCTTGGCATTCGTCGGGCAACCCATGCCGCAGTAGCCGAGGTTCCAGCAGCCGTTCACATTGCGCCGGATGGCGGCCGTGGGTATGCCCAGCGCCATGGCGCCACGGCGTAGCAGATCGTTGTTTTCGTTGGGCGGCGCGGCCCAGTCGCTCACGTGCAGGCGTTTTTCCATCATGGCAAACCACGGCGCCATGGCGTCCACCGAGTAGCCGGCCAAGCCAAAATGCTGGCGCCAGTATTCCAGGGTGCCGGGTGGCGTGCGAAAGCTCGAGGTCCAGTTGACGGTGGTCGAACCGCCCACCGTGCGCCCCTGCAGGATGTTGATGGCCTTGTCGCGCGTCTTGCGCGCGGCCGATTCCTGGTACAGCGTGGGATAAGCGTCCGCTTCGCGCATCTTGAAGTCTTTCGAGGACTTCAAGCCGCCCTCCTCGACGATCAGCACCTTCAGGCCGGCCAGCGCGAGGATTTCCGCCGTCACGCCGCCACCGGCGCCGCTGCCGATGACGACGACATCGGCCTCGAAGCTGCGATCGGCGGCCAGGGTACTGGCGTCGGTGACGTTCCAGCCGGCGGCAATGCCGGCGGCGATGGGATCGGGTATGGGGGATGTGCTCATGGATGCCTTATGCGCTCAGTTCGGGCAGCGGTCCCGGATAGCCGATGGCGGCCCAGTGGGCGGCATCGGCATACCAGGCGCCGAGGATCAAATCATGCAGGGCCAGATAGGCCGTCTGCAGGGTGGCAAGGCGGTGCGTGCGCCACGACTGCAGGAAGGCGGCCACCTGGACCGGATCGGCCTCGGGCCAGCCATCTTTCACGCCGGCGACGAAACGCCGCGCGGGCGCCAGCGCCAGCAGGCCAAACAAATCCTGCACTTCCTGCTGCGCCGACAGGGGCAAGCCACGGATGGCCGTGTCCACACCGGCGATGGCGCCGTCGAGGGCCTTGCTGCGCGCATCGTCCCCGTGCGGCAATGCCTCGCCCAGCATGGCCGGCACGATGGCCGCCAGCGCCGCGCGCGCCGCGCCATCGAGCACGAAGCGGCCAGGCGCCGCCGGCCCCCGCAGCGCGCGGTACGCGGCGCCGCCAGCGGCCAGAGCGCAGGCGCCCAGCACGCCCAGTTTCAGAAACGATCTGCGTTGCAATCCCATGTGTCCCCTTGTTTTGTACGGCCTTTTGCAGGCCAGTGTACGCCAAAGGCAGTGGGCGTTTGAACGCAAAAACTAGAGCAGCGCGTCTAGTTTGCGCGACTGGAAGCACAGCAGCAGCATGGCCAGCAGCGCCGCCAGCGCGCCGCCGATGGCGATGCTGGCCATGCCGAAGGTGACGATCAGTACACCGCCCAGCGCGCCTCCAAGGGCCGTGCCCGCATTGAAGGCGGCGATATTCAGGCCCGCGGCCACGGCGTCGCTGCCCGGGCAATGCCGTTGTGCCAGGAGCAAGAGGCGCATGGTCGACAGGGTGACGAGGGCAAAGAACAGCATACCCAAAGTGCCGCACAGGGCCAGCATGGCCAGGGGTTGCGCGCGCAGCACATAGAACCCCAGCAGATTACACGCCAGCGCGGCCAGGGCCAGCACGGTGGAGCGCAGCGCGTGGGGGCGGTCGGCGCACCAGCCGCCCAGCAGGTTGCCGCCGATGGCGCACGCGCCAAAGCACAGCATGGCGGCGCTGAGCCAGCCCGCATCGAGCCCGCCCAGCTGCAGCAGGAAGGGAGAGATATACGTGAAAAAACTGAAGGTGGCCACGCTGACCAGCGCCGCCACGCCGGCCGCCAGCAGCAGGGGCGGTTGCAAGATGGCACGCAGGCTGGCCAGAGCCGATACGGCGGCGGCCTTCTGGCGCGCGGCCGGCATGGCGCAGCGCAAGCCGGCGCCGCCGCACAGGGCCAGCACGCCGATGGCGGCGAATACCCAGCGCCACGACGCGACGGCGCCCAGCCACGTCCCCAGCGGCACGCCACCGGCCAGCGCCAGAGTCAGGCCCAGCCAGACGATGGATAACGCCCTGCCCGCGCGGGACGGGTCGACCAGGCTGGTGGCCGCGTGCGAGGCCACCGCCATGAACACGCCGTGCGCCAGGCCCACGGCAAAGCGCACACCCAGCAGCGCGCCCAGTGCAGGCGCTTGCGCCATGGCGACGCTGCCTGCCGCCAGCACGAGCATGGTGGCCACCAGCACCTGGCGCCTGGGCCGGCGCGCCAGCATGGCCGTCAGGATGGGCGCGCCGATGGCCGCTCCCAGCGCATACGCGGCAATGGCGCCGCCGGTCGCCGCCACGCTGGCGTGCAGGTCGCGCGCCATGGGGGACAACAGGCCGGCGGCGATGAATTCGCACAGGCCGAAGGCAAAGCTGCACAACGACAGCCAATAAATGGAAGGGGGCAGCGCGCGGCTGCGCGACGAAACGTTGGACATGGCCATTCCTGATAATCAAAGCGCCATGCTGGCCCCTGGACCACCATCTGTAAAATATCTTATTTATCTTGAAACGAGACGCCTGACGTCTCAATTGAACGTCTCAATTTAAGTCGCATTGGGTGGCAGACAGCCGCAGCTGCACCAGCAGCCGCTCGCGCACGGGAGACGTGCGCTGCGGGTCCCACGCCATGTACAGGTCGAGCTGGCGCAGCGGCGCGGGCGCAGTGCTGTGCAGCGCCAGCATGACCACGCCGGCCGGCATGCAGGCGCTCAGGCTGGCCGGCAGCAGGGCCACGCCGAAACCGGCCGCCACCAGGCCCAGCACCGTTTGCAATCGGCGCGCCTGCTGCACCACATGCGGCACGAAACCCGCATGCAGGCACAGGCTGGCCAGCTGATCATGAAAACCCTGGCCCAGCGCGCGCGGCGAGGCGACGAAATCGTCACCGGCCAGGTCCGCCAGATCCACGCTTGCCTGGCCCGCGCAGCGGTGACCGGATGGCAGCGCCACGACGATGTCTTCACCGGACAGGCGCTCGAAGCGCAAGCCCGGCGTGCTGCGACCGGGCGCGCGCAGCAGAGCGATATCGACCTCACCTTTTTCCAGCCACTCGACCTGCTGCTGCGTCGACGCTTCGCGCAAGGTCAATTGCACGGCCGGCGAGGCGAGGCGGAAGGCGCGCAAGGCATGCAAGACGTGGGCATACGGCGTGATGTGGATGAAACTCAGGCGCAAGTGCCCCTCGATGCCCTGCGCCACGCGGCGCGTGGCGGCCACGCCCTCTTCCAGGCTGGCCAGCACCTGGCGCGCCGTGGCCAGGAAAGCATCCCCCGCTGGCGTCAGGCTGACCTTGCGGTTGGTACGCTCGAATACGGGGTAGCCCAGCAAGTCTTCCAGCCGCAGGATCGCCTGCGACAACGGCGGCTGCGCCATGTGCAGCCGTTCGGCCGCGCGCCGGAAGTGCAGTTCCTCGGCAACGGCGATGAACTGGCGCAGCAGCCGCGTCTCGATCATGGGCCTTTTTTGGCCACCGCCAGGATATGGCGCGCGATGCCGCGCAGGATATTGACTTCTTCCGTCTCCAGCCCCGTGCGCGAAAACAGGCGTTTCAGGCGCGGCATCAGTTTTTTCGGGTTGTCGGCATCGAGGAAGTCGATGGCCACGAGCGCCTGCTCAAGATGCGCATACATGCCGTCGACCTGCGCCAGGCTGGCCGCGTCGCCATGGAAACCGACGGGGCTGGCGAGCTGCCCATCGCCGAGGGCCGCCACGCGGCACTCATAGGCGACCACCTGCGCCGCCTGCGACAGGTTCAGCGACGAATACGCGGGATTGGCGGGAATGTTGATCAGCACATTGCACTGCTCGACGATCTCGTTGGGCAAGCCGAAGCGCTCGTTGCCGAAGATGACCGCAGCGTGCAGGTCTTCGCTGGCGGCCAGCTGACTGGCAATGGCGCGCGGGGCGGTGACGGGCGGCGAGAATTCGCGCAAACGGGCCGACACGGCCGCCGCGTAATTGCAGCCTTCGAGCGCCTCGGCGATCGAACCGACGATGCGCGCGCCGGACAAAATATCCTGCGCGCCGCTGGCGAAGGCCACCGCTTCCGCGTCCGTCAAGGCATCGGGAAAACGCGGGTTGACCAGCACCAGATCGGAAAAACCCATCGTTTTCATGGCGCGCGCGACGCCGCCAATGTTGCCAGGACGACTAGTTTCGACAAGAATAAATCGCAGGCGTGTGAAAAGAGACGTGTTGATTTCGGGCAGATTCATTTAAAATAGCGCTATTGCGCGGTATCGATACAGGAAATTTCGGGAAACGGAGTCACAAAACGCTGACGCCAGGCCGGGATTTTAACCACTTCGGCACCGCTCCGCTCTTTAATTCATTCTTGCACTCTATCGTACCGGCGCCGCAAGGCGGCCATGGGCGGTCGCGTGCTTTTAACGGAAGCTCACATGCACCCAATGCTCAACACGGCGATCAAAGCCGCCCGCCGCGGCGCCGCCGTCATCAATCGCGCCTCTTTTGACCTCGACCGCGTCGTCGTCACGGAAAAACAACATAACGATTTCGTCACCGACGTCGACCAGGCGGCCGAACAAGCCATCATCGAGGTGCTGTCCAAAGCCTACCCGGACCACGCGTTCCTGGCTGAGGAATCGGGAGCTTCCGCCAACTCGCACGACGAGAATGAATATCAGTGGATCATCGACCCGATCGATGGCACCACCAACTTTATCCACGGCTTCCCGCAATACTGCATCTCGATCGCGCTCGCGCATCGCGGCGTTGTCACGCAAGCCGTCATCTACGATCCGGTACGCAACGACCTGTTCACGGCCACCAAGGGCGCCGGCGCCTACCTGAACGAAAAACGCATCCGCGTCACCAAACTGGACCGCATCTCGAACGCCCTGCTGGGCACCGGCTACGTGGCCGGCAGCGCACGCGCGCTGGACGAATACCTGAAGATGTACGCGATCATGGGTGAACGCAGCCAGGGCGTGCGCCGCGCCGGCTCGGCCGCGCTGGATCTGGCCTACGTCGCTTGCGGCCGCCTGGACGGCTTCTACGAAAAAGGCTTGAAGCCCTGGGATATCGCTGCCGGTGCCCTGATGATCACGGAATCGGGCGGCATCGTCGGTGAATTTTCCGGCGAATCGGACTACCTGTACAAGGGCGACGTCATCGCCGCCAGCCCGAAGATCTTTGGCCAGATGATCACCCTGCTGACGCCTTTCGCCTGATCGCCAAGCGCGCTCTGATGTAAAAAAAGCTGCCGGAGGAAACTCCGGCAGCTTTTTTATTGCCCGCAGGTGTAGCGATCAGTCGCTGACCGCATACGATGCCGACGTCAAGATGCCATTCGGCGTGCGTACCGTCACCGTCAACAGGCCGTTGCGCACGCTGTTCGGCTGGCACGCGGTGCCGATCTGGGTCACGTCACTGATCATTTGCACGGGATAGATCCAGTTCGCGGAACTGGCGCTGTCCATGCTCGGCACGACAAAGCTGGCGCCGCTGACGATGCTGCCATTGCTCGCCGAGAAGCTGATCGTCGTGCCGGCCGGCAGCGGATTGCCAGGCAAGTCGAACGCCCGCTTGGTGACATCCTTGCCATTGATCACAAACACGGTGTCATTGTCGTCGCGGATGGCGAGCTGGAAGGTGTGAACCTTGTTCTCGAACACGGTGCCATCGACGCACTTGTCCAGATCAATGGTGGCAGCGCCCAGCGGCGTGAAACGCGCCGTGCTGCCGGACAGCACCTGCACCAGTGCCTGGCGTATATGCACGGTGTTGGCCGCCGTGGTGTTGACGCTGGAGGCCGAACGCAGCACGCCGTTATACTGCTTGTCGCCCGTCGCGTCCCATTTTCCGTTGCCGTTCGAGTCGATAGTGGGTTCGCCATCGGCGCGCACGGCATTACCCGTGCTGTAGGCGTCATCCTTGAAATTGGCATTGCTGCCAACGATGGCGCGGTCATTGCGGAACGGCTCGCCCAGGTCGACATACGTCTCACCGCTGTCGAACAGATTATTGCCATTCGTATCAGCGAAACTTTCCTCGCCCAAGGCGTATGCCAGGATGGTCACGCGGCCGTCAAGCGGACGCGGGTTACCGGGGCAGAAACGCACGCTGCAGGAACCCGGTATGCCCTTCTGCGTGATCACCGTACCGTCCGTCAAGGTGGTGTTGACCAGGCCCGTCAGGCAGGATGCATCGACGGTGCCGCCTTCGGCCGTGAAGCTGACGGCCGTACCGTCGGGCACGGGATTATGGAAGTGGTCGCCCAGGCGCGCTGTGATGGTAGCGCCCGTCGGCGCGGTGCAGCCGGCATAATCCCGGCCTTCCGTATTGAACATGGACGTGCTCAAGGTAAAACTGTCCTGCTCGGGCACGCCGGTGGACACCACCAGCTGGTCCGAGACAGTCGACAGGCTGGTGCCTTGCAGGGTGGCAGTGACGCGGATCGGCGTGTTCACGGTGCCGGAGGCCACCGTGGTGCTGACGCTGCCATCGGCGCCGCTGGTCGATTGTGCCGGATTGAGACTCAGGCCACCAGCCGTGGTGTTAAGCGAAAAGTCAACCACATGGCCACTGACGGGATTGCCATTCCTGTCGAGCACCTTGAAGGTGACGATGGATGACTCTTGCCGGCCCGCACCACCCGTGCCCTTCAGGGCGATGTTTTGCGGCAGCGCCGAGACAAAGCCGATCTGGCCGGCACTGGCCGTCTGCACCGTCAGGGTGCCCGTCTGGCTCAAGGTAGTGGCATTGAAAATGGTGCTGGCCGTGATCACGTCGGGCGCGCCGCAGCCCTTGTCGATGTATGAGGTGCTGGCCACGCCATTGACCGTATTGACAGGACTGCTGATGGCCGCCTTGCCGGCTGCGGCGCAAGGCGAGCTGAAGACGACCGACTGTACCGGCGCATACACGGCCGCGCCATTCATCACCGTCACGCTCAGGCCAGCCGTGCCGCCCGCCGACAGGGTCGCCGGCACGACGCCCACGCCGCTCAGGGTCAGGGTCGGGAAGACCACCGTGTAATTGATATTCGACGTCAACACGCTGCCGTTCACCGTGGCGCTGGCCGTCAGCGCAAAAGCGCCGCTCTGGCTGCCGGCTGCGATGACGATGCTGGCCACGCCGTTCGCATCCGTCAGGGCGCTGGCCGCACCCGGGGTGAAGCTGGCGCTCTTGTCGCTGCTGTTCAAGGTCAGCAAGACGCCCGGCAGCACGGCGCCACTGCCATCCTTGACGACGGCTTGCACGGTGGCGCTGTTGCCGGGACTGACCGAGGTGGTCGCCTTGCCTGCCCCGTCTTTCAGGCTCATCGCCAAGGTCGCCGGCACCGGTGTCACGGGAACCACCGGCGTGACGGGCGGCACCACGCAGCCGGGCAGGTTCGGATTGCGGCTCGGGTCCAAGGTGCTGCAATCGCTGCTGCCGGAACCGCCCCCACCACAGCCGGCCAGCAAGGTCACTGCCGTGCCGGCAGCCAGACACAGCGCCCAACGCGCCGGCATACCGCTACTCATCAATCCAGACATGCACTTCTCCCTGTTATTTTGCTGCTGATCATGTGTTACTGCTATCTTGTTCAAGCCTGGTCGCGCCCCAGGATCAGGCGGATGCCGGCGCCGCGCCCCTGGCTGGCGACCGCCACCAGTTGCATGGCCTCCCCCCGCTGCGCCAGGGCTAGACGCAAGGCGCCGGCCTGGCGTGCGTGGCCTGGCGCATACAGGATCTGGCTGCGTTCCTGGCGAAAACCGGGCTGGTTACGCAGCCGGCTGACCGCCATGCCCCGCGCCTGCATGCGCAAGCGCATCTGCGCCGCCATCCCGCGTATGCCATTGCCATTGATGATTTCGATCTCGGCCAGCGCCTCCGGCGCGACGGCCACGGCTGGCGCGACCGGCGCGGCCGGCACCAACGCCAGCTGCGCCGCCTGCACCAACGCCAGCTGCGCCGCCTGCACCAGTTGCAAGTTATTGCGCGCCAGTGCCGTGCCGCCATCGCACGCCATGGCCTGCTCGAGTATGCTGGACGCTTGCGCCAGGTCCCCTTGCAGGTAATACACATAGCCGAGATTATTCAGGGGCTGGGCAGCCTCGGGAAAGTCGCGCACCAGCACCAGCAGCGCCGTGGCAGCCTGTTCAAGCCGGCCCTGGCGCGCGTCGAGCACGGCCAGCGCATTGCGCGCCGCCAGTTGCTGCGGATCAAGGGCGATCGAGGCGGCGAAGGCGTCGGCGGCAAGCACCAGCTGGCCGCGTGCCTGGTAGAACTTGCCCAGTTCAAAATACGTGACGGCATTCTGGCCGGCGGAATGGCTGATGCGCTGTACCGCCTGCATGTTCCACATGGGCACGGAGGGCGCGCTCGTGCAGCCTTGTAACAGGCAGAGCAGCAGGAGCAGGCTGAAAAGACGCACGGGCATGCTCATACGCCCTTCATCGCCGGTAACAAGACACGGTAAATCTGCAGGATGGCTGGCCCCATGAGGACGACCATCAATGCGGGGAAAATGAAAAAAATCAGTGGAAACAGCAATTTAAGGGCGATTTTTGCGGCCGTTTCCTCGGCGCGCTGGCGTCGCTTGGTGCGCAGCTGCTCAGACTGCACACGCAGCGAGGCGGCGATGCTGGTGCCGAAACGCTCCGCCTGTATCAGCAGGGTCACCAGCGCATCGACATCTTCCACACCGGTGCGCAGGGCCAGGTTGCGCAAGGCCTTGTCCTTGGTACTGCCGGCGCGCAGTTCCAGCGTCACCAGTTGCAACTCCTCGGCCAGGATCTCGCTTTTCATGCCAATTTCCTGTGCCACGCGGGCCAGCGCGGCGTCCATCGCCAGGCCCGCTTCGACGCAGACGGTCATCAAATCCAGCGCATCGGGGAAGGTTTCAAAGACTTCGCGCTGGCGCTCCTTCAAACAATGCTTGAGCCACAGGTCGGGCAGGTAATAGCCGGTGGCCGCCGCTGCCACCCCCCAGAGGAACAGCTTGTGGTCACCATGGCGCAGCAGCAGATACATCAGAATGGGCAAGAGCAAGGTCAGCCCCGTCTTGGCGGCGTAGAACAGCGCCGGCGCGGTGCTCTTGCGCCAACCCGCATTGATGAAGCGGATGCGGACCGGCGATTCTTCCCAGCCCTCTTCCGGCACCGACAGCTTGGCCAGCGGACGCGTCAGGCTGACGACACGCGCCATCCAGCGCTGACTGGTGCGGCGTCCCTTGTCGGTATCGACCTTCTTGCCGTCAAGCGTATCGAGGCGCACTTGCACGGCATTGCCCGCAAACAAGCGCGCCAGCACCAGAACGATGCCGAACACGATCAGGAACAGCACCACCAACAGGCCAATCTGCAAACCGCTCATCGTGCCACCTTCCGTATAGTCAATTGCCTCATTTCATTGCCTCACACACGGATACGCACGATCTTGCGGATCACCAGCACGCCGACCAGCAGCAGGCAGAATGCCACCGCCACCATCTTGCGTCCGCCCCTGTCGGTGTACAGCACGGACAGGAATTGCGGGTTCATCAGATGCATCATCAGGGCGGCGCCAAATGGCAGCGAACCGAGCACCCAGGCCGACATGCGCCCTTCTGCCGACAGCACGCGCACCTGCCCCAGCAGCTTGAGACGGTCGCGGATGATGGCGCTGATACTGTTCAGCAACTCCGTCAGGTTGCCGCCCGTTTCACGCTGGATCAGCACGGCGATGACGAAATAGCGCAAGTCCGTGCTGGGCACGCGCGCCGCCAGGCCCGACAGGGCATCGGACATCGCCACCCCAAAATTGACTTCATCAAACACGGCGCGGAATTCTTCGGCCAGGGGCCCCGTCATCTCTTCGCCGACCATTTTCAGGGCCGTGGGAAAGGCGTGGCCGGCACGCATGGCACGGCTCATCATGTCCAGGGCGTCGGGCAACTGCTGCTCGATGCGCGCCAGCCGGCTGGCCTTGGCACGGACCACGAGCAGGAACGGCAGCGCCGCGCAGGCAAGGCTCAGCAGCAAACGCAGATACCAGGGCAAGGGGCTGAGGCTGCCCAGCAGCAGCCCGAATAGCCAACCCAACAGGCAATAGCCGAGCAACTTGCCCACATTCCAGTTTTTACCCGACTGCAACAGCAAGCGGTCCATCCATTGCACACCAGGCAGCGATTCCAGCAAGCCCTGTACGCCCGCATGCGAGCTGAGCAGCCGGTTCTTGGTGATCGACACGGTTTTCTGCGCGTCGTCGCTGGCCGTATTCATCGCCCGCAAGCGGCGCGCCACGCGCGCGGCACCGGCGCCGCGCGACTGCAGGTTGAAGTAAACGGCGCCGACCAGCAGCATGACCGCCAGGAAGATCAGCAGATACACCAGATACGAAAGATAGCCCATACCGCGTCAGCGCCCGGGGCCGGTTGGCTCGAAGACCGCGCTGGAAATGCCGATGCCAAAACTCTTCAGGCGTTCCAGGAAATGGGGACGGATGCCGCTGGCCGAGAAATACCCGACGACGGCCCCGCTCTCCCCCACGCCCGTCTGCTTGAAACTGAAGATTTCCTGCATCGTGATGACATCGCCCTCCATGCCCGTGATTTCCTGGATCGACGTGACCTTGCGCTTGCCGTCGATCAGGCGCGACACTTGCACCACCACAGATATGGCCGAGCTGATCTGCTGGCGGATGGCCTTGCTGGGCAGGTTGGCGGCCGCCATGCTGATCATGTTTTCCAGTCGCGTAATGGCGTCGCGCGGGGTGTTGGCGTGGATGGTGGCCATCGAGCCTTCATGGCCCGTGTTCATCGCGCCCAGCATGTCGAGCGCTTCGGCGCCGCGCACCTCACCCAGGATGATGCGGTCGGGACGCATCCGCAAGGCATTGCGCACCAGCGCGCGCTGCGACACTTCCCCCTTGCCTTCGATATTCGGCGGGCGCGTTTCCAGGCGCACCACGTGCGGCTGCTGCAATTGCAGCTCGGCCGCGTCTTCCACCGTGACGATGCGTTCGGTATGGCTGATAAAGCCGGAAATCACGTTCAGCATGGTGGTCTTGCCGCTGCCCGTGCCGCCGGAAATGAGAATATTCATCTTCGCCTTGCCCAGGCCCTGCAGCACCTCGGCCATCTCGGGCGTCATGCTGGCATAGGAGACCAGGTCGGCCAGGCGCAGGGGATCGACGGAAAAACGTCGGATCGACATCACGGGCCCGTCGATGGCCAGCGGCGGGATGATGGCGTTGACGCGCGACCCATCGGGCAGGCGCGCATCGACCATGGGGCTCGATTCATCGATGCGGCGGCCCACGCGCGAGACGATCTTGTCGATGATCTTCATCAGATGGGCATCGTCATTGAACACGACATCGGTCAATTCCAGCTTGCCGCGCCGCTCGACGTACACTTGCTTGTGACCATTGACGAGGATATCCGACACGGTCGGGTCCGACAACAAGGTTTCCAGCGGGCCAAAACCGAGCATCTCGTTGCGGATGTCGCGCGTCAGGTTCTTGCGCTCGACATCATTGATGACCACGGCTTCTTCATCGAGCAGGCGCTCGACCAGGCTGCGCAACTCGTCGCGGATCTGTTCCTGCGTCAGCCGCTGCATGCTTTCCAGGTCGACGCGCTCTAGCAGCAGCGAATGGATGCGCTGTTTCAGCTCGCGGTAGCTGCGGTTGTCGATGGCCGGCGCGCGCTGCGGCGTCAGGGTGGCGATCTTGCCGTTACCGAGACGCTCGCGGATCGACAGACTGGAGGCGGGAGAGGTTGCCATGAGAATTCCTGTTCGAGTGATGTTAGGCGCGCCGCAGCATGCGACTCAGCCAGCCCTGCGGCACGGCTTCGACGCTGACGCCCGTCAGGCTGGCGGCAAACTCCTGCAGCGAGTGCGTGATGGGGCTGTTCTTATCCAGCTGCAAGATCGGCATGCCCTGGTTGACCGATGCGGCGGCCGACGCATAATGATTCGGCACCGTGCGGTCGATCGTGGTGCCATACGCCGCCTCCAGGTCCTGCAGGCGGATTTCGCCGCCCTTGTCGTGCCGGTTGACGATCAGGCGCACCTTGTCCTTGTCGTATTCCAGCGAACGGAACATGCCCAGCAGGCGCTTGCCATCGCGGATGTACGGCAAGGTCGTTTGCAGGATGGGGAAAATCAGGTCCGCGTGGTCGAGCGCGCGCACGCTGACCGCATCGAGGTTGCGCCCCACGTCGAGCACCACGAAATCATACTGGCGCCGCGCCAGCTTGATGATGGCGTCGATATGTTCGGGCAGCACTTCGCTGGCGTGGGCCGGGTCTTCCGGTGCCGCCAGGACGCTGAAATTGGGCAGCACATTGAGCATGCTCGAGGCGAGGAACGACGGGTCCAGGCGGTGGATGTCGCGCGTCACGTCGGCCAGGGTGGCCAGCGGCTTGCTCTCGGAGACAAACAGCGAGGCATCGCCGAAGTGCAGGTTCAGGTCCAGCAGGGCAACACGCTTGTGGCCGCTGGCCGCCAGGGCATAGCCGAGGTTGGTGGCGATGAAGGTGGCGCCACTGCCGCCCTTGCAGGAAATGAAGGCCAGCACCTTGCCATTGCCATTGTCGCGCCGCTCGAGTTTTTCCTCGATGCGCTCGAGCGCCGGGTAGATGCTGGCGGCTGCGGCCGGCGACGGCAATACTTCGCGCACGCCGGCACGCATGGCTTGCAGCAGGAAGTCGGGCGACTGCTGCGGACACAGCAGGATAACGGCCAGGCGCGGAAACTGATTGCTCAGGCGCTCGATGGCGGCCAGGTCGGCACCATCGTTGCCGGGCCGGTCGAACATCAGCACATCGGGCAGCTCTTGCGCCGAATACAGTTGCTCCAGCGGTCCGCTGTGCGCATCGACGTCGTCCGCCGGATTGCGGTTGCCGACCAGGCGGCCCAGCTCTGCCAATACTTTTTCATCCCGGGATATGATGGCGATTTTCACAATATGCCTTGCCTGTTCTGTAGTAACGGTGACATCTTCATTAGCGTCCGCCAACGCCGATCGTCAAGGTGCTCGATTGCGGCACCGGCGCGCTGAACGACTTCTGGTACGCGTTGTAGCCCGCCACCGCCGCCTTGCCATCAAGGCCAGTCACCGGGTCGCGGTTCAATCCCGCCTGTGGGTTGATCACTTGCTGGGCAAGCAGCAAATCGACACTGCGACCAAAGTTGCGGTCGAAGTGCGGCGTGGTGCTGCAACCGCTGGCGGCAAACGACGCCAGCAGCACGCACAGCAGGGGAAGAATTGGAGGACGCTGCATGCTCACTCTCCTATTGAAGGTCAAAGCCGGTCGCCGCTGCGGCGCCCGGTTGTTTGTTTGCGGCGGGCGGCGGCGTGGCATCGCCTTCCATCTTCCCTTGCAGGAAAAACTGCGCGCGGCTGGGCGCCACATAGGCATCCGTCGGCAGCACGTAGTCGCCGGCCAGCGGCTTGACCAGGTGCGGCGTGATGATGAACACCAGTTCGGTGCGGTCGGTCTGGAAATCGCTGCTGCGGAACAAGGCGCCCAGCACGGGAATCTCGCCCAGCATCGGCAGCGCCTTGATATTCGTGGTCACATTGTTCTTGATCAAGCCGCCGATGGCAAAGCTTTGGCCGTCGAACAATTGCACCGTGGTGGTGGCGCGCCGCGTGGTAAACGCCGGCAGGATGGCGCTGCCGGCGGTGCCGCCCGTGGTGATGCCGATGCCGTCCTTGTTCAGTTCCGACACTTCCGGCGCCACCTTCAGGTTGATGCGCCCGCCATCGAGCACGGTGGGCGTGAACTTGACGGCGATACCGAATTCCTTTTCTTCCAGAGTGATCTTGTTGGTGGCGCTGTCTTGCGAGACGGGAATGTAGATCTTGCCGCCGGCCAGGAAGCTGGCCTCCTGGCCGCTGATGGCCATGATGTTCGGTTCGGCCAGCACTTTCACGAGGCCGTCGCGCTTTTGCGCATCGAGCGTGAGGAAATTGCCGTTTTTACCATTAAAACCATCGATCATGCTGGGATTGCCGCTCAACAAGTTCGACAGGAAACTGTAGGTCCAGTTGCCGCTGCTGGCGCGCGCGCCGATGCTGGCGCCCAGCTGGTCGACGAGGGTTTTCGAGACCTCGGCAATTTTCACTTCCAGCATCACCTGCTGCGGCGCGGCGATGGTCAGCATATTGATCACGCTCACACCTGCGGCGCCAGCACCGGCGGCACCGGTGACAGCGGGCGCTGGGATCACACCCGCTGTGGCAACGGGCGCCGCAGCTTCGCCGGCGCCGCGCTGTGCGAACGCCGTGGCCATGGCCATGATCTGGCTGGCCTTGACGGCATCCGAGACCATACCCGTCAGCACGATCGCGCCACCGGCCGAGCTGGCCTTGAGATCTGTTTCACGCGGGAATACAAGCGCCAGTTGCGCCTGCAAGCCGTCGGCATCGACACCGACTTCGATATCGACGATCACGGGACGGTGATCCTTGTCCCACAGAATAAGATTGGTGCTGCCCGGTGCCAGGCCCCAGATATACAGCTCGCTGGAACTGCCCAGCAGCCTGGCGCCCGCCACCTTCGGATCATTCACGGCGATCTGCGAGACGGCACGCGTCAGGCTGCGCAAGGTCGACTTGCCAACGGACAAGCGGATCGGCGGACCCAGCCGGGCGATATCGGCCCCCAGCGACAGCGGGGCCGCCTGGCTAACGGCGTCCACCTTGCGCAAGGCGGGCGCGGCACTGGCGCCGGGCTGCCACAGCAAGCTCGCCGTCAAGCCACTCAGGGCCAGGGCCAAGGTCAAGCGGGGCCTGACGATACGGGTACGAAATGAGGTCATCAACTATCCCTGGTTCTGAAATTTTTAAAATTGCTGGACACGCGTGTCCATGCCCGTGATCACTTTGACGCTCTCTGCCGGTGGTGCGGGAGCACGCGGCGCCTGCCGCGCTGGCGCTGGCGCAGCCGCACGCGGCGCGGCGACCGGCACCAGCGGCTTGAGTCCCAGCAGCGATTCCTTGGTGGCGCCGCCCGTGTTGACGGGCGCCGGATCGATCTGGTTGCGCAGCACCAGCGACAAGGTGCCCACGCTGCGCGCCAGGTCGAGCTTTTCCACCTGGTCCGGCGTCAACTCCAGGGTGACGGCATTGACCACCTTGGGCTTGTTGTCGTCGCGGTTCGATTCCTGCGCCACGGCCAGCACCAGGATGCGTTCGAGCACGATCTTGGAAATGGCCAGTTCGGCGCCACCGCTGACCTTGGCACGGTCATCCTGGGTATTGACGAGGATGTCGACAAAGTTGCCAGGCAAGGCAAAGCCCGCCACCCCCACCACATCGTTGACGCGCACGGTCATGGCGCGCTTGCCATCAGCCACGATGGACGACAGGCCACCACTCGTGCCCGGTGGCGCAAGCTTGCTTTCCAGCACAGGTTCGCCCAGGCTGATGGCCGTGCGCGTGATGCGCCCGTCGAGCGCCTTGCTGTCGGCAAAGGCGCCGGGCGGCTGCGCCCCTGCGGGCCAGTCCATGCTGCGCAACATGAGCGGAGTGATCTTCGTGCCCACGCCGATATCGACCAGGGCCACGACGATCTTCTGGTTCGACGGCGTACTCTGGCCGCCCATCCAGATCGCCGCCGTCAGCACGGCGGCACCGGCCAGCACCAGGGCCAGCAGCAACATGAGTAAAGCACGGGTATTTCGCATCGTTTTTCCTCTGACTTCAGCTTGATTTCGGTTCACGCCGCTCTTGCACGGCCATGTCATCCGCGCCATGACGCTGATTCGCGCCGGCAAAATAATTATTCCAGGCCCAGTCCAGCACCTGCTCATTCAGTTGCACCGCCGTGCCCTCGTATCGGGCCAGGTCGCGTACCTGGCGCAGCAGGTCGCGCGGATAGCAGGCCAGCAAGGGTGTCGCGCCGCGCGCATGGCGCTGCAGCAGGAAGGCAAAGGCAGCCGCGTCGAACGCCACACCATAGGTGGAGCAAGTCTGGCGAAACACGGTTTCGTAATGCGCTGCGCTGAGCGCCGGCACTTCGATCTTGTAGCCCAGGCGGCGCAGGAAGGCCGCATCCGACAGGCGCTCGGGCAGGAAATTCGAGGAAAACACCACCACCACGTCGAACGGCACCTGGAAGGTGTGGCCGTTGTGCAGCGACAGGTAATCGATGGCGCGGTCCATCGGCACGATCCAGCGGTTCATCAGTTCCAGCGGCGAACAGCGCTGGCGTCCCAGGTCGTCGATGATGAAAATGCCGTTATTGGCCTTCAGGTGCGGCGGCGCGCGGTACAGACGGGTCACGCTGTCGAAGCGCAGGTCCAGCATTTCCAGGGTCAGCTCGCCGCCGGTGAGCACGGCCGGACGGCGCACGCCGCGCACCCAGCGCGCGTCGAGCTGCACGGCGCGCTCGATGCCGGCCGGCGCTTCCGGCTGCTGCGCCGCCGGCAAATGCAGCACCGGATCATAAAAGGGCACGACTTCGCCATCGACCATGATGGCGTAAGGCAGGGCAATGGCCCCTTGCAGCAAGTCTTGCAAGCGTTCGGCCAGATACGTCTTGCCGCTGCCGGCGGCACCGTAGATGAAAATGGCGCGCCCGGAATTCATGGCCGCGCCCAGCTGGTCGAGCACGGCAGGATTAACTACCACGCCGTCGAAGCTGGCCTGTACCTGCGGGCGCGTGACATGCATGTTGGCCACGCTTTGCGCCGCCACCTGCGCATTGTAGGCGGCCAGCGGCACGGGGCATGGGCCCGCATAAGCATTGCGCGCCAGGCACTCGAGGGCGCGCTGGCGGCCGCTGTCCGTCAACTGGTAATGGATGTCGGCATCCGTGCCGCTGGCGCCGCGGCGCATGACCTCGCACATTTTTTCCTGCCGCATGAAGGCCATGACGGGATCGATCACGCCCAGGCCCAGCTTGACGTAGCTGGCCAGCTCGGGCAGGTGTAGCTGGCCCCGCTGGAACAGCACCTTCACCAGCAGTTCGACCAGGAAAAAGAAGGGCAATCCCGTCTCTTCGACGGTGCGCGGGGCCCTGGCGTCAGCTGGCAAGACAGGCAAGGCAGGTGGGGCGACAGGCGTCACGCAAACACTCCGAGACTGCCGCGCGCCGCCAGGGCAAGATAGATGAATGTACCGGTAGCAATGGCAATCGCATACGGTAATTTGCCGCTAGGCAGCGCTGGCGCATCGATGCGCGGCAAGTCGCCGGCCACGCCGCGCATCAGGCTTTGCAACAGCAAATGGTAGCTGTTGCTCGTCACCCTAAGCAGAGTGCCATTCCAGCTCGCAACAAAGACCGCCATCACGCCGCCTGCAAGCAAGCTGAAGAGCAAGGCGATGGCCACCGGATAGGGGCCAAGAAAGGCGCCGACCATCGCCATCAGTTTGACATCGCCGGCCCCCATCGCCTTTATAGCATACATGGGCAGCAGCAGCGCCAGGCCCACGGCAAAGCCGGCCAGCGCCATTGGCAAACCCAGCGGCGCGGAGACCGGCGCCAGCACGCCGTCGAGGTGCACCGGCAGGCTATTGAGCAGCAGGCCCATCAGGGCGCCGGGAAACACCAGGCGATTCGGGATGCGGCGGCTGCGCACGTCATGCCAGACGGCAGCGGCAAGCAAGCCCCATAGGACAAGGGCAGGCGAAAACATCCAAAAAGAGTGAGCATTCATCATTTCTTCGAATACAGGCGGAACTCATGAAGCCAATACATCGCATCGCACAACACTGGCACCTAAAACTCAACAAGCCCTGGTCCAGGCGTGGAAGCAGGGCTTGTTGAAGGGGCGCGAGCGTACAGACAACAGTGACCGCGCGCCTCGAACGAAAATTACAGGGTGGTGGCTTTCAGCTTCGTGCCGATTTTACCGAACGCATCTTTCAGGCCATCCGTGAACAGGGTAACGCCGCCCACCAGCGCTGCAGCGACCAGCGCAGCGATCAGTGCGTATTCAATTGCGGTCACACCATCTTCTTCAGCGATAAAGTTTTTGATGAAATTCATGATTAATCCATTCAGAGTAAGTGTTAACAACGTCATGTAGGACTGCTGATGCAAGCAGTAAATCGATCGCTTATGAACCCTTGCATATGGCCAGCAGCGCAAGCAGGAACACCACGGCCATCAGCGACAGCAGCAAAGCGTGTTCGAAAAATGAGTTACCACTTTGATCTTGCAAGAAATACGCAAGCTCACCCGTCCCACCATCGTTCAAGCGCATTTCCAGCTCCTGTCACCGTTCGCATTTTCAATCTAGCTAACTCAGCGACGATCACCGATTGCTGATAATGGTATTGTATGGAAATACATATTGATACCAATCAGACAAAAGTCATTTTGTTGCCGGTACAAAAGAGCCTTTTTTCCTACATGACATCAGTACATTTGTACTGATGTCAGTATTCCCGGGGCGCCGCCAGCCCGTTCTTCACCGCGTAGACATACAGTTCCAGGCGGTTGGCAACGTCCAGTTTGTTGTAAATCGACGTCAGGTGATTGCGCAAGGTTTGCTCGGAAATGAAAGCGCGCTGCGCGATGGTCTTGTTGAGTGCCCCATTGCCTTCGACCATCATCGCGACTATCTTGCGTTCCTTGAGGGTCAGTTGGGCAATGCGCGCCATTTCGGGATCGGGCGGCGCCGGCGCTGGCGCCGGCTTGATCAGCGCTCCCAGCAGACTGCCCAGCAAGGCCTGGTCCAGGCACAATTCGCCCCGATGTACCCTGGCAATGGTATCGATCACCTGGTCCGCCGCCGCCTCCTTGCCGATCACGCCGCGCGCGCCGCTGCGCACGGCGCGGCCCAGCACTTCCTGGTCGCGCGTGCCGCTGAACATCACCGCCCGCGTGACGCCATTGGCCAACAGCGCGGGGATGAAATCGACGGAACACACGCCGGCGAGGTCCACGTCCAGCACGACAATATCGGGGCGCAAACTCTCGGCAAGCTCCAGCGCGCCGCCTATCGTACTGGTGCTGGCGACCACCTGCATCGCCGGTTGCGCCTCTTCCAGCAGTTTTTCCAGTCCCCACAACATGGTTTTATGATCATCAACCAGCATGACGCGGATGGGATGCAGACTTGACATACGATGGCCTTTAACGGGTCAGTGGTGACGCTCTTGCCGTCAGACTGGAATTTCAATATGCACGGCGGTGGCGCCATCAGCGCCTTGGCTGACCCGCACCCGACCGCCCAGCGCCATGGCGCGTTCAGCAATGGAGGCAGGCATGAAGTCGACGCGGGACGACGTATCGCCGGCATTCTCTATCGAGATCGACAAGGCATGCGCATCACAAACGAGTGTCACGCGGCCCTCGCGGGCGGTGGTGTGCTTGCGGATATTGCTCATGCCTTCATTGACGATCTGAAATACTTCGGCTGCCAGCCGGTCGCTGAGATCAAACGCGCTGTCCGAGACGATCTCGATCGTGATGCCAAAAAACTTCTTCAGCTGCTCCGCCTGGCGCCGCAACGCCACCAGCAAGATCACCTGTTCCCGCTCCGCGCCGCCGCGCACTGTCTGCGCCATCCGGCGCAGGTCGCCAATCACCTGGCCGCTCATGTCGATCAGCTTGTCGAGATCGGCCAGCAAAGGGCTGTCGGCGGCCGCCTTGGCGCGCAAGGCGCTCAAGCCATGGCGCAGGCCGATATACGGCTGAATGGTCGAATCGTGCAAGTCGCGCGCAATCTTTTGCCGCTCGCGGTACGCCGCGCCGGAGGCCAGCTTGTCGAGAATGGCGATGTTTTCAATCAGGGGGAACACTTGCGCTACGATATGCAGCAGGAACCTGGCGTCGGCCCGGGTCAGCCGGCTCTTCGCGGAGATCACGTAGATGCGGCCCAGTCCCTTATGCAAAGGAAGGGGCACGCTGATGAAGGAGCGCGCATCGAGCAGTTCGGCCAGCGCCGTGCCCTGCGGCCCATGCGCATCGAGCCGCTGCCACTTCGCACTGCCGCGTTCGACTCCCGTGAGCACGCTCGCCAGCCCCAGGCGCGCGCGCAACGACGGCGCGTACAGCACGCTCTGGCTGGCATTGAACACCATCAGCGGCGCCACTGCGGCTTCGCTCAGCTGGCTGACACGCCCCGCGTGTCCGCCTCTGTCTTCGAGCGCCGTACGCAACTGCCACTGCGCCGCATCGCCCTCGCGCATGACGAGGATACAGCTGCTGGCGTCAAAAAAAACTCGCGCTTTCTGCAAGACCGACGCCACCGTATGGTCAACGCCAAAGCGGGGATTCGATTGCTGGCTGACCTCGCGCAACAACGCCAGGCGGCGCTTCTGCAACAGCCCCAGGCCACCCCAGTACGCAATCATGTAGCCGAGCGCCATGACAAAGGTCGTGCGCAGCAACAGGTGCGAAATGATCAGCTCAGGGGTCGATGCCACCGATGCCAGCACCAGCAGAACACAGGAGGCAAGCGTGATGCGCGCGCCTTCATCGAGTCCGCGCTGAAACGAGGCCGCCAGGATGACGAAGAAAAAGAAGGGGAAAAAATAGCTATCGGCACCACCGGTACCATACACGATCAAGCCGCACCACAGCACGTCGAGCCAGGATATCAGCTTGCCATGCAGCACCGGATGCTTAAAGTAAAGAAAAACAAACAGCACTGCGCTATGCAGCACATACGAGCACAAGATCAACCAGGCCAGCTGATTTGGCACACCCAGCTTGCCGGGGTTGATAATCAGCGTCAATAAGGCCGTCACCGACAACAGCAGGCGCATGCCAGAGATCATGATCAAATCTGCCTGATCGACCAATGGCAATACCGTATCGGCATTTGGTTCCTCTTGCAGTTGTTGCTGTTGCAGCATGCTGATTTATTCACTTTTCAAAAACACCATCGGCTGGATCGCCAGGATAATGGTTAAATATTTTTTAATTTATTAAGCCTCAGCATCTTACCCTCAGGAACGTTACTCAGGGGTATGGCGTAATCAATTAACTACATTTATTACAAGAAACTTGATTTACATACACTTTGGTGCCAACCTTGCGCACTCGAAGCGAGATACAATAAAAGCCCGCACCATGGGCGACAGGCCCACAATCACACCGATGCCGGCGCGAGCCTTGATACGGATACCAGACATGATGCTCAACCAGGCCACCCCCTTCCGGCCCCCGCAAGGCAGATTCAGGCAATGTGGCTCCACCCTCGTCGAATTCGCCATCATCGCCCCGGCTTTCCTGCTGCTCATGATAGGCATCATCGAGCTGAGCATGGCATATTTTGCCAATCTCACCATGCAGCATGCGGTACGCGAAGGCGCGCGCTATGCAGTGACGGGCAATAGTGACCTCGATCCGAACGCCAGCAACCAGCAGCGCTACCAGGCCGTCATTCAAAAAATGAAGGATAGTTCGATGGGCATCTACGACAAGGTCAATCCCGTCATCACGGTGAACGGCACCAGCGGCACCAGCACCGGCATGTTCGGCAACGCTGGCGATATCGTGGTTATCTCGATCGATTGCAGCTGGACCTTTGCCACCCCGCTGATGGCGGCCATTTTCAAGGATGGCAAGACGCATTTCGTGGTGGCCGCCACCATGCGCAACGAAAGCTTTGGCGGCCTATGATGCGCTCCCACTATCCTGCGCGGCGCGGCGCGCGCGGCATCGCCGCCGTGGAATTTGCCATCGTGCTGCCGCTGCTGGCGCTGCTGCTGTTCATGGTGGTCGACCTGTCGCGCGCCATCCAGGCCAAGATCATCCTGCTCAACATCAGCCGCGAAGGTGCCAACCTGGCCTCGCGCGCCACGTCCGACCTGAGCGGATCGAGCCAGACCATCATGAATGCGCTGGCTGCCAGCACGCCGCCGCTGGACATGAACAAGCGCGGCATGATCTACATTACCAAGATCATGGGCTACACGGCGAAGAGCGGCTTGCGCAATATCGTGCTGGAACAGTACCGCTGGGACGCCGGCGCGAAAGTGAGCGGCTACCTGCCCGCCAGCCAGGTGTGGCAATGCGGTAGCTGGAGCAATGGCACGTGCACCAATATCGCCAAGGCCGACAGTGCCCCCGCAGTGTCACTGATGTCGGGCCAGCTGTCCGATGGCGAACTGATTTATGCCGTGGAGACTTTCTATAATTTCGACATGCTGTTCGGCACATTAAAAATTGGCGACAGCACAACGCCTGTCCTCGGCCCCAACCTTAATTCGATGACGGTATTCTGATGCGCATCCCACACAAGAAACAGAACGGGCAAGTGCTGATCATGGTGGCGCTGTCGGCTATCGTCCTGGTCGCCTCCGTGGGCCTGGCCATCGATTCGGCGCTCGGCTATTTCGTCAAGGCCAAGCTCAATGCGGCAGTCGATTCAGCCAGCCTGGCGGCGGCGCGCGGCGTGACCCTGGGAGATACACAGGCAGCGCAGGCGGCCAACGCGCGCCAATCGGCCAAGGAATTTTTTGATATCAACTATCCCGACAAATTCCTGCTCTCCACTCCCGTACTCAACCCCGTCGGTGTGACCTTCGACAAGGGCACCGTCACCATCGACGTCTCCGCCACCGCCTCCCTGCCCGTCTCGCTGATGGGCATACTCGGCTTCGAGACCCTGAACGTGGCGGCCAGCGCGCAAACCATCCGCAAGGATCTCGACATGGTGCTGGTGATGGATACCTCGGGGTCGCTGGAACCCAATGCCGCCGCCGTACGGGCGGCGGGCATTTCCTTTTTGAATAAATTCAATTCCACCGTGGACCGCGTAGGCCTGCTGCATTTCGCCTCGGATGCGCAAACCGATCTGGCCATCAATCCCATCACGCGCGGCTTCAACCGCACCACGACCACGGCGGCGATCAAAAATTTTTCCTTTGAAGGCGGCACCAATTCGGCCGAAGGCATGTGGCAGGCGCGCAAGCAGCTGAAAGGTATCGACCAGATCAACCGTTCCAGCCTGCGCGTCATCGTGTTTTTTTCCGATGGTTCGCCGGCCGCCTTTTCCGGGTACTTTCCGAACTCGAACAATAGATGCAAGGACGCCGGTGGACTCGCCACCTACACCAAATTTCAATCGGACGCCCTGGCCGGCCTGTACAAGATGCGCACGACCAACACTCTGTTGAAGGGTGACTGCGACTCCGGCACGATTACTTCCCTCCCTCTCTGGTATAACGCGAATAACCCGGACACCCAGCCCAACGATCCGAATGCACGCGAATTTCCCATCGTGACCAGCACCCCGCGCCCCGTGACGGCATCCGTATCCTCGTCGCAGGACCAGTGGAACAATGTGCACCGCGCCTCGCGCAACCTGGCCGAAGCCATCGCAGCGAAGTCGCGCCAGGAAGACATTTACGTCTTTACCTTGGGCATGGGCGCATCGCTGAAAGCCAAGGAAGGGCCGGATAGCGAACTGGGCGAAGACTTGCTGCGCTGCATGGCCAATACAAGCGATGCGCCTACGCGTTGCCGCAAGCCGGCCGAACCCATGGGCCTGTACTGCTATGCGGCCACCGAGAGCGACCTGAGCCCCTGTTTCACGCGGCTCGCCTCGGCCATCCTGCGCATTTCCAAATAAGGCCCGGCCGCCTAGAAGGCGAAGCAGCTGCAGCCCAGCGCACCCCAGAAGCCGAAAAAATCGCTGATCGGCACGGCCGACTTGCGCGCCCGGTCGTGGGCATGCGCATGCACGCCGCAGGCGCCCGCGCACTGGTGCGGCAGCAAGGCTTGCGCCGGCCTGGCAGCAGGACGATAATGACCGGGCACCGCGCGCACGGGCGACCACTCCGGCAGCACGGGAATCGGTGGCGGCGCCAGGGTCGCAAATTCCGCCTGACCGCAGACGATCTTGCCGCCCACCATGGTCAGCACGGAGTCGATGGACTTGATCGCCTCTTCCGGCACGGCGAAATAATCGGCCGACAGTACGGCAAGGTCGGCCAGCATGCCCGCGCGGATGCACCCCTTCTTGCCTTGCTCGCTGGAAAACCAGGCGCTGCCCGCCGTCCACAGTTCCAGCGCCGTGTCGCGCGACAATCTGCCCGCCGCGTCCGTCAGGGCCAGGCCGCCCACGGTGCGTCCCGACACCAGCCAGTACAGCGCCGTCCACGGGTTGTAGCTGGCGACCCGCGTGGCATCCGTGCCGCCGCCGACCGGTACGCCCGCGTCCAGCATGCGCTGCACGGGCGGCGTGGCCTTGGCTGCATCCGCGCCATAACGCTCAACAAAATATTCGCCCTGGAAAGCCATGCGGTGCTGGATGGCGATGCCGCCGCCCAGTGCCCTGACGCGGTCGATATTGCGCGCACTGATGGTTTCCGCGTGGTCGAACAGCCAGTGCAAGCCGCCGAACGGCGTGTCGCGGTTGACCTTTTCGAACACGTCGAGCATGCGGCTGATCGATTCGTCATAGGTGGCATGCAGGCGGAAAGGCCAGCGCTGCTCGACCAGGTGGCGCACGACCTTTTCCAGCTCGTCTTCCATGCCGGCCGCCAGCTCGGGGCGCGGCTCAATGAAATCCTCGAAATCGGCGGCGGAAAACACCAGCATTTCGCCGGCGCCGTTATGGCGATAGTAATCCGTGCCGTCGCCCGGTTTGACCATGCCGGTCCACTTCTGGAAGTCCTGCAGTTCCGCGCCCTTGTTTTGCGTGAACAGGTTGTAGGCGATGCGGATGGTCAGCTGCTGCTTTTGCGCCAGCTCGTCGACAACGGCGTAATCCTCGGGATAATTCTGGAAGCCGCCGCCCGCGTCGATGGCGCTGGTGATGCCGAGCCGGTTCAGTTCGCGCATGAACTGGCGCGTGGAATTGACTTGCAAGTCGAGAGGCAGCTTCGGGCCTCTCGCCAGGGTCGCATACAGGAGCATGGCGTTCGGCCGGGCGATCAGCAAGCCGGTCGGGTTGCCGGCCCCATCGCGCACGATTTCGCCGCCGGGCGGGTTCGGCGTATTTTTATCGTAGCCGACGGCGCGCAGGGCGGCGCGGTTGAGCAGGGCACGGTCGTACAGGTGCAGGATGAAGACGGGGGTATCGGGCGCGGCCGCGTTGATTTCGTCGAGCGTCGGCATGCGTTTTTCCGCGAACTGGAATTCGGTCCAGCCGCCCACCACGCGCACCCATTGCGGGTTCGGCGTGCGCAAGGCTTGCTCCTTGAGCAGGCGCAAGGCGTCGGCCAGCGAGGGCACGCCTTCCCAGCGCAATTCCAGGTTGTAGTTCAAGCCGCCCCGGATCAGGTGCAGGTGCGAGTCGTTCAGGCCGGGAATCACGGTGCGGCCAGCCAGGTCGATCAGCTGTGTGTCGGGGCCGCGATGGCGCATCACGTCTTCCACGTCGCCCACGGCGAGGAATGTGCCATCGGCGATGGCGACGGCGGACGCCAGCGGCTGCGTCCGGTCGACCGTGTGGAAACGGCCATTGAGCAAGATCGTGTGTGCGTGCATGGAAACTCCCGAATCAAATGAAAACACGGCCCCGCCGGCAGGCAGCGGTGGCGCGATATCAATAAAATCTCAATGGCCTTCGCTGGCGTTGAACATGGATTTGGCGTAGATCAGGCCCAGCCCATAGCCGCCGCCGTGCGCCACGGCCGTCGCCACCGTCTCGTTATAGGTCTCGCCACGGGCCCAGTCGCGCTGCAGTTCCAGCAAGTATTGCACGGACGTCAGCGGCTGCGCGCCCGCCTGTATCATGCGCTGCATCGCCATCGCATGCGCCTCGTCAGAGACGTCGCCGCTGGCGTCGGCGATCACGTAAACGTCAAAACCCTGCTCCAGCGCCGACAGCGCGGGGCCGACGATGCAGACGGAGGTCCACAGACCGGCCAGCACGATCTTGCCCTTGCCGTAGCCATTCACCTTGTCGGCGATGCGCGCATCTTCCCAGGTGTTCATCGTGGTGCGGTCGATCGGCGCCTGTTCCGGGAAGACGGACTGGATTTCGTCGAAAATAGGGCCGGAGAACGATTTGGCGGCCACCGTCGTCAGGATGGTCGGCACCTTGAATTCAAACGCCGCCTTGGCCACCAGGGCCGCGTTGTTGCGCAACAGGGCCAGGTCGATGGAGCGGGTAGCGAACGCCATCTGCGACTGGTGGTCGATCATGATCAGGGTATGGTCGTTCGGGGTCAGCAGTTTTTGGGCGGCTTGGGCGGTGGCGATAGGCATGATGTTTTCCTTGGTGAAAATAATTGAATATGAAAAAAGATGGTACCGTGTGGCGCTTCTGCTCCTGATATACGGAGAAGCTGTGCATTCCGGGCCAGTGCCATGCAGTATGCGCGCACAAAAACGAAAACAAAAACGGAAAGAATACCAAGTTATAGTCAATTTTTTCGATGATATAAAATAGGCCACCGACATACACACAAGGGGAAGAACATGGGATTTGAATTCAGGATCACGGCCAGCCTGGCGCAGGACCAACGCCAGCACATCGCGCAGCTGCTGACGGCGCTGCCGCAGGCGCCGCGCGCACCCGGCAGCGCCATGCCGGAGACCGATATCCGGCTGACGGATGCCGGCCTGTATATATGCCAGCACCTGCGCCCGGATCCGTGGCACGGCCTGGAGACCTTGCGCGCCTGGCTCGATGCCCAAGGCGTGCGCTACACCGTCGACGAGATCGACGACTAGGCGCCATGCGACTAGGCGCCATGGAATGACCAGCAACAAGGGGAGGCGCGCCAGTCCTCCCTTTTTCTTTACTTGCGACATTGCAAAGCTGAAACAAACTCGGCGCTTTTTTGCCATGCTGTTATACTTCGCGTGTGCGGCACATATGACCAGTCCCCTTGCCGCTGTCTTTCGACCCCTAATCTGATTGCCTGCGACTGGCGCCCCCCGATGGCGACAGGCCGATCTCACAATAAAGTTACCATGTCCTTTTCCTCCCTCGGATTGTCCGACGCTATCGTACGTGCCGTTACCGAACACGGCTACACCGTGCCGACCCCGATCCAGACGCAGGCGATTCCCGCCGTGCTGGCTGGCGGCGATTTGCTGGCCGGCGCACAAACCGGTACCGGCAAGACGGCCGGCTTCACCCTGCCCTTGCTGCACCGCCTGTCGACTGACGCGAATGGCGCAGCCATTACCAGCAACACTTCCACGCGCCCGATCCGCGCCCTGATCCTGGCACCGACGCGCGAACTCGCCGCGCAGGTCGAGGAAAGCGTGCGCACCTACGGCAAATACACCAAGCTGAACTCCACCGTGATCTTCGGCGGCGTCGGCATCAACCCGCAAATCAAGCAGCTCAAACACGGCGTCGACGTGCTCGTCGCCACGCCGGGCCGCCTGCTGGACCATATGGGCCAGGGCACGGTTGACCTGTCGAAAGTGGAAATCCTGATCCTGGATGAAGCCGACCGCATGCTCGACATGGGTTTCATCCGCGACATCAAGAAAGTGCTGGCCGTGCTGCCGCCGAAACGCCAGAACCTGCTGTTCTCGGCCACGTTCTCGGAAGAGATCAAGGCCCTGGCCGACGGCTTGCTGAACAAGCCAGCCATGATCGAAGTAGCACGCCGCAATTCGACCGTGGAAGTGATCCAGCAAAAGATCCATCCGGTCGACCGCGACAAGAAGCACCCGATGCTGTCCTACCTGATCAAGTCGAATAACTGGACGCAAGTACTGGTATTTACGCGCACCAAGCATGGCGCCAATAAACTGGTTGAGCAACTGGGCGCGGACGGCATCGGCGCCCTGGCCATCCACGGCAACAAGAGCCAGTCGGCGCGCACGCGCGCCCTGTCGGAATTTAAAGATGGCACCCTGCAAGTGCTGGTCGCCACCGACATCGCCGCGCGCGGTATCGATATCGACCAGTTGCCGCACGTCGTCAACTACGACTTGCCGAACATTCCGGAAGACTATGTGCACCGTATCGGCCGTACGGGCCGTGCCGGCGCCAAGGGCGAAGCCGTGTCGCTGGTCTGCGTGGATGAGCACGAAATGTTGAAAGACATCGAAAAGCTGATCAAGCAAACGCTGCCGCGCGAAGTCATCGCAGGCTTCGAGCCAGACCTGAACGCACGCGCCCAGCCTGTGCAATTGCGCAGCGGCACCGGCGGTCACCGCAACAACAGCCGCGCGCCAGCGGGCGCCGTGGTGCGCGTGAAAACCGGCGGCAGCGGCGCCAAGCCACGCAGCGCTGGCCCGGCGGGCGGCGGTGGCGGCGGCAACCGTTCCGGCAATGCGCCGCGTTCTGCAGCTTCGCATCGCTCCGGCGGCCGCGGCCGCTAAAACGCGGCCTTAAAGCTACTGCGCGGGGCGCTATTGCGTTTGCGTTGCTCGCCGTACTCTTGTACGGCTGCGCTACTCGACGCAATATCACTCCCGCTCGCCACGCTTTCCGGCGGCGTTTGTCTTTATCAGAAAGACGACAAAAAAACCGTTCCAGGACTTGTTTCTGGAACGGTTTTTTTATGCACGCCACCGATTGCCGATTTGGGCTAGGATAGTGTCCATCATCCTCACCTGCGTACTGCCATGCCGAACTTCGCTGCCAACCTCAGCATGATGTTTACCGAACTGCCCTTCCTGGACCGCTTTGCCGCCGCCAGGGAAGCGGGCTTCGATGCCGTCGAATTCCTGTTTCCCTATGCCGTCGAGGCGCGGCAGATCGCCATGCGGCTGGAACGCCACCATCTGCAGCTGGCCGTCTTCAATTTTCCACCCGGCGACTGGGAAAACGGCGAACGGGGCATCGCCTGCGATCCGCGCCGGGGCGAAGAATTCCGCAGCAACGTGCAATTGGCGCTCAACTACGCGCTGGCGCTGGGCGCAAAACAGCTGCACTGCATGTCCGGCATCGTGCCACCCGGCATGAGCCTGGAACGGGCGCGGCAAAGCCTGATCGGCAACCTGCAATATGCAGCCGACGCCTGCCAGCCGCATGGCATCCACGTGCTGATCGAGCCCATCAACCGCTACGACATGCCCGCTTATTTTCTGAACCATAGTCAGCAAGCGGCCGACATCATCGCCGACTGTCAGCGCAGCAATATTTTCTTGCAGTACGACATCTATCACATGCAGCGCATGGAGGGCGAACTGAGCAACACCATCCGCGCCCTGCTGCCCCTGATCCGCCACATCCAGATCGCCGACACGCCGGGCCGCCACGAACCGGGCACGGGCGAAATCAATTACCGCCATCTGTTCAATCTGCTCGACCAGGTCGGCTACGCTGGCTGGGTCGGCTGCGAATACCGTCCCGCGGGCGATACCGTGGCCGGACTGGGCTGGCGCGAACAATTAACGGGCACAAGCGGCGCCTGATCGCAGCACGCTTGCGCCGGCACAAGGCGGACAGCGCAGGCCGGCACGACAATACCTTTCCATACAGTATTTCCTGTCGAGAGGTGACGTGTCCTCCCTGCCCGCCCGCCATGGCCGCGCCCTTGGCCTGCACCTGTACCTGAGCCTCTTCCTGGCTGCCGTGCTGTGCGGCTGCGCCACTTCACGCCCCGAGCTGGCGCAGGTGCGCGCCCTGGCCGCCGGCACCGATGCCCTGAACGCCTTCAGCGAACTGTCGCAGCGCCACGTCGACACTTACCGGCGCGCCCGTCCCTATCTGTCGCCCACCGAAGACGCGCGCGAACGCCTGCTCGATGCCCAGCGCCGTGCCGCACAAGCCGATGTCGCGCGCCTGGCGCAAGCCGTGCGCCTGTACCTACAGGCGCTGGGCCGGCTGGCGCAGGACGACGCGTATGACGTGCAGCCGGAACTGAGCAGTGCCGGCGCCGCCATCCGCGCCTGGCCGGGCAGCGGCATCGATGACCGCCATGTCAGCGCCTACACCGTGCTGCTGCAGCAACTCGCGCGCCTGGCCGGCGCGGCCAGCCAGCAGGCGCACCTGGCGCAGGTACTGCACGACGGCGATGCGCCGCTGCAAGCCCTGCTGGCCGCGCTCGACAGCTTGCTGGCGCTGTACGACAAGAGCGGCGACAACGAGCGCGACATGGTGCTCGGCTTGCTGGACGTGGAAATCGCGTATGCAGACACGCCGCAGCAGCGCCTGCTGGCCGTGCTGGCGAAAAACATGCAACAAAGCAAAACCGAGGAATATCGCCTGCTTGGATTGCGCCATACCTTGGCGCGCCGGCAACTGGCGGCACTGGGACGCGAACACGCCCGGCTCGCTGCCGCCCTCACCACCACGGAGGCACGATGGACGGATCGGTAGACAGGAGCAGCAGCGAACGCCGCGAAGCGGCTCTGAGCAGCGCCATGCGCGTCGAGCAACTGGCCGACAGCCTGTCGCAGGCGGCCGTCACCCTGCATGGCGCCGTCATGCGCGCCATCCGCAAGCGCGCCAGCCAGGGAGAAAACGGTATCAGCCACAGTCAGGCGCAAGCCGTCTTCGCCCTGGAAGTGGCCTTGCGCCAGCAAGCCAACCAGCTGTATGCCGATGCCGCCGGGCATACGGTGGCCGGCCTGGAAACGGCGCAGCGCCAGCTCAGCGGCCTGCTCGACACGGTGCGCCTGCGCATCGCCCGCAACGACGACGTGCGGCACTGGATCAGCCTGGCGACGAGCTTGTTACACCTGGGCAGCGCCGTCCTGGCCGGCAATCCCGAGCGCATCCTCGGCACCCTGGGCAAGGTGCGTGAGCGGCTGCAAGAGATGGCGCCGGACTGATTGAATTTGGCCGGCCAGCGCCTATACTGGGACGTCCCTGCCTGGCAATCGTGCCGGCGGAACCACCAGAGGAGGCCAATATGCGTATCGAACCGTATTTGCAATTCAATGGCAATTGCGCGCAAGCGCTGGAATACTACCGCCAGCACCTGCATGGCACAGACCTGTGCCTGATGCCGTTTCGCGGCTCGCCGGGCAAGCAGCAGGTCAAGGAAGACTGGTACGACAAGATCATGCATGGCTCCGTGCAGCTGGGGCCCACCATGCTGATGGGCTCGGACGGCGGCTGCACCGAGGATGGCGCCAAGGGCATGAGCGGCAGCTCGGTCTGCCTGACCCTCGACACGCCGGAGGAGGCGGAACGGGCCTTCGACGCGCTGGCGCGTGACGGCGACATCCAGATGCCGCTGGAAGAAACGTTCTGGGCCAAGCGTTTCGGCATGCTGAAAGACCAGTTCGGCGTGGCCTGGATGGTCAACTGCCTGAAGGAGCCAGCATAGAACGGCCCGTGCCTGCCTGCGCCGCGTCAAACGCGGCGCAGGCAGTAGCGCAAGCAGAGTAGCCAATCTTGGACTACCATAATGGAAGTAACCTCTACCGGGTGACAACCATGAATGAATTGCCGCAAGATCAGTTGCAACGCCTGCAAGGCGTGCTGGAGCAACGCAAGCTGGCGTTGCTGGAACAGATCGAGAACGAGGCGGCCGAAGCCGATGCGCGCGCTTCGCTGCTCAATGAAATCGAAGCCTCGCCGGCCGACAACGCCAGCGTGCACACATTGAACGCCCTCGTCAGCGAAGCGGCCGAGCACAACCTGGCGCAGCTGGCCATCATCAGGCACGCGCTGGCCAAGTTTGCCGATGGCAGCTACGGCCAGTGCGACAACTGCGGCGAAGCCATCGGCCTGTCGCGCCTGAACGCGCGCCCGGAAGCGCGCCTGTGCATCGATTGCCAGACGCGGCTGGAAAAAGCCCAGCGCTGAGCAGCGTGAGCGTACCATGACCGCTGCGCAACAACAAAGGGCAAGGCATCGCTGCCCTGCCCCCCGTTTTCCAGCGTGACTACCATTGCCTTCCGTCCTCCGCCAGCATCGTGCGTGCCGGCTGGGTGGACGGGTCTCCTCTACTGCCATTGCCCTGCTTCAAGTATCCAGCTGTACGCTAGTTAACTCATGTGCTGCCCGCCATTGATGGCAATGTTCGCGCCCGTGACGAACGCCGCCTCGTCGGACGCCAGGTAAGCGACCAGGGCCGCCACCTCGTCCGGCTCGCCCAGGCGGCCCAGGGGAATCTGCGGCAGGATCTTCGTTTCCAGGATATCGGCCGGCACGGCTGTCACCATCTGCGTGCGCAGGTAGCCGGGCGAGACCGTGTTGACGGTGATGCCGTGGCGCGCCACTTCCAGCGCCAGCGCCTTGCTGAAGCCATGCACACCCGCCTTGGCGGCCGCGTAGTTGCACTGGCCAAACGCGCCCTTCTGGCCATTGACGGACGAGATATTGATGATGCGGCCCCATTTTTTTTCCAGCATCGGTTCGAGCACCTGCTTGCTCATGTTGAACAGGCTGTCGAGATTGGTGCGCATGACCTCGGCCCAGTGCGGCAATTCCATCTTGCGCATGCTCTGGTCGCGCGTGATGCCGGCATTGTTGACCAGCACGTCGATGCGGCCGAACTTCGCCAGCACGCTTGCCACAGCTTCGCTGCAGGCAGCGAAATCGCTCACATCGATGGCCAGCGGGTGAAAATAATATTGCTGCGCCTGTTGCTCGTCGAGCCAGCTTGCCACGCGCGCATTGCCCGGCGTATGTGCCGCCACAACGGCAAAGCCCGCCGCATGCAGGCGGCGGCACAAGGCCGTGCCCAGGCCGCCCATGCCGCCCGTGACCAGCGCTACTTTTTGTTCCTTCATTGCTGTCTCTCCCCGCTTGTTATGGTTGTTCTGCGTGGGATCAAGTGTAGGAGCAGTTTTTATCGCCAGCTTTGCGCCAGATCAAGTGCTCAGCCTGATGCAGTCGTGCGCGGCCGGCACCCCGGACTGTGCCAGAATGGCCCCCTACCGCACAGCGAGAGGACAGGCCATGACGTACAAGACCGTATTGCTCCACATCGACGACAGCGCCGGGCGTGCCGCCCGCATCGACGCGGCAGCCAGCATCGCCCAGGCGTGCGGCGGCCACCTGACGGGCGTGGCGCTGACGGGCGTGTCACGGCTGCTGTACCAGAACCAGCCCGACCTCGACGCCGACCCGAACCTGAGCTTGCATTTGAACTTCCTGCGCGAACGCGCGACGCGCGCCCTTGACGGTTTCGAGCAACAGGTGCGCGCGGCCGGCGTCGCCTCGTTCGAACAGCGCGTGCTCGACGACGAGGCGGCGGGCGGCATCAGCCTGCTGGCCCGCTATGCGGACCTGGTCGTCATCAGCCAATACAATGCCAAGGATAAATCGCCGTCCGTGATGCGCGACTTTCCCGCCTACGTGCTGCTGCATTCTGGCCGCCCCGTGCTGATCGTGCCGTATGCGCCGCCGCTGCCCCTGCTGGCGCCGCCGGCGGCCGCGCGCAATGTGCTCATTTCCTGGAACGCCAGCAAGGAAGCGAGCCGCGCCGTGAGTGCCGCCCTGCCCCTGCTGCAACGTGCCGGGCAAGTCCACGTCGCCATCTTCGATGCCCAGGTGCATGCGGCCGAACACGGCGAACAGCCGGGCGCCGAGCTGACGCACTACCTGGCGCGCCACGGCGTGGAAGCACGGCTGCATCTGCTCGATGGCGGCGGCGTGCGGCGCGGCGATATCGGCGAGGCGCTGCTGTCGCAGGCGGCCGACCTGTCGGCCGATTTGCTGGTGATGGGAGCGTATGGCCATTCGCGCCTGCGCGAAACCATCCTCGGCGGCGTCACCCGCACGATTTTGCAGAGCATGACGATCCCCGTGCTGATGGCGCACTAAGGTCCGTTGAAAACGGCGGGCTAGCCGCCCTGCCAGGGCTGGCTGCGGATCTTCGCCACCTGGCGCTGCGCCAGCCACTGCCACAGCTGCAGCGCGTCGCCCTGCGGCAAGGCCGACATGTGGCGCGGGCTGGCCAGGGCGATTTCGCAATCGCGGTCCGACCATTCCTCGAAAGTGACTTCGCCTCCGCTAGCGACCTCGACCTGATACATCAAGCCATCGTCGTAGCCAAAGCGCAGCAAGACGGCGGCCGGGCTGCCGTCCGGCGTGGCGCCGCGGTAGACCTCGGCCAGCGCATCGGCCAGCTGTGCCGGCGAGGGCGCGCAGATGTCGCGCCCATCGGCCCGTGTCAGAATGAACCATGCCTGTGTCATGACGCGCCCTCCTATCCATACTCGTTAGCATGCGAGGCAAGTACTACAGGCAGTCACCTTGGTCCAGTGTCACTACGGGCGCGCGGAAACTATCCCTGTCGGCATTGTTTACCAATAATTACCAATACTAACAAGTATCATACCTAAAATTGCATGCAGCGCGGCATTTATGCATGTTGCGCGGCTGGCGCGCCGGATCACGCCACCAGCACGGGAATGCTGAGCGGGTCAAAATCGAGCCAGTCGCCATTGGCGATCGTGCCTTGCGCTTCCTCGATATGCTCGGCGCCCAGCCGGTGCAGCGCCTCGAGCGCCCGTTCGCGCTCGTCGAGGCCGCCCAGCGCGACGGCGATCAGCATGCCAGGGTGGCGCGGCTGGCGGCGGTTTTCGCCCTTGTTTTCGCCATGTTCTTCGGACTCGCCTGCCTCCTTCATTTTATTGAAACTGTAGAGCGAGCCCACGTGGGCGCCCACCAGCGCGCCGACGACGGGACCGAGCGGTCCTGTCGCCAGGGTGGCGGCGGCGCCGATGCCCGCGCCCACCACGGCGCCCACGGCCACGCCTTCCACCACGCCTTCCGGCGTCTCTTTGGCGCCGGGCGACATGTCGCGGTCGCCGCCGAGCGCGTGCAAATCGTGCTGCCCCGGCTGGTTGACAAAGAAGGCGCTGATGCGGCTATCGGAAAAACCCGCCTGGTTCAGGGCGGCGCGCGCGGCGTCTATCTGTTCCTGCAACTGAAAATGACCTGCGATGATGCGTGACATGATACGGCCCTCCTGGTCGGCTGCGGGCGCACCGTGCGCCACCGTTCCAGCGTGCGCCTGACCGCCACGAAATACCGTTCGCTTACGCACACAGCCGCTCACTCCTGTGCCCACTCATGCCGACACACCGAAGGGGCTGCGTATATCGGAGAGGAATTGTTGTGCGCGCACATGTTGTGGCCGCGCAAAGAAATCCTCGGGCGTGGCGCGCTCCAGCACATGCCCGTGGTCCATGAACCAGACGCGGTCCGCCACCTCGCGCGCGAAACCCATCTCGTGCGTCACGCACACCATGGTCATGCCGCCCTGCGCCAGGTCGCGCATCACTTGCAGCACCTCGCCCACCATTTCCGGGTCCAGCGCGCTGGTCGGTTCATCGAACAACATCAGCGGCGGCTGCATGGCCAGCGCGCGGGCAATCGCCACGCGCTGCTGCTGGCCGCCCGACAGGGCCGCCGGCATGGCGCGCGCCTTGTGCGCCAGCCCCACCCGTTCCAGCAGGGACAGCGCCCGCTCCTCGGCTTCGCGCCGGGTCAGGCCGCGCAAGCGCTGCGGCGCCAGCGCGCAATTGTCCAGCACCGATAAATGGGGAAACAGGTTGAATTGCTGGAAGACGAAACCGATGTGCGAGCGGAAGGCGTTCACGTCCAGCCCCGGCGCGTAAATATCCTGGCCCGCCACCGTGATGCGGCCCGAAGCGATCGCCTCCAGGCGGTTGATGGTGCGGATCAGGGTCGACTTGCCAGAGCCGGACGGCCCGCACACGACCAGCACCTCGCCCTTGGCGACGTGTTCATTGATATCGCTCAAGGCGTGATAGTCGCCATAGTATTTGTTGACGTTGTCAAAGGTGATCATGCTGCCGCTTTCAAAAGACGCGCCTGGCGCCGCTCAAGCCAGAAGGCGGCGCGCGACAGGCTGAAACATAAAACAAAGTACGTCATGCCCAGCAAAAAATACACTTGCACGGGCTTGGTCAGCACCAGGCCATTGACTTGCGAGGCGATGAACGACACCTCCGCCAGGCCGATGATGGTGCCGAGCGAGGTTTCCTTGATGGTCGAGACGAACTGGTTGACCAGCGAGGGCAGCATGTGGCGCAGCGCCTGCGGCAGCACCACCGTGCGCATGCTGTCCAGGTAATTCAAACCCAGCGAACGGGCCGCCTCCACCTGTCCCTTGGGCACGGCTTGCACACCCGCGCGCACAATTTCCGCCAAGTAAATACCGTCGAAGATGACGAGGGCCGCCAGCATGGTGCCGAATTGCCCGCTTTCATGCCCGGTGATGCTGGGCAGGAAGAAATATGCCCAGAAGATGACGAGCAGCAAGGGGATGCCGCGCACCACGTGGATCAGCGCGGCGACGGGCCAGCGCAGCAGGCGCCAGGGGCTCAGGCGCGCCAGCCCCAGCAGCAGGCCGAGCGGCAAGCTGAGCACCAGCGCCAGGCTGGCCAGCAATACCGTCAGCGCCAGGCCGCCCAGCGGCCCCTCGGGATAGCGTCCCACGAGGAAATACAGCCAGTAATCGTGGATGAGTTCCAGCATCAGGACACCTTCCTTTGCAGCAAGGCCGCCAGGCCCGCGATCAGCAGCGAAACGGCCAGGTAGGCCGCACTGGCGAAGACGAACGCCTCCACGCTGCGGAATGAGGCCGCTTCCACGCGTTGCGTCTGGTACATCAGCTCGGCCACGCCGATGACGGTGGCGATGCTGGTGTTTTGCCACAGGTTCAGGGTTTGCGACAGCAGCGGCGGCGCGGCCAGCCGCAGCGCCTGCGGCACGATGCACAGGCGCATGGTGGCGAGAAAGCTGAAGCCCAGCGCCCGGCCCGCCTCGAATTGCTGGGCGGGAATGGCACGGATGCCGCTGCGGATGTCTTCCGCCATGTAGGCGGCCGTGTATAAAGTCAGGGCCGCGATGGCGCTGGCCGCTTCGATATTGCCGGCATACAAGCGCTCCTTCCACGTGTCGGGCAGCAATTCGGGCGCGCCGAAATACCAGAACAGGAAGTGCGCCAGCAAGGGCACGTTGCGGATCAGCTCAACGTACGCGGCGCCCAGGCCATTAAGCAAGCGCGACGGCGCGAGGCGCAGCATGGCCACGCCGCACGCCAGCGGCAGGGCAAACAGCAAGGTAATGCCCATCAGTTGCAGGGACAGCAGCAAGCCGGAGACCAGCCAGTCGCGGTAGTCGCCGGACAGCAAAAAGTTCAGATCAAACATGCGGAAGCGTCAGGCAAGGTTCAGGCGTAGATCTTGTCCGATTCGATCTTGAAAGTGCGCTTCTGGAATTTCACATTGCTCGTCGGGCCATACCATTTGAAAAACAGTTTTTCCGCCTCGCCCGATTTTTCCAGCCCGCGCAACACCTGGTCGACGGCTGTTTTCACGCCTTTCTCTCCCTTGCGGATACCGAAGGCAAACACTTCCTGGCTGATGTTTTGCGGCAGCACAAGGTAATCCTTTTGCGCGGCGCCCAGCTTGGCGTAGTTGTTCAGCAGCGAGACTTCATCGTCGACATAGCCGACACCCTTGCCTTGCTGCAAGCCCAGATAGGCCTGACCCGCCGTCTCGAACGTCACCACATCCACGCCGGGCACGGCCTTGCGGATGTTCGGTTCCTGCGTGCCGCCCTTGACGGTCAGCACTTTCTTGCCGGCCAGGCCCGCGACCGTCGTGATATTGCTGCTTTTTTTGACCAGCACCCGCTGGCCCGTGTAAAACGTGGACAGGGAAAAATCGATCAGCGCTTCGCGCTCCTTGTTGTGCGTCAAGGACGCCGTCAGGATGTCGATGCGCCCCTGCTGCAATTCGGGAATGCGGGCCGCCACGGCCAGCTGTTTCACGACCGCTTTGACGCCGAGGCCCTGGGCGATGGCGCGGCACAGGTCCACTTCATAGCCGACCAGCTGGCGCGACCTGGCGTCGATGAAACTGTTTGGTTCGTCCGTGCCCAGAGTGCCGCAGACCAGCTCGCCTTTCGCCTTGATGGCGGCCAGCTGGTCCGCTTGCGCCACCTGGGTGAAGGCGATGGAGGTGAAAAGAAGCGCGGTGAAGTGAAGGCGGGTCTGCATGAGATTCCTCTGGTGGATAAAGAATGCCGCCATTAGACCGCAGCGCCCTTATTTCCAAAAAGGAATCTTTTCACCCATGTTTATGCAGATTTCATCTAAGGCACCAGCGCCTTCGACTCGCCGCCCAGGCGCAGGATCGCCGCCCTGGCGCCCACGGCGCCCGGATAGCGGGGATCGAGCTGCAGCGCCTGCCGATACGCCGCGACGGCCTGCGGGCGCAAGCCTTGCTCCACATAAAACTCGGCCAGGCTGTCGTGCAGATTCGCATCGCGCGGATGCAGGCTGGCGGCCGCCTGCAACACAGCCATGCCTTGCGCCACGGCGCCGCTGCCTTTCAGGCGATACGCTTCCAGGTTCAGCGCCGCCGGGCTGGCCGCGCCCAGCGGGTCGCGCTCCAGCGCCAGGCGCAGGGCGGCGAGGCCAGCTTCCCCCTTGCCGGCGCGCAGCAAGATCAAGCCTTGCAGCGCATGCGCGCGGTCGCTGAGCGGATACAGCGCCACGGCCAGGCGGCTGGCCGCCAGCGCCGATTCCGCCTCGCCGCGCGCGGCCGACGCTTGCGCCAGCTCCAGCAGTTCCGGCACGAAATCGGGATAGGCGCGCTGGTCGCGGAAGGCCGCGCGCAGCTGGCTATCGAGTGCGGCGATGGAGGCGGAGGCGGGTGTGGCCGGCCAGGCGATGGCGGCCGTGCGGTCCCAGCTGGCGGCCAGGGTCACGACGGCTTGCTCGAAGGCAGGATCGAAGCGTGGCAGCGCTCCGGCCGCCGCGCCTTGCGACAACAAAACATAGTCGCGCGCAAACGCCAGCGCACCGCCGCGCGAGTATTTGTCCAGGTCAATGCCCGACTGGCGCAGCGCCGCGGCCATGCTGGCGCCGGCCGTGAGGAAGACGCGGCCGCCGGCGGGATGGCGAGCCACCTCGATGAAAGCGCGCGCCGCCTTGGCGTCCGGTGCCAGCGCTTGTCCGTTGATTTGCGTAAAGGCCTCGCGCGTGGCGGCCGCATCCGCATAAGCTTCATGCGTGCGCTCCGCATGCGCCCTGCCCTCCTCGAACAGGCCTTGCGCCACCTGATAAGCGTGCTGTGCGCCGGCCTCGGCGATATACGTATTGAGCTGCCACGGCTCGCCCGTGACGACCTCGAACAGGCGCTGTACGAAGGCCTCGGGATTGACGCGCTCGAGATTGGCGGCGACGGCAATGGTCAGCTTGCGCGAGGGAAAGCTGTACAGATAAGTGACGGTTTCCGGCTGCTGGCCGCTGTGGGCGATGGCGTAGCGCCCACCCGTCGGCAGGACTTCCCAGCCCATGCCGTAATTCGTCAAGCGGCCCGCACGCGTGGCCATCGGCTTCACCATGGCGGCCACGCTGGCTGCCGACAGGATCTTGCCTGCGTGGACGCCCCTGCCGAACGCGAGCATGTCGGGCACGCTGGCGCGCGTGCCACCAGCCGAAAAGCGGCTGCTGATGTCGACGAATTCCGAATTCTTCAACTCCTTGCCGGCCAGCCGGTAGCCGCGCACGCGATGGGCGATCACGGCATCCGGATCATCCAGCACGGTAGCGTCCATGCCCAGCGGCCCCCATACGTGGCGCCGCATGTAGCCGCCATAGCTTTCGCCCGAGGCGCCCTCGATGACGGCGCCCAGCAAGTTGTAGCCATAGCTGGTGTAGCGGAAGCGCGTGCCCGGTTCGGCGATCAGGTCGAACTGCTCGAAGACGGCGATGGATTGGCGCGTATCCTTGTGCTCCTTGAAGTGCTGTTCCACCTGGCTGTCGCGGTAGGCATCGATGCCACCCAGGTGGCCCAGCAGCTGGCGCACCGTGATGGGAAACGCCTTCACGGGGAAATACGGCACATAGGTTTGCACGGGAGCATCCAGGTCGACCTTGCCCTGTTCGACCAGTTGCAGGATGGCCACCGCCGTCATGGGCTTGGTGACGGACGCCAGCCGGTAGCTGGACCGGGCCGTGGCCGGCACCCGGTTTTCCAGGTCGGCATAACCATAGCCTTTGACCCATTCCACCTCGCCCTGGCTAAAACCGACGGTGACGCCCGGCAAGCGCTGCGTGGCCATGCGCCGGGCCACCCAGCCGTCGAAGTCCGCCAGGCGCGCGGCCAGCGCAGCGGAGGGAGCAGATGAGGGAGCGGAGGCGGCCTGCGCCACGCCGCACAGCAGTGCCAGCGCGCCGGCGAAAGCGTAGTATTTGCTGCTTTGCATAGTCATTATTCCATGGTGAGGGCCGTGTGCACAGCACGGCGCTGATGCATGGTAATTGTCTTTCACACACTTTTGGCGAGCGGTGCACGAAATGCACGCGGCCCGCACGAACGGCACCGAAGACGATGAAAATGTTGCAAAGGGTTGGCAAATGAGCAGCTACAATGCCCGCCATGCCCTCCTTCTTCCGCTACCTTCTGCTGTGCTGCCTGGCCTTGCCCTGTTTCGCCATGGGCATGGACAGGTTATCGCTGGACGAAGGCTGGCGCACCTGCGGCACAACAAGCGCCGCGCCCGCCGCCGCGCTGCACCATCTGCTCCAGCCGGGCCAGCTGCTATGCGTGGAGCGCGAGGTCACCCTGGCCGCCACGCCCTCGTCAACGCAGCTGCTGGTGCTGTCGGCCTTGGCCGCCAGCGAACTCTGGCTCGATGGCGACTTAATCGGCAGCAATGGCCAACCTGCCCGCCAGGCTGTCGATGAAAGGCCGGGCGACATCGATTTCGCCATCCACCTGACGCCACAACAATTGGCCATGGGCACGCACCACCTGCGCCTGCTGTTGTCGACGCAGCAGGTGCCGGCGCACCTGGCGTCGCCATTTTATGCGCTGTACCTGGTCGACCGGCAAGACTATCGCGCGGCGCTGGCCTGGTACCGGCTGCCGCCGCTGCTCTTGGCCGGGGCGCTGGGCGCCGTCGCCCTGCTGTTTCTCGCCTTGACGGTGCTGTACCAGCGGCAGCGGCACTGGGCCATGTTTGCCGCGCTGTGCCTGGTGGCGGCGCTGCTGCTGGTGGTGGAACTCTGGCGCAGCTTTGCCGGTTATGCCTACCCCATGCATTTGCCGCGCCTGTACGCCGTCAGCACCCTGACCTGGCTGTTTTCCGCCTTGCTGCCCCTGTATTTCTATACGGCTTACCGCCTGCCACGCTGGCCGCTGGCGGCGGCAGTACTGCTGGCGTGCATCGCGCTGGCCGGCGCGTTGCCCACGCATTTCGACGCGCGCTGCTGGTGGATGTTTCTGACGGCCCTGGCAGCGAGCCTGGCGCTCAACCTGGGCGCCCTGTGGCGCCGCCTGCCGGGCAGCCGCGCCGGCACCTTGATCGCGCTCGCTTCATGCGCCCTGTTCCTGCTGACGGGCAGCCAGTTCGCCGAAGGCGGCTTCGCCCTCGTCGTGTGCTTCCTGCTGCTGCCCCTGTGTGCACAATTGCTGGCGCAGCTGCTGCGCGAACGCGGCAAGGCGGCACGCGCCCAGCAGCTGGAAAACCAGCTCTTGCGCAAAAGCATGCAACCGCATTTCCTGATGAATTCCCTGAGCCTGATCAGCGAACTCAATACGCAATCGCCGCAGGCGGCCGAAACCTTCATCGAAGCGCTGGGCGCTGAGTTGCGCATGCTCAACGAGTTTGCCCAGCAGCCCAGCATTGCCCTGACGCAGGAACTGGCCCTGTGCCAGAATTACCTGAGCATCATGGGCACGCGGCTGCAGCAACCGTGCGGCCTGCAGCTCGATGGCGAGGCGGCGGGCATTACCGTGCCGCCCGCCATGTTGCTGACGGCGCTGGAAAATGCGTTCAGCCACAACCGCTACCGCCACGGCGCAGCTTTTATCCTGCGCATCGCACAACATGCGCAAACGCAAGTGCTCACCCTGCTCCTGCCCGAAGGCGTAGCGCGCCCGCATGCGGGTAGCGGCGTGGGGGAACAGTACATCCGCGCCAGCCTGCACGCCGTGTTTGGCGACATGGCCAGCTATGCCAGCGAGCAGCTGAAAACAGGCTGGCGCCTCACCTTTACCTTGCCGGTGGCGCCATGAACATATTGATACTGGAAGATGAACCGCTGATCGCGCAAGGCCTCGAACGCGAGGTGCGCGCGCATTTCGGCGCGCGCCTGACGGCGCTGGCGCTGCATGACAATGTGCCGCAAGCCCTGGCCTCCCTGGCACAGAAGCAGGTCGACTTGCTGCTGCTGGATTTGCACCTGCACGGCGCGGACGGCTATGACTTGCTGCGCCTGGCCCAAAACGCCCCGTTCCAGACCATCATCGTCTCGGCCCACGCGGAACGCTCGATCACGGCCTTCGAGTTTGGCGTGCTCGACTTCGTTGCCAAGCCGTTCAGCCGCGAACGGCTGCACAAGGCGCTGCAACGCTATACGGGGCGGCACACGGAAGCGGCCTCGCTGGCCGTCAAGAAACGGGGCGCGCTGGAATGGATCGCCTTGGCCGATATCGACCATGTGCAGGCCGATGGCCACTACAGCAACATCGTGCTGCGCAGCGGCGAACAGTGCTTTCATGACTTGGCCATCGACAAGCTCATGGCCCTGCTGCCGCCACACTTCCTGCGCGTGCACCGCTCCTACATCGTCAACAGCCTGGGTTTCAAGCGGCTGCAGATCGCGGCGGGTGGCAAATACGCACTCGACACGCAGACCAGCACGGGCATTCCCGTCTCGCGCAGCAGCTATCCCGCGCTGAAACAGCGGCTGCTGGGCTAAAGTCCCCGCTTACCAGTGCTGGACAAAGTTGGAAAATGGCGAGGCCATGTGTTCGGGCTCGACAGGCGGCGCCATCCAGTCGCGCGGGTCGACCTTGTAGTACTGCAAGAATTGCGCATACAGTTCTTCGTGGTGCTCGGCCATCTGGTAGGGCTTCTCAAAGAAGGTTTCCGTGGCCACGGCAAAGAATTCGGCGGGATTCGTGGCGCCGTAATGGTCCATCACGCTGTGCTGCTGGTAGATGGCGTCATGGCGCAGGTTGTCGAAGTCGCGCGACAGCACCGTGGCCCAGCTGCGGTAGCTCGACACGCTGGGCAAATACGGCGCGCCATTCGCGGCGCCCGATTCGCTGTCGAGCTGGTGGGCGAATTCATGCAGCACCACATTGTGGCCATCGGTCCAGTCGGCCGCGCCGCGCTGCACATGGTCCCAGGCCAGCACCACGCGGCCATCACCCCAGGATTCACCCAATAATCCGTTGGCCGATGGCGTGACCACGCCGCCCGGCCCCACTTCATCGCGCGTGACGATGAATTCCGTGGGATACACGAGGATGGTATCGAGTTCCGGATACACCTGGGTCTGGCGATTCAGCAGCAGCAAACAAGCCTGGCCGGCGATGGTGTAGCGCATCTCGTCCGTGATCTCCAGGCCGCCGCAACCGACGAATTTCTTCTGGTACAAAAATTGCACGACGAGCCGGCGCAACTGCTCCTGCAACGGGGCCGGCATGCGGGGATAGACGGGAATATTCTTTTCCAGCACGGCCAGTCCTTCGGCCGGCAAGGGCCTGGACAGGGCCCGCTTCAAGCGCCAGCGGGGAAACCACAGCGACAAGACGATAGCGACCGTGACGAGGGCGATCCATAGCAGCGGATTCATGCGGCGGCCCGCTTCAGGACAGCGATGGCAATGAGGCCAAGGGAGACGGTGTAGGCAGACAAGGACAGCTCCTTCGAATGAACCCGCAGCGGAACGGGCGGGCAGTCCAGCCCACATGGGGTTGATTAACATCTTTTCAATCCGCCAGGATCAAAGGGCGAGCTGCAACGCCAAAAGCCGGGTGTAACCCGGCTTTCATTGCAACATAACAACACCTGCCAAAACCGTAGCGAGCGGCGATGATTTGTGGCTAAGAAACGCAACCGTACTTTAGTACGGGGGCGCCGAGCCGGTGAGCATCGCAGGCCGCACGCCGCGTGAGGTTTGGTCAGGTGTTACTCGGCAGATTTTTGCTGTGGGGCGCCAAACAGGGCGGCGACCAGCGGATCGCGCGTCACGGGACCGCGATTGACGCGGATGGCGTAATGCGTGTCATCGGCCAGGATGTGGAAGTGGCGGCCGCTGCCTGCCATGCTTTGCTCGCGCAGGCCGGGACGGTCCTTGCGCGGTGGCGCGCCTTCGCGTTTCGGCTGGACGATGGCGGCCAGGAATGCGCGCACGCGCTCAGGGTCTGGCGTCAGCTGGTACACTGCCTTGCCCAGGTAGGTGGCGGTACCTTCGATGTAGCGGGCCAGTTCGATCACGCCCGCTTCGCGCAAGTCGCGGATGTATTTGCGGGCGCCCGATGGCGAAAACTTGAGGAACCAGGCGATTTCATCGGCCAGCATCTCGTGCAGCGACAATTCGCCGATCAGCTTTTGCATGTTTTCGATGCGGCGCAGGGTGGCCGACGTCGAACGCACGCGCTCGATCGGTGCCATGGAAATGGGATTCAGGCGCTCCGGGGGGATGGGTGCTGCGCGCTCTACCATTTGCGAGCCTTTTTCGGGGCTACGAAGTTCCTGGTGCGCTGCCTTTAATTCGCTCTTCACGTGAGACTGAGTCATTGCATGCATTTGAATACTCCTTTTAAACGATTGCCGGTAGCCCGGATTGTTAAGTTCTTGGCAATTTTTATACCAGAACACCACGAATCCTGAGCGTCTGGACACAGAATGCCACCCTGCTCTTCCCTGGTCTGTGCGTTAACGAACATTAGGAACAAGAAAGTGAAAAATATTTCCTCACTGAATTATTTCTAAAAAGCATCTACATGCAGTGACATTTCTGCGCTCAAGGTGAAGTGGCGAACAGAAGCATCGGCATTCTTGCCATAAATTCAAGCTTCACGCGCGGCGCCCGCCGCCCGCATCGCGATACCTCGACTCTTGCAAAGGAATCATCATGAAAATACCTGCCCTGTTGGCCGCCGCCTTGCTCGTCACTGTGTCCGCCTGTAAAAAACCGGCAGATGCGCCCCTGCCCGAAATGGCACCGAACCCCGCTTCCGCCCCGCAGGTGATGCCCGCCCCCGTCACACCGGCCATGCCGGAAGCCGGTCCCGGCCACGTGACGCCGCCCGCGCCGCTGACCGACCCAGCCACCGCGCCGGCACTGCCGCCCGCCACGGCGCCGAAATAAACCCGCCAACTGGCGATCGATCAGGCGCCCGCGCGGCGCCGCCCCTACTCCACGGGGGAGTTACGCGTTGCCAGCCTGTTTGCAACGCGTTTTTTTACGATTGGAGTCGGCCGCGCCGTGAAGGTTCACCCGCTGCCGTCCCGCATGCGCCGCGCCCGGAATGCGGCAATCCGCACAAGCTTTCCCCTCGCCGTGCGGAAAGGCGGAATATCAATATTTCCCATTTTCAATAGAATCAAATTAAACCTTTATAAACAATCACTTGCAATAAACGCCAAAATGCGCTCCACTGGCACGGAAGATGCTTTTATATTTTCATAACCGCCACCAGAGCGGCAGCCTGACCCAATATAAAAACCATCTACCTTTTGGAGACAACAGCATGGCAAGCACCTTCCGTATCTCGTCCTTCCTGAACACCAAGGCAATGGCCGTGGCCGTCGCACTGGCCGCGCAATTCCCGCTGGCCGCGCATGCGGCCGACCTGGTCCGCCTGGGCAACCTGAAATTCGCCCATTACGGCGCCGTCGCCTACATGAAGGAAATCGCACCCAAATACGACCTGAAAATCGAGGAACGCATCTTCGCCAAGGGCCTCGACATCGTGCCGGCCATGATCGCTGGCGAAATCGACGTCTCCGCCAGCGCGCTGGAAGCGGCCATCACGGGCCGCGCCACGGGCTTGCCCGTGTACCTGGTGGGCGGCTTCGCCAAGGGCGGCGTGCAAATCGTCGGGCGGCCCGACCTGAACATCAAGGGCATTGCCGACCTGAAAGGCAAGAAAGTCGGCGTCACGCGCGGCGGCCCGCAGGAAATCCTGCTGTTTGCCGAACTCTCCAAGGCCAAGCTGACCTGGTCCGACAAGCCGGGCAAGGACGTGCAGATCCTGTATATGGGCTACCCGGACCTGAACCAGGCTCTCTTGACCAAGGACATCGATGTGATGAGCCAGTCCGAGCCCTACTCCACGCAGGCGATCCACAAGAAATACGGCGCAGCCATCCTCAAGCCGTATGACACGCCGCTGGGCGAGCCCGTACGCGCCCTCGTCATGACGGAAAAGATGTACAAGGAAAAGCCGGCCGTGGCCCAGCGCTTCATGGATTGCTTCGTCGCCGCCACCCGGGCGTTTTTGGCCGACCCGAAACTGGCGGAAAAATACGTGCGCGAATCCATGTTCAAGAACCAGATCACGTCCGACGATTACCGCGATGCCATCGACAACGCCATCTTCACGGAAGACATCACGCAGAGCCACGTGCAGCTGACCACCGACTACATGGTGAAATTCGGCGTGGGCCGCATGGCCAAGCCGCCTGCCGCTCAGGACTGGGTCAAGCTCGACCTGCTGGAAAAAGCCAAGAAAACCTACGCTCCACGCTAATCTGAAAGTGTCACGATGAATATTCAAATGATGAAACGCTTCGCGCACGGTGCCATCGTGCCCGTGGTCGTGCTGCTATTCTGGCAAGCACTGTCCACGTTCGGCTGGATCAACCCGCAAATCCTGCCCTCGCCCGTGGCCGTGGTCGTGAAGTGGTATGAATACCTGATCCCCATGCAAGCGTACACGCCCGAAGCGGGCAATTACCTGGTGTGGATGTTCTCCGGCGAATTGCCGCACGACGCCTGGGCCAGCCTGTCGCGCGTGCTGGGCGGCTTCGCCATCGGCGCCGGCCTGGCCTTGCCGCTGGGCTTGCTGATGGGCACCAACAAGACCATCTATAAACTGTTCGACCCGCTGGTGCAGGTGCTGCGCCCGATTCCGCCAATCGCCTACATCCCGCTGGCGATTTTGTGGTTCGGCCTGGGCAACCCGCCCGCCTTCTTCCTGATCAGCATCGGTTCCTTCTTCCCCGTGCTGATGAATACCATCGCCGGCGTACGCCAGGTTGACGGCATCTACATTCGCGCCGCGCGCAACCTGGGCGCCAGCCAGATGACGATGTTCCGCCGCGTGATCCTGCCGGCGGCCACGCCATATATTCTGGCCGGCGCGCGCATCGGCATGGGCACGGCCTTCATCGTCGTGATCGTGGCCGAAATGATCGCCGTCAACAGCGGCCTGGGTTTCCGCATCCTGGAAGCGCGCGAATACTTCTGGTCTGACAAGATTATCGCCGGCATGTTTACCATCGGCCTGTTCGGCCTGGCCATCGATATGGCCATGAATGCCCTGAATAATCATTTGCTGCAGTGGCACCGCGGCCTGGAACACTGAGAGGAACGGTCATGACCACGATCAATATCAATGCAGTCAATAAAATCTTCACCACGGGCGGCGCCGACGTCATCGCCTTGAAAGACATCAACCTGGAAATCGCCAGCGGCGAGTTCATCTGCCTGCTGGGGCCGTCCGGCTGCGGCAAGTCGACCCTCCTGAACGCCATCGCCGGCTTCTCGCAGCCGACTTCCGGCCAGATCCTGGCCGGCGGCAAGCTGATCACCGAGCCCGGCCCCGACCGCGGCATGGTATTCCAGGAATACGCGCTGTTCCCGTGGATGACCATCGAGAGCAATATCGCTTTCGGCCTGGAAATCGCCGGCAAGACGCCAGCCGAGATCAAGGAACGAGTCGACATGCTGCTGAGCATGCTGGGCTTGACGGAATTCCGTGCCCGCTACCCGAAAGACTTGTCCGGCGGCATGCGCCAGCGCGTGGCCATCGCCCGCGTGCTGGCCCTCGATTCGCCCATCATGCTGATGGATGAACCGTTCGGCGCGCTGGATGCCTTGACGCGGCGCAACCTGCAAGATGAATTGCTGAAAATCTGGAAAGTCTTCGGCACCACCATCGTCTTCGTCACGCACTCGATCGAGGAATCGGTCTACCTGGCCGACCGCACCATCGTCATGACCTACCGTCCCGGCACCATCAAGCGCGACGTGGCCATCGACCTGCCCCGCCCACGCGACCCGAGCGCCCCCGAGTTCAACCACCTCAAGCGCATGCTGGGCGAGATGGTGATGGAAGAGCAGCAGCGTCATCACAACGCCGAAACGATGGCAAGTACCGCCGATTGAGGGAGCTTGATTAAGCGACTGCAAACTTATTTGGGGTCTGACCCGGCGGGTCAGACCCCAAGGCTATTCGCCCCCCTGCTGGCCGTGGGGTCGCTGGTCCTGCTGACGTGGGCGTCGTATGCCTGGGTCAAGCAGCGCCAGCTCGATGAATTGCACCGCACCTTGGATTCGCGCGCGGAACTGTATGCGGCGTCCATCGGCGGCGCCCTGAACAAATACGAATTCCTGCCCCTGGCCGTGGCCCAGAGCGATGCCGTGGCGCAACTGCTGGAGCAGCCCAGCGCCGACAGAGTCACGCAGATCAACGCCTACCTGGTCGACATGAACCGCCGCGCAGGTGCCTTTGCCGTTTACGTGCTCGACGACAAGGGCACGACCCTGGCATCGAGCAACTGGCAAGCCCGCAGCTCCTACGTGGGCGTCAACTACGGCTTCCGCCCCTATTTCAAGAACGCGATTGCGGGCGGCATCGGCCGCTTCTACGGCATCGGCTTCTCCACCTTCGAGGCCGGCTATTTCATTTCCCAGCCCGTGCAGCGCGACGGACGCATCATCGGCATCGTCGCCGCCAAGGTCAACCTGGACTGGATCGAGCAATCGTGGCGCACGCCCGGTGCGGGCGAACAGATCTGGGTCAAGGATGCGAATGGCGTGATCATCCTGGCCACCACACCCGCCTTCAAGTTCAAGACCCTGGCCCCGCTGTCGCCGGCCGCGAAGAACGATATCAGCGCGCAGCGCCAGTTCCTGCAGGAAAACCTGCCCATCCTGCCGCACAAGGTGCTGCGCCAGTTCGCCGACGGCGCCAGCGTGATGACCCTGGAGCGCCAGCAGTCGGGCGACACGCCGGCCCTGTCCGGCAGCGCCGACAAGGCGGACTATCTGGCCGTGAACCGCGCTCTTGGTCCGCTGCAATGGCAAATCACCGTGCTGGCCGAACTCGACCAGGTCAACGAGGCGGCGCGCAACGCGGCCATGGCCGCCGCGCTGGGCTGGGCCTTGCTGCTGCTGGCGCTGATGTATGCGCGCCAGCGCCGGCGCCGCATCGCCGACAAACTCAATGCGCAACAAACCCTGGCGCGCGCCTATGAACAGCTGGAAATCAAGGTCGAGCAGCGCACGGCCGACCTGGTGCACGCGAATGGCCGGCTGCAGGCGGAAGTGGCCGAGCGCGAGCGGGCCGAGCAAACCTTGCGCTATGCCCAGGCGGAACTGGTGCAAAGCGGCAAGCTGGCGGCCATCGGCCAGATGGCGGCCGGCGTCACGCACGAGCTGAATCAGCCGCTGGCCGCCCTGCAAACGTTTTCCGACAATGCCAAGGTCTTTTTGGCACGCGGCCAGATCGATGACGCGCTCGACAACCTGTCGACCATTTCCGACCTCGTCAAGCGTCTCGGCTATGTCACCTCGCAACTGAAAGGCTTTGCGCGGCGCAGCGACGATGCGCGCAAACCCGTCAGCGTGCGCCAGGCGTTTGCGCAAACCATGCTGCAAATCCGCACGCGCAAGCATTCGCAACGCCTGACCCTGCATGAAAGCTGGCAGGAGGACGACATCATCGTGCTGTGCAACGCCATCGGCCTGGAACAGGTGTTTACCAACCTGATCACCAACGCCATGGATGCCGTGCCGGAAAGCGAGCCCGTGCAGATATGGTTCCAGGTGCGCCGCGAAGGTAGCCTTGCTGTGCTGCATATCACCGATAATGGCCCCGGCATCCCGCTGGCCTCGCTCGACAAGATCTTCGACCCCTTCTATACCACCAAGGAACACGGGCTGGGCTTGGGATTGTCGATCAGTGCAGGCATACTGCGCGCGGCCGGCAGCGCACTGGCCGTACGCAACCGCAGCGCGCAGGAAGGGGGCGGCGCACAATTTACCATCACCCTGAGCTGCGACCCGGGGGAGAGAGACGAAGGAACCATCTGATGCATGAGAATAATTTTGAAGGCATGCAAGTGCTGCTGGTGGAAGACGATGCCGTCGTGCGCAAGGGCGCCCGGCAATCGCTGGAACTGGCAGGGCTGCAAGTGACGGCCGTCGCCACGGCCGAGGAAGCGCTGCCCTGGCTGGTGCCCGAATTTGCCGGCATTTTATTGAGCGATATCAAGCTGCCCGGCATGGATGGCTTGAAACTGCTAGATATCGCCGTGGCACAGGATGCCAGCCTGCCCGTCATCCTCGTCACGGGCCACGGCGACGTGTCGATGGCCGTGGGCGCCATGCGCCGTGGCGCCTACGATTTCATCGAAAAGCCGTTTTCCGCAGATCTGCTGGTGGAAGTGTGCCGCCGCGCGCTCGATAAACGCCACCTGGTGCTGGAAAACATGAACTTGCGCCGCCAGCTCGAACAACGGGTCGGCATCGAGGCGCGCATCGTGGGCCGCAGCGCGGCCATGGCCAAGGTGCGCCAGCTGGTGCTGAACCTGGCGCCGAAGTCGGCCGACATCATCATCCTCGGCGAAACGGGCACGGGAAAAGAACTGATCGCGCGCTGCCTGCACGACTTCAGCGAGCGGCGCGACCACCCTTTCGTGGCGATCAACTGCGGCGCCCTGCCCGAATCGATTTTTGAATCGGAACTGTTCGGCCACGAGGAAGGCGCATTTACCGGTGCGCAGCGCCAGCGCATCGGCAAGATCGAATACGCGAATGGCGGCACCCTGTTCCTCGATGAAATCGAAAGCATGCCGCTGGCCCTGCAAGTGAAACTGCTGCGCGTGCTGCAGGAACGGCAAGTGGAGCGCCTCGGCTCGAACAAGCTCATTTCCGTCAATTTTCGCGTCATCGCCGCCGCCAAGGAAGACTTGAGCGTGCTGGCGGAACAGGGCAAGTTCCGGCCCGACCTGTATTACCGCCTGAACGTGGCCAGCCTGACCCTGCCCGCCCTGCGCAACCGGCGCGAGGATATCCCGCTGCTGTTCGAATTTTTCGTGCTGCAGGCGGCCTTGCGCTACGGCCAGCCGGCCGCCCTCGTCAGCGGCGAACTGATCGCCTCGCTGATGGCGCAGCGCTGGGCCGGCAACGTGCGCGAGCTGCACAATGTGGCCGACCGCTTCGTGCTGGGCCTGCTCGACGATACCCTGAGTCCGGCCGGCTGCCGCGAAGCGTCGCTGGCCGAGCAAGTCGACACGTTCGAGATTTCCATCATCGAGGAAGCCTTGCGCCGCCACAATGGCAACGTCATCGAGGCGGCGGCTGCTTTGAATATCCCGAAGAAAACCCTGTACGACAAGCTCAAGCGATTTGATATCTCGACGGAGCAATTTCGATAATCATAAGCAAATAGCCGACACAGCCATGCGGCGCCGTCCTACCCGTGCGGTCGGCCTCCTGTGTGAGAATGCCAGCTCACATCAACACTTGCACAGGACACTGCCATGAAAACCGCCGCTCTCTTGCTGGCCGCCACCCTGATGACCGTCGGCGGCGCCTGGGTCCAAGCCCAGTCGACGACGAATGTCAACCAGACGGGCAACCACACCAATAACCCGAATGATCCGGGACAGAAATCGGACCAGTCAGACAAACTCGACAACAAAGGCAAGCTGGTGCACGACGCCAAGCCGGCCAAGGCGCGCACGGACAAGCGCACGCGGCGTGGCAAGCCCACGGCGGATGACGTGGACAAGCCATATAGTGGCAAGCCCGTGGCCACGCCGGACACCCCGGCCGCCAGCGCAGCGGCCACCTCGCCGCCAGCGACACCGCGCTGAACTACAGCACGTGGCGGTCGAAAAGCCAGGTGCCATAGCGTTCGACAAAGACATAGGTGTTGGAATAGCGGGGTTGAGTATGACTGAGTCCCACGAACTCGACCGTCAAGCTGATGGTCTGTGCGTCATGCACGGTCCAGTTCCATAAGCGGCGCGCAAGAAGATAATTGTAGTCATCGATACGCGGCGGCTTGATCAAGGCCAGTTCGCCGTTGCGGGTCGTCACCATCCGTATCGCATGCGCAGGCTGGCGTACCGCCCCTGTTACCTGAAAAAAAACCACGACAGGATTGATGGCCGCCTTGACGACCGCCAGGTCGTCGGCACGGGTGATGGCGGACAAGTCCACGCGCCGCTTGAATTTCCGGTTGGGCGCCTCATTCATGAAGCCCAGATCCAGCGCGCCTGGCACAGGCGGCGAAGCGGCGCGCATGGCATAGGGCGCATCTTCCGCCTGCGCGGCTGGCAGCGCGAGCGCGCCGCACAGCAGGGACAGCAATATCGATAAGCGTAATGTCATGGGCTAACTCCTGCAACAATCCATGCCGCGAAACGCGCGGCCCGCTGATGCCAGTCGCAGGTGGTCCTGATGCCGCCCGCATCTCGAGCATAAGGCAATCGTGCACTCATGAACAGTAGCCGCACGCTATCATCGCATCATTCAAAATAACAAGGATGGCAATGAAAGCAGCATGGCAAACGATGCTTGCGGCAGGCGTACTGGCCGCCGCCGGTGCACAGGCGGCGCCCACGGTGGGCGAGTGCATGGAACTGACGACGGGCATCAAGTTCAGCAAGAACAATGGTGACGCCCAAGTCAACGTCGAGGAAACCTTCGAGGGCAAGAAACTCAAGGGTACGCAGCTAATCCTCGATGGCGGCGTCCTGCTGGCCACGTCCTACCAGGACATCCGCGACGGCCAGGTATTCCTGACGGGCACGGTCCATTACAACGAAGACGGCAGCGTGCGCAGCAAGAACGTCTACGCGCCGCAGTCCGCCATCCCCGCCGCCATGCGCCCCGGCCAGGAAGTGCGCGTGCAGTTCACGGACACGCAAACGAGCACCCACTACCCGCTGGCGGGCCTGTCCGACAAGATCACCACCTCCACGCGTACGGACAAGCGCGATTTCTCGATCACTTTCCTCGGCTGGGAACGCCTGGAACTGGGCGGGCGCCGCTTCCCCGACGCCTGCAAGTTCGAACTGCGCGACGTCGGTGGCAAGAGCAAGGGCAAAAGCGGCGAATACGTGTGGTACGCGCAAGGCTACGGCGTAATCATGACGGACAAGCTGGACCAGGATGGCGAGGTGCAGCCGGCGTATCGCATTGCACTGACGAATATCCTCAGCGCACCATAAATACTTTGACAATATTGCGCTAGAATCGGTGACACACGTCTTATCAGGAAACTATGTCGCCGATCGAACGCAAATGGTGGTTCATGCTGCCCGTCATGACGGTCGCCGCCGTCGCTACCCTGTTCCTGCTCGACAGTGCCAACGTGCCAAACACGAACCCGTTCGCGCGCGGCCTGATTTTCGGCCTGTGTTTCACATCGCTGCACCGCGGCCTGTCGTTCTGCATCTGGATGGGCCTGTTGTGGGGCGCACCGGCACTGGCGGACAGCAAGCTGGCCAAGGGCACGGATCGCCCCGCCTAGTTCAGCGACGCCAGCGCATTTCCCCGCACTTGAAACGCCACCTGCGCCACCGTCTTGCCAGCGACGTCGACGAGAGCCAGCGCGTGCTTGCCCGGCACGGGACGCCAGCTGATGCTATCAAGAGCCGCGCCCATATCCTTGCCGTCGAGCACCCAGCGCAAGGCATGGCTGCCTTGCGCCTGGAAGAACACGCGCTGCAGGGCGGGCGGGATGTCGGGATCGATGGCGAGGATGCTGTCCTCGGCCGGATACACGATGGCGGGTGGCTTCACGGTGTCGCCCAATACGGCGATGACGGGGCTTTCCGTACCAGCGATAAACCATTCGCGGCGCGGCGCTTCCAACGCGGGCTGGTACGCCACCATCTGCTGCAGCACGCCGGGCGGTGCCTTCGGCGCATGGCTGGGCACGTTCTTGTGCAGATAATCCATCACGTCGCGCCACACGGGCGCGGCGCCCGTCACACCCGACACGTCCCACATCGGCTTGCCATCGAAATTGCCCACCCACACGCCCACCGTGTAGCGCGCCGAGTAGCCCATGCACCAGTTGTCGCGCATGTCCTTGCTGGTGCCCGTCTTGACGGCGCTCCAGAAATTCGTCCCCAGTTCGTTGCGCAAGCCAAAGGTCATGCTGCGCGCGGCGCGGTCGGCCAGGATGTCGCCCACGATGAAGGCGGCGCCCGCTTCCATCACGCGGCGCCTTTCCTTGCCCGCCTGCCCCGGCTGCAGGCTCGCCGTGCTGTACAGGCCGCCATTGGCCAGCGCGCGGTAGGCGTTGGCCAGTTCCAGCAAGGTCACTTCCGATGAGCCGAGGGCCAGCGAAGGGCCGTAATATTCGGCCGGTTCCGTCAGGCTGGACAGGCCCACGTCCTTCAGACGGTTGTAAAAGCCGTCCTGCCCCGTCAGCAGCACCGTGCGCACGGCGGGAATGTTGAGCGAGCTGGCCAGGCTGGTGCGGGCGCTGACGTAACCCTTGAAATTGCGGTCGTAGTTTTGCGGCGCATACATGCCCGACGCCGTGGCAACGTCGAGCGGCGAGTCGTCCATGACGGAGGCGGCCGTCATCAGCCGGCGCTCGATGGCCAGTTCATACAGGAAAGGTTTTAAGGTGGAACCGGCCTGGCGCAGGGCCGTCACACCATCGACGTGGTTGCCGCCCGCGTTGCCGACATAGGCAAGGACTTCTCCGCTGCGGTTGTCGAGCACGATGATGGCGCCATCGTTGACATTGCGCTCGCGCAAGGACGCCAGTTGCTGGCGCAGATTTTCCTGCGCGAAACGCTGCAGGGGACCGTCGAGGGTGCTACGCACGGAGGCGCCCGATTGCTTGAGCAGCTGCTGCGCCACTTGCGGCGCCGGCGCGAGGTCGGCGTACAGGGCCGTGCGCTGCAAGGCCGTCTGCACGCGCTGGCCGATCAGCTGGCAACTGCTGTCCATGCGCCACTCTTTGGCCAGCGCGCAGGCGCGGCGCGTGACGGTGGCAGGCGGCGCATTCGGTGCCCGCACCAGGCTGGCCAGGATGATGCCGTCCGTCTGGTTCAGGCCCGACGGCGCCTTGCCGAACAGGCTGTACGAGGCGGACGCGATGCCTTGCAGCTCGCCGCGGAACGACACCAGGTTCAAATACGCTTCAAAAATCTGCGCCTTGCTCCAGCTATCCTCGATGGCTTGCGCGGCGCGCATCTGGTCCCATTTCTGGCGCAGGCTGCGTCCGCCCGAGGATGCCTGCAAGTCCGCATCGAGCTGGCCCGCCAGCTGCATGGTAATGGTCGAGGCACCCCGGGGCTTTTTCGAAAACAGATTGTCCCAGGCGGCCGTGGCCAGCGCGGACACATCCACGCCGCCATGGCGCAAGAAGCGCTGGTCTTCCGCCAGCAGCACGGCCTGCTGCACGGCCGGTGATATGTCCGCCAGCGGCACCCACGGCAAGCGCCGCACCTTCATGTCCACGCGTAACGATTGCAGCGGCGCGCCGCTGCGGTCCAGCAACTGCGCTTCCGAACTGCGGTAGGCCGCTTGCACCTGGGCCGGCGTCAATATCGCTTCGGCGACGGCCGGGCCGGCCAGCAGGCAGCCCATCAGTAAAGCAAACCCTTTCACTGCGCCACCTTCACATTCGCGTTCGGCGACTCGCCAAACATTTCGGGCGAATACATGGCTTCGATGCGCGTGGCCGGCAGGCTGAAATCCCCGGCATTGTTCAGGCGCACCGTGTATTCCACGCTCCACGTGCCTTTTGGCACAAACGCGTAATACGCGCGGAAAGCGTCGAAGGCCCGCTCCTCGAACGTGGGCCAGACCCAGCCCGTGGATTTTTCACCGGCCGTCAGCAGCTGCGAATCGCGGCCCAGGCCGTTGCCCAGCACCGTGGCGCTGGCGGGGATCGGATCGTCGACCACCACCCAGCTCATGTCCGCCTGCGCCGACAAATCCAGGCGCACGCGGTAGACATCGCCGCGCGACCAGTGGCCAGTGGTTTTCTGTTCCACTGGCGTAATGGTTTTCTTGATCGTGTAGCCGCTGGAGACGGGCGCCTTGAGCGGGATGGCCGCCAGGCTTTGCACGGTGGCCCACGGTTTGCCGGTGCCGCTGTGCGCCAGGCCCAGGGTGTCCATGCCCTTCGGCCACGCTTGCAGCACGGGTCCCACTTTCGCCGCGCCATTCCACACGAGCGCTTGCGTATCGCCGCCCAGCTTGACGGCGCTGGCACCCGTCACTGGCGTGGATTCGAACTTGGCCGAGAACTTACTGATGGCCAGCGTGCCCCAGGCGTTGGCCACCGTGGTATCCCAACGGCCCTTCTTCTGGCGTCCCATGCTGCCGCGCACCAGGCGGCCGATGTCATCCTTCCACGCCGGGTCGTCCATCACGGCCAGCAACAAGCGGTTGGCGTTGACGTCGCCGGACACCATCAGCCACCACCAGTTATCCTTGCGCTCGGTGGAAAAGCCCATGGTCGTGCCCTGGAAGTTCAAACGGCTGCGCAGGATCTGCTGCGCCTCGGCCAGCAGCGCATCGCGGCGCGCCAGGCTTGGCGTGCGTTGCAGCAACAAGCTCCAGTCGATGACGGCCGAGGTCGGCCACAGGTTAGGGCTGATGCTGATGCTCTCCAGCGCATCGGGCGGCACTTTATTGGAGCGCGACAGCGCTTCCAGCGCGGCAAGCTTGCGCACGGCCAGGTCGGTGGTGGCCAGCGCGGAATGGCGCACGATGCGGCCCTGCACGAAGGCCGTCAAGGCTGCTTCCATGCGGTTCTTCGTCTGTTCGGGAATCGCATAGCCCGCTTCCCTGGTGGCCGACAGCACGTAGGCCGTCAGGCTGTCGCTGCCCTGCTCCATGATGGGAAAATATTTCAGCAGGCCGTCGCTATCCAGATAGGCGGGCAAGCTGGCGGCCAGCTTGTTCCACGCCTCCTGGTCTTGCAGGGCGATGGCTTTCGACGTGTTTTGCTCGAAACAAGTGTATGGATACGCAGCCATGTACTCGCGCACGCCGGGCAGCTCGCCGCCCAGCCTGGCGACAAAGCTGGTCTGGACGCCGCCCCTGCCCGGCAAGGCGCCGGCCGGCATTTGCACGGACATATTGACGGGCTTGTCGATCTGCAGCAAGGTGGCTTGATACGTGCGCACGGGCGTGGCCTGGCCCACCTTTTGCGTGATTTTGAGTTTATCGGTATGGCTACCCGCCTTCGCGCCTATCTCCCACACGATATTCTGCACACCGAGCGGCACCTGGTAATCCCAGCCCACTTCGCGCGCTTCGCCCGCCGCCAACGTCAAACTCTGGCGCGGCAAGGCCTTGCCGCCCGCGCTGGCATTGAGGTCCACGTTCAAGGACGCTGCCGACGTGTTGCGCACGGTAAAGCCCGCACGCAACTGGTCGCCTTCGCGCACGAGCGTCGGCAAGCCCGACATCAGGATCAAGTCTTGCGAGCTGCGGATGTCCGTGCTGCCCGTGCCGAACAATTCCTTGCCCGCACTGGCAATCGCAACGATGCGGAATCCCGTCAAGGAATCGTTGAGCGGTACTTGCACCGTCGCTTCGCCCTTGGCGTCGAGCTTGACGGTGCCCTTCCAGAACAGCAGGGTGTCGAACAGCTCGCGGCTGGCGCCCTTGCCGCCGCCCCCGCCGGCCGGGAAGGCTTTGCGGCCAAAGTGGCGCTTGCCGATCACCTGCATCTGCGCCGTCGCCGTTTCCACCTGCAGGCTGCGCTGCGCCATCATGGTGTCGAGCAATTTCCAGCTATCGTTGGGCATCAGTTCCAGCAAGCCCGTGTCGACGGCCGCCAGCGCCACTTCGGCGCCCGCTGGCAGCGGTTTGCCGTCGGCGCGGCGCACGCGCACCGATACCTCCGCCTTGTCGCGCGTTTTATACACTTCCTTGTCGGACACCACCATGACGTTCAGCTCATGCGCCTGCCACCCCACGTTCAGCGGTGCGATGCCCATCTTGTAGGCCGGCTTGCCCAGGTCCACCAAAGCCGTCGGCTGCACGCCATCGACACGCCCCCGCACGACAAACACGGACACGTACACATTCGGCGCGTAATTCGCTTTGACAGGGATATTGACCACCGGTTCCCGGCCATTGAGCTGGCGCACATAGGTGTCGAGGATGCCTTCGCGCTCGACCGTGATCAAGGCCGTGCCCGAACGGAACGGCATGCGCACCTGCAAGCTTGCTTCCTGGCCCGGTTCATAGCGTTTCTTTTCCGGCAGCACGTCGATACGGTCGTTGTCGCTGGCGTTGAACCACCAGTCGCCGCTGCCGGCCACCCAGGTTTCGCGGTTGGCGACGGCCGCGTTGCCGGCTGCATCCTGCGTGCGCGCGCGCAGTATCAGATTGCCGCTGGCGGGCGCCTTCACGTCGCAAATCAACAGGCCCTTGTTGTCCGTCTTGCCCGAACACGCCTGACCCAGCTTGACGACTTCGCTGCTGTTTTCATACGCATAGAAGCCGCCGATCAGGCGGCGGCGGTGCGAATAGCTGTTGCGCTGGAAGAAATCGACGGCAACCGGGGCATTCGCCACGGGCTTGCCATTGGTGCCGAGCACGGCCACCGTGAACTTGAAGGCATCCTTGCTCAAGGCCCAGGCGTCGGGCTTGATGCCGATCACATAGTTCGATGGCCACAGCGGTACGCGCGTGGCCACCGAGGCTGTCTCGCCATTTGCATCCTGGAACGCCATTTCCGCCACCAGGTCGCGCGGCGTGGACAGCTGCGGCAGCTGGTCGATGACGATGCGCGCGCCGCCAGCCTTGTCGAGGGTCAAGCTTTGCGTGCGCGCGGCAGCTGCGCCGGCGCCGACACGTCCGCCATGGCCTTCGTCCTGCCATTCGCCCTCGTCGTCGTCGTAGCCCGTGCCCTGTTTCACCAGGCCTTCCTTCACGTCGCCATTGCTGAAGCTATAGTCGGGATAGTCGGCAAACGTCACGCTCTTGTCTTGCAGCACCGTGCGCAGCTTGACGGGCGCATTCGTGGCGGCGCCGCCGGCCAGATACGTGATTTGCGCATCGAGGGCCAGCTGTTTCACCTGCACGGCGGGTGCTTTCGGGCCCTGCAGCACGGCTTTCATGGTCGGCACGCGGAACGCTTCCACGCGGAAGCTGCCGGACGGGCGGCCCGCCATGGTGACGCTATATTCGCCCTGCTTGGCGTCGGCGGGAATGACCCAGTCGTTTTCCGCCGTGCCGCTGGCGGACCAGCGCAGGGGCAGCTGATAGTTCTGGTCGCTGCCCTGGTGCGTGATGACGATGGAGGTGGCGCTGCCGGGGCCGTTGTTCTTGTCGACCAGGCTCATGCCCTCGGCCGTGTGCTTGCGGATGAAATGCTTCATGTGCACGGTTTCGCCTGCGCGCAGCAGGGTGCGGTCGAATACCGTGGCCAGCAAGGTGTTGTCGGCGCGCGTGTCGTCCGTGGGCAAATTGAAACGCCAGGCTTCGATGCCGCCCACCCAGTCCGACAGGGTGAACGTCATGTCGCCGCCGCTGCGCGCACTGATAAAGTAGCGGCCATTGTTCTTGCAACTGGAAGCGGCCAGCTCGCCGGGAATCTGCGCCACGCCGTCGCTGCCTGTGGCGCCTTGCCACAGCAGCTTGCCGCCGCAGTCGCGCACGGCCACTTGCGCTTTCGCAACTGGCGCGCCCTTGTCCAGGGTCGTCACCCACACCAGCGACGATTGCGCGCCATGCTTGAAGTGGGCCGCCAGATTCGTCACCAGCGCGGCCGTGCGGATGTAGGCCGTGGTCGGTTTGCTCAGCAGCACCTTGCCGAGGATGGGGCTGGCCAGCTCGACCACATAAAAGCCCGGTTTCAGCAAAGGAATACCGATCACTTCAAAGGTTTTTTTGCCATCGGGACGGGGCAGGCTGATGGGACGCGTACCGGACGCATCGGCCAGCACGGATCTGCTCATGTTGCCCGCATACTGGGCGTAAGGCTGCCAGTATTCGCCGCCGTCGCCATTGCCGGCCAGGCGCTGCATCCACTCGATGATGAACTTGTCGTCATTGTCGGGCACGCGCAAGGTGGCGCCCGTGGCGGCAGCCGAGGCTTGCGCGACTTCCTTGCCCGACAGCACAGGCTCGATATTGCGCACCGTCACGGGCAGCAAGCCGTCGCCCTTCGCTTCGATGATGCCGAACGGGGCCGGGAACTTCAGCAGCGGCGGCTGTTCACCCGTGCGCACCGTCATGGGAAAGCGCGCGCGGTTGAGCAAGGCACGGCCCGCGTCATCCGTCAGCTTCGGTGGCAGGTTCAGCACGAAACTGGCTTGCACGGGGAAGGGGCCATTGAAGGTAGCGCCATACAGGAATTCCGCCTTTTCTTCGTCTTTTGAAATCGTCGGCGCATACGTCTTGCCGCCGCCCTTCAGGGTCATGGCGCGCACCTGCGCCGCGCTCACGGGCGCGGAAAACTGCACGCGCATGGGCAGGAAGGGGATGCACTGTTCCTTCGGATTGCTGCGCTCGCAGCTGAATTTGGCCGTGAAATCGGGGCGCGTCTTGTACTGCAGGGTTTGCGCCTTGTCGGTGGCAATGCCGCTGGCGCTGGCGATGCCCTCGCCCCACACGAGCGACACCTTGGCGTTGGCGGGGAAGCTGCGCTTGCATTGCAGCACGGTGACGGGCAGCGGCGGCGCGCCCTTGCTGGCGACGGGCATGCCCACTTTCCAGACCGTGCCCCGCTTCTTGAAGTAGACAGTCAGGTAGCGGTCGAGGAAGCTCTTGCGCAGGGTCAATACCTGCTCCAGTTCCTTGCCTTTGAACAGACGTACGGGAATCTTTTCATTGATGCCATCGGCGCGGCAATACGCGTTCGCGGCCACGCTGGCCTCGTTCGGCGCGGCATCGAGGCCCAGCACGAAGATCTGGTTTTCATCGATATACGGCTGGCCGTCATACGGCACGGCCTCGACGATGGCCGGGCCGCCCGTGGAAAAGCGGTACGACGCCGTCCCCTGCAAAGGCTTGCCTGCCAGATCCTTCAGCCCCGGCTTCAGGCTAAAACTGCAGGCCACGCCGGCCGGCAAGTCGCGCTCGAAATCATAATTCCAGTTACGCTCGTCGGCCCAGCGTCCCGCGCCCGCCACCAAGGCTGGCTCGGCCTTGCCGCAATCGATGGCGAACGGTGCGGGCAAGCCCATGTCGCCGAACGGCACCATCGGAGTGGCGAACTGGGCCCGCACCTGGCGCACGGCCTTGACCGTGCCGCTCGGTGAAAACAGGGCCACGCCGCTATCGGCCCAGGCCGGCATAGCCAGGCCCAGCGACAGCGACAGACATAGCCGGCCCAGTTTGCCAGATAGCGGGGAAGAAACGACACGGGACAGGTCAGGCACGGGAGACTCCTTGATGAAAAGTGGCGGAGCTGGCTGCGGCGCGCAAAAGTTGCCTGGAGGAAGCAACACAAGGCAAGCGAACGCGGCAGGAATACAACATCAATGTAATATTAGTTATCAAGCTCATCATTGTTGCTAATATACAGTGGCATGCCAGTAACAAGTCGTACGATTGCCTCGCGTCGCGGCGCCCGGAAGTGGCCGTGATAGCAAAATTTTCCCGAGGCGAATTAGTTTTTTTCAACAGCAAAGTAGTTGTCGTGAATCCGCAACACCATTGATATACCACAATGCTTTGTGCGCTAACGCACGGACGTTGCGAACCTGCCATCGTATTCTCTAGTCCAACAGCAGTGCATTTATCGCAAGATAGCGCACCTGGAATGGTTGTCTATCTCTAGCAATAGCATGTCTGGCAGTTGTCGCATTGATGCAGCAGAGAAAATCTCTTATCAACGTTGGGAGTTACTTGTGAATAATCTAAAAAAAATCGCCGTTGCCGCCGCAGTACTGTGCTCCGCCCTCGGCGCGCAGGCCCAGGAAATCAATCCCTCCTGGTACATTCAACCTAGCATCAACGCACTCAAGCCAGATTCCGATTTTTCCACGGATAAAACCGGCTATGGCGCAGGCTTGCGTTTCGGTAAGCCTGTTTCCCCGGACTGGGATATCCAGCTGGGCACCACGTACGCCCGCTCCAAGGATGGCGGTCAGCGCTACCAGCAAAATACGCTGGGTGTAGACGGCCTGTACATGTTCTCGCGTAAAGCCTTCCGTCCCTTCCTGCTGGTCGGTGCCGGCATGCAGCGCGACAAGGACACCAGCTTCGCCTTCGGTGAACGCACGAAGAGTTCGCCATACGCCAGCGTGGGCCTGGGCTTCCAGTCCAGCATCACCGATCAATTGTCCCTCCAGGCTGACGTACGCAATGTGCACGGTTTCCTGCGCGGCAATACCTTCGACCCAAGCAGCAAGTCGAACAACTACTACGTCACTGTGGGCCTGAACTTCGCGTTCGACAAACCACCTGCACCGCCGCCACCACCGCCACCACCGCCGCCAGTGCGTGAAGAAGTCGTCGTGGTCGTGCCGCCACCTCCGCCACCACCGCCACCACGCTTTGAAAAAGTGACGATGGCGGCAACGGAACTGTTCGCGTTCGACAGCGCCAAGCTGGGCCCGACACAGACCAAGCTCGACGAAATCGCCCGCGTGCTGAACGCTGCACCGGACGTCAACAACGTCGTCATCAGCGGTTATGCCGACCGCATCGGTTCGCCCAAGTACAACCTGAAACTGTCGCAGCAGCGCGCTGATGCAGTCAAGGAATACCTGGTCGCCCACGGTGTCGCCGCCAACCGCCTGACAGCCGAAGGCAAGGGTTCCACCAATCCTGTCGTCACCTGCGATAACAAGAAGCGTGCCGACCTGATCAAGTGCCTGGAACCAAACCGCCGCGTTGAAGTGGAACAAATCACCATCGAACGCCGCGTGCAGTAAGCTAACAGTGGTACGCCACTTGTGAATAAAAAAAAGGGGCTCGCGCCCCTTTTTTGCATTGAAAGCCAGCATGAATTTTTCTACCCGTTATCCCCGACTGGCCGGCCTGGTGCCGTTCAGCAAGCAAATGCGCAGTGTCATCGTCTGCTCCGTCACCGAATGGCTGGAACACCGCGCCTCGAGCAAGGGCGCTGCCCTCGCCTACTACACCCTGTTTTCCATCGCCCCCATCCTCGTGCTGGTGATTGCCATCGCCGGCTTTTTCTATGGTCCGGCCGCCGCGCGCGGTGAACTGATGGGGCAACTACAAGGCTTGCTGGGCACGCAAGGCGCCGAAGCCATCCAGCTGGTGCTGGCCGGCGCGAAGAACCATGATCAGGGCCGCATCGCCACCCTTATCGCCAGCGCCCTTCTGCTGTTTGGCGCCACCAGCGTGTTTGCCGAACTGAAAGCCAGTCTCGATGAAATCTGGCAAGTACCACCGCTGAAGGAAGCGGGCGCCTGGGACATGCTGCGCACGCGTTTGCTGTCCTTCGGCCTGGTGCTGGTACTGGCCTTCCTGCTGATGGTGTCGCTGGTAGTCAACGCCGCCATGGCCATTCTGGCCAACTTCTGGGAAGGCGTGTGGAAAGACACGGCCGTGCTGTTTACCATTTTGTCGAACCTGATCGGCTTTGCCGTCATCGCCAGCCTGTTTGCCGTCATCTATAAAATGCTGCCGCGCGTGCGCCTGTCCTGGCGCGACGTGCTGATCGGCGCCATCGGCACGGCCTTCATGTTTTCACTGGGAAAATATGCGATTGGCGTGTATATCGGCAATAGCGGCGTGGCCAGCAGCTATGGCGCGGCCGGTTCGCTGGTGGCCCTGCTGCTGTGGGTGTATTACTCGGCGCAAATCTTCTTCCTGGGCGCCGAATTCACGCGCCAGTTCGCCCTGCAACTGGGCAGCATGAAGGATATGCCGAAGACGGACGATGGCGATGTGCAAGTCAAGATATTGAAACGCCACCAGTCCTGAGCAGGCTGACGCATATAAAAACGGCGCCCGCGGGCGCCGTTTGCATTCTAGAAAACTACTCACCCAGCAGCTCGGCCACCGCTTCCATGCCTTGCACACGTTCGGCCACCACCTTCACGATGACGATGATGGGCACGCCCAGCAACAAGCCCCAGACGCCCCACAGCCAGCCCCAGAACAGCAGGCTGATGAAGACGGCCGTGGGATTCATGCGGGCAATGCGGCCCGTCATCCAGGTGGTGACAAAGGTACCCACCAGGGTGGCGATGGCCATCGACGTGCCCGTCACCAGCAAGACCATTTCCAGCGATTCGAACTGTAAGAAAGCCACCAGCCCAGTGGCGATGGTGATGAGCAAGGGACCGAAATACGGCATGATGTGCAGCAAGCCGGCCACGATGGCCCAGGCGCCCGCGTTTTCCAGGCCAATCACGCGCAGGGCGATCCACATCAGGACGGCCAGCAAGACATTCGTGACGAGCAGCATGAACATATAGTTCTGGATCGAGGTATTGATGTCTTCCAGGATGTGCACGGTGACCTTCTTGCGGCTCAGCGACGGTCCCGTCAGCTTGACAAGCTTGCGCTTGAAGGTGTCGCCCGACAGCAGCAGGAAAAACACGAGGAAGATGACCATGGTCGCCTGGCTGAGAAAGCCCACCAGGCCCAGCGAACCGGCCCAGACCCAGTCCATGATCTTGAAGTTGGGCGCCTCGGCGGCGGCGGCGCGGCGGTTGTTGCGGCGGGCCTCGGCGCCAGCGGCCACTTGCTCGATGGCATTGGCCACGGCCTGCATCTTCTGGAAGGTGCTGTTCTTGCCACCCGTATTCTCGGCGATCAGCCGCGACAGTTTCTGTGTGGCGGCCGGCAACTCTTCCACGATGGATTCAAATTCGCCCTGCACGCGCTCGATCACGACGACAGAGCCGAACAGGATCAGGGCCGTCACGGCGGTAGCGCCGATGGCGCGCGGCAAGCGCAGCTTTTCCAGCCAGGCGACGACGGGATTGAGGGTATAGGCAATAAAAATGCCGAAAAGGACGGGAATGAGGAATTTCTGCGCCCATTGCAACGCATAGATGAAGCTGACGGTGGCGATGATGCCCAGGGCCAGGCCGCGCGCATTGACATGCAGCGGCAGACGCAAGGATGCGTCCAGGTGCTCCCCTGGCATGCCGGGAGGTGGCCCGGCAGGCTCGGTGGAGACAGCCGCCACCGGCTCGGGCGGGGTATCTGTAGGCTGGATATGCATGCGATTCCCGCGACGGTCGGTGGAGGGCCACAGGACCAGCCCTGGGGCTGGCCGCTGCGGCAGGTCAGGCTATTACTTGACGCGGATGTCGTTTTTCACCGACTTCACACCCTTGACGCCACGGGTAATTTCGCCCGCTTTGGCGGCATCGGCTGGCTGGGCAACGAAGCCGCTCAGCTGAACCACGCCCTTGAAGGTTTCAACGTTGATTTCCGTCGATTTCAGGGTAGGCTCATTGAAGATGCTGGCTTTCACTTTGGTGGTGATGGCCGCGTCGTCGATGTACTCGCCCGTGCCTTCTTTGGTTGGGGTCGAAGCGCAACCTGCAACGGCGAACAGGGAAGCGATGAACAGGCCAGTAGCGATAGATTTAGTGAATTTCATGGTTTTTTCCTTAGAAGTGGTCAATCAATGTGCTCACAATGAGCTTCTTATACCAGTGTGGTGACTGCGCGCTGGATGGCGCTCAGTAACCAAACTGGGTTTTTGCAGCCTTGATACAGTCATCCTTGGCTGCGCCGGCCAATGCATCGCATTTTTCTGTCGCGACCTTGTACTCGGCTTTTCTCTTTGCTTCGCGCGCATCGCTGCGCGCTTCGATGACTTTCTTGTCTGCCTTGGCGTCAGCCAGGGCCGCCACCTTGGTGGACTTGGCCAGCTTGACGCAGACATCCTTGTCGTTGCCCGTCAGCGCATTGCAGCGCGCCAGGTCGACGTCGTAGTTGGCATCGGCAATCTTGATACGCGCCTTGGTGTAGGCACGCAGGGTATTCGTATATTGCGCCTGAGCCACCGCTTCATCGTAGGTGCGCACGGCCTTCGCTTCGGCGATGCAAACATCCTTCGGGTTGCCCGTGATTTTTTCGCACTCGGCATGCGCCAGCTTGTAATTCAGGCCCGCCTGTTCATTGGCTGCCTTGTAGGCTGCTTTCGCTTCCGGCGTGGCGGCCACGGCCTGGCCGCCCCAGGCGGCGCATGCCAGGCTGACGACGATGGCGGTGAAGAGCTTATTCTTGTTCATATTGTATTTCTCCCTGGTGGCACCAAGCATGTCTGCTTGGCATGACTACCGTTTTACGTGGATAGTCGCCGCTCTTCTGTACGCTGCCGTACACAAGTAATTTATTTTGAAAGCAGAAGGCAGACAGGGAGAAATAACAACGTTTTGCTGGATCGCTCGAGCCCACAATGCCAGTTCGACCGCAAATAAGTGCGTGCGGCAGCGTACAGACCAAGGACAGGGGCGTGACTAAGATGGCACTACACCCTCACCTCGTCAGGAGAATAAAATGAAAACCAACGCCACCTTGGCTGCACTGATGCTCGCCGCCACCGCCGTACTCAGCGGTTGCGCCACCGGCCCTACCCAGTCACAACAATATTACCCGGCCAACCAGCCTGAGTCCGCCATGTACGGCACCGTCGACTCCATCCAGATCGTGCAGGGTGGCGGTCAAACCAGCGGCGCCGGCGCCGTGGTCGGCGGCATCGCCGGCGCCCTGCTGGGCAATACCATCGGCTCGGGCGGCGGACGCACGGCCGCCACTGTGGCGGGTGCCGTCGCCGGCGGCGTAGTCGGCAACCAGGTGGAAGGCCGCAGGCAGCAAGCGCAGGCTTACCAGATCAGCGTGCGCCTCGACAACGGCGAATACCGCACCGTAGTGCAGGACAACGCGAATGACTTGCGTCCGGGCAACCGCGTGCGCGTCGTTGACGGCCGCGTCTACCGCTATTAATTTTCGGCGTAGCTTGCCAGCAAGCGTCCGCCATCCCGCATAAGTCGTACGATAACAAGGAGTTGCCATGGGCACCATCATTCTGATCATCTTGATCCTCGCCCTGGTCGGCGTCCTGCCTACCTGGCCGCATAGCCGCAACTGGGGTTACGGCCCCAGCGGCATCGCTGGCCTGGTCGTCGTGATACTGATCCTGCTATTACTGACGGGCAGGTTGTAAAAAAAGGCGCTGCGGCGCCTTTTTTATTTTAAGGAGGAAATATCATGACTATCCACAACACACTCTTGGCCACCGTGTTCGCCTGCAGCCTGGCGCCACTGGCCTTGGCCCAGACGGCCACGCCGCAGCCGGGCGACCCGCAACGCTGGTACCAGGAAGACAGCACGGCGCAAGCCCAGCTGCGCACCCTGCGCAAGGAAATCGCCGCCGCCCTGGGCGAGGCCAAAAAAGCGTGTCGTTCGGAACCCTCCGCCACGCGCGCCAGCTGCCTGAAAGATGCACAAGACACTTACCGGCAAGACATGGCACATGCGGAAAAACTGCGCGAGGCAGCCCATCCGCAGTGATGCGCCGTGCTGTTGCGACGCCAGACAAACTGCAACGCCTGACAAAACCGTCGCGAGCGGAAGGGAGAGCTGGCTAAGAAGCGCAACCGTACTCTGTACGGGGGCGCCGAGCCGGTGAGCATCGCAGGCCGCCTATACCGACGCGCAGCAGGTTTTGACAGGCGTCACTAAGCGGCGTCGCGCTCGTAGGGTGGTAGCTCGTGCACCACCAGCGGCGTGTCTTGCGTAACAAAAGCCAGCCAACCGGCCGCCTTGATGGCGCGCAAGGCGTCCTGGTAGCCCTGCTCCCAGCGCCACTCGATGGAGCCCCTGGAGAAATTGATGTCCTTGGCCGCCATGTGCCAGTCGCGCCCCGCGTACGGCAGGCGCACGATGTGCATGGTGCTGTCGCAGCCCAGCGCTACCAGCTCTTCCGTCTGCTGGCGGTTGTGCTTTGTATCGGGCAGACCGGCGTAGAGTTCGCGCAATTTGCGCTGCAAGGTGTGCGTATTGACATAATCGGCGATATGCCGCTTCGAGCGCGACGCAAAGGTGACATCCTTTTGCCGCGTCTGCACTTCGTCCAGGGTGGTCGGTTCCGGGCCTTCCGAACTCCATAAATCCACCATGAAGACCAGCGTGTCGACGTGGGGCGTGTCGTCGAGCACGGTTTCCAGCGGCGTGTTTGAGTACAGACCTCCGTCCCAGTACAGGTCGCCATCGACGCGCACACCGGCAAAGCCCGGCGGCAAGGCGCCACTGGCGCGGATATGGTCCGCTGTCAAGGGTTGCTGCTGGCTGTCGAAACTGGTGAGGCTGCCGCATTTGACGCGCAGCGCGTTGACCGTCAGGCGCATGCTGCCCGGCTGGTTCAGGTAATCGAAATCGACCAGTTCTCCGAGGGTGCTGGCCAGCTCGCTCGTGTCGTAATAGCTGGCGTCTTCCGGCTTGACGGCGATTCCTGCCGGGAACAAGCTGAACGAACGCGGCTTGAAGAAGCCGGGCACGCCGCGCAGTACCGTATCGAGCGTGGCCAGCCAGATGTTCGAGCGGCGCTGCTGGTCCGATACCAGATTCATGTCGATGCTGTCGCGGTGCGCCACGCGCTGCCAGAACTGTTTCAGCCGCACCAGCCGGTCCTCGTGCTTGTTGCCGGCCAAAATGGCGGCATTGATGGCGCCGATCGAAGTACCCACTACCCAGTCGGGCACCAGGCCATGTTCGTGCAGCGCATGGTAGACGCCGGCCTGGTAGGCGCCCAGTGCACCGCCACCCTGCAGTACCAGCACGATGCGCAGGCGCGAGGGATTTAACTGATTGATCGGTGTCTTCGAATTCGTCATCAAGATGGCCCCTCTGTCCACCGCGCGGAATGCGGCGTAAATCATTGTAAGGGATTGCGTCAGTGCGTGTCGGACCTTGGGTGCAGGCAAAAAAAAACGCCGTCAATGACGGCGTTCCTGTGCAACATGGCTGGCGTTCAGCGCTTGCGGCGCAGCCAGCTGGCGGCAACGGCGGCCACGGCCAGGAGGACCAGGGCCGGCTTGACCAGCTTCTTGCGTCCGATGAACGATAGCGCCGTCAGCACGTAGGGCATGGCGCCTTGCAAACGCATGCCGCCCGGCGCCAGCAAGGACTCGACGCGGTGGCCGGCAAAGCCGACCGCCGTCTCGACCACGCCCTGCAACAGCGATTCGGGACGCAATGCATAACCGACGTTGGCGCGCGCATGCACGATGCCGACACGGTACATTTCGCCCTGGGCGATCAGCAGGCGCTTGCGGGCGGCTTGCGCCGCCAGTTTGTCGTTTTCCGACATGAATTCTCCTCGTAAGGCAGGCTGGACATGGCGGGCCCCGTTCCGGCACAAGTCCGGGTGGTTCCCGCCAGCAGCTTACATCAGCATGTCGCGGTCGGCCTTCAATTCCGCCATGGTGGCGGGCATGGACAACTTTCCTTGACGCAGCATGGCGCGCGCATACATGACCAGGGCGATGGCCAGCAGTACGAACACGACCGTCATGATCGCCAGGATCTTCCAGCCCAGGCTATCCCAGGCCAGGAAAACGATCAGCACGCTGCCGTAAGCGATGGCAAACAAGCCCGCCACCGTCGCCAGCGCGAAAATGACCACCAGCTGCAGCATGTGATTGCGCACTTCCGACAGTTCGATGGTGGCCAGCTCCAGCCGCGACAACATCAGTCCGACGGCGTTCTTGGCCAGGCCGGCGACCGAGCCGATCAATCCCGGCCCCTGGTGAGACGAAGCAGACTTGTCCATATCGCTCCTGACAGTGGATTACTTGCGGCCCAGGATGAAGCCGACCAGCACGCCGACGCCAGCGGCGACGGCCACCGTGCGCCATGGGTTTTCCTTGACATAACCGTCCGCCTGGGAGGCGAGCTGCTTGGTGGCAACGATGGCCGATGCTTGCGCTTCGTGCGCCTTGGCCAGGGCGGCGTCCAGGGTTTTCATGCCCTTGACGCGCACTTCATCGGCTTTTTCGCCGGTCAGGGCGGCAGCGGCGCTGAACAGGGCTTGCGCATCCTTGACCAGGGTTTTGACATCGTTATTGACGGTGGTGATATTGTTTTCCAACATGGTTTAGCTCCTTAGCTGTGGATGAATGTAGTTACTATACCTACTTTACTCAAAAACACTATTCCATTAGATCGCGCATATCATCGGCGTGCTCTTCTTCGACAGCCATGATTTTGATCAACAAATGGCGTGTGGTCGGATCTTTGTCGCCAATTTTCACGATCATCTGGCGATACGACTCGATTGCCACCCGTTCCGCGATCAGATTGGCACGCACCATGCTTTGCACGTCTTCGGACTCATCATACTCGGCATGGCTACGTGCAAGCAATGTTGCAGGATTAAAATCTGGCTTGCCATTCAATTGCACGATGCGTTCGGCCAGCCAGTCGGCGTGTTCCTGCTCCTGCTGCGCGTGCTCCAGGAACTCGGCCTTGATGCTGCCGTTGTCGCGCCCGCTCACGGTGTAGTAATGGCGTTTATAGCGTGCAATACACACCAGTTCGGTGGCCAGCGCCCCATTCAGCAGGGCGATCAACTCCTGGCGGTCGCCCTGGTAGCCGGCCGTCACAGCGCCGTCGCCCAGGTTTTTGGCGGCCGCGCGGATGGCGGCCGTATCGATGCCAGCTGGAATTTCCACAGATGTTTGGGTCATGATGTTTCCTTTCAAGTCTTGCATGGGTATCCACCGGCCGACCTGCGGCCGGTGCTGCCTACTAACTCAACACCTGACCAAACCGTAGCGAGCGGCAGCGAATTGTGGCCGAGAAGCGGAGCTGTGCTATGGCACAGTGAGCATCGGGGGCCGCAAGTCGCGACGCGCAGTAGGTTTGGACTGGTGTTTTAACGGCGGGCGGGAATGGCCGTGTTATCTTCGGACAAGACAATTTCCACCCGGCGATTCAGCTGGCGGTTCGCCGCGCTGTCATTGCCGGCGGCCGGATAGGCGGCGCCATAACCTTTCGTGGCGACGCGGTCGCGGCTGATGCCTTGCTCCAGCAAGGCATTGCGCACGGATTCGGCGCGGCGTTGCGACAATTCCAGGTTATGCGCGGAGCCGCCCGTGCTATCCGTAAAGCCTTCGATCAGCACGGTGCGCTGCGGGTTGTTTTTCAGCACGTCGGCCAGCTTGCGCGCCGTATTCGTGCCATCGGCCGTCAGGTTTGCCTTGTCCGTGCCAAACAGCACGTCACCCAGGGTGATGACCATGCCGCGTTCGGTTTTCTTGGCGGCCAGGTCGGCCAGCTGCGCTTCGAGTCCGGCGGCGCGGGCTTGCGCATCGCGGGCCGATGCTTCAGCCGCTTGCGCCTGGGCCTTGGCCGCTTCCGCATCCGCTTGCGCCGACTGGGCGCGGGCCGTGGCCTGGTCAGCCTGCTGCGTGCGCGCATCGAGGCGCAACTGGTCGCGCTGCTTGCCGGCGTTGGCGACATCGGCTTCCGCGGCTTTCTGCTTGGCGACTTCTTGCGCCGTGGCTATCTTTTGCTTGGCCAGGTAGGCCAGCTTGTCGACCTTTTCGCTGTCATCCTGGCGCGTGGCGGCCGCGTTCGCCGCTTCCAGCGCAGCGCTCGCTTCGCGGAATTCGCGTGGCGCATAGGTCGATACCAGCGGGTTCGATTGCGCCGCCATGTAGTCGCCGCGCGTCTGGTCGAGCAGGCTGGTGGTGGTCGGTGCGGAGCTGCAGGCGGCAACTAAAGCGGCCATGGCCAGCAGGCCGGGAATGGTGGTGTAAGTAGCTTTTTTCATGATGGAATCCTGTTATTAGTTATTGTTGTTGCTTATTGTTTTGGCGCTTGCTGATTGGCACGGTCGAGTTCTTCGCGCATGACGCGGATGTTCTCGTTGATTTCATCGGCGGCGCTGGTGGCCTTGGCCGAGTTGGCCTTGCTTTGCGCCAGCTTGGCATCGGCTTGCGCCTGGTCGGCCAGGTCGCGCGCCAGTTTGTAGTCGCGGTCTTTCAAGGCCTGGTTAGCCATGCGCATTTTCTCGCGGGCAGAACGCATTTCATCGGGTGCCAGTTCGGCGGCGCCGGCGCTGGCGGCGTTATCGACGGCGGCGCGCGACACGGCGACGTCGGCAGTGGCTGGCGTTTTCAGGCTGGAGCAACCCGTCATCAGGACAACGGCGGTGAGGCAGGCGGCCAGAGCGGTCATGGGGGTTTTGATGAAATCTCGGTTTGTCATTTTTTTTCTCCTGGAGAATGTTAAGCGGTAGGTATCAACGTCGGTACATCTGGAATCAGGAACTGCGTTTGATGTATGACGTTATAGGCTCCGGCTCCCCGCATATCCGTTCGGTGCCGCACATAGAGTAAGAAATCGACAATACTTGCATGGGCAACGTGCGCCAGCGCACGTGCACGCCAGCAAAACCTGAAACGGGACCGGATTTGTAGCGATTCCTGTAGCATCATGCTTCTGTCCAGAAAGAAACACCTCTTACCTCACACCCTATGCCACGTTTTATCTCTCTCTCGCGCCGCCGGAAAATCGCCCTTGCCAGCGCCGCCGCACTCATCGCATTACCCATCGTCGCCGCCGTCGCCCTGCTCAATATGGACTGGAACCGCGCCAAGCCCTGGCTCAATGCGCGCGCCAGCGAAGCGCTGGGCCGGCCCTTTGCCATTGCAGGCGACCTGTCGCTGACGTGGCAGCAGCCAAGCACTGCGGGGCAACAAGGCTGGCGCGCCTACTTGCCGTGGCCGCACTTGCAGGCCAAGGATGTGCGCCTGGGCAACCCGAGCGCCATGGCAGGAACGGATGCGCAGGCGCAGCTGGCCAGCGTGAGCCAGCTGGCGTTCACACTCAATCCCCTGGCCCTGCTGGACAAGAAAATCGTCATCCCGCAATTGCGCTTCGACGCGCCGCAAGTACGCTTGCTGCGCAACCAGGACGGCAAGAACAACTGGACCTTCGACAAGCAGGAGCAGCCGTCGCCGTGGCAGCTGGAACTGCAAAGCGTGGTCTTCAGCAAGGGCAGCGTGACCCTGGACGATGCCGTCACGCACACGGCGATGCGTGCCGACGTCGACACCATCGCGGACGATGCGCGCTACGGCATCGCCTGGAAGCTGTCGGGCAAATACAGAGGCGAAAACATCCAGGGCGGCGGCAAGGCGGGCGGCGTGCTGTCGCTGCAGCAGCAAGGCACGCCCTTCCCCATCCAGGCCGACATGCGTGCAAACGGCAGCAGCGTGGCCATCGAAGGCACGCTGACGCGCCCGGCGGACCTGGCCGCGCTCGACGTGCGCCTGAAAATATCCGGGCCCAGCATGGCGCGCCTGTATCCCTTGACGGGCGTGCTGCTGCCGGAAACGCCGCATTTCAGTACGGAAGGCCATTTGACGGGCACCCTGGCGCCGCGTGGCGGCGAATGGGTGTACGACCAGTTCAGCGGCAAAGTGGGTTCCAGCGACATCGAAGGCAAGCTGGCGTTTTCCGCCAGCACGCCGCGCAAGCGCCTGACGGGCGAGGTGCACTCGCGCCTGCTGCAATTTTCCGACCTGGGCCCGCTGGTGGGCGCCGACTCCAGCGCCAGCAAGAAGGAACGGGGCGTGCCGTCGACGCAGCCGGCCGGCCGCGTGCTGCCGGTGGAAACCTTCAAGACGGAGCGCTGGACCAGCCTGGACGCCGACGTGCGCTACACGGCCGATAAAATCACGCGCGACGCCGAGTTGCCAATCAGCAAGCTCGACACGCATGTGGTGCTGACGGATGGCGTGCTGTCCCTGACGCCGCTCAACTTCAACGTGGCGGGCGGCACCCTGACGTCGCAGATCAGGCTCGACGGCAGCGGCAAGGTCATCGCCAACGGCATCGCGGCCGAACTCAAGGCCAGCGCCCGCCATCTGCACATCCAGCAACTGTTTCCCCGCCTGCCGGCCCTGCAAGCGAGCGCGGGCGAAATCAATGGCGACGCGTCGCTGTCGGCCACGGGCAATTCCGTCGCCAGCCTGCTGGGCAGCTCAAACGGCGAAGTGCGCGCACTGATCAACCGGGGCAGCATCAGCAAGCTGCTGCTGGAAGAAATGGGCTTGAATATCGGCAGTATCGTGCTGACCAAACTGGTGGGCGACAAGCAGGTCAAGCTGAACTGCATGGCTGCCGATTTCGTCGCCACCAAGGGCTTGATGCGCACGCGCCAGTTCATCGTCGACACGGACGATGCCGTGCTGCATATCGACGGCACGGTGAACCTGGCCAACGAGCAGCTGGACCTGACATTGCAGCCGGACAGCAAGGGCTTGCGCATCTTTTCGCTGCGCTCGCCCCTGTATGTGCAGGGCACTTTCAGCAAGCCCGACGTCAGCGTCGACAAGGGCGTGCTGGCCCTGCGCGCCGGCGGCGCCCTGGCGCTGGCCGTGGTGGCGCCCGTGGCTGCCCTGCTGCCACTGGTCAATACCGGTCCCGGCGAGGATAGCGAATGCGCAGCCCTGCTGGCCCAGGCGCGCGTGAAACCGGTGGCGCCGAAACCGGGCAAGACACCGCGACAAAGTCGATGAACAAGATGGCAAGATAAGGAGGCCGTGCACGATTACAATTGTTACACCCCTATGTGCGTTGCCGAACAGACCCTGCCTTGCCACAATCCTATTCTGTGATCGTGCCTGAAACACCAAGACGTGGCGATACGAAGTCCCACCGGCCCATACCATGCCGGCGCCACGAGGTCCGAATTCATAGGAGAACTATCATGCAAATCATTAAAAAAATCGCCACTACCACTTCCGTTGCCGCTCTGCTGCTGAGCTTGACCGCTTGCGCCAACATGTCGGGCCAAGATAAAAACACGGCCATCGGCGCCGGTGTCGGCGCAGTTGCCGGCTCCGTGCTGACCGGCGGCAGCGCCGTCGGCGCAATCGGCGGCGCCGCCGTCGGCGGTGTGATCGGTAACCAGGTCAAGCCGAAGTAATTGGTACTCAAGAAAGCGGGGTGGGCGCCCAGGCGTCCACCCCGCTTTTTTGCGTCCGCGGCACGAGGATGAGAAAGATCAGACGAAGACGTTGGCCATGCCGATGGCGCCGCTGTCCTTGACCAGCTCATAGCAGCGGCAGGAGACGGCTTCCAGGCCGGCCGAATCGAGGATTTCGATATTGCCGCGGCTGTAGGTGATGAGTTTTTGCTGCTGCAGCGCGCTGGCCGCCTTGGTCACGCCGACCCGCCGCACGCCCAGGGTATGGGCGAGGAATTCATGCGTCAGGTGAAATTTTTCCGACTGCAGGCGGTCGCGCGTGATCAGCAGCGAACGGGCCAGGCGTGCCTCGAGCACGTGAAAGCGGCTGCACACGGCAATCTGGATGGCTTGCGCCAGCAAGGTGTCCGTGTAGCGGTACAGCAAACGCTGCAGGGAATCGAGCTGGGCGAACTCGGCGCAGAACTCTGCCCGCCCGATGCGGCTGGCCGTACCAGAGCGTTGCACCACGGCACGCACTTGCGCCAGGTCATGGCCCAGCGCGACGGAAGCGCCCAGCACGCCTTCGCGGCCGACGGAGCCCACCTCCAGGGTCATGCGGCCTTCCGCCACGGCCAGCAGCGAGATCAGGCAATCGCCGGGGAAATAGATGTGGCCGATAGGCTGGCCCGGTTCGTACAGCACCTCGCCCACCTCGACCGTGACGCTCTCGAACAGCGCCGTCAGGTGCCGCAAGTCGTGCTCGGGCAGGCTGGCCAGCAAGCGGTTACCGGCATCAAGCGCGCCCGCAGGCGTGCCCATGCCGGATCGGCCTGCATCGCGGGACAGGGTCATGCTGGCGTTCGTTGGTGGCATTGCTTTTCCTTGGTGTCGTTACAACTCGACATAATTTTTACTTAGCCTACGGTGCAGTACCGTGCCTGTATGTACGGTGACGCACGGAAGCGGGGCACGCGGCACAGCACACTGGCTGCATGCACGGATAACACGCACTACCCATTTCATTATTTCAAAAAAACCAAGGAGCTCTCCATGACTACCACCACCAAATCCCTCCATCCGCTGGTGCTTGCCGCCGCCGTCGCCGTCCTGCTGTTTTGCGGCGTGGGCACGGCGGCCCTGATGGGCTGGCTGCCCTCGTCCCAGCGCGATGCTCAGCCACTGGCGGCCAGCACCTCGGCCGAACAGTTGGCCAGCCTGCAGGCGAACCAGCCGCAAGCGAACTTGCAGCCTGCCGGCGCGCAAGCGCTGGCGGCCCTGCCGCCGCAACAACCCGTGCGCCAACCGCAGCCTCAGCAGCCACAGCAGCCACAGCAACAACCTCAGCAAGAATATGCGGCAGCCCCGGCGCCGCAGGTGTGCAGCAATTGCGGCGTGATCGAAGCCATCCATGAAGTCAATACGCGCGCCGAAGGCAGCGGCGTCGGCGCGGCCGGCGGCGCCGTCGTCGGCGGCTTGCTGGGCAACCAGGTAGGCGGCGGCCATGGCAAGCAGCTGGCCACCGTGCTGGGCGCCGTTGGCGGCGCCGTGGCCGGCAACCAGATAGAAGGCAGCGTGCGCGCCACGCGCAGCTACAACATCGTCGTGCGCCTCGATAACGGCAAGACGCGTACCGTGCACCAGAGCGCCGCGCCGAACTGGCGCCAGGGCGACCGCGTACGCGTCGTCAACGGCGGCTTGCGCGCCATCGGCTAAGCGGCTGGCGGCAAGTAGGCCGCTCGCCAGCGTGACAAATCCAACACACACCCGGTCTATCCGGGTGTTTTCTTTTTAGCCATGTTCGTTGGCGTACAGATGAGTACGCCGTCCCGCGAGATGATGCACTCAGGAAAGTTCAACGAATATCTTCAAGGAGCTGCGATGGAAAACGACAAGGCAGGCAGTAAGCGGATCTGGCTCGGCTTTATCGGGGCCGGCATCCTGGCCACCGCGCTGGGCTTCTGCGCGCTGGACCTGGCGCCATTGCAAGCAAGCGCGCCCGTGTTCGGCGTGATGCTGCTGCTGACGGGTGGCATGGTCAGTTGCCTGGCGGGCGCCGTCGGCATGGCCGGCATGCTGGCCTGGATACCGGGCATGGCAGATGAACATGCCGACCGGTCGCGATAGTTGATCCTTGTGTACGACAGCGTACAGAACTCAAGCGAAACAAAGTAGACACTTAGTCATGGCATCAGCGTTCAGCGACCCAATCGCCGCGCAATGACAAAAAACCGATGACGGCGCTACGCGCCAGCGCCTGCAAGGCCAAGGCAGTCGCCGTCATCCACACATTACTCTCGGAGGACATATCATGCTGTATACAATCGCCGTCGTACTCATTATTCTTTGGCTGCTGGGCCTGGTGACTTCCTATACCATTGGCGGCTTCATTCACATCCTGCTGGTGGTCGCCGTCATCATGATCCTGCTGCGCCTGATCAGCGGGCGCGGTTTATAGCCCAGGCCGTTAGCCTGGCCTGACAAGAGCGGCGCGCGTGCAAACGGGCGCCGCTCTTTTGCCGCTTTTAGCGACAGTGGGCACGCACTGGCAAGCAACTGTATTTTGCAGTAACGTGTACGGGTAGTCCTGGGTATGTCCCAATAACAAAACAAGGAGAAAATCCATGAAAGAAACATTCAAAAAAGGCCCTGGCGCCAAATCCCTGATCGGCATGCTGGTGATCGCATTGGCCGCCAGCGGCTGCGCGGACATGTCCTCGACGCAACGTGGCACGGCCACGGGCGCCGGCATCGGCGCTGGCCTGGGCGCCTTGATCGGCGGCACCACCGGTGGCGGCAGCGGCGGCCGTACGGCCGGCGGCGCCCTGCTCGGCGCGGCAGCGGGCGCCGTAGTCGGCAATATCTGGTCGAACCGCATGGAAAACCAGAAGCGCGCGATGGAACAAGCGACACAAGGTACGGGTGTGCAAGTGTCGCAGACGGCCGATAACCGCCTGAAAATGGAAATCCCCAGCGATATTTCCTTCGACACCAACCGCGCCGACATCAAGGGAAACTTCCGCCCCATCCTCGACCGCTTTGCTGCCACCCTGAATGAAAACCCGAACACCACGGTCAGCATCGTCGGCCATACGGATAGCACGGGCAGCGCTTCGATCAACGAACCGCTGTCGGTGGAACGCGCGGCCCACACGCGCGACTACCTGGCCATGCGCGGCGTATCGCCAACGCGCATCGTCACGGAAGGCCGCGGCGCCCGAGAGCCGATCGCCTCGAATGCGGATGCCTCGGGACGCGCACGCAACCGCCGCGTGGAAATCTACGTAGCAGAATTAGCCCCACGGGGGTAACACCGAACCAAACCTACTGCGCGTCGGTATAGGCGGCTTGCGATGCTCACCGTACTTTAGTACGGTTGCGCTTCTCGGCCACCTCTCCCTTCCGCTCGCTACGGTTTTGTTCGGTGTCGGGACGTTGACATCAAAATCAAGATCGTAAAAAAACCCGCTGGCAAGGTCACTTGCCAACGGGTTTTTCTATTTAAAACAGCTTATTTTGAAGTAGCTTATTTCGACGTCGTTGCCTTGGCGCCGCTGTCACCCTCTTTCGCCACCTTGGCAAAATCGCCCGCCGTCACGATCGACACGGCCGATGGTTTCAGGTACTCGCGCAAGCCCTGGTTCACTTGCGCCAGGGTCAAGGCGGCCACTTTCGTTTCCAGATCCTTGTCGTAGGCCATGGTGCGGTCCTGCGCCAGGTAGCCGGCCAGTTCGCGCGCCAGACCGCTGTCCTGCGTGCGGCCCACTTCCTGGGATTGCAGCCAGCCCTTTTTCGCCTCGGCCAGTTCCGCTTCCGTGAAGCCGTCGGCCAGCACCTTGGCGATTTCCTCGCGCAGGGCCGCTTCCACCTTGACCGTGTTTTGCGGCGCGCTGATGGCGTAGGCCATCCAGTAGCCGGCCGGCTCGCGCGACGGGATGCTCACTTGCGAACCGACGCCGTACGACAGACCTTCTTTCTGGCGGATGCGGTCGGCCAGGCGGCTGCGCAAGGCGCCGCCACCGAGCATGTGATTGGCCATCAGCAAGGCCGGATAGCTGGCGGCGTCATCCTTGAGGGGAATCGGCTGGATGGCGAACAGCACGCTATTCGCCTTGTCCGGCGTTTCCAAGGTGACTTTCTCGCCGCTGACAGGCTTGACGGTGTCGGGAATGCGCACATACGGCTGCTGCGCCTTCCAGCTGCCGTACAGACTGGCCACTTGCGCCTTCAGCGCGGCCGGGTCAAAGTCACCCACGGCGGCAAAGGTGGCGCTCGACGCGCCATAGTAGGCGCCATGGAAGGCTTTCACATCGGCCACGTTGATGGCTTTCCATTGTGCCAGTTCAGCCGGCAGGGTGGCCACGTGGCGCACATGGCCTTCCGGCGTGGCGTCGAGCAGGCGACGGAAGGCGTTCACGGCCAGCGGCTGCGGTTCAGGCAATTCCTGCTCGGCGCGGCCGACTCTTTCGCGCTGCAATTCCAGGAATTCCGTTGCGTTCAGGGCCGGCTTTTGCAACACTTGCGCCAGCAGATCCATGGCGGCCGGCAAATTCTCGCGCTTGCCCATCAGCATCGCGGTCACGCCCTCGGCGCCGCCCGTGATCGCCACTTGCGTGCCCAGCTGGTCGAACTTGTCCTTCACTTCCTGGCGCGACAGTTTATCCGTGCCGCGGGACAACAGATTGGCCGTGTAGCTGCCCACTTGTCCCTTGCCGCGCAAGCTCTCTTCGCTGCCGAGCTGCAGTTTCAGCACGACGCTGACGGTGCTGCCCTTGGTTTTCTTCGGCAGCAAGGCACCCTTCAAGCCGTTCGGCAAGGTGAAGCGCTGGGTGCGCGCTTCGATATTCTCGGGGCTCGGGTCGAACGCCTCGCCCTGCGCCACCACGGCGCGGCCCGTGTAGCCGGCCAGTTGCGGCGCCACGTCGGCGTAGGCCGGCACAACGGTGCGGTCCGGCGCATCGGTGGGGATGAAACGGCCCAGGGTGCGGTTCGAGCTCTTCAGGTATTTCTCGGCGGCCGCCTGCACCTGCGCCGCCGTCAGCTTGTCGAGCTGGTCGCGCTGCAGGAAGAACAAACGCCAGTCGCCGGCCGCCAGCGATTCCGTCAGGGCAATCGTCAGGCGCGCCGTGTTCGAGGTGGCCAGTTCGATCTGTTTGTTCAATTGCTGCTTGACGCGCGCCACTTCCGCATCCGTGATCGGTTGCGCCTTCAGCTCTTCCAGCACTTTCAGCATGGCCGCTTGCGCCGCATCGAGGTTGCCATCGACGGGCACCAGCGCGCCGAACAGGTTGTAGCCAGGCTCCAGGTTGCTCACCGAGTTGTATTCGATCTTGCTGGCCAGCTTGGTTTCCACCAGCGCCTTGTGCAAACGGCCAGCGGGGGCGTCCGTCAGCACGTGGCCGAGCACCTCGATGGCGACGGCGTCCGGGTTGCCGGATGGCGCCACGTGGTAGCCGGCGCCGACGAATTGCGTGCCGCCGCTGCGGCGCACCGTCACGGCGCGCTCGCCATCTTGGACGGGCTCGGCCGTGTAGGTGGGTTCGATCACGCGCGTGGGTTTCGGGATCTTGCCAAACAGGTCATTGATCTGCTGCAAGACCTTGGCTTCATCGAAGCGACCCGCCACCATCAGCACGGCATTATCGGGCTGATAATATTTATGATAGAACGCGCGCAAGCGGGGAATGTTGACTTGCTCGATATCGGAACGGGCGCCGATGGTCGACTTGCCATAGTTGTGCCAGTCGTAGGCGATGGCCTGGATGCGTTCGCTCGTCACGCCGATCGGATCGCTCTCGCCCATTTCGAACTCGTTGCGCACGACGGTCATTTCACCTTTTTGCGTCTTCGGGTTCCACAGGTCGTTCTGGTCGATGGCCGCGTTGACCATGCGGTCCGCTTCCATGGCCAGCATCTGGCGCAGATTGTCGTCGTTGGCGGGGAAGGTGGCGTAGTAATTGGTGCGGTCGTACCAGGTGGTGCCGTTGAACTGCGCGCCCGTCGAGTTCAGGATCTCGACGGGGGTTTTCGTGCCCTTCTTGATGCCGAAGTTGGCGCTGGGCTTGAACAGCAGGTGTTCCAGCAAGTGGGCCATGCCCGTTTCGCCATAGTTTTCATGGCGCGAACCGACCAGGTAGACGATGTTGGTGGTCAGGGTCGGCTTGCTGGCATCGGGGAACAACAGCACGCGCAAGCCATTGGCCAGCCGGTATTCGGTGATGCCTTCGACGGACGTGACCTTGACGGCGGCGCCGCGGTTGGGTGCGGCCTTGCCGGCTTTCTGGGTCGGTGCGGTTTCCACCGGGGTGGCGGCCAGGATGAACGACGGCGACAGGATGCCGGCGGCAAGCAGGAGAGCAGTAATTGGTTTCAAGGCAAAGTCCTGGTAACACTACGTTATATAAAGAAGCGCAAGCGCCATACGATACAAACGCAAAAATTGTCGCCGGGCCCGCGCTGCGTCTTCGCTGCCCGGTGCAATGATTGCTCTCACAATTTACGGCATACTTATCAGTTACGCAAGTGCCTGTCATCAAGCTGTTATGTGCCCGTGTTATACTCGCGCTTCCAGAACTATCTGCCTGTATATGAGACGAGCTCTCGTCCTGCTCTGCCTTTTTGTTTTCATCGCCTTGCCCCAGGCGTTCGCCAGCATGGCTTACGCCAGCCCTTCCCCATTCCAGCATGCAATCGCGGCCGGCACTACCGCTGCGCCTGCCTTCGTCGCCGATTGCCTGGACCCCAGCGCCCATGTGGGCTTGTCCGGTGACAACTGCGACGCCGACGAATGCGACAACGACCCCATCACGCTGTACCCGACCTCGCGCCAGGGCGCGCCGTTTTGCGCCATCATTTGGCAGGCGGGACCGGGCGCACTTGCCGAAGCGGACGCGCGGCAGGCCACCCGGCCGCCGCGCGTCCGCCACTGACACCGCAGCACGCAGCGCATTCAGACCCGGGGCAATCCGCCGCCGGGCACGCTTTATATTGATTGACTTTACAAGGTTACACACATGGAATGGTTATTTGACCCGACAATCTGGGTCGGCCTGCTGACGCTGGTCGTACTGGAAATCGTACTGGGTATCGACAACCTGATCTTCATCGCCATCCTGGCCGAGAAACTGCCGCCGCACCAGCGCGACAAGGCGCGCGTACTGGGCCTGACCCTGGCCCTCGTCATGCGCCTGGGCCTGCTCTCGCTGATTTCCTGGCTGGTCACCCTGACCACGCCACTATTTTCCCTATGGACATTCTCGTTTTCGGGACGCGACCTGATCCTGCTCTTCGGCGGCCTGTTCCTGCTGTTCAAGGCGACCAGCGAGCTGCATGAGCGCCTTGAAGGCATCACGCATGCCCAGACGGGCCCGAAAGTCTACGCCGGCTTCGGCCTGGTGGTGGCGCAGATCGTCGTGCTCGACGCCGTCTTTTCGCTCGACGCCGTCATCACGGCCGTCGGCATGGTCGACAATCTGTACGTGATGATGGCGGCCGTGGTCATTTCCATCGTCGTCATGATGCTCGCCTCGAAGGTGCTGACGCGCTTCGTCAACGCCCACCCCACCGTCGTGGTGCTGTGCCTGAGCTTCCTGCTGATGATCGGCCTCTCCCTGGTGGCCGAGGGCCTGGGCTTCCACATTCCGAAGGGCTATCTGTACGCGGCCATCGGTTTCTCGATCGTCATCGAGTTCTTCAATCAGCTGGCGCGCCGCAACTTCCTCAAGCTGCAGTCGAACGCGCCGCTGCGCGACCGCACGGCGCAAGCCGTCCTGAGCCTGCTGGGCGGACGCAAGGGCCGCGAAGCCGTCGAAGAACATGAAGTCAAGGCAATGCCCGATGTCTCCGCCTTTGGCGTGGAAGAGCGCAACATGGTCAGCGGCGTGCTGACGCTGGCCGAACGCTCGATCCGCTCGGTGATGACGCCGCGCGGCGACGTCTCGTGGGTCAACCTGAACGACAGCAGCGAGAAGATGCTGCAACTGCTGCGCGAAACGCCGCACAGCATGATTCCTGTCTGCAATGATGACCTCGACAATGTGGTCGGCATCGCGCGCAGCAAGGACCTGATCGAAGACCTCGTCTCGCACGGCAAGATCGACCCGGCCAGCATGCGCGAAGCCGTCGTCGTGCCGGAAGCGGCCGGCGTGCTGAAAGCCATGGAAACCCTGAAGCGCTCGCGCGGCCAGCTGGTGCTGGTGGTTGACGAGTTCGGCACCGTGCAAGGCGTGCTCACGCCGATCGACATCCTCGAAGCCATCGCCGGCGAATTCCCCGACGAGGACGAGCTACCCGACGTGGAGGTGCTGGGCCCCGGCCACTGGCGCATCGATGGCGCCACCGACCTGCATTACCTGGAGCAAGTGTTCGAGACGGAGTCCTTGGTCAGCGAAGACGGCGACTACAACTCGCTGGCCGGCTTCCTGCTGGCGCATTTTGAAAACATGCCGGCCGTGGGCGAAGTGCTGGAACTCGATGATCTGCGTTATGAAATCGTCGAAGCGGACGAGCGCCGCATCGCCTGCGTGGACGTGCGCCGCATCGAGCCCGATCACAGTTTGTAACACAATGGCAAGCGTGCCCCGCTTGTCATGCCGTATGCTGGGGTCTGCCTTTTTTGGAGACGCCAACATGAAACACTCTTTGCTACGCCTGACCCTGCTGGCTTGCGCCGCCTTGGGCGCCCAAGCCAATGTCATGGCCGCCTCGCAGGCCGCCACCATCAGGCCGGGCCTGTGGCAAGTCGACAGCAAAATGGCCTCGCCCGACGCCGCCACCGGCAACGCCATGTCCATGGTGCTGCAGCAGCTGGGCAACCTCCCGCCCGATCAACGCAAGCAGCTGGAAAGCATGGCCGCCAGCCGCGGCATGGCCATGCCCACCGTGGGCGCCGATGGCGCCGTGCGCGTGACGGCGTGCGTGACGCCGGACATGGCCGCGCGCAGGCAGATTCCCACGGGCCAGCCCGGCGACTGCAAATCGAAAAATACGGATATCGCGGGCGGCATGCATGTGTCGTTTGCGTGCGCCAACCCGAAATCGAGCGGCGAAGGCAAGGTCATGTTCACCGGCGACCAGGCGTTCAGCATGCAATTGGCCGTGACGACCAGCGCGCGCGGCACGCCGGAACAGGTGAATGTGACGAGCAATGGCAAGTGGCTGGGCGCCAGCTGCCCGGCCCCGGCTACGACAGCAGCTCAGAAGCCGTGACGGAAACCCATATTAAAAGCGGCGTCGCCGCGGCCCGCGTCGCTGGCGTTGCCCACCGTGTAGCGGGCGCCGTTCTTGTTGTGGATCTTCGCGTAGGACGCGTAGAAATCGCTGCGCTTTGACAGGGAATACGTGAGGCCGACGGCCATCTGGCTGGCGTCGCGGTTGGCCAGGTCGCGGTCATCCTTGTGCACCCAGGACGCCAGCAGCTTGAAGCCGCCCACGGGCACGGACACGCCCAGCAAGGTGTCGCGGCTGTCCGAGGACGACATCGACAGGGCCAGCGAGCTGTAGGCGTTGTTCGGGTCCCACGGCGAACTGCCATAGCCCTTGTTCACGCCCACGGCGGCAAAGGCGGTGGCCACTTTCAGGTCGATATTGGCCGCGATCAGGGTGTTGCGCGACGACATGTCGATGGCGGGCAAGGTACCTGAGGCGAGGATGAAATTGTTCTTGCGCTGGTGCGACACGCTGACATTCACGGCGCCGGCCGAATAGCCGAGCGTGGCGCCATACGCGCGATTGTTGGCGCTGCTGTACGGCGACTCGCCAAAGCTGTAGATGGCGCTGGCGGACACGCCACGCAAGGCGGGCGACACGTATTTGACGGTATTGTCATAGCGTTTCACGCTGTAGCCGGCCAGGTTGCTGGCGCTGCCGGCCATGCCGCCCTTGAACGGGTCGGCCACATCGGTGAGCGCCAGGTATTGCAGGTTGTACTGGCGCCCCAGGGTCAGCGCGCCCAGACGGCTGTCGAGGCCCACGTAAGCCTGGCGGCCGAACAGCCGTCCGTCTTCCGACTGGCCCGTGTCGTTCTGCACGCCCGCTTCCAGGGTAAATATGGCGGACACGTCATTGCCCAGCGCTTCGCGGCCCTGCAGCCCCAGGCGCGAGCCGGACGCGACGCCGCCGGACACCTTGCTGCCGGCGCAATTGGCGGCACAGCCCCGTTCGGCAACGATGCCCGCGTCAAGCACGCCGTACACGGCAACGTGACTCGATGCGGGACCGCCCGCGCCATCGGCGGCCTGGGCCGTTGCGCCCAGCACGAAAGGCCCCATCCCTATCACAGCAAGCGCAAAATACGAGGTCTTCATGATAAATATCTCGGTGACGTGGGTGAAACTTCCCGGTATTGATCAGGACATGCGCTGTATGTCACATCTCAGTGTTACCTTATCCTCGCTTTTTGTCCAGCCATCCGTGCGTTGTGCAACAGAAACTTCAGCTTAGTCCCGGGAAACACGTCGCGCACTGACAACACGCAAGTTTGACCATGATTGTGGCAATCTGCGGCAAAATGGCGTTAAAAGCAGGCCCTGCCGCAAAGCAATGTTCGGTGGCGAACGTTGCGCGATTTGACGCAGGCGGTACACTACTGGTTTTACCGACAGCGGCTCGCCCGTTTTTTCTGCATGCTAGCTATCCTCGAACGCATTGACCCCAACTCCAGCAATATCGACTTGCTGGTGGAATTATTCAACTCATTGCGTCCCAAGCGCCCGCACGACAGCGCTACCGCGATCGCCAACGTGCGCACCCTGCGCCAGCTTCTCAAAGGTAACCCCGCGCAAGCGCGCGCCCTGCACGAATACGTGCTGCGCGTGCTGGCCGCGCGCCGCCACGCCAGCCTGTACACGGACATCGGCGTGCTGTCGAACAGCGGTTTTTTCACCGAATTGAAACGCCGCATCGCCTACCGCATGCTGCCACCCGCCCTGGGCGATGAGTACCTGAACGACGCGCTCGACCAGGTGCTGTACCTGAAGACCGATTATTTGTGGATCAGCAACGTGCCCGCCACGGACTGGCTGGAACTGTTCGACGTGCTCACCAGCGACGACATCGAACTGGCCGTCGGCGACGGCAATATCATGCTGCCCGGCATACTCGACGCCATCCGCACCCTGTCCTACCGCGTCTGTGCCATGGGGCTGGAGCCGGAGCTGACGCGTTTCCACAATGAAATCGAAGTGTTCCAGTCGCCATTCATGGTGCAGAACACGGAAGTGAACGCCTACCTGGACGCTTACACGAATTTACTGCAAGGCAATATCGAGCACATCGAGGATGCGCGCCACCTGCTGGTGATGCTGGACCAGTGCGATGCCGTCATCGCCAAGATCCGCAAGAAGGCCCTGTACCAGGGCACCAGCATTCCCCTCACCTATTTATTGGTGGCCTTGGCGCAAAGCATCGACCGCCTGCGCAAGCTGCTGTTCCTGGTCGACACGAGCGGCGAGCTGCCCAGCTCCGCCAACGTGGATATCGCCGCCATCACGGTGGACGCCACGCAAGACTTGCTGCACCCGCAACCGGTCAGCCGCCGCCGCGCGGGCGCCGTGGGGCTGGCGCTGGAACTGATACGCGCGCATAACCACAAGTACAAGGTCAGCGACCTGTTCTCCGACAATATCAACTTGCTGGCGCGCAATGTGACGGAAAACGCCAGCCGCACGGGCGAACATTACATTGCGGAAAACCGCCGCGAGATGGGTGCCATGTTCCTCTCGTCCGCCGGCGCGGGCGTGATCATCGGCTTCATGGCGCTGTTCAAGATATTGATGTCGTATCTGCGCTCGGCGCCGCTGGTCGAAGCCTTCATGTTCAGCATGAATTACTCGATCGGCTTCATGTTCATCCACTTGCTGCATTTCACGGTGGCCACCAAGCAGCCGGCCATGACGGCCTCGCGCATCGCCGCCGGCCTGCACAGCAAGGATGGCCGGAATATCGACCTCGACAGCATGGCCGAACTGATCAACAAGGTCTTCCGCACGCAAAACATGGCCGTGCTGGGCAACCTGGCCACTGCCATTCCCACGGCCTGGCTGATCGCACTCGGCTACAAGGCGATCACGGGCCACCACCTGGTATCACCGGAAAAAGCCATGCACTTGCTGCACGATATCGACCCCATCGGCAGCCCCGCCATTTTTTACGCCATGATTGCCGGCGTGTGCCTGTTCGTGGCCGGCCTGATTTCCGGCTACTATGACAATCAGGCGCTGTACACGCGCTGGGCGCAGCGCATCGCGCAATTGCGCGGCCTGGGCCGCGTCATCGGCCAGGATCGCTTGCAGCGCCTGGGCTTGTACCTGGAAAACAACCTGGGCGGCCTGATGGGTAATTTCTATTTCGGTATCCTGCTCGGTTCCATCGGCACCCTGGGTTTCCTGATCGGCTTGCCCATCGATATCCGCCACATTACCTTCTCGGCCGCCAACTTTGCCACGGCGCTGGTGGGCCTCGACCACAACATGAGCTGGCAGCTGGCCGTCAAGTCACTGTCGGGCATCTTCGCCATCGGCACGGCCAACCTGCTGGTCAGCTTCGGCCTGGCCCTGTGGGTAGCGCTGCGTTCGCGCCAGGTGCGCTTCAAGCACGGCATGCAATTGTTGAAGATTCTGGGCAAGCGCTTCCTGCGCTCGCCCATCGTCTTCTTCTTCGGCTCGAAAAACCCGCCGCCCCTGGCACTGGCCGATGACTCGGCAAACCTGTCACTGACAAACAAGGCTCAAAAATGATCAACAGGCGCATGCAATCCTGCCTCACCGCCCTACTGCTGTGCTGGACCCTGGCTGCATGCGCCTCGCTGCCCGATGTCAAGAACCTCAACACCACATTGGCCCCCGTGGCCAGGCCCAATGTGATCACAGGCAAGGGCGCCTTGTTGAACGTCAACAGCCGCGCCGCCTTGCTCAACAAGCGCTGGGCCAAATCCGGCATGGACTTGAAGGCCCAGGCCGCGCTGGAAGAGGCGGCCACGGGCGTGCCTTTGATCAAGGGCAACAAGGTAACCCTGCTGTTTGACGGCCCACAAACGATGGCCGCCATGTTCCGGGCCATCAGCGAAGCGAAAAACAGCATCAACCTGGAAACGTATATCTTCGACCAGGATCCGCTGGGCCTGAAGTTTGCCGACATGCTCATCGAAAAGCAGCAGGCGGGCGTGACGGTCAACGTTATCTATGACAGCGTGGGCACCCTCGGCGTGCCACAGGCGTTTTTCGAGCGCATGCGCGCGGCCGGCGTGCACCTGGTGGCATTCAACCCCGTCAATCCCGCCAAGCTCAAGGGCGACGACTGGAAAATCAACAACCGCGACCACCGCAAGGTGCTGATCGTCGATGGCAAGACGGCGTTTACGGGTGGCATCAATATCAGCGATACCTATGCGAAAAGCTCGCTGTTCCGCTCGAAATCGAAAGCCACCGACAAGAAGGACGTGGGCTGGCGCGATACCCACGTGAAAGTGGAAGGCCCGGCCGTGGCCGCCTTCCAGTGGCTGTTCATCCGCACCTGGGCACAGCAAGACCAGGCCGACTTGCCGGACGCAAATTATTTCCCCGTGCTGTCCGAAGTGGGCGACAAGCTGGTGCGCGTGGTGGCCAGCGAACCGGAAGGCGGCTTCGAAATCTACAAGGCGTATATTTTAGCCATCCAGGAAGCCAAGAAATCCATCCACATCACGTCCGCCTATTTCGTGCCCGACCAGCAGACGGTCGACGCGCTGGTGGCGGCCGCCAGACGCGGCGTGGACGTCACCGTGGTGCTGCCCGGCGTGTCCGACAGCGGCCTGGTGTTCCATGCGGGACACGCGCTGTATGACCAGCTGCTGGCTGGCGGCATCCGCATCTTCCACTTGAAACTGGCGGTGCTGCACGCCAAGACGGCCGTCATCGACGGCGCCTGGTCAACGGTAGGCTCGACCAACATCGACATGCGCAGCTTCCTGCATAACAGCGAACTGAACGTGATCGTGCTGGGCGACAGCTTCGGCCGTGAAATGGAAAACGCCTTCCAGGAAGACTTGCGCGACTCGGAAGAAATCACCAGGGCCAAATGGGAAACGCGGCCCATCTCGGACCGCATGAAGGAGTGGGCGGCGCGCTTCATGAACTACTGGCTGTAAGGGAGTAGCCGTCAAAAAGTCCAGGGCGTTGTTGCATTGCCTCGCCCTGGCCATTTTGCCGGCCACTCCTGCTACCGGTGCAGGTCGGCGCAGGTCGGCGTAGCGCAGCGTAAGCCGACATCAGCGTAAGCCGACACCATCACGAAAACCACCACCGCCAACAATAGCGTCGGATTACGCACGGCTTCGCCGCGCTAATCCGACCTACAACGGCCGCAAACTGGCCCACACCCCGCCCTGGCGTGCAAACGCTTCCGTGCTGACCTTTTCAAAGTCGGCGCTGTCTTCATTCCAGCTGTAGCGCTCGACCCTGATGCCGCTGTCTTCGATGCGGATGACATTGAACGAGTTCGACTCGCCCCTGCCCCGCGTTGACGTGGCCGTGCCCGCCTGCACCATCAGGGCAGCGTAGCCGTCGATCTTGTAGCGCGCCGAGGTGTCGCCTGCATGGCTGGCGTGCAAATGGCCGGCCAGCAACAGGTCCACGCCACACTCGGAAAACATTTGCAGCGCCAGCGGCGCGCGGTCGACCAGGTCATCCTTGTCGAAATGCTCGGGCAAGTCAAAGGGATGGTGCGTGACGATGATGCGCGTCAAACCGGGCGGCAAACGGCCCAGGCGTTCACGCAGGACATCGATCTGCTCGTGGCTGATGCGGCCATCCTTGAACGTCAATGAGCGGGCCGTGTTGATGCCCAGCACGGCGATTTCCTCGTCCACGTATTCGGGCGACAAATCGTCCGTCACGTGGCGCCGGTATTTCACCAGTGGCGTCAGAAAGCGGGAAAAGACGTTATACAGAGGCACGTCATGGTTGCCCGGCACCACGACCTGCGGCCCCGGCAAGCTATCGAGAAAAGCTCGTGCCTGCTGGAATTGAACGCTGCGGGCGCGCTGCGTCAGGTCGCCCGAGACCACCACCACGTCCGGCTCCAGGCGTTCGACCAGCGCACGCAGGGGCGTCAGCAGGGCCGCATCGACCCTGCCAAAATGCAAATCGGATAAATGCACGAGGGTACGCATGGCCTACTCCTGGGCTGGCGCTGGCACGATCACGTCCAGCGCGGCGGGACGGATGCGGTAGCGCAGCGGCGTATTCATGATGGTCACTTCGCCATCGGTGGCCACGCGCAGGCGGCGGTGTTTCGTGGCGATTTCCAGGTCATTGGCCATCAGCATATCGAAATCCTTGGCTTGCGACAGTTTGCCGAACAGCGCGTGCAAGGCCAGTTTCAGCAAGCCGAGGCGGCCCGGACGCTGTGCCACGTACAGGCTCAGCTGGCCGCCATTGAGCCGCTCGCGCTCGCCGATATTCAAGCCTTCCATCAGGTATTCATTATTGCCGATGAAGACGAAAGGCGTGCGGCGCGCATGCACGGCGTCCTTGAGTTTCAATTGCACGCTGAGAAACGGATAGCGGCGCAAGGCCGCCACCAGCGCCCAGCTGAAGGCCAGCCACTTGCCCCGTCCCAGCCGGCGCTGCTGCTTTTCGCGGTCGCGCACGATATCGGGATACAGGCCCAGGCTGGAATTGTTCAGGAAAATGCGGCCATTCACTTCGCCCACGTCGACCTGCTGCCGCACGCCCCGCGCCACATTGGCGATGGCCGCATCGAGGTCGAGCGGGATATTCAAATCCTTGGCGAAATGGTTCAGGGTGCCCAGCGGCAAGACGCCAAACGGCGTGCCGCTGCCGACGACGACAGAGGCGACGGCATTGATGGTGCCGTCGCCGCCGCCGGCCACGACGATGGGCGCGCCATCACGCAGGGCTAGCTCGGCAGTGGTGATCATGTCGGCGCCGCTTTGCGCCAGGGTGATGGCGGCGTCGAGGCCCACGGCGGCGAATTGCGCTTCAAGCTGCTGCGCCCAGTCGGGCGCATAGCCGCAGCCAGCGCCCCCGTTGATGATGACTGCAATTTTACTCAGGATCTTTCCCCTTATTTGGTTTGCCGGATATGCCGGCGGCGGCGCAGGGTCGACACGCCGGCGATGCAGATGGCCAGCCAGCCATAGCTTTCCGCCATGGCTGCCAGCACATCGCTCAGGTAATGCGCGCCCAGGTAGATGCGGCTGAAACCCACGAGTGCCGCCATCAGGAAGGCGCCCAGCGCGATGGCGATGCGCTTGCCCCAGGCACCCGGCGCCGTCTGGCAAATCAGGTAGGCAGCCAGCAAGCCGTACAGGGCCGTCGAGGTGGCCGTATGGCCACTCGGAAAGCTGTACGTGCTCAGGGCCGTCTGCAGGAGGGGCTCGTCAAAGCTGGGCCGCGCGCGGACAAAAATGTACTTTAGCAGCAGGTTCAAAAACATGACGCCCGGCATGGTGATGACCAGGGTAAACAGCCAGTAATCGGCACCCTTGCGGTGCAGATACCAGCCCAGCAGGGTCGCCAGGGTGATGGCGCCGATCACGCCATGCGTATGCGTGACGACCAGCAGGCAGCTGGTGATCCACGGCACGGCATGCTGGTTGAACCACTGCGCCACCTGCAGGTCGATCACCGTGATCTGGGCCATGCCCATCACCGCTTCGGCAATCTCGTGGAACACCACGATGGCCACCAGCATCAGCGCCACACCCACCGTCATGTGCAGGCCAAGCTCGCCTTCGGGCGACAGGCGCGCCTCGACGAAGCGGCGCAGTTTCATGGTCCAGCCCGTGGTCATGCCCATGTCATTCTTCTCTTGCAAACTCATCTCTCTTTCATGTTCGCGGTGATGATCAAAAAAACCACACCAGTAAAAAAATACTGTTTATTCATACAGTAGCTGTGTTTTCATACAGTAGTTATGCTATTCTGATGACTCGTTCAACACATCTCCCTCAAAGGAATTGTCATGGCAACATTGAATAGCGGTTTTGGCTCACGGTTCGGCCTGGAATACGCCCCAAGCTCTTTCCTCGTCCGCATGGGCAAGCGCGAAATCCTCGTCTGCCGCGACTTCCGCAAGCGCTACTACACCGTCAATCCCCTGATCGAGTGCGGTACGGGCATCGAGCCGGGCTATGTTGAAGTGCTGCTGATGCGCCGTTGGTTGCTTATTCTATCCAAGGCGCATTAAGAATGACTTTAAAACAAGGTGCTCGCACCCTGTTGTAAAGTCAGCTCGCCCGGCCACGCCGGGAACGCCTCAGTACCGGCCAGCGGCAACGCTGACCGACCCCTCATTACTGTGCGCGCTCCGGTGCGGCCGGGCTGGCAGGTGTTTGCACTGGCAGCACCTTGTCAGACACATTCGCTTCGTACCACAAGGTCACGAACAGCACCATCACGACGGGACCGATGAACAGGCCCACGAGGCCCAGGGTTTCCACGCCGCCCAGAATGCCGAACAGCACGGCCAGGAAGGGCAAGCGGGTGGCATTGCCGATCATGCCGGGACGCACGAAGTGGTCGGCCACGAACAGCACCACGGTGCCCCAGGCGGCCACGCCGATGGCGGCGCCCAGATTGCCCTGGACGACCAGCAAGGCGGCGGCGCACAGGTAAGCCAACGGTGCGCCGAACGGGATGATGGCCAGGATGCCGGTGGCGAACGCCCACAGGGCCGGTGATGGCAAGCCGGCAATCGCATAGGCGATGCCGATCAGCACGCCTTCGGCCAGGCCCACCAGTACCAGGCCGTTGACGGTCGCGCGGATGGCGGTCGGGATTTTTTGCGCATAGCGGCCCCAGCGTTCGGGGCGCAAAAAATGGCTGCCGACGGCCGTGATCTGGCGCGTCAGCGCTTCACCATCCTTGTAAAAGAAAAACAGACACAAGAAGGCCAGGCCGAAGTCGACCAGGCGGTGGAACACGTCCGCGCCAAGGATTTTCAGGATGTCGCGCGCGGAATGAAAACCGCCCACGGCACTGCCCGCAAAGAAGTGGCCGAGGCCATGGGGCTGGCTCAGGGTGGCTAGCCACCAGTCGCCGATGGCGCTGCCGGCCAGCGGAATATGCGCCACCCAGTCCGGCACGGGCAAGCCCTCGGTATTCGCGTGGACGACGAAATTGGCCAGCACGGGCACTTCGCGCGCCGCCTGCGCCACGCCGAACAGCACGGGGATGATGAAGATGCAGGCGAACGCCAGGGTCAGCACGGCTGCAGCGATGATGGTGCGCTGCCCCAGGGCCGCGCGCACGCGCAGGTACAAGGGCCAGGTGGCCACGCACAGGATGCCGGCCCACACAAGCGGCAAAAAGAAACGCTGCATGACGAAGGCCGTCACGGCAATCAGGGCCAGGGAAAAGCCTGCGCTGACGATGTCGCGCTGGGTATCGGTCATACCACTCCATTCGTGCCTCGCACCGGGGACAGGGACGGGGCTTAGAACACCTATCAAAACCTACTGCGCGTCGTAATTTGCGGTCTGCGATGCTCACTGTACCTTCGTACAGTTGCGCTTCTCAAGCCAACGGGGGCGCCGAGCCTTCCTTCCGCTCGCTACGGTTTTGTTAGCTGTTTTTAGTTACGCGCCAGTTGCGCAGGCGTAGCGTAACACGGAGGTTCGTTACATCACACCAGCCCCAGCTCCACCGGCTTGACGCCGGCAAACACGTGTTCGAGTTGCGCCGGCGTCAAACCGAAGGTGCGGCGCAGCAAGCCGCCCAGCACGGCGCGATATTCATTGAGCACGGGCATGTCGCGGTTCTGGAACAGGTTCGCCTGTGAAATCGCCACCTGCTCGCCCGCCACCTGCTTGCCCTTGATCGCGCCACCGAGCACCCAGAACACGCTACCGTGGCCGTGGTCCGTGCCGCGGTTGCCGTTTTCGCGGAAGGTGCGGCCAAATTCGCTGACCACCACCACCACGGTATTGCGCCATGCGCTGCCCATTTCCTGCGAAAACGCGGCCAGGCCCCGCCCCAGCTCGTCGAAGCGCCCCGCCAGATAGCCGTTGGCGCCGCCCTGCCCCACATGCGTATCCCAGCCGCCCACGTCGACGAAACCGATATTGTATTTATCCTTCATCAAGCGGGCGATGCGCTGCGCTTCCAGCTCAAAGCCGCGGGTACTGATGGCGTTGCGGTTGGCCGCCTGCATCTCTCCCGTCAATTCCTTCGTCACATCGTCGCGCACGGCAAAACCCGCGCTGACCGGTTGCTGCAAGGGTGTGCCCTTGTACATGGCGGCGATGAGCTGGCTTTGACGCGCATCGATGCCCGACTTGCCCACCGAGCGCAGCCCCATGTTCGGCACTTGCACGCCGCCCTGGAAGATCAGGGGCAGCTGGTCGGTGAAGGAAATGGCGTGCTTGCCCTGATTGGCATTCAGGCTTTGCGCCAGCCGGTTCAAAAAGCCCGAGCGGAAATCGCGCCGCCCGCCAATCTCCTGCCCCAGTTCGATGCTGTCCTGCGTCTCGAAATGGCTGCGCGTCAAATCCGTCGTGCCCGCAAATGGAATGAAGGCCGCCTCGCCGCCGTTGAACATGGGGTAGATGGTCTCGCGCAAGGCTGGGTGCAAGGCCCAGTCCGCATTCAGGGCCAGCGCACCGTTGTCCGCACCGGGTTTTGCAATGGCGATATTCGGCCGCGATGCATAGTAAAAATCGCTGCCGACCGGCACCAGCAGGTTGTTCGCGTCATAGCCGCCGCGCAAAAAGACGAACAACAGCCGGGCATTCGTGGCGGGTGCGGCCAGCAAGCTGCCCGCATGCGACAGCAAGGGCGCGGCGGCCAGGGCTTTCAACAGGTCACGACGGTGCATGGCAATCCTCCGGTTTCAACTTAGCGGTGCATCATTTCGGGGGAAGAAAGAAGAAATGTATTCCATTCCTGCGGTGAAGTGGCCTGTTCCAGGGCCTGGCGCGTGGCCGGACTCAAGGTCGGCTGCAACGACTGGTAATACAGGGCGCTGGACAGCTGGGGAAACGCCACTTTTTCCTGCGGCTGCGGGCCCTCCGTCTTGAACAGGCCGGCGCTGCCCGAACCGATGGTACGGGCGATATCGAAACGCGTCGTCATCTGGCCGGGGCTGGCCCAGGACGCATCCGTCATGGGATAGCCATCGGGCGTCTGGCGTCCGTACAGGGGCTGGCCCATGCGCGAAAGCCAGTTCAGCATGGGGCCCGCGTTGAGGATGGGCTTGTCGTCATAGCTGAGACGCACGGCCGACACCACATAATGCATGGGGTCCTTGAATTTCTTGCCCAGCGATTGCCTGAATTCGGGACTGTTGAACATGGTCTGCAGCACATCGGCGATCATGCCGTCGCTTTTCTGGAAGGTGGCGGCCATGCGCGCCACCAGCGGCTCTGGCGGATTGTCGCTGACGAAATACTGGGCCAGCTTGCCGCTGATGAAATGCGCGGTGGCGGGACTGCGGCTGAGGCGATCCAGCGCTTCGTCGAGTTCGGCCAGCCCCCTGCCCTTCACCGTTTGCCCGAGGAATTGCTTGTCGCCGTAATCGTGGCGGTTCGGGTTGAATTCGAACAAGCCCCGGCGCACGTATTGCGATTGCAAGGCCGGTTTCACCTTCGGGGTATCCCCTCCCAGGTTGACGCCCACGCCGGTCAGGATGCGCGCCAGTTCCTGCACGTCAGCCTGGCTGTAGCCGCCGTTGACGCCCAGGGTGTGCAGTTCCATCAGTTCGCGCGCATAGTTTTCATTGATGCGCTTGACGGCGTTGGCTTCATTGTCCAGGTAGCGCAGCATGGCGGGATGGTGGACGGTCGCGCCCAGCAAGTCGCGAAATTTCCCCAGGGCATGCGGAGCGATGGCGTTCGCCTCGTAATCGCCGACCATGGCGCGCAAATTGTGCTTGCCCTGGTGCACGCTGAAATGGTTGAGCCAGAACCAGCTCAACTGCTGCTGCAGCTGCTGAGTCGAATACACGTCCAGCAACAGCGAACGCGTGGCCGCCTCGCGCGCCAGGCGGTTGAGTTCCTGCTGGTAATCCTTTTGCGCCTGCTGCTTCGCCATGTCGTCCATGACGGCGGCCGACTCCTTGCGCTTTTGCTCCATCGACATCACCAACTGATCGAGCGGCACCTGGCTGATCGTCATGGCGTCGATCTGTGCCTGCACGGCGGGCGGCAGGCTGGTTTTGCCTGGGTGCAACTGCGCCTGCAGATAAGCGCTCCAGCCTTCCTTTTGTAACTGGCGCACGCTGCCGCCATTCACGCCCCAGCTGACCCGTTCCAGCATGGCGATGCCTTGCGCGGCATTGTCGGGCGCGGCGGCGGCATGCTGCGCGGCCGGCGGCGCCGTCGCGGCGCAGCCGGCCAGCAACAGCAGGCACATCAAGGTCGTCGGCAACAGTCGGTTCGGGTTCATGGCCATCCTTCAAGCGATTTCATGCACAATGCCTGAGGGTACGCCCAGGTTGACCCGCGCATGATTGCGATTTGCAACGAGTTGTAATCAGTAATGTCATTTGAATCATTGCGCACACTTGTCGCGCAGGAAATCGCGCAGCTGCAGCACCAGCGGCGTCACTTGCGCCCGGTGCATGCACAGCAGCTGCAAAGGCGCGGCCTCGCCCGCCACCTCGGGCAGCAGCACCTGCAGGCGGCCGGCCGCCACGTCGCCGGCAACGTCGAGCCGCGATTTATAGGCGATGCCCAGGCCCGCCACGGCCCAGCGCCGCACCAGCTCGGCATCGTCGGCGCTGCGGTTGCCGCTCACTGGCACGGTGACTTGCTCGCGCTGCGGCAGGCGATAAAAGGTCCAGCGGTCGTGCAAGCCATCTTCCAGCGCAAAGCGCAGGCAATTGCGCTGCGACAAGTCTTCCAGCGCCAGCAGGGGGCCATGCGCGCGCAGGTAAGCGGGCGAAGCCACCAGCACGCGATCGTTGGCAGGCGCGATGGGCATGGCGACCATGCTCGAATCGTCCTGCTGCCCGTAACGCAAGGCAATGTCTACTTGCTGGCGCACCATGTCGGCCACCCGGTCGCTGACGCTGAGCTGGTACTGCAACTTGGGATGGCGCAACTGGAATTCATCCAGCCATCCCAGCATCAGGTTGCGGCCCAGGTCGGACGGCATGGCAATTTTCAAGGTTCCGCCGAAACTGTCCTTGCCGGCCAGCAGCGCGTCGTGGCCCGCGCGCAGCAGGCGCAAGGCTTCGCGCGCATGTTCCAGGTATTGCGTGCCTTCCGCCGTCAGGCTCAGCGAACGCGTCGTGCGGGTCAGCAGGCGCAAGCCCAGCTCCCCTTCCAGGCGCTTGACGGCGGCGCTGGCCAGCGCGGGCGAAATGCCGATCTCGCGCGCGGCCGCCGACAGGCTGCCCCGGTCGGCCGTACGGACAAATACCTGCAAGTCATCGAGTCGCAGCAATTTTCAGCATTCCTTTGAAAGTGTTTCGCTACGCGCCCTCTTTTTCCCGGACGCGAAAGCAACCATCATACGTCATCACCTCCCCACTCTAGCCCAAGGATAATCATGAAAGCCATCGCCTACCACCACAGCCTGCCCATCACGGATGCCGACGCCCTGCTCGACATCGAGCTGCCCACGCCCGTCGCCACGGGGCGCGACCTGCTCGTCGCCGTGCACGCCATCTCCGTCAACCCCGTCGACGCCAAGGTGCGCAAGAACCGCGCGCCGAAAGAGGGCCAGCCGGAAGTGCTGGGCTGGGATGCGGCCGGCGTCGTCACCGCCGTCGGCCCCGACGTCACCCTGTTCCAGGTGGGCGACAAGGTCTGGTACGCGGGCGCCATCAACCGCCCCGGCAGCAACAGCGAATTCCAGCTGGTCGACGAGCGCATCGTCGGCCACATGCCCGCCAGCCTCGATTTCGCCCCGGCCGCCGCCCTGCCGCTCACGGCGATTACGGCCTGGGAATTGCTGTTCGACCGCCTGCAGCTCAGCCGCGACAAGAGTCTGACGGGCAAGTCGCTTCTCGTGATCGGCGCGGCCGGCGGCGTCGGTTCCGTGCTGGTGCAGCTGGCGCGGCAATTGACGGGCGTCACCATCATCGGCACGGCCTCGCGCGCCGAAACGGCCGACTGGGTCAAGGAACTGGGCGCCCACCATGTGATCGACCACAGCCTGCCTCTGGCGCAGGAAATCACGCGCCTGGGCTTGCCGCCCGTCGATTACGTGATCAGCCTGAACCAGACGGACAAGCATTTCGAGCAAATCGTGGAACTGATCGCGCCACAAGGCAAGTTCGCCCTGATCGACGACCCCGAGCACATCGACGTGCGCAAGTTCAAGGGCAAGAGCGTGTCGCTGCACTGGGAACTGATGTTTACCCGTTCGCTGTTCCAGACGGCCGACATGGTCCAGCAGCATGAACTGCTGGAAGAACTGGCGCAGCTCGTGGATGCGGGCATCATCAAGACCACCCTGGCCGAGCGCTTCGGCACGATCAATGCGGCGAATCTGAAGCGCGCGCATGCCCTGCTGGAAAGCAACACCGCCAAGGGCAAGATCGTGCTGGAAAATTTTAATTAATCAGGTAATCAGGATGGCCCGGAAATCATTGACATTCGTCAAGGTCGGGCCAGTGATCACGCTATCTCCCAGCGCCTGGAAGAAGCCGTGGCCATCGTTGTTGTCGAGGCTGTCGCGGGGCCGGATAGCCAGGTCCCAGGCGCGCTGCAGGGTGTCCGGCGCCAGAACCGCGCCGGCGATGTCTTCCTGGCCGTCGACGCCATCCGTATCGCCCGCCAGCGCGTGGATGCCTTCGTGCCCATCGAGCGCGATGCCCAGCGCCAGCAGGAATTCCACATTGCGCCCGCCGCGCCCGTTGCCGCGCACGGTGACCGTCGTTTCACCGCCCGACAGCAGCACGCACGGTGCGGGAAACGGCTGGCCCCGCATGACCGTTTGCAGCGCGATGCCAGCCATGACTTTGCCCACGTCGCGCGCCTCGCCTTCCAGGCTGTCGCCCAATATATACGGCGTGACGCCGGCCACGCGCGCCACGGCTGCCGCCGCCTCCAGCGCCATCTGCGGCGTGGCGATCAGGGTCGTGCGCGTGCGCGCCAGGCGCGGGTCGTCGGGCTTCACGGATTCGCCGCGCCCGCTTTCCAGCACCGCGCGCAGGCTGTCCGGCAAGTCCATGCCGTAGCGGCGTACGATGGCCAGCGCGTCCTCGCAGGTGGTGGCGTCGCCTACCGTGGGGCCGGAAGCGATATCGCCCAGCTTGTCGCCGGGCACATCGGAAATGGCCAAAGTGATGACTTGGGCCGGATGGCAGGCGGCCGCCAGGCGCCCGCCCTTGATGGCGGACAAATGGCGGCGCACGCAATTCATTTCGCCGATGGTGGCGCCCGAGGCCAGCAGCGCCCGGTTCAAGGCTTGCTTGTCTTCCAGGCTGATGCCGTCCAGCGGCAAGGCCAGCAGCGACGAGCCGCCGCCCGAGATCAAACACAGCACCGTATCGTCCGCCTGCAAGTTGGCGACCAGCTCCAGCATGCGCTGCGCGGCCTGCATGCCGGCCGCGTCCGGCACGGGGTGCGACGCTTCCACGATCTCGATGCGCTCACATGGCACGGCGTAACCGTAGCGCGTCACCACCAGTCCGGACAGAGGACCCGGCCAATGCTGTTCCACGGCTTGCGCCATGGCGGCCGACGCCTTGCCGGCGCCGATGACGATCAGCCGCCCCTTGGGCGCAGCCGGCAGATGGGGCGGTATGCAGTGCGATGGCTGGGCCGCTTCGATGGCGGCCTGAAACATGGCTTGCAGCAAGGCGCGCGGCGCTGGGGTGGTCGTCATGGTGTTTCCTCCGGTATCCGAACCCGATCATAGCAGGGACGGCGCCGCCCGGAGGCTACAATGGCGGCTTGATCACGAACAGGAATGCAATGAGCGACGCCATCGAATGGACCAGTCTTGCCCGCACTTTCGGGCTGTTTACCGTCACGGCCGTGGCCGAACTGCTGGGCTGCTACCTGCCCATGCTGTGGCTGAGCAACAAGGGCAGCGTGTGGCTGCTGTTGCCGGCCGCCATCAGCCTCTTGATCTTCGTGTGGCTGCTGACCTTGCATCCAGCCGCCAGCGGCAGGGTGTATGCCACGTATGGCGCCATCTATATCGCCACGGCGCTGGGATGGCTGTGGCTGGTGGACGGCATCACGCCCGCCTGGACGGATATCACCGGCGTGGCCCTGGCCCTGGCCGGCGCCGCTGTCATTGCCATGGGGCACAAGACGGCTTGACGTGCATCAGGCACCGTGCGCGCGGAAGTTCGTTTCCGCCGACCACACGGCGCTGGCGCGGGCCAGCAACACGGCTTCGCCATCGGCCAGCCAGTCGTCCGCGTCGGCGATCTTCCACATGGCTTGCAGCAGCTTGCGGCGCAAGTCCGGATCATCGATTTCATCGAGCAGGCTGTCGATCACGCCATTGGCCAGTTGCACGGCGCCATGCACGGTCGAGGTCAGCATGTCGTCGCACAGGTCTTGCAGCAGCTGTTGAAAAGCGGCCGGCGCCAGGTCGATATGCTCGAGGATCTTGCTGCGGTGCATCGCTTGCAGCTCGGCACTGGCCAGGTTGCCGTCGACCACCATCATCAGGGCCAGAATACGTCCCGCTGCCTGGGGACTGTTCGCTTCATAGGTACGCATGATTTTCTACTCTTTCTATTAGTCAATTAAAAGGCGCGCCACCGCCAGGCGGGGCGCGCTGTACTGCATTTACTTCTTGTCGCTGCGGGTGATGAACACGCTCGCCACGCAGCTCGATACGATCAGCACTGCCACCACCAGCAACGAAGCTTCCACCGGCACGTGGTACCACGGCATGATCAGCATCTTGGCGCCGATGAACACCAGCACCATCGCCAGGCCATACTTGAGCATGTGAAAGCGGTCAGCCACATCCACCAGCAGGAAGTACAGGGCACGCAAGCCCATGATGGCGAACAGGTTCGACGTGAAGACGATGAACGGGTCCGTCGTGATGGCGAAAATCGCCGGGATCGAATCGACCGCGAACACCAGGTCCGTCACCTCGATCAGGATCAGCACCAGGAACAGCGGCGTGACGTAACGCAAACCGCCCTTTGCCACGAAGAAACGCTCGCCATGGTCGCCATCGGCTACCCGCAAGTGGCGGCGGGCAAAGCGCAGCACCGGGTTGTTCGCCACGTCCGGCTCTGAGTCGGCCGCCACCAGCATGCGCATGCCGGTAATCAACAGGAAGGCGCCAAACAGGTACAGCACCCAGCTGAACTCGCTTACCACCCATGCACCGGCCATGATCATCACGGCACGCATGACGATCGCGCCCAGCACGCCATAAATCAACACTCGGCGCTGGTACTGGATCGGCACCTGGAAGGCGCTGAAGATCAGCAGGAAGACGAACACGTTATCGACCGACAGCGCTTTCTCGATCAGGTAGCCGGAGAAAAATTCCAGCGCCTTCTGATTGGCGATCTCGGGTCCGGCCGTGCCGTTCAGATACCACCACAGGCCACCGTTGAACAGCAGGGCCAGGCTGACCCACACCAGCGACCACGTCGCCGCTTCCTTGACGCTGACCTTGTGCGCCTTGTTGCCGCCGAACACGAACAAGTCCAGCGCCAGCATCACCAGAACAAAGGCGATGAAGCCGGCCCACATGGGTGCCGTTGCAATACTCTCCAGGCCGTTCATCGGTGGCCTCCGCAACTGTCTGTTTCTATCCTGATGCCCATGGCACTCTCCTTGCATGAATTGAGCAGCCATCATAGTCTGAATATAAACATCGAACAAATCGAATATAATTGACGAATACATCGAAAAACTCGATGTATTCGCTTTAGGGAAAAGCATGTCGACACTCAACTTCAAGCACTTGCGCTATTTCTGGATGGTGGCCAAGACGGGCAGCATCGCGCGCGCGGCCGAACAGCTGCACCTGACGCCGCAATCGATTTCCGGACAGCTCAGCGAATTTGCCGACACCCTGGGCGTGGAACTGTTCCGCCGCAGCGGGCGCCAGCTGGAATTGACGGACACGGGCCGGCGCATCCTCAGCCATGCCGAAAGCATTTTCAGCACGGGCGATGAATTGCTGGAAATCGTGCGCGACCAGTCGCGCACGGCGACGACGACGTTTCGCGTGGGCTGCGCCGATTCCGTCTCGAAACTGATCGCCTGCCGCCTGGTCGAACCGGCGCTCAGCCTGGCCGAACCGCTGCGCATCATTTGCCGCGAAGGCCGGCTGGCCAGCCTGCTGGCGGACCTGGCCGTGCACCGGCTCGACCTGATCATGGCGGACCGCCCCATGCCCGCCCATTTGAGCGTGCGCGGTTTTAACCATTTGCTCGGCGAAAGCGGCATGACCCTGTTCGGCACGCCAGCGCTGGCCGCCACCCTGAGCGGGGGCTTCCCCGAATGCCTGGACGGCGCGCCGCTGCTGCTGCCGGGCGAAGACTTCGCCATTTACGGGCGCTTGCTGCAGTGGCTCGGCGACAACCATCTGCACCCGCGCATCGTGGGCGAGTTCGACGACAGCGCCATGATGAAGGCCTTCGGCCAGTCCGGCGCGGGCCTGTTCTTTGCGCCGACCGTTATCGCGCCCCAGGTATGCGAGCAATATGCCGTGGTGGCCTTGGGGCGGGTCGACAGCCTGGTCGAGCAAGTGTATGCCATCACCACCGAACGGCGCCTGAGTCACCCCGCCACCATCGCCATCAGCCAGAGCGCGCGGCACGAGCTGTTCGTGTAGCAGTTCTACAACTGACGTTCCACAATTAAAACCCCGCAAATACATTTGAACAAATACATCTATATAATGACAAGTCTTCCCGACGCCCTGCGCGCCCCTTCCCGGACTTGCCGCAATGAAGCACTTGCACGACATCCCCTCTGCCTTCAAGCATGAATTTGCCAACCCGCGCCTGTGGTGGTCGCGCGCCGTCGTCGTCGGCATGGCCGCCATCGCGGGCCTCGTCGTCGTGGGCTTTACGTGGCTGGCGGAGGAAGCCCTGGACCTGTTTCTCTTTTTTAACGGCAAAGCCTGGTGGTTCGCCCTGCTGTGGACACCGGCCTGCGCCGCCCTGCTGGTCTGGCTGACGCGCCGCTACGCCATCGGTGCGGCCGGCTCCGGCATCCCGCAAGTGATGGCCACCCTGGATCCGGCCGTGGCACCGGAACAGCGTTCGCTGTTCGTGTCCCTGAAACTGAGTGCCGCGAAAATCGTCCTGACGGCGGGCGGCTTGCTGGGGGGACTCTCGCTGGGGCGCGAAGGACCGTCCGTGCAAATCGCCGCCGGCGTGATGCTGGCCGCGCGCCGCCTGCTGCCGCGTCATTCGCAGGTGAGCGCCCATTCCCTGCTGGTGGCCGGTGGCGCGGCCGGCATCGCGGCCGCCTTCAACACGCCGCTGGCGGGCGTCATGTTTGCCATCGAAGAATTGTCGCGTTCACCCGAGCAGCGCAACAGCGGGCTCATCGTCGCTGGCATCGTGCTGGCCGGCATGATGGCCGTCTCGATCCACGGCAACGCCACCCATTTCGGCATCATCCATCCTGGCCCCATCGGCTTGGCCTTGGCCCTGCCAGGTTTACTGGTCACCTTGGTCGCCGGTGTGGCCGGCGGCCTGTTCGCCCGGCTGCTATTGGCGTCCGCCCGCGGCAACCCGCTGGGCAAATTGTCTGCATGGAGAAAGGGCCGTCCCGTGCTGTTCGCCGCCGTCTGCGGTTTGCTGGTGGCGGCCATCGGCATCGCCAGCCATGGCGCCACGTTCGGCAGCGGCACCGTGGCCACGCGCGCCATGCTGGAAGGTTCCAGCGATGCATCGCCCGCCTTTGTCGCTTTCAAGTATGTGGCGACATGGCTGACCGTGTGGTCGGGCGTGCCAGCCGGCATCTTTGCACCGTCGCTGGCCATCGGCGCCGGCATCGGCCACGATATCGCCGTGCTGCTGCACTACCCGTACGCACCGGCCCTGATCGCGCTGGGCATGGTGGGTTTCCTGGCCGCCGCCACGCAGGCGCCGCTGACGGCGTTTATCATTGTCATGGAAATGGTCGACGGCCACGGCATGGTGCTGAGCCTGATGGCCTGCGCCGTGGTGGCCAGCACCGTCTCGCGCGTGCTCAGCGAACCACTGTACGGGGCGCTGGCGCAACTGCAGCTGCAACGGCTGCCGGCGCCGCCCAACTAAAAATGGCTGCAGGGGCGCAGCAAGCTGCCGTCCTGCCATGCGCAGACGGTACGCGTGCCATCCTCGCCCCATCGGCGCTCCAGGCCGTGCTTGCGCCCGTCGACATACTCCACGGCATGCAGCGGCGTGCCATCGTCGCGCCAGCTTTGCGTGCTCAGCATGACGCCATCCTCGAACAGGTTTTTCTGGTCCAGCTGGCCATTTGCGAAATACAGCAGCGACCAGCCCTGCGGCTTGCCATGCAGGAAATTGAGGCGCGACTTTTCGCGGCCGTCCGGCCACCAGGTCTGGTGCAGGCCGTTGCGCTGGCCTTCCAGATACGGCCCCCGCTCGGCCAGCCGACCGTTCGGATGAAACGCTTGCGCCTCGCCCGACAGCACGCCATCGGCAAAATGCGCGCGGTTGCTGATCTGGCCCTGCTCGTCAAAGCTCAGGTACTCACCATCGGCGGGCTGGCCCGCCTGGTAGCGCATTTCACGACTCAGCTGGCCATTCGCATGATAATGGCTGTGCAAGCCTTCGTACTCGCCGTCGCGGTAAGCCTTGCGGCTCTTCACCGCACCGTTTGCATGGTATTCGACGTTCACGCCGTCGAAATCGCCCTCCCCGTTGCGCTCTTCCAGCAGGGCCAGCCGGCCATCGGCGAAATACACGCTGCGCTGGTAGGCGTAGCGCGGCGACGCCACGTCGGCACTCAGCAACCAGGCATCCATGTGCAGCTTGCCTGGCGGCTGCGCGAAATACAGCTGCCAATGCCAGGCCTGGCGGGCCGCATCATGGCGCAGCGGCGCGCGCTGCTCGTACATGGCTGCAGCGGGCGCGGCGGGCTGACGCTCCGCGTCGACATACAGGGTCGCGGGCAACGCTTCGGCAGGCAAGGCCGGGGTGGCAAGGGAAGAAGAACTGGCCAGGACGGCGGCCAGCAAAACGGAATTGATTATTTTCAATGCATGCTTTCATCAACGCTGCGACAGCGCCGATGATAATGGCAAGCGGGGCGCTCCAGCCACACGCTTGCCTTGGGATTACATGGTGAAAGGAAACGGCTGCATACCCGCCTGGCGGTCGTCTGGGGCGACCACGGCCAGCAAGGCGTTCAAGCCCTGGTTCAGGTGCGCCAGGCTGTCGGGGTCCAGCTGGGCCAGCGCACTGGGCAGCAAGCCGCGCGCCGGCTGCGGCGCGCCGGCGATCACGGCCTGGCCCTCCGCCGTCAGGGTGAGCGTGACCACGCGTTGGTCGGGCTGGTCGCGCGCCTTGCGTACATAGGCTTTTTTCACCAGCGCGTCGACCAGGTTGCTGGCCGTCGTCTGATGGATCGACATCTTGCCGGCCAGTTCGCCCATGCGCAGGCCTGGGCGCTCCAGCAATTCCTGCATCACCCACAATTGCGCGCCCGATACGCCGCATTGTTTCTCGATCTGCGCCGAGTGCCGCTGCGCCGCGCGCATGACGACGCGCATGTTTTGCAAGGCCAGGCCTTGTGCCCGGGCCACCGCCGAACCTTCCGCTTCCACCACCATTGCCTCCAGTTATCCTGCCGGCGTCACGCCTGCTGGCGGGCCGGAATCCCTGCATGATACCTGTAAAGGCGCTGCAAAGGCAGGTAGACTCCTAGTGCATGGAGGCTGGCTCGCCAGCTTGCCACGCCTGTTCTAGCACCAGCTTGCCGGCCTGGTCCCAGTGGCGCTCGATGCCGTGCTTCTTGCCGTGTTCGTACGGCACGATCTGCCGCAGGCTGCCATCGCTGTACCAGGTCTGCAGCAAGCCGTGGCGCTGGCCTTCGACAAACGGGGTCACGCTGGCGCGCACGCCGTTCGCATGCCAGTCCGTCGTATCGCCATGGTCGCGCCCCTGCGCGTCCTTCTGCCAGGCAAACACGGGCCGGCCATTCGGCCCCCACGTTTGCAAGCTGAGCACGGCGCCCTTCTGGTACAGCGTCTTGTTCGACACGACGCCATTGCCATGGCTTTCAAACGACCAGCCGTCGGGCTGGCCGTGCACCCAGACGGTTCTGGCCAGCACACTGCCATCCTGGGCAACCGTGACAAACTCGCCCTCGCGCTTGCCATCGACGAACTGTCCCCGCTGGAACAGCTTGCCATCGGCATAAAACGATTCCTGCACGCCATGCATCTCGCCATTGCGTCGATACGAGCGGCTGCTGACGGCGCCATTCGCGCCATATGACACTTGCTCGCCATCGGCCATCTCGTCGCCGTGATACAGCGTCTTGTGCGCCAGCTGGCCATTCTCGTGATACGTTTCCGAGATGCTGTCGCGCCCGTTCGGCAACGCAGTCACCCGCTGCTGGACCTGGCCATTCTCGAAGTACACGCTGCCGCCGAGCAGCTCCTCGCCCTGGGCATTGAAGTAGGTTTCGCGCAGCAGCTGGCCATTCTCGTAGTAGTACTTGCGAAAACGCACGAACCTGACCTGGCTCAAGTCCAGATCCGTGGCATAGGTTTCAAAGGCCAGCACGCCTGGCGTGTCGGGAAATTCGAGCCGCACATGCCAGGCGCCCAGCGCCTCGTCGCGCACGGGCGGCGTGCGCAGTGCATACACGGCGCGGCGCTGATTGCTCGGCATGAAATTTTCATCCAGATACATGGTCTGCTGTTCCTCCTGTAGCGTTGGCGTTTGTGCCGCTGCCAGTTCCTGTGCCGCCAGCGGCAAGGCCGCACCCAGCGCGGCGGCCAGCAGCCAGCGCAGCGTTTGTTGATTCTTCATGTTGCTCCATTGATCATGTTGCTTTGCGGCCACCATCATAAAGGCAAGCGCCGTTCGCCATGGGTACGATTGCCGCCCCATGAAAAAAGGCCGGAACGGACCTGCTGGTCCGGTTCCGGCCTGGCGGATGCGCTGGTGCGCCAGGCGTCAGCCCACGCCATTCTTGACGGGAGACAATTGGCTCGCATGCAGCCGCGCATACGCGCCGCCCTGCTGCAGCAAGGCGGCATGGCTGCCCGATTCCACCAGGCGCCCGCCCTGCATGACGACGATGCGGTCGGCGCTTTCGATGGTCGACAAACGGTGCGCGATGACGATGGTGGTGCGGTTGCGCATCAGCACTTCCAGCGCCGCCTGCACCTGTCGCTCCGACTCCGTGTCCAGCGCGCTGGTCGCTTCGTCGAGCAGCAGAATCGGCGCGTCCTTGTACAGGGCGCGCGCGATGGCCAGGCGCTGGCGTTGTCCGCCCGACAGGCGCGAACCGTTCTGCCCCGCCTGCGTCGCGTAACCTTGCGGCAACTGCATGATGAAGTCATGCGCGTAGGCGGCGCGCGCCGACGCTTCGACTCTGTCCTGGTCCGGGGCCGGGTCGCCATACGCGATATTCGCCGCCATGGTGTCGTTGAACAAAATCACATCCTGGCTGACGAGGGCGAACTGGCGCCGCAGGGCCAGCAAGGCGTAGTCGCGCAGGTCGACGCCGTCGAGCAGGATCTGGCCGCCGCTGACATCGTAGAAGCGCGGCAGCAAACCCAGCAGGGTCGTCTTGCCGCCGCCGGAGCCGCCCACCAGGGCCACCGTTTCGCCGGCGCGGATGTCGAGCGTGATCTCGCTCAAGGCCGTGGGCGCATCGGGATCGTCGCTGTTGTAGCGGAAGTGGACGTTTTGCAGCGACAGATTGCCCTGCACGGCCGCCGGGGCCACAGTCCCCGGGTCCGGCTCCAGCGGGGTGTCGATCAGGCCGAAGACGGATTCGGCCGCCGCCAGACCCCGCTGCAGCGGCTCATTGATTTTGGTTAAATTCTTGATCGGCGACTGCATCGCCATCAGCGCACCCATGAAGGCGACGAAGGCGCCCGGCGTGATGGCGCCGCTTTGCGCGCGCAGCATGGCAAAGTAAATCACGGAAGACAGGGTAATGCCGACGAGCATCATGATGAAGCCGGAATTCATGGCCGAGGTGGCGGCATGCTTGACGGCCAGCTGGCGGTTGCGCTTGACCACGTCGACGAAGCGCGCCTGTTCATAGTCTTGCCCGCCGAAGATCTTCACCACGCGCTGGCCGGCGATGCTTTCGTCCAGCACGGACGTCAGCTCGCCCACGGCTTGCTGCGAACTCTTGCTCAGGTGGCGCATGCGGCGTCCCGCCAGGGTCACGACGATGGCCACGATGGGCATCGAGGCCATACAGAAAAGGGCCAGTTTCACATCGATGCTGAACAGCAAAATCAGATAGCCAATGGTGGCGACGGAGTCGCGCACCATCACATTGAGCACGTTCAAGCCCGCCTGCGACACCTGGCTGGCGTCGAAGGCCACGCGCGACTGCGTCAGACTGGTGGTGGTGGTATCGAAGAAGCGACTGGGCAGGCGCATGATGGTGGCGAACATTTTTTCGCGCAAATCAGCCTGCACCCGGCTCGATAGCCATACGGAACCGTAATCGCCGGCAAAGCTGGACACCATGCGCAGCACGGCCAGGCCGAGGATGGTGGCGGGAATCACCCACAAGTCCACCTGCCCAGCCTGTGCCGGCAGGAAACGGTCAACCCAGCCCTGCAGCATGCCCATCACGCCGGACACGGGCGCCACCTGCTCGCTGGCCGTCGTGCGCATGGCATCGACGACGTTTTGCAACTGGCGGATTAACAATACATCGGTGGCGGACGCCACGCCCACGGCCAGCAAGGTGGCGGCAACGATGGCGCCATAGCGGCGAAACTGGCCGGCCAAGCGGAAGAACAGGAGGCGACTTTGCTGCATGTAGTTGGGAAGAGTGAGGGTAAAGCGTGATTCTAACCGCTGCCAGACTTACCTAGACGAAAGTCGCACCTTGCCGGTGCAGAACCGGCAAGGGCAATGCACGGGCAATCAGCTCTTCGCCACTTTCCAGGCGGCCGTGCCGGCTTTGCAGACTTTCAGCTTGAGGGTTTGTTCCTGGCCCTTGGCGCTCAAGCCCACCTGCACCTTGCGGCAGGTTTGCGCGTCCGTCTTTTGCGTGTCGCTGGCCGTGATCTCGGCGGCGATGCGCACGGAATTGCGCAAGCCTTCATTGCTCCATTGCACGGTTTCGCCATCCTTCTTGTCATTGAGTACGTCGGCGACGGCTTTCACGAAGACGGGCTTGTCGTTTTTGTTCAGGTAAGCCATCGGCGTATCGGCCAGGAAACCCAGGCCGACGGCGGAAGCGGAAGCGCTGAAGACGACGCTACCGAAGATCAGGGCGGACAGCAATGTGGCGGGACGAATACGCATGGAAAACTCCTTGTAAAGTAAAGAATAGAGACAGGACCGGGAACCGCCGGGGCGGCCCTTAGCCGGGATCGGCCGGCGAAATACCCACGGCCAGCAAGGCATCGATGCTGGGCACGAAATAGATCGCCGACGACAGCGGCGTGGAAAAATCCAGCAGCCTGTCCGTCTTGCTGACGCCATCATAGCCTACGCCATACATTTGCCGCAGCATGCCCACGGTCACCGTGATATCGCGGCAGAAACCGACAAACATGACGCCCGCCTCGCCGGCATGCAACTGGTCAGTTTTTGCCGCCGCGACGGCTTCGTCGACTACACGGCTGGCGACATGCCACCACAGTGACGGAGGAAACACGGTGCAAGCTTACCGTCTGGCAAGCCGATGCTACATTCTTTGCCGTAAAGCAAGTGCACGCTTGACTTGCCGACGCTGCGGGCTTTCAATGGCAATAGTTTCCTATTGTTAACTTTGCCTGCTGCCAGTCTCCTGCTGCGGCAGCGATGAAAGGATGGCGGCGATGGCACTGGCACAAGAGCAGCATCTGATGGATACGTGGCAAACGCGCGGCTTGAAACCGCGCGCCTGCGACTGCGGCGGCACCATCTTTACCATCCTGCACCAGCGGGTGATGGCCGACATGCGGCGCCGGCAATTTCTCGGCGGCGCGGCCGCCATGCTGGCGCCCTTCGTCGGCCTCGGCCTGTCCACCGGCAACGCCATTGCCCAGCAGCCCAAGACCTCCGAACGCCCCCTGCTGCTGACCAATCTGCGCCTGTTCGACGGCACGGGCAAGGCGCCCCGTTCCGGTGTTAATGTGCTGGTGACGGGGGCAAGCATTACCGCCCTGCTGCCGGCCGGCGAGAAAGTCGAGGGCGCGCAAGTGATCGATTGCCAGGGCAAGCTGGTCATGCCGGGCTTGATCGACGCCCACTGGCACACCATGCTGGCCGCCATCAACCAGGTGACGGCCATGACGTCGGATGTCGGCTATCTGTACCTGGTGGCGGCGCAGGAAGCGCGGCGCACCTTGCTGCGGGGGTTCACGTCCGTGCGCGATCCTGGCGGCCCCGCCTTTGCCTTACAACGCGCCATCGATGAAGGCATCGTCGACGGTCCCCGCATCTTCCCGTCCGGCGCCATGATTTCGCAAACCTCGGGCCATGGCGACTTCCGTTTGCGCTCGGAGATCCCGCGCGCGGCGAATGCACCGCTGGGCATGGCAGAAACGGCGGGCATGGCCATGATCGCCGATGGCGAGGCGGAAGTGCTGCGCCGCGTGCGCGAGCAGCTGATGCTGGGTGCGACACAAGTCAAGATGATGGCCGGCGGCGGCGTCGCGTCGATGTACGACCCGCTCGACAGCACGCAGTATTCGGAACGCGAACTGCGCGCGGGCGTGGAAGCGGCCGCCGACTGGGGCACGTATGTGATGGCCCATGTGTACACGCCGAAAGGCATACAGCGCGCCATCCGCGCGGGCGTGCGCAGCATCGAGCACGGCCAGCTGGCCGATGACGAATCCGCGCGCATGATGCGCGACGCGGGCACATGGTGGAGCCTGCAACCGTTCCTGCAGGATGCGGATGCGAACGTCTACCCCGATGCGGCGCGCAAGGCCAGCCAGGCCATCGTTTCGGAAGGCACGGTGAAGGCGTATGCGCTGGCGCAAAAGTACGGCATCAAGACGGGCTGGGGCACGGATATCCTGTTCAACGCGAAAAACACGCCCACGCAGGGCCGGCAATTGGCCAAACTCACGCGCTTTTACGATCCCCTGACCTTGCTGGCGCAGGCGACGGGGCAGAATGGACAATTGCTGGCCCTGTCCGGCCAGCGCGCGCCCTACCCGGGCGCCCTGGGCCGCCTGGCGGCAGGCGCCCTGGCCGACTTGCTGGTGGCCGAGGGCGACCCGACGAAAAACCTCGATTTCCTCGCGCATCCCGAGGAAAGCCTGCTGCTGATCATGAAAAACGGCCGCATCTACAAGGACAAATTGAGCGTGCCGCTGGCAGGCTGAGGCCAGCAGCGTTGGCAAGCGGGCACGCCTGCCGCATAATGCGGGCATGTTCAAACTGACTTTTCTCGGCACGTCTTCCGGCGTGCCCACGCGCCACCGCAACGTCACGTCGCTGGCCCTGCAAACCACGCACAACCGCGACTGGTGGATGATCGATTGCGGCGAAGCCACGCAGCACCGGCTGCAGCGACTGCCCTTGTCCGTGCACGACCTGGTGGGCATCTGCATCACCCACGTGCATGGCGACCACAGCTATGGCCTGCCGGGCTTGCTGGCCAGCGCCTCGATGACGGGGCGCAAAAAACCCCTGCTGCTGATCGCCCCGGCCGCCATCAAGGCCTGGATCGACGCGACCTTGCTGCACACGGAACTATTTTTGACGTATCCGCTGATCCACATCGACGTGGACAGCGCGCCAGTCGTGCATGAGGAAGCGGGCTTGACCATATCGCGCCATGCACTGTCGCACCGCGCGCCCAGCGTCGGCTACCGTTTTGCGCTGGAAACGAGCAGATGGAAGCTGGACAAGGCGGCCCTGCAGGCAGCGGGCGCGCCGCCCGGCCCCGCCTGGGGACTGTTGCAGGCGGGCCAGGATGCGATCCTGGACGATGGCACGGTCTTGCGCGCCACCGCCTTCCGCCAGGTGGAAACGCAGCGCGCCACGGTGGTGATCGGCGGCGACAACGACACGCCAGCGTTGCTGACGGACGCCTGTGCCGGCGCGCAGCTGCTCGTGCATGAAGCCACCTACACGGAAGCGATGCTGCAAAAGGTGGGCCCCGGCCCCACGCACAGTTCCGTGCAGCGCGTGGCGCAGTTTGCCGAAGCTGTGCGCCTGCCCAATCTGATTTTGACGCACTTCAGCGCCCGCTATCACAATGCGGACGGCATGGCAGAACTGGAAGCGGAAGCCCGGCTGCATTACTCGGGTGAATTGTTCCTGGCGCGCGATTTCGACAGCTATGAACTCGATGCGGCCGGCGTGCTCAGCAAGCTGCCGGCGAAATCCCGCTAACAACCGTTAGTGGGGATTGACGCCGTACTGCGCAGCATATTCAGCGGCCAGCGCGCGTGCCGCCTGCTGCTGTGAGGGCGTGAGAATTTCCAGCAACTGGTCGCGGTTCTTGATCGATTGCGCGCTGCCGGCCTCTGCCGGCATGGCGATCCAGGCATACGCCTGCACGTAATCGAGCTCGACGCCCTGCCCTTGCGCGTACAGCAAGCCATATTCATTCTGCGCCGACAGGGAACCGGCTTCGGCCGCCTGCTTGTACCAGAACGCCGCTTCGGCATAGTCTTGCGGTACACCATCACCCTTGCGGTACGCCTGCGCCAGGTTGAATTGCGACTGGCCATCGCCCGCCTCGGCCGCCTGGCGCCCATATGCGAGCGATTGCGCCATGTCTTGCGCGACGCCATCGCCGCTTGCATACATCAGGGCCAGGTTGGCCAGCGATGGGGGAAAACCCGCTTGCGCCGCCGCCGTGAACAGTTCCACCGCTTTCGGCACGTCTTGCATCACGCCATGGCCCTGGTAATACAGGCTGGCCAATAAATGCTGGCCGGCCGGTTCGCCGGTGCGCGCAGCCGCGTCGAATTGTTTAAAGGCCTCGGCGTAATTGCCGTCGTTATAAGCGAGGATGCCCGCTTCATTCAAAGATGCTGTCGATACGCTCATGAAGATTCCTTGTTCGGGGATTTTGGGCATTGTACACAGCACTGTTCCGCGCCGAATGCACGATAGGAACGGTGTGGGAACGGTGTGGTGCATTGCCCAAATCCTGCGTTATGATCGTTCACCGCACGGTTTAATTCCGGCATAACGACAAGTGCCAGCCCAAGAATATCTCCATGAAACTGATTGTTTTGCTTTTATCCCTAATTTCCACCGCGGCTTATGGCGCCACGCTGCACCTGGACAAAGCCGCGACAGGCAAAGTGCGGCAAGCGGCCGATATCCGCTATGTCAATCACGATGAAAAGCAGACTTACCGGCTAAAAATCGGCAAGCAGTGGATAGCTGGCAGCTGCAGCAGCAGCGGCACGGGCAACTTGCATGCGCTGCTGCTGGACATGAATTTCGACGGCCATGCCGACCTGTGGGTGACCGGTTACACGGATAGCCAGGGACGCGTCCGCTGTTCCGATGTGTGGCTGTGGGATGCGCCAGCGCGGCAATACAGTTTCAACGCGCCCTTATCGGCGATTCCGAATCTGGAAATCAACATAGCCGACCAGAGAATCGAAGGCGGCATCGCCAATTGCGGCTGCGCGGCGCAATGCTTTTATGAGGACAGCTATGCATGGAGGGCCAGCAAATTAATTACCATCGCCCGGCGCGCACAGGATTGCGAGCGCTATCGGGAATACCGCTTGAGTGATAAGAACGACTTGATCATCGTCAAGGATGAAATCATCGATAGCGGCAATTCCGGCCAGCAGGCCATCGACAATGTAAAAGCATATGACTGGCAGCGCCATGCGCGCATCATGCGCAAATCCTGGGAATAAATCCTGGGGAGTCAATCCTTCACCACCATCGAACAATGAACGCAGACATGACGACACATCCAGCATCGATCACCTTCCATGCCGCCAAGGCGGACGACACCCCGGCCTTTATCGCATTGCGCGGCAAGACGCGGCAAAACGCCGTTTCCAGAGAACGCCTGGCGGAAGTGGGCATCACGGCCGAATCCTGGGCCGAGATGATGCGCTCGGGCAGCCTGCCCGGCCAGGTCTGCCACCACGACGGCCAGCTGGTCGGCTACTGCTTTGGCGCGCGCGACACGGGCGAAATCATCGTCCTGGCCCTGCTGCCGGAATTCGAAGGACTGGGCATCGGCAAGACCTTGCTGGAATTGGTGATGACGGAACTGCGCGCGCAGGGCCACCAACGGCTGTTCCTCGGTTGCTCCAGCGATCCCGCTTCGCGCTCCTACGGCTTTTACCGCTACCTGGGCTGGACCGCGACGGGGGAAACGGACAAGTATGGCGACGATGTGCTGGAGTTTCGCTGGACGGCCTAGCGCCTAGCCAGGCACGCGGCTGGATACCCGGCTCGGTTCGCTGGTCGTCTGGCGCGCCGCGTTCTGGATCATTTCCGCCCTGACGTTATTCATGATCGCCTGGATACAGGCGAAGGTGCCGGACTATCCGGGACTATCCGTCCATGAGCGCCTGCCCCTGCGCCGCGTTTTCACGACGCCGGGCGTGCGCCCCTTGCTGGCCGTCGTCATCACCTGAATGCTTGCGCACAACATTCTCTACACCTCCATCGCCCCGTTCGTGGCCCCTGCCGGATTGACGGGGCGCATCGACCTGGTCCGGCTCGTCTTCGGCGCCGACGTGGCCTTGTCGATGAATGTGGTGGCGTGGAATGGGGCGATTGCAGCCGCGGGCGTGGTGGGTGGCGCCCTGCTGGAAACCTGGGGCGCGGGCGCCTTTCCCTGGGCCATGGTGGCGTTGCTGGTGCTGGCTTTCACGGTCGCCTGGTCGGCCAGCGCGCACGGTTTCCGGCCGGGACGGCGCAGCGGCGGCGCGCCCGTAGCCGGGCACTGAGGCGACCGTTTAATCAGCCGCCGGCACCGTCACGATGCGCGGCACGTGCCCCGTATGCACCAGGAAACTGGCCAAGGTGGCATGCGACAGCGCCACCGTGGCCGCGTTGCGCAGCGGATGTGCTTGCATAGAATCAGCTTCCCATACGGCCTGGTCCAGCACCAGTTCCACCGTGTGCGCGCTGTCATTCAGTAAGGCAAACAGGCTGACGGAGCCGGGGGTGATGCCCAGGTGCTGCAGCAGGCGCTCGGGCGAGGCCATGCTCAACTTGCTGACCGTCAGCAAGCGCCCCAGTGCAGCCAGGTCAATGCGCTTGTCGAACGGCACGATGACGAGAAAATGCCACCGGCCCTTCTCGTCGCGCACGAACAGGTTTTTCACCATCAGGCCGGACATGGCCGGCACGTGGTTCAGTGCTTCATCGATGGTGTGCACGGCCGGGTGTTCGACCAAGGTGTAGTCACCGGCACTGCTTGCCAGCCAGCGGGACAGGGTTTCTTGCATGGTGATTTTCTCAGCGCTGGTGCGATGGGGAATTGTAGCGCCGCGCCGCGTGGTGCGCTTGCCTTAAGGCTTGCTTTCGTCCTCTTTCTTGTCAGCGGCCGCCAGCCCCCAGTCATTCCAGCCTTCCCCAAACAGCTCGATAGGATGCTGCGTGCGTTCGGAACCATTGCCGCAGCGCATGGCGTCCGGCGGGCAATACTTGTCACAACCCCAGCAGATGCGTTCGGGATTCTTGGGGTTCAAGGGAAAAGGCTTGGCCATGGCGTGGGGATGCAGTCGGTTGAGGTCTCGTCGACGACTCTAGACCTGGCGCGGGGGGCGGTCAAACGAATTTCGGCAGGAAACTTGTTCGGGATCAATTCTGCGCAGATGGGCGGAGTGGCGGCAAAGCGCAGTACACTTCCAGCACGATACGCGCGACATTGACACTGCCATCCGAAGCCGGCTGTTCCTTGAGTTCGTCCAGCGCATACACCATCGTCACCATGGCGCCGGGCACGAACAGCGCGATGTCCTGCTTGCGGTGCGTATAGATGCTTTCGTTGACTGTCGAACCGTCAGCCAGGCGCAGGGTGAAGCTGTTGATCTGATCGCCACGGCGGCTGTCCTGGCCCGCGAAATACGTGCGTTCGATGCTGACCGTCACCGTTTGCGTCTGGATGCGGCCGGCTTTGATGCTGTCCCACCATGCGTCCGAGGCAAACAGGCCGTGCCTGCCTTTCAGTCCCATGAGGGGCTTGGCACTGTCGAGGGTGAGCGATTGCGTCCTGGTGACGCGAGCGGGGTCTTGTGCCAGGGCTTCGGCGAGGGTGTAGACAGGTATCATAAGGGTGCAAGAGTTCTTGTAAGCGCTCACTCAATGTTTGCGCCGAATGACGTATGCATTGCCGGCGAGTTCAAAACCGAGCGTAGGATAGTAGGACATGGCATCGGGAGCGGAGAGCAATATCAGGGACACTTCATCGCCGATGATGGCCTGGGTACGCTTGACCAGCTCCTTGCCGATACCCAGGCCCTGGTAGTGCTTGTCGACGGCCAGGTCCGAGAGATAGCAGCAATACGCATGGTCGGTCAGCGACCGGGCCAGTCCCACAAGCTCGCCATCCACCCATGCCGACAGCAACAGGCAAGGCGCGGCAAACATGCGCGCAATTCTCGGGAGCTCGCCTGTGGGCCGCTTGATGCCGGAGTGATCGAACACGCGAACGACATCCGCCGGATCAAGAGGAAAGTTATGACGGTATTCGACAGTGATGTTTTTCATTGGTTCACGAGTGTAAAGAGATCCGTATGGGAAACCGCTTCTGCCAAATAATGGCGCAATAGGCGGTTCTGTCTTGCGGGCAGAGGCTGGCGCGTCATGAGGCTCCAGTCGCGCCGTAGACAAGATGCATGCCCGCATTTAACGCTCAGCAAGACCGAAGCGGCCAGGTCACGCAAGCAGGCACGCTGAAACTTATCCGATAAAAAACAAACTTGGCAAGGATTATAAATATGCTGCTACCGTTACGATTGAATAAACGCGTGAACACCACCATTGCTGGCGCCTTTTTTCTTGCTGCGGGTGCCTCATCGGTGTTTGCCAGCACGCTTGACGAGGATAGGACACGAGGTGACATACATGGATTGTTTGAGATAAGGGAGGCTGCGGTACAGTTCATTGCAGCAGAGAATCTAAAAAATGGAACAAAGTGGCAAGCCATGGAGCCGAACCGGAAGATTCTGGTGGCCAAATGTGCGGGATCTCTGCGCGTGAAATGGGTTCCGAAGAGCCATGGCCTGTCTGGACCGAATGTTGCTGTAAGTTGCGACCAGACCGTAAAGCCCACGATACAAAAGAAATGGGTAGTGTTCGTCCCCATCAACAAGGGGCCGATGGCGCATACATGAGCACATCGGGGTCATTCCATGGCATTGCACACGAGCAGAGGTACTGGACGTCGTAGTAGCCGGCTCAACCGAGGAGATAAGCGGAGCCACGCGACGCCGCCTTAGCACTGGCAGCATAATTTCGCTCCTGAATCACTAAACTGGTGCAGCCAAACAACGGCAGATATAATAGTTGACTCAGATTTTATTGATGCAAGACTACATGAAAATCAAAATATCATTCATCGCCTCGCTAGGAATGCTATCGCCAATTCAGGCACCACCATCCTTCGCGGACAATATCAACGGTAAAAATCTCTATATACAGCGATGCTCCATGTGCCATGGAACAGATATCAAGGGAACCGGCCCACTGGCGAATAAAAGCAATCCTTCCACACCTGACCTTACAACCTCCGCCTTCAAAAAACGTCTGAAAGATTATCCGGGCGTTATTATTTCATCAGTCATACTTCGCCCGAATGGCGACTTGATTCCAAAAACTTTGCGAGAAAATGGCGTAAGAATATCGCCGTACGCATGGAAGGTTCAGGATTTTCGCGACTTGAATCAATACATGAGTGGTGTGATTTTGAAGAATCGATGATTTTCAAACAAGATCGGTCGCGAAGTTGCAGTTGGAAAATTCGGATCGGGCTGGGCCGGCAGGCCCGGCGCTTCAAATCTCACACGCAGGATGCGGCGACATTAAACGAACATCGACATTCTTCGAAATATCAAGAGTGCGATAAAAAAACCAGTCAACTGACTGGCTTTTTTTTATTTATGTTGGACTTTCTTGAAACTGTTTTGCATTGTCACAAATTGCATACCATGCAGGCTTGGAGCCAACATAAACATGAAATTGTATTCTTACCTCAGGGTCATCATCCAGGCAGTTAACTGATATTGGAAATGAATCATTCTCTGAACCAATTTCCCCCAACGAAGTTCCGCAATTCTTGCAAAAAGTTCTTGCATATTTAAATGGAGGCTCTGGTTCATATCGTTGAATAAATTCTCGCCCCTCCAGCAAAGTAAAAGAATTCTTATCAACAAAGGCCAAGGCACTCGCTCCGGCCTTCCGACACCGAGAACAGTGGCACATGCCCATCATGCTTGGGGGTGATGCCAATTCAAACTTTACCGAACCACAGCAGCAACTGCCTTTGATCATGAGGTGTCCTTTTTGAAAGTTGACACTGTATTTTTACACAGTACTTCTGAACAGACAAGGTAGACATGGAGGAATTTTTCAGAAGTCAAAGCAGAAAGCACCGTGCGGGCGCGAGATGGAGCAAGGGCCAGATACCGAACAGATACTGACAAAAACTGACATTCAACCCACGTAAGATCGGTGCATCAAAAACTAAAAGTGATCTTGCCCCCGTATAACCAGACACAGCCAATCGTTTAGTTAGCGCCACTTTCCTGAGCCCGGCGCGCCAGCTCCCTCCTGAACATGCGAGGCGATTTCCATTTCAGCGACGAATGCGGATGGACCTCGTTGAAGTGCATAAAGGCGTCTGGCAATTGAGCCAGAACGATTTCTGCGCTGCTGCGGTCCATCAAGTTCACATAGTCTCGTTTAAACGTGTTCACGAAGCTTTCAGCAATGCCGTTCGACTGCGGGCTGCATACCGGCGTGTGCACCGGTTCAATCCCAAGTGCGCGCACCAAGGCGTGCGTTTCATGGGCCCGGTAGGCGCCACCGTTGTCGCTCAAGAATTCCAGCCGGGTCGATCCGACACTGGCCTGGCCAAATCGCGCTTCCACCGCTTCCACCAACATGTCACGTACCGGTTCGCCAGGCAACCCACGTTCAGCCCACGCCCGCCACGCGATGATTTCACGATCACAGCAGTCCTTCATGAACACGCCGGTCACCACTTCGCCGTTGTCGCAGGCGATCTCGAAACCGTCGGAACACCAGCGTTGGTTCGATTCGGCCACCGACACCACACCGTCGTGCACGCGGCTACTGACGGGCCGTTTAGGTGCTTTGGGCAGCAGTAGAGAGTTCTGTTTCATCACCCGGTAAAAGCGCTTATGGTTGATCGTTTGCAGCCCCATCAATGCGCGTGTTCGATTGACCAGAGCGCCTGCACGGCGATAGCCATACGTTGGCAATGCGGTGATCTCGGCGCGCACCGCGTCGACCAGGATCGCGTCAGCAGGTTGATGGAACGTTTGTACAGTGCGGCCATCGACCCAGTCGGCCGGCCGAATCAACATTTGCGAAACATGCGAGCGCGCTACACCAAGGGCAGAACAAACCGGCTTCACTGGTCGTCCTTGCCCAACAAGGGCGAGCGCGCAATCCACTTTTTTTCGCGAGCGAACTCGACGGCCTCCTTGAGAATTTCCGCCTCCATCGTCTTCTTGCCAAGCATGCGCTGCAATTGTGCGATCTGGGCGCGCGCAGCTGCCAGTTCGCTCGCTGGCACGACCGATTCGCCGGCAGTAACCGCCATCAGTGCACCTTCGCGTTCGAGTTTGCGCCAGTTGAACAGCTGGCTCGCCCCCACGCCGTGCTTGCGAGCGACCAGCGACACGTTCATGCCCGGCTCGTACGTCTCGCGTACCAGTGCCGCCTTTTCCTCGGCTGACCAGCGTCTGCGACGCTCCTGGCTCACCGTTACCACTTCGATTGTTTGCTTGTTCCTAGTCATATGCACAGTCCTATTACTATCCGTAAGAATAACGCATAGGCTGTGTCCGGGGAATCAGGGGGCTATCTCAAAAGGTTGCAGGGATAAACTCACCATGACTACTTTTACTCATTCTTCAGGCCAGTACTTATCCGTTGATGATGCCGAAATATACTTTGAAATCATAGGAAATCCGATCGGGAGTCCATTGCTGTTACTGCACGGCGGCTTAGGCAACCTGACAGACTTCAATGGCATTGTCGCTCAACTTGCAAGTGAATTTAGATTGATTGGCGTTGATTTTCGTGGACACGGCAAGTCGACGCTCGGAAAATCCCGCCTGACCTATCAACGATATCAAGCAGATGTAGAAGCTATTCTGGCGCACTTGAACATCGATTGTTTTTCCATATTGGGCTTTAGTGACGGTGGTATCACTGCCTTGCGCATGGCCGCTGAAACCCCTGCACGGATCAAGAGACTGGTGGCTGTGGCGGCTCAAAGTCAAATGGAAGCGGACGACCCGATCCTTCCCATGTTAAGTGGCGTGACGGCTGATGTCTGGGAGACAAAGTTTCCCGATGCAGTCTCCTACTACAGAGAGAACAATCCAGAACCAGACTTTGATACGTTGATCAAATCGGTTGTATCGCTCTGGACAGATATCAAACACAGCGCTTACCCTGGCAATCTGATCAAGCAGATCACGGCACAAACGTTGCTGGTGCGTGGCGACGAAGATCATCTTTGTTCGTTAAAGTGCATCGCTGAACTACGAAATAAAATAAAAGGTTCTGCCTTCATGAACATCCCATATGCAGGGCACGAGGCATACAAAGATTCTCCTGTTTTATTCATGGAGGTGGTGCACGATTTCCTTATCCATCAGCTCAGTCGGAAAGCTGATTAGAACTACGAACGCGCGCCCACGGCGCGCGGAGCTGCCGCGCAGCGGCAGCGGTTGGAGGATTCGGGGCGGGCTGGGCCGGTAGGCCCAGCCCTTCGAATCTCACACGCAGGGCGCGAAGGCGCCCTGCTCGCTTCCGCCAGGCAATAAAAAACCGCCCGAAGGCGGTTTCTTTATTTCCTGGCGGAAGCGGTGAGATTCGAACTCACGAACAGTGTAACCCGTCGCTAGTTTTCAAGTCTTAAAAATAATCCTAATATTTCAATAGGTTACGTAAATTTCTATTCCGCATGCATGACTTTTGCGCCGCCCTACAATGTCCTGTTTTCGCCAACGTCGACAGGCGATGCGGAAACGATTCCTGACTTTAAGCGGTCAAAACAACTTTAGCTTGCGCTCCTGCTCTCTCAGCACTTGCTACAGTTTGAGTCGCTATATGCAACGCGCTCCGAGCTTCATTTACAGAAAAATCCTGTTGAATAAAGTAATCCGCCTTTTTACGTACACTCTTAAGTCTAGTCAAATTTCGTGCTACAAAAATGGCCTCAGTACGTCCAGGTCGAACGCTTTTCGACCAACGAATTACAGCATCGATCACGGCCTGATGTGAACTCTTTCCGGTGCTTTCTTCTTCAGTCGGCTGAAGGTCGAGTGGAAGTGCATCGATTGCAGCGTGGAGACTTGCATAGTAAGCTCGTGAAGCAACACTCCTCAGATCCGATTCACACGGGTCCTGATCCGCAATCAAACTCACCGATAACCGCTTGGCTGTTCCCAGCACATCCGCATGAGTAATCGTCATTGAAACGACTCCACGGCGTAACCTACCCAATACTTAGAAGGATCAAACTCAGGAATACGGTCGAAGAGTCGCTCTCCTAACTCGCGATCCAATTCATCAACCTTCTCAACACTTTCATCAAGTTTGATGAAGTAAATTATGCAGCCATCCTGGAGGTCACTCTCAACGGTAGTTGAGGCATAAGCAGTCCTACGCTCACGTAGCAACTCAAATGCAATCGAATTGCATTTAACCAAAAGCGCCTCGTCTAATCCGGCCTTAGACATAGCTTTGCATGCTGAAAAAATTGCTTCCTCATCGGGATAAGGCTGAGCGGGTGACCTCATTTTGTAATCCTCACAAAGACTCGCAGCTACTGCAAATTGCCCTGAATTGAACGTATACAATATCGCCTCACGGAACAAGCCGAGATCAGTTGGCGCAAGCTTGCTTGCCTCCCGTGCATAGTAGGACGCTTCTTCGAACTTGCCGAGCACCTGCAATGCCATAGCAAAGTAAGCTCTGGATTCACAATTGTTCCTCAAACGCAACACATTCGCGTATTGAGCACTTACTTCCGCCTCATTCCACTCCAAGAGTGCAATATTGCCAAGTGCCACAGAGCCAAGATATGGGTCAACAGCCATATTCTTCACTACATCATTTTTGATTCTGCGCAACGTCATTTCGTCTATGGGAGTGCGCAAATCCATGTAGGGAGAAAGCTTTTCTAACGCATCTTGAATTTTAGTGAGGGCTATTGGGATCATAGATAGAATTATTACATACAAATTTAAACACGCCAATTTCGCTAACTTTGGCAACCTTTGAGCCCGTTAGAAGCGGCATCAGATGACATTTAAGGCAATTCAAAACGCCCATCTCACCCGCACGAAAAACCGCTCAAAGTGCGTCAAAACGCGTCAAATCGCATGCCCCCTCTTCGCCCCGCCGCGCCAGTCCTCATGCGCCTTCGGCCATGGCGCAAATTTGAGTCAAAAGACCCCTATATAGCGGGCAGGTGTGGAGGGGGGACAACTGCGCGCGCCGGGCCGAAATGGGCTTTTTTCTTACTCCAAGAGCAACATCATTCTTCGGGACGTGAAAAAGCCGCCTCGTGGGCGGCTTGTGCGGTGGCTGGGGTGCTCTGGCGCGGCTAGGCTATCGCGTCCCCGCCCTGCCGGCTATCGCGGCGTGGCGGTCATGCTGGACGGCCGGCGCGCGCCTTCGCCGCCTGCTCCTTTTCGTAGTCGTCGCGGCAATCGACGTTGCAGAACGGCAGGCCGGGCGCCAGCGGCTCGTCGCAGTAGTGGCAGGCGCCGTGCGCCACCAGGGCGGGCCGTCCGCGCACGGCGGCCAAGCCGCGCGCCACCTCGGCAAAGATGATCTTGTCCGTGTTGTCGATGTGATCGCTCATGCCGCGCCCTCCCCGCCCGTGGCCAGGTAATACGGGGCAAAGCGCACCACTTCCACGCCTGCCCACTCGTTGATCGCTTCGAACTGCGCCTGCAGGGGCACCAGCTCGTTGCGGGCGAAGACGCGCGCGGCCGGTTCCACGGCGCCGAAGCCGCCGGCATTGTTCGGCAGGATGCCCATCAGCTGCGGCGGCACGCGGTGCGCGGCCAGCTGGTCGTCGCGCGTGACGCTCTTAATGTTGAAAAACTCGTCCTTGGCGGCTACGTCCGACACCGGCAGAATCTGGATGCCGTCCTTCTTGCCGTTCGGCGCGTACATGAACAGATTGCGGAAGTTGCCCGGCCCCTTGCTGTCGCGCATGGCCTGGCGTAGGTTGTCCACGTCCTGGGTGTTGGCGGCGGCATCCGTCATGTAGAACACGAAGCCGGCGTGTGAGCCGTTCTTGTAGTACTTGCGGCGAAACAGGGTGGCCGCCTCGTTGAGCCAGGCTGATTGCAGGGCGCTCAGGTACTGCGGCACGCCGTACAGCTCCTGATTCACGTCCGGTTCCATCAGGTGAAACACGCGGCCCTTGTCGAACTGGTGCACGGCCTGGTAGCCATTGACGAAGAAATACGTGTCCAGGTCGATGCCGCGCCGCATGTACTTGGCCAGCGCATGCTGGTACGCCAGCGCCTTGCCGCTACGGCTGGGCCGGTCTTCCAGGTAGGCATTGCCGAAGGTCAGGAAGTCCAGGGCCATGCGCTTGAAGGCGTCGCGCGACAGATACTTGCTGGGGATCAGGGTGGACGCCAGCACGTTGGCTTTGAAGTGGATCGCGCTGCTGTGGTGCACACCCGCGTTGAAGGACTTGGCCAGGCCGGCCAGGTTGACGGGTGGCTCATACCAGTGGCCGTTCTTCCAGCATTCGAAGCAGTCGAGGATATCGGCGTGCTCGAGCACGGGCGTGGGGTCGCCGAAAGAAAACGCCTCGATGCCGGCGGCGGCCGGCGCCGTGGCCGCTGTTGATGGTGCGCCCTGGGCCTGGCGGCCGCGCGCGCGCAAGTGTCGTGCTTTGCTCAAGAATAAATCTCCATGAAAGATTGGTGGTTGTCGGTAGTGCCTTCGAAGGGTTCGTGATCGAGGGCATGCATGCAGGCCCATGCCAGATCGGCGTGGCCGGTTTCATCGGTGCGCCCCGCCACGTAGGTGACGTTGCGCCCGCTGGGGGTAAGGGTTTTGCGGATGGCCATGAACGATTGCGCGATGTCCGTCCAGCCGGCGTCAAACTCCAGGCGTGCTTTGCTGATGATGTTTTTGGCTTTCAACACCATGCGCGTTTTGACTTCGGGCGAGTAGTTGATCGCCGTCGCGGCTGGGAAGAACTGGCGCACGATAGGAAACACGCCGATCCCCATGCCGGTCGTGTCGATGCCGATGTATTCGACGTTGTAACGCTGGGTCATCTGGCGGATGGCTTCGGCGTGGTCCTTGAAATCCTGGCCGCGCCACTGGTGGCGCTCCAGGATGCGGAACTTGCCGCCGGCCGTCATGGGCGGCGCCAGCACGACGCAGCCGGCGCTGTCGCCGTTCAAGGCCGGGTCGTAGCCGATCCACACGGGCCGGTTGCCGAACGGGCGCAGGCCCAGCAACGGCTTGAAGTCGTCCCACTCCACCCAGGAATCGACCATGCAGCGCTGCAGCTCGGCCAGCGGGAACACCGAGGCCGAGTCGTCGATAAAATTGCACATCAGCAGGTTGTCGAACTGGTCGGGGCTGTATTCGAAGTTGCGCAGCTCGTCGATATCGAACAGGTTGCAGCCGCCGCGCTCGGCGTCCAGGATGGTGACGATCTGACGCCAGATCTTGTCCTCACCCGTAAAGCCCGACGAGAGGCGGCCGTGGCTCACATCGATATTCACCTGGTCCGCCTTGGCCCGGCGCTTGTTGAACAGCTCGCCCGTCCAGAATGGATAGGCCTGGTGCGTGGTCGAGGATGGCGTTGAAAAGTAGGTCTTGCGCCACTTCTTGTGGATGGCCATGCCCGAGGCCACCTTGTTGAGTTCCTGGAAATTCTGCGTCCAAAAGAATTCATCGAAATAGAAATTGCCGTGGTAGCCCTGCGCCGTGCGCGCATTCGTGCCAAGAAAGTACAGATGCGCGCCGTTCGGCAGCACGATGGGGTCGCCCGTCAGCTCGATGCCGGCCGCCTCGCGCGCGAATTGCACGATGTATTGCTTGAAGACGTGCGCCTGGCTCTTGGAGGCGGACAAGAAGATTTGATTGCGGCCCGTCTCCATGGCGTCGGCCAGCGCCTCGCGCGCAAAGTACCAGGTGGCGCCGATCTGGCGCGACTTCAAAATGGCACGCGTGCGCTGGTCGCCGTTGCGATACCAGACTTTTTGATAGTCGAACAGCGAATCCTGGAAGGCGTCGAGCAGCTGGATTTTCTGTTCTTCGCTGAAGTCGTTGCGGGTCGGCTTCTTCTTCGGCCCGGCATTGCGGTTCGCCAGCTTGGGGTTGAGATCGACTTCGTTGCCGCCCGGCTGCTCATAGCGGCGCACGCGCGCCGCCTGCACGATGGCGCGCATCAGCAGATCGATTTCCTTGTAATCGCTGCCGCTCTTGACCTCTTTTTCGATCAGTTTCACCAGGCGCAGCTCGGCCGATGCCTCGACGTGCTCGATGGCCTGCGCCTTGTCCCATTCGTCGCGCGCTTTCCAGCTATTGATGGTGCTGCGCTTAAGTCCGAGGTGGCGGGCGATGGACGAAATGCGCCAGCCCTTCCAGTACAGGGCGCGCGCCGCACGGCGCGGCTCGGATTCGGGCACGGCCAATTCGGCGATTATTTCTTCGGTTTTTTGTTCAATGACTAGCATGCCGCCAGCGTAGGCCGCGCGCGCGCGGAGCGGGGGAAGGCAAAAGTCGCTATGGCCCATAGCAACCCGCACCGCATTGAATCGCAGCGCCAAGACGTTGACCATGGCGTTATCCGATCAACCGAGAACGCCCACCATGTCCAAACCATCGACGAAGCCATCTAAATTCTTCCGCGTCGCCACCGAAGGCGCCACCACGGACGGCCGCAACATCGACCGCGCCACCATCGAGCAAATCGCCGCCACCTACAACCCGAAAACCTACGGCGCCCGCATCTGGCTGGAGCACATTCGCGGCATCTTGCCCGACAGCCAGTTCAAGGCCTACGGCGACGTGATCGCCGTGAAAGCCGAGGAAGTGGACACCGACAGCGGCAAGAAACTGGCCCTGTTCGCGCAGATCGAACCCACGCCCGAACTGATCGCCATCAACAAGGCGAAACAAAAGCTGTACACCAGCCTGGAAATCCAGCCCGATTTTGCCGACTCGGCGCAGCCCTACCTGGTCGGCCTGGGCGTTACCGACAGCCCCGCCAGCCTGGGCACCGAGGCGCTGAAATTCTCCGCCGGCCGCAAGCAGCAAAGCGCCAACCTGTTTACTTCGGCCGTCGAGGTGACGCTGGAATTTGACGAGCCGCATGGCACCAAGCTGGCCGACGCCGTGAAAAACCTGCTGTCGCGCTTCTCCAATAAATCCGGCGCCGACGCCGCGCAGTTCGCCGACATCAGCGAAGCCGTCGAGGCGCTGGCTGGCCACGTCGTCACCGCCAACGACAACTACACGGGCACCTTGGTGCGTCTGGAGAAAGCCGAAACAGCGTTGCAGGCCACGCAAGACGAGCTGGCCGCCTTCAAGGCGCAAATGGACGAAGCGCCCGGCAACGGCCCGCGCCGCCCGGCCGCCACTGGCAACGACGGCGCCGTGCAGACCGAGTTTTAAGCGTCCGCGCTATCCACCAATACCCCATTCAACAACGGAGCACTGATTTATGAAAAAGCAAACGCGCCAGGTCTTTGGCCAATATGAAACCCGCCTGGGCCAATTGAACGACACGGACAACGTGGCCAAGACCTTCAGCGTCACGCCCAGCGTGCAGCAAAAGCTGGAAACAAAGATGCAGGAATCGAGCGAGTTCCTGTCGAAGGTCAACATCATCGGCGTGACCGAGCAGGAAGGCGAAAAGCTGGGTCTGGGCGTGTCCGGCCCGATTGCCGGCCGCACCAACACCAAGGACAAGGAACGCAAGACGCGCGACCTGTCCACCCTGGACGGCACCAAGTACCGCTGCGAGCAAACCAACTTCGACACGCATTTGAACTACGCCAAGCTGGACGCCTGGGCCAAGTTCCCCGACTTCCAGTCGCGCGTGGCCAATGCCATCCTGACGCGCCAGACGCTCGACCGCATCGTCATCGGCTTCAATGGCGTGAAAGCCATGGCTGACACCGACCTGGACGCCAATCCGCTGCTGCAGGACGTCAATAAAGGCTGGCTGCAGCACCTGCGCGAGCTGGCGCCCGAGCGCGTGCTGGGCCTGGTGGCCAACGGCATGCCGGGCAAGGTCATCATCGGCGACGTGGACGGCGCCGACTATGCCAACCTGGACGCGGCCGTCACTGATGCCGTCAACCTGCTGGACCCGTGGTATCAGGAAGACACCAATCTGGTGGCCATCGTCGGGCGCAAGCTGTTGAATGATAAATACTTCCCGCTGGTCAACACCAAGCAGGCGCCCACGGAAACGCTGGCGGCCGACATCATCATCAGCCAGAAGCGCATCGGCGGGCTGCCGGCCGCGCGCGTGCCGTTCTTCCCGGACAACGCCATCCTCATCACGCGCTTCGACAACCTGTCGATCTACTTCCAGGAAGGCGCGCGCCGCCGCCGCGTCGAGGACGTGCCGAAGCGCGACCGCATCGAAAACTACGAATCGTCGAATGACGCCTACGTGATCGAAGACCTGGGCCTGGCCGCGCTGGTGGAAAACATCGAGCTGAAAGACAAGTGATGAGCAATCAGTCCCCCGCCCTGCGCCACCGCGCGCGCATGCTGGCCGAGCGCACGGCTGGCGCCGCGCCGCCGCAAGGCGTCACCACCGGCACGGCTTACGAAATGATGCTCTACAAGCTGGCCGACGACCGGCGTCGCCTGAAATCCATCCAGTCCGTCGAACGCAAAATCGAGGTCAAGGCCACCTTGCTGCCGGATTACGCGCAATGGATCGACGGCGTGCTGGCCGGCGGCAAGGGCGCCCAGGATGACGTGTTTGCCACCTTGCTGGTGTGGCACATCGACACGGGCGAGTATGAGCGCGCCTTGGTCATGGCCGAATACGCGCTGGCGCACAAGTTCACCTTGCCCGATACCTACAGCCGCGACATCGCCACCCTGATGCTGGACGAGTTTGCCGAAGGCTACTTACACGGCAAGCTGGCCGCCGATCCGCAGAACGCGGCGCAGGTGCTGGGCCAGGTGAAACAGTTGACGGCCGGCAGCGACGCGCCCGACCAGGCACGCGCCAAGCTGCACAAGGCCATCGGCCTGGCCATGATCGCCGTGCTCGATCAGGCCGACGACACCGACATCGCCCCGGCGCTGGTGGCGCAAGCGGAAACGGCCATGGGCCAGTTGAAACGCGCGCGCGCCCTGTCGGAGTCGTGCGGCGTCAAGAAAGATATGGAACGGCTGGAACGGCGCCTCAAGCGCGCGGCCGGTTCCACGTAAGAGCATCCCCCGCAGCACGGCGGCACGGGGGGATTCTGGCCAACGCATTGGCAACAATCTTGACCTGATGAACCCCGTCCACCGCCCCATTTTGAAAGCGCCCCGTATGTCCTTCATGGCCCTGCCCCCGTCCATCCCGCCTGGCAGCACGCCCACGCTGCCGGCACCGGCCCCCGGCATCATCGAGAACGACGGCTGGTTTCCCGATGTCGCGCTTACCGATATGCGCAACGCCATGCGCCTGGATGGCACCGTCACCGATGCGCGCCTGGTGCAAGCCGTGGTCGATGCCATCCTGCAGGTCAACCGCGAGCTGGCCGACTGGCAAGGCAAGCAGGCCGCTGCCGGTATCGTCTCCCTGGTCGACGTGCCGGCCACGCGCATCAACCGCGAATCCCGCCTGCTGGCGCAGTACCGGCGCGCCGTCTACAGCACGGCCAAAGCGGATCTGATCGAGCGTTACCGCGACTACGACAGCACGGCCACATCCGTCAGCGACAAGAAAAGCATGGAGTGGCTGGACGAGGCGCCCGGCGCGCAGCGGCGCAATGCGCAATGGGCGATTGCCGATATGGTCGGGCGCACGCATCTGACCGTGGAATTGATCTGATGCAGGTACGCACGCAGCAACACGACACCGTAGACGCCCTGGTGTGGCGCTACCTGGGCGACGGCGCGGGATACGTCGAGCACACCCTGGAAATGAATCCCGCGCTGGCGCGCCACGGCGCCGTGCTGCCCGCCGGCCTGGTCGTCACCCTGCCCGAGCCGGCGCCCAGCACGGGCCAGGTGGCTGACATCGTGCAGCTATGGGATTAACGCAGCAATCCACCTTCTTACCCACATGAAAAATCTCTCACCCCTAACCCCGGAGTATCAAGAAATGTCCGCAGAATCGTTTGGTGGTTTCGCCACCCTGGTCAAACTGTACGGCTTCAAGGCGGCGCTGGGCATGGTCGGCGCCGCCATGCTGTACATCGTGCTGCCGCCGCTGAACAGCGACGGCACCTTCAACAAGGGCGAATTCGTCGCCCGCCTGGCCTGCGCGGGCGTGTTCTCGTGCCTGCTGGGCGGCACCGTGTATCAACTGCTGTGCGCCCAGCTCCCAGCCATCGGCGCCATGGTCAACGCCTCCGCCATCGACCTGATCGTCGGCGCCCCAGGCTGGTGGGTATCGCGCGCCGTGGCCCTGTGGTTCCAGCGCCGCAGCGACAAGGACATCGCCGAGCTGGTCAAAGACGCGAAGGAACACTGATGGCCAGCACCGACAATCCACTGATCGCGCGCGTTATCGACGCCATCCTGCGCGCCGAAGGCGGCTACGTGAACGACCCGCAAGACAAGGGCGGCGAAACCAATTACGGTATCACCGTGGCGGTGGCGCGCGCCAACGGCTACACAGGGCCGATGCGCGACCTGCCCGTGGCGGTGGCGCGCGCCATCTACACGGCGCGCTACATCACGGAACCGAAGTTCGACCAGGTGCTGGCCCTGCACGCCGGCATCGGCGCCGAAGTGATCGACACGGGCGTCAACATGGGGCCGCACCGCGCGGCCGAGTTCCTGCAGCGCTGGCTGAACGGTTTCAATGACACGGGCGCGCGCTATCCCGCTCTGTTCGTCGACGGCCGCCTGGGCGTGCAGTCGCTGGGTGCGCTGGCCACCTTCCTGACATGGCGCGGCCAGGATGGCGCCGCCGTGCTGCTGCGCGCCTTGAACGGCTTGCAGGCGGCGCGTTACCTGGAAATCACGGAGGCCAACAAGACCCAGCGCCGTTTTCTGTTCGGCTGGATCAAGGAACGGGTGGCCATGTGAGCACGACCACCTGGCGCCCGCTGGCCGCCGTTCTCCTGTGCGGCGCCATCGCAGGCTGGACGGCGCAGGGCTGGCGCAAGGATGCCAGCATCGCCGCACTGCACCGGGCGGCGGCCACTGCCAACACGACCGCCGCCACCGCGCTGGCCCAAGCCACCGCCCGCGTGCTGACGCTGGAACGCGCCACCGGCGCAGCCCTGGTGCAGCGCGCCGACCACCTTACCCAGGATCAAACCCATGCAAAAACTGAGCGTGACCGTTTTAACGATGACGTGCGCAGCGGCGCTGTGCGCCTGTCAATCCCCGTCGCCAGCGGCCACTGCACCGCAACTGCAGATTCCGCCGCTGCCGCAAGCCATCAGCACCAAGCGCGCGCCGAACTTGACCCAGCGACTGCGACAGCTCTTGACGCCATTGCCGGCGACGGCGACGACGCCACCCGCCAGCTGAATGCCTGCATCGACGCCTATAACACCGTGCGAGACACCTACCATGTACAAACCGAATAGCCTGCGCCAGCACCTGGCCGCCGCCATCCCCGACCTGCGGCGCGATCCCGACCGCCTGCTGGTTTTCGCCGACGAGGGCAACGTGGTGGCCACCGCCACCGCCTCCCTCTCCTTCGAATACCGCTTCAAGCTCAATCTGATCGTCACCGATTACGCGGGCGACGCCGACGCCATCATGGTGGCCCTGATCGCCTGGCTGAAAGTGCATCAGCTCGACCTGATGGCCAACGAGGAAACGCGCAAGCACGGCATCGCCTTCGAAGTCGATTTTAATAACCATGAAACGGTCGATATTTCGATCAAGCTGGACCTGACCGAGCGCGTGGCCGTCAAGGCCGGCGAGGCGGGCCGCCTCGATATCAAGCACCTGGCCGAGATACAGCACATGCCCGCCTACGCAGACGAGTTCTGGAAGCTGTATGACGGCGACACCCTGCTGGCCGAATGGCGCACGCCCGAGGCGACAGCATGAGTGACGACCTGCAAGCGTTGGAAGCCTGGGCCGGCGCCCTGCTGGCCAAGCTGCAGCCGGCCCAGCGCCGCACCATCAATCACAAGGTGGCCATCGACTTGCGCCGCAGCCAGGCGCAGCGCATCAAGGCGCAGCAAGGGCCGGATGGCACGGCCTACCCGGCGCGCAAGCAACGCAAGGAATTCAAGGGCAAGAATGGACGGATCAAGCGGCAGAAGGCGGCGATGTTCGCCAAGATCCGCACCGCGAAACACCTGAGAGTGAAGGCGAGCGGCGACCAGATCGAAGTCGGCTTCTTTGGCTGGGTGGCGCGCGTGGCGCGGGTCCATCAGTTTGGCCAGCAAGACCGCGTGTCAAAAAAAGGGCCCGCCTACAAATACCCCGAGCGGCCGCTGCTGGGCTTGAGTGACCCGGATCGAACGTTGATACGCGAATCTCTGCTGCGTCATACGGAAAAAAACTAAGATACTTCAATGCAAACTTCAACTGACATCAGGAAAAATTGGGCAAGAATAAAAGATTGACAAAAATAGATTTTAAAAATACATTTCAAATTGATGCTTTGAAATTATATTTGACGAATACTAATCGGAGGGTCTTTGAAAATTTGTCTAAATCATGTTTGGTTTAACATATCCGCTGCACTTGTTTTGAGTGGAATTACTTCAGTTGCCGTCGCCGCGAACGAAAAAGGAAATCCCCCGCCTCGTGCTTATGAGGATAGGGTTTACGTTAATGACGAGCGACTTCCAAATTACGGCGATACTCGACCGCGCACCTATGGATCGTATAGTACGAAAAATGGAAATTCGGGTGGGGGTCGCAGTTCACCGGCGAAGGAGAAGTCAAGCTCAGATGCCAACACGGCACCAAACGATTGCGAAGGGAAAAGTCCCTCGACATCGAATCCTGTGATCATTGCTACGGGCGAGAAATTCAAGACTGAGCATGACATAGTGGCCGAGGGCGAATTTAGTATGGGACTTGATAGAACCTATAAAAGCTTTGATACTTCTGCGCGGATGTTCGGTAATCGCTGGAACTCCACCTATGATTACGCTCCACTGCAAACATCTGGTTGCTTTCGGAGTTCAGACTACCCAAATAAGTGTATGCCAACCTCAGTGGTATTCACCTTACCTGATGGCGCAAGATATACATTCAAATCCAATGCAGCCTATAACTTCACCTACACCGTCAATAATTCTTCCGCAATGGGGAAAATGACATATTCCCCCGAAAATGGATATAAATTAATCACAGATTCGTTAATATATAACTACTCCACGCTCGGCGTAATCCAGAATATCAATACCAGAGGCGGCGTCAACCTTCTGAAATTTAACTACACCATCAACAATAAGCTCCCAAGTCGAGTAAGTAATGCTGCGGGTAATTTTATTGATTTCACCTACAATCCAGACTGGTACGTATCGAAGGCTCGTGATCAAGACGGAAATGAGTGGAGCTACCAATACGCCAATGTCAATTTACTTTCATCCGTCACCTCACCAGGAACATCACCAGATATTCGAACATATCACTATGAAAGCCCCAACATTGATTATTCACTTTTAACAGGATTGTCAATTAATGGAGAGCGCTACAGCACCTATAGCTATTATGCAGATAAACGTGTGCATGTAAGCTCACTTACCGGAGGCGAGGAAAATGATACTTTTACTTACGCACACAATTCAACAACAATAAAAAATTCAACCAATCAGACAACCACCTATACATTTGCCCCAGTTCAAGGTGCGCTTAAACTAAGTACTGTTTCACGAGCGGCTTCCAGTACATGTTCCGCTGCCAATGCACATACAAGCTATGACTCCAATGGCTGGGTAGACTATACGTTGGATTGGAATGGAGTAAAAAAAGATTATACTTACGATGCGACTGGAAAACTGTTGCAGTTGACTAATGCAGCAGGTACGTCATTGGGGGAAAAACAAATTTACACATGGAATGGAAATAACTTAATCCAAGTAGACTTTTACGATTCTTCTGGATTAAATATTTCGAGTACTGCCTATACATACTTTTCCAGTGGATTCGGATTGAATCGTCTCGCATCTGAAACAGTAACGGATATTTTGACGGGTAGCCAACGAAAATTTGAATATCAGTATACATATTATCCATCTGGCGTAACCAATACGTACACAGTCAATCAAACCTTGCCGGGTGCGATTTCGTCTACAATTTACGCCTATGATAGCGCAGCGAATCTTACATCAGTCACTAATGCGCTAGGCCATCAAGTGAAGTATTCGGCCTATAACGGACGAGGATTTCCGAGCCGGTTGGTCGATGTAAATGGCGTTACGACCGACTACACGTATGATGAAAAGAGTAATTTACTCACCGCTGTGGAAAATATAAGTGGCGGTGTTCGGACAACAACATATACGTACAATCATGCTCGTCAGCCTAGTACGATAGCTTATCCTGACGGTAGCATGGCGCGCTACCAATATAACGCAGCTGGCCGGCTGGAATCAGTCGGTGACGCGCTGGGTGAGGTCGAGCTGAGAGCAGTGAACATAACTGACAACACTGTGAAAACCAGCTCCCCCAGGCACTATGCCGACATCAATGGCTCAGTGCCAGTCGCAGTGGGCACCACGGAATTTAGCAGTACCACTATTCTTGATTCATTGGGCCGTCCATACACCCAGTTGGGCAACAATGGCCAACGTGTCGAAAAACGCTACGATAACAATGGCAATTTGACGAGCAGCAGCGATGCCGAAGAGCGTGTCAGCCTGTATACATACGATGCCGCCAACCGCCTGGTGGGCAGCACCGCGCCTGATGGCGGCACGACGGTCCTGGAATATGATGCACAGGGCAACCTGGCATCAGTGACCGATCCGCGGCCGCTGCAAACGCGTTACACCTATAACGGCTTTGGCCAGGTTACCAGCGTCGTCAGTCCGGATACGGGCACGACGACATATGCCTACGATAGTGCAGGGCGCCTCATGAGTGAAACAAATTCTGCCGGCATCGTCATTCAATATACGTGGGATGCCTTGGGACGCAAGACTACCCGCAGCAGCGGTGGTTATGTCGATACATTTATCTATGATCAAGGCGCTTATGGCAAGGGACGTTTATCGGGCTTCAGCGATGGTACAGGGAAAACTGCGTATAGCTATAACGCAGCGGGACAAATCATCCAGCAGGTAAATACGATTTATGGTAACGTATTTACGACAAGTTGGAATTACGATGCGGTTGGCCGATTGACTAGCATGACCTACCCAACTGGTCTGGTCATCAATTATCACTATGACGGTGTAGGGCGTGTCTCGTCAGTGACCAGTCAGGGCGCGTGGAGCACTATCGCTGATTCGTTTCTCTATCAGCCCGTCAGCGGCAAGCGTTATGCCTGGCGTTTCGGAAACAACCAGCCGCGCAGGGTTACTTATGATGCCGATGGCCGTATTAGGTTACTGGCTGGTGGCCCACACCATGTTGATATGGGATATAACTCTGTGAATAATGTCACGCAGATGACCGACTACGGCAACCCGGCGCAGTCACAGACACTCGATTACGACATGGCTGATCGGGTTAAAAATATATGGCGTAATGGTGACCCGCAGTACTTTGCCAGTGATCAGGCAGGCAATCGTACGGTTCATATTCGCAATTATGTTGCCTACAATTTTGTATTGGATAGCAGCAGCAACCGGCTTGTATCGTGGCATGGCAATAACCAGGTTCGAAATTTTACGTATGACGCAATTGGAAATGTTGTCACCGACTCACGATACGATGGCAGCCGAGTATATATGTATGATGTGTTTAACCGGATTTACGGCATAAACATCAATGGCAATATTGTTGCTTATCGCAGTAATGCGCTCAATCAGCGTGTCGCAAAAAGCAATACCTTCATGATCTATGGACTACAAGGAGAGTTGCTAGCCGAGTTGAACCCTGTGAATACCAGTTACGTCTGGCTCGGCGGAGAGCTGTTGGGCGTGGCGCGCAGCGGCCAATTCTACGCCAGCCACAATGACCATCTAGGACGCCCTGAAGTTCTGACCAATGCCAGCGGCGCCGTCGCTTGGCGCGCCACCAATGCCGCATTTGACCGCACCGTCATCGTCGACAATATCGGCGGCATGCATGTCGGATTCCCGGGGCAGTACTACGATACCGAGTCAGGGTTGTGGTACAACTGGAATCGTTACTATGATGCGTCACTGGGACGGTATTTGCAGAGTGATCCGATTGGATTGGCGGGCGGTACGAATACTTATGCATACGTAAATGGAAATCCGCTATCGTATGTTGACCCAACAGGGGAACTTTTCTTTGTACCTGCGGTAATAGTTGCCGGAAGAGTTGCCTATACAGGTTATCGGACTTACAGAGCTTACCAAGCTGCCAGCAAGCTTGCAGATGCAATTAAGGCCGCCAACAGGAATAATGAAAACGATTCTTTTGGTAAATGCAGCATGAAGAATGCGAAAAAAGGAGCAGGCGATGGAGGCATGCCAGGAAATAATCAAGATCAAAATAAACAGGCAAAGGACGCAGCTGCTAAATTTGGACTCGACGATAGTAAGCAACGTATACTTCACGATGAAATAAGTGGACAAAATTACAACTATCAGGAAATTTTAGAAATTGCCAGGGAGATTGCCAATGGACGATATTAAATACACAGTAAATTCCGCTAATGAATTCTATGAAAGACTCATTGGGAAAGATTGTTGGTCAATTATCGCCGGCCCAGGCACTGGCTCTATGGTTTCCTTCTATTTCGGAGGTAAAATTCGGAGGGAGCGACCATTGAAAAACTCTACATTATCTCTTGAGCAACGACAATTTGACGGCGAGTTTGTGATATTTGTAAAGCATTCTGAATGGAATGTTTTACATGAAAATGAAATAATTTGCACTAGCAACGATAACAATGAGAAAAATGGAAAAATGCTTTATGGGCTTAATATATTAGTCGGAAAATCTATAGTTTTCGCAAGAATCACCAATGAGTACGGCGGTCTTAATTTGGAATTTAGTGAAGGTTGGTTTCTCAACCTAATAGGAATTGAGAACAATACGGATTTAGACAGTTACTCACTGTTCCATAGTGGAAAATTAATTTCCAACATCGTTAAAAAAAGTGAGAATCACTAAGAAATTTATACTTTTGGAAACGAAAATTTATCAAAACTAATTTCAACTTCTTCCGCATTATCATGTAGATAATAATTCGTAGCTACTAAGCCACTTATCAACCCGCGCCCGCGTGCATCCGCACGCGGACTTCGGCAACATGCACTGCATGAACGCCGACCTGTCCGACCTCCTCCGCTTGCTGCAAAACCTGATCCGCCTGGGCACCATTGCCGAGGTCAAAGGCGCCAGGGCGCGCGTCCAGCTCGGGCCAACCCTCACCACTGAATGGCTGAAATGGGCCACACGGCGCGCCGGCAGCACGCGAACCTGGTCGGCGCCCACAGTGGGCGAACAGGTGATCGTCTTTTCCCCGGGCGGCGACCTGACGCGCGGCATCATCCTGCCGGCGCTGTACTCGCAGGAGTTTGACGCGCCTGAGTCCAACGACAGCATCCACACCACGCACTACCCCGACGGCGCCGTGGTGCAGTACGACCACGCGGCCCACGCCCTGACGGCCACGCTGCCCGGCGGCACCGCCACCATCACCGCCGACAAGGTCACGTCGAACGCGCCCAGCACCATCTGCACGGGCGATTTGACCGTCATGAAAAACCTGATCGTCATGCAGGGTGCTACCGTCAAGGGCAGCGTCAAGGCTAGCGGCGACGTACTGGCCGGCGCCATCAGCCTGGCCAAGCATCCGCATGGTGGCGTCAAGGCCGGCGGCGACAAGTCGGGCGGACCGCAATCATGATGGGCATGCACGCCGCCACCGGGCGCAGCCTGACGGGCCTGGGCCACCTGCGCCAGTCCGTGACCGACATTCTCACCACGCCGATGGGTTCGCGCATCCGGCGCCGCCGCTATGGTTCCGAAGTGCCCGAGCTGATCGATCAGCCCCTGAACAGCGCCACGCAGTTGCGCATCTATGCCGCCACCGCCTTTGCCCTGCGCCGCTGGGAGCCGCGCCTGCAGCTCGCCAGCGTACAGCTCACGCGCGACACGGACGGCGCCATCGCGCTGCTGCTCGATGGCACGGCGAATGGCCAGGGCATCACCCTGTCCGTGCCCGTCAAGCAAGGCGGCACAGTATGAGCACGCCCATCGACCTGACCCAATTGCCGGCGCCCAGCGTCGTGGAAGTGCTGGACTTCGAAACCATTCTGGCCAAGCGCAAGGCGCACCTGGTCAGCCTGCTGCCGGAAGCCGAGCGCGCCGCCGTCACGGCCCTGTTGGAGCTGGAGTCGGAACCGGCCACCAAGCTGCTGGAAGAGAACAGCTATCAGGAAACCATCCTGCGCAACCGCGTCAACGAAGCGGGCAAGGCCATCATGCTGGCGTTTGCCCTCGATGGCGACCTGGACCAGCTGGGCGCCAACGTCAACGTGGCGCGCCTGGTCATCACGCCGGCCAATCCGAACGCCCTGCCGCCGGTGCTTGCGGTCATGGAAGACAACGACGCCTATCGCCTGCGCATCCAGGAAGCGCCGGACGGCCTGTCCGTAGCCGGCCCGAAGGCGTCGTATGAATTCCACGCGCGCAGCAGCGACGGCCACGTCAAGGACGCGAGCGCCACCAGCCCCGCGCCGGCAAGCGTCACAGTCACGGTGCTGGCCAACAACGACACAGGCATCGCCGACGCCGCGCTGCTGGCCACCGTGGCGCGCGCACTCAACGCCGAGGACGTGCGTCCCCTGGGTGATCGCCTGACGGTGCAGGCCGCCCAAGTCATCGACTACCAGATCGAGGCCACCTTGTTTATCGGCGTCGGCCCGGAGGTGCCGATTCTGCTGGACGCCGCGCGCGCCAACGCCGTGCGCGTGTCGCAGCCGCGCCGCCCGCTGGGGCACAGCATCTATCGTTCCGCCTGCAGCGCCGCCGTCCACGTCGAGGGCGTGCGCAAGGTCGTCTTGACCAGCCCGGCTGCGGACATCGAACTGAACGCCACCCAGGCCGCGCGCTGCACGGCCATCAAGCTCAATGTCGTGGTGCTCGATGAATAAGCTCGTGCCCACCCTGCCGCCCAACACCACGGCGCTGGAGCGCGCCATTGCCGTGGCCTGCGCCGAGCTGGTCAACGTGCCCGTGCCACTGCGCGACCTGTGGAACGCCGACCGCTGCCCGGTTGTCCTGCTGCCGTTTCTGGCCTGGGCCTGTTCCGTCGACCGCTGGGACGACGCCTGGCCCGAATCGATCAAGCGCGGCACCATCAAGGCGTCCTATTTCATCCACAAGCACAAAGGCACGATTGCCGCCGTGCGCCGCGTGGTCGAGTCCCTGGGCTACGTGATCCGCATCACCGAATGGTGGCAGACCGCACCGCCAGGCGTACCCGGCACTTTTCGCCTTGACGTGGGCGTGCTCGGCTCAGGCATCACCGATGAGATGTTCCTGGAAATGGAACGCCTGATCGCCGACGCCAAACCTGTCAGCCGACACATGACAGGGCTGGCAATTTATCTGGAAAGTCGCGGCACGCTACAAGTAGGCGTGGCCGCCTATCACGGCGACGTCATGACCGTTTATCCATGGATCGCTGAAATCATCGAAGTGCGCGGCGCTCTTTTGCAGGCCGGCACATCCCACACCATTGACACTCTGACTATTTATCCATGAGCACATTTTTCGCCATCCTGACCGAACTGGGTGAAGCCAAGCTGGCAAACGCCATTGCCCTGGGCGGCACACTGAAACTCAAAAACATGGCCGTGGGCGATGGCAACGGCAATCTGCCGATGCCTGATCGCAAGCAAAAGGCGCTCGTCCGTGAGGTCCGCCGCGCGGGCTTAAACCAGTTGACAGTCGATCCGGCGAACGCCAGCCAGATCATCGTCGAACAGGTGCTCCCCGAAGACGTCGGCGGTTGGTGGCTGCGCGAAATCGGCATCTATGACGAAGCCGGCGACCTCTGCGTCGTTGCCAACTGCCCGCCCAGCTACAAACCGGTGATGACTGAGGGGAGCGGACGCACGCAAGTGGTGCGTGTCGTGCTGATCGTCGCCAGCACGGCGGCCATCGAACTCAAGATCGACCCATCTGTGGTGCTGGCCACGCGCAAGTATGTCGATGAACAAATTATGACCGTGCGTGCCTACGGTGCCGAGGAGCTGGGCAAGCTACGCAGCTATGTCGATGAGCAGGACGGCAAAGTCATGATCTACAGCGAGCAACAACTTGCTGGGCATGTGGGCGATGCTGATCCACACCCGCGACTGGCGCAGCGCAACTATGTCGATGAGCAAGATAGCAAAGTCATGATCTACAGCGAGCAACAACTTGCTGGGCATGTGGACGCTGATAATCCACATCCTCGCCTGGCCAAGCGCTCCTATGTTGACCAGCAAGACGATAACGTCCGTCTACATGGCGAGCAGCAGTTGGAAAACCACATGACTGACGTGCGACGCTATGCCGATGAGCAGGACGGTAAGGTCATGATCTACGGCGAGCAACAACTTGCTGCGCATAGGGACGATGCTGATCCACACCCGCGACTGGCCAAGCGCTCCTATGTCGATGAGCAAGACAGCAAAGTAATGGTCTATGGCGAGGGGCAACTGGCCAAACACGCCGAAGCGAAGGATCCCCATCCGCAATACAGCATGAAGGAGGTGGCGACGCTATCCAAGTTTGACGCGTCGAAAAAACTGGTCAATGCCGAGTTTGTCCGCACCAATGGCGTCAGGCATGGTGCATCGTTCGGGTTTTCGGCAGCAGCAGCGCTCACAGTAGAACACGTGGGTGGCTTTATCTATACCTTTGGCAATGGCGGCTTTACCTTGACTTTGCCGCTGGGTGCAGACTTGCCTGCAGGAGCGAGCATCACGTATTCCAACCAGGGCGGTATTGCTTCGGCCCCTGTCACCATCAGCCGGCAGGGCGCCGATACGATCCAAGCTAATGGCGGCTTTGTCAATGCGTGCCACGTTGAATCTGGCGGTTCGCTCGTCCTGGTGCATGTAGGCAATGGCGCGTGGATTGCAACAGGCACAGGCGTGCTTGCCAGCTCAGGAGATTTTGCCGCGTCGCTCACGACGAATGGCTATCAAAACCTGCCGAGTGGCGAAATTCGGCAGTGGATACAAGCTGTCATCGATTCTAGCGGAATTGTATCTTTCCCAATTGCATTTCCGAATGCCCTTTTGACGGTATCGGCGGTGTCTGGCAACGGCGTCAGCCCCATGTATTACGCCACCGGTTCCGCGACTTTGTCATCTGTCGTGGTCACAGCAAACGCCCCTGGCGCCGCAGTGGTCACGGTCTACGCCACAGGAAAATAATGCATAAATATTTCTCAGTATCAACAGGCGGCTTTTATATCGAAGCACTGCGCGCCGCCTATGACGCCGCCGGGACTTGGCCAGCCGATGCGCTTCCTGTCACGCCAGCCGATGAAGCCATGCTGCGCGAAGCGATCTGCGCTGGCGCGACGATCCGTAAAAAATCCGGTGGCAAATGGAGCATTGCCGCGCGCCCGGCGCCCTCCTTTGCAGTCTTGGCAGCGCCGTATCTGGCCAGCGTGCGCCAGGTGCGCGACGCCATCCTCAACCGTCTGGCCGGCATTGGCTTTGCTGCCGTGGCCAGCGGCGACACGGACACCGTGCAAGCGATTGTCCAGGCCCGTACCGGCTTGCTCGACATCACGATCTGCGAGGCTGTCGCCGCCGCGCACGATCTCGATGCGCTGCAAGCGGCTGTCGGTGCCGAATACCAGCGCATCGCCGACACCCTGCCGGACGAGGCCCGGCGTGCCTTTGCCGATGCCGGCATCACATTGACGCCAAACGTGGCACCAGCCGTCACCCCGTAATACCCCAATATTCACCACCTGCCAGGAGAACAAACGATGTCCACCGACTACCACCATGGCGTGCGCGTCATTGAAATCAACGAGGGTTCGCGCCCGATCCGCACCGTGTCCACCGCCGTGCTGGGCCTGATCGCCACGGCCGACGATGCCGACCCGGCGGCCTTCCCGCTCGATACCCCGGTGCTCGTCACCAACGTTCTGGCCGCCATGGGCAAGGCCGGCAAGACGGGCACCTTGTACCGCGCACTGGAAGCTATCGCCGCGCAGACCAAGCCGCTCACCGTCGTGGTGCGCGTGGCCGAAGGCGAAACGGAAGCGGAAACCACCAGCAACGCCGTGGGCGGCGTATCGCCAGATGGCAAGTACCTGGGCGCCCAGGCGCTGCTGGCCGCGCAAAGCAAGTTGGGCGTGAAACCGCGCATCCTTGGCGCGCCTGGCCTCGACACCCAGGCCGTCACCAACGCCATGGCCAGCGTGGCACAGCGCCTGCGCGCCTTCGTGTATGCCTCGGCCTATGGCTGCGCCACCGTCGCGGCGGCCACCACCTATCGCGGCCAGTTCGGCCAGCGCGAGGTCATGATCATCTGGCCGGATTTTGTGAACTGGGATACCGCCACCGATGCCGAGGCCAGCATTTCGGCCGTCGCTTACGCCATGGGCCTGCGCGCCAAGATCGACGAGGAAACGGGCTGGCACAAGACGCTGTCCAACGTCGTCATCAACGGCCCGACCGGCATCACCAAGGACGTGTTTTTCGACCTGCAAGACCCGGCCACCGATGCCGGCGTGCTCAACGCCAAGGAAGTAACCACCTTGATTAACATGGGCGGCTACCGTTTCTGGGGTTCGCGCACCTGCGAGGCGCCGGGCGGCTTCTTCTATTTCGAGAGCTACACGCGCACGGCCCAGGTGCTGGCCGACACCATCGCCGAAGCGCATTTCTCCTATGTCGATGTGCCCTTGCATCCGTCCCTGGTGCGCGACCTGCTGGAAAGCATCAATGCCAAGTTCCGCGACTTGAAATTGCAGGGCTACATCATCGACGGCCATGCCTGGTATGACGAGCAATACAACGACAAGACGGCGCTGAAAGACGGCAAGCTGGCCATCGACTACGACTACACGCCCGTGCCGCCGCTGGAAAACCTGAAATTCCAGCAGCGCATCACCGACCGCTACCTGGCCGACTTCGCCTCGCGCATCGCCGCGTAGTCGTACAGGCGTCACCATCCCCACCCTGCCCGCGCCAGCGCGGGCGCATTGAAATACTGGAGAAATTATGGGCCTGCCCCGCAAACTGAAAAACTTCAACCTGTTCCAGAACGGTGTCTCCTTCATGGGCATGGTGCCCGAAGTCACCTTGCCAAAACTCAGCCGCAAGATGGAAGAGTACCGCGCCGGCGGCATGAGCGGCCCCGTGTCCGTGGACTTCGGCAATGAGGCGCTGTCGCTGGAATGGAGCGGCGGCGGCCTGATCGCCGAAGCACTGAAACAGTACGGCGCCCACACGCACGGCGCCGTGCAACTGCGCTTTGCCGGCGCCTACCAGGAAGACGATGACGGCACCGTCGCCGCCGTGGAAGTGGTTGTGCGCGGCCGTTACAAGGAAATCGACATGGGCGGCGCCAAGATGGGAGACGACACCACGCACAAATACACCATGGCTTGCAGCTACTACAAGCTGATGATCGACGGCGCCACCGTCATCGAACTGGACTTCATGAGCGGCACCGAGAACTTTGGCGGCGGCGACACCAACGCGGCCATCCGCAAGGCCATCGGCCTGTAATCCCCCTTTTACTTACCACCACACTACCAGGACAACACCATGAATAACGATACCCAAAACCAAGCCGTCATCGAACTGGACGAGCCGATCAAGCGCGGCGACACCTTCATCACCTCGCTCACCGTACGCAAACCCAAGGCGGGCGCCCTGCGCGGCATTTCCCTGATCGAGCTGGCCAACCTGAACGTGTCGGCCCTGCAGATCGTACTGCCGCGCATTACCGAACCGACTTTGACCGCGCACGACATCGCCAACATGGACCCGGCCGACCTGCTGGCCGTGGGCGCAGAGGTTGCCGGTTTTTTGGCGAGCAAAGCCGATCGCCTTTCGGTATCCCCGGCGAAGTAGAGGACGCCATGGCCGACATTGCCGGCGTCTTCCACTGGACGCCGGCAGCGATGGACTGTTTTACGATTGATGAACTGATGGCCTGGCGCGAGCGCGCCAGGCAGAGAAGCGGAGCGGAATAGATGGCTGGTCGGGATTTGAAGTTACAGGTAGTGTTTGCAGCGCTGGACAAAATCACCGGCCCGCTGAAAAAAATCATGGGCGGCTCTAGCGACACGGCCAAGGCCTTGAAGGCCACCAGTGACCGCTTGCGCGACCTGAACGCCCAGCAAAAGAACATCAGCAAATTCCGCGAGCTGCATGGCGGCCTGGACGCCACGCGCGTCAAGCTGGAAGCGGCGCAACAAAAAGTGGCCGGCCTGGCCGTCAAGATGAAACAGGCGGAGGCGCCCACGCGCGCCATGACGCGCGAATTTAACGCCGCCGTCAAAGCGGCCGGCGCCTTGAAGACAGCCGGCCAGCAGCAGGCCCAGCAACTGCAGGTCATGCGCGAGCGCCTTGCGGGCGCCGGCATCGGCACCAAAGACCTGGCCAACCACGAGCGCACCTTGCGCCGCGAGATCGAGGCCACCAACAAAACCATGACGCTGCAGCAGCAGAAGCTGGCTAACGCGGCCACCAAGCAGCAGCGCGTCACCAATGCCACCCAGCATGCCGACAAGCTGCGCAACAAGGCGGGCAATCTGGCCATGGCCGGCGCTGGCGCGACCGCCACGGGCGCCGTCATCGGCGCGCCCGTCGTCAAGGGACTGAACGAGGCCAAGCACTATCAAACGGAAGTGGGCCGCGTCAACGCCCTTGGCCTGGGCGACAAAGTGTCAGCTGAAGCCGTCGCCTTCGCGCGCAACATGAAAACCTACGGCACCAGCCAGCTCGACAACCTGCAACTGATGCGCGACGGCATGAGCGCCTTCGCCGATGTACACCACGCGGAAATGGTCGCCCCTACCCTGGCCAAGATGAAGTTTGCCAATCACGCCTTCTTTGGCGAGGCCGAAGGCGCCGACAATGAACGCAAATTTATGGACATGCTCAAGGTCATCGAGCTGCGCGGCGGCCTGGAGAGCAAGGAAAAGTTCGAAGCCCAGGCCAATATCGTGCAGCAGGTGATTACCTCCACGGGCGGGCGCGTCGGGCCGAATGAATGGCTGAACATGATCAAGACGGGCGGCATCGCCGCCAAGGGTTTGAAGGATGACGCCTTTTACTACCAGATGGAACCGCTGGTGCAGGAAATGAGCGGCAACCGCGTCGGCACGTCCCTGATGAGCGCCTACCAGAACTTGTACCAGGGCCGCACGACGAAGCGTTCGGCCAAGAAGCTGGAAGAGTTCGGCCTGATTGGCGACAAGAGCAAGGTCAAGCACGACAAGGCGGGGCAAGTCTCGTTCCTCGATCCCGGCGCGCTGCTGGGCGCGGAACTGTTCCGCGAAAACCAATTCGAATGGCTGGAAAAGGTGCTGTTGCCGCAACTGGCCAAGAAGGGCATCACGGAAAAGAAACAGGTGCTCGACGCCATCGGCAGCATTTTTTCCAACCGCACCGCGTCGAACCTGTATTCGCAGATGTACTTGCAGCGCGTGCAGATCCACAAAAATGAAAAACTCAACCGTGGCGCCGCCGATATCGGCCGGCTGGAAAAGCTGGGGCGCGACTCGGCGGCCGGCAAGGAACTGGAGGCGCAGTCCAAGCTGGCCAACTTGAAACTGACCATGGGCGAGAAAATCTTGCCGCTATACGCGCAGGGGCTGGAACTGGCCATCAGCGCCGTGCAGCGCTTGAATGGCTTCATGGAGCGCAATCCGACCGTGGCCAAGGTCATGATTACCGCCTTCGCCGTGCTGGCGGGCCTGCTGCTGGTGCTCGGGCCGCTGATGCTGGGCATTGCCGCCATGATCGGCCCGTATGCCATGCTGCACGTCATGTTCGCCAAGATGGGCGTGAAGGGCGGCGTGCTCACGCCCATCTTGCGTGGCCTGGGCGGCGCCTTCATGTGGGCGGGACGCGCTGTGCTGTGGCTGGGCCGCGCCCTTCTGATGAACCCGATCGGCATCGCCATCACGGTCATTGCGGGCGCCGCCTATCTGATCTATAAATACTGGGAACCGATTAAGGCGTTTTTCACAGGCATCTGGTCGCACATCAAGACAGCCTTTGCTGGCGGCATTGGCGGCGTCAGCGCCTTGATCGCCAATTGGTCACCGCTGGGCCTGTTCTATCGTGCCTTCGCGGGTGTGCTGGGCTGGTTCGGCATCACGCTGCCGGCCACGTTCACCGACTTCGGCGCCAGCATCCTGCAGCGCATTACCGCATCCTGGCAACCTATCGCCGCATTCTTCGCCGATATCTGGTCGCGCCTGCGCACCGTCTGCGCTGGCGGCATGGGCAACATCACGGCCCTGATTATCAACTGGTCACCCGTCGGCGTGTTTTATCAGGCGTTCGCGGGCGTGTTGAGCTGGTTCGGCATCAAGCTGCCGGCCCAGTTCACCGAGTTCGGCGCCAACATCCTGCGCGGCCTGGTCAACGGCATCACCGGTTCCATGGGTGCCGTCAAGGACGCCATCAGCAATGCCGGTTCCAGCACCATTGCCTGGTTCAAGGAAAAGTTGGGCATCCACAGCCCGAGCCGCGTGTTTGCCCAGCTGGGCGACTACACCATGCAGGGCCTGGCCGTGGGCCTGGACCGCAGCGAGGGGGCGCCCATTGCCAAGGTATCGGGCCTGGCGCAGCGCCTGACGCAACTGGGCGCCGGCATCGCCATCGGCACGGCCACGGCATTACCCGCAAGCGCCTTCGACACGCGTGCCCCGCTGTCCCAGGGCGGGTTCGGCGCCGGCATGACCATCCAGGGCGACAAGATCGAAATCACCTTCCACGTGCAGGCCGGCACCGATCCGCAGGCCATCGCCCGCGCCGTGAGCACGGCGCTCGACCAGCGCGACCGCGAAAAGGCGGCGCGCATCCGCTCGTCCCTGCGCGACCACGATTAAGAAGGAATAACCACCATGATGATGATTTTAGGAATGTTCGTGTTCAGCCTGCCGACCCTGGCCTATCACGAGCTGCAGCGGCAAACGGAATGGAAGCACGCCAGCACGGCCCGCGTGGGCTTGCGCGACGCGCACCAGTACGTGGGGCCAGGTGATGACACGATTACCCTGTCGGGCTGGGTGGCGCCGGAACTGACCGGCTCCCTTTACTCGCTCGATGCGCTGCGCATGATGGCGGACACCGGTAAATCGTGGATTCTGATCCAGGGCACGGGCCGCATTCTCGGCTCCTACCGCATCACCAGCATGACCGAGGGCCGCACCATCCTTGACGGCAGCGGCGGCGCGCGGCGCGTCGAGTTCTCGATTACGCTCAAGCGCGACGACGACGGCGTGCTGGCCATGGTCGGCCTGGGCGACATCGGCGACCTGAAAAACATGCTCAGCATCGACGGCATGACTAGCAGCATTGCCGGCGCGGCCAAGAATGCCGTGGGCAGCGTAGTGGGCAATGTGGTCGGCGGCATCACGTCGAAATATGGCGGCGTCGTCAGAGAAATGAAAGACAAGATCGGCGGCAGCATCAGCGGCGCCATCGGCAGCGCGGCGGACAAGTTCAAATGAGCGAGCATATCCCCGCCTTCAAGGTCAGCATCGAGGACAAGGATTTGACGGCCATCGTTTCACCGCGGCTAATCAATCTGACCTTGACCCTGTGCCGTGGCGACGAGAGCGACCAGCTCGACATTTCCCTGGACGACAGCGACGGCAAGCTGGCCTTGCCGCCGCGCGGCGCGCAGATCGCCTTGGCGCTGGGCTGGCAATCGTCCGGCCTGGTGGACATGGGGAAGTTCACCGTGGACGAGGTGGAGCACAGCGGCGCGCCCGACACCATCACCCTGCGCGCCAGGTCGGCCAACCTGATCGACACGTTTAAACAGCAGCAGGAACACAGCTTCCACAAGACCACCCTGGGCGCCATCATCGAGGCGATCGCCTTTCGCAACGAGCTGGCGTCGGGCGTGTCGGCGCGCCTGCGCGATACCGCCGTCGAGCACATCGACCAGACCCACGAAAGCGATGCGGCCTTCCTGCGCCGCTTGGGCCGGAAGTACGACGCGGTGGCCACCGTCAAGAATGACACCCTGCTTTTCATTCCCATCAACCAGAGCCGCACCGCCAGCGGCAAGGCGCTGCCCGTGATCCCCATCACGCGCGCCCTGGGCGACGGCCACCGCTACCACAGCGCCGAAAGCGACGCCTACACGGGCGTGCGCGCCTTCTGGCATGACGAGCGCTACGCCCGGCGCCGCAGCGTGGTGGCCGGCGTGCCCGGCAACAGCAAGCGCCTGCGCACCACCTTCGCCAACGAAACGGACGCGCGCGCGGCGGCCGTGGCCGAATGGCAGCGCATCCTGCGCGGCCTGGCCACCTTTGAAATGAGCCTGGCCCTGGGCAACCCGGCCGTGTTCCCGCAATCGCCCGTGACGGTGAAGGGCTTCAAGCCCGAGATCGACGCCACCGAATGGCTATCAGTCAAGGTCACGCACAGCCTGGGCGGCAACGGCTTTACCACGCGTGTGGAATTTGAGACGAAAACGGAAGCGGTGGAGGCCGAACGCGAGGAAGAGAAAGACCCGGACGAAGGCGTCACGGGCGTGGTGGCCAAGTGGAAGGACGTGGCGGCGAAGAAGAAAAAGGCGGGGCAGGAGCAGGCTGGTGCTATAGGCACGCTCAAGACGCTGGAGCATCTTTACAAGAGCAAGCAGGCCGCGAAGCGAGCGGCGCTGCATGCTTGGAAACATATCGAAGAAGTGCGCGACATAATCAAAGAGAACGGCGAAGAACATTAGAAGCCTTCGTAAGCATAAGCATGCAATGAGGCAGTACGAAAAACTATAAATATCCGTGCCTTACACCTTTTCTGTCACGAAGCGATCCATCCTTTATGTAATAAAAGATCCGCACCGCTGTTAATTTTCGGCCCCTCCTTCCAAATTCGCACCGGGTGTCCTTTCTTCTCGCAGCTTTGCTACTTCCTTAAGTCCCACATGTACTTTCAAATTTGTGGCAGCATTGTCCCACCCTGCTTCTGGGGTAGTATATTGAAAAACCCAAGATGAGCCACCATAACCGCTGCGCCTTTCGTACCCCACAACAGAAAATTCATACAACTTAGAGATAGCCTCGTCTGGACTTAACAAATTCCCCGTGGACTTTCTCTTTTCATACTCCACTCTGAACTGATCGATCTTGAATGTTTGCGTGGCAAGCTCAGAAAAAGCTTTCAATGCATCCTCCCAATATTGCCAATGAGGAATAATTTCATCCTTCAATTCTTGCTTTAGGTAGGAAGAATATTTTTCACGAGCACCAACAATATCCCGATTCTCCAAAATTAGCGGTACATCCTTATCGAGATCGCGTTTTACTGCCAATTTTAGGGCTATATTAAGAAAGCTAATAACATCTCTTGGGCGCAGAAATGTACGCGCAAGAATATGCGCCCATTTCTTCTGTGATCCACGCATTAGGCTTGGCGAAGAAATAGTATCCCAATTAGAACTACTTCCGATGATCGCCTTAATACGTTCGTTAATTAGGTCGGAAAGAGAACTCGAATCCCACTCAAGGTTAAGGGTTTTCCCTTGCGAAATTTTATTTTTATCAGAAAAGTTCAGACCTTCCCAAAGATCTGTACGCAAATAAACAATTGGCACACACTTCACGAAATTAAGAGCCGTTGTACGAGACACTTCACGCGCAGCGACAATCAACCCTATCAACAAGTTTTTCCGAGCATCATCAAGTACAACTAAACCACGATCTAGCTCATCAAAATGTAGATATATTTTTTCAACACCTACTTGCGCACCTAGTGATTCCACTGCAGATAAAAGCGCATCAGTCAGAGCTTTCAATTCACGCCCCGCATCTCCATTCGTACGCTCTAGGGTAACGCTCCCTAGTTTACTTCCCATAACTTGAGGCTCGAATGAAGCTTTAGATAGCATTAATTTCCCGGGCCGAAGAATATCACCGAGTTCCGGCGACAATCCGCCATAATTTACAGTAAAAAACTCAGCAATAGACTTTGCCTCCTCGGTCTCCAGGTCAATATTTGGCTGCGCCAACAATAACGCAGCTATTTGAGTCGCAATAAGATAACGCCAAGACTCCACATATGCGTCTACTTCATTTACAGAAGAATCAGCTCTTTGCTCGTGAACTTTCCAAGGGTATTGACCAAGAGTTAAGCCGCGAGAATTTAATCCACTTTGACCTTCAGTAAAGTGCCGTACCAGAGCAGTCTTACCAGACCCTTTGCGACCTAAAACCAGTAATACTTTGCCATCCAAAATTTCTTTAACTGCGGGTGTTTTCAAGAAATAGTTTAAAACGGCGTCGTCTTCCGCAGCAATATCCCCAAAACTGGTCATTTTCCTTAGGCAGAGAGGTTCGAGCCGGGAAATTACTTTTGGAAGAAGAGGCCATTCGCTAATATTAGCTTGCGAAGGATTGGCATTACTCATTTTCCAAGCTAAAAGATTATCTCGCTCTTCAACATCAGAATTTATCGCCACCCAGTCCAAAACCTCTGACCGATCACCATGATTAAAATCCATATTTTTTGCCTCTGTCAAATTTAAAAAATATTACCGGAAAATTTTATTTATCCAATTTAAAACCAATCCCAATCGAAAGTTCGTCACTCCAAAGCCAGGTCTACAATTCTGACACAGGCCCAGCTATGCAAATACCAAGCTGAAGTCTCTGCGTACGGGCCCTATTCACTTGCTGACCAGACTTTGCAACCGTTTCCCTACACTTTCCGCCAACACCCTCAAACCTTCTTCATTGTTGAGGTATTTAACGTAGCGGATGTGGCGGAGATCGAACGGAATGTCGGTCTCATGCTGCGCAATCAGGATCACATCCTGACCTAGCGCATGCGCGATCCCAGCTTCATAAAAGACATTCGCGTTCTTCCCGGTCAGATCGCATATCACAATTCTCGCACTCGCGATAAGCTTCACAACATCTTGGATAAGCACATGGTGCTCCCATATATTGTCGGCACGTAGGCATCGCATCCCGGCTGCACTTACTACGCTTTGCAGCACTGCAAAAACTCCATTAAACCCGCCATCGAATGGCATCATCACCGAGACCAAATTTGGATCGACTGGTTCTTGGGGTAAGGTAAAGACTGTTGGCTGCCGATGCCCCAAGCCTTCAGTGTACAAAACACGAAAGAGATCGGCGTCCTTGACTGCCCAATGATTAGTGTGAAAATCTCCCCAGGATCGCCTTCCCGCAGGCACGAAGTTCAACTGAGGGCCGAGTGATTCAAGGACATCATTGGCAATAGGGGGAATGTTTGAATCGAGTAGGTACTCGATGTGGTAATTCGAATCGTCGCGCCTGATCTTGGTGATCGCGCCAACCCGAGCAAAAGCCCGAAAAGCCGGGTCACTACTGGACTCGTTCGTGATAACCAACGGCAATGACATCAAGGCAGGTTGATCAAGCACGCCTTCAGGGGCATACTTCATCTCTATATCAGTGTTGGTACATCCAAAAACACGGTCTTTTCCCAATGTGACAATACCACGCGATGAAGTAATGTCTGAAGCAATCACCAAAAAGTTAAACATCAATTGTTCCTTTCTTTGTATCGCTAACAGAATCCAGCCGAAGTTGCTCAGACGTTGACGTTACGCCACCTTCAGGCATCAAATCGGTATGCGCAGTATGCAGACAAAACACGCAGCAATTATAATATGCATAAGAAGGTAAATCATTTGCACACTATTTTTCCTTTTTTCGTCCGCTGCCGGCCACATTAAAAGTCTGCGGCCCAATGATGTTCCCCACGAAATTTTGTCCAATCTTGCCGTGGGTTTCGACGTGTGGGGCATTCCCTGCTTGGGATGCCGGGGGCGTTGGCGAGCTCATGCCGCTAATCATCCCAAGTACGCCTGCTTTCCCGCGAACGTCCATACTTCGATAGCCAGTCAACAGTTCATGCTCGTCCGCAGGCAACGCTGACAGCGCATGTTCTCCTGTCAGCAAATACAACACATCTACTCCAGCCGCAGCAACGGCCGCCAAATAGTCAGAATCTGGCGTACGGGAGCCGTTTTCATAGTTGAACTGGGCACCTTTTTTTACCCCACCAAGAGCAGCGAACTCGTCCTGATTGAGGCCAAGGCGCTTCCGTTCTTCCTTAAGACGATCAAAAAAATACTTCATTTGAGTACAAATACCTTTCCAAATCACTCAAATGAGTGATATATTTACGCCATTCCGTAGCGATTACAGATCATAACATTATGAATAATTTGTCAAAAGTCGGACGCATTACCAAAGGCGTCACCTCCCAGCCGCTTGGCGTTCGTCTGGCCCCTGACGAGGTAAAGGAAATCGAAACTCTCGCCGCAGCTCAACAGCGGTCACGCGCATGGCTCTTGCGCCTCCTGATCCTGCGCGGCCTCGCCGACTACAAGCGCGAACTCGCATCCAAACCCACCCACTAAGGACAACGTCATGTACCCCGATGCAAAACGTATCCGCAGCCACCGCGTCATGCTGCGCCTCGACGACTATGAGCACCAGCTCGTTTCCTCGATCGCCAATTACCAGGGCGAAGAGCTTGCGGTGCTGGTTCGCCAGATCGTGATGCGTGAAGCCCTGGCCGTGATCGCCTTGGATGACGCCACCATCGACAGCGTACAGCGTCGTAGCGTTTAAACCGAGTCACTTTTGAGCAACTCTAAAGTTACAGAAAATGCCAGACCATCAAATTAACCTCAATGACGAAGAGCGCGCGGTGCTGGAACTCGTGCGCCAACGCCAGGGGCTGGCAAGTATCGATCAGGCGGCTGAATGGCTCGTCAAGTCGCGCTTACGCATACAGTCAAAAAACATGACGGGTCGCGGTCGCGCCCTGTACCAAGTGGAAAGAAAGCTGAAATGAGAGTCATCGGCCTGCCCTGCCCGCATTGCGAATACACCGTCCGCGCCGTCAAGAGCCGCACGATGTCCGCCATGTTCAAGGAAATCACCTATATGTGCCAGAACCCGGACTGCGGGCACTCCTTCGTGGCGGGCCTGGAAGTGCTGCGCACCCTCTCGCTGTCCGCCATGCCCAAGCCGGATATCCGCATCCCGATGTCCCAGCATGCGCGCACGGCGGCCACCAGCCAGCTGGCCCTGGACCTGACTGCGGGCTGCTGATGACTATCCCAATCCTCGCGCCGCCGTAGCCCGGCCGCTGTAACTCCCCCTCTTTTGCTGTGTCCTGCAGCGCTCCTTTTTGAGCGTGCGGGATTCGTTCAACCTGAAATAAGGAAAACCGATGGAAAACACGCTGCACGCCACCAGTCATGCCGACAACTCCCCGGCCCCGAATACCGCCCGCCCGGCCCTACAAAAATGCGTCGTGCCTGTGGCGCCGACCTGCTTCCTTCTGCACGCCAACGCTGGCACCAGCGTCAAGGAACTGTCCGCCTATATCCGCGAGGTTGCCAAAACCTACCACGCCTACGGCGCGGCCAATATCACCTTCATCATCAGCGACCTGCATGCGCTGCAGCTTGGCGGCTTCTTCATGCCGGACAACCAGCGCGCCATGGTCGGAGAGCTGCCCATTGTGCTGTGCTACATGTTCGCCAGCGAAGCAGGCGTCGTCTACTCCAGCAACAACTCGTTGCGCACGCTGACCTACTGGGCCAAGTACTTCGCCAAGGAATGGGCACGCTGATGCTGCGCCTGGCCAAAACCTGCGGCATCTGGCTGCTGTCGCTCCTGATCGTCATTACCCCTGACGTTTTGCGGGCCATCGGCGCCATCAAGGACTGAACCATGCCGGCGTCCCTTATCGACAACCACCTGTCCTTCCAGCCTGCCGCCGAGATTCTGGCCGCGCGCGACAAGGTTTTGAGTGTGTTGAACTCGTTCAAACCCAAAAAGAGGAAGTTAATGAAAGAGAATCTGAAAACATTCTGCAGCGGTCTGCTGACCGGATTGGTCATGTTCGCGCCAGTGTTGATGTCTGCCTTTGGCTGGATCAGGGGGTGGTGATGCGCAGCATAACCAATGAATTGGTAGCCGTCGCAGCAGTCGCCGGCCCTACTCTAACCAAGCAAGAGCTGGAAACCAGGGCGTTTCTGGCCGAAATGGACGCTGTGTCCGCGCAGATCAATGCAACACCACGCGAACAGCGCATGGAACGCTCTGCGGCAGTGCTGGCGATGATCGCCAAACCGGCAGACGTCGAGGCTATCCGCGCCGCCTACTGGACGCGTGTACCGCTGGCTGCTCGCATGGTAGCCGTCATGTCGGCGCGCATGCCAAAAGAGCGTGCGCGCGACGCCCTAAATAAATTCAATGCATTGGAGCGCGGCCGCATCTGGGTCGAACTGGACAAGCTGCAAGGCAATCTCAGTGTGGTCAAGAAATGTATGAATGGCGGGCGCATGCCTGAGACAAGTGGGAAGGTGCATTGATGCTTTCCATGGGCATACCGTCACGCATGGCCGCCGCCGTGCAGAGCATGTTCGGCGGCTTGAACGTGCCGCGCCAGCGCGTAGTCGATGCCGTGCTGGCCGACGATCAGCGCCTGCCGCTGGCCGACAGCAATGGCGCCATGACTGGGCCAGGTGCAATATCGGTGGCCGCCTTGCAGGCCGCCCGCGAGTGCTACGAGGTCTGCGCGCGCCTGCATGATGAGCACGCCATCAAGGCGGCAATTGATGCGATATGCGCCAGGCGCGGCGTGCTGCCGCCTGACGATAAGAAGACGATAGGCGGCTACATCGCGCGCGCAGCAGATCACGCATGGTGGCGCCGCGCACTGCGCAAGGAATTGATGCGTCGCTTTGAGCACACGTCGATCCAGCTGGGCCTGACCTACGTGCGCGCTGATCCGTATGTCAGCCGTGAAACGTGCCTGGCACAAGCGGCGCAAAACGAGGCAAACCAGAAGGCACTGGCAGCCGTCACGGCCATCAACGAGCACGGCGACGTCTACAGTCTGGCCGAACTGGCCGCGCTGGGCATGGGCAATAAAACCCTGCGCCGAGGCGAATTGATGCTGCGCATACGCGGCTTCGAAGAAGTGGCCGACAAGATGCGCCACGTCGGCATGTTCTGGACGGTCACTTGTCCCAGCAAATACCACTCGGTGGGCGGCACGAACGCGAAGTACACGGAATTCGGCAGCCCGACGCCGCGCGCGGCGCAGGCCTATCTGGCGGACGTATGGAAGCGTATCCGGTCATCGCTGCACCGTCGCGGTATCCGGCCATACGGCTTCCGAATTGCTGAGCCGCACACGGACGGATGCCCGCACTGGCACATGCTGTTGTTCGTCGCGCCTGAGCACCAGACCGCGATGGAATGCGTGATAAGCGCCTACGCCATGCATGAAGACCGTGACGAGCCGGGCGCCATAAAAAACCGCGTCAAGCTGGTGAGGATCGAGGCCGGAAAAGGCACGGCGGCGGGCTATATCGCCAAATACGTCAGCAAGAACATCGACGGCGCCGGGGTGGGGGATCACAAGGTATTCGAGGACGGCAGAACCTACGTCATCGCGCCCGATATGTTCGGCAATATGGAATTCACCGCCTCCCAGCGCGTCACGTACTGGTCGCAGGTGTGGGGCATTCGCCAGTTCCAGCAGATCGGCGGCGTGCCGGTGGGCGTGTGGCGCGAATTCCGCCGCCTATCGGAGGAGTCGGTGCGCAATGCGCCTGAGCCTATCCGCGAAGCCTATCAGGCCGCGCAGAAAGTGGAGTCCGACAATCCGGCCATCGCTCAGCGCGCCGACTTCGCCCGCTTTATACGGGCCATGGGCGGGCCTACCGTGGGCCGCCAGGCCGCGATACAGATTGCCAAGCGGGTAGAGGGCGTCGAAGGGCGCTATGAGCAGGTGGAGGCGCACAGGCCGGTAGGCGTGTATCTGGCGGCGCAGCCGCATGCGGTCTATGAGTCCACCCGCTACCGCTGGACGATAGACCGGGCCGGGGTGGCCCTTGCCGTTCCTCGGACTGGTGTAAATAACTGTTCGCGCCCGGCATGGGCCAAGAAAAATCCGATCGAAAATCCGATCGGGAAAAATAAAAATTTTGCTCCGTCCTTCTATGTTGGGCGGAGTTTTGATAGGGAGGGCGCGCCATGCGCCCGGATTGATACCGAAGCCATCTATCTGCACCACAAAAAACGGCAGCCAGGCGGGCCAAGCGCGCATTTGGCGCATCTGCAACGCAAATATAAAAAGGAGTGATACCCATGCAAACACCTGAATTTTCTCGGCCGGTCTCGATTGGTGACCGAGTGACCTTCGATACCGACGAAGGCTACCAGGCCGGCACCGTTAACGCCCTGCGCCGCGACGTGGGCAATGGCGAGCTGCATGCGTGGGTCGAGCTGGACCACCAGTGGGCGGGCATGTTCCGCGCCGTGCCGTTGGCCGCCATTGAGGCGATCAAGAAAGCAGCAGCGCCTGTCGGGTGCCCAGCATGAAAGCGGAACGCACATTGCCTGCCGTGGCGGCCTTGTTCGAGGACGCCGACTATAACGAATTTTGCAGGCTAAGAGACTTCCGCAAGATCGGCGCCGAAGTTCCCCAATATACCGAAGCCGAAGCGTTCGCCTTGGCAACGAGCAAAAGCAAGGCATGCAACCCCGCCATAACGAAAGCGGCATCCAATGAATAACCTTTTTGACAATTCGATCCAGTCCGAAACCCTGACTGCTGAAGAGCTGGAAACCATTTCAGGCTGCTGCCGGAAAGTGGATCAGATCAAATGGCTGCAGCAAAACGGCTGGACCTTCATCAAGAACCGCGCCGGCGCGCCCATCATCGGGCGCCTGTACGCCAGGTTGCGCTTGAGCGGCATCAATCCCGCCAGCCTGGTGAGCACGCCGGCCTGGGCGCCGGACCTGTCCAAAGTACGTTAATAGAAAGAGAACAATGCGACCTAAGAGCACTGGCTACAAACTTCCACCGCGCATGCTGCGGCGCGTGCGCAAGCTGAAATCGGGCGAAACGTGGACCGGCTATTACTACAATGGCCGGGACGACGCCGGGAATCGGAAGGAATACCCACTGGGTACGGATCTGGTCGAGGCCAAGCGCCTGTGGGCGGAATATGAGTGCAAACCAGTCCCGACCGACGCCACGCTCATGGAGTACGTGTTTGCGCAGTACGTCCGTGACATCCTGCCCGGCAAGGCCCCAAGCACGCAACGCGAAAACTCCAGCTCGTTGAGCCAGCTTCGCCCGGTCTTCGACAGCGCGCCCATCGACGCCATCACGCCGCAGGACATTGCTCGCTACCGCGACGCGCGCAGCGCCAAGGTACGCGCCAACCGCGAAATCGCGTTGCTGTCGCATGTGTTCAATATGGCAAGGGAATGGGGCTACACGAAGCGCGAGAACCCATGCCGGGGCGTGCGCAAAAACAAAGAGGTGCCGCGCGACTTTTATGCCGACAAGGCCGTGTGGGACGCAGTGCGGAATGCAGGCTGTGAAGAGCTGCAGGACGCCATGGACCTGAACTACCTGACCGGCCAGCGGCCTGCGGACGTGCTCAAGATGCGCGACGGCGATTTGAAGGATGGGGCGTTGCAGGTGCGCCAGGGCAAGAGCAACAAGCTGCTGCGCATCGTGCTCGAGCACGACGGCATCAAGTCCGAACTGGCGAAGGTCATCGAGCGCATCCACGCGCGCCCGCACCGGCCGCGCACCACCTTCATTGTCGCGCTGCCGAACGGCTTCCAGGTCAAGAAGTGGCATTTGCGCCTGCGCTTCGATGGCGCCCGGAAAGCTGCGGCGGAACTGGCGCTAAAGGCTGGCGACGAGGAGCTGGCCAGCCGCATCAAGGCTTTCCAGTTCCGCGATATCCGGGCGCGCTCCGCCAGCGACATTGCCGACCTGGGCGCCGCCAGCTCCCTGCTGGGGCATAGTGAAAAAGTCATCACGGAAAAGGTCTATCGGCGCATTGGCCAGGCTGTCCGCCCTACCCGCTAGCGGCGAGTTGCGGAAACCATTTCCGCAACTTAGCGCTAAGTTGAAAATGAAGTTTTACATCAGGGATTGTTCAGGCGACGGCACAAAAAAAATAAGCCCTTGATAATCAAGGGCTTATTTTCATATTTCTGGCGGAAGCGGTGAGATTCGAACTCACGAACAGTGTAACCCGTCGCTAGTTTTCAAGACTAGTGCCTTCAACCACTCGGCCACGCTTCCTGATGGCAGCATTATACATAAAGCTCAGTGGCTTACCAATGGCTAGTACTGTCGTGGTCTTATTTTCCCAGCGGCCGGGGCCGGGGGCTATACCTGCGCAGACACAAAAGCAGAAGCCTTACAGCCCCCAGTTTTCCCGCAGCGCCTTCTCGAACTCCAGCGCTGGCAACGGGCGCGAGAACAGATAGCCCTGCACTTCGTCGCAGCCGGAGCTCTTCAAAAACGCCAGTTGCTCGGCCGTTTCCACGCCTTCCGCGATCACTTTATGGTGCAGTTGCTGGGCGATGCTGATGATGGTGCTGGCGATGGCGCAGTCGCTGGCGTCTGTCGGGATGCCGGTGGTGAACGAGCGGTCGATTTTTAGCGTGTCGATGGGGAAACGCTTGAGGTAGGACAAGCTTGAATAACCGGTGCCGAAGTCGTCCAGTGACAGGGCCACGCCAAGCGCCGTGATGCGGTCCATGATGCCGATCACGCGCTCGATGTTGTGCATCAGCGTGCTTTCCGTGATTTCCAGTTCCAGCCAGGCAGCTTCCAGGCCGTAGCGGGCCAGGGTCGCCGCCACCCTGGCGGGCAGGGCCGAGGTGAATTCGCGCGCGGAGACGTTGACGGCCAGGCGGATCGGCGGCAGGCCCGCCAGTTTCCACGCCTGCGCCTGGGCGCAGGCCGCTTCCAGCACCCATTCGCCCACTTGCACCACCAGGCCCGTCGATTCGGCCAGGGGAATGAACTCGGCGGGCGGGATCATGCCGTGCTGCGGGTGGTGCCAGCGCACCAGCGCTTCGGCGCCGATGATGCGGCCGCTGCCCAGCGCATATTTCGGCTGGTAGTGCAGCAGCAGTTGCTGTTCCGATAATGCCTGGCGCAAGCCTATTTCCAGGCGCATGCGCGCCTGCATGCCCAGGTTCATGTCCTGGCTGTAGAAGGCCACGCTTTCCGCTTCGCCGCCACTGTCCTGCTTGGCGCGGTACATGGCGATGTCGGCCAGGCGCAGCAGGGTTTCCGCGTCCTGCCCGTCTTGCGGGTACACGCTGATGCCGATGCTGGCGCCCACGCGCAAGTCGTGGCCTTCGATCAGGAACGGTTGCACCAGGGAAGCGAGCAGCTTTTGCGCCACCAAGCTGGCCTCGAAGTGCTGGCCGATGTCGAACAGGCCCACGGCGAACTCGTCGCCGCCCAGGCGCGCCACCAGGTCCTGGTCTCGCAATACCTTGCGGAAACGCAGCGAGACCTGACGCAGCAGTTCATCGCCGATGCGCCGGCCCAGGGTGTCGTTGATCAGCTTGAAACGGTTCAGGTCGATGAACATCACGCAGCCAAGCATCTTGCTGCGCTGCGCCACGGAGAGGGCCTGGTCTACCAGCTTGGCCAGCAAGGTGCGATTGGGCAGGCTGGTCAGCGGGTCGTAGTAGGCCAGGTGGTGCAATCGCTCTTCGGCCAGCTTGCGTTCCGTGATGTCCGTCAGGTAAGCGATGAGTCCGATGGGTTTGTCGTCCATGTCCTGCAGCGGCGACAGGGACAGGCTGGCCCAGAATATTTCGCCGGACTTCTTTCGGCGGCGCACCTCCATCAGGCGCCCTCCCTGCTCCAGGAAGGCGTCGTGGAAGCCCGTATCTTCGTCGTCGTACAGGAACAGGATGTTGCGCCCCACGGCTTCCACCGAGGTGTAGCCGAACAGGCGCTCGGCGCCCTTGTTCCAGCTGGTGATGTAGCCCGTCAAGTCCATCGTCAGCACGGATTCGTGCAACTGGTCGAGGATTTGCGTCTGCTGCGCCAGCAAGGCTTCGACTTGCGCAAACGCATGGGTCGAGCGTTGCGCCAGCGAATGCACCTGCAACACGCCGGCCGTCAGCGAGGCCAGGCTGGCCAGGTGGCGACGGTCGGCGTCGTTGTACAGGCTGCGCCCCGCCACGCTGTAGTGGCCGAAGCAGTGGCCGTCAAAACTGATTTCCTGCAGCAAGGCAGGCGTGTCGCTGGAAAAAATCGCGGACGATGCAGCGGCGTCCATGCTGCCCGCAGGCAGAAACTGGCCATGCGGGCTGGCCATCACGGCGCTGGCGATACGGCCCAGCTCAGCCACCAGCGCGGGACCGCGCAAACGCACGACGGCATCGCACAGGGCGGCGCTGTCACCGAGGTAATCCGACACCGGCAGCAATGTCATGCTAGAGGTTCCGGCTGACCTGGATGGCCCATTGGTAGGCCTGTAGCAGGCTGCGCCAATAGGTTTCTCCATCGATGCCGGCACGGCGCAAGCCTTCTGGCAGCGGCGTGGCGCTTTCGACCAGCGCCAGCAAGGTGCCCAGCTCGCCATTGCGTTCCAGCAAGGCGTCGTTGACTTCGGGTGCCAGATTCAGTGTAGCGATGATCTCTTCCATCGGCATGCCCAGCAGGACGTCGAGCAGAGAAAACACGCCCGCCATGAAGGCCAGGTCTTGCGCATCGCGGTCGCCGCCGCGCAGCTGGCACAGCGCTTCCATCTGCGCCGCGCGCACGGCCGCCAGCGGCAGCAGCGCGTGGATCTTGCCATCGTCCTGTTGCCGCGCATACAGCAGCAGTTGCAGCCAGCGCTGCAGCTGGCGCCGGCCCAGCAGGGTGATGGCCTGGCTGAAGCTGGTAATCGGCGCCGTGAAACCGAAGGCGGCCGAATTGACCAGTTTTAACAGATGATAGCTGAGCGATGGATCCTGTTTGAGCGGCACTTCCAGCTCGTGCGCGTCGGCATCGCGGGCCAGCAGGCCCAGCAGCGCCAGCAAGCGCCGGCGCGAGGTAGCGTCTTCCGGCTCGCTTTGCTGGCGCGCATGTCGCAAGGCGTAGTCGCCGGCAAACCAGCTCACGCCGATTTCTTGCAATGCGGCAAGCTGGCCCGCGTCGCCGATGTTGTAGGCCAGGTGCGGCCCCGGCAAGGGCAGCAGTTGATGCAGGGCCGGGCGGGCGCCCGCCGCGTCAAAACTCAGCGCGCGCGCGTCGACCTGCGCCGCCACCACGGGACCGGCATCGGCGCCATCGAGCAGGATGCGATAGCCGGCGTCGCGCCATTGCTGGCATTTTTTCTGGATTTGCTTGTCGCCGGCAAACTGCGCCGGCAAACGGAAAATGGTGCGTTGCGGCGCCAGTTGCGCCAGCACGGCCTCGTCCACGCCATGCGGGTCGGCCAGGGGAATGATGCAGTCGAGCGGCGCAAGGAAGGCATACGCATCGGCAGCGGCCAGCGCCGCCAGCAGCGGCGCCGTCGAGGCCTGCGGTACATGCAAGGTGACAGCGACCCACTCGTTATGAGCATTGGCCACTGCTTGTAATCCCACCAACGGAAACAGGTTTGATTCAGACGCTGACATCGGTATCTCAGTGTGGGTAGGGCGCCATAGTAAATAAACTGACCAGCATTGGCAACCCTGGCCCGACAGGGATGCCATTTCGACAGCGAGAATCATTCTATCCGAATCTCACCCGTGAAACAGTTTAATTTTGGCAATAAATATTCAAAAAAAACACTCCCCCCGGGAGACCCGCCTGTCATGCGGGTTTGAAAAAAAACACTGTGACGCCAGCGCCGTTCAGGCGCCGCCGCCATGCGCATGTTCGACCGCATATTTGATCAATTCAGCCTGCCCTTCGATGCCCAGCTTGCGCTTGATGTTCAGGCGGTGCGTCTCGACCGTGCGCACGCTCAGGTCCAGGTCGCGGGCGATCTGCTTGTTCGACTGGCCCGCCGCGATGTGTTGCAGCACTTGCTGCTCGCGCGTGGTGAGGAAGGAATCGTGCACTTGCGGGCGCGATAACTGCCGCGCCAGGGCCGCGCTGTAATAAATGCCGCCGGACATCACCGTCTCGATGGCGAAGACGATATCTTTCCCTGGAGCATCTTTGAGCACATAGCCGCGCGCGCCGGCGGCGATGGCTTGCGACACATATTCAAGCTTGTCGTGCATGGACAGGATCAGCACCGCAATCTGCGGAAACGCCTGCTTGAACAGGGCCGTCGCTTCGATGCCGTTGATGCCGCGCATATTGATATCCATCAACACGAGGTCCACCTGGTGCGCACGCGCCTGGGCCAGGGCTTCGTCGGCGCCGCCCGCCTCGGCGACCACGTCGAAATGCGCCACCGCCTCCAGGCGCGCGCGCAAGCCGTCGCGCACAAGGGGATGGTCGTCCACCAGCAGGATGTTGATCGTCTTGGTCATGTCTCGGTATCTGTCAATCAGTGTGTGGGTGGAAGGGCGAGCCGCGCCAGCACCAGGGTGCCGGCCGGCGACGAGGTGATGTGCAGGCTGCCGCCGATGGCTTCCATGCGTTCCGTCATGTTGCGCAGGCCGATGCCGCGCTGCGGATGCAGGGCGATGCCGTCGAAGTCGAAGCCGCCGCCATTATCCTGGATGCGCAATTCCACCGCCTTGCCCGCCTCGCGCAAACTCACTTCCACGCCGCGGGCGTGGGCATGGCGCTCGCAATTGGTCAGCGCTTCCTGGGCGATGCGGAACAAGACGGTATTGACCATGTCGGGCAAGCCCTCGCCCGCCGCCGCCGGGCTGGCCGTGAAACTGGCTTGCGCGCTGCTGCTGTCGTTAAATTCATGCACCAGGTGGTCAAGCGCGGCGGCCAGGCCCAGGTCGTCGAGGATGGCCGGGCGCAGGTTGTGCGAAATGCGCCGCACCTCGCCCAGCACCTTGTTCAGCTGCTCGGCGGCCCGCTCGAACGTGGCCGGCGCCTTTTCTTTCTGCTCGGCATTACCGGCCAGGCGCGCGATGCCCGCCTCGATTTGCAGCTTGATCGACACCAGCCACTGGCTGATGCCGTCATGCAAGTCGCGCGACAGCCGCGCCCGCTCCTCTTCCTGCGATTCCACCACGCGCTGCGCCAGTACTTTCAGCTTGGCGTCGGCCACGCGCAATTCGCGCAGGTTCAGCACCAGGCCGCAGGCGGCCACCAGCAGGGAACCGAGGATGGCGATGGCGGCGATCAGCTCCATGGTCGAGCGGATATTGCGCGACTGCTGGGCGTCGACCTTGGCCAGCGCCTGGTCCACGTCATCCATGTAAATACCGGTACCCATCATCCAGCCCCATTCCGGCATCAGGATCACATAGCCGAGCTTGGGCGCCGACTTGTTGCTCGAGGGCTTGATCCAGTTGTAGCGCTCGAAGCCGCCGCCGCTCCTGGCGCGCTGCATCAGGCGCTGGATGGTCAGGTTGCCGTCCGCGTCGCGCAACTCCCACAGATTCTGCCCCACCAGCTCGGGCTGGCGCGGATGCATCAGCGACTTGCCCTGCAAATCATAGATGAAGAAGTAGCCATCGTCGCCATAGCTGAGGGCAGACAGGATGCGCTTGGCTTCCTCTTGCGTGGCGGCATCCTTGCGGCCCGAACCATATAACGAGGCGATGGAATGGCTGGCCAGGGTCACGTAATGCTTGAGTTCGGCTTCCTTGCTGGCCAGGTAGGCTTGCTGGATGGTGGCGCGCTGCTGCTCGGCCAGGGTAATCGCCTGGTGCCGCACGGCAAACGCGATGGCGCACAGGGCAAGGATGAGCGGCGTGATGGCCAGGAAGATGACTTTCTGTCTGAGTTTCATGGCCTGGCGCGCTCCGGCGGTGTCGATGCTGGTGGGAATGCGTGATTTTACGTCGCGGCACGGCAATCGGTCTGCGTAGTAATACTGAGCGTTACTGCGTAGTCGTGCGCTTGCGGCAATTATACGATTCCTGAATACTTGCCATAAGCTGCAAATACACCAAAAGTCACATCAAACTGGCGACGACCAGGACCCGCAGCACACATCATCGCACGGCACAGCGCCCGTCAATCTCTGGAGGAAGCATGAACCGCATTTTCAAACAGCTCGGCTGGGCAGCGCTTGCGCTTGCCGGCGCCGGATCCCTGGGCGTCGTCGCCCTGCAACGTGGCGAACCGATCAGCGCAATCTGGATCGTCATCGCCGCCGTCTGCGTCTACCTGATCGCCTACCGTTTCTACAGCCTGTTCATCGCCGACAAGGTGCTGGGCCTGGACGCACGCCGCATGACGCCGGCCTTCAAGCACAACGATGGCCTCGACCACGTGCCGACCAACAAATATGTGCTGTTCGGCCACCATTTCGCCGCGATTGCCGGCGCCGGCCCCCTGGTCGGCCCCGTGCTGGCCGCGCAGATGGGCTATTTGCCCGGCATGCTGTGGATCTTGGCGGGCGTCGTGTTTGCCGGCGCCGTGCAGGATTTCATCGTGCTGTTCATTTCCATGCGCCGCGACGGCCGCTCCTTGGGCGACCTGATCAAGGCTGAACTGGGCGAAATTCCCGGCATGATCGCCCTGCTCGGCTGCTTCATGATCATGGTCATCATCCTGGCCGTACTGGCATTGATCGTCGTCAAGGCGCTGACCGGTTCGCCATGGGGCAGCTTCACCGTGATGGCGACGATTCCCATCGCCCTGTTCATGGGCGTGTACTCGCGCTTCATCCGCGTGGGCCGCATCGGCGAAATTTCCATCATCGGTTTTGTGCTGCTGATGCTGGCCATCATCGGCGGCCAGTATGTGCAGGAATCGGCCGTACTGGGCCCGATGTTCACGTTTACCGGCACGGAACTGACGTGGATGCTGATCGGCTACGGCTTCATCGCTTCCGTCCTGCCCGTGTGGCTGCTGCTGGCACCGCGCGACTACCTGTCGACTTTCCTGAAAATCGGCACCATCCTGGGCCTAGCCATCGGCATCATCGTCGTCGCGCCTTACCTGAAAATGCCGGCCATGACCAAGTTCATCGACGGCTCCGGCCCGGTCTGGTCGGGCAATCTGTTTCCCTTCCTGTTCATCACGATTGCCTGCGGCGCCGTCTCCGGCTTCCACGCGCTGATTTCCTCGGGCACCACGCCGAAGATGATTGAAAACGAAAGCCACGCCCGCTTCATCGGCTATGGCGCCATGCTGATGGAATCGTTTGTTGCCATCATGGCCCTGGTGGCCGCCTCGACCATCGAGCCGGGCATCTATTTCGCCATGAACAGCCCGGCCGCCCTGATCGGCACGACAGCCGAGTCCGCCGCACAGGCGATCTCGCAATGGGGCTTCTATGTGACGCCGGAAATGCTGACGCAAACGGCCAAGGATGTTGGCGAGCACAGCATCATCTCGCGCGCGGGCGGCGCACCGACCCTGGCGGTCGGCATGGCGCAGATTCTCTCGGGCGCCATCGGCGGCAAGGCCATGATGGCCTTCTGGTATCACTTCGCTATCCTGTTCGAGGCGCTGTTCATCCTGACGGCCGTCGATGCGGGCACGCGTGCGGGCCGCTTCATGCTGCAAGACTTGCTGGGCAGCTTCGTGCCAGCGCTGAAACAGACGGAAAACGTCATCGCCAACCTGCTGGCCACGGGCCTGTGCGTGGCGGCCTGGGGCTACTTCCTGTACCAGGGCGTGGTCGATCCATTGGGCGGCATCAACACCCTGTGGCCGCTGTTCGGCATCGCCAACCAGATGCTGGCAGCCATCGCGCTGATCCTCGGCACCTGCGTGCTGTTCAAGATGAAAAAAGGCCGCTATGCGTGGGTCACCATCACGCCGACCATCTGGCTGCTGCTGTGCACCCTGACGGCGGGCTGGCAAAAGATCTTCGACGCCAATCCGCGCGTCGGTTTCCTGGCGCATGCGAAGAAATACTCGGCGGCGCTCGATGAAGGCACCTTGCTGGCGCCAGCCAAGTCGGTGGCACAGATGCAGCAGATCATCTTCAACGATTACCTGGACGCCGGCCTGGCCGCCTTCTTCGTCATCGTCGTGATCAGCGTGCTGTTCTTCGGTATCCGCACCATCATGAAGGCGCGCGCCGACAGCCAGCCGAGCACCAAGGAAACGCCGTTCCAGGCCATGCCCACGGTGCAATGATGATCGATGAAATCATCAAGGCTGGACGGTATCTGGGGCAAAGCATGCGGCTCATGTGCGGCTTGCCCGAGTACGACACCTATGTGGCGCACCGGGAAGTGACCCATCCCGGCGAGCCGATGATGACGTATGAAGAGTTCTTCCGCGAACGGCAGGAAGCGCGCTATGGCGGCGCAGGAAAACGCGGAGGGTGTTGTTAAGTCCTGTGTTGTTGCTCAGCAATAATTTGAGGGCGGTTCTGCGGGACCGCCCTATTTGTTTCATCTCGTATAAGTTCCCCTCCCCTCTCCTCCCTTAGACCCACATCAATATCTGGGTGTGTCTTCACGTCTATATTTTTCCAATAGGAATTAAAAAACAGTCAAGGGATAGCCAGGAGAAGCGCCGCCACCATGTTCAATTTCCAACGCTCCAGCATCAGCCAGAAGCTGACCATGATCTCGGTACTGTCGTCAGGCTGCGCGCTGCTGCTGGTGTTCGTGGCGTTTGCACTGACGTCCGTGCTCAACCACAAGAACGATGAAGGCAAGCAACTGTTGTCGCTGGCGGGCGTGATCGGTGCGGCCGGCGCGGTGCCCTTGCTGGTGGGCAAATCGGCACAGCCGCAGGCGGAGCAGGTGCTGGCCGCGCTGGCCGCGCGCGACGAGGTGGCCCAGGCGGCCCTGTTCGACCGGGGCGGGCGCCTGTTCGCCCTGTACCGCGCGCCGCAGCATGCGGACAGCCTGGCAGCGCCGGAAGACATGGACCCGGCCCTGCTGGCCGACATGGCCGTGCAGCCCGTCACGCAAGGTGCGGGCACGACCCTGGCGCCCGCCATGCGCCTGTACCGTCCCGTCTACCGGCCCGGCGAGGGGCAACAGATCATTGGCGCCGTGCTGATCGAGGCAGACCTGAACCACATGTGGCGCGACATCGGCCGCCACGTGGGCGCCATCGGCGGCGCTACCGTGCTGTCCTTCCTGATCGCCGTGTTCCTGGCGCGGCGCTTCAAGAGCGTGATTGCCGAGCCGATCACCAAGCTGATTGATACAGCGCAAAAAGTGTCGAGCAGCCAGACCTACAGCCACCGCATCGCGCACCAGCGCAGCGACGAGCTGGGCGTGCTGATCGACAGCTTCAACGACATGCTGGCGCAGATCGACAGCCGCGACAGTACCCTGGCCAATTACCGCGACCAGCTCGAGCGCCAGGTGGGCGTGCGCACGGCGCAGCTGGAAAAGGCCAAGGATGCGGCCGAGGCGGCCAGCCAGGCGAAGAGCGCGTTTCTCGCCACCATGAGCCATGAAATCCGCACACCGATGAATGGCGTGCTGGGCATGACGGAACTGCTGCTGGCCAGCCCTTTGAGCCCGCAGCAGCGCCACTACACGAGCATGGTGCAGCGCTCGGGGCAGAATTTGCTGGTGATCATCAACGACATCCTCGACTTTTCCAAGATCGAGGCGGGCAAGCTGAGCGTGGAATACATCCGCTTCAATTTCCGCGAATTGCTCGACGACATAGAACACGTGTTCGCGCCGCAGGCGCAAGCAAAAAACATCAGCCTGGAATTCGATATCGCGTTTGACATTCCCATCGCCATCTGCGGCGACCCGAACCGTTTGCGCCAGATCATCGTCAATCTGCTGGGCAATGCCATCAAGTTCACGGAAACGGGCAAGGTCACCGTGAAAGTGACCGTGTGCAGCGAAGATGCGCCCAGCGTGGGCTTGCGCTTCGAGGTGCACGACACGGGCATCGGCGTGTCGAGCGAGGCGCAGACGCGCATCTTCGAATCGTTCTCGCAGGCCGATGGTTCGACCACGCGCAAGCACGGCGGCACGGGCCTGGGCTTGACGATCTCGAAACAGCTGGTGGAGCTGATGGGCGGCACTATCGGCGTCGATAATGCTTTAACGCAAGGATCGATCTTCTGGTTCGAAGTAAATTTCGATAAGCGGCGGGTCGACAACGATGACCCGTCCTTCAACCTGAAAACCACACGAGGGTTACGCGCCTTGATCGTCGACCACACCCCCGCCACGCGCGCCGTGCTGGAGCGGCAGCTGGCCAGCTGGCACATCGGCTGCGACAGCGCCGGCACGGCCAGCGACTGCCTGGGCAAGCTGCGCGCGGCCGCACAGGCAGGCACGCCGTATGCCGTGGCCCTGCTCGACATGGAATTGCCGCGCACCAGCGGCCTGGCCCTGGCCGCCACCATCAAGAGCGACCCGTTGCTGGCCGACCTCAAATTACTGCTGCTGAGCACGGAACAGGCGGCGGCCGATCCCGTGCAGCGGCGCGAGGCGGGCGTGGCCTTCCAGCTGATCAAGCCGGCCCGCGAATGCGACCTGTTCGACTGCATCGTCACGCCGCCGCGCGCCAGCGAGGGCATGCGCATCCATCCGCCGCACGCGGCGCGTCAGGTGGGCCGGCGCCAGCGCCGCCGCGTGCTGCTGGCCGAGGACAATCCAGTCAACGTGGAAGTGGCGCTGGCCATGCTCGACAGCCTGGGCCTGGACGTGGTGTGCGCGCACAACGGCGAAGAAGCCTTGCAGGCGGCGCAGGCCGAGGATTTCGATCTGATATTGATGGATTGCCAGATGCCCGTGATGGACGGCTTTGCCGCCACGGCGGAAATCCGCCGCCATGAACAGCAGTGCGGCCACGCGCGCGTGCTGCCCATCGTCGCCATCACGGCCAATGCGCTGCAGGGTGACCGCGAAGCGTGCCTGGCGGCCGGCATGGACGATTACCTGAGTAAACCTTTTACGCAGCAGGACCTGGGCCACACGATTGCGCGCTGGATCGCCCTGCCGCGCGCGGCCACCGTGCACCACAGCGTGGCGCCGCCGGCGCAAACACCGCCAGCGCCTGTGGAAGTGCCGCCCGAACCGCCGCCCGAGGTAACGCCGCCATCGGCCGCCCCGTCAGCGGGCCAGCCGGTGAACCGGCAGGCGCTGGAAAACATCCGCGCCCTGTCGCGCACCGATGGCGATGCGCTGCTGGAACGGGTCATCCTGGCTTTTACCAGCGAGACGCCGCGCCAGTTGAGCGCCATGCGCGCAGCGATTGCCGGCGCGGATGCGCAAGCGCTGCGCAAGGTGGCGCACAGCCTCAAGTCGGGCAGCGCCAACGTGGGCGCCGATGGCCTGGCGCAGCTGTGCAAGGAGATGGAAAAACTGGGCCGCGCCGGCAGTACCGAGGGCGCGGCTCCCCTGCTGCAGCAGATGCAGCAAGCCTTCCTGGCCGTACGCGAATCGCTGAGCGCCATCCTCGTGAAGGAACACTGACATGACAGCGCCCCTCCCTCCCCCACGCGGCCTGGTGCTGGTCGCCGACGACGATCCCGTGATGCGCTTGCTGATGCGGCAAATGCTCACCCAGGTAGGCCTGGACGTGATCGAGGCCGAAGACGGCGTGCAGGCGCTGGCCAGCTACAAGCACAGCGGGCCGGATCTGGTCATGCTCGACGTCGACATGCCGGCCCTGGACGGCTTTGCCGTGTGCCGCGAAATCCGCCGCCAGGAAGTGGGCGGCACCGTGCCCATCATCATGGTCACGGGCGGCGACGAGCTGGAAGCGGTCACGCACGCCTACGAGGTGGGCGCCACCGACTTCATTTCCAAGCCCATCAACTGGCCCATCCTCGGCCACCGCGTGCTGTACGTGCTGCGCGCCAGCGACGCCATCGCCCGCCTGCGCATCGCCGACGCGCACAACCGTGCCGTGCTGGCCGCCATCCCCGACACCTTCTTTCGTCTGAATCGCGAAGGCTTTTATCTCGACTATGAACAGGGGCACGACGCCAGCGCCGGCTTTTCCCTCAGCGACTGCGTGGGCAGCCATATCGGCGCTGTGCTGCCGCCCGAAATCGCCGCGCGCCTGCTGGAGCAGGCCCACGCCGTGCTGGCCACGCAGCATATCGGCTCGGTCGACTACACGCTCACGCACGAAGACAGCACGCGCCATTTCGAGGCGCGCCTGGTGGCGACAGGGTCCGACGAGGTGCTGGGCCTGGTACGCGACATCAGCGAGCGCAAGCGCACGGAAGAGCAGATCCGCCGCCTCGCCTATTGCGACAGCCTGACGGGCATCCCCAACCGCCAAGCCTTCCTGGAAACCCTGGAACGCGAACTGCTGCGCTCGAAAGAACACGACAAGAAATTCGCCGTGCTGTTCATGGACCTCGATGCCTTCAAGCGCATCAACGACACCCTGGGCCACGACGTGGGCGACCATCTGCTCAAGGTGGTGTCCGAGCGCCTGCGCGAAACCATCCGCCCCAGCGACCTGGTACTGCGCGCCGAACACGAGTTTGAGGCCAGCTTCGGCGGCAGCAACCTGGCGCGCCTGGGCGGCGACGAATTCACGATTTTGATACCCGACCTGGAGCGGGTGGAAGACGCGCTGAACGTGGCGCACCGGGTCAAGGAAGCCATGCGACGCCCGTTCATGATCGAGGGGCACGAGATTTTCGTCACGGCCAGCATCGGCATTTCGCTGTATCCGGAAGATGGCGAGGATTGCAATTCTCTATTGAAATATGCGGACACGGCCATGTACCACGCGAAGAACTGCGGCAAGAACAACGCCAAGCTGTACAGCTCATCGCTGACGATGGAAATCATGAGCCACGTCAAGATGGAAGTGGGCTTGCGCAAAGCCTTGCAGAACAACGAGCTGTACCTGCTGTACCAGCCGCAGATCGACGTGCCCAGCACGCAGATCGTCGGCGTGGAAGCGCTGGTGCGCTGGCGCCATCCCGAGCGGGGCATCATTTCGCCCACGGAATTCATCCCGCTGGCCGAAGAGACGGGGCTGATCGTGCCCATCGGCGAATGGGTGCTGCGCACGGCGTGCAACCAGGCCAAGGCCTGGCAAAGCGACAGCGGGCGCGCCATCCGCATGGCCGTGAACCTGTCGGCCAAGCAATTCAAGGATGAAAACCTGATGCAGATCGTGCTCTCGGCACTGGCCGACACGGGCCTCGATGCGCGCCTGCTGGAACTGGAATTGACGGAAGGCACCCTGATGGACGATGCGCGCGCCACCATGGTGACGCTGGAACAATTGCGCGGCATCGGCGTGTACCTGTCGATCGACGACTTCGGCACAGGATATTCTTCAATGAATTATCTGAAGCGCTTCGACGTGCGGGCCTTGAAGATCGACAAGAGCTTTATCGCCGGCTTGCCGCAGGATACGGAAAACGCGGCCATCACGCGTGCCATCATCGCCATGGCACATGGCTTGAAAATGGTGGTGGTGGCCGAGGGCGTGGAGACGGACGAGCAGTTGCTGATGCTGGAAGAATACGGCTGCGACATGGCGCAAGGCTATTTCCTGGGCCACCCGTCGCCGCACGACACGATCACGGCCATGCTGGCCATGCAGGCGGGCAAGCTGGCCAGCCTGGAAACTAGAGCACTTCGAAGGCAAGGATTTGCGTGACTTGCTGGGCGTTGAAATTATCGTCGGAAATCATCACCAGGCTGCGGCGGCCGTTTTCCAGGCGCGGGCCCCAGCTGATGCCTTCGATATTGTCTACCTTGGGCAGGCCGATCTTTTCCAGGTCCAGCAGCAATCGCTTGCGCGCCGGCACGTACTTCGCGCCCGCCAGCGCCGGCATGGCCTGGATGTCGCTGGCGCCATCGGTGTCCATCGCGTAGATGCGCACATGGTTCGAATACAAGCCGTCCGCGTGCTCAACGCCGGCCCGCTCCACCACCAGCACCTGGTGATCGTTGACGGCAAGGATTTCCGACACGCCATTGTCCGCCTCGCGCCCCGGCGCGGGCCGCGAGGCCACGGCTTCAATCGGATACGCGTACTGGCCCAGCACGGTGCCGGCGCGGTCCAGGCGCGTGATGCGCACCACGGAGCCGTTGTCGGGCGTGGCCAGCGGGCCATCCTGGTACAGCGCCGCTTCCATGCCCAGCCACAGGCTCTTGCCATCCGAGGAAAACGACAGTGCCTCGAAGCTCATGTTGTTGCGCGAGCCAATTTCTTCCTGCGAGACCTTGAACATGGCCGGCGTGGGCAAAGTGGCCAGGTAGTGGCCGCCGCTATCGGCGTGGCGCACGAACGGGTGCAAACCCACCTTGCGGTTGCCTTCGCTGCCGTACCACAGGCTGCCGTCCTGCGGATCGACGCGGATGGTTTCGATGTCGGGCACCTGCTCGCCACTATCGAGCTTGGCATGTGCCAGGTTCGGGTAGCGGCTGCCGTCGGGCTGCGTGAAGAAATGCACGCTGTTTAATGTCACGCCCGTAAATGCATGACTGTCGTAGCTGAGCGTGGCGCGGTAGAAGCGGGCCGGATTGATTTCCGAGCGGTCATCGCTTTCCATCACCCAGCTCTTGTTGGCGGCATCGTAGTCGATGCCGGACAAGCCGCCCACCGTGGTGCCTTCGAACGCCTGTTTCAAGGCGATACGCTGCTCGCCGATCAGGCGCAGGCCGGCAATCGGCGCGTCGTGCGGGAAGCTGGCACAGGCGGAGAGGAAGATAGTGCTGGATGCCAGGACAAGCGCTGTACGGAAAATTCGATGCATGACAGGTATCAGTGAGTTGCGTAGGTCGGCTTAGCGCGAAGCGCGTAAGCCGACAACATTGTTGGCTTGGCTGGTGGTGGTGGTGGTGTCGGTAACGTGGCGTGGTGGTTGTCGGATTACGCGGCTACGCCGCTAATCCGACCTACCCGACCTACCCGACATTCATCTATCTGCTCCTGCCTACACCACCCCATCGGCCTTGAGCCGCGCGATGGCGGCCGCGTCATAGCCGAGCGACGCCAGCACTTCATCGTTGTGCTGGCCCAGGGTCGGCCCCAGCCACTGCGTCTTGCCCGGCGTGGCGGACAGTTTCGGACTGATGGCGGGCAATTTGACGGGCGTGCCGTCGGCGAAATGGTGTTGTTCGAACATGTCGCGGGCGAGAAATTGCGGGTCGCTCAGCATATCGCGCACGGAGTAAATTTTGCCAGACGGCACATCGGCCGCCTTCAGCACGGCCAGCGCGCTGTCTATCGTGTGCGTGGCGCACCAGGCGCCGATGGCGTCGTCGATTTCCTGCGTGCGCGCCACCCTGCCATCGTTGCGCGCCAGCTGCGGGTCGCCCGCCATGTCGATGCGGCCCATGGCCAGCATCAGCCGCTTGAAGATGGCGTCGCCATTGCCGGCAATCACGATGTTTTCGCCATCACCCGTGGTGTAGGTATTCGAGGGCACGATACCGGGCAGGGAGCCGCCCGTGCGCTCGCGCACCACGCCCGCCTGATCGTATTCAGGCACCAGGGACTCCATCAGGTTGAACACGGATTCATACAAGGCCACGTCGACCATCTGCCCTTCCCCGGAAGCCACCCCACCGGTCACGTCGCGGTGGCGCAAGGCCATCATGGCGCCGATCACGCCATGCAGGGCCGCCACCGAGTCGCCAATCGACACGCCCACGCGCACGGGCGGACGGTCGGCAAAGCCGGACACATAGCGCAGGCCGCCCATCGATTCTCCGATCGCGCCAAAGCCGGGCAAATCCTTCATCGGCCCCGTCTGGCCAAAGCCGGACAGGCGCACCATGATCAGGGACGGCTTTTCCTTTTTCAGCTGTTCGTAGCCCAGATCCCACTTTTCCAGCACGCCGGGGCGGTAATTCTCGATGATGATGTCCGCTTCCAGGGCCAGCTGGCGCGCGATGGCGCGGCCCTCGGGCGACTTCAGGTTCAGGGTCAGACTTTTCTTGTTGCGCGCCTGCACCGACCACCACAGCGAGGTGCCATCTTTCAGCACGCGCCAGGTACGGATGGGGTCGCCACCATCGGGCGACTCGATCTTGATCACGTCGGCGCCGAATTCGGCCAGCATGCGGGCGCAGAACGGCCCCGCGATCAGGGTGCCCAGTTCCAGCACTTTAATACCCGCCAAAGGACCAGCCGACGTTTTCTCTTGCATGATTTAGGTTGCCCTGCGGTCGAGCATCGCGCGGGCAATCGTGCCCGCGTCGACGTATTCCAGTTCGCCACCCACGGGTACGCCGCGGGCCAAACGGCTCACGCGCAAGCCCCGCGCCTTCAGCATTTCGCTGATGTAATGGGCCGTCGCTTCGCCTTCATTCGTGAAATTGGTGGCCAGTACCACTTCACCGACCACGCCATCGTTGGCGCGGCCGAGTAATTTTTCGAGGTGGATATCTTTCGGGCCGATGCCGTCGAGCGGAGAGAGCCGCCCCATGAGCACGAAATACAGGCCCTTGTAGGTGAGCGTCTGCTCGATCATCAGCTGGTCGGCGGGCGTTTCCACCACGCACAGCAGGCGCTTGTCGCGCTCTTCGTCGAGACAGGTCTCGCACACTTCGTGTTCGGTAAAGGTATTGCACAGGCCGCAGTGATGCACGGCATCGACGGCCTGGAACAGGGCGCGCGACAGCATGGCCGCGCCTTCCCTATCGTGCTGCAACAAATGAAATGCCATCCGCTGCGCCGACTTGGGGCCGACGCCGGGCAGGCGCCGCAGCGCCTCGGTCAAAAATTCAAGCGACTTGGACATGGATCAACCCTGCCCCGTGCCACAGATCGAGCGCATGCGGGATTGCATCAGAATGGCATTTTGAAGCCGGCTGGCAAGTTCATGCCGCCGGTCAAGCCTGCCATTTTTTCCGCGGACGTCGCTTCCGCCTTGCGCACGGCGTCGTTGAAGGCGGCAGCCACCAGGTCTTCCAGCATGTCCTTGTCGTCGGCCAGCAGCGACGGGTCGATGGAGACGCGCTTGACGTCGTTCTTGCACGTCATGACGATTTTCACCAGGCCGGCGCCGGACTGGCCTTCCACTTCCACCAGCGCCAGTTGTTCCTGGGCCTTTTTCATGTTGTCTTGCATTGTTTGCGCCTGCTTCATCAGGCCAGCCAGTTGATTTTTCATCATGAGAATGCTCCGTTAATTCAGTTTGTGAGTGTGTTAATCATCAATGCAGGGTCGGCGCGGCAGAGCCGGCCGGTGCAGGGGTAATCGTGCCCGGCACAACAAAAGCGTCGAATGCACGCTTCATGTCGAGCACGAAGGGGTCGCTGGCGATGGTCGCTTCCGCTTGCAGCTGGCACGCCTCGCGGTGCGCCTGCGCTTCCGCGCTGGCCGTGTACCAGACGGCGCCCAGTTCCGTGTCGACCGCGACCTTGCGGCCGAAGCGCTCGGTCAGCGCGGCCGCCAGTTTTTCCACGTTGGCCGGGCTGCGCCACGTATCGATCGGTACGCGCAGGCGGAACGTGGTGCTGTGGCCATCGTGCAGGCATTCGATCAGCTCGGCCTGCACGGCCAGCTGCTGCGCCACGCCGCGCAGGGGCAGTACGGCGGCGACGGCCGGCCAGTTGCCGTCCCAGTCCAGTCCCGGCACGGGCGTGATCACATACGGCCCGCTGGGCGCGGCTTGCTTGGCGGCACGCTGCGGCATGACGACGGCAGGCTGCTCGGAACTTTGCGCGGCGGGCGCCGACACGGCGGCGGACGCGCTGTCGTCGGAAAATTCGGTGACCCACGGCGGCAAGTCGTCGTCGGCGGGCGCCTGCTGTGGCGCTGCCTGGCGTGCCGGCTGTACGGGTGCGGGTGCGGGTGCGGGTGCGGATGCGGGTGCGGGAGCGGGTGCGGGTGCTTCCAGCACGGCCACGGGCGGCGCATCGTCCCACGGCGCTGGCGCTTTCGCGGCGGCGGGCGGTGGCGGTGCAGCCTGGACCGGTGCAACCGGAGCCGGCGCGGCGACGGCAGCGGCTGGAGCCGGTGCGGAGGCAGCTGGCTTGGGTGCCGATGTCGGCGACGATGGCGCGCTGCCCGGACGGCCTTTCGAGGCGGCGCGGGCCGCTTCCAGCGCCGCATTGATGGCGGCGCGGGCGGAACTGATCGGCGCGCCCGAGGCTGCCGGGGCAGCCGCAGCCGGACCAGCAGCCGGCGGCGCAGGGGCTGCTACTGGTGCCGGCGCCGGGGCAGATGCGCGTGGCGGCGGCGCTTCGCCGCGCGCCATGCTGGCGGCAGCGGCGGCCACGACGGCGGGCGGGGTCACGGTTGCATGGCTGGCCACGCTGTTGGTGGCGGCGCGGGAGGCCGGTGCGGACGCGCCAGCGGCGGCGCGCGCGGCGGCGACAGCAGCGGGACGGTTGCCCGTTGCAGCGGCTGGTGCCGCCGCCGGCACGCCATCGGCGCCGCCTATGCCAGGCCGAAAGGCCAGCATGCGCAGCAAGGTCATGGTAAAGCCCGCGTACTCGTCGGGCGCCAGGCCCAGTTCATTGCGGCCATGCACGGCGATCTGGTAAAACAGCTGCACTTCTTCCGCGTCAAACGCGGCAGATAGGCGCACGATATCCGCGTATTCCGGCAAATCCTGCGGCAAGGCGGCCGGCACCGTTTGCGCCAGCGCAATGCGGTGCAACAGAGTGCCCAGGTCTTGCAGCGCGCCGTTATACGACAGGCTGCGCGAGGCCATCTCGTCGGCCACGGCCAGCAGATCGGCACCGTCCTGCTGCGCCAGCGCGTCGAGCAGGCGCACCAGATACGACTGGTCGAGCGCACCCAGCATGCCTTGCACGGCGTCGAGCGTCACTGCGCCGGCCGCGTACGCGATGGCCTGGTCCGTCAGCGACAGCGCATCGCGCATGGAACCGTGGGCGCCCTGGGCCAGCAGGCGCAAGGCCGGCTGTTCGAAGGCGATGCCTTCCTGCCCCAGGATATTGTCCAGGTGGCTGATGATGTGGCCGGGCGGCATCTGCTTGAGGTTGAACTGCAGGCAGCGCGACAGCACGGTCACGGGAATCTTTTGCGGGTCCGTCGTGGCCAGGATGAACTTGACGTGTTCAGGCGGCTCTTCCAGCGTCTTCAGCATGGAATTGAAGGCGTGATTGGTCAGCATGTGCACCTCATCGATCATATAGACCTTGAAGCGCGCGTTGCTGGGCGCGTAGACCGCCTGTTCCAGCAGCTGCGCCATTTCATCGACGCCGCGGTTCGACGCCGCATCCATCTCTATATAGTCGACAAAGCGTCCCGCATCGATCGCCGTGCACGCTTCGCACACGCCGCAAGGCTGGGCCGTGATGCCGCCTGTGCCATCGGGGCCGATGCAATTGAGCGACTTGGCCAGGATACGCGACAGGGTCGTCTTGCCGACGCCGCGCGTGCCCGTGAACAGATAGGCGTGATGCAATCGGCCGCTGTGCAAGGCATGCGTGAGCGCGCGCACGACGTGCTCCTGGCCGACGAGCGTCTCGAAATTCTTGGGGCGGTATTTACGGGCGAGGACTTGATAGGACATGCTGAGATTTTACCATGCGATTTTGCGGGTGATCCTGCGCGGCGGGCGCAAGCCTCATGGCCGGGCCATTCACTATGGCAAACGCGGCAAAGCAGCAATTGTATAACATGGAGAGTGGCATTCTGGAAAATCAGGCAAGCATGCGGACTGGCAAAACACAGCGCCGCAAAACAAAAAAGCCGCCAACGGCAGCTTTACTGTTTGTTTCCCGAAGGAGGCGAGCCTGATCTGCGGCACTCATGGTTAATAGCCGTGGCTGCTTCGTTCCCGACCTGACCAGGTTAGCCATGCCACGATGCGCAGGGGCCCGCCAGGCACAATTATAACCGACCTGCGCAAGATTGGGAAATTGCCGTGTCAATGCTTCGTACGTCGGCGTAGGTCGGCTTAGGCCGCAGGCCGTAAGCCGACACTGCTGAGTAAGCGGCCGACACTGCTGAATACGCAGATCGTGAACATGCAAGCAACGTCGGGTTACGCGCAAGCGCTAACCCGACCTACAGCCCCAGCTCTTGCCAGATGCCATCCACCTTGGCCTTCACTGCCGGCGTCATGGCGATCGTCGTGCCCCACTCGCGCGTCGTTTCACCCGGCCATTTATTCGTCGCGTCGATGCCCATCTTGCTGCCCAGGCCGCTGACCGGCGAAGCGAAGTCCAGGTAATCGATGGGCGTGTTGTCGACCAGGGTGGTGTCGCGGATGGGGTCGACGCGCGTGGTGATGGCCCAGATGACCTCTTTCCAGTCGCGAATATTCACGTCCTCGTCGACCACCACGATGAACTTGGTATACATGAACTGGCGCAGGAAGCTCCACACGCCGAACATCACGCGCTTGGCATGGCCCGCGTACTGCTTCTTGATCTGCACCACGGCCATGCGGTAGCTGCAGCCTTCGGGCGGCAGATAGAAATCCGTGATTTCGCTGAACTGTTTTTGCAGCAAGGGCACGAAGACTTCGTTCAGCGCCAGGCCCAGCACGGCCGGCTCGTCGGGCGGCTTGCCCGTGTATGTGGAGTGGTAAATCGGGTCGCGGCGCATGGTGATGCGGTCGATGGTAAACACAGGGAAACTGTCCTGTTCATTATAGTAGCCCGTGTGGTCGCCATACGGCCCTTCCAGCGCGTGCTCGTAGCCGCTCGGATGGTTTTCATCCGGGTAGATATGGCCTTCAAGCACGATTTCGGCCGATGCGGGCACGCGCAGCTCGCTGCCAATCGCTTTTACCAATTCGGTGCGGCTGCCGCGCAGCAAGCCGGCGAACTGGTATTCGGACAGACTGTCCGGCACCGGCGTGACGGCCCCTAATATAGTAGCGGGATCGGCACCGAGCGCGACGGCGATCGGATACGGCTTGCCCTTGCTTTGAATCGCATGCTCGCGGAAGTCCAGCGCCCCGCCCCGGTGCGCCAGCCAGCGCATGATGACCTTGTTGCGTCCCAGTACTTGCTGACGATAGATGCCCAGGTTTTGCCGCTTCTTGTTCGGCCCCTTGGTGATCACCAGCCCCCAGGTGATCAGGGGCGCGATATCGCCGGGCCAGCAATGCTGGATGGGCAGGCGCGCCAGGTCCACGTCATTGCCTTCCCAGACGATTTCCTGGCACTTCGCGCCGCGCAACTCTTTCGGCGACATGTCCCACACGGATTTCACCAGTGAACCGAGGCCCAGCAAGTCCTTGAAATCCTTCGGCGGTTCCGGCTCTTTCAGGCGCGCCAGCACATGGCCGATCTTGCGCAACTCGCTGACGTCTTCCGCGCCCATGCCCAGCGCCACGCGGCGCGTGGTGCCGAACAGATTGCCCAGCACCGGCATGTCGTATCCCGTCGGATTGTTGAACAGCAAGGCCGGTCCGCCTGCGCGCAAGGTGCGGTCGCACACCTCCGTCATCTCCAAAATCGGCGAAATAGGGGTCGAAATAGGCTTAAGTTCACCCATTTGTTGCAGCTGAGAAATAAAATCTCGCAAATCTGAATATTTCATGTGTTTTTAATTTTTTTTGACGTCGGACGCCGTTGCTGAAGGATCTATGCCAAGTAATTGATTTTATTGGCTTTTGGCACAATGCAAGACAAAAAGTAAGACATAAAAGTAATAAAGAATCGATTCGTTAGTATTGACTTGATATAAAACGGCTTCTACAATTCGCCCAACTTGAAAGAGCACGCCGGCCCAGGGCTTGATTTTAGCGTTTCTCTTTCATTCACGGAGTCGGGGCTCCACATGACATTTTAAGGAGTGTTTTCAAAAGGCGTCTGCCTTACCCCCGGTAAAAGTTGTATTGCGACTGATCCAATACCAGCATGGGACCGATCAGCTCAAGCAAGCAATGACGGCGTTTCTCGCACGCATCCATACGCGGCGGAAACGATGATATTTCTGATGCACGGCATTGGCAGTACCCACAACACCGCGAGACCGCGGAGGGACTGCCTGTTGACGCGACATTTCGGGGAACTCTATGACTCATCGTAGCACTGAAGCAGCATTGCCTGCTTCAACCGTGGCTGGCCAGCCGGCGTTGGCGCGTTTGCGCGCCCGCGCACAAGCCATTTCGGCACGTGGCGTTTTAACCACTGCACAACACACACTGACAGTCTTCGGCATTTCCGCCCTGGCACTGATCGCCCTGCTGATGTTCCGTCCCGACCTGGGCAAGCAACTGACGCACAGCCTGTTTCCGCTGCCGATGGCAGAGGCGCAAGCCGTTGAAGCGCCGGCCCTGTCGGCACTGATGGAAGCGCCTGCTTCCGTGCAAATGGCCGCCGGCAACGAGGCACCGTTGACCAAGGAAGAAAAAGCCTTGCTGGGCACGCAAAAGCAGCAGCAATGGGTCACCAACTGGCTCTCCAAGCGCTATCGCGTGGCCAACGATGCGACCAATATGCTCGTCTCGACGGCGTACCTGACGGCCCGCGAAATCAAGCTGGACCCGCTGCTGATCCTGGCCGTGATGGCCATCGAATCGGGCTTGAACCCGTTCGCCGAAAGCCCGGTCGGCGCACAAGGCTTGATGCAAGTCATGTCGAAAGTGCACCATGAGCGCTTCCAGGAAATGGGCGGCGTGCAAGCGGCCCTGAACCCGGTCGCCAACATCCGTGTCGGCTCGCTGATCCTGAAAGACTACGTCACGCGCGGCGGTTCCGTCGAAGCGGGCTTGAAAACCTATGTGGGCGCCGCCAACTTCGCCACCGACTCGGGCTACGGCTCGCGCGTGCTGGCCGAATACCGCCGCCTGAAGCAAGTATCGGCTGGCCAGCGCGTGCCGACCAGCACGCCGGTGATGGCATCGAACACGCCAGCGCCAGCCAAGGCCCCGGCAGCGGAAAGCGGCAGCATCACCATCAAGATTGCACCACATAACGAGATCGCCGGCCTGTGACCCTTTAAACGCCCTCACAGGGGCATCCAAAAAGCGGCACCCAATGAAAAAGCCACCGCACGCAAGTGCCGGTGGCTTTTTTGTTGCCCTGCGGCAGCAGCCGCAGGAACTACGCTCTATATTACTTGCGCTTGTTGGCGCCCACTTCTTCCTCGCGGAATTTCACTGCCAGCTTGTCGAGCACGCCGTTCACATACTTGTGGCCGTCGATACCGCCAAACGACTTGGCCAGCTCGACCGCTTCGTTGATGACGACGCGGTACGGGATTTCCATGTTGTTCTTCAGCTCGAACGCACCGATCAGCAGGATGCCGTGTTCGATGGGCGACAGTTCCGCGATGTTGCGGTCGATCAAGGGAGCCATGCTGTCGCGCAGCGCCAGCGAATCCTTGATGGCGCCGTACAGCAGCACCGTGAAATGATCGCCATCGGCCTTGTCGAAACCATGCGCGGCGCGAATATTGTTCACGACGGTGGTCGCGTCTTCATTGTTCAGCAGCCACTGGTACAAGCCCTGCAGCGCAAACTCGCGCGCGCGGTGACGCGGCGTGCGGTTTTTGCTGGGATTGGCGAGCAAATTTTTCTCAGTCATGATTGTTACCTGTTCTTAAGTACGTGTTCACTACAAATTCCGGCGAGACAGCACGGCGCGCTTTTCAACGCGCCGCAGCCAACCGCGTGTCAGAACGTTCGGGAAAATGCTCAGAGCAAGGCGCGAGCCCGAAGACAGTACGAATGTACGCCGAGGGCTTGCAACGCAGCTATGGGCGTTTTATCGGACGTTCACTACACGGCTAGTCCTCCTCGGATTCTTGCAACTCTTCTAGCGCTTGCGCTAAATTAGCCATTTCCACTGCCACGCGTGCCGCTTCTGCTCCCTTGACCAGCATGCGCACTTCCGCCTGCTCGTCGTTTTCGGTCGTCAACACTGCGTTGGCGATGGGAATGCCGTAATCGAGACCGATGCGCGTGATGCCTGCGCCCGATTCGTTCGATACCAGCTCGAAGTGGTAGGTTTCACCGCGAATCACGGCGCCCAGTGCGATCAGGGCGTCGAATTGCTCGGTTTCTGCCATTTTTTGCAGAATCAGTGGGATTTCCAGGGCGCCCGGCACGGTCACGTGCAGGATATCTTCATCGGCCACGCCCAGCTTGCTCAACTCTTCCAGGCATGCCGACAGCAAGCCACCACCGACGATTTCATTGAATCGTGCCTGGACGATACCGACGCGCAAACCTTCGCCGGCAAAATTGGTTTCATAAGTTCCTACGCTCATCATATGCCTCTTTAATCTGGTGGTTCAGGGCGGCACGCACATGCCGCCATCATTTACTATCACATCGACGTCTGGCCAGGATGGCACTGAAAACCGGTCACTTCCAGGTCGAAACCGACCATCGACGGCATCTTGCGGGGACTGGCCAGCAATTGCATCTTGCTCACGCCCAGGTCGCGCAGAATTTGCGCGCCGATGCCATAGCTGCGCAAGTCCATGCTGGCGGCACGGCCTTTCGGCTTGGCTTGCGGCGTGTCCAGCGCGGCAAACTGGGCAAACAGCTCGCTGGAGGTCTCGCCACAGTTCAGCAAGACCATCACGCCCCGTTCGGACTGCTTGATGGCCGCCATCGAGGCGGCCACCGTCCACGAGTGGGTGGTCGCTTCGCTTTCCAGCACGTCCAGAAGGGAAACGGGCTGGTGCACGCGCACCAGCGCTTCCAGGCCAGGGGCCAGGTCGCCGTGCACGAGGGCCAGGTGGGCCGAGGCGCTGGGCTTGTCGCGGAACGCGATCAAACGGAATTCGCCGTGCGCCGTGTGCAGGGTGCGCTCGGCAACGCGCTCGACTAGGGACTCCGTCTGGCTGCGGTAATGGATCAGATCGGCAATCGTGCCGATTTTCAGGCCGTGCTGCTCGGCAAACACCAGCAAGTCCGGCAGGCGCGCCATGGTGCCGTCGTCCTTCATGATTTCGCAAATCACGGAAGCGGGCGTCAGGCCGGCCATGGCCGTCAGGTCGCAACCGGCTTCCGTATGGCCTGCGCGCATCAGCACGCCGCCCTTTTGCGCTTTCAGGGGGAAGATATGGCCAGGCTGGACGATATCGCTGGGCTGCGTGCCCTTGGCCACAGCCACCTGGATGGTCTTGGCGCGGTCGGCGGCGGAAATGCCCGTCGTCACGCCTTCGGCCGCTTCGATGGAAACAGTAAAATTGGTGCCATAGGCGGTGCCGTTGCGCGACGTCATCATCGACAGGTTCAGCTCGTCGCAACGTTCTTCCGTCAGGGTCAGGCAGACCAGGCCACGCGCATGCGTGATCATGAAATTGATAGCTTCAGGCGTCACGAAATCGGCGGCAAGCACCAGATCGCCTTCATTTTCCCGGTCTTCTTCATCGACCAGTATCACCATGCGGCCGGCGCGCAATTCAGCGACGATCTCCTCGGTGCTTGATATAGACATCATTGATCCTCTTAGTGAGACTAAAAACTGAAACATCGCGTGCGAATATTCCGCGAATTTCCGGGAATTTTCTTATAACCTGCTATTTTAAAGGATTTAGCGCTTGCAGACCTGAAATAAGACAGCTTAGCGGCATGCGCGCCGCAGCCTGTTCCGCAAAGCGCCCATTCCCCGCTCCGCCGCACGCGGAGGCGGCAAGACGCGCGCCGCCGGCCTTGCGAAGAGCATAAGATCAGCCGGTCATCGCCACGGTGCTGACACCCCTCTCGCAGCGACACCTCACACAGGAGCGGCAACATGAAAACCAACGGATCGGCCATCTGGTCAGGCGGCATCAAGGACGGCAAGGGCGCCATCAGCACGCGCAGCGGCGCCTTGCAGGAATATCCCTACGGCTTTGCCAGCCGCTTCGAAGGCAAGCCCGGCACCAATCCCGAAGAACTGATCGGGGCCGCCCACGCGGGCTGCTTCACCATGGCCCTGTCGCTGATCCTCGGCGAAGCGGGCCTGACGGCGGAAAAGATGGAAACGACGGCCGAAGTGACCCTCGACAAGGTCGACGACGGCTTTGCCATCACGGCCGTCCACCTGATCCTGAAAGCAAAGATACCGGGCGCCGACCAGGCAACATTCGAGGCATTGACGGGCAAGGCCAAGGCCGGCTGCCCCGTGTCGAAGTTACTTAAAGCCAACATTAGCCTGGACGCTACCCTGCTGCCCTAGATTTTCGTCACGGGCTTGACCGGCTCCACGGCAGCGACGGGCGCCACCAGCGGCAGGCGCGAGTCGCTGGCCGGCAATGGCCGGTTCATCAAGCCCGGATTCAGCGCTGCATTGTTCAGGTTATACGCGGCGATGGCCGCCGCCACGGACGGATCTTGCGACGAGGGCGGCGGCTCGGCCATGCCCGCGTTTTGCGCGGCCAGCGCTTGCGCCTGCGCATTTTGCTGGGCCAGTTGGGCTTGCGCCGTCGCCAGTCCCGCTTCGGCTTGCACTTGTGCTTCGCCTGCCAGCGACTGAGCCCGGTCGGACGCCGCCTGTATCGCCCCCGCGGCCTCCTGCTGCTGCACCTGCTGATCGGTATTCATGCGTTCGCTGTCGATGCGCCGGGCATCCACGCTCAGGCTGTCTGCCCGCTGCGCCTGCAGCAAGTCCTGCTCATCGATGGTAACGGCTGCCGGCGACGGCGGCCGCAATTCCTGCAAGTCCAGGTTCAGCTCTTCCGTTTCCAGTTGCTGCTGCAGTTCCAGTTGTCGTTGTGCAATGGCAGCCGTTTGCGCCGGTGCCGCATCGACGGCCTGCGGCTGCGCGGCCTGCACGGCGCTGGACGGCAGTGCTGCGCCCGTCAAATCCGCTTCGACCACGGCCGCCAGCGGCGCGCCCTGCTGCCGGACCAGCACGGCGCCCACCTGCGCCAGCACGTCCGTTCCCTGTTGCAAAGCATTCAGGGTGGCGTTACTGTCGGCCGCATACGCGGCCTGCAAAGTTGCTGCGTCGACATCTTCATTGCGCAAATCGATGCCGATGCGGGCCAGTTGCGCTTGCGTGAGCAGGCCGCCGTCCTGCGCCAGCGCGGCGGCCGCATCCGTCGTGCCGTCGCCCGACAGCAAATCGTAGCGCTGCGCCAGGCTGCCCGGCGTGTCGCCCGCCGTCGCCAGCTGGCTGGCATCGATGCCGCTCGTTTGCAGCTGGGCGAACGATTCCGTCAGCTGCCGCGCCAGCGCCAGCAAGTCCTCATTGACATTCACGGGGGTATTTGCCGTGCCAGCCTGCTCTGCGACGCCCTGCAAGGCCAGCAGTTGCCGGCGCGACAAGGCCACGCCGGACAGGAACTGCCCCAGCGGCGAGAGGTCGACCTGGGTCGATGACAGAGCGGCAAGGGCCGCCGCCGCACTGGACGCCGGCACTGGCAGCGCCGGCGTCAGAGGTGCCGTTGCGCCCACGCGGGGCGTGGCCGGTATGACATTGGGCACGGTTGCACGCGAAATCGGGTCCATGGCTAGCCTCCACTGCGGAAAGCTTCATAGTATGCGCGTCTGCAAGAAAAGCAACACACGCTTGGCAAGATGCGAAGGCCGGCGGATGTGTTGCTGTGTTCAATTACTGTGTTCAGCTACTATGCTCAGTTCCTGTATTCAGTTCTTATTTCAGGCGGCGGCCTTGTCCAGTGACAGCATGCGCTCGACATAGCGGGCGATCAGGTCGATTTCCAGGTTGACCTTGCCATCGACCGTCAGGTGCTTCAGGGTCGTCATGGCGATGGTGTGCGGAATCAGGTTGATCGAGAAGCGGCAGCCATTGACGGCACCCGCGCCCAGGTCTTCCACTCGGTTGACAGTCAGGGACACGCCGTTGACGACAACGGAACCTTTGAAGGCCAGGTATTTCGCCAGTTCATGCGGCGCTTCGATGACCAGCTCCCACGATTCGCCCACGGCTTCGAACTTGCGCACGATACCCAGGCCGTCGACGTGGCCGGACACCAGATGGCCACCCAGGCGCTCGGCCAGGGTCAGAGCTTTTTCCAGGTTCACTTCCGTGGTCGTATCGAGGCCCACGGTGCAATTGAGGCTTTCGCGCGAGACATCGACGGCAAAGCCCGTGTCCGACTTTTCCACCACCGTCATGCAAGCGCCATTGATGGCGATCGAATCGCCCAGGGCCACATCGGCCAGCGGCAAGCCGCCCGCATGGATGGTCAGGCGCACGCCGGCATCGAGGCCGCCGTCGAGTGCTTGCACGGTTTCAATCTTGCCGATGGCGGCAACAATTCCTGTAAACATGGAGCTAACCTTATAAAAAGTGTGAGTGTATTAATTGCGCTGCGCGAATCTTGCAAGGATACGCAAATCCTCGCCCACTTGCTGAACCTGGTGAAACTGCAAAGTGCGCTGCTGTTTGAGATCCGTCAAGGCGGGCAAGGCAAACATGCCTTGCGCATCGCCCAGCAAGGTGGGCGCCAGGTAAACCAGCAGCTCGTCGACGCAGCCTTCGCGGATCAGCGAGCCGTTCAGCCTGGTGCCGGCCTCGACGTGGACTTCATTGCATTGCCGGCGTCCCAGTTCCAGCATCAGCGCGGCCAGGTCGACCTTGCCGGCCGCGTTCGGCAACAGAATGACTTCCGCGCCCAGGGCGCGCAACTGCGCCTCTTTCTCGGGGTTGGCCACGGCGGCCACGATCCACGTGCCGCCGCCCTGCAAGATGCGCGCATCGAGGCTGATGTCGAGGCGGCTATCGACGACGATGCGGCGCGGCTGGCGCGGCGTCTCGATGGCGCGCACGTTCAATTGCGGATCATCCGCCTTGACCGTGCCGATGCCCGTCAGGATGGCGCAGGCGCGCGCGCGCCACGCATGGCCGTCGGCACGCGCCTCCGGTCCCGTGATCCACTGGCTTTGTCCATTGTGCAAGGCCGTCATGCCGTCCAGGCTGGCCGCCGTTTTCATGCGCACCCACGGCTTGCCGCGCTGCATGCGCGAAAAAAAGCCGATATTCATTTCATATGCCTCGTCGGCCAGCACGCCCGTGGTGACGGCGATGCCGGCCGCTTCCAGCTTGGCCAGCCCCTGCCCCGCCACCAGCGGGTTCGGGTCCGTCATGGCGGCCACGACGCGCCCCAGCCCCGCGCGCACGAGCGCATCGGAACAGGGCGGCGTGCGGCCATGGTGGTTGCACGGTTCCAGGGTGACGTAAGCCGTGGCGCCGCGCACGTCGTTGCCGCGCGCCGCCGCATTCGCCAAGGCTTGCACCTCGGCATGATCCTGCCCCGCCGCCTGCGTCACGCCGGCGCCGATCACCTGGCCATCCCTGACGATCACGCAGCCGATGCGGGGATTGGGCGAGGTCGTGTATAAACCGCGCGCAGCCCATTCCAGCGCCAGGCGCATGCCATCGATATCGTTGAGTATTTCCACGGGCTTCTTTGATAGTGAGTAATAGATAAGTCGGGTTACGAACTGTCGGCCACGCCGCTGCAATTGGCCGCCTGCTGCTGCGGATCGCACACGCGCACCCGGCCCAGCATATTGATTTTAATATGGCGCACCTGCTTTCCCAAAGTCAGGGACAAGGTACCCCAGCGCGCCGCCAGACTATTGGTCGCGCTGCAACTGCGTCCTGCGCCATTGTAGGCGATATAAAACGGCGCCGTGGCCGAGGAAAAAGCAAACTGGGCCGCAATGCCGGCCGACAGCGGTCCCTGACGGAACAGCAATTCGTCGCCGTCATCGAACGCCAGGTTGGCATTGCGGTCGATGAATGCCAGCCAGCCCGTGCCCCAGTCCGTGCCACCGGGCCCGGCCGGCATCAGCAGCACGCGCTGTCCCCGCGCCATTGCCTGCGCCCGCGTCAGTTCGATGGCCGAGAACAAGTCCGTGGCCGCCGCGCGCACTTGCTGGCGTGCCAGCACCTGCTGCAAGCCGGGCATGGCCGTGGCCGCCAGCAGCGCCGCAATCGCCAGCACGGCCAGCAATTCGAGCAGGGTGTGCCCGAAGGTGTGCCCGGTCCGCGGTGGCCGCTTGGGCTTGACCATGAACTAAGGCCAGCAATGGCTGGCGGGGCCGCTGCTGCCGCGCTGCCCCGTGCTGCGCAAGGACAGGACACCACAATCGGCATCCTGGAACTGCGCATCAACCTTGGATGTGCCCGGCATGGCCCGCAACAGCACGCATTGTCCGATCGTCGAGCCGGGACAGGCCAGCGCCTCGATTTCATACGCGCTGGCAGCCGGCCCGTCGCCGGACCACCACGGAAACGCTTGCACCTGCGGTGCCGGCGAGGCCGAGGAAAAAACCAGGTAATGATTGTTTTGCGAATAATAACGTTCCTGCTGCTGCATCAACCGCAGCAAGGCCGCCTGTCCCTGCACCCGCTTGGCGCGCACGACATGGCCATGATAAGCGGGTACGGCCAGCGCCAGCAGCAGGCTCATGATCGCCAGCACGGACAGCAGTTCGATCAGGCTGAAGCCCAAGGCGGCGGCGGGGACGCCACCGTGTGCAGCGGGCCAGTGCCGCCTTGCCAACGTCCCCATGCGAACTCCCCTTTCCAAAAATCGCCAGCCGATACGATGCGCCACCCTTGCTGGGCTTATTTTTTCTTGGCCGCCTCGTGCAATTCGCGCCAGTTCGCCACTTCGCGCCAGCTGAGGCGCCGCGCTGGCAGCGGCGCGCTGACGACCTTGAGCACCGTCCCGCTGGCCGCGCCAGGCAACCCCGGTTGCAGCACGGCCAATTCCTTGCGCCCCTCGGCCCGCCCTGCTGCCGTCGCGGCGCCCACCGTGCTGTTCAACTCCAGCGCCAGCGGCGGCGCGCGCGCCAGGCCATCGAACAAGCGCCCCGTCTGCGCGCCCGCCTGCACGACGCCGGCGCCATCGGCGGCAAAGCCGCTCAGCACATCGAGCACGTACAGCCGCGTGGCCGGCTTGGCGCAAGGGTCGCGCCCGGGCAGGACGGTATTGAACAGCACCTTGCCGGCGGCCAGCACGGGACTATTGATGCTGCGTTCGCCCGTCTGCGCCGTATGGAGAAAATCGAGGTACCAGCCGCGCATGGCCTCGCTGCCCGTATAGCGCAGCTCCGCGCCGTCGACGCGCACGCCGCCCACCGCCTCGCCCAGGCTGCGCGGCTCCAGGTCGGCCCGGCTGCGCGTGGGGGAAGCATCGAGCAAATCGTCGTGCACGGCATAAAACGACTGCGACAGAAAGGCGGCAGGCCAGGTATCGGCCGCTTCGAGCAGCTTGCCCGTGCCGAACAGCAGCACATAGCCGCCATCGGGCGCGTAGGCCACGTTCAACTGCTGCGTCACGGGCTGGCGCCGGCCCTGCGCGTCGCGCGCGACAAAGACCAGCTTGCGCCCCTGGCCCTCCTTCCACGGCGGCCCGCCAGCCATGTCGAGGCGCCAGATATTGCCCTGCAAATCGCCCGCATAGATATACCCCAGTGCGCCATCGCCGCCCGGTACCACGGCGGGCGGGCCCAGCGCGTGGGACATGGCTTCGGCGCCCGCATCAGTATCATGGCCGCCACCGCCGCCGCTGGCCACGGGCACCTTGAGCCGGAAGTAATTACTTCCCAACAGCCAGGGCGTGCCGGGTGCCTTGTCCAGCGCCAACAGGAACATGGCGGCAGCCGATGCGGGCGCCGTCGTGTCCTTGCCGTCATTAACATGGTTGTTGTAGCCGCTGGCAACGATGGCAACATCGCGATAGACCGGCGCGCCCTCCTTGCCGCCCATGTTGATGCGGGCAAAGGATGGCGGGGCGCGCACGTTGCCCATCAGCTTGTCGTCGCGGTCGGTAAACTCCCACAGCGCCCCGTCCTGCGCGAAGCGCGCCGGGTCGGTGATGTCGAGCGCAAACACGCCCTGCGCCCCGCCGCCCATGGCCGACACCAGCACCGTCTTCCAGCGTCCCAGCGCCAGCACTTCCGCCGTAGCTGCCGCGCCGTCGAGCAGCTGGCCAGGGCTGTAGTGAGTGCTCGCAGCGGCTGCTGCCGCGTGCAACAGCGCCTGCGGCAGATAGGCAAACACTTCGCTGCCCGTGCGCGCATCGAAGGCATGCAGCAAGCCATCGTTGGCGCCCAGGTACAGCATTTTGCGCCGCTGCAGCAGCGCCTGGCGGTGCAAGCCATAACCGGCGCCCGGCATGCCCAGCCCCGGCGCGCCCACGTACAGCAGATTGGCGTATGGTGCCGCGCCCAGGCTGCCTGACCTGCGCCGCAGGAAGCCGCCCGGCTGGCCCACCTCGTGCGTGCGCTGGCCCAGCAGATACGCCAGGCGCACCTCCCCTTGCCCATCGCCGGCGTCGAATGCGCTGCGCTGCTCCGCATCGAGCCGCGTCCAGGCCAGCGGCATCAGAGCGCCCTTGGCGTCGAGCGTGTAGACGGGACGCAAGACCGCTGGCGTTCCATCCTGTGCCACCTTGTCCAGCCCACCGGCGCGCCACCATGGCTTGCCGGGAAGCAGTGCGCCATCGGCGCCCACGGCAAACGCGGCGCGCGACAAGCTCATGCTGCCATCGGCCAGGCGCAGCTGCGTCCGGAACCAGTATGCCTCTTCCGTTCCGCTGGCCAGCGCCATCAGGGCCGGTCCGGCAAGCGTCGCCGGCAAGGTGGTCTTGTCGACGGCCGCAAAGGCTGAGCGCAGTCCCGCGATCAGGGCGGCCGGGTCGCTGCCGGACAAGTAATGGGCGGGCCAGCGGCCATCCACGCTCCATTCATCGAACGCGCTGCCCGTTGCGCTCTTGAAGGGGTTGGCGTCGCCGTTCGCATCGAGAAAGCCGCCATATTTGGCCGCCAATAACAAGGGCGTAGAGCCGGGCACGCCCGCCGGGTCGCCCTGGCGCAAGTCGCCCGCATAGTGCTCGACCTTTGCCACGCCATCGTTCTTGCCGCCGGGGCGCAGGGCCTGCACATGCGACCAGTAGGCCAGCCCTGCCGCGTGGTAGCTGGCGCCGCCCGCCCCCTCGGCCAGCAGCTCCAGCGCCGCCAGGTCGGGCCGTGGCGCGGGATTGCCCTGCACGCCGCCGCTTTCCAGGCTGCCCACCGCGTGCGTCCAGGCCATCGCATCAAATGGTGGCGACGCAAAGCCATCGGCGGCGCGTGCGCGGTCGCCGTTTGATGCGGGAGTTAGCGGGACATTGCCGGGCACGTAGCGGTCGCCCGCCATGCCCGCATCGCCGAGGCTGACGATGCTGTGGCGCTGGCAACTGGCCGTTTGCGGGTCGCTCCACGCAATCACGACCGGCAAGCCGTCGTCGATGGCAGGCGGCGCCGTGACAGGCGGCACCACTGCGCTCGCTTGCCGCCCCTGCAGGTAACGCAGCGATTCGTACAGCAATTCGGCCAGCGGCGCCGCACTGGCGTACGCACCCGGATGCGCGGCGTTGCTGCGGCCCAGGCCATTGATGTAAGCGGTCACCCCGCCGCCAGCGCTGGCAGCTTGGGCCACAGCTGGGGCTACGGATACGCCAGTGGCGGGATGCCACTCGGCGCCGGCATTGTCTTGCGGCAGATAGTCGGGCGCCGTCCAGCGTTGCTGGCCCACGTGGGCCAGCGGCGCGCGCAGCACGCCGCCATACACCGGACCGGCACTGGCGGGCAGGCCGTTCAAATGGCCAAACACGCCCACGCGCACCCGGCCGCCATGGCGCTGCACGGCACCCACCGGCTTGTAATTCTTGCCATATGCCAGGCACAAGTCGTCGCGCAGCGGCCCTTCTTCCATGTCGCAAACGCGCACGCGCGCGAGAAACACGCCGTGCGTGGCGGCAGTGCCGGGCGCGTCGCAACTGCCGCCCGGCGGCAAGCTGGCGTCGCCGAACAGCAGGCGGTTACGGCAGGAAACGATGGCCAGTTGCGCCAGCGCAAACGGCGTCGCCGCCGCCACGCCGGCCTGCAAGACCTTGCGCGGGAAAAAGACAGGGTGGGCAAAGAAGTCGATGGTGCCGTCGCCATCGGGCAGCCAGGCACGCTGCAGCACCGTCTTGCGCACCTCGTCGATGACGCGGTCGCCGCCTGTCAAGGCATAGCGCACGATATCGAGCATGCTGGCGCTGGCCCAGTTTAGAAAGTTGCCACTGAAACTATCGCCGCCGCAGCCGTGCAGCGCATCGGCCCGTTTCAACACGGAGAAGTAAGCAGTCGCCGCGCGCAAATCGGGCTGCATGACGCCATCCTTGCTGCGGTACGGATAGCTGTAGCACATGCGCGCATGGAAGTACCCCAGGTACTCGCGCTGCGGTGCATAGTCGCCGCCATGTGCGGCAGCGGCTGCCGCATGCGTGAGGGACAGGTTGAGCAGCAGATTCGGCGGCACCCTGGCGCCGTGCAAGCCCGCGTCGGCCCGTGCCAGCGCCACGGGAGGTGCGGCCGCGACGGCGACGCCGCAAACCAGGCAAACCAAGCAAACCAAGCCGATCAGCAGCAGCCAGGCAGACCACAAAGCGGACAGCAAAGCAAACGACAAGGCCCTCATGGCCCCGCTCCCGCCGCCTCTTTGCGATAGTAGCTTTGCAGCACGACTTGCGTGCTTTCCTGCGCGCCAAAACCGATGGCCGTGATGCGGTACACATAGCTTTCCGTGGCCAGGCCGCCAGTCACTGCCGCCGCCTGTGCGCCGGGCGGGTGGAACGGCAGCAGTTCGATCAGGTAGCGGGGCCGGCGCGACGGCAGGAAACCCTGCCCCGTCTGCATGACGGCGCCCGTAAACTGGCCGTATGGCACGGCGCGGCTGCTCCCTTCTGCGCCATCGAGATCCGTACTTAACCAGAGCGCCGGCGCCTCCGGGGCTGCGGGCAGGCACAGGCCCAGTGCGCCTCCCTCGCCACAGCCGTCCGCGAACCCGGCCGCGCTGCCTGGTGCGAAGAGGCTGCTGCGTCCCGGCGCCCCGGGCAAGCCTTCGATATCGTTCTGCGCATCCACCAATGCCTCCTCCGCCGCCTGAAACGCGATCTGCCGGTCGCGCTCGCCGCGTGCCGCCTTTTCACCCTGCAAGGCCATCTGCGCCGCCGATACACCCAGCAGCAAGATGATCACCAGCAGGCACAGCACATACACGAGGGTGGCGCCACCATGACGTACACGAGCTGCGCACCAAGGTTCGCAACAGCGCCCGCCCGCGCCAGCCATCATGGCGCCCGCCTAGACCGGCCCGTTGCGCAGCATGATGCTTGTCTGCACCAATTGTCGCAGCCGGGAGCGCGTTGCTATGGGCAAGGCCGTGCGCGCGATGCGCACGCCCATGTCGCCAGCACCGTGCGCCTCGGCATATCCCTTGCCGAACAGGTCGAACTGCGCCGGTCCCAGTTCCGCCATCTTGTCCGCCTGGCCCGCTTCGCCATGCAACAGCAGCGCCACGCGCACGCCGGCCACGCGCTTCCAGTGCGTGCGGCTGTGCAAATCGCGCTGGCGCGCGGCCGCATCCGCACCCACCAGCACCAGCGCCGCATCGTAGGCGTCGAGCGCGCTGGCGTTGAGATAGCGGTTCGCCACGCCGTCGGGCGGCGTATCCGTATCGAGGCCATACAGCACCTGGAAGCCGTCGACGCCGCGGATGATGGCGTCAGCGCCCCAGCCGTTCGCGCCACGGTATTTGCAGCGCAGTTCGCCTTCGCCATCGGCGCCCTGCGCCACATAGAAAATGCTCCAGCCCCGCTGCGCCTGCGTTTGCGCGGCGCCCACGCCGAAGCCGGCGCAATTGAGCACGGAACCGTCGCCACCCTCTTCCTTGCCGGCGCCGTAATAGCGCAGGGCCAGCACATCGCTGCCATGCAGGGCGCCGGGCAACGCGCCGCTGATGCCCTCGCTGTTCTTGCCCAGGCTGTGCGCGTCGAGCCCGGCGATATTCGCGCTGTCGTGCGCGGCATGGGCGACGGGCGCGGCGCTGCTATCCCAGTTCACATACGCCGTCTGGCGCACGGCGCGGGCGATGGTGTCGAGCGCATAGCGGCCGTTATCATCCAGGCGCGCGCTGGCGGACTGGTCGCCATAACTGCCGCTGGCCGCCAGCAGCACGCTACTGGCCGCCAGCATCAACAGCGCGCCCAGCGACAGGGCCACCAGCAATTCGAGCAGGCTCATGCCGCGATGCTGGCGCAAGCGGGCGTGCATGCCGTTCATGCGCCGCCTCCCAGCTGGAATGCCAGCCTGGGCAGCGACTCGCCTGCCGCATTCACGGCGGGCGAGCCATCGGGCTGTCGGCCGCGCCAGCCCAGCTTGATGACGATGGGCGCGCCCTTGCCACCGCTGCACGCCCAGTGCAAGCCTTGGGCGGCGGCATCCCACGCGGAAGTGTCGCGACAGATATGCAGGCGCGCGCCGGGCAAGGCCGCATGCAGCTGCTGTTTCCATTCGGCGATGTCGAATTGCGCCAGTTCGGCCGCGCTGCAGGCGGCAACGCCGAAGCAATCAGGTGTGCCGCCGCCTGCTTCGGTGTCGTCCGCCGCCGCGTAGGCCACGTTCAGGTAGGGATTGCCCGTATCGGGGCCATTCATGAGCACGCTGTTCGCGCGCATGCGCTCGGCCATGCCGGCGGCCAGTTGCACGCCTGCCGACAACAGCGCCGACTCGTGGCGCGCGCGCAGGGAATGCAGTTGCAGGATGCTGGCGCCCAGCACGCCCAGCGCCAACAGCAGCAGCGACACCAGCACCTCGACGAGGCTGCTGCCACCCGCAGGAAACATAGTGCGACCGCCATTGCGCATGCGCTACTCCCTTCCGCAGACAGAGTCGCAAGAACAGGCGGCCCAGCTACACGATAGGCGCGCGCAAAAAACCGGGTCTGCGCTAGCGCAAACAGCATGGCGATAAGCTGAGAAGAACAGCGTAGGGATTGATCAGACCGCTTGCCAGGCGAACGCTGGCGTGGTGCACACGGGGCGCAGAACCGGCCCCGTTTTCAATCAGGTGAGCAAGAAGCTGAGCAAGAAGGTGAACGTCAGGGCTTGCTGCGCGCCTGGCCCACTTCGGCGATCGCATCCTGGAACTCGGCCAGGTCTTCGAAATTCTTGTAGACGGAGGCGAAGCGGATGTAGGCGATCTTGTCGAGGCGCTTGAGCTCTTGCATGACGAGCTCGCCGATATAGCCGGAATCGACTTCGCGCAAGCCGCTGGTCAGCAGTTTTTCCTGGATGGAGGCGATGGCCGTATCCACGGAGGCGGCCGCGACGGGACGCTTGCGCAAGGCCAGCATCAAACTGCCGCGCAACTTATCCGCAGCGAACTCCGTCCGGCTGCCATTCTTTTTGACGACGGCCGGCATGATAAGTTCAATGCGCTCGTACGTGGTAAAACGCTTGTCGCATTTGCCGCAGCGGCGGCGGCGCCGAATGGCATCCCCTTCCTCCGATACGCGCGTATCGAGAACCTGGGTGTCGCCGTGCTGGCAAAATGGACATTTCATGGGCTGGCTACAACTTTATAGTAATAATTACGGGAAATCGCCGCCCTTGTACAAAGGGCGCCCGAATCACTCCGGGCGCCCTTGGGCACGAAGGAATGTGTCATACAGAATCTTACTCTGTATGACACATTCTGGACAAATAATTATGCGTACACTGGATGCGCGTCGGCCAGCACTTTCACGGCCGCTTTCACGCGCTCGATGGTGGCGGCGTCATGCGGATTGTCCAGCACGTCGGCGATCAGGTTGCCCACTTCTTCCGCTTGCGCTTCCTTGAAACCGCGCGTCGTCATCGCCGGGCTGCCCAGGCGGATGCCCGAGGTAACGAAAGGCTTTTGCGGGTCGTTCGGGATGCCGTTCTTGTTGCAGGTGATGTGCGCGGAACCGAGGATGGCTTCGGCTTCCTTGCCCGTCAGGTTCTTGGCGCGCAGGTCGACCAGCATGACGTGCGATTCGGTGCCACCGGAAACGATGCGCAGGCCGCGCTTGATCAGGGTTTTCGCCAGCACGTCGGCGTTCTTGACCACTTGCTTCTGGTATTCGACGAATTCAGGGCTCAGCGCTTCCTTGAAGGCGACGGCCTTGCCGGCGATCACGTGCATCAGCGGGCCGCCCTGGATACCAGGGAAGATGGCCGAGTTGATGGCTTTTTCGTGCTCAGCCTTCATCAGGATGATGCCGCCGCGCGGGCCGCGCAAGGATTTGTGCGTGGTCGAGGTGACGAAGTCGGCGAACGGCACCGGGTTCGGGTACAGGCCGGCGGCGATCAGGCCGGCGTAGTGGGCCATGTCGACCATGAAGTAGGCGCCCACTTCCTTGGCGATCTTGCCGAAACGCTCGAAGTCGATCTTTTTCGAGAAGGCCGACGCGCCGGCGATGATCAGCTTCGGCTTGCGTTCACGGGCCAGACGTTCCATTGCCTCGTAGTCGATGTCTTCTTCCGCCGTCAAGCCATACGACACGACGTCAAACCACTTGCCGGACATGTTCAGCGGCATGCCGTGAGTCAGGTGGCCGCCTTCGGCCAGCGACATACCCATGATCAGGTCGCCTGGTTTCAGCACGGCAAAGAACACGCCCTGGTTCGCCTGCGAGCCGGAGTTCGGCTGCACGTTCGCGCATTCGGCGCCGAACAGCTGTTTCACACGGTCGATGGCCAGTTGCTCGGCCACATCGACGAATTCGCAGCCACCGTAGTAACGCTTGCCTGGATAACCTTCGGCATATTTATTCGTCAGCTGCGAGCCTTGCGCTTCCATTACGGCTGGCGACGTATAGTTCTCCGACGCGATCAGTTCGATGTGATCGTGCTGGCGCGTGTTCTCTTTTTGAATGACGGCGAACAATTCAGGATCGACGTTGGCGAGGGTGTGATCTTTTGCAAACATGTAAAAACTCCAAGTATGAGGGTGCTTGTACTGGCAGGTTGGATCGAATGAGGGGAGCCGGCGTTAAGTGAATAACAACATTGGACAGGCAGCCTCTTCGTGCTTTTCCATAGTGGCTACCCAGGCGAACGGCTGATGAAAAATCTCACGTTTCCCGGTGGGTGCCCACCTTTCGCCGGTTTGCCGATCGCCATCCAGGGAGATCGCCCGACTTTTCGCCAGTCACGTGAGACGTAATGGAAATCAAATTGTAAGTTAAGTGCCCAAATTGAGCAAGGAATGCAACCGTGCAGCTATAATCGCGGCGCGCCATCGCAGCCCGGGCATGGGCCCAGGCCGCCCCGCAGCGTGACTGCGGCTCTTAAGCTAAACGTAAACCTGGCTGCGGCATGTAAGCGTATGTTACGAAGCTTGCCATTGCGCCCCCCGGATTTACAATGCTGCGGTGCAACTTATATGCAGCTTTTGCATGGCTTTCCAGCAAGCGCCCACAGTCACAAGAAGAAAAATCGCGTAAAATGTTGCTCAATCTCACTACTGGCGCAATAAACATGCCTTCAGTCTTTACCTGGAACGTACGTGTCTACTATGAAGACACCGACGCCGGCGGCATCGTCTATTACGCAAATTACCTGAAATTCTTCGAACGCGCACGTACCGAATGGCTGCGCGCCATCGACGTGGGCCAGCAGGAATTGCTGGAACAACACGATGCGATGTTCGTTGTCAAAAGCGTCAACGCCGACTATCATGCGCCAGCCAGGCTCGATGACACGGTAAGATTAACCTTAAGCATAGAAAAAATGGGGCGCGCCTCCATCGTTTTCCTGCAACAAGCCTGGTGCGGCGACCGCCTGCTGAACACGGCCCGCGTCAAGATCGGCTGCGTCGACTCGGCATTGCGCCCGCGCGCCGTGCCTGATGCAGTGGCGGCCCGCATGCGCGCCGCCTGAGCCCTACCGCCACCCCCCGGACAATTCACCCAACAGACTGCCAGCCAATGAACGTTACACAAGATCTTTCTTTCCTCGCGCTCATCTCCAATGCCCATTTGATCGTGCAACTGATCATGGCCCTGCTGCTGCTGATTTCCCTGACCAGCTGGACTTACATTTTCCGCAAGATGTTTGCCGTGCGCCAGGCGCGCAAGCAGACCATCGAATTTGAACGCAGCTTCTGGGCTGGCGGCAACCTGCATGCGCTGCATCAAAGCGCCAGCGGCAACCGCGACCAGAGCGGCGCGCTGGCCCGCATTTTTGACGCCGGCATGGGCGAATTCATCAAGGGCAAGGCTTCCTACGGTTCGCGCGAAGCGCTGGACGTGGGCGCCGTGCTCGACGGCGCACGCCGCGCCATGCGCGCCGCCTTCCAGCGTGAAATGGACGTGCTCGAATCGCACCTGGCCTTCCTCGCCTCCGTCGGCTCCGTTTCGCCCTACATCGGTCTGCTGGGCACCGTCTGGGGCATCATGAACGCCTTCCGCGGCCTGGCCAACGTGCAGCAAGCCACCCTGGCCGCCGTCGCGCCCGGCATTGCCGAAGCGCTCATCGCCACCGCCATCGGCCTGTTCGCGGCCATTCCCGCCGTCGTCGCCTACAACCGCTTTTCGCATGACATCGACCGCCTGGCGATCCGCTTCGAAAGCTTCGTCGAGGAATTCTCCAACATCTTGCAGCGCCAGTCGCGCTAAGAGGGAGCAGCGTCCATGGGTTCCTCATTCAATAGCGGCGGCATGCGCGGCGGCCGTGGCCGCAAGTTCAAGTCCGAAATCAACGTCGTGCCGTATATCGACGTGATGCTGGTGCTGCTGATCATTTTCATGGTGATGCCATCGTCGAACAATCCCAGCGTGGTGAACCTGCCCAACGCGGAAAAGTCGGCGAAACCACCCGATGACTATATTCAGATCGTGCTGAAACCAAATGGTTCGCTGTCGATCGGCGTCATCGGCAAGGAACAGCTGTCGCCGGAAACGGAACCGAACCGCGACGCCCTGCTGCGCAAGCTGCGCGGCTTGCACGAGAGCAATCCCGACTATCCCGTGATGATCGCGGGCGACAAGGAAAGCAAGTACGACGATGTGATCCAGCTCATTTCGGAAGCGAAAAAGATGGGCATTACCAGAGTCGGCCTGGCCACCAAGTAAGCGCATTACCCTGTTTCCAGACTTGACCGTTTTTAGATAGACTAGACTTTGCAGACCAAACAAATCGACCATGTACTCGGCAAGCCTTACAGCGTGCCGCGCGAACGCAGCCGCTGGCCCTCGCTGGGCCTGGCGCTGGCGATGCACCTTGGCCTGCTGTTTTTCCTGTGGGTGGGCGTACACTGGCAAAATACGGAACCTGTCGCCGTCGAAGCGGAAGTGTGGGACCTGAAAGTGCAGACGGCCGCGCCGCCGCCCGAGGTGGCGACCGAACCGGAGCCCACACCGGCGCCGCCGCCGCAACCGCAAGTGGAACAGCCGGCCCCGCCGCCACCGCCGCCGGTGGCAGCACCCGAGCCGAAGGTTGACCTGCGCGAGGCGGAGATCGCCCTGGAACGCAAGAAGGCCAAGCTGAAGGAAGAAAAAGACAAAGCGGCAGCGGAAGAACGCCGCAAGCAGGAATTGAAGGAACGCGAAGAAGAAAAGCGCGAACTGGAAAAACAGAAGCAGAAAGAAAAAGACAAGGCTGCCAAGCTGGAGAAAGAAAAAGCAGAAAAGGCCGACAAGCTGGAGAAAGCCAAGGAAGCCAAAGAGAAAGCGGCGGAAGAAAAAGCCGAGAAAGAACTGGCCGATAAAAAAGCAGCGGCCGAAAAAGCCGCCAAGGCCAAGAAAGCGGCAGCGGAAAAAGCCGCTGCCGACAAAATGCGCGCCGATGACATGAAGCGGCTGATGGCACAGGCAGGCAATGGCACAACGGGCACGGCCGCGAAAGCGACCGCGCCACGCAAGGACAGCGGCTATGTCGCTGCCCTGACGAGCAAGATCAAGAGCAATATCGCGTACAGCGGTAGCACGGACGTGCCGGGCAACCCGCGCGCCGTGTTCAAGATCGAGCAACTGCCAACTGGGGAAATTATTTCGGTCCGAAAGATTAAAAGCAGCGGTCTGCCGGCGTATGACAGCTCGGTGGAAAACGCCATTAATAAATCGTCGCCACTGCCGAAGAAAAAAGACGGCACCGTGGAACGCGAGATTGAACTCATATTCGAGATGAAGGATTTGCCTAAATGATGATCATGAAAAAAATGAGCTATGTCGTGCTCTGTGCCGGCCTGATGCTGGGAGCCGCCGGCGCCCAGGCGCAGCTGCGCGTGGAAATTACAGGGATCGGCAGCAACCAGATCCCGGTGGCTGTCGCCAGCTTTGTCAATGAATCGGCGGCGCCGCAATCGCTGTCCGGCATCATCAAGGCCGACCTGGCGCGCAGCGGCGTGTTCAAGCTGATCGACGCCGATGCGCCCGTGTCGGAAACGGCGCCCGTCAGCTACGACCAATGGAAGTCGCGCGGCGCCGACGCGCTGGCGGCCGGCAGCGTGCAAAGCATGGCCGATGGCCGCCTGGACGTGCGCTACAAGCTGTTCGACACCATCAAGGGCGCGCAGATTTCCAGCATGAACAATGCGGCCGCGCCGCAGTTCAACCGCCTGCTGGCGCACAAGATCGCCGATGACATCTATGAGAAGCTGACCGGCACGAAAGGCGCGTTCGCCACGCGCATCGCTTACGTCACGCAATCGGGCCGGGAATACCGCCTGGAAATCGCCGACGCCGATGGCGAAGGCATCCAGGTCGCCCTGCGCTCGAACGAGCCGATCATTTCGCCGTCGTGGTCGCCGGATGGCACCAAGGTGGCGTATGTCTCGTTCGAAAAGAAAAAACCCATCGTCTACGTGCAAAACCTGGTGACGCGCCAGCGCACCATCGTATCGAATGAAAAAGGCAGCAATTCGGCGCCGAGCTGGAGCCCGGACGGCGCACGCCTGGCCGTGGCCCTGTCGCGCGATGGCCATACCCAGGTCTATACCGTCAATGCCGACGGCAGCGGCTTGCGCCGCGTCAGCAACAGCAGCGGCATCGATACGGAACCCCAATTCTCGGCCGATGGCCAAAGCATTTACTTCACCAGCGATCGCAGCGGCGGACCACAAATCTACCGCATGTCGGTTGGCGGTGGCGACGCCAAGCGCGTGACGTTTGGCGGCTCCTACAACATCAGCCCGCGGATTTCGTCCGACGGGAAGACTCTCGCTTATATTTCCCGTCGCGACGGCAATTTCCAGCTCTACGCGCTCGACCTGGCTAGTGGCCAGGAACTGCGCCTGTCGGACACCGCCAACGACGAATCACCGAGCTTTTCGCCCAACGGGAAATATATCATGTACGCGACCGAATCCGGACGACGCAAGTCGCTGGCAGTGGTATCGGTGGATGGCCGCGTCAAACAGCGTTTGACTACGCAAGCTGGCAATATCAAGGAGCCCACCTGGGGTCCTTTCATGAAGTAAATGCTGTACAGTTTCACCTTTAACCATGACCCGGAGAATAAAAATGAGTAACTTTAAAAGCTTGGCTTTCATCGCCGCTACCGCAGCCCTGCTGTCCGCCTGCAGCACCCCAGTCAAAGTCGCAGAAACCCCAGTGGTTGAGCGCGCTCCTGAAAAAGTCGTCGCTCCAGTTGACACCCGTCAAGTTCAGCCAGTAACGACCGCATCGGTCGATCCACTGGACGATCCAAAAGGCGTGCTGGCTAACCGCAGCATCTACTTCGACTTCGACAAATACGTCGTACGCGAAGCAGACACCGCAGTCGTGCAAAACCACGCTGGCTACCTGGTGAAAACGCCTAGCCGCAAGATCCTGATCCAAGGTAACACCGATGAACGCGGTGGCGCTGAGTACAACCTGGCCCTGGGCCAGAAACGTGCTGAAGCCGTGCGCAAGTCGATGGCCGCCCTGGGCGTGCCAGAAGGCCAAATGGAAGCCGTGTCGCTGGGCAAAGAAAAGCCTAAAGCTCAAGGCAGCAACGAAGCAGCATGGGCAGAAAACCGCCGCGCTGACATCGTTTATTGATGTTCAAGGGTGAGCGCTGCAGCATTGACGCTTACCTAACTGGCCAGTCATAGGCATAATAATGGGGCGCAGCGCGGTGATTCACCGCCCGGCGCCCCGTTTGCATGTTTTGCGTAACCTTTGAAAGCCCGACCCATGATGACATTCTCGAAAGCCGGCGTCGCCGCCGCCTTGATGGCCGCGTTTGCCTACCTGCCCCTGCACGCCAACGCCGCCCTGTTCGACGACGACGAAGCGCGCAAGGCCATCCTGGAGCTGCGCGCCAAGGTGGACGCCATGGCACGCGACCTGAACAGCCGCATTGACACCAAGGCGGACAAGACCAGCACCTTGAGCCTGCTCAACCAGCACGACCAGACCATGCAAGAGATCGCCCGCCTGCGCGGCCAGATCGAAGTGCTGGGCAACGACCTGACGAATGTGCAAAAGCGCCAGAAGGATTTCTACACCGACATCGACGCGCGCCTGCGCAAGCTCGAGCCGCGCCAGGTCACCATCGATGGCCAGGAAGCGGCCGTCGGCGTCTCCGAGCAAAGCGCGTACGAGTCGGCATTCGGCCTGTTCAAGTCGGGCGACTACAAGGGTGCCGTCACGGCCCTCGATGCCTTCGTGAAACGCTATCCGGAATCGGCCTACGCGGCCAACGCGCAATACTGGCTGGGCAACGCCTATTACGCCCAGCGCGACTGCAAGAGCGCCATCACGGCCCAGCAGGCAGTGCTGAAACACTACCCGGACAGCCCGAAAGCGCCCGACGCCATGCTCAACATCGCCAGCTGCTACACGGAGCTGAAAGACAAGCCGAACGCGACCAAGACCCTGAACGCCCTGATCTCGCGCTACCCGGACTCCAGCGCGGCACAAGCGGCCAAGGAACGGGGCGGCAAAAAGTAAAAGGCGGGGAAAAAGTTGCCCGTTAGGTTTGACAGAATCCCGGGCACCCCCTATAATCTTCCTTCTTCGGGTCGTTAGCTCAGCTGGTAGAGCAGCGGACTTTTAATCCGTTGGTCGCAGGTTCGAATCCCGCACGGCCTACCACGAATACGCAGTACTGATCTGCTTGCGAGTTGTACCAGCAAGCATTTTTTTACAGCACAGTGTTACCGAAGTTGTTGTAAAAAGTTTTTGGGTCGTTAGCTCAGCTGGTAGAGCAGCGGACTTTTAATCCGTTGGTCGCAGGTTCGAATCCCGCACGGCCTACCAAATACTATGAAGAAGCCAACCGTTCGCGGTTGGCTTTTTTGTTTTGGGCGGCATCACTTGCACAGTGATGCCATTCCTGACGCAAATCAAACGCCTCATCACCCGCAATACAGCCTTGTCGGACTGCCGCATAATCAGACCATCATGAGCACCATCCTACCCTCGACCACGTCCGCATTTGAGACAACGGAAACCGCCGAAACCTATGACCACTGGTTTCGCGCCAAGGTACTGGCGTCACTGAATGATGACCGCCCTGCCCGCCCACATGACACTGTCATGGCGCAACTGAAAAAAATCGTCGCAGCCGGGCCTGATGACCATGCTGCCGATTCAATGGAAGGTTGAAGCCCAGGAAGATTTGACCGCGATACTCACGTACATCGCGCAGCGCAACCGGCCGGCAGCACTTCAGCCTTACAACGACATCGACAACGCTATTTCACAACTTCCAAATCCTCACCTATACCGAACTGGCAGAGTGATTGGCACGCGCGAACTGCTTGCCCATCCAAACCATGTCGTCGCGTATCGCGTTGACGCAAGCGCGATAGAAATTCTTGCCGTCATGCATACACGGCAACTGTATCCTTAAGCCCCTTCTCCCGGCATATCGGAAAACAGTCCTTAACGCGACACCAACGCCGGTCTCCCGCCCAGATGCGCCACCACGCTACCCATCACCCGCCCCAGCGGCACCTCCACCCAGCGGTAAAACGCGGCACCGGCCGCCAGGCTGGCAATCCAGGCGGTCAGCATGCCCAGCGCCTGCCACTCCGGCTCCAATGGGACATAGGAAGTAAACAAGGCATTCACCAGCAGGCTGACGGGGAAGTGGACGAGGAACACCGCATACGAGATGCGCCCCAGGGCGTTGATGATGCGCCAGGCGCGGCCCTGCGAAGGCGTGCGGGCGCGGCCGAACAGGAACAGGGCGCAGGCGACGATCAGCGCCAGGGCGATGCGGCTGCGGTAATCGACGGCCAGGGCCAGCAGGACGGGCACGGCGGCCATCGCCATAAGCACGGCCATGGTACCGGGCTTGCGCCTGGGGTCGCTGGCCCACCAGGCCATGAGTCCCAGGCCATAGCTGCCGAAGAAGTACGGCGCCCAGTTGTCCCAGCCCGCATCGAGATTGAAATACAGCAGGGAAAAGGTGATGCCCACGGTGACGGCCAGCGGCATCAGCCAGCCCATGCGCCGCTGGCCCGCCAGGCGGCCGCCCAGCCACAGCAGCGATACCGTCAGCAGGTACAGCTGGAAATCGATGGCCACGTACCAGGCGCCGGCCGACAGCGATTCATAGCCCAGCACGCCGTGCAGCAGCAAGGCATGGGCGCTCAGCTGGCCCAGGGTGACGGCGGCCGACATGGAATCGTGTTGCATCCAGATACCGGCCACGGGCGTGATGATGGCGGCGAGCAAGGTGGCGGCCAGGAAAGGCGGCGCCAGCTTGGCATAGCGGCGCCAGACGGCTTGCAAGGGGGTGGCAATGCCGGGACGGCCGGCGGGAGAAAGGGATTTGGCGACCAGGAAGCCGCCGATGACGAGAAACACTTGCACGGCGATGCGCGCGCTGCTGCCCAGCCAGTCCAGCAACTCGGGCCACAGGGGCTGCACGTAATCGGACATCGGCCCGTAAAACGCCAGGTGGTGCAACACGATCAATTGCGCCGCGCCTGCCTTTAAACCATTGATCCAGCCAAACTGCGGACGATTTGCCAGGTCCGCCTGTACTACCACTGCTGCTGCCGTCATTCCCATCCCTTGCCATGCCAGGTAGTGTCGCCAGCCCATCGCGCAACTGGCGCGCGGCTGAGGATTTACCGAAAGGCCGACATGATAGCCGAGCCTGGCAAATGGCGGGGCACGGCAGGCGACTAAGCTGCCGGCTTTTCCGCCTCCGGCGTTGCGGGCGCCAAGGGCTGCTGCGCCAAAATGGCATCGAGCAAGCCAGGGAAGCGGCTCTCGATATCGGCGCGGCGCAAGGTATTCATGTGCGTCGTGCCCGCATTTTCCGTGTAGACCAGGCCCGCTTCGCGCAAGACCTTGAAATGGTGGGAAACGGTCGACTTCGGCCGCCCGCCGTCGAGGTCGCCACAGGCGGCCGCGTCCACTCTGGCCAGGTGGCGCACGATGTCGAGGCGAATGGAATCGCTCAAGGCGTACAGCACTCTTTCGAGCACAAATTCGCTGGCGGGGGGATGTTTGTGTGGACGCATGAGCAGAATCATACAGCATGCGCTATACTAATTCCATTCTTCGAATATTTACGAACTACCGAATCAGCATCCCTATCTACCACCAACACACACAAAGGCCACCATGTCCGCCCTCTTCCAACCATTCAGTCTTAAAGAGATCACCCTGCGCAACCGCATCGCCGTGCCACCCATGTGCCAGTACATGGCCGTCGATGGCCAGGCCAACGACTGGCATCTGTCGCATTATGCAGGCATGGCGCGCGGCGGCGCCGGCCTGGTGATCGTCGAAGCGACGGCCGTGGCGCCCGAAGGCCGCATCACGCCCGGCTGCACGGGTATCTGGAATGATGACCTGGCGCAAGCCTTCGTGCCCGTCGTGAAAGCCATCAAGGCGGCCGGCTCCGTGCCCGGCATCCAGATCGCCCACGCGGGCCGCAAGGCCAGCGCCAACCGTCCATGGGAAGGCGATGACCATATTGTTGAAGGCGACGCGCGCGGCTGGCAAACCATCGCGCCGTCCGCCATCGCCTTTGGCGGCGGCCTGCCGAAAGTGCCACGCGCCATGGACCTTGACGATATCGCCCGCGTGCAACAGAACTTCGTCGATGCGGCCGTGCGTGCGCGCGAAGTGGGCTTCGAATGGCTGGAACTGCATTTCGCCCACGGCTACCTGGCGCAAAGCTTCTTTTCCGCCCACTCAAACCAGCGCGACGATATCTATGGCGGCAGCGTGGAAAACCGCAGCCGCTTCCTGTTGGAAACATTGAAAGCCGTGCGTGCCGTATGGCCCGAGCACCTGCCGCTGACCATCCGCTTTGGCGTGCTGGAATTCGACGGCCGCGACGAGCAAACCCTGCTCGAATCCATCGGCCTGGTGCGCCAATTCAAGGAGGCCGGCATGGATATGCTCAGCGTCAGCATGGGCTTCACGATTCCCGACGTGTCGATTCCGTGGGGCCCTGCCTTCATGGGCCCGATTGCGGAAAGAGTCCGCCGCGAAGCGGGCGTACCCGTCTCATCCGCCTGGGGCTTCGGCACGCCGGCGATTGCCGAGCGCGTCGTCAAGGAAGAACAGCTGGACGTGGTGATGGTCGGCAAGGCGCACCTGGCCAATCCGCACTGGGCATACTTTGCCGCCAAGGAACTCGGCGTCGAGCGCGCCTCGTGGGTGATGCCGGCGCCGTACGCGCACTGGCTCGAACGCTATTGATCATCGTTGAGCGTTGCCGGATGCCCCTCCAGGGGCAGTTCCGGCAGGAACAGCAGGAAGACCAGACCCAATAGCAGCAGCACGGCGCCGGCGCCAAATACGCTGGCGATCGCATGGCGGTAGACATCCACCGTCTGCACCGCCGCATGCGCGCCCAGCGCCGAGACGGCTTCCACGCCATGTTGCTGCAACTGGTGCGCCAGGATGGCGCCGGACGCCGTCACGCCCAGCAAGCCGCCCAATGAGCGGAAAAAGGCCAGCATGGCCGTGCCCACGCCGCGGCGCGCCAGCGGCAAGGCATTTTGCACGGCAATCGTCATGTTCGGCATCACCAGTCCCAGCCCCGTGCCGAGGAAGAAGATGGCCGGCTCGATGATCCAGTACCCGCGCGACGTTGCCATGGCCCAGGCCAGCACGGCAAACGCCAGCACCGCCACGGCCAATCCCGCCACCTGCACCATCTTGTACTTGCCCGAGCGCGACAACACGCGGCCGTTGAACATCGACGACGCCACCAGGCCCACCATCATCGCCACCGTCATCACGCCCGATTCGGCAGGACTGGTGCCCATCACCAGCTGGAAGAACAGGGGAAAGAAGACGCTGGCGCCCATCAGCCCCATGAAGGTCATGGCCATCACCAGGCTGGCGATATTGAAGGTGCGGTTCTCGAACAGGTCGGGTGGCAGCACCGGTTCATCCACGCGGCTCACGTGGAAGGCCAGCCAGATACCCAGCAGCACGGCAATGCCGCCGCACACCTTGATGGCCAAGGCATCCCACGACCACTCTGTGCCGCCCAGCGCCAGCACCAGCAGGGCCGCCGTGATGGCGCCCGTCAGCAATGCCGACCCCAGGTAGTCGATCTGGTGCGCATGCGTGCGCGCGGGTTTGCGCATGGCGCGCGCGATGATGACAAAGGCGGCCGCGCCGATGGGCAGGTTGACATAGAAAATCCAGTGCCACGACAGGGCATCCGTGATGACGCCGCCCAGCACGGGGCCCAGCACGCTGGTGACGGCATACACGATGGGCACCATGCCCTGCCGCTTGCCCCGTTCGGCCGGCGGCACGATGTCGCCAATAATGATTTGCGCCAGCGGCATGAAGCCGCCCGCACCCAGACCCTGGATGGCGCGGAAGATGATCAGTTCCGTCATGTTCTGCGCCAATCCACACAGCACGGAACCGAGCAAAAAGGTCAGCAGGGCCGTGAAGATCATGGGACGGCGGCCGTACTGGTCGGCCAGCTTGCCGTACAGGGGCATGGTGGCCGTCGAGGCCAGCACGTAGGCCGTCACCACCCACGACAAATGCGCCATGCCGCCCAGGTCATCGACGATGCGCGGCAAGGCCGTGGCGACGATGCTCTGGTCCAGCGCACCGAGGCCCAGCACGGCCATCAGGCCCAGGTAGATGGCGCGCACTTCGCGTTCGGTGACGGGTTTGGCCGCGTCTTTTTCTGCGCCTGTGGCGTGATCGGGGCCGCTCATGCCTGGCCTATCTCAAGCAGCGGCTGCATGGCGGCGGCCAGTGCATCGACCTGCTGCGGCGTCAGACGGGCGATGCGCCGCGCCAGCGCATCGCGGCGGCGCGCGCGCAGAGTTTCGAGCATGGCCAGCCCATGCGCGGACACCTGCAGGCCCGAACGCCGGCGGTCCTGCGGATCGGGCGCGCTGCGCTCGACCAGCCCCGCTTCTTCGAGCGACTTGACCTGCGCGCTGACGGTCGGGCCGCGCACATTCTGCAGGCGCGCCAGCGCGGCCACGCCGATGCCGGGCTGCTCGTGGATCAGGGCCAGCAGCATGTATTGCATCATCGACACACTGCCTTCCAGCTCGCCCCCTTCGCGCTGCATGGAGCGCAGCAGACGCTTGAACGCCGTACGCAATTCATCGGACAGCGCCAGCGCGCGTTCGGGGATGGGAAGTTCTTCGGCAGTGGACATGGGCATATATAAGTAGGTAGGCTATCTACCTATATTATGCCGCACCCGGACACCATGCAAGGCTTTTTTCCATTCCCGCCCTTCCCAAAACCGCCGTTGGCCGTCATAATAGCCGCCCTTGGGTCGTTAGCTCAGCTGGTAGAGCAGCGGACTTTTAATCCGTTGGTCGCAGGTTCGAATCCCGCACGGCCTACCAAGAATTTGTGGTTCGTTTGCAAGTCTTCATGGCAAGCATCACCGCACAGTATTACCGCAGTAAGTAGTCAAAGTTTTTGGGTCGTTAGCTCAGCTGGTAGAGCAGCGGACTTTTAATCCGTTGGTCGCAGGTTCGAATCCCGCACGGCCTACCAAATACTTCAGAGAAGCCCACGAACCCGGTTCGTGGGCTTTTTTGTTATTGCCTAGCCGAACCACACACTGACGATACGGCTTTCCTTGTCAGTTTCGATATTGCAACGTTCAGGGCGCCAATCCCTGGTCAGCCCATCGCCGGACTGGTAGACGCGCAGCGGATGACCGACCAGGTCGCGCACGGCGTGAGGTGGCGATGCCGTCAACGTCCCGATCAGGCGGCTGACATTGACCTGTTCCGCACTGCACTGCTCCAACTGGTCGAGACGAAAGAAACCCTGCTTGCCTGCAACGCCGTCACACAGGAGCTGCCAGCCCGCCGCCGTAATTTCATAGGCATTGATGACCCCGCTGGGCAGGCCGCACAATTGCGGCATCGGCCGCTCGGTGCGCTTGGCGTTCAGGATGGCGGCGTCCCCGATCAGCCGCGCCAGCTGTTCGCGCATCTCGCCCAGTGGAATGCTGGGCGATTCCTTGTCGCACTGCATCGTGCCATCGAACTTTCCTATCCATACATGTGACATGACATCCCCTTTCATGAGCGGCAAGTAGCCGCGTGAAGCAGATCCTTGCGCCACATGGCACGCTGCCGTCGCGCCACAGATGAGATATTCCTCGCTTTTTCAGGCTGAAAGCTAACGGATTGTCACTGCATAAATAACAACAATCGCTGCATCTTTTTCAACAGCGAAAGCCAATGAACAGGCCGCAAGGCGGGAAGCGGATGCGCCATCCTCGCCCCCCTCCCTGCCACGCGCATTGCCCCTATCAAGCTGCTTTGCGCGCTGTCGTCCCCGCCATGCCGCTAACCATCGCCTCCCCCTTCCACAGCGGCCTGATCATCAGGAGAAGCCCTTGCATCGGCTGCGTGCAGCCGATGACGGACCGCGCCAGCGCGCAGCAGGTGGTCAACGATTGGAAGGCGCAGCATCCGGGCGCCTGCGGGGCCGGAGTCAGGTCCGGCATTCGTACACGATTTCATCCTTGGCCGCCTCCATCGGCAGCAAGTTGCGCTTTATTAAATACCGATATTGCTCGATTCACTGCCATGCCCTTCCCCATACCTGCCCGGCGTCACCCCCATCACGCGCTTGAACATGGCGATGAAGGCGCTGACGTTGTCGTAGCCCAGGTCCAGCGCAATCGTCGTCACGGGCTGGCCTGCGGCCAATAATTCCAGGGCGCGCAGGATGCGGGCGCGCTGGCGCCAGGCGGAGGGCGCAAAACCCGTCTCGATCGTGAATCGGCGCGCCAGGGTGCGCGGCGAGACGCCGGCCCAGGCGGCCAGTGCTTCCACGCCCCGTTCGTCGGCCAGGTCATCGAGCACGGCGCGCGCCACGCGCACAAGGCGCGGGTCCGTGGGCAGGGGCAAGCCGAAGGATTCGTGCGGCGCGGCGGCGATCTCGTCGAGGATCACGCCCGCCACGCGGGCCTGCCGCATGTCCAGCGTGCCCTCGTCCCAGGTGCTGGCGCGGCCCACCGCCTCGCGCAGCAAGCCCGAGACGCGCATCACGCAAGGCGCGGCGGGCAAGCCGGCGCAGCTGGTCTCGTCCACATACACGCTCCAGCCCGCAAACGGTCCATGCGAACGCAGCGCATGGACGTGATGGGGCGGCACCCACACGCAGTGGCTGGCCGGCACCACCCACTGTCCGCTGTCGGCGGCAACGGAAAGCAAGCCCCGCATGGCGCCGAACAGCTGGCCGCTGGCATGGCAATGCGCCGCCGTCACCCGTTCCTGCGGCTGGGCAATGCGCACGGCACGCAGCAATCGCTGCGGTGGCAAGATTGACGGATTTGACGTATCGAATGACATAAACAACGCAGGCAAGACAATCCGGCCATCATACAGTGAAGTCTTTCCAACCTTCAGGAGTTCACCATGCGTGCAGAAGACGTATTAGCCGATCAACAAAACCAGGGCCAGTTCAATGGCGTCACCGTGCGCAAGGGCACGGTGGGCGCTTTTCTCGCCAATGCCCGGCTGTGGCTGGACGACGCCAGCAGCATCGACGAAAAGGCCATCGCCGAGCGCGACATTGTGGACGCCCTGCCCGCCCTGCATGCGCTGGGACTGTTCGACATTGTGCAGGTGCGCGACGCGGCGCTGCGCGCGCTCGTGTCGCCATCGGGCAAGTAGGAGGTACCGGCTCGTCGCCGGCGCGCATTTCCTCTATCATGCTGCTTTGCCCGCCTTCGCACCCGCCATGCCGTTTACCATTGCCACCTCCGTCCACAGCGAACTGATCATCAAGAAAAGCCGTTTCATCGGTTGCGTGCAGCCGATGACGGACCGCGCCAGCGCGCAGCAGGTGGTCAATGACTTGAAAGCCCAGCATCCGGGCGCCTGCCATGTGTGCTGGGCGCTGCTGGCGGGCGGGCAGTCGGCGGCCGTCGATGATGGCGAACCGAGCGGCACGGCAGGGCGGCCCATGCTCGACGTGCTGCGCCACCAGGACTTGGAAGGCGTGCTGGCGACCGTCGTGCGCTACTTCGGCGGGATCAAGCTGGGCGCAGGCGGCCTGGTGCGCGCCTACACGGACAGCGTGGCGCAAGCGCTGCTGCAGGCGGAAAAGACGGCCATCGTGCGCCAAAGGTCCCTGCGCTGCACGGTGCCGTATGCGATGGAAGGCATGCTGCGCCGCGAGCTCGACGGTGCCGGCGCCACGCTGCTGAACGTGGCGCACGGCGAAAACGTGCTGTTCGACTTCAGCCTGCCTGAAACGGCGGCCACCGCCCTGCTCGCTCATCTGCATGAGGCGGGCAATGGGCGTATCCACTGGCTGAAGGAAGAAGCCGAAGAGGAAGAGTAAGCCTTACAAGTCGCGCGGCCGCTTGATCTGCAGCAAAATGAAATGCGTCCACGCCAGCGCAGGCAGCACCATCAATACCAGCATCAGTCCGGCCGGCATGTCCGGCACAAAGCGCACGAAGCAGGCAAGAAAAGCGGCGATGGCCAGCCAGAAGCGCCAGTTGAACACATAGGCCTTGCGCGCCACCGTCGCCAGGGCGATGCGCCAGAATTCCAGCAAGGTCCACAGGCCGCCCGTCAGCAGCAGAGCGGCCAGGGCATGGTCTCCGGGGGCGTCGGCCCAGGTGCGCACCAGGTTGTACAAGAGCACGGGATAGCCGGCCGTGATGGCCAGCGTGGCCGGGCCGGCTGCGATGACAGCTTCAAACAGCTGCCCTTTGGAACGATGATCCACTAAATCCTGCTCCTCAAGCCACGACGCCCGAATGGGCGGCGATCACTTGCAGCGCGCCGGCCGCATCCTGCGTCCACACGCGCGTAAAACGGAAGTCGCCATGCGTTTCCACGTCGTGATACTTGCCCGTCAGCTGCATGCGCACGGAGACCACGGCCACGTTGCCGTTGATGCGCACATGGCGCTCGGACGCGCGCAAGTCCGTGATGGCCAGCAGGCGCTGCTCGTGCGCGGCCAGGTCCGCATGCTTGCTCAGCAGATGACCCAGGTGATTGGTAAACAGTAACTCGTCGGCCAGCAAGGCATTCAGCGTGGCCACGTCGGAGGCCATCATGGCAAGGCGCAAGCGCTCTTCCGCATCCAGCACTTGTACTTCCGTTAAAGCATTCATTTTTTTCCTTATTAAAATAACGCGCGCATATTAGCAAACGGGAAAACCATGCTGGCACGAAATAGCCAATTTCACAATCATCCCGAAGGCTTATGCCTGTGGAGCATATTTATATAGCGTAATATTCGCAGCAGTACTGCGTAAAACACCCCCATAGTACTGTACAGTGCTTGCCCTTTCGCCCCAGGCTGGGGCAGCAATGACTTGTAGTAAAGTGCTCTCCGCAGTCTCGAATAAAACCAAGATAAGGCCCCCTTCATGGCAATTAACATCATTCTGAACCTGCTCGTTGCGTTGCTCGTCTTCGCCTTCATGTTCCACCAGCAACGCAAACACGCGACGTTTACCGTGCGCGTCTTCACGGGCCTGGGCCTGGGCGTGCTGCTCGGTGCGGCCGTGCAAGCGCTGTATGGCGCCGGTTCGCCCATCATCGCGGGCACCAATGAATACATCGACATCGTCGGTAGCGGCTACGTCAAACTGTTGCAGATGATCATCATGCCGCTGATCATGGTCTCGATTATTTCCGCCATTTTAAAGCTCAAGGATGCGAGTTCCCTGGGCAAGATCAGCGCACTGACCATCGGCACCCTGCTCATTACCACCACGATCGCCGCCGCGCTGGGCATCTTGATGGCCAAGCTGTTCGGCCTGACGGCTGTCGGCCTGACCTCGAGCGCCGCCGAAGTGGCGCGCGGCGTGCAGCTGCAAGGCTCGCTGGAAACGGCGAAAGCCCTGTCATTACCAAAATTGCTGGTCAGCTTCGTGCCGACCAACCCCTTCCTCGACATGACGGGCGCGCGCAAGACGTCGACCATCGCCGTGGTGGTGTTTTCCATCTTCATCGGCATCTCGGCCACGGGCATCGCGGCGAAAAAGCCGGAAATCTTCGCTTCCTTCGAAAGCTTCATGAAAGTGGCGCACGCCATCGTCATGCGCATGGTCACCCTGGTGCTGCGCCTGACGCCATACGGCGTATTCGCGCTGATGTTTGAAGTGGTGGCGTCGTCCAGCTACACGGACATCTTGAAACTGATCAACTTCGTCGTCGCTTCCTACAGCGCGCTGATATTGATGTTCCTCGTGCACCTGGCCATCATCGCCGGCGTGGGCCTGAACCCGCTGCGCTTCGTGAAAAAAGTCTTCCCCGTGCTGGCCTTCGCGTTTACCTCGCGCACGAGCGCCGGTTCGATCCCGATGAGCGTGCAGACGCAAACCCAGCGCCTGGGCACGCCGGAAGGCATCGCCAACTTCGCCGCCTCGTTCGGCTCGACCATCGGCCAGAACGGCTGTGCGGGTATCTACCCGGCCATGCTGGCCGTGATGATCGCCCCCACCGTCGGCGTCGACCCGTTCACCGTCAGCTTCCTGCTGCCGCTGCTGGCCATCATTACCATCGGTTCCGTCGGCGTGGCCGGCGTGGGCGGCGGCGCCACGTTTGCCGCCCTGATCGTGCTGTCGGCGATGGACTTGCCCGTCGCGCTGGCCGGCTTGCTGATCTCCGTCGAGCCGCTGATCGACATGGGCCGCACGGCCCTGAATGTGAGCGGCTCGATCACGGCCGGCACCGTCACCAGCAGGGTCATGGGACAGACCGACCTGGCCGTCTACAACAGCGACGACGCACCCGACTTGGACGAAGCGGAACACGCCGCCTAAGAAGCCATCCACCGGCGCGCCGCGCCTTGCCGCTTTTCTCTATATTTACTCATAATAAATACAGAGGAAGGCGCAAGGCGATGGAACAGAAATGGCCGCAACACATCTGGATCGTGCGTCACGGCCAAAGCGCCGGCAACGTGGCGCGCGATGCCGCCGAAGCGGAAAAACAGTTACTGATCGCCATTGCCGAGCGCGATGTCGACGTCTCCCTCTCCGAGCTGGGCGCGCGCCAGGCGCAAGCCCTGGGCGACTGGTTCGCCACCCTCCCCCCTGAACAACAACCGACCGTCGTGCTGTACTCGCCCTACGTGCGGGCGCAGCAGACGGCGCAAGCCGTGCTGGCGCGCATCGATGCGGACAGCCTCGCCTCCGTGGTGGCCGACGAACGCCTGCGCGAAAAGGAATTCGGCATTCTCGACCGCCTGACCGTGCACGGCATTGCCAGCAAGTACCCGGAACTGTACGAGCAGCGCCAGCACGTCGGTAAATTTTATTTCCGTCCACCGGGCGGCGAAAGCTGGTGCGACGTCATCCTGCGCCTGCGCAGCGTGCTCGACACCATCACGCGCGAATACCGGGGCGAACGGGTGCTGATTGTCGGCCACCAGGTCATCGTCAACTGTTTCCGCTACCTGCTGGAACGCTGCGACGAGCAAGCCATCCTGGCCATCGACAAGGCTGCCGACGTGCCCAACTGCGGCATCACTTCGTACGCCTTCAATCCCGCCCTGGGCAGGCACGGCAAGCTGCAGCTGGACCTGTGCAACTTCGTCGCGCCGCTGGAAGCGGCCGGCACCCCTGTCACGGCCCAGCCCGACATGCCGGCCGCGCCCAAATCCTGATACTTCGGAGGCATGCGTGGACGCTATCGACAGCACGCCTTGCCTACATCACGCCTTCCCTGCTGCGTTCCTGGCGGCATAAAAACAACAGCATAAGCATATCCAGAAAGAATCGTTAGCGCCGGCGGGAGCCTCCCTTAAGCTCATGGCAACTGTTTCCACACCAACACTAATCGAGCCCAAAGGACCACGCCGTGCATACGTGCCACTTCTATCCTGTATCTGCCACTCCCGCCACGCCGCTGCGCGCCATCGTGCTGGCCTGCGCCATGCTGGGCGCACCGTCCGCCTGGGCACAAGATGCGCAAGCCACCACCGGCAGCGCCAATGAAACGGCCAGCGCCAGCATCGACCAGGTCACCGTCGTCGGCTCGCGCGCGCGCAACCGCACGGTGTTCGACAGCAGCGTGCCCATCGACCGTTTCGGCGCGCGCGAAGTGAGCAACGCGCTGTCGACGGGCGACGTGGGCGCGGCCCTGCAAAACCTGTCGCCGTCGATCAACTTCCCCCGCATCGAGTCGAGCGGCGCGTCGGACTCCGTGCGCGGCATCCAGCTGCGGGGCCTCGCGCCCGACCAGGTGCTGGTGCTGATCAACGGCAAGCGCCGCCACACGAGCGCCGTGCTCGACACGGAAAGCAGCTTCGCCGGCACCGTACCGGTCGACATCAACGCCATTGCGCCGAACGCCATCGACCACATCGAAATCCTGCGCGACGGCGCCGGTGCCCAGTACGGCAGCGATGCCGTCGCGGGCGTGATCAACATCGTGCTGAAAAAAGCCCGCACGGGCGGCGCCGCCTCCCTCAGCTATGGCGCCAACCACACGCATTTCGATCCGACCGATCAAACCCTGACGGATGGCCAGACCGTCATCGTCAACGCCGACTATGGCGTGCCGCTGGGCGAGGCGGGATTCTTCCGCTTCGGCGCGGAAACGCGGCGCCGCTCGCCAACGGAACGGGCCGGCCCCAGCGACGCGGGCTGGACTTCCTACAACTTCACGCCGGCCGACCAGGCGCTCGATGGCAAGGTGGTGTTCAAGTCCGGCGACTCGCGCCAGCGCAACAACTACCTGTTCTACAACACCCAGCTCACCCTGGCCAATGGCCTGGACCTGTACTCGTTTGCCACCCTCAACGAGCGCAAATCGGACGGCAGCGCCTACTTCCGCTATCCGGGCGACCCGTCGAATGTGCCGGCCCTGTATCCGAACGGCTACCGCCCCGTCACCAACGGCGACAAGCGCGACCTCAGCATCGTGGCCGGCGTGCGCGGCAGCGCGGGCGAGTGGAACTGGGACGCCAGCGCGCGCCACGGCAGCGACCGCTTTGACTACGGCGTGAGCCACTCCGTCAACGCTTCGCTGGGCGCGGCCAGCCCCACGCGTTTCAAGCTGGCCGGCTTCGACTTCCGCCAGAACGCCTTGAACCTCGATGCCACGCGCAGCATCGACATCGGTTTGCCCGCCCCTTTGAGCCTGGCAGTGGGCGCCGAATGGATGCGCGAAACCTACACCAGCTCGGCCGGCGACCCCGCTTCATATGCGGCCGGCGGTTTTACCGACGCGCCACCGGGCGCGCAGGCCGGACCGGGCTTGCGCCCATCCGACGCCTACGACGGCAGCCGGCAAATCCGCTCCGTGTATGCGGACGTGGAAAGCGACCTCACGCCGCGCCTGCTGGTAGGCGCCGCCGCCCGCTATTCCCGCTACAGCGACTTCGGCAGCGCCAGCACGGGCAAACTGTCCACGCGCTATAAAGTGACGGACAACTTTCTCGTGCGCGGCTCACTGTCGAACAGCTTCCGCGCGCCGGCCCTCGTGCAGACGGGCTTTCGCTTCGCCACACTGAACTTCAATGCCGATGGCACGGCCCTGCAAACGGCGGCCCTGCTGCCGGCCAGCGACCCGCTGGCGCGCAGCTTCGGTGCGCAACAGCTGAAACCGGAAAAATCGACCAACGTCTCGCTGGGCCTGGCCTGGAAACCGGCGACCGCCACCAGCGTGACGGTGGACCCCTATGTGATCCGCATCCGCGACCGCATCACGCGTTCGAGCGACTTGCAGAGCGACGCCGTCACCGCCTACCTGGCCGCGAATGGTCGCAGCGACATCCAGTCCGTGGCCTACCTGGCCAACCTGCTCGACACACGTACCAAGGGTCTGGACGTGGTGCTGAATCACGACCTGGCCTTCACGTCAGGCAAGCTGAACCTGAATGCGGCGCTGAACCTGAACAAGACCAGTCTCGACAAGGTACGCCAGAGTTCCGCTACGCTGGCCAATATCGATCCGAGTTTGACCCTGCTGACGGAGACGAGTTTGTTCCGCATCAAACATGCGTCACCGACCAGCAAATTGATCCTCGGCGCCGACTGGCAAGCGGCCGGCTGGGGCGTGCAGGCGCGCGCCACGCGCTTCGGCGAGTTGAAAGATTTTTCCTACGACAGCGATGCGCCCCTGATCGACGGTATTCCCGCGCAGCGCTTCGGCGCGGTCTGGTCGCTGGACCTGGAAGGCCAGTTAAAACTGAGCAAGCAACTGACGGTGAGCGTAGGCGGCAACAATATCCTCGACCGCTATCCGCAACGCGTGCGCCAGACGAATAACGCCACGTATGGCGGCGCCCTGCCTTACAATTTCATCAACCCCATCGGCGTCAATGGCGCGTATTTCTACGCCAAGCTGAACTACACGTTTTAAAGTCACGGAAAGAGCATATGATCATCAAACGCATCTCCCACCTCGTCGCCGGTGCCTGCCTGAGCGCGCTTCTGCTGTCGCCCGCACAGGCTGCCGCACCGCTGGTACTGATGACGGACTTCGGCACGGCCGACGGCGCCGTGTCCGCCATGCATGGCGTCGCCTATGGCGTCGATCCCCAGCTCACCATCTCGGACCTGACGCACCAGATTCCCGACTACGACATCTGGCTGGGTGCCTACCGCCTGTACCAGACGGCCAATTACTGGCCGCAAGGCACGGTGTTTGTTTCCGTCATTGATCCTGGCGTGGGGACCAACCGCAAGTCGGTGGTGCTGAAAACCAAGGGTGGCCGCTACTTCGTGGGACCGGACAATGGCCTGTTCACCCTGATCGCCGAGCGCGACGGCGTAGCCGAACTGCGCGAAATCGATGAGAAGGTCAACCGCCTGGCTGGCTCCGCCGAGTCGTACACCTTCCATGGCCGCGACGTGTACGCGTATGTCGGTGCGCGCCTGGCCTCGGGCGCCATCAGCTATGAACAGGTGGGCCCGCAATTGCCGAGCGAATCCGTGGTGAAAATCGCGTATCAAAAACCTGTACGCGACGGCAATACCATCCGCGGCATCGTACCCGTGCTGGACGTGAAATATGGCAATGTATGGACGAATATTCCGAAATCGCTGCTCGACGAATTGCAGGTAAAACTGCATGACCCGCTGCAAGTGCGCATCTTGCACAAGGGCAAGCAAGTGGCCAAGGTCACGGCGCCCTTCGAACACACGTTTGGCGGCGTCGCCAAGGGCAAGCCCCTGGTCTACCTGAACAGCCTGCTCGACGTGGCCGTGGCCATCAGCCAGGGTGACTTTGCCGCCCAACACCACGTCGCCTCGGGCGTGGATTGGGAAGTGGAAGTGAGCAAGGCCCCTGCGGCAAAATAAATGTCCTTGCGCGGCCAGGGTATCCTGCCCTGGCCCAACTGGCCATATCCATTGCGGGTTTGCGCTACGTCAAACCCAGCGCTCTGCCCGCCCCCGCCAGCACCACGCCTGTGCAAGTCCGGTGAACCTGTGCCGGCCCACCCGCTCTAAACCTTGCAAGCGATGCCAGCCATGTTTCAGATACGCAATCTGGCGAGGCATGCGTTTCCACGACAGTCTTCCACTGAAAAGGAACAATCATGACGGCTCCACTCCTGACCACCAGCAAGCTCGTCCTCGGTAGCGCCATCGTCTGTGCGCTGCTGGGCGCTTGCAACAAACACAGCGACACCAGCACCACCGCCACGCCCGCTACCACTGCGCCGGCAACGCCGCCCGCCACCAGCGGCACGTCCGGCACCACAGGCACGACCAACCCGGACACCACCACGCCGGCCACGCCAGGCATGACACCGGGCACCACCACCAACCCCGATGGCACGACCACGCCGCCCGCCACCACCCCGCCTCAAAATGGCACGCCACCGGGAACAGGTACAGGGACAGGCACCACGCCGCCACGCAACAGTTAGTCCCCTGGCCAAGCGGGCAGGCAAAAAAAGAGCCTTCCGCGGAAGGCTCTTGAAATACCACGGCGCAGCGCAAGCCGCGCCTTGGCCCGGTACTATTTTTGCAGGCTGACCGACGCCGCTTTCGGCGTACGGCGTCCCATCAGGAACAGCACGGCCTTTTTCAGCATGCGGTAGACGAAGCGCACCAGCAGCAAGGTCAGCACGCATTCGAGCAAGGTCAATATCATGGCCACGACCACGGGCATGCGCGCGGCGCGGCGGTGGAACTTGGCCACGGCGCCATCGCGGGCGATTTCGATGCTGTCATAGAAGGTCGGTACGACCAGCAGGGTCAGAATCGTCGAGGTGATGGTGCCACCGATGATGGCGATCGCCAATGGACGGTAGAACTCGCCGCCCTCGCCCAGGCCCAGCGCCACGGGGAACATGCCGGCGATCAGCGCAAACGTCGTCATCAGGATGGGGCGCAGACGCATGCGGCCCGCATACATCAGCGCGTCCTCGCGGCCATGCCCCTCTTCCTCGCGCTTGCGCGCCGCGTCCAGCAGCAGGATGGCGTTCTTGGCAACCAGACCCATCAGCATGATGATGCCGATAAAGCTCATCAGGTTGAGGGTGTTATTGGTGATCACCAGCGCCACCACCACGCCGATCAGACTCAGCGGCAAGGACATCATCACGGCCACTGGCGCCGTGAAGGAACCGAACTGCATCACCAGGATCAAATACATCAGGCCGATACCCATCACCAGCGCGATCAGCATTTCCGTGAACAGCTCTTGCTGGTCCTGGCCGGCGCCACCGAGCGCCAGGCCGTAGCCGGGCGGGAAGTCGATGGAGTTGGCCAGTTTCATGGCGTCGCTCGTCACTTCACCATTCGAGCGGCCTTGCGCATTGGCCGACACGGTGATCGTCCGCTTGCCATTCTTGTGCTCGATGCCGGACGGGCCCTTGCCCATGGTAATGGTGGCGATCTGGTCGAGCGGCACCATTTGCGACGTGCCCGTCACGCTGATCGGCAGGCGCTCGATGTTTTCCGATGCCACGCGGTCATCGGGATGCAGGCGCACGGCCACGTCGCGCGTTTCGCCCGTCGGATCGACCCAGTCGCCCACTTCCACGCCGGCAAACGCCACGCGCAACGATTGCGCCGCATCATTGACAGAAATGCCCATCGAGTTGGCCAGGCCACGGTTGAGCTCGATCTGCAGTTCGTTCTTCGGGTCCTGCTCGGACAGGCCCACGTCGACGGCACCGGGAATGGCGCGCAGCTTGTCCATGTAGGCGTTGGTAATTTCCATGAGTTTACGCGAATCCGGACCCGTAAATTCCACCTGGATCGGTTTTTGCGAACCGTTGCTCAAGTCATCCTGCACCACGTATTCGGCGCCCACCAGACGCGACATCTTCTCGCGCAGCTCGACCGCGATTTCCTTGGCCGAACGCTTGCGGGTGTTGCGCTTGCCGATGTCGACATACACTCGTCCGCCGCCCGCATTGATGGAGCTGTTGGTATCCTTGGTTTCAGGCAAGGTCCGCGCCAGCACGGCCGCCGCTTCCAGTTTCAAACGCGAGTACTCGATGCTGCTCGACGATGGCGTGCGCACATTGATCATCAGATTGCCCGAATCGGATGCCGGCAGGAAACTCGTGCCGCCATGCGTGGCGTGCAGGGCGATGGCGCCCACCAGGCTGCCGAAGGCGATGACGGCCATCCAGCGGCGGTGATGCAGGGCCCAGGCGATCACGCGGCCATAGCGGTCCGCCTGGTGGTCGAACCAGTGGTTGAATTTCTCCAGCACGCGGCCGATGCCCTTTTTCGGCGCCGCATGTTCCTCGATCGGGTCGCCCCAGTAGGCCGACAGCATGGGGTCGAGCGTAAACGAGATGCCCAGGCTGACCAGCACCGAGCACGTCACCGTCAAGGCAAACGGACGGAACCATTCGCCGGAAATACCCGGCATGAAGGCCACGGGAATGAAGACGGCGATGATGGAGAACGTCGTGGCAGCCACGGCCATACCGATCTCGGCCGTGCCCTCCAGCGCAGCCGTGCGGCGATCCTTGCCCATCTGCATGTGGCGCACGATGTTTTCGCGCACCACGATGGCGTCATCGATCAGCACGCCGATAGCCAGCGACAGGCCCAGCAGGGTCATGAAGTTCAGGGTAAAGCCGCACAGCCACACGGCAATGAAGGCGGCAATCACGGACGTCGGCAGGCTCAGCGCCGTGATCAGGGTCGAACGCCACGAGTTCAGGAAGGCGTAGACGACGAAGATCGTCAGCACGGCGCCCAGCACCAGCGATTCGATCACATTATTCAGGCTATGCTGGGCGTTTTCGCCGCCGTCGCGCGTCACTTGCAGGATCGTGCCTTTCGGCAAGGTCTTGTTGATTTCCGCCACCATGTCGCGGATCTTGTTGGCCACGCTGACAGTGGAGGCGTCGCGCACGCGGGTAATCGATATGCCCACGTTGGGCTTGCCGCTGCGCATGCTCAGGCTATTGACTTCGGCAAAGCCATCCACGATGGTGGCCACTTGCGCCAGGCGCACGATTTCCTCGCCGCGGCGCTTGATCACCACTTTCTCGAAGTCGCTTGGCGACTCGATGCGGCCCACGAGGCGGATGCTTTTCTCGTCCAGGGTGCCGCGTACCTTGCCCACCGGGGCATTCGTGTTCTGGTTGCGCAAGGCGGTGACGACGTCGCTGACGGATACATTGTATTCACGCAATTTTTCCGCGCGCAGCAGCACGGACAGCTCGCGCTTCAGCGAACCGCCCACGTTGACCAGCGCCACGCCATCGACGGTGCGGAAGCGGTCCGACAGCACGTCCTCGGCCAGGCGCGAAATTTCCGCGTGGCTTTGCGTATTCGACGACAGCGCCAGTTGCATGATCGGTTCGGCAGCCGGGTCGATGCGCTGCAAGATAGGCTCGCGCATCTCCGTCGGCAACTTGTAGCGCACGGCGGCAATCGCATTGCGGATATTGTCGGACGCCTCGATCAGGTTGGTATTGAACGAGAACTTCAGGAAGATGGTGGCCGAACCTTCATTCGAATCGCTGTTGACTTCGGTCACGCCGGAAATGCTTTGCAAGGACTTTTCCAGGCGGTTCACCACTTCGCGCTCGACCGTATCGGGCGATGCGCCAGGGTAAGGGATGCTGACGACGATGAAGGGTACTTCGACGTCCGGGTTCTGGTTGACGCGCAGTTTCTTGAGCGCCAGCAAGCCGACGCACATCATCGCCAGGATCAGGACGATGGTGGCGGTGGGCCGCTTGATACTGAAATCGGAAAGGAACATGGCTTAGTTTCCTTTACCGGCAACGACGGTGCTGCTGCTGGCCACGGCGGCAGCGGGTACGGCTTTGCCGGCCGTCAGCTCCACTTTCTGTCCATCCTTGAAGGTCGAACCCGGCGTGCGCAGCACGGTATCGCCGCTGGCCAGACCGCTTTGCACTTCCCACTGGCCCGTGCGCACATCGCGCGCGCCGATGCGCAAGTTGACTTTATGCAAAGCTTTATCCTTGACCTTCCACGTGTACGTGACGTCGCCCGCCTTCACCAGCGCCGAGTCGGGTATCATCAGCGCGCTGATGCTGTCCGTCTCGATGCGCCCTTCCGCATACAGGCCGGCCACGCGCGGTTGTTCCTTGTCGTTGAAATCGACCAGCACGGCCACCTGGCGCGTGACGGCATTGGCGGCAGGATCGACGCGGCGCACCTTGCCCGCGAAATCCTGGCCCGGATACCCATTGATGCGGAACAGCACGGGCTGGCCCACCTTGACGACGCCGATCTTGTCGGCCGACACCAGGCCTTCCAGACGCATGCTGGTCGGATCGATGACCTTGATCAATTCCTTGCCGATTTGCGCCGTATCGCCATTCGATACCTTGCGCTCGCTCACGATGCCGTCGAACGGCGCACGCACGAGGGTGCGCTGCAGTTGCTGGCGGGCCTGGGCGGCGCGGCTTTTCGCGGCGGACAGATCGCTTTGCGCATTATTGCGGCGAATTTCCGCGTCTTCCAGCGCCTGCGTCGAGGTCATGCCCGAGGCGCGCAGGGTTTTCATGCGCTGGAACATGCGTTCGGACTGTTCCAGCACCTGGCTGGCGGCACGGCTGGCTTCCTCGGCCGAATTGAGGCTGTCGCGGATGGACGTTTCATCCAGGCGCACCAGCACGTCGCCCCGCTTGACGACTTCGCCGTTTTCCTTCATGACCTGGATCACCACGGCAGACACTTCGGCGCGCAAATCCGCGTTGCGCTCGGGCTGCACGGAACCGGTGATGACGGGCCCCGACGCCAGCGCATTGCTCTGGATCGTCAGCAGGTCTTCCGGGGAGACGAGCAAATTGACGGCGGCGCCCGCCTGTTCCTTGGCCCCCTTGCCGCCCTTGCCGGGATCTTTGGACTCTTTGCCGCAGGCGGTCAGGGCGGAAGCGATTGCCAGAACAAACAGGGTTTTGCGCAACATGGGTAATTCTCCGGATAGATAGCACCGCGACAGTCCCGCAGCCCGGATAGGGCTGCAGGCGTTAGCAGGCATTTATTTTTATTAAAACCACAAGCGCCAAAGTATCCATGAGCGTGTCCGGGCATGTCAATCGGCGGTTTCCTGTAATGCTTTAATCAATGGATGAAACGTAGTTTTTACGCCCTGAAACGCAAAACCCCGCCTTCAGGCGGGGTTTTGCGTTTCGGGAGAAGCGAGCTTAGCGGCTAAAAACGGTGTTGATCAGGAAACCGATCGCCACGCCCGTGCACAGGCCGCCGGCGATTTCCACCAGGGTATGGCCCATGCGCTCGCGCAAGGTCTTGTGCGCGGCGCTGGCCGCTTCCCCGGCCAGGCGGTTGATGGCCGCCGCCTGCTTGCCCACGTGCTGGCGCAGGCTGTTGGCGTCGATGATGACGATGAAGGCCAGGGTCACAGCCACGCCGAAGGCGGGGTGGCCGATGCCTTCGCGCAAGGCGATCAACGTTGCCATGCTGGACACGACGGCGCTATGGTTGCTGGGAAAGCCGCCATTGCCGACCAGGCCGAACGCCCATTGCCGCGTGCGGACACTGTTGATCAGGAATTTGATCGGTCCGACCAGGATCCAGGCGATCAGGGGCGTGACGAGGTAAGCGATATCCACGGGTATTCCTTCTTTTATATGTAGAGAGTGTGTCTGGAGAGACGGGCGCGCCGCAATTATCGCAGATCATCCGCGCCAGCAGAACTGTCTGGCGCCAGACTATAAAACGCGGCCCCCGGCGGCAACTAATATAAAATCATGGCATATACAACAATTGACGTATATCAACACTGAGCGCGGCGCGCACAGCGGCGCGGATAATCAAACGTCTTTCATACTTGCAACGGGGTCCTCATGCGGCATTTCAGAATTTCCTTTTTAGTCACTTTTATCCTGATGGCGGTGTCGGGCTGGTGGGGTTACAGCCATGGCGGCATGCCCGGCCTGATCAATGCCCTGTGGATCACGGGCGTGCTGGGCGTCATGGAAGTGTCGCTGTCGTTCGACAATGCCGTGGTGAATGCCTCGGTCTTGCGCCACTGGAATGAATTCTGGCAAAAACTGTTTTTGACGGTCGGTATCCTCGTGGCCGTCTTCGGCATGCGGCTGCTGTTCCCGCTGGTCATCGTATCCGTCGCCACGGGCCTGGGCCTGGTCGATGTCTGGACCATGGCCACCACCACGCCGGACGTGTATGCCAAGCACCTGACGGACAACCATGCGCAAGTGGCGGCCTTCGGCGGCGCCTTTTTGCTGCTGGTATTCCTGAACTTCCTGTTTGACGACGAGAAGGAATTGCACTGGCTGGGCTGGGCCGAAGAAAAAGTCAATGCGCTGGGCACCGAAAGCCTGGCCGTGCTGATCACCATGGGCGCCGTGGCGGCCTGCGTGGCGATGGGCCCTGCGGATGAAAAATACAGCGTGCTCGCTGCGGGCATCGTCGGCATCGCCGTCTACATCGGCGTGAACTGGATCAGCGGCTTGCTGGAAGAAGGCGAACCGGACTTGCAGGATGACGCAGAAGAAGGCGCCACGCCAGCCAGGAACGGCAATGGCGATCTCGTAAAAACGGTAGCACGCGGCAGCATCGGCGGCTTCCTGTACCTGGAAGTGCTCGATGCCTCGTTCAGCTTTGACGGCGTGATCGGCGCCTTTGCCATCACCAACGACGTCGTCATCATCATGCTGGGCCTGGCCATCGGCGCCATGTTCGTGCGCTCGATGACGGTCTTCCTCGTGCACAAGGGCACGCTGGACGAATTCGTCTACCTCGAACACGGCGCCCATTATGCGATCGGCATCCTGGCCTTGATCATGCTGGCGTCCGTCAAGTACCATATTCCGGAGTGGTTCACGGGCCTGTCAGGCGTGGCCTTCATCCTGGTCTCGCTGTGGTCATCCCTGCGTTATCGCAAGCGGCACGCGGCACAAGCTTGAAATCGGGGGCGTCGCCCCCAATTGAGAGAGTAATGGCACGAGCGCCTGGCGCTCATCCCATGAAGGCATGACAACCGGCCAGCCAGGCAAAACACGCCACCGGCCGGTTATTTAAGCTAAATCACTAAAAGGAGCACCACATGGCAATCAGTTTGCAAAAAGGCGGCAACGTCAACCTGAGCAAGGAAGCACCTAACCTGAAGAAGATCATCGTCGGCCTCGGCTGGGATCCTCGTTCGACGGACGGCGCCACCTTCGACCTTGACGGTAGTGCTTTCCTCCTGAAAAGCGACGGCAAAGTCCGTGGCGACTCTGACTTCATCTTCTACAACAACCTGAAGTCGACCGACGGTTCCGTCGTCCACACGGGCGACAACACCACGGGCGAAGGCGAAGGCGACGATGAGCGCATCGAAATCGACCTGTCGCGCGTACCAGCCGACATCGACCGCATCAGCGTCACCGTCACCATTCACGACGCCGACGCGCGCCGCCAGAACTTCGGCATGGTCTCGAAAGCCTTCATCCGCTGCCTGAACGCGGAAGGCGAAAAAGAAATCGCCCGCTACGACCTGTCCGAAGACAGCTCGACGGAAACGGCGATGATCTTTGGCGAAATCTACCGCTACAACGGCGAATGGAAGTTCAAGGCCATCGGCCAGGGCTTCAACGGCGGCCTGGGCCCCCTCGCACGCTCGTTCGGCGTCAACGCTTAAATTCACACTCGTTAAACCTACTGCGCCGCTCACTTTCGGGCCTGCGTTGCTCGCTGTACCTCCGTACAGCTGCGCTACTCGACCCGAAATCGAGCTTGCTCGCTACGGTTTTCCGAGGTGAATTATCTTAATGTCATATCATTGCTGCCGCCTGCACAGATCAGGCGGCTTTTTTTTGGAGATTTATCATGCCAGTATTTAGTGTCACGGGCGACGTCGATCCTTTCCTCCACGTCAGCATGAAGCAGGGCGAAACCATCTATTGCGAATCGGATGCGATGGTGATGATGGAGACGGCGCTGGACTTGAAAGGCAAGATGACGGGCGGCCTGGGCGGCGCCATCATGCGCCGCTTCGCCAACGGCGAATCGTTCTTCCAGCAGCATATCGAAGCGGTGCGCGGCAGCGGCGACTGCCTGCTCTCGCCCACCCTGCCGGGCGCCATCGAAGTGGTCGACGTGGGCGCGCGCCAGTACCTGCTCAACGACGGCGCCTTTGTCGCCGCCACCTCGGGCACGGAAATGAAAGTGCGCACGCAAAGCCTCGGCAACGCGCTGTTCGCCCAGTCGGGCGGCTTCTTCGTCATGGAGACGGCCGGTACGGGGCAAGTGGTGGTGTCGGGCTTCGGCTCCATGTTCCAGCTTGACGTCGAGCCGGGCAAGGATGTCGTGATCGACAATTCCCACGTGGTGTGCTGGGACAATAGCCTGAAATACGAGATTTCCGTGACCACGGGCGGCGGCTCGGGCGGCGGCGGCATCGGCGGTTTCCTCGGCAATATCGTCAACAGCGTGACCAGCGGCGAAGGCATCGTGCTGCGCTTTTCCGGCTCGGGCAAGGTCTTCATCTGCTCGCGCAACCGCGATGCATTCCTGAAATGGACAGCCAGCGGCAAAGCTGGCTGATTCCCCTTCCCCATAAGGCCAGGTTAAGTTTTTCTGGCTACACTGCCCGCGCGCGCACCTGCGCGCGGCTTCCCCTATTTCCACCCGGTCCCCGTACATGCAAAGAGTCTGGTTCAACAAAACATTTTCCTCGGTCGGCACTGCCATGCGCCTGATCCGCGAGGCCGACATGGCCGCCACAGGCGGTGTGCCCCGCTATCACATCGTGTGCAGCAATACGAACGCGCACGCGGCCGCCTTCTTGTCGGCCCACGAATACGCGGTCGAACCGTCGGGACTGACGGGCCACAACTATGTCGAGTGGTGCCTGGAATTTTGCCGCGAGCGGGGTATCACGATTTTCTGGCCCGGCAAGGAAGCGGGCCTGATCGGCAGCGCCAGCGCGCGCTTCGCCGCCCTCGGCACGCGCGTGCTCAGCGTGGCCACCGAAGAGGTACTCGACCTGATGCACGACAAGGCACGCTTCTGCGACGGCCTCGATCTGCCCATGGCGCGCCCGGCCGACTACCGCGCCGTGACCACCATCGCGCAATACGACGCCGCCTATGCCGAACTGCGCCCGCTGCATCGCAAGCTGTGCATCAAGCCGTCCGAATCCGTGTATGCGCTGGGCTTTGCCATACTCGATGAAGAGCGCAGCAGCGCCCAGCTGCTGCTGGCCGGCGCCGCCTACCAGGTCAATGCGCAGGAACTGCGCACGGGCCTGGCGCAGATGGCATCGTTCAAGACCCTGCTGCTGATGGAATACCTCGACGGCCACGAATACAGCGCCGATTGCGTCGCCGACCAGGGCAAGCTGATTTGCGCCGTGCCGCGCAAGAAGCTGCACGGGGGCGGCAGCGGCCAGCTGATCGAACTGCGCGCAGACTTGCTGGCGGCCTGCGACAAACTGGCGCGCGACTACCGCTTGAATGGCGTGTTCAACATCCAGTTCCGCGAAGGCGCGAATGGCCTGGCCTTGTTGGAGATTAACCCGCGCATGTCGGGCGGCATCGGCATGGCGTGCGCGGCCGGTCCCAACCTGCCCTACCTGGCGCTGGCCGGCTTCGACCAGGGCTTTGACAAGCTCAGTGTGCCCGCCATCCACGAAGGCATGCGCGTGGGCGAAGCCGCCTACGCCGTGGAGCTGCCATGAACAGCGTCAAGAAGCAGATGCCCACGGGTGAGCTGACCCTGAAGGTGGACGAGGCGCGCTTTCCGCTGGACTGGCTGATCGGCTTTGCCGCACGCGCCAACGCCAAACGCGGCTTCCTGTTCCTGTCGAAAGTGCTGGGCAAGCACTGGCCCGTCACGCCGCGCGCCATGCAAGCCATCCACGACGACCTGGCCGCGCAAATCCCCCCCAGCCTGCCCGGCCCCGTGGTCTTCATCGCCATGGCGGAAACGGCCGTCGGCCTGGGCCAGGGCGTGTTCGAAGCCTGGCTGCGCGCCAATCCCGGCTCTTCCTGCAAGGCGCTGTTTTTGCACAGCTCGCGCTACCGCGTGGGCACAGTGCCCTTCTTCGAGTTCGAGGAATCGCACAGCCACGCGCCGCGCCAGTTCTTGCATTTATCGGATGCGGCCAGCACCCTGTTTTCCACCGCGCGCAGCCTGGTGCTGATCGACGATGAAGCGTCGACCGGCAACACCTTCGCCAACCTGGTGCAAGTGTGCCGCGCGCGCTATCCGCAGCTGGAAAAGCTGCACCTGGGCGTGATCACCAATTTCATGGGCCAGGCCGCCAACGCGGGGCTCACGCAGCGTTTCGGCCTGCCCACGACCATAGGCGCGGCGCTGTCCGGCCACTACGCCTTCCAGGCCGGCGATGCGCCGGCTCCGGTAGCGGCCAGCGCGCAGCGCTTCGAAGCGAATGCGGAACGCGGCGCCAGCCCCGCCTTCGGGCGCATCGGCGTGGGACGCGCCTTGACCCCGCCGCAAGGCCTGGCGGTGCAACTGGCGCAGGAAATCGGCGCCGGCGACTCCGTGCTGGTGCTGGGCACGGGCGAATTCATGCACCCGTCGTTCCTGCTCGCGCGGGAACTGGAAAGCCTGGGAAAGAACGTGGTGGTGCAATCGACCACGCGCTCGCCCATCCTGTCGTGGGGCTCCGTCGGCCATATCGTCAACTGCGACGACAATTACGGCGAAGGCATCGCCAATTACCTGTACAACGTGGCGCCTGGCCAGTACCAGCACGTTTTCATCTGCCATGAAACTCCGGCCAGCCCGGCCCTCATGCAACTCGCCGGCCAGTTGAATGGCCGCCTGTTCCACTTTCAGTCAGAGACCAAAATTGAAGAAATTCCTGTTTGTTGATCTGGACGACACACTGTTCCAGACCCCGAAAAAATGCCCGGGCGAGACCGACCTGCAAGCGGCCGCCTATTTGAAAAATGGCGACGCCTGTTCGTTTACGACGGCGCGCCAGCGCGCCTTCTTTGAATTCGCCCAAAGCGGCATGACGCTGATCCCCGCCACGGCGAGAAATGGCGACGCGTTTCGCCGGGTCGACCTGCCGTTTACCAGCTACAGCGTGCTCGATTACGGCGGCATCGTGCTGCAGCCGGGCGGCGCGCTCGACGCCGGCTGGCTGGCCCTGATGCAAAGCGACATGCAGACGGCGCTGCCCGGCCTGCAGGATGCCATGCGCATCATCGACGATTTCCAGATCAAGACGGGCATGCCCTCGCGCGCGCGCCTGATCGAGGATTACAACACGCCGTTCTACATCGTCGTCAAGGACCATGAAGCGCGCGGCGAACGCCTGGCCGACATCGAAGAGCAAGTGCTGCAGCAGTGGATCGCCGCCGAAGGTTCGGACTACTTCATCCACCGCAACGGCAACAACCTGGCCGTGCTGCCGAAGACCCTGAACAAGGCGCGCGCCGTGGCCTACCTGCGCGCGGAACTGGAAGCCGAACATGGCCCCATCGTCAGCTTCGGCATGGGCGACAGCCGTTCGGACGCGCGTTTCATGGCTGCCTGCGATTACGCCATCATCCCCAACGGCACCCAGCTGGCGGCACTCACGGTGGCGGCGCTATGACCGACAGCACGCAGCATTTCAGCGGCAGCTACCGCCAGGAAGACGTCGAGTTTCTGCTCACGCCGATGGCGCTCGAGCCCATCCTCGACCTGGCCGAAAAAGAGCGTTTGATCCAGTCGGGCCAGCGCCACTACAGCGAGATGCTGTCGCCCGAATCCCTGCCCTCGCCCGCCTACCTGGCCCTGTTCCAGAGCGCGTTTGCTGCCAACCGCCTGCAGATGGCGCGCGACTGCCTGCGCCTGGCGGCCCTGATCGCGGCGCGCCGCACTGGCGCCATCACGCTGGTGTCGCTGGCGCGCGCGGGCACACCTGTGGGCGTCATCCTGGGGCACTTGCTGCGCCAGGTATTCCAGCGCGAGTGCAGCCATTATTCCGTCTCCATCATCCGCGACCGCGGCATCGATGCGAATGCCTTGAAACACATCCTGGCGCAGGGCCACGGTGACGCCTCCCTCGTCTTCGTCGATGGCTGGACGGGCAAGGGCGTGATTTCACGCGAATTGCGCCAGACGGTCAACGATTTCAACGCGGCCCATGGCACGGCCGTCGACGGCGGCCTGTTCGTGCTGGCCGACCTGGCAGGCACGGCCGCCTGCGCCGCCTCGGCCAGCGACTACCTGATCCCGTCGAGCATTTTGAACGCCACCGTCTCGGGCCTGGTCAGCCGCTCCGTGTTGAATGATGCCATCGGCCCCGACGACTTCCACGGCTGCGTGTACTACGCGCAGTTCGAGCAGCACGACCAGTCGCGCGATTTCGCCGACGGCCTGGTGGCCGACGCCATGGCGATCGCCGCCAGCAGCGGCGTCCCCCTGGCCGAAGCGAGCGATGCGCCAGCCATGGCGGCACGCTCGCAAGCCTACATGGCCGCTGCGCAGCAGCAATACGGCATCAGCGACATCAACCTGATCAAGCCAGGCATCGGCGAAGCGACGCGCGTGCTGCTGCGCCGCGTGCCCGAGCGCCTGATCGTGCGCGACACGAATGCGCCGGACGTGGCACATTTGCTGCTTCTGGCGCAGGAAAAAGCCATACCCGTCACAGTAGAACCGGCGCTGCCCTACCAGGCGGTCGCCCTTATCAGGAGCGCAGTCGATGGATAACAACTCCCTACACCCACAAAGCGAACACAAGGCGGCGCTGGGCGCCTCCATGTATGTGCCGACCACGCACAAGGACTTGCTGGCGATCGCCAATGGCGACAAATTCAGCCATTTGCGCTCGGTCATACTTTGCACCGAAGACGCCATCGCGGAACGCGACCTCAGTTACGCGCTGTTCAATTTGTCGCTGGCGCTGCAAAACATGTGCGACGAGTCCGATACCTTGCGCTTCGTGCGCGTGCGTAATCTCGAGGTGCTGGCGCGCGTGCTGGCCATGCCCGGCGCCGACAAATTGAGCGGCTTCGTGCTGCCCAAGTCCACGCGCCACAACTTCGCCGCGTATTTCGAGCTGGTGCGCCACACGCACCATTTGCTGATGCCGACGCTGGAAACGGCGGAAGTGTTCGACGACGAGGAAATGAAGCAGTTCCGCATCATTTTATCGGCGCCGGAAGTGCGGCGCCGCATCCTGGCCCTGCGCATCGGCGGCAACGATCTGCTGGCCCTGCTGGGACTGCGCCGCCCCACCAGCGGCACCATTTACCAGACGCCGCTGGGCCAGGTCATCGGCCGCCTGGTGACCATCTTCAAGCCGCACGGTTTCCAGCTGACGGCACCCGTCTTCGAGCACCTGTCGCAGGGCAGCTGGCTGGACGCCGAAGTGGCGCAGGACATGGCGCACGGCATGATCGCCAAGACGGCCATCCACCCGGACCAGGTGCCGCAGATCGAGCGCCACTACCAGGTGGCGCAGTCGGACATCGAACTGGCGCTGCGCATCATCGACCCGGATAGCCCGGCCGTGTTCCGCATGCAGGAATCGATGTGCGAAGTGGCGACCCACTCCAGCTGGGCGCAGCGCATCATCGAACAGGCGCGCCTGTTCGGCATCCGCCATGTGGCCGACGCGGCACCGGCGCACCTGCCGACTACCTCATTGACTCAACTCTCAAGCGACGAAGGGATTGCACGACCATGACCAATTTCACACGCGGACAAAAAGGCAAACTGGCTGACCTGGGCTTGAATGGCCCGTTTGCCGTCACGCTCGATATCGTTTCGGGTTCGATGGAAGTGGACGTCAGCTGCTTCGGCGTCGATGCGGCCGGCAAGCTGTCGGACGACCGCTACATGGTGTTCTTCAACCAGAAAAGCGCGCCGGACAACGCCATCACGGTGGACTTGAACGGCCCCCGCTCCACCTTCCAGGTCGACCTTTCCCGTCTGCCAGCCTCGATCGACAAGCTGGTATTTACGGCGGCGACGGACCAGGGCAGCATGCGCGCGCTGGGCAACTCCAGCATGGCGCTGGGCCAGGCGGCCACCTTCGCCTTCACGGGCAATGACTTCCAGGACGAGAAAGCCGTCATCATCGGCGAACTGTATCGCCGCGACGGCAGCTGGCGCTTCGGCGCCGTGGGCCAGGGCTTTGCCGGCGGCCTGGCGGCGCTGCTGAAGCACTTTGGCGGCAGCGAGGCGGCTTCGTCGTCCCCTGCTCCCGTGTCCACGCCAGCAGCGCCACCGCCACCACCGGCAAATAAAATCTCGCTGTCGAAAATCCGCCTGGAAAAACGCGGCGACAAGATTTCGCTCGACAAGCGCGACAGCGGCGGCTATGGCCGCATCCGCGTCAACCTGAACTGGAACCAGAACGCCGCGCAAGGCCAGGCGCCCGCCTCGAAGCTGGACACGGGCTTTCTCGGCAAGCTGTTCAACAAGCCGGCCAGCCGTTCGGGCGGCATCGACCTCGATATCGGCTGCCTGTTCGAAATGAGCAATGGCAGCAAGAGCGCCGTGCAGGCCTTGGGCAACAGCTGGGGCGCCTACGACCGTCCGCCGTACATTCACCTGGAAGGCGACGACCGCACGGGCAGCGTCAGCAGTGGCGAAAACATCTTCATCAACGGCACCCATTTCGAGCAGATCAAGCGCGTGCTCGTATACGCCTTCATCTACGAAGGCGTGCCGAACTGGGCCGCCACCGATGGCGTCGTGACGATCGAGATCCCCGGCCAGCCTACCGTGGAAGTGCGCCTCGACACGGACAGCTCGCACGCCATGTGCGCCATCGCCATGCTGGAAAACCACGGCGGCAACCTGCAGGTGACAAAATTGGTGGAATACTTCGGCGGCCAAGGTAAAATCACGGCGCACCAGGCCATGGACGAAAGATATAACTTTGGTCTTAACTGGAAAGCCGGACGGAAAGACTAAATCTTTCTCCAACTAAACAATTCACCCCCTAACATGACCCCTACGACCAAAAAAGTCACCTTCGCCTTCGTCATCTTCCTCGTGGCCGGCTTCCTGCTGCTGGCCGCCTACACGTGGATGGCTCTCAGCTTCTCGTACTCGGAAGGCGAACGTGCGGGCTACCTGCAAAAGTTCTCCAAGCGGGGCTGGATCTGCAAGACATGGGAGGGTGAATTGCTGCTGACGGCGCTGCCGGGCACCATCCCGGAAAAATTCCAGTTCAGCGTGCGCAATGAAGAAGTGGCGAAGCAACTGACGGCTGCCGCCGGCAAGCGCATCCTCGTCACCTACAGCCAGCACAAGGGGGTGCCGACGCAATGCTTCGGCGAGACGGAATATTTTGCCGACAAAGTCGTCTTGAGCCAGTAATAGAGACAGTAATACGACCGCAATTCCAGTAGCTCCAGCAACATCGCGCCGGCCAGCCCGTCCAGGCCGGCGCCTCCCCTCCCGCCGCATCATTGGCGCGCCTCACACATTCTCACTTTCTTATACACTAGGGCAATTAGTTCTGACTGAGACATTTTACTAATGTAGTAAATGTGCGTGGTGATTGTGCCTTCGCATGATGCCCAGCCAGCCAACCTTCAGCCTGCATCATCACCGGAAATGTCATGCGCATCTGCCACCCTGTCCTGGCCTTGCTGGCCGTCTCGCTTCCCCTCTCCGTCCAGGCACAGGATATCTCCGGCATGGCCGGCGCCCTGAAAGTCAGTTCGACCAATGAGCGCACCTTTGTGGCCGCCGTCAGCTACACGCAGCCGGTGGGACACTACAACGCCGTCAGCCTGTCGTATATCAACGAAGGCCACCCCGAAGACCATCACCGCGACGGCATGGCGGGCCAGTTCTGGCTGCGCACGAAAAAAGTGGAGCAGGGCCTGATGCTGGGCGCCGGCGTGGGTCGCTACTTCTTCTTCGACACGGCCAGGACCGACGACGGCCTGCACAACTTCGACAATGACCATGGCTGGGGCTCCATCGTCAGCCTGCAGGCGCGCTGGCAATTCGACAATCGCTGGTATGCGCAAGCGCAAATCAACCGCATCCGCCCCAGCGGCAAGGACAATACCACGCACCTGATGATCGGCGCCGGCTACCGCTATGACGGCGTGCCGGGCGCCAAGCTGCACTTGCAGAACTGGGCCCACGACGACACATTGACACTCTCGACGGGCCACACCATCGTCAACAGCTTGCGCTCGGAAAGCGCGCGCCCGTTCACCCTGGAATACCGGCGCGCGGCGGGAAAATACGTGGACTGGACGGTCACCGCCCTCGATGAAGGCGATGCCGACCTGGCGCACCGGCGCGGCGTGGCCGCCCAGCTGTGGCTGATCCGTTCACTCAATGAAAAGGTGGAATTCGGCATGGGCGGCGGCCCCTACCTGGCGTGGGACGGGCGCGACACCCAGGGCCACGGCACGCGCCTGACAGGCTTGCTATCGGCCACAGCCCGCTACCACCTCGACCGCCGCTGGGTGGCGCAAGTGGCGTGGAACCGGGTCGTCACCGATTATCACCGCGATGCCGATTTGATTCTGGTGGGGGTGGGACGGAAGTTTTGATGACGAAACCAGTCCCGCTGGGACTGGTTTCGAATTCTGTTAACGTGAGCGCCAGACGGCGCCAGCTTCATTCGGCTGCGTCAAGCGTTCGATCACTTCACGCGTCAAACTGGCCGAGCTGACTTGTTCGGCTTTAGCGCGGGCGGCGGTCAGCGAGCTGGAAAAGACCGTTTGCGGCTGCTCCAGGCTGGCGCGCAGGGCGGCCAGTTCACGCTCTTGCTGCTGCGCGCGCGCCGTGTCCTGTTCCAGCAATTGCTGCCTGGCGGCGGCCATCGCGCGCGTGGTCTCGGCGGCCTTGCGCTGCAGGGCCGCATGCGCCTGGGCGCTGGCCAGCAAGGCTTGCTGCGCGGCGAGTTTCTCGCTGGCGGCCTGCTGTGCGACCCGTTCCAGCTGCTCGCGCTGGCGCATGGCGTCGAGCGCCTGCTGTTCCATGGCGGCGCGCGTTTCAGCGGCCGCCGTCGCCTGCTTTTCCGCCTCCAGACGGCCGGCGATGGCTTGCGAAGCGCGCTCTTCGGCGCTGCTGGTCTGGCGTTGCTGCACCAGTTTTTGCGCGATCAAGGCCAGCGACTCGCGTTCGGCAGCGACGAAATCGCGCTCGGACGCCAGCAGCGCGTCGGCCGCTTGCGCCTTGTCTTCTTCCACGCGGGCACGCTCGCTATGCACTTGTCCCAGTTCCACGGCCAGGCGCGCCTGCGCCTGCACGGCTTGCGCGGCAGCCGCTTTCTGCTCGCCTTCGACCAGCGCCTGGTCCATCAGGATGCGAATGGCGTCGGCTTCCTTTTGCGCCGCTTCCCGCAAGGCCTGTTCGGCCGCGTGCTGGCCGCGCAGCAGTTCGGCTTGCGCGTCTTCTGCGGCGATGCGTTCCTGCGCCGCGTTACACGCCAGCGCTTCCGCTTCGAGTTTTTCTTTCAAGGCGGCCAGGGCGGCTTGTTCTGCGGCCAGGCGTTCCTGCTCGGCTTGCAGCAGGCGCTCCGCCTGCCGGGCTTTTTCCTGCGCCAGTTGCGACACCTGCGCCTGCGCAGCCAACGTCGCCTTGCCGGCATCGACCGCGGCCTGCTCGGCGTCATTCTGGCTGGCGGCCAGTTCCGATGCCTGGCGCGCCAGTTCGGCGCGTTCCTGCGCCAGGCTGGCGGCGTGCTGCTGCTCTTCCAGTTCACGCGCCGCTGCCACGGCGGCTGCCTGCTCGGCCGCTTCGCGCGCCTTGGTCTGTTCCAGTGCGGCCGTTTCCGCTTCCAGCTTGGCGTGGCCGGCGATTTCCGCATCCTGTTCGGCCGCTACGCGGGCCAGCGCCACGGCGCGCAGCTGGCGGTCCACCTCGATGCGCGCCTCGGTGGCGGCCAGGATGCGCACGTCGGCATCGCGGCGCGCCTGCGCGCTGGCGACGGCGACCATTTCCAGGCGCTCGCGGTGGATGGCCGCGTCACGCAATTCTTTTTCCGTCTGCAGGCGCAAACGCAGGGACTGCGCCGCATGGCGTTCCGATTCCGCCTGCGCCAGGGCGATGGCTTCGCGTTCCTGCTCCAGGTGCGCCAGCGCGCGCGCTTCTTCCAGGGCGCGCACTTCGGCGGCGGCGCGGTTGAAGGCCGATTCCAGCGCGATCTGGTCGGCGCGCTCGCGCTGCACCGTCAAGTCCAGCGCTTCGCTTTCCGCTTCGGCCAGCATCTGCGCCGTCTGGCGCGCACCGTGCGCATGGCGCTCGCGTTCACGCGCCAGCACGGCGACTCTGGCGTCGGCCGAGGCGATGCCCACCATTTCTTCCTTGGCCGCCTGCACGGCGGCGACGCGCTCGACGGCTTGCAGGCGCGCCTGCTCCGTCTGCACCTGCAATTCTTCGGCGGCGCGGGCGGCCTGTTCGGCCAGTTCCGACTGCACCGCCACTTGCTCGCAGGCGCGCAAGCGGCTTTCCTGTTCCGCGCGCGAACGCTGTTCGGCAGCCAGGCGGATGGCATTGTCGGACTCCACGCGCGCGCGCAGTTCGGCCGTCTCCTGCTTGACCGCTTCCAGGCGGGCCACGCTGGCTTGCGCGGCGGCGCGCATGGTATCGAGACGTTCGCGGTTGGCGGCAATCGCTTCTTCGGCTGCCTGCGCATTTTGCTGTGCGGCGGCGGCGGCGGCCGCGTCGATGGCGGCGCGGTCCTCGGCCAGCGAGCGCACGCGCGCCTCGGCCAGCGCGCGGCTCTCGGCGGCGCAGGTGGCCTTCGCTTCCGCTTCCACGCGGGCAATCGCCTCGTGGATGGCTTTTAATTCCATTTTCTGGCGTTCGGCGGCAGGCGCCTTGCCATCAGTTTCGGCTGCCGGCTCGGCTTGCGACTCGGACATGGGGGTGGACGGCGCGGCAGGGACAGGCGCATCAGCCTTGCGCTCCAGGTCCTTGAAATCATGCAGCGAGACCATGCTGTCCTGGTCGAACTCGTCGTCGGCGCAGTACGCGACGGTGAGGGAGGCGGCCTGGCGCTGATTTTGCTGTGCTTGCATGATTTCTCGCTTATTCGGGTGAATTCCATTGCTTATAGGAATTTATTACCACCATTATCGAACAGGCATACTCAAATCAGCGCCGCAAGAAGAGCCTGTTTTACCGCTCTTTTCGAGATTTGGCAGGGATTTAAGCGTCCGAGAAAATGCTCAGGGCAATGCAACGCCGCCATGGGCGTTTTATCGCGCGCTTAAATTGGCCATAGGGGAGCTTCATCCATCAGGGCCACCTGCTCGCGCAATTCCAGGATGCGGTCCTGCCAATAGCGCTGCGTGTTAAACCACGGGAAGGCGACGGGGAAGGCGGGGTCGTCCCAGCGGCGCGCCAGCCAGGCCGAATAATGGATCAGACGCAGGGTGCGCAGCGCTTCGACCAGGTACAGCTGGCGCGGGTCAAAATCGCAAAAATCTTCGTAGCCGGCCAGGATGTCGCTCATCTGGCGCACCTGGTCGCTGCGCTCGCCCGACAGCATCATCCACAGGTCCTGGATGGCCGGACCCATGCGGCTATCGTCGAAATCGACGAAATGGGGGCCGGCGTCCGTCCACAGCACGTTGCCGCCATGGCAATCGCCATGCGTGCGCAGCACGGCCACGTCGCCCGCGCGGTCATAGCAGCGCTTGACGCCATCGAGCGCCTGCTGCGCCACGCTGGAATACGCGGCCAGCAGTTCGGGCGGCAGGAAATTGCCTTCCAGCAAGAACTCGCGCGGCTCGACACCGAACGTCTGATGATCGAGCGCCGGCCGCTCCTGGTAGGTGGACAGCCCACCGACGGCGTGGATGCGGCCGATGAAGCGCCCTATCCATTCCAGGGTGGCCGGATCATCCAGCTCGGGCGCGCGGCCGCCGTGGCGGGGGAAGACGGCAAAGCGGAAGCCCTGGTACTGGTGCAGGGTGCTGCCGTTGATCTCCAGCGCCGGCACCACCTGGATTTCGCGCTCGACCAGCTCGGACACGAACGCGTGCTCTTCCAGGATGGCCGTGTCGCTCCAGCGCGCGGGGCGGTAAAACTTGGCCACCAGGGGGGCGCTGTCTTCGATGCCCACCTGGTAGACGCGGTTTTCGTAGCTGTTCAGGGCCAGCAGGCGGCCATCGCCGCGCAAGCCCACGCTGTCGAGCGCGTCGAGCACGCAATCGGGGCTCAGGGCGGAAAAGGGATGGACGGGCCGGTCGTCCTCGTGCGGCTGGTTTTCATTGTGCATAAGCGACATTGTAAGGCGCGCGCGGGCCGCCGGTGCAAACACTTCGGCGGCAAGCCGCAGCAAAGCGTATACTGGCGCCTTACATTTCATCAAAGAGCAAGCCATGTCACTCGAACAGCCATTATCAGAAAAAGAATTCGACGAATTAGACCAATTCCTGTTGTCGGAGCGCTGCTCCGAAGACGCGATGACCATGGATATGCTGCACGGCTATCTGACGGCCGTCGCCATCGGCCCGGAACCGATCATGCCAGCCGAGTGGTTGCCGCGCGTCTGGGGCGAAGATGCCGAAGATGCACCGAAATTCAAGAACAGCAAGGAAGAAGAACGCATCGTCAACCTGATCATGCGCTTCATGAACGAAGTGCTGGTGACGTTTGAAGTGGCGCCGAAGGAATTCGAAGCCCTGTTCGTCGAGCACGACTACGAAGGCCAGACCCTGATCGACGCCGAAGCCTGGTGCTGGGGCTTCTGGGACGGCATGGAACTGCGTCCTGGCTCGTGGAATGAAATCTGGGACTCCGAAGTGGCCGAGCTGATGCAGCCGATCTACCTGCTGGGCGCCGACGAAATCAAGGAAGAAGAACTGAAGCTGGTGGAAGACCCGGTCAAGGCGCACAAGCTGGCGCAGGAACTGGAAGCGAACCTGCCGGCCATCCACCGTTTCTGGGTACCGCGCCGCAAGGCACCGGTGCAAACCATGAAGCGCGAAGAGCCGAAAGTGGGCCGCAACGACGACTGCCCTTGCGGCAGCGGCAAGAAGTTCAAGAAATGCTGCGGCGCCGAACCGGCAGCCGAGTAACATCGCAGTAGCATCCCTCTGCGCCGGCGTCCTGCCGGCGCAGCGCTGGCGCTGGCCCCCGGGCTATAATCGCCGCATGAAACTCCCCGACCTGAACCTGCTCGTTGCCCTCGATATCCTGCTCGAGGAAGGCAGCGCCGTGGCCGCCGCGCGGCGCATGCATCTGAGCGCCCCGGCCATGAGCCGCACCCTGGCGCGCATCCGCGACGCCATCGGCGACCCCGTCTTCGTGCGCTCCGGGCGCGGCCTGGCGCCCACTCCGCGCGCGCTGGAATTGCGCGAGCAGGTGCGTGGCGTGGTGGAGCAGGCGCACGCCATCTTCACGTCCGGCCGCGAAGTCGACTTGCGCACGCTGGAACGCACGTTCAGCCTGTGCGCCAACGACGTATTCGTTGGCGCGTATGGCGGCAAGCTGCGCGACCTGCTGGCCGTGCACGCGCCGCACACGGTGCTGCGCTTCGTGCCCGAAGGCGATGGCGCCACGGAAAACGACGCCCTGCATGCGGGCCGCATCGACCTGTACATCAGCGCGCGGCGCGCCTTTGCGCCCGACATCAAGCTGCAGCAGCTGTTTAGCAGCGGCTTTGTCGGCATCGCCCGCAGCGACCACCCGATCTTCGACGGCCCCATCACCCTCGACAGCTTTACCGAGTACGAACATATCAGCGTCTCGCGGCGCGGCCTGGCGCGCGGCCCGTTCGACACCATACTGGCCGAGCGGGGCTACACGCGCCGCGTCTCGCTGATCAGCCCCAACTTCCAGTCCGCCATTTTCGCCGTGGCCGATTCGCGCCTGCTGCTGCCGCTGATGCCCACGCCCCTGCTGCCCATCGTCGAGCGGCTGGGCTTGAAGTTGCGCACCTTCCAGCTGCCGATTCCCGTCGACAGCGTGGAGGTACTCCAGGCCTGGCACCCGCGCCTCGACCACGACCATGCGCACCGCTGGCTGCGGCGCATGATCAAGGAGCTGTGCGGCGGCACGCCACCAGAAGCTTAGGGTCGGATCCCCACCATCATTGCGTCTGACGCAATTCAGACTTCATCAATGATCAATTTTCATCATATTTAGCACTACCTATACTGCGTGGACTGATCCTCATCCACGGAGTTCCCTGTGTCTGCTGTACCGCTTCCCGGCGCCGCCCCCGCGGCCGCGCCACCCGCCCCTCCCGCCTTCGGCCTGCGCCTGGCCACGGGCCTGGCCGGCGTGCTGCTGGCCGTACTGGTGTCGGGCCTGAATGAAAATATCACCAAGGTCGCGCTGGCCGACATCCGCGGCGCCATGGGCATCGCGCGCGACGACGCCAGCTGGCTCGTGGCCCTGTATGCGGCCGCCTCGGTGTCGGCCATGGCGTTTGCGCCGTGGTGTTCCGTCACCTTTTCGCTGCGCCGCCTGACGGCCACCGCCATCATCGTCTGCATGGCCGCAGGTCTGCTATGCCCGTTCGCGCCAAACCTGTCCGTGCTGATGCTGCTGCGCGTGGTGCAGGGCGCGGCAGGCGGCGCCCTGCCGCCCATGCTGATGACGGTGGCGCTGCGCTTCCTGCCGCCGAACATCAAGTTGTATGGCCTGGGCGGCTATGCGCTGAGCGCCACCTTCGGCCCCAGCCTGGGCACGCCGCTGGCCGCCTTCTGGACCGAGTACCTGGGCTGGCAATGGGCCTTCTGGCAAGTCGTCCCGGGCAGCATCGTCGCCCTGCTGATGGTGTCCTGGGGCCTGCCGCAAGACCCGCTGCGCCTCGATCGCTTGCGCCAGTTCGACTGGCGCGGCCTGCTGCTTGGACTGCCCGCCATCAGCATGCTGGTCATCGGCATGCTGCAGGGCGAGCGCCTGGCGTGGTTCGCCTCGCCGCTGATCTGCGTGCTGCTGGGCGGAGGTCTTTTGCTGCTGGTGCTGTTCTTCATCAACGAATGGTCGCATCCGCTGCCGTTTTTCAAGCTGCAGCTGCTGTCGCGGCGTAACCTCAGCCACGCCCTGCTGACCCTGGGCGGCGTGCTGTTCGTGCTGCTGGCCGTGATCCTGATTCCCTCGTCCTACCTGGCGCAGGTGCATGCCTACCGCCCGCTGCAAACGGCGCCCGTGATGCTGATGGTGGCGCTGCCGCAGCTGATCGCCCTGCCTCTGGTGGCAGCCCTGTGCAATCTGCGCGCCGTCGACTGCCGCTGGGTACTGGCCATCGGCCTGGCCCTGCTGGCACTGTCCTGCATGCTGGGTGCGCGCATGTCGCCGGACTGGATCCGCACGCATTTCTACCTGCTGCAGGCGGTGCAGATCTTTGCACAACCGATGGCCGTGATTCCCTTGCTGCTGCTGGCCACCACGGGCCTGGCGCCGCAGGATGGCCCTTTCGCCTCGGCCTGGTTCAACACCATCAAGGGCATGTCGGCCGTCGTCGCCACCGGCGTGCTCGATGCGCTGATCACGCGCCGCAACCATTTTCATTCGACGGTGCTCAGTGAGCGCCTGGGCAACCTGCCGGCCGGCGTGGACATGGAAAGATTGGCGCAGCGCATGCACGCGCAAGTCGTCACCCTGACCTCGTCCGACCTGTACCTCACCGTGGCCGCCATCGCGCTGGCCATGATTGTGATCATTCCCATCCTGCCGACGCGCGTCTATCCGCCGCGCGCCGCCTGACTTTTACTTCACGAAAGAGCTTCACCATGCAAAAACCCATACTGCGCTCGCGCGCCTTTCTTCTCGGCCTGGCCCTGCTGGCCTGTGCCCTCGCCTTTTGCGCCTGGCAACTGCTGTTCGCCCGTGGCGACGAACAAAGTACCGACGACGCCTTTGTCAGTGCCGACTACACCGTGCTCTCCCCCAAGGTCGGTGGCATCGTGCGAGACGTGCTGGTGGAAGACAACCAGACTGTCAAGGCGGGTGATCTGCTGGCGCGCATCGACGACCGCGATTATCAGGCCGCCGCCGCCTCGGCCCGCGCCGAGGTAGCCGGCGCCGAAGCGCAGCTGGCGAATGCCCGCGCTACCTTGCAGCGCCAGCAATCGGTGATCGAGCAAGCCACGACCCTGGTCGACGCCAACCAGGCGGAAGACAAACTGGCGCAGCAGGAGCTGGCCCGCTCGCAGCACCTGGCCGGCCAGGGCGCAGGCAGCGTGCAGAACGCGCAGCAGGCGCAATCGCGCTTCGACGTGAGCCGCGCGCGCCTGGCGCAAAACCGCGCCGCCCTGGTCTCCACCCGCAAGCAGACGGACATTTTGCAGGCGCAGCAAGGCGCGGCCGAAGCGTCCCTGCTGCGCGCCCGCGCCAGCCTGCAACGGGCCGAACTGGATCTGTCGCATACGCAGCTGCGCGCCCCCATCGACGGCATCGTGGGACGCCGCGCCGTGCGCGTCGGCGCCCTGGTGGCGCCTGGCGCCAGCCTGATGGCCGTGGTGCCCCTGAACCGCAGTTTCGTCATCGCCAACCTGCAGGAAACCCAGCTGACCCACGTGCGCCAGGGCCAGCGCGCCAGCATCGCCGTCGACGCCTATCCGGGCGTACTCCTGCACGGTACAGTGCACAGCATCGCGCCCGCCACGGGCGTGACGTTTGCCGCCATCGCGCCGGAAAACGCCACTGGCAACTTCACCAAGGTGGTGCAGCGCATCCCCGTCAGGATCGCGCTCGAACCGGGCCAGGATGGCGACCGGGACCGGGGCACCCGCCTGCGCGTGGGCATGTCGGCCGAAGTGCGCATCGATACGGCCATGCGCCGCCAACAGCTGCAACAGGTGAGCGCACGATGAAAGCATTGATACTCATCACGGCCCTGGGCCTGGCCGGCTGCGGCAGCGTCGGCAGCGACTTCCAGCGCCCGCACCATAATCTGGGACTGCAATGGCGCCAGGCGCAGGACGCCCGTTTCGCCGCGCAGCAGGATGGCGCCATCGAACAGCGCTGGTGGGACAGCTTTGGCGACGCGACTTTGTCCGCCCTGCTGCAGCGCGCCGCCGGCGCCAACCTCGACGTGCTGGCGGCCAGCAGCCGGCTGGAACAGAGCCGCGCCGCGCGCGGAGTCATCGGCGCCGCGCAAGGCCCGTCCCTGGGTGCGAATGGCAGCTACAGCCGCGCGCGCAACAGCGAGCAGGGCTTGAGCGACCCGTCGCGCAACAACGGCCAGTCCGCCTACAACCTGTGGCAAGGCAACCTCGATGCGGCCTGGGAACTGGACCTGTGGGGCCGCGTGCGGCGCGAAGTGGAAGCGGCTGACGCGCGCGTCGAGGTGGCCGTGGAAACGCAGCATGGCGTGCTGCTGGCCGTCCTGGCCGAAACGGCGCGCGACTACATCGAGCTGCGCGGCGCGCAGCAGACGCTGGCCATCACGCAGCAACTGCTCGATATCGCCCGCCATACCTTGAACCTGACGCGCATCCGCCTGCGCGAAGGCGCGGCGACGCAACTCGACGAGGCGGAGGCGGCGGCCCACGTGGCTACCATCGAAGCGCGCCTGCCGCCGCTGCAGCAGCGCGAAGCGCGCCTGGGCAATGCCCTAGCCCTCCTGCTGGCGCTGCCGCCGCAGTCCCTGCAGGAGGAACTGGCGGCGGGCAAGGACATTCCCGCCATGACCATGCAGGTGCAGCTGGGCGTGCCGAGCAGCCTGGCCGGGCGGCGTCCCGACATCCGCCGCGCCGAAGCGCAGCTGCACGCGGCCACGGCCGCCATCGGCGTGGCGCAAGGCGATTTTTATCCACGCATCACGCTCTCGGGCAGCGTCGGCCTGCAGGCGATGCAGCTGTCCGATATCGGCTGGGACGCCAAACGCTTCGCCTTCGGCCCCGGCTTCAGCGTGCCCCTGTTCGATGGCGGCCGCCTGCGCGGCAACTTGCAATTGCGCGAGGCGCAGCAGCAGGAAGCGGCCATCGCCTACCGCCAGACGGTGCTGGCCGCCTGGCACGAAGTGGAAGATGCACTGTCTGGCTACCAGGCCAACGCCCGCCGCCAGGCCAGCCTCGATGAAGCCGTCAAGCAGGGACGGCGCGCGCTGGGCAGCGCGGAACTGCAGTACCGCCAGGGAGGCACGGACCTTCTCAACGTACTGCATGTGCAAAACACCTTATTGAACAACGAAGCGGCGCTGGTCGACAGCCGCGCCACCGCTGCGCTGTCGCTGGTCCAGGTCTACAAGGCGCTGGGCGGCGGCTGGCAAGCATTTACAAGCACATCGCAAGGAAGCAGGCCATGAAACCGAATCCCGCACATTTCTCCATCCACGACGTCAGCGACTTTCCCATCGTGCGCTTTCGCGCTGAAACGGCCGTCACCGGCTATGCCCCGCTATGGGAAAACGACATGGACGCCCTGCTGCGCCACGGCGCACCGTTCGTCCTGCTGTTCAAAGAGGAACGCAGCAATGAAGCGCACATCGACCGCAAGCGCCGCGGCCTGTGGCTCAAGCATAACAAGGTGGCGCTGGCCGCCCTTTGCCGTGGCCTCGTGTCGGTCGAGGCGGACGCGGAGCAGCGCGCGCGCCTGCAGGCGATGGCGGCCGGCGCCATGAAGGCGTTCGGCATCGTGCAGGAGGTGGCGGCCACGCGCGAACAGGCCGAGGCCCTGATGGTCTGGCTGCTCGGTAGCGGCCAGATGGCGCGGCCGCGCGCGGCGGACGTGTGGTAGTAATTTAGGCGGCCCTGCGCACCGCGCTCCTGGCAGGGATGACGCACACGTCGCCATCGCTGCTGGTCGCCGTCGTCAGGGCGATGCCGTACAGCGCGGCCAGGGCGGGCACGGCGCCGGCATCGCTGGCGATATCGGCGACCAGCTGGCCTGAGCGCACCAGCAGCAGCCGCTCAAAACCCAGCAAGGCGTGATTGATGTCGTGCAGGATGGCGACGACGGCGTGGCCGCGCGCGGCGCAAAACTGCTGCAGGCTATCGAGCAGATCGAACTGCAGGCCGGGATCGAGCGCCGCCAGCGGTTCGTCGACGAGTATCAAGCCATTGTCGACATCCCACATCTGCGCGAAAATGCGCGCCAGCTGCACCCTGGCCTGCTCGCCGCCGGACAGGGTGTCCAGGCGGCGGCCCAGCAGATGCGCGGCGTGCGCCAGGGCGGCCGCGTCCTGCACGATACGCTCCAGCGATGGGTCAAGCAGGCGCGCCACCCGCCCCAGGCCGATCACCAGCTCGCACTGCAATCCAAAAGCCACGTTCGAGCCTTGCGGCAGGACGGCGCGGCGCAGGGCCAGGTCGGCCAGCGGCCACTGCGCCAGCGGCCGGCCCGCGAATATCACCTGTCCCGCCTGCGGCTGCAGTTCGCGCGCCATCAGTTTCAACAAGGTCGACTTGCCCGCGCCGCTGGGGCCGAGGATGGCGATGCGCTCGCCGGGCGCCACCCGCACATTGAAGGGGCCAAAATACTGCTGGCCCAGTTGGGTGGTGGCGAAGGAGAGTTCCAGCAGGGACGTCATGTTCACCTCTAGGCGCTGGCGTGGCGGAAGCGCCGCAACAGCATCAGGAAAAATGGCCCGCCCAGCAAGGCCGTGAAAATACCGACGGGGACTTCCGCGGGAATGGCGACCGTGCGCGCCAGGGTGTCGGCCAACAGCAGCAGCAAGCCGCCCATCAGCATGCCCAGCGGAAGCACGCGGCGCTGGTCGGCCCCCAGCCAGGTGCGCACCAGGTGCGGCGCGATCAGGCCGATGAAGCCGATGCCGCCGCACCAGGCGACGGCAAAACCCGTCAGCACGGCCACCAGCACGATCACCTGCGTGCGCAGCCGGCCCACATCGATGCCCACATGCAGCGCCTGCGCCTCGCCCAGCGCCAGCGCATTGAGTGAGCGCATCAGGAAGCGCGTGGCCCACAGCGCGCCGGCCAGCACCAGCAGCAAAGCCGCCACCTGGCGCCAGCTGCCGGCCGACAGCGAGCCGAGGGTCCAGAAAGTCAGGGTGCGTAATTGGTCGTCGCTGGCCAGGTAGATGCACAGGCCCATGACAGCCACCGTAATGGCATTGAGCGCCACGCCCGTCAGCAGCAGGCCGACAATGGAGCCTGGCGTGGCCCAGCGGGCAACGCGGTCGAGCAGCACGCAAATGAGCATGGCGCCGGCAAACGCGGCCCCCGGCAGCAGCCACACGCGCAGCTCGGGCGCCACGTGCAGGCTGGCGGCGAAGACGATGGTGGCCGCGCCCGCGCAGGCGGCGCCGCTGCTTACGCCCAGCAGCCCCGGGTCGGCCAGCGGATTGCGAAACAGCCCTTGCGTCAAGCCGCCTGCCAGCGCCAGCGCGGCGCCGATCAGCATGGCGAACAGGGCGCGCGGCAGGCGGATATGCCACAGCACGTAAGCGCCACCGGACAGCGCATCGTCGCCCGCTTGCCAAGGGGCCAGCCAGTCGGCCAGTGTCACCGGCACGGCACCCGCCTGCACGGCGACGAGCAAGCCGCAAGCCAGTGCGGCGGCCAGCAGCCCGCCAGCGCCCCAGCGTGGCCAGCGCCACGGAGCGACAGATGCCAGGGTGGCCATGTTCATGCTGTCATGGCTTTGGCGAAGGCGGCGTCCAGTTCGGCCAGCGCCTGCGGCATGCGCGGGCCAAATCCCAGCAGCAGCATGGCTTCCAGCGAGACGATGCGGTGCTTGCGCCCGGCCGGCGTCTGCGCCAGGCCTGGCAGTTTCAAGATGCCATCCACGCCGCCCGAGGCTTTCAAGCCCTGATCCGTGACGAGCACGATATCGGGCCGCGCGGCGATCACGGCTTCCGGCGTAAGGGGCTTGTAGCCGGCGAATCCACCCAGGCCGCCCTGGCCGCCCATCACGTTGACGGCGCCCGCATACGCGAGCATGGCGTCGGCGCCCGTCTGGCGCCCGCCCACCATCACCTGGTTCGGCGCATGGGCGAGGATGAACAGCACGCGCACGGCTGATTGTACCGGTGATGGGCTGCGCTGGCGCACCTTGCCCAGGGCGCCGTCCCACTGCTGCTGCAAGGCTTGCGCCAGGCGCGCGGCGGAATCGGCACGGCCCGTTATCCGGCCCACCTGTTTCACCCGTTCGAGCAAGCCTTCGAACTGGTTATTCGCGTTCAGCACCGCCACCGGCACGCCCGCGTCGCGCACCTGGCGCAGCACCGCTTGCGGCCCCGCCTCCTCGGTGGCGATCAGCTGCGTTGGCGCAAGCGACAGCACACCCTCGGCCGACAGGGTGCGCGCATAGCCCACTTGCGGCAGCTGTTGCGCCACGGCCGGATAAAGCGACGTGGTATCGACGCCCACCAGTTCGCCCTGCGCCCCGAGCGCGTAGACGATCTCCGTCAGGGCGCCGCCGACGCTGACGATGCGCCGCGCTTTGACCACAGGTTTGCCCGCGTCGGACACGGCGGCCAGCACCTGCATCGGCGTGGCCAGGGCCAGTGCTCCCGCCCCCATTTTTTTCAGCGCGATGCGGCGCGCCACGCTGGCGGCGATCATGCGGCGCATAGTTCGCCCTCCTGCGCCACTCTGTCGACGATATGGCGCCATTCGCACAATTCATGCACGCCCGGCTTGCGTTCACCGAAGAACATGACGATGGTGTCGCCCCTGGCGTCGAACAGTTCCACCGACGTCACCAGGCCATCGACGGTGGGTTTTCTGACCACCCAGGCGCTGGCGATATGGTCTTCGCGCAAATGCAGGTTGAAGCGCGTGTCGAGGACATTGATCCACGGCCCCATCACGGCGATCTTGTGCACGGGCCCCGAATGGATCTGGATCATGCCGGCATTGCCGACGAAAGCCATGATGGAGACTTTTTCGAGGGCGGCGCTATTGAGCAGGTCCAGCACGCAGGATTTGTCGAGCTGCTGCACGAAGCGCGGCTCGGCCAGGCGCAGGCCTTGCAGGCGCGAGACCGCATATTTTTTCAGTACGGTGAAAAATTCATGCGTGTCGCGCAAATCGGCCCAGGCGGCGCGAAAGCCGGCCACGTCGATCTGCGCGTCGGGCAATTCGGCCGGCGGCGCCGCCGGCGCCGTCACGGCAATGCCGGCCGCCTGGTTCGCATCGGCAAAATGCGTCACCAAGGCGTCGTAGGCGGCCAGGTCGCTTTGCGGCTTGAGGAAAATCTTGTGCACGGCATGGCCGGCCGCATCGAAGAATTGCAGGCTGCGCTGCACCGCGTTTTCGCCCTCGTTCACCTCGCGTACGGCAAAGCCATGCGCCCAGTGGCGGTAAAACACGCGCAAGTCGATGTCGCCACCGAGCACCAGGCCCACATGGTTGTTGTGGCTGGCCTTGCGGTAGACGCCCGTCTTTTCATGCACGCACGAGGCGTTGCGCGTCAGCGCCATGACTTCGCCCAGCGGTTCCAGCGCGGCGATGATGGCGGGCCAGTCCGCCTGCAGGCGCACGGCGCCCAGCAAGGCGCCATCGGCCAGCGACAGGCCCGCATGCGCGGCGATCAGCTCGCCTTCGGCTATGCCCAGTTCCTCGGCGATGTCGCGGTGGCGGGCTTTCTTTTCGCGGCGCAGGCGGGCAAATTCGCTGGCGACCAGTTCGGTATTGCAAATGGGGAACGTGCTCGACACGGTGTCTCCTTTCAAGGCGAACACTGGCTGGCATGCGGAGGGCTGGCTGGTGGTGGGGGAATCTTGAAGTCAATTATAAATGAGAATCATTCGCAATCAAGACTTTATGTGCAAAAAAAAAGCGCCGCGACAGGAAACCCGTCGCGGCGCAAAGGAGACCGATCGATACAGCCGATCAGTTCAGGAAAACAGGATCAGGCGCTGGCCTGCACGCCCGGCATGGCCGCCGCCTTGGGCGCGGGACGCTGCGCCAGCAAGACGACGGCGGCCAGCACCATGGCGCCGCCCAGCAATTGCGTGCCGCTGACGGATTCTTTCAGCATGGTCACGCCGAACGCCATCGTGATGACGGGTTCAAACGTGGAAATAATGGATGCCTTGGCCGCGCCGATTTGCGCCACGCCGGCAAAAAAGGCGGCAATCGCGATGGCCGTCGAGAACAGGGCAATGGCGCTGACGGCCAGCCAGCCCGTCGGCGTGCCCGGCAAGGCCACGCCTTGCCACAGGGCAATCGCAGTATTCGACAGGCCAGCCGTGCCCAGGATCACCACACAGGCGGCCAATGGGTGAATATTCTCGCGGCTTTTCGACAGGCTGTTGCCAAACAGGATGTACACGGCGTACACGCCGGCGGCCATCAATGCCAGCGCGATGCCGATGGGCTGGCCCTGCAGCTTGCCGCCCAGGGTAATGGCCATGCCGGCAATGGCCAGCGCCATCAGCACCAGCATGCGCCGGTCCAGCTTTTCCCAGCCCAGCGCCAGCGCCAGGATCGTCACCAGCACGGGATACACGTACAGCAGCATGCCGCACAGGCCGCTGCTGGCATACATGAGGGCATTGAAATAGCCTTGCGACTGGGCCGTGTACATCAGGCCCATCAGCATGTAGCCGGCCAGCAGGCGGCCGCGCGGCAAGCGCCAGCCACCGAGCCACACGAGCGGCAGCAACAGCATGGCGGCAATGACGAAACGCAAGGCCAGCATGGTCGACGGGTTGACCCCGGACGCATAGGCCGCCTTGGCAAACACTGCGGAACTGCCGAAACCGGCGGCCGACAGCAACACCAGCGCAACAGCGCGGCGATCAGACATGACTAAACCTCTTTGAGTACGCCAGGGTAAACCTGCTGCGCGTCGCGCTTTGCGGCCGGCGATGCTCACCGTACTGAAGTACGGTTGCGCTTCTCAGCCACAAATCACTGCCGCTCGCGACGGTTTTCCCAGGCGTTGTAAATATTAATGCCAAGCAAGGCTGGAAGGTGACGCGTACGTGAAATGCATGCGTGAATCTTATTGCGGGTCACTTCACGCAGTGACGGCATCATATTCGCTTGCGCAAAATGAAACAAACCAATATTCTTCACGGATAGGCCAAATATTACTGAGGCTCAATTCTCTAGAAGAGTGCCATGTCCCGTCCCTTGCCCCCGCTCGCCGCCCTGCACGCCTTCGAGGCGGCCGCCCGCCATGAAGGCTTCCAGCGCGCGGGCGAAGAATTGCACGTCTCGGCCGGCGCCATCGGCCACCACGTAAAACAGCTGGAAGCGTGGCTCGGCGTGGTGCTGTTCCAGCGCCTGCCGCGCGGCGTGGTGCTCACCAGCGCCGGCCAGCGCTATGCGGCCTCGCTGGGCCCCATCCTCAACCAGCTGGCCGACGTCTCCGAGCAGGCGCGGCGCCAGGGCGATGACAAGGTGGTGACGGTGACGGCCACCAGCTCGCTCGTCTCGCGCTGGCTGATGCCGCGCCTGGGCAGGCTGCGCGACCGCTATCCGCAGATCGAGCTGCGCGTGCTGGCCTCGATGCACCCGGTCGACCTGGCGCGCGATGGCGTGGACGTGGCCATCCGCCTGGGACCGGGCCGCTATCCGGGCCTCAAAGTCGATTTATTGATGGAAGAATGGTTTTCCGCCGTCTGCAGCCCCGGCTTTCGCGCCAACGCGGCCAGCCTGCGCCAGCCCGCCGACCTGCTGCGCTACCCGCTGCTGCACGACGAGCCGGAAGTGCACCTGCCCGGCGAAATCGACTGGACGCGCTGGCTGCACAGCTGCGGCGTGCATTACAGCGGCAATAGCGGCAACAGCGGCGCGCGCTTTTCGCACACATATTTATGCCTGGACGCGGCCGCCAGCGGTCAGGGCGTGGCCATCGCCGCCAGCCCCCTGATCGGCGACGACCTGCGCTCGGGCCGCCTGGTGCGCGTTTTCGAACACGCCGTGCGCGGTCCCCACTGCTATTATCTGCTGCGCTCGCCCCAGGCGGAAACGCGTCCCCTCGTGCATGCATTCTGCGAATGGCTGATCGCCGAGGCGCGCGCCGACCAGGAAACCGTCTGGCCCACCGTGGAGAGCGCATGACGAACAGGGAACTGGCGCGCAGCGCCACATATATTGTCCAGCATGAATATGAACAAGCCACGGTGACGGCGGCCGATGGCCGGCAGGCCAGCCTGGGCGAATTCTATGGTGATCCGGCCGTGGCCTTAATCGATGCCGATGAACAGTGGTGCGCTGTGGCCGGGGAAGGATTGGTGCTGTGCCGGCTGGGCCAGCCGTTCGGGCAGTGTGCGGCATATTTCCGCCCGCCTGGAGAAGTGCGCTGGATCACGGCTTTGCGGCAAACGGGAGCGTTTGCGCTGGAGTGGCAGGATGAGGATGGCGCCTGGCACAGCCTTGTCTTTGAGGCGGCGGATGTGTCGGCTTACGCGCCAGGGCGCTAAGCCGACCTACGCCAGCGGCGGTAACGGCTCGTAGGTCGGCGTAGGTCGGCTTAAGCGCGCAGCGCGTAAGCCGACAACACCCGTAAGCCGACAACACCACTACAGTTTAATAAAATGCTCACGGTAATACTTCAATTCTTCGATCGACTCGAGAATATCGGCCAGCGCCGTGTGCTTCTGGTGTTTCTTGAAACCGGTGGCGATTTCCGGCTTCCAGCGCTTGCACAGCTCTTTCAATGTCGACACGTCCACATTGCGATAGTGGAAGAACGCTTCCAGCTTCGGCATGCCGCGCACCATGAAGCGGCGGTCCTGGCCGATGGTGTTGCCACACATGGGCGACTTGCCTGCCGGTACGTATTTCTTCAGGAACGCGATCAGTTCCGCTTCCGCCTGCGCTTCCGTCACGGTCGACGCTTTCACCTTGTCGATCAGGCCCGAGCGGCCGTGCGTGCCCTTGTTCCAGGCATCCATCTTGTTCAGCGTTTCATCCGACTGGTGGATCACGAACACGGGGCCTTCGGCCAGCAGGTTCAAGTGCATGTCCGTCACCACCACCGCCACTTCGATGATGCGGTCGGTATCGGGCTCCAGGCCCGTCATTTCCATGTCGACCCAGACCAGGTTCATCTCGTTCGGACGTGCCGGGACAACGGGTGCAGGGGTGGATGCAGCTAAGTCGGTCGCTTGTGACATAATTCTCTCTTGGCCTAATCAAACTAAATAATCAGCCATTTTCTCACAGGCACAGAATGTATTCACTCGCGTTTTCGATTTTGTTTGTATCCGTCCTCGTTTTGACCCTCGCCGTGCGCTTCTGGCTCGCTTCGCGGCAGATTCGCCACGTGCTGGCCCACCGCGCTGCGGTGCCGCCCGAATTTGCGGAAAAGATCCCGCTGGCCGCGCACCAGAAGGCGGCCGACTACACGGTGGCGAAAACCAAGTTCGGCTTGCTGACCTTGCTGGTCAACTACGCCGTGCTGATCGGTTTCACCTTGCTGGGCGGCTTGCAATGGCTGGCGCTGTCCCTGAATGAATCGATGGGAGCGGGTTCGCCCATGCTGTACCAGATCGGCCTGATCGCCGCCTTTGCCGTCATTTCCGGCCTGATCGACCTGCCCTTCGATTACTACCGCCAATTCGTGCTGGAACAACGTTTCGGCTTCAACACCATGGCACGCAAGCTGTTCTTCACGGACATGCTCAAGGGAGTGGGCCTGGGCGCGGCCATCGGCCTGCCGCTGATCTGGGTCGTGCTGACCCTGATGGCCAGGTCGGGCGACCTGTGGTGGCTGTACGCGTGGTTCGTCTGGAGCGGCTTCCAGTTGCTGATGATGGTGCTGTTTCCTACAGTTATTGCCCCGCTGTTCAACAAATTCACGCCGCTGGCCGACGAATCCTTGAAAAGCCGCATCGAAGGCTTGATGCAGCGCGTGGGTTTCGCCTCGAAAGGCTTGTTCGTGATGGATGGCTCGAAACGCAGCGCCCACGGCAATGCATATTTCTCGGGTTTTGGCGCCAACAAGCGCATCGTCTTCTTCGACACCCTGCTGTCGCGCCTGGCGCCGCAGGAAATCGAAGCCGTGCTGGCGCATGAACTGGGCCATTTCAAGCTCAAGCACATCGTCAAGCGCATCGCCATGATGTTCGTCATCTCGCTGGGCTTTCTGGCGCTGCTGGGCTTCCTGAAGACGCAGCCGTGGTTTTACGCGGGCCTGGGTGTCGATCCCGTGGCACTGGCCTTGACGGGCCAGCCGACGGATGCGCTGGCGCTGCTGCTGTTCATGCTGGCCTTGCCCGTCTTCACTTTCCTGCTGGGACCGTTGACCTCGCTCAGCTCGCGCAAGCACGAATTCGAGGCCGATGCCTTTGCCGCCACGCACACGCAGGCGGACGACCTGGTCTCGGCGCTCGTGAAAATGTATGAAGACAATGCGTCGACCCTGACGCCCGACCCGCTGCACTCGGCCTTCTACGACTCGCACCCGCCGGCCAGCGTGCGCATCCGCCACCTGAAAGGGGCTACGACATGAATACGCCATCGACTTCGCAAGACCTGGCCCGACTGAATTGCTCGCCACGCCAGCAGGCGCTGGGCGACACGGACATCGCCACCCTGCACGCCCTGCTGCCCCAGTGGACGCTGCAAAATGGCAAGCTGTGCCGCGACTTCGGCTTCAAGAACTACTACCAGACCCTGGCGTTCGTGAACGCCCTGGCCTATATGACCCATACGCAAGACCACCATCCGGAGCTCATCATCACTTACAAAACCTGCGCCGTGCGCTACGATACGCACTCGGTCAACCAGGGCGCCGGCGGCCTGTCCGAAAACGACTTCATCTGCGCCGCCAAGGCCGACCTCATCTACCAGAGCAGCCAGGTGGCCCCATGAGCGAAGGCAAGTTGACGGGTATCATCATTGCCGCCCATGGCCGCCACTACCTGGCCGACGTGGATGGCGCCAAGCTGCAATGCGTGACGCGCGGCAAGAAGACCAATGTGGCCGTGGGCGACATCGTGCACCTGACGCGCACCTCCAACGACCAGGCCGTCATCGACCGCATCGAGGAACGCAAGACCCTGCTGTACCGCTCGGACCAGTACAAATCGAAGTTGCTGGCAGCCAACCTGACGCAGCTGTTCATCGTCGTGGCGACGGAACCGGGCTTTGCCGACGACCTGATCTCGCGCTCGCTGGTGGCGGCTGACGCGGCCGGCATCGCGGCGCGCATCATCCTGAATAAAACGGACGTGACGGCCTCGCTGGAGCGCGCCCGCGAACGCCTGCTGCCGTATTCCTCGATGGGCTATCCCGTCGATGAGGTATCGGCGCGCGCCGCACCGGAGCACGCCGTGGCCACCCTGGCGCCGCTGCTGGCCGGCCAGTCGTCGATCCTGATCGGCCAGTCGGGCATGGGCAAATCGTCGCTGATCAACCTGCTGGTGCCGGACGCGGACATCGCCGTGCGCGAAATCTCGGCCGCGCTCGACACGGGCAAGCACACGACGACCTTTACGCGCCTGTACAAGCTCGATGAACTGGGTGCCAACAGCTCCATCATCGATTCGCCCGGCTTCCAGGAATTCGGCCTGTATCACTTGTCCGAAGGCATGCTGGAACGGGCCTTCCGCGAATTCCAGCCCTACCTGGGCGGCTGCAAGTTCTACAACTGCCGCCACCTGATCGAACCGCAGTGCGCCATCCTGCAAGCATTGTCTGAAGGCAAGATCGCCAAGATGCGCCATACCCTGTATGGCCAGCTGCTGCACGAATCGGCGCAGACCCTCTACTAAGCGCACGCCGCAGAACAAAGATAGCGATAAAAAAAGCTCGGCTGGCAAAATTTAATTTTGCAGCCGAGCCCGCCATCCGACTTTAATCCCAAAACCGTTCATCCGCTGTTTTCGGCATTTCAGCGCGTCAAACCTGCCTTCCATCGCCTGCCACTGGCGATGGTGAGGCGCCTTTGCTAACTTGACACCAGTCCCTGCCGGAAACCCGCCAGCGACCACACGATCTAACTCTAACCAATCCTGTCATCCTGATCGAAGGTGAATGTCATGCATACCAAACGCTTACTCCCCCTCCTCGCCGCCATCTTCGCCCTTGCTGGCGGCACCGCCCAGGCGCAAAGCGCCGCCGCACCGCAAAGCGCCGACAGCGTGCGCGTGACCCCTGGCGCCTACTATCCGGTCACGGCAAAGCAAGCTTTCGACATCGAACAGCAATACCGCCTGTCGAATGGACAACGGCTGGAAGTCCACCAGCAGGACAAGCATTTTTTTGGCCGCCTGATCGATGAGCGCGAATGGCAGGAAAAGGCCAGCGTGGAAATCTACCCTACCGGCCCTGGCCAGTTTGTCACCCAAAAGGGCGCCACTTTCGTCTTCAGCAATGAAGGCGCGCATGTGGTGATCGACGACGCCCAGTTCCTGCCCGGCTTGCGCATGCCCGCCGACATGCGCAGCGCCAGCACTGCGGCTGGCAGCAGCATCCGCCTCGCGTCGCGCTAAGCGCCGGGTCCAGCATCGGACGCCGGGGGGCAAATCGCCCCCGCCGGCGGCGCCTTGCCGGTTGAATAATTCTGACCGGCGCACTGAACAATTCCCCTGAATGCAGCTTACAATGCGATGACACATGGCCTGTGCCGTCGCAGGCTGGCGCACTGTTTGCGGGGAGAATGCTTGAATGGAAATGTTCGCGCTCGAACATGACGTAGCGCAGTGGGAAAGCGCATTGCTGCCGTTGCGTGGCGCCGGGCGCATACCGCTGCTGCTGTTGCTGTCCTGGCATTTGCGCCAGCGTGATTGCACAAGAGCAATTGCGCTGAGCGAGGAAGCGCACCTGCTGCTGCCGCTGGGCGACCTGGAAACGGCAGCACTGGAACAGGCGCGCGCGCGCCTGCAACTGGTGCAGGCGGAAGTGGCGTGGCTGCAAGGCGCGCTCGATTCCGCGGAAAGCCTGGCCATGGCGGCACGCGCCACCTGCGACGCGCACGGCGACGCCGTCGGTTGCGCCGATGCCCACTGGCTGCTGTCCTCGATCGCCGTCGACCGGGGCGACCATGCCCGTTGCGATGCCGAACTGCTGGCCGCGGCGCAGCAAGCGCGCGGCGCCGGCGATGCGATGCGCGCCAGCCTGGCCGACGCGGCCTCGGCGCGCTGGGCGGTCTTGCGCGATGCGCCTGCCGCACAGGCCCGCTGGGGCGGGCATCTCCAGGCCGACGCCGGCGTCAAGCTGCCCGCACCGCTGGCAGCCTGGGTGCATGACTTCCTCGGCTTGCTGGCGCACACCTCGCGCGACCTGGGCACGGCCGCCGGCCACTACATGCAAAGCTATGAAGCGGCGCTGGAAAGCGGCCAGCTGCGCGGCGCCATCACGGCCGCCATCAATATCGGCGACTGTTTCGCCAGCCTCAACGACAATGAATCGGCCCTCGAATGGATGCAGTGCGCGCTGGACCTGGCGCGCCCCACCGGCTGGCCGCGCAGCATCGGCGCCTGCCAGACGCATACGGCCGAAACCATGCGCAAGCTGGGACGCCTGGGCGCCGCCGAAGACTTGCTGCGCGAAGCGCTGCAGATCCTGGCGCCCGTGTCGGGTGCGCGCACGTATGCCAACGCGCTGTTCCACCTGGGCGAACTGAGCCTGGACAAGGGCGACTACGACACGGCGCTCGACGCCTTCAGCCGGCTGGCGCAGCGCGCCGAAGCGCTGGGCCAGGCCGATTTCCGCAGCATGGCGCAGCGCGGCCGCGCCCACGCGCTGTCCTACCTGGACCGGCCGGACGAGGCGCTGCAGGCGGCCGAACGGGCTTGCCAGCTGGCCACCGCGCAGGGCGACGCCATGCACCAGGTGGCGGCGCTGCGCGTGCTGGCCATGCTGCATGCGCGCCACGAGTTGCCGCCACCGGCAGGCATGTCAGAACGCAATCCCGCCCTGCATTTCCTGCACCAGGCGCTGCAGGTGGCCGCCTCCATCGAAGGGTATTCGCCGCCCGGCGAACTGCTCGATGCGCTGGCGCGCGAATACGCGCATGCGGGCGACTATGCGCGCGCCTACGATATCGCCCTCGATGCGGGCGTGGCGCGCGAAAAAAGCCACACCCAGCAAGCGAGCAACCGCGCCACCGCCATGCAGATCTACCACCAGACGGAACATGCGCGCTCGGAAGGCTATCACCACCGCGAACTGGCCGCCTCCGAAGCGCGCCGTGCCGAAGTACTGCAACAGACCAGCGACACGCTGGAACGGCTGTCGGCCATCGGCCAGGAAATCACCACCCACCTCGACGCCAGCGCCGTGTTCCAGGTGCTTGACCGCCACGTGCATGCCTTGCTGCCAGTCAACACCTTCGCCGTCTACATGCTCGATGCGGCGGGCACGGCGCTGCGCCGCGCGCACGGCATGGAAGCGGGCCGGCCGCTGTCCGACAACGCCATTCCACTGAGCAATCCACGCGCCTACTCCGTGCGCTGCCTGCTGGGCCGGCGCGAAGTGTATATCGACCAGGTGCCACCGAAGCGCCACGCCTACACCGTGCCCGGCACCCTGCATAACCAGAGCGTGCTGTACGTGCCCTTGACCGTGGGCGAGCGCGTGCTGGGCGTGATGACGGTGCAGGCTTGCCATGCCCATGCCTACGGCGAACGCGAGCGGCTGATCTTCCGCACCCTGTGCGCGTATGGCGCCATCGCGCTCGACAATGCCAGCGCCTACCGGCAGCTGCAAGATGCCCAGGCGCAACTGGTGTCGCAGGAAAAACTCGCCGCCCTCGGTTCCCTGATGGCCGGTGTGGCGCATGAACTCAATACCCCGATCGGCAACAGTCTGTTGATCGCCAGCACCATGCAGCAAAAAACGGAAGACGTGGAACGCCTGATGAACGGTCCCGGCCTGCGCCGCTCCGACCTGGCCGCCTACATCGAGGATGCGGGCAAGGCGTCGGCGCTGGTGATGCGCGGCCTGCACAGTGCGGCCGACCTGGTCAACAGCTTCAAGCAGGTGGCCGTTGACCGCACCACGGAACAGCGGCGCCAGTTTGACCTGCAACAGGTGAGCAATGAAATCATCGCCACCGTCATGAACCGCATCCGCAGTTCGGGCCACCGCATCGAGACGGACATCGCATTCGGCATCGCCATGGACAGCTATCCGGGCCCATTCGGCCAGGTGATCACCAACCTGATCAACAACGCCCTGCTGCACGCGTTCGCTCCCGCGCCCAACGATGGCGGCGCCGGCGCGGGTTGCATGCACCTGTCCGCCACGCTCGATGGCGCGCGCGTACAGATCGTCTTTGCCGACAATGGCGGTGGCATTTCCGAACAGCATCTGTCACGCATCTTCGACCCCTTCTTTACTACCAAGCTGGGCCAGGGCGGCAGCGGCCTCGGTTTGTCGATCAGCTACAACATCGTCACGGCCTTGCTGGGTGGCACCATCCAGGTGACCAGCAGCTCCTCCGGTACGCGTTTCACGCTCGATCTGCCGCTGCTGGCGCCACAGATCGATGCGGCCACGCCCGCCAACATCTATTGAGCCGGCAAGCGCCTGGCTGGACGCGGCCACTTGTCTACACAAGTACCCGTCCGGGCAGTCTTTCCAATCTAAAAGCAAAACCCTTATAATTGAATGGCTGAAGTCCCTGCCATTGCATGATTTACAACTTGGCAAACCGCATCGACCCGCGCGACAAACAGGCACGGGCACCGATCAACACAGCAGCGCGCCGGGCGAGGCAGTCATCAGACGAGATGTTGTACGCTGATGCAACCCGGCGGGAAAGGCACGCCGCCGGCGGCCTGCGCATCTTCAAGTGGTCATTATGTCGATAAAAAAACCGATCAAGCACTACCTCCAGTTCTCCGATTTCACGTTGGAAGAGTACGAATATGTGATCGAACGCGCCCATCTGATCAAGCGCAAGTTCAAGAATTACGAAATCTACCATCCACTGATCGACCGCACCCTGGTGATGGTCTTTGAAAAGAACTCCACCCGCACGCGATTGTCGTTCGAAGCGGGCATGCACCAGCTGGGCGGCGCCGCCATCTACCTGAACACGCGCGATTCCCAATTGGGCCGCGGCGAGCCGGTGGAAGACGCGGGCCAGGTCATGTCGCGCATGTGCGACATCATCATGGTGCGCACGTTTGGCCAGGAAATCATCGAGCGTTTCGCCGCCAATTCGCGCGTGCCGGTGATCAATGGACTGACCAATGAACACCACCCGTGCCAGGTGTTTGCCGACATCTTCACCTATATCGAACACCGCGGCTCGATCGCCGGCAAGGTCGTCGCCTGGATCGGCGATGCCAACAACATGCTGTACTCGTGGCTGCAGGCAGCCGAAGTGTTCGGTTTCCACGTCAACGTGTCGACGCCGCAGGGCTACGACATCGACCTGGCGCAAGTCAAGACGGAACGCTACACGTTCTTTGCCAACCCGTCCGACGCCTGCGAGGGCGCGCACCTGGTCAACACGGACGTGTGGACCAGCATGGGCTACGAAGCAGAAAACGCGGCCCGCATTGCCGCCTTCGACGGCTGGATCGTCGATGGCGCGAAGATGGCCCGCGCCGCGCCCGACGCGCTGTTCATGCACTGCCTGCCCGCCCACCGCGGCGAGGAAGTGGCCGCCGAAGTGATCGACGGCCCGCAATCGGTGGTGTGGGACGAGGCGGAAAACCGCCTGCACGTGCAAAAAGCGCTGATCGAATACCTGTTACTCGGTAAAATCAACTAATTCGCCAGGCACTGCAACCATTCTGGCAGCATCGCAATACATACATCGACAACGACAACTGGAAGCAATATGAGCGACATTAAAAAAGTAGTCCTGGCCTATTCCGGCGGACTCGACACCTCCGTCATCCTGAAATGGCTGCAAGATAACTACCAGTGCGAAATCGTCACCTTCACGGCCGACCTGGGCCAGGGCGAAGAACTGGAACCGGCGCGCGCCAAGGCCATCAAATTCGGCATCAAGCCGGAAAACATCCATATCGAAGACGTCCGCGAAGAATTCGTGCGCGATTTCGTCTTCCCGATGTTCCGCGCCAACACCGTGTACGAAGGCGAATATTTGCTGGGCACCTCGATCGCCCGTCCGCTGATCGCCAAGCGCCTGATCGAAATCGCCAACGCCACCGGCGCCGACGCCATCTCGCACGGCGCGACCGGCAAGGGCAACGACCAGGTGCGTTTCGAACTGGGCGCCTACGCGCTCAAACCTGGCGTGAAAATCATCGCCCCATGGCGCGAGTGGGATCTGCTGTCGCGCGAAAAACTGCTGAAGTACGCGGAAGACGCCGGCATCGACATCGACATGAAGCACAAGAACGGCGGCGCGCCGTACTCGATGGATGCCAACTTGCTGCACATCAGCTTTGAAGGCCGTCACCTGGAAAACCCGAGCGCCGAAGCGGAAGAAAGCATGTGGCGCTGGACCGTCAGCCCTGAAAAGGCGCCGGACGAAGCCGAGTACCTGGACATCGAATACGAAAAAGGCGACATCGTCGCCATCAACGGCGTGCGCATGTCGCCTGCCACCGTGCTGGCCGAACTGAACAAAGTTGGCGGCAAGCATGGCGTGGGACGCCTGGACCTGGTGGAAAACCGCTACGTCGGCATGAAATCGCGCGGCTGCTATGAAACCCCGGGCGGCACCATCATGCTCAAAGCCCACCGCGCCATCGAATCGATCACACTGGACCGCGAAGTGGCCCACCTGAAAGATGACCTGATGCCGCGCTACGCGTCGATGATCTACAACGGCTACTGGTGGGCGCCCGAGCGCGTTGCCCTGCAAACCCTGATCGACCACACGCAGGAAACCGTGAACGGCTGGGTACGCATCAAGCTGTACAAGGGCAATGTCATCGTCGTCTCGCGCGATTCGAAGACCGATTCGCTGTTCGACATGAACATCGCCACCTTCGACGAAGACGGCGGCGCCTACAACCAGGCCGACGCCGGCGGCTTCATTAAGCTGAACGCCTTGCGCATGCGCATCGCCGCCATCGCCCGCGAAAAGCGCGGCCAGAAGTAATTGGTTATCGGGGAGGCGCCGCCTCCCGCGCCAGCCGAAAGCCGCCCACGGGCGGCTTTTTTTACGTCTGGAACGCACTGGTCCGCGATTTTACCCCCCTGCAGCTCCCGTATCCGCCCCCGTTTTGCTGTCCCCGTGGCAAAATGCTACAGTGCAATTTAGTCGAAACTTCCCGCTTCCGGAGCCACCATGTTCAAAGACCTGAGTATCAAGAATAAACTGTACCTGGGCTTCGGCTCCATCGTGGCCATCATCCTGATACTGCTGGGCGTCGCCTACAACAGTTTTTCGCGCCTGTCGGAGGCCAATGCATGGGACCGACATACGATGGACGTGCTGGTCGAGATCGACAAGATTCACAATTCCGTCCTGCAAATCCAGGTGGAAGTACGCGGTTTCATCCTGACTGGCAACGAAGCCTCGCTGAACCCGGAAACGGACGAGATGGCGGTGCTGAGCCAGCACACGCAAAAAGCCATCGCCATGACGGTCGACAACAAGCAGCAGTCGGAACGCTTCCGCAAGATCGACCAGCTGACCAGCGTCTGGATCAAGGAATGGATCAATCCGCTGATCGAGAAGCGCCGCGCGCTGGGCAATGCCCCGGGCGCGACGGAATCGGTGGCGCGCAGCATGCCGCCGACCGGCTACCCGGCCGTCGCGCAAGCGAACAAGCTGCTCGACGAAGTCGCAGCAGAGGAAAGCCGCTTGCTGGCAGAGCGCACGGCCAACACGGAAAAATTGCAGGAAACCATGCTGCTGACCCTGGCCCTGGGCGGCCTGCTGTGCGTGGTGCTGGCGCTGGGCATTTCCTACCTGCTGGGCCGTTCCATCCTCGGTCCGCTGAACAACCTGACGGATGCCGTCGGACGCATCGCCGGCGGCGAGCAGAACGCGCGCGCCGCCATCCTCTCGCGCGACGAGCTGGGCAAGGTGACGGAAGAATTCAACCGCATGGCGCAAACCATCCAGGATAACCAGGCCAATGAACTGGCGGCCACGAATAGCTTGCGCGCCAAGGTCGACTCCTTGCTGCAAGTGGTGTCGAAGGCGGCCTCGGGCGACCTGACGGGCAAGGTTGACATCACGGGCAGCGACGCCATCGGCCAGCTGGGCAACGGCCTGGCGAAGATGTTCGAAAACCTGCGCAGCCTGCTCAACAATGTGCAAAAGGCTGGCATCCAGGTCACGACGTCGGCCACGGAAATCGCCGCCTCGGCACGCCAGCAGGAAGCCACGGGTATTGAGCAAGCGCAAACCAGCGTGGAAATTCTCAGCACCACCAAGGAAATCTCGGCCAATACGAGCCAGTTGCTCAAAACCATGGAAGACGCCACGGCCGTGGCCGACTACACGACGAATGCCACGGCCGAAGCGCAAAACAACCTCAAGCGCATGGATTCGACCATGCAGCACATGGTCTCGGCCACCGACTCCATCAATGCCAAGCTGGCCGCCCTGTCGGAAAAGGCCAGCAATATCAATAGCGTGCTGATCACCATCACCAAGGTGGCCGACCAGACCAATATCCTCTCGCTGAACGCCGCCATCGAGGCAGAAAAGGCGGGCGAAGCGGGCCGCGGCTTCTCCGTGGTGGCCACGGAAATTCGCCGCCTGGCCGACCAGACCTCTGTTTCCACCTGGGATATCGAGCAAATGCTCAAGGAAATGCAGTCAGCCGTGTCGGCCAGCGTGATGGGCATGGATAAATTTTCCGAGGAAATTCGCCGCAGCGTGGGCGAAGTGCGGCAAGTGGCCGAGCAGCTGTCGTCCGTGATGGACCAGGTGCAAAAGCTCACACCGCAATTTGATGCCGTGCTGCAAGGCATGCAGTCGCAAGCGATAGGCGCATCGCAGATTTCCGACACCATGATGCAGCTCAACGACGCCACCCAGCAAACGGTGGAATCCTTGAAAGCCACCAGCGAAGCGGTGCACCAGCTGCAATATGCGGCGGGCGACCTGCAGTCGAGCGTGTCGTCCTTCGCCGTCACCATCTGATCCCATGAAAGTACTGCTCTTTCACATCGGACGCGACCGCTATGGCCTGCCCCTGGCCGGCATCGTGCGCGTGCTGCCGCTGCTGGAGCTGAAACAGTTGCCGCTCACGCCAGACTATGTGGCCGGCCTGATGGACTTGCACGGCATGCCCGTGCCCGTGATCGATCTGTCGCGCCTGGCCGGGCTGCCGGCCGCCGCCGCGCAGTTCGACACGCGCATCGTCATCGTCGACTACCGCGCAGCTGGCGGCGCCACGCATGCGCTGGGCTTGATGGCCTCGCAGGTGCGCGGCATCGCCGACATCGACCCGCAACAGCTTGAAGACAGCGGCGTGGCCACGGCGCCGTTCCTGGGCCAGGTGGCCAGCGACGCCGACGGCATCGTGCAGCTGGTCGAACTGGCACACCTGCTGCCGCCCGACGTGCGTGCGCTGCTGTTTCAAGACGCGAGCGCGCAATGACGGCACAAGCCCTGCTGCGCCGCGCGACCGGCCTGTCCGTCTCCAAAGTCGTGGCCGAGCGGGCCGTCCGCCAGCGCATGGAGCAAACGGGTTTTGGCGATAGTGCCGCCTACCTGCAGGCGCTCACGCCGGCCGAAATGACGCAGCTGATCGAACTGGTGGTGGTGCCCGAATCGTGGCTGTTCCGCGACCCGCAGGCGTTCTACGCCACCGTCGAACTGGTGCAGGAACGCTGGGCGCGCGGGCGTGCCACGCGCATCCTGTCGATTCCGTGCGCGGGCGGCGAAGAACCGTATTCGATGGCCATGGCGCTGCGCGACGGCGGCGTGCCGAAACAGGCCTTCAGCATCGACGCGTATGACCTCAGTCCCGGCTGCATCGAACGGGCGCAGGCCGGCGTGTATGGCCGCAACGCCTTCCGCGCCCAGGACGTGGCCTTCCGCGAGCGTTATTTCACGCACGTGGCCGATGACGCCTACCGCATCATCGACGCCCTGCGCGAACAGGTGACCTTCAGGCAGGGCAACCTGCTGCAGTTCGATACTGCCACCTGCAGCCGCCACTACGACGTCATCTTCTGCCGCAACCTGCTGATTTATTTCGACAAGCCGACCACGCGCGCCGCCATCGCCAACCTGTCCGCCCTGCTGGCCGACGACGGCATGCTGCTGGCCGGCTATGCGGAAGTGCCGTCGTTCTGCCAGAACGGCTTTGCGCCGCTGCAGTTCCGCCAGGCCTTCGCACTGAAAAAGGAAGCCACGCCACCAGCCGCCGTGATCCAGGTGGCCGCCTTGCCGCCGCCGACGCGCGCGCTGCGCAGCGTGCCGCCCGCGCCACGGCCCGCGCCGGCCCGCGCCGTCCCGGCGCCGGCGGCACGTCCGCGCCCCGTGCCGGTGCAGGCGCCGCAGCCACCGGAAGACCTGCTGGCCGAAGCGCGCCGGCTGGCCGACCGTGGCCAGTTGCGCGAGGCGGGCGAAAAATGCCACGCCCACCTGGCCCGCGTGCCAGAGGCGGCCGAAGCGTATTTCATGCTGGGCATGATCAATGAACTGGCCGGCAAGATGGACCTGGCCGACGACTACTGGCGCCGCTGCATCTATTTGCAGCCGGATCATTACGAAGCGCTGTGCCACCTGTCCCTGCTGGCCGAACGCAATGGCAACCACACCGCCGCCGCTACCCTGAAGGCGCGCGCGGCGCGCATCTACCAGCGCCGCCAGGCGTCCAACTAAGGGGCAAGCATGACCAACCTCATCGCCACAGAGTCCTCCGCCAGCATCGACGACTGCTGGAACCATATCGGCGTGGTCGGCGACCAGAGCTGCCCCAGGCTGCCAGCCAATGTACATTGCCGCAACTGCGACGTGTATGCGGGCGCCGCCCAGCGCAATCTGCAACGGCCCGTGGATGAGCACTACCAGCGCGACTGGGCCAGCCACTTTCGCCAGATCGATGCGGGCGGCGAAGTGCGCGACAGCTCGGTGCTGGTGTTTCGCATCGGCCGCGAATGGCTGGCGCTGCCCACGCGCGTGTTCGACTCCGTGGCGCCGCAAGCGAAACCGCACGTGCTGCCGCACCGCAGCGGGCGCGGCCTGTCTGGCATCGTCAATATCGGCGGCAAGCTGTATCCGTGCATGTCGCTGGCCAGTTTGCTGGGCATCGACGAACAGGGTGCGCCGCCGGCCCGCGGCCGCCACACCTTTGCGCGCCTGCTGCTGATGCGCTGGGAAGAGCAAGCCTACGCCCTGCCCGTGGCCGACCTGCACGGCATCGTGCGCTACGCCTCAAGCAGCGTGCAAACGCCTGCGGCCACCATCAACAAGGGCCTGTCGCGCTTCCTGTCTGGTGTCATCACCGAGGGCGACATGCGCATCGGCTGCCTGGACACGGCGCTGATCGGCTTTCAACTTGCGAGACTATTACGATGAGCCAGGACCAGCACGGCGACCTGAGTGCCTTTTCCATGCTGGACCTGTTCCGCATGGAGGCGGACAGCCAGACCCAGATTCTCACCGATGGCTTGCTGGCCATGGAGCGCCATGCGGGCGACGCGGCCGCCGTCGAATCGATGATGCGCGCGGCGCACTCGATCAAGGGCGCGGCCGCCATCGTCGGCCTGCAAGTGGTGGTGCAACTGGCGCACGGCATGGAAGACAGCTTTGTCGCCGCCCAGCATGGCCGCTTGAAACTCACGCCGGAGCGGGTCGACGTGCTGCTGTCGGGTGTCGACCTGATCGTGCAGCTGTCACGCCTGGACGATGCGGGCGCCGAAGCGTGGCTGGCCGCCAACGCGACGCAGATCGACCAGACCCTGAACGCCATCGCCGGCATCGCCGAGCTGCCGGAATTGCCGGCCCTGCCCTCGGCGCCTTCGCCCGTGCCGTCGCCCCCCGCCGAACTGCAAGCGACAGTGGCCGGCGGCCTGGCGGGCGAAGAAGTGGAGTCGGCGGCCGCCAACGCGCCGCGTACCGGTGCGCCAGCCAAGGCCCAGGCGCAGAATTTCGACAAATTGCTGTCGCTGGCCAGCGAATCGCGCATCAATGCGCACCAGATGCACCCGTTCGTCGGCGCCCTGCAGCGCTTCAAGCGCAACCAGAGCAGCCTGTTTTCGGCCATCGAACAGCTGCACGTCGCCATTGCCCGCTCAGGCGATCCGGACCTGATGGAAAAGTCCCTGCTGGCGCTGCACAAGACGCAGCCCCTGAAGCAGTTCATGCTCGAACACATCGCCGACATCGAAACCTATGAGCGGCGCCTGCTGGCCGTCTCGCAGGGCATGGTCGACGAAGTACTGGCCCTGCGCATGCGCCCTTTCCGCGACGGCATCCACGCGTTCCCGCGCATGGTGCGCGACCTGGCGCGCAGCCTGGGCAAGGAAGTGCAGCTGGAGATCGACGGCGAAGACACGCTGGTCGACCGCGACATCCTGGCGAAGATCGAAAGCCCGCTCAACCACATGCTGAGGAATGCCATCGACCATGGCATGGAAGGCCCGTACGAGCGCATCGACGCGGGCAAGACAGCAATGGGCACGATACGCATGGAAGCGCGCCACCGCGCCGGCATGCTGAGCATCGAGATCAGCGACGACGGGCGCGGCGTCGACCTGGAAAAAATCCGCCAGTCCGTCATCGAGCGCAAGATGGCCAGCCCCGCCATGGCCGCCGCGCTGTCGCCGGGCGAGCTGCTGGAATTTTTGTTCCTGCCCGCCTTCAGCCTGAAAGCGACGGCCAACCAGTTGTCCGGACGCGGCGTGGGCCTCGATATCGTGCACGAGACGATACGCCAGCAAAACGGCACGGTGCGCCTGGAATCGGAGCCGGGCCGGGGTTTTCGCGCGCTGATTACCCTGCCGCTGACGCAGTCGATCGTGCGCGCGCTGGTGATCGACATCCAGGGCGAGGCCTACGCCATCCCCATCGTCAAGGTGGAAAGCGTGGTGCGCGTGCCGCAAGCGGCCATCCATACCTTGGAAAACAAGCAGTTCTTTGAACTCAAGGGCGAGCATCTGGGCCTGGTGTCGGCGGCGCAGGTGCTGGAGCTGGGCGAAACGCCCAGCAGCGCCGACGATTTGCCGGTGGTGGTGATCGGGCGCGGCAAGCAGAGCTATGCGCTGGTGGTCGACGCCATCCGCGGCGAACAAAGCCTGGCGGTGCAGGCCATCGATCCGATCTTCGGCAAGATGCGCGACATTTCCGCCGCCGCCCTGCTCGACGACGGCGAGCCGGTGCTGATCCTCGACGTGCCCGATTTGCTGCTGTCGATCGACAAACTGCTGCACGAGGGCGGCCTGCGCCAGCTGGCGCAGGCCGGCCACGCGCAGCAGCGCCGCGCCAAGCGCATCCTCGTCGTCGACGATTCGCTGACGGTGCGCGAAATGGAGCGCAAGCTGCTGCTGGCGCGCGGCTTCGAGGTCGACGTGGCCATCGACGGCATCGACGGCTGGAACGTGGTGCGCAGCGGCGAGTACGACCTGGTGATCACCGATGTGGACATGCCGCGCATGGATGGCATCGAGCTGGTCTCGCTGATCAAGAAGGACCTGCACCTGCACAAGCTGCCGGTGATGATCGTCTCGTACAAGGACCGCCCGGAAGACCGCGCGCGCGGCCTGTCCGCCGGCGCCGATTATTATCTGACCAAAGGCAGCTTCCACGACGAGACCTTGCTCGACGCAGTGGCCGACCTGATAGGAGATGCCAGCTTATGAGTCGTACTTCATGAAAATTGCCATTGTCAACGATGTCGCCATGGCCGCCGAGGCCCTGCGCCGGGTGGTGGCCAGCACGCAGGAGCACCAGGTGCTGTGGATTGCCCGCACGGGGCTCGAGGCCGTGCGCATGTGCGAGGGCAACCGTCCCGACCTGATCCTGATGGACCTGAACATGCCGGAGATGGATGGCGTGGAAGCGACGCGCCTGATCATGGAGCAAAGCCCGTGCGCCATCCTGGTGGTCACGGGACGCCCGCAGGACAATGTCAACCAGGTGTTCCGCGCGCTGGGCGCCGGTGCGCTCGACGTCACGGCCACGCCCGTGCTGCAGGGAGAAGTGGGCGGCGACAGCGAATTGCTGGCCAAGATCAAGACCATCGGCAAGCTGATACGCCACAGCGCCGAAGCGCCACCGCCACGCCAGGTGCAAGCCAAGGGCGAGCGCGGCGATGGCCAGGTCAGCACGCTGGTGGCCATCGGCGCCTCGACGGGCGGGCCGTCAGCGGTAGCCAAGGTGCTGTCCGGCTGGACGGCGCCGCCCGGCTGCGCCATCGTGGTGGTGCAACATATCGATGAAACCTTCGCCTCGCACTTCGCCAAATGGCTGGACGATCAATTGGACATGCCGGTGCGCGTGATCGCCGAGGGCGACGAACTGGTGGCCGGCAGCGTGCTGGTCGCCAAGACCAATGATCACTTGCTGCTAGATCAAAATTATCGTTTGGGTTACGATGCGGCACCACGCGACTATGTTTACCGTCCTTCCGTCGATGTCTTCTTTCATTGCGTGGCACAGCACTGGCGCGGCGATGCCATCGGCGTGCTGCTCACAGGCATGGGCCGCGATGGCGGCGATGGCTTGCTGGCCATGCGCCGCGCGGGCAAGACGACGATAGCGCAAGACCAGGCCAGCAGTGCCGTGTATGGCATGCCGCGCGCGGCAGCCGAACTCGATGCAGCGCAGCAAATCCTGCCATTGGATAGAATAGGCGCCAGCCTGCGCAACCGCCTGGGCGCGAAACTCAACAATGGGTGGGAGTCCTCCCCTAACATCTGAAAAGAATGCAATGCCAGAATTTTCCTCCAGTTTCACCCTGCATGAGCCCGCATTGACCGAATTCAAGGTCAGCGTGCTGCTGGTGGACGACCAGTTGATCATTGCTGAGGCAATCCGGCGCATGCTGAGCGACCAGCAGGATATCGAGTTCCATTACGTGACCGACGCCACGCAGGCGCTGGACACGGCGCTGCGCTTGCAACCGACTGTCATCCTGCAAGACCTGGTGCTGCCGGGCATCGACGGCTTCGCGCTGATCCAGCTGTACCGCGAAAACGCGGCGCTGGCGCATGTGCCGGTGATCGTGCTGTCAGCCAAGGATGACCCGAAACTGAAGGCCCACAGCTTTGCCGTCGGCGCCAATGATTACGTGGTGAAACTGCCGGACCGCCTGGAATTGCTGGCGCGCATACGCTACCATTCCAATGCGCACATCAGCCGCCTGCAGCGCGACCAGGCATTTCGTTTCCTGCGCGAAAGCCAAAAAAACCTGGCCGATGCGAATATTGAATTACAGAAGCTCGCCGCCCTCGATGGCTTGACGGGCATCGCCAATCGCCGCCGCTTCGATGAAACCTTGCAATTTGAATGGCAGCGGGGCCAGCGCGACAAGACGCCGCTGAGCCTGCTGTTCTGCGATATCGACCATTTTAAAAGCTATAACGATCACTTTGGCCACCTGGCGGGCGATCTGGGCCTGAAAAAAGTCGCCGCCGTGCTGACGGAACATCTGAAACGCCCGGCCGACCTGGCAGCCCGCTATGGCGGCGAGGAATTCGCCCTGATCCTGCCTGAAACGCAGGCCGCAGGGGCCTTGCTGATCGCCGAAGCGTGCCGGCGTCACCTGGAGGGCTTGCAGATCGAGAACCCGGCGGCAAGCACGGGCATCGTCACCATCTCGATCGGCGTGGCCACCATCGTGCCGTCCCCGGACTCGACGGTCGAGCAACTGATCAACCGCGCCGACCAGGCCCTGTACGCGGCCAAGCGCGGCGGACGCAACAGCGTGTTGAGCGCCGATGACGTCGAAGACTGATTTTTAACTGAAGGAAAGTGAAGCATGAGCACACAACTGGACAATGTCAGCGTCGTCAAAAAGTCGAATATCTACTTTGACGGCAAGTGCGTCTCGCACAATGTCATCCTGGCCGATGGCACGAAGAAAAGCGTGGGCGTGATTTTCCCGTCATCGCTGCGCTTCAACACGGGCGCGCCGGAAACGATGGAAATCGTCGGGGGCCTGTGCAAGGTACGCCTGGCCGACGCGACAGAATGGAACAGCTATGCCGCGGGCCAGGAATTCAAGGTGCCGGGCAATAGCCATTTTGATATTGAAACCGTCGAAACTGTCGACTACGTCTGCCATTTTGCCTGATTAAACAAACACAGGCTCGGGCGACAGGCGCACGCCATATTTCGCCTCTACATCATCCTGTATCGCTGCCGCCAGCCGGGTAATGTCCGCGCCACGAGCGCCGCCATTATTCACCAGAACCAGTGCCTGCTTGGGATACACTCCCGCGGGCCCCAGGTTTTTTCCCTTCCAGCCACACTGATCGATCAGCCAGCCGGCCGCCAGTTTTTCCGTGCCATCGGCTTGCGCATGGTGCACCAAGGTGGGAAAACGTTCCAACAAGGCAAGACACTGCTCGCGTGACACCACGGGATTCTTGAAGAAACTGCCCGCATTGCCAATCACGGCCGGGTCGGGCAATTTACGCCGGCGTATCGCCATCACCGTGTCGGCCACCTGTTGCGGCGTCGGTTCGGCAAGATTGCGCTCGGCCACGGCCTGTGCCAGTTCCGCATAGCGCAAGTTCGGCTGCCACTCGGCAGGCAGGGCAAACGTCACTTCCAGCACGATCAGCTCGCGCCCGTCCGCCTGCTTGAAGATGCTGTCGCGGTAAGCGAAACGGCAAGCGTCGCGGTCCATGTCGAAGACGATGCCGCTGGCGCTGTGCATGACGCTCACGCTATGCAGATAATCCTTGATTTCAACGCCATACGCGCCAATATTCTGGATAGGGGCCGCGCCCACGGTACCGGGGATCAGCGACAGGTTTTCCAGCCCGCCCACGCCTTGCGCCAGGGTCCACTGCACGAAGTCGTGCCAGTTTTCGCCGGCGGCGGCCGTCACGAGTATCGTCTCGAAATCCGCCTGCGCCAGGCGCATGCCGCGCGTGGCCATGTGCAGCACGGCGCCGGGAAAGTCGCCCGTCAGGACGATGTTGCTGCCGCCGCCCAGTATCAGGCGCGGCATGGCGGACAAGGCGGGATCTTGCAGCGCGGCCTGCAATTGGGCTTGCGAAGTGATGCGTACGTAGGCGGCCGCATTGGCCGTGATGCCGAAGGTATTCAGGCGCTGGAGGGAGTAATTGTGTTCGATGGTGAGCTCTGGATGCATGGGATAGGGGAATTTTGCTCGATTATAGAGCGAAAGCGACAAAAAACCACCTCAGGACAAGGGCGACTTGCCCGTTGTCCGTTAAAATGTCGCATCTTTAACAGGGCCGTCCCATGGCGCAGAATCAGCCGCCAAGGCCCAGTGCGCCGAGCGCGCGCTCGCTTTAACAAGAAAAGGAACAGACCATGCCATCATTTGATGTAGTCTCCGAAGCCGATATGATCGAAGTCAAGAATGCCGTCGAGCAATCCAACAAGGAAATCACGACCCGCTTCGACTTCAAGGGCAGCGACGCCCGCGTCGAACACAAGGAAAACGAATTGACCGCGTTTGCGGACTCGGAATTCCAGCTCAGCCAGGTGCGCGACGTTCTGACGAACAAGTTGACCAAACGCAAGGTCGATGTGCGCTTCCTCGACGAAGGCGACATCAAGAAGATCGGCGGCGACAAGGTCAAGCAGATCATCAAGATCAAGAATGGCATCGAATCGGATGATGCCAAGAAAATCGTGCGCGTCATCAAGGACAGCAAGATGAAGGTACAAGCGAGCATCCAGGGTGAAGCCGTGCGCGTCACGGGCGCCAAGCGCGACGACCTGCAGGCGGCCATGACCATGCTGCGCAAGGACGTGCCCGACATGCCGCTGGAATTTAACAATTTCCGCGATTAATTTCGATGCGGCGGGCGATCCGGCCCGCGCTTGCACCAGCATGCTGGCAAGCTGTCCCGGAGAGCCTGCCCGCTTGGGGTAGAATTGAAGCTGCGCACAGCTACATGCGCCCGCGCGCCCGACCGGCAGCGGGCTTGACCGTACATCTGGCTCAGTGATAACCACGGTAGTCTAAGGATAGCAATGAAACGTGTTGATGATTTCCGCCTGCGATTTGGCAAAAAAGAATATGTGCCCATCATGATAGGCGGAATGGGTGTGGATATTTCCACGTCGGAGCTGGCCCTGGAAGCGGCCCGGCTGAACGGTATCGGGCATATCTCCGATGCCATGGTGGAAGATGTGTCGGATCGCCGTTTCGACACCACCTTCGTCAAAGACAAGACGAAACTGTACAAGTTCAACATCAATAATAGCGACAAAGCCGTGGTGCAGTTCGACCTGGGCCGCCTGGCCGAAGCGCAACGCCTGCATATCGGCCGCACCATGGAAGCGAAAAAAGGCGATGGCTTGATCTTCGTCAATTGCATGGAAAAGCTGACCATGAATGGCCCCCGCGAAACCTTGCGCGTGCGCCTGAATGCGGCGCTGGACGCAGGCATCGACGGCATCACCCTGTCGGCCGGCCTGCATTTCGGTTCGTTCGCCCTGATGGCCGACCATCCGCGCTTCCGCGATGCCAAGCTGGGCATCATCGTCTCGTCCGTGCGCGCCCTGCAGATTTTCCTGCGCAAGAACGCCAAGCTGGACCGGCTGCCCGACTTCATCATCGTCGAGGGACCATTGGCCGGCGGCCACCTGGGTTTCGGCATGGACTGGGCCAATTACGACCTGCACACAATTACCGCGGAACTGCTGGCCTATCTGAAAACGGAACAGCTGGACATCCCGCTGATCGCCGCTGGCGGCATCTTCACGGGCAGCGATGCCGTCTCCTTCCTGGAAGCAGGCGCAGCTGGCGTGCAAGTGGCGACGCGCTTCACCGTCACCGAGGAATGCGGCTTGCCAAACAAGGTCAAGCAGGAATACTACAAAGCCTCGGAAGAAGACATCATCGTCAACGGCGTCTCGCCGACGGGCTACCCGATGCGCATGCTGAAAAACACGCCCGCCATCGGCGCCGGCATCCGTCCAGGCTGCGAATCGTATGGCTACCTGCTCGACGCGACGGGCAATTGCGCGTACATCAACTCATACAACCGCGAAGTGGCGGCCCATCCGGAACAAAAAACCGTCGTCGTGATGGACAAGACCTGCCTGTGCACCCACATGCGCAACTTCAACTGCTGGACCTGCGGCCATTACACGTATCGCCTGAAGGACACCACGCACAAGCTCGACAACGGCGAATACCAGATCCTGACGGCCGAACACGTCTTCAAGGATTACCAGTTCAGCGTCGACAACCAGATCGCCCTGCCGGAAAAAGCAGTCCAAGGCTGAATATTCTCAGCCTGAAATAAAAATGGCGCAGCCTGCGAAGGCTGCGCCATTTTTTATACGGGAAGCATGTCTCGCAATGCCCGCTCGATCACGTCGAACTGTGGCCGCCGCAGCACGCCTTCCTGCAGGCAGGCATCCATCATGGCCTGCAGACCGGGCAAGCGCGTCGCGCAATGCGCGATCAACTCGCCCAGCAGCACGCCAAAGGCGCGCGCCTCTATACCCTGCAGCAAGTCCCCTTGCGGCGAACCGGGCGCAAACATGGACGCCGCGCCAAAATCGCCCAGCAGGCAGGCTCCGGCGTGCGCATGCAGGATATTGTGGCCATACAAGTCACCATGCACGATGCCGCGCGCATGCAACTGGCACACGGCCGAGGCGATGCCATGGGCAATGGCCAGCGCTTGCGGCGCATCCAAGCGCACGCCATCGGCATACACATCGCGCGTACATGACGCCAGGCTGGGCGGACCGGCCAGGTTACGGAAGGCAGCATCGATGAGCGGCATGACCAGGCCCATCGCCTGTTGCGGATGCCCATCGAGCGTCCCAAGGATGGGAATCAGGCCCGCGTGCGTACCCGCACCGACACAGGCGGCCATTTCGCTGCGTGGCAAGCCGTCGCTGGTCATCGCCCCCTTGAATACTTTGACGGCGACATCATCACGCCCATCGAGGCGGGCACGGTATATCACGCCCGATGCGCCCTCGCCCAGCTGCTGCGCCACTGCCAGGCGGGACCAGGCCACAACCGCCGTACCGGCATCGGTCAGGGCCACCAGTTCGCGCACTTCCGTGAACGGGTTGCCCGCGTACGCAAGCCAGCTCAGGCACGGCAAAGACAGCAGGCAATCGGGCAGCGCCGTGAAACGGTTGGCGGCAATGCGCACCAGTTCCAATTGGCGGCAATTGGCCAGGGAGGCGGGCAAGCTGGCCAGACAATTTCCCGCCAGCATGAGTTTCTGCAATGCACCGCACTTGCCCAGCTCATCCGGCAAGACTTCGATGGCATTGTCGGTCAGGGTCAGCCAGCGCAGCCTGGGCGGCAAGGCTGCGGCTGGCACATGGTCGATCCGGTTCGCCTTGAAACCGATCATTTCCAGCGCAGGACAGGAACCGAGCACGGCCGGCAAGGTGGTGAACAGATTATCCGAGCAAAAAATGATGCGCAGCTTGTGCAGGCGCGGCAAATCGTCAGGCAGGGAGGACAGCGCATTGCCCGACAAATCAAGGATTTCCAGGCTGTCGGCCAGGTCGAATATCTCACGGGGGAAGTCGCTCAAGCCGCAGGACAGCGTCAGGCGGCGCACGCCGGCCAGTTGGCCAGTGTGTAATTGTTCCAGTGTATGCACAGCAGACAAGATATCCCTTTCAACAACCCGGCAAGCGCTGGCATAGCTCAATCCAGCGGACGTAAAAAAACCCCCACCGGATCACCGATGGGGGTTTTTTCGAATAACAAGCCTGACGATAACCTACTTTCACACTGGTTGCAGCACTATCATCGGCGCAAAGTTGTTTCACGGTCCTGTTCGGGATGGGAAGGGGTGGGACCAACTTGCTATGGTCATCAGGCATAACTTGTACTGGCATTTGTCCTCGATGGAGCGACAAAGCCTGAATCTGGAAGAAGCAAAGATTGGGGTAATGAATAGTAGTATCAACAAACACGCAACGTTGTACCGTCTTATCCTCTGTACCTGCTAAGGTTATAGGGACAAGCCGTACGGGCAATTAGTACTGGTTAGCTTAATGCATTACTGCACTTCCACACCCAGCCTATCAACGTCCTGGTCTCGAACGACCCTTCAAAGAGCTCAAGGCTCTGGGAAATCTCATCTCAAGGCAAGTTTCCCGCTTAGATGCTTTCAGCGGTTATCTCTTCCGTATTTAGCTACCCGGCAATGCCACTGGCGTGACAACCGGTACACCAGAGATACGTCCACTCCGGTCCTCTCGTACTAGGAGCAGCCCCCTTCAAATTTCCAACGCCCACGGCAGATAGGGACCAAACTGTCTCACGACGTTTTAAACCCAGCTCACGTACCACTTTAAATGGCGAACAGCCATACCCTTGGGACCGGCTACAGCCCCAGGATGTGATGAGCCGACATCGAGGTGCCAAACTCCCCGTCGATATGAACTCTTGGGAGGAATCAGCCTGTTATCCCCAGAGTACCTTTTATCCGTTGAGCGATGGCCCTTCCATACAGAACCACCGGATCACTATGTCCTACTTTCGTACCTGCTCGACTTGTCAGTCTCGCAGTTAAGCACGCTTATGCCATTGCACTATCAACACGATGTCCGACCGTATCTAGCGTACCTTCGAACTCCTCCGTTACACTTTAGGAGGAGACCGCCCCAGTCAAACTGCCTACCATGCACTGTCCCCGATCCGGATAACGGACCAAGGTTAGAACCTCAAACAAACCAGGGTGGTATTTCAAGGTTGGCTCCACGAGAACTAGCGTCCCCGCTTCAAAGCCTCCCACCTATCCTACACAGATTGGTTCAAAGTCCAATGCAAAGCTACAGTAAAGGTTCATGGGGTCTTTCCGTCTAGCCGCGGGTAGATTGCATCATCACAAACATTTCAACTTCGCTGAGTCTCGGGAGGAGACAGTGTGGCCATCGTTACGCCATTCGTGCAGGTCGGAACTTACCCGACAAGGAATTTCGCTACCTTAGGACCGTTATAGTTACGGCCGCCGTTTACTGGGACTTCAATCAAGAGCTTGCACCCCATCATTTAATCTTCCAGCACCGGGCAGGCGTCACACCCTATACGTCCACTTTCGTGTTTGCAGAGTGCTGTGTTTTTATTAAACAGTCGCAGCCACCAGTTTATTGCAACCCTTTCACCCTCATGGAGTAAACCAATCAAGCTACTGGGGCGTACCTTTTCCCGAAGTTACGGTACCAATTTGCCGAGTTCCTTCTCCCGAGTTCTCTCAAGCGCCTTAGAATACTCATCTCGCCCACCTGTGTCGGTTTGCGGTACGGTCTCGTATGACTGAAGCTTAGAGGCTTTTCTTGGAACCACTTCCGATTGCTTCGTGAACAAGTTCACTCGTCTCAACCCCTTGAATTACGCACCCGGATTTGCCTAAGTGCCTTCTATGAGCCAAAAACCAACTATTCCAACAGTTGGACAACCTTCCGCGATCCGTCCCCCCATCGCATCATACGACGGTGCAGGAATATTAACCTGCTTCCCATCAGCTACGCATCTCTGCCTCGCCTTAGGGGCCGACTCACCCTGCTCCGATGAACGTTGAACAGGAAACCTTGGGCTTACGGCGTGGAGGCTTTTCACCCCCATTATCGCTACTCATGTCAGCATTCGCACTTCTGATACCTCCAGCATCCTTTACAAGACACCTTCGCAGGCTTACAGAACGCTCTCCTACCATATCCAATAAAGGATATCCGCAGCTTCGGTGACTGGCTTAGCCCCGTTACATCTTCCGCGCAGGACGACTCGATCAGTGAGCTATTACGCTTTCTTTAAATGATGGCTGCTTCTAAGCCAACATCCTGACTGTTTTAGCCTTCCCACTTCGTTTTCCACTTAGCCAATCTTTGGGACCTTAGCTGGCGGTCTGGGTTGTTTCCCTCTTGACGCCGGACGTTAGCACCCGACGTCTGTCTCCCAAGCTCGCACTCATCGGTATTCGGAGTTTGCAATGGTTTGGTAAGTCGCAATGACCCCCTAGCCATAACAGTGCTCTACCCCCGATGGTGATACTTGAGGCACTACCTAAATAGTTTTCGGAGAGAACCAGCTATTTCCAAGTTTGTTTAGCCTTTCACCCCTACCCACAGCTCATCCCCTAATTTTTCAACATTAGTGGGTTCGGACCTCCAGGGCGTGTTACCGCACCTTCATCCTGGCCATGAGTAGATCACTTGGTTTCGGGTCTACACCCAGCGACTGATCGCCCTATTCGGACTCGATTTCTCTACGGCTTCCCTATGCGGTTAACCTTGCCACTGAATGTAAGTCGCTGACCCATTATACAAAAGGTACGCAGTCACGGAACAAGTCCGCTCCTACTGTTTGTATGCACACGGTTTCAGGATCTATTTCACTCCCCTTCCGGGGTTCTTTTCGCCTTTCCCTCACGGTACTGGTTCACTATCGGTCGATTACGAGTATTTAGCCTTGGAGGATGGTCCCCCCATATTCAGACAGGATGTCACGTGTCCCGCCCTACTTGTCGTACGCTTAGTACCACCGGTCCGATTTCACATACGGGGCTATCACCCACTATGGCTCCTATTTCCAGAGGATTCTGTTATCGGTCCGACTATCACGTACAGGCTCTTCCCATTTCGCTCGCCGCTACTTTGGGAATCTCGGTTGATTTCTTTTCCTGCAGCTACTTAGATGTTTCAGTTCGCCGCGTTCGCCTTGCATACCTATGTATTCAGTATGCAATACCCTAAAAGGGTGGGTTGCCCCATTCGGAAATCTGCGGATCAAAGTGTGTTTGCTCACTCCCCGCAGCTTATCGCAAGCTACTACGTCCTTCATCGCCTGTAATCGCCAAGGCATCCACCATGTGCACTTATTCGCTTGTCCCTATAACGTTAGCCTCTCATCATTTGCATGATGAAAGAGCGCTACAGGGATAAGAAAGTACAACGTTGTTGCTTGTTTGTTGATACATACAATCATTACCCATCGATTTGCGTTTTACGGCAAACCGATCAATAAATAATCTTTACTTCTTCCAGATTGTTAAAGAACATACAGCACTTGATCTCGAAAAGACCAAACCTAAATCCCGGTGCACTATCGGCACTGATTTACGTTTGAACTTTTGGTGGAGGATGACGGGATCGAACCGACGACCCCCTGCTTGCAAAGCAGGTGCTCTCCCAGCTGAGCTAATCCCCCTAGGGTATTTCCAGACTACAGAAACTGGTAGGGCTGGTTGGACTCGAACCAACGACCCCCGCGTTATCAACACGGTGCTCTAACCAGCTGAGCTACAGCCCCAAATGCTGTTCTTTATATTAACAGCCGATAAGTGTGAACATTTGATGCGTGAATCATTACTGATTCGTGCAAACTCTAGAAAGGAGGTGATCCAGCCGCACCTTCCGATACGGCTACCTTGTTACGACTTCACCCCAGTCACGAATCCTACCGTGGTAAGCGCCCTCCTTGCGGTTAAGCTACCTACTTCTGGTAAAACCCGCTCCCATGGTGTGACGGGCGGTGTGTACAAGACCCGGGAACGTATTCACCGCGACATGCTGATCCGCGATTACTAGCGATTCCAACTTCATGCAGTCGAGTTGCAGACTACAATCCGGACTACGATACACTTTCTGCGATTAGCTCCCCCTCGCGGGTTGGCGGCGCTCTGTATGTACCATTGTATGACGTGTGAAGCCCTACCCATAAGGGCCATGAGGACTTGACGTCATCCCCACCTTCCTCCGGTTTGTCACCGGCAGTCTCATTAGAGTGCCCTTTCGTAGCAACTAATGACAAGGGTTGCGCTCGTTGCGGGACTTAACCCAACATCTCACGACACGAGCTGACGACAGCCATGCAGCACCTGTGTACTGGTTCTCTTTCGAGCACTCCCTGATCTCTCAAGGATTCCAGCCATGTCAAGGGTAGGTAAGGTTTTTCGCGTTGCATCGAATTAATCCACATCATCCACCGCTTGTGCGGGTCCCCGTCAATTCCTTTGAGTTTTAATCTTGCGACCGTACTCCCCAGGCGGTCTACTTCACGCGTTAGCTGCGTTACCAAGTCAATTAAGACCCGACAACTAGTAGACATCGTTTAGGGCGTGGACTACCAGGGTATCTAATCCTGTTTGCTCCCCACGCTTTCGTGCATGAGCGTCAATCTTGACCCAGGGGCTGCCTTCGCCATCGGTGTTCCTCCACATATCTACGCATTTCACTGCTACACGTGGAATTCTACCCCCCTCTGCCAGATTCTAGCCTTGCAGTCTCCAATGCAATTCCCAGGTTGAGCCCGGGGATTTCACATCAGACTTACAAAACCGCCTGCGCACGCTTTACGCCCAGTAATTCCGATTAACGCTTGCACCCTACGTATTACCGCGGCTGCTGGCACGTAGTTAGCCGGTGCTTATTCTTCAGGTACCGTCATTAGCAAAAGATATTAGCTTTCACCGTTTCTTCCCTGACAAAAGAGCTTTACAACCCGAAGGCCTTCTTCACTCACGCGGCATTGCTGGATCAGGCTTTCGCCCATTGTCCAAAATTCCCCACTGCTGCCTCCCGTAGGAGTCTGGACCGTGTCTCAGTTCCAGTGTGGCTGGTCGTCCTCTCAGACCAGCTACTGATCGATGCCTTGGTAGGCTTTTACCCTACCAACTAGCTAATCAGATATCGGCCGCTCCACGAGCATGAGGTCTTGCGATCCCCCACTTTCATCCTTAGATCGTATGCGGTATTAGCGTAACTTTCGCTACGTTATCCCCCACTCTAGGGTACGTTCCGATATATTACTCACCCGTTCGCCACTCGCCACCAGAGCAAGCTCCGTGCTGCCGTTCGACTTGCATGTGTAAGGCATGCCGCCAGCGTTCAATCTGAGCCAGGATCAAACTCTTCAGTTTAATCTCTGTTACTTTGCCATTTTATTGGCACCGTCTTGCGACGGGTCGCTCACTCAAAAAACTGACAGGCCACTACTTGCGTAGCGCCTATTTCATTATTTCTTGTGAACATTTGATATTTTAAGTTAGACGCCAATCCGAAGATTGACGCTGCACTTACATCAAATGCCCACACTTATCGACTGTTAATTGTTAAAGAACTGTATTCGGTACTGCTTATTTGCTACTTTCGCGCTATCGACAAAGCGTTGTGTTTGTCAGCTGCGAAGAAGGAAGAGTATGAAGCTTTTTCAGCATTTCGTCAACCTTCTTTTTTACCCACTTAACTCAGCATTTGCATGCATCGTTCAGCGAGGGGGCGAATTATAGCCTTGGGCTGCGCGTCCCGCAAGGGCTATTTTGATGCCGCAGCCTCCCCTCACCGCCCAGCAAGCCTTGCCTTCACTTCAAGCGCCTTTTTGTGCAGCCTGTCGCAATCGACTGGCGCACTTCGTGGTCTTTAGGCACAGTGGCAACATCAGACTCTGACGCTACTCAACAAGGGGTTAAACTTGCCCGCTGCGTCGATTAACTCTTGTACTTGAAAGTGCCACCATGCTTCCGATTTCCAGCTTGCCCCAATTATTGAAAACCATCCTCGCTTGGGTGCAACGGGCATTCGACGCGACGACAACCTGGGTTACCCAACTATCTTGGTGGAAATTTTTCCTGTTCGCGGCGCTGGCCCTGATCGCCGGCTCCATTTTGCAAGATGAGCTGTTCTCGTCCAGCCCGGACGAAGAAGTGGTCATCAAGTCGCATAAACGCAGCAGCAAGGGCACGGGCGAAACCAATATCCTGATCGACGATACCGGCATTCATTTCAATCCCCGCAACAGCAAGAACCGGCGCAGCAGCGCGGCCGACGCGGCCAGCGATCCGGCCGATGCCGCCGAGGCGGACGCCCAAGCCAGTACCGTACCGCCAGAGCCGCCTCAACCACCGGCCGCCCCCGCCAAACCCAGCTATCCAGTAACCACCAATGCCTCGGGGGAAGAAGTCCATATTGAACTGCCACCACAAATCGGCGAAGAGCTGTCAAATGCCATCGAAGAAGCGGTCGATGATGCTGCGGAACAAAAAGTGTCGCGTTACCACCAGCAAGCGTCCACCTGGTTCAAGAGTTTTGTATCCTTGCTGGTGCTGGCCCTGTTCGCCATGAAAGCCCTGGTTGGCGGCAAAAAACGCGCCGAAGCGGAAACTGTCACGGCGAATGAGGCGGCCGAACGCGAATCCATGCAGCGCCAGCTCAGCGAAGCGAAGATGCAGATGATGCAGGCACAAGTCGAGCCGCACTTCCTGTTCAACACACTCGCCTCGGTCGAACACTTGATCCAGGTCGATCCACCGCGCGCGGCCAAGATGCAGCGCAGCCTGATCCAGTATCTGCGCGCGGTGTTGCCGCAAATGCGCGACAACGCCCTGATTACCAACCTGGGCCGCGAAGCGGACATGGTGCAAGCGTACTTGAACCTGCTGAAAATGCGCATGGAAGAACGCCTGACCGTCGATTTCCAGATTCCCGATGGCCTGCGCAGCGCCGCATTCCCCCCCATGATGCTGCAATCGATGGTGGAAAATGCCATCAAGCACGGGCTGGAAGTCAAGCCGGAAGGCGGCACCCTGCGCATCGTGGCCGAAGTGGCGCACAGCAAGCTGCGCGTTATCGTCACCGATGACGGCCTGGGCTTTGGCGTGGTGCCCAGCGATGGCACGGGCCTGGGTTTGCCCACCATCCGCGAACGCCTGAAGCTGCTGCATGGCGACCAGGGCAGCCTGACCATCACGCCCAACCAGCCCAGCGGTGTATGCGCCGTGATCGAAGTGCCATATCAGCTGTCTAAATAAGACAGTTGATAAAAACGCTAAATCATTGAATAATCAATCTTCGCCTGTTCACACTTGAGACCTATGCCTACCGCTATTATTGCCGACGACGAAAGACTGATGCGCGACCAGCTGCGCCTGCGCCTGGGCCAGGCCTGGCCCGAATTGGAAATCATTGGCGAAGCCAAGAATGGCGACGAAGCGATCGAACTGGTGGAGCAACTCAAGCCCGACTTTGCCTTCCTCGATATCCGCATGCCGGGCAAGACGGGCATGGAGGCGGCGCAAGTGATTGGCAGCAAGACGCATATCGTCTTTGTCACGGCCTACGATACCCACGCCGTCGAAGCCTTCGAGCGGGGCGCCGTCGATTATGTGCTCAAGCCGCCCGAGCATGAGCGCTTGCTGGTGACGGTGGAGCGCCTGAAAACGCACTTGAACAAGCCTGCGCTGGACGTCAACAGCAGCGTGACGGCCATGCTGTCGCAGCTGGCGGAGAAAATCACGGCCAAGCCCACCTATTTGCAATGGATACAGGCCAGCATCGGTCAGGACTTGCGCATGATCCCCGTGGAAGAGATTTTATTTTTCCGTTCGGACGAGAAATACACCTGCGTGCAAACCGCCAAGTACGAGGCACTGATCCGCAAGCCCGTGCGCGATCTGGCAGAAGAGCTCGATCCTGCGCTGTTCTGGCAAATCCACCGCGCTACCCTGGTCAACGTGAATGCCATCGAAGGCGTGACGCGCGACATCCGCGGCCGCCACCTGGTACTCATCAAAGGCAAATCCGACAAGCTCGAAGTGAGCCGTAGCTTCTTGCACCTGTTCAAGCAAATGTAAGTCGCTCGCTGCCGCCCGGCCCATGCCGGCGCGGCGCCTTGATCTCTTCCTCCCCCCTTCCTGCGCCACATCAAGCCGCGCCGCCCCAGCAGGCATAGGCTACATAAAGTCCCGTCCATCATTCCTGCCCTGCATTCGTTCACGTTCGCAAGGAGAAGCCCATATGCCAGACCGAGGCAGTCCCACACTGCTGCGCATCCTGCCGCTGGGCATGGCGGCGGCGCTATTGCTGTGCTTGTTTCCTCCGCTGAAAGCCCGCCGGCAACAGCAGGCGCGCGGGCAAGCCATCATCGACAGCGCCAGCGACGCCATCATCAGTATCGATAGCGCGCAATTCATTCTGCATGCGAACGCGGCGGCAGCCAGATTGTTCGACGACACGCCGGCCGGCATGCGCGGCAGGCACCTGGGCCACTACATCCTGCGCGACTTGCGCAGCCTGGGCAGGCACGAGGGCGATCCACCGTTTGGCGACATCAGCCAGGAGCTGCGCCTGACGGGCCGGCGCGCCACCGACTACACCCTGACGGGACGGCGCAGCGATGGCGCCATGTTTCCCCTCGAAGGCTCGCTCTCGGCCATGCAAGAAGACGGCCATAGTGTGTTTACCATCATCGTGCGCGATATCAGCGCGCGCCAGCAGATGCATGAACAGCTGGCCCGCTCCTTTTCGCAATTGCGTGAATTGTCGAGCGCTCTGCAATCGATCCGCGAAGAGGAACGCAAGCATATCGCGCGCGAACTGCATGACGACCTGGGGCAATTGCTGGCCACCCTGCGCGGCGACCTGACCCTGGTGCGCCAGCACTCGGACACCACCGGGTCCCTGCAAGCGTTGCTGCAAAGCATGGATGGCTTGCTGGTGACGGCCATCACTTCGCTGCGGCGCATCGCCAGCAACCTGCGCCCACGCGCGCTCGATGAAGGAGGCTTGTATTTCGCGCTGCAAAAATTGCGCCACGACTTTCTGTTGCGCCGCGCCATCCATTTTGACTTGCTGGCCGACGAGGCCGACCTCGTGCTCGACGACGCGCGCAGCACGGCCATTTACCGCATCGTGCAAGAAGCGCTGACGAATATCGCGCGCCATGCCGAGGCCAGCCACATCACCATCGCCCTGCACCGCATCGATTCCTCGCTGGCGATCACCATTCAGGATGACGGCCGCGGCATTGCCGAACATGACCTGGAAAAAGCTGCGGCCTTGGGACTGCTGGGCATGCGCGAGCGGGTGTGGGGCTTGAACGGCAGCATCCATATCGGCGCCGATAACGAACTGGGCGGCACACGCATCGACATCTCGCTGCCCATGCATGCCGGGGCGGCAGAAGCCGCAACGCAATAAAAAAGGCGCCCGCAGGCGCCTCCACTCCATCACATCGAATGATACTTAGAATTTGTGTGCCAGGCCGATCTGGTACGAAGTCAGCGACTTGACGCGCTCGCGGCCAGCGTAGGCGTACACGTCGGTACGCTTCGACAGGTGGTAATCGTAGCCGACGCCGAATTCCTTGATGGTGTCCTGATCCTTGACCTTGTTGTTGCTTTGCTCTTGCTTACCGTACGACACTTTGGCATCGCCGCCGCCAACCGTGTAGTTCAGGCCGATCAGGTAGGACTTGAATTCGCCGTTGGCAGCCACCTTGGTGTCGCCTTTCGAGTAGGCGGCCGTGATCTTGGCCGGGCCGAATTTATAGCCGCCACCGATGGACCACAGATCAGGCTTGGCGGCCGTTGCCGTTGCTTGCACGGCTTTCTCGTAGCCGGCGTGCAAGCTGATCGGGCCATTGTCGTAGGTTGCCAGGCCGATCACGCCTGCGTCAGCGCTGTTGACTTCGCTCAGTACGTACTGCAGGCTGCCCACGAAACCTTCAAAGCTTGGGCTGTTGTAGGTCACGGCATTGTTCACGCGCGACGAGCCGACGCCCGAACGCAGCAGGGTTTCATTGTTCTTGCCAACCACGCCGTAGGTGTTGAATGGGTCGACGCGGGCGATGGTGCCATCGACCAGATTCTTGGTGCGGCCCAGAATGGCGGTACCAAACGCGCCTTTCAAACCCACGTAAGCTTGACGGTCGAACAACACACCCTTTTGCGCGCCGGTGTCGGCCAGGAATTCACTTTCCAGGTTGAAAATTGCGGACAGGCCGCCACCCAGATCTTCCGTACCCTTGAAACCGAGGCGCGACGCATTGTTTTCGCGTTGCACCGTCGGCTGGCCAGTGGTCTTGGCGATACCGAGGTCAACCAGACCATACACGGTAACGTTCGATTGTGCTTGCGCCGTAGCTGCTGCGAAGGTGCCGATGATCAATGCTGCCAGAGTAATTTTTTTCACTTGAGATTCTCTACATTAGGTTGGACAAGTTGAGCTGCTGCTGAGCTGCTTAGCTGCTGAACCGAATCATGCCCACGAAATACTTCAACAATATGACATCGACAATATGTTGCTTTTTGGCACAACATCGTGTCAGATAAAAACAACAGGCGAAAAAAAACCGCCCGAGGGCGGTTCATACGGCGTGAGGCCAATTTACCTCAGGTCGGATTAGCGGGGCAAGGCCACGCGTAATCCGACAACCTTGTTGGCAAGGCGGCGGTGTCGGATTACGCGGCTGCGCCGCTAATCCGACCTACCATATAGAAAGATCAGCTTTATTTCAGACGGCAGCTCAGCAGCCAATAGTATTCCAGGCGCTTCATGCGGATTTCACGGGCCGAGTGGGCAAACTTCTTGCGCAGATGACTATCCGACGGGAAATTCTTCAGCACTTCATAGCGCTCGCCGGCATCCGTCGTGCGGAACTGGTGGGTATTGCCCAGCAAGTCAGTGCGCGCGATGACCGTGCTGCTGCCATCAACATAAGAATTGTCGATCAGCACCAGCAGGATGTCCTTGCCCAGCTTGTTGCGCAATTGCTTCAGGTATTTGTCCTGGTCTTCGCGCTTGACGTGCGACCACCAGAAACCGGCGAACACAGCCGTAAACTTGCCCAGCAAGTCATCGGGCAAGTTGAATGCGTCGAGCTTGGCGAAGGTGACGTTGTCGGGCAAGCCGCGGGCTTGGGCCAGCGCCAGCATTTCATCGTTGATATCGGTGGCCAGCACGGACTCGGCCGACTCGGCGACCACTTCCGTCCAGTAGCCGGTACCGCAGGCCAGTTCCAGCACGGTGTGGCCTTCGAGCACGTCGGCAACCTTGTCGCGCAACACTTCCAGGTCTTCCTGGCGTTCGGGCTTGTCATAGACGCGCTCGTACTGCTGCGCGATGGTGGCGTAATATTTGGCAAGCTGATCGGTAATCATTGTTTCTTCTCTTCTTAAATAATCTTGGCCAGGCACATCGCCCGGCCGACTTCATGCATTGTTATAGTTCGTAGTGCTCTTTATCACCGCTCATCGCCTGCTCAATGAGCTTGCGGTTCAGGGTCGGCGTCAGCAACTCGATAAAGGTATAAATATAGCTGCGCAAATACGCGCCCTGCTTGACGGCCACGCGCGACACATTCATGCCGAACAGGTGGCCGACAGGGATGGAGCGCAAGCCTTTGTCGCGTTCGGCATCAAAGGCCATACCCGCTATGATACCAATCCCCATGCCCAACTCGACATAAGTCTTGATGACGTCGGCATCGATGGCTTCCAGCAAGATGTCCGGCTTCAGGCCGCGCAGCACGAAAGCGTGGTCGATCTTGTTGCGTCCGGCAAACGCGCTGTCATAGGTAATCAGGGGGAAGGCAGCGATTTCTTCCAGGGTTACGGACTTCGATTTGAGCAGCGGATGGTCGACCGGCACCACCACCACGTGCTCCCATTGATAGCAGGGCAAGGTAATCAGGCCATCGATGGCGGCAATCGATTCCGTGGCGATGGCAAGATCGGCCTGGTCGCGCTGCACCATCTCGGCGATCTGGCGTGGGTTGCCTTGCAGCAAAGATAAGCGTACCTTGGGGAACTTCAGCATGAAGGCTTGCACCACCTTGGGCAAGGTGTAGCGCGCCTGCGTATGCGTGGTGGCAATGGTAAAGCTGCCGCTGTCCTGCGCCGCGAATTCCTTGCCGATGCGCTTCATGCTGTCGATTTCCTGCATGATCAGCTCGACCGATTCCAGCACCAGGCGGCCCGGCTCCGTCAAGCCGCGGATGCGCTTGCCGTGGCGTGTAAAAATATCCACGCCCAGCTCTTCCTCCAGCTCGATGATGGCTTTCGATACGCCCGGTTGCGACGTAAACAAGGCCTTGGCGGCATCCGTCAGGTTATAGTTCTGACGAACCGCTTCGCGCACGAAGCGCAGTTGATGGAGATTCATTGCTGGTTTGCCCTAGATTGCCGTAATTTACCGAGTTTCCGCCCTACCCATGATTTTGCGTTCATGCATATACGCATATCGCATATAAGCAAATGCGTACTAAGTAGTTTGGAATAAACACTAAGTTTATTACTATTGCGGGTACTTTGGGGGTGCAAGCATGACTTTGTCTTATATAGTCTCAGGATTTGCCGTAGGATTACTCGTAGGAATGACCGGCGTGGGCGGCGGCTCGCTGATGACGCCGCTGTTAACCCTGCTGTTTGGCGTACCGCCTTCCGTGGCCGTGGGCACCGACCTGGCGTTCGCCTCAATCACCAAGAGCGCCGGCACCCTGACGCACCGCCTGCGTGGCACCATCCGCTGGGATATCGTCAAGCGCCTGTGCATCGGCGCCCTGCCTGCCGCCGTCGTCGCGACCCTGGCGCTGAAATCGTTCGGCACCCTGTCGCCGGAAATCGGCCAGATCATCCGTTACTCGATCGCCGCCTCCGTGCTGCTGACCGTCGTGGCGCTGATCTTCAAGGGCCGCATGCTGGCCTGGATCAACGCGCACCCTGAGAAACAATTACAAGGCAACAAGCTTGCCGCCGCGACCATCATCGCCGGCGCCGTGCTGGGCGTGCTGGTGACGGTCTCGTCGATCGGTGCCGGCGCCATCGGCGCCACCTTGCTGGTGATGCTGTATCCACGCATGACCTCGGCCGAAGTGGCGGGCACCGATATCGCCTACGCCGTCCCCCTGACGGCCATCGCCGCCCTGGGCCACTGGTGGCTCGGTTCCATCCACTGGGAATTGCTGGCCTCGCTGCTGGTCGGCTCCCTGCCCGGCATCACGCTCGGCTCCTGGGTGGCCCGCTCCGTGCCGGAACAGTTTTTAAGAGTGCTGCTGGCGATGACCTTGACCGGCGTGGCAATAAAGCTAATCTATTAAAGACAAGAGCAGTATCCACAACATCATCCCAGGCAGTCTTCCAGTACCCCGGCTTTTTTAGGAATTGATATGTACCATTACGATCAGTACGACCACCTCATCATCAAAGAGCGCATCGCCCAGTACCGAGACCAGGTTGCGCGCCGTATCGCCAATGAACTGACGGAAGAGGAATTCATCCCGCTGCGCCTGCAAAACGGCCTGTACATGCAACGCCACGCCTACATGCTGCGCATCGCCGTGCCGTACGGCTTGCTGTCGTCGACGCAGATGCGCATGTTCGCGCACATCGCGCGCAAGTATGACCGCGGCTATGGCCACTTCACCACGCGCCAGAACATCCAGTTCAACTGGATCGAACTGGAACAGACTCCCGATATCCTGACCGACCTGGCTTCCGTGGAAATGCACGCGATCCAGACGTCCGGCAACTGTATCCGTAATACAACATCGGACCCGTACGCCGGTGTCGCCGCCGATGAAATCATCGATCCGCGCCCGTATGCGGAAGTGTTGCGCCAGTGGAGCACCTTCCACCCCGAGTTCATCGCCCTGCCGCGTAAATTCAAGGTCGCCATCAATGGCGCAGAGGAAGACCGCGCCGCCATCGCCGTGCACGATATCGGCTTGACGGCCGTGCGCAACGCCGCTGGAGAGGTGGGCTTCAAGGTAATGGCCGGCGGCGGCATGGGCCGCACGCCGATACTGGGCAGCGTCGTGCGCGACTTCCTGCCATGGCAGCATTTGCTGACGTACATCCAGGCCATCATGCGCGTGTACAACCTGCACGGCCGCCGCGACAACAAATACAAGGCGCGCATCAAGATTCTGTTGAAAGCCATCGGCGTGGAAGAATTCACGCGCCAGGTGGAAGCGGAGTGGGTCGATTTGAAGGATGGTCCGGAAACATTGACCACCGAGGAAATGCAGCGCGTGGCGGACTTTTTCAATCCGCCCGCCTACCTTGCCCTGCCGGAACTCGACTACAAGGCCGAACACGCGGACAACAAGGCGTATGTGAACTGGCTGGCGCGCAACGTCAAGCCACACCAGCGCCCCGGCTATGTCGCCGTGGTGCTGTCGCTCAAAAAAACGGGCGTGCCACCGGGCGACGCGACGGCCGAGCAGATCGATTTCGCGGCCGATCTCTCCGACCGCTACAGCTTTGGCGAACTGCGCGTGACGCATGAGCAAAACCTGGTGCTGGCCGACGTCGAGCAGTCAAAACTGTTCAAGCTGTGGCAGGAAGCCAAGGCGCACGGCCTGGCCACGCCGAACATCGGCTTGCTGACGGACATGATCTGCTGCCCCGGTGGCGATTTCTGCTCGCTGGCGAACGCCAAGTCGCTGCCGATCGCGGCCGCCATCGCGGAACGCTTCGACAGCATCGACTTCCAGCACGACATCGGCGAGATCGAACTGAATATTTCCGGCTGCATCAATGCCTGCGGCCACCATCACGTGGGCAGCATCGGCATCCTCGGCGTCGACAAGGATGGCAGCGAATGGTATCAAGTGTCGATCGGCGGCGCGCAAGGCAACAACGCCGCCATCGGCAAGATCATCGGACCATCGTTCTCTTCCCTGCAGATGCCTGAAGTCATCGGCCGCCTGCTGCACGTCTACGTGCGCGACCGCCACGAAGGCGAGCGCTTCGTCGATACGGCCCAGCGCCTGGGCCTGGCGCCGTTCAAGGAACACGTATATGCAACGCCGATCACGGTCGGCAACCTGGTGGGAGAAGACGAATATGTTTGAAGTACGCGAAGAAATCATCAAGAACGCCGCCGTGGTGCCAAATACCTGGGGCTTGCTGCGCCTCGATGAAAACGACACGCCGGAAACGGTGGTCGTGCCTGCCGGCAAGGTCATCGTACCGCTGCCCGTGTGGCAAGCCCAGCGCGATACCCTGGCCGCGCGCCTGCCCGACATCGGCGTCTGGCTGGCCAGCGACGAGCGCCCGGAAGAACTGGCCGCCGACGTGGCGCAACTGCCCGTCATCGGCGTGGACTTCCCGAAATTCACGGATGGCCGCGGCTATTCCATCGCCTTCAACCTGCGCGCCCGCCTGGGTTTCCAGGGTGAATTGCGCGCCATCGGCGACGTGCTGCGCGACCAGCTGTTTTCCATGCACAGGGTAGGCTTTGACGCTTATGCGACGCGGCCCGACCGCAGCATCCATGACGCCCTGAAAGGTTTATCGGTCTTTTCAGAAACCTACCAAGCCTCGTGGGATCAGAAATCGCCGCTGTTCCGCCGCCACCAGCGCGAAGGCCAGAATCCTGACCTCGACAACGCGGCCGGCATCTGAGGACCAATCATGAGCGATTTGACTTCTTTGATTGACGCCACCGAGCAAACGCTGACACGCATCGCCGCGGAATTCTCGCCGGCCGTGTTCGCGTCCAGCCTGGCAGCCGAAGACATGGTGCTGACCGACATGATTCTCAAGGCAAAGCTGCCAATCGGCATCTTTTCCCTGGAAACAGGCCGGCTGCACCAGGAAACCCTGGCCGTGCTCGACAAGGTCAAGGCTCGCTACGACCACGACATCACCCTGTACCGCCCGCAGCCCGCAGCGGTGGCCGCCTACGTGGAACAGAATGGCCTCAATGCGTTCTACAACAGCGTCGAGATGCGCCGCGAATGCTGCCGCATCCGCAAGGTCGAGCCGCTGGGCCGCGCCCTGGCCGGCAACAAGGCCTGGGTCACGGGCCAGCGCCGCGCCCAGTCCACCACGCGCGCCGAACTGCACGTGCAGGAAGACGATCCGGCGCACGCGATGACAAAATTTAATCCGCTGGCCGACTGGTCCGAGCAGGATGTGTGGGACTATATCCGTGCCAACGACGTGCCCTACAACGCGCTGCACGACCAGGGCTACCCGTCGATCGGCTGCGAACCGTGCACGCGGGCCGTGCAGCCGGGCGAAGATGTGCGCGCCGGACGCTGGTGGTGGGAAAACCCGGACTCCAAGGAATGCGGCCTGCACATGGTGGACGGCAAGTTGATACGCATCAAATCCGTGGCAGCCTGAACAGACACAACAGACTCAGCAGAACAAGAAAGTACACCATATGAGCAATATTTTGAACCAGCGTCACCTCGACAGCCTTGAATCGGAAGCCATCCACATCCTGCGCGAAGTGGCGGCCGAATCGGCCAATCCCGCCCTGCTGTTCTCGGGCGGCAAAGATTCCGTCGTCCTGCTGCGTTTGGCTGAAAAAGCCTTCCGCCCAGGCAAGTTTCCATTCCCCCTCGTGCATATCGACACGGGCCACAACTTCCCGGAAGTCATCACGTTCCGCGACAAGAAAGTGGCGGAACTGGGCGAGCGCCTGATCGTCGGCTCCGTCGAAGATTCGATCCAGCGCGGCACCGTGCGCCTGCGTAACCCGGCCACGGATTCGCGCAATGCGGCGCAAGCCGTGACCTTGCTGGAAACGATTGCCGAATACAAATTTGACGCCTGCATCGGCGGCGCGCGCCGCGATGAAGAGAAGGCCCGCGCCAAGGAACGCATCTTTTCCTTCCGCGACGAATTCGGCGCCTGGGACCCGAAAGCCCAGCGCCCCGAATTGTGGGATTTGTATAACACGCGCGTGCATCCGGGTGAAAACATGCGCGTCTTCCCCATCTCGAACTGGACCGAACTGGACGTGTGGCAATACATCGCCCGCGAAAAGCTGGAATTGCCGCCGATCTACTTTGCGCACGAGCGCCAGGTGATCCCACGCAACGGTTTATTGGTGCCGCTGACCGATCTGACGCCGCCACGCGAAGGCGAAACGGTGGAAACGCAAGTCGTGCGCTTCCGCACGGTGGGCGATATCTCGTGCACCTGCCCCGTCTCGTCCGATGCGGCCACGGTCGACGCCATCATCGCCGAGACGGCAATCACGCAAATCACGGAACGGGGCGCCACCCGCATGGATGACCAGACTTCCGAAGCCTCGATGGAAAAACGCAAGAAAGCAGGGTATTTCTAATGAACGCAGCAATCTCCAACACCACTCTCACCGACAGCGTTGAACGCGGCATGTTGCGCTTTATCACGGCCGGTTCCGTCGATGACGGCAAGAGCACCCTGATCGGCCGCTTGCTGTTCGACAGCAAGGGCATCTTCGCCGATCAGCTCGACGCCATGTCGCGCTCCAAGCACAAGCGCACGGTGGGCGACACGGTCGACCTGTCGCTGCTGACGGACGGCCTGGAAGCGGAACGCGAGCAAGGCATCACCATTGACGTGGCCTACCGTTATTTCGCCACGCCGAAACGCAAGTTCATCATCGCCGACACGCCGGGCCATGAACAGTACACGCGCAACATGGTCACGGGGGCGTCCACGGCCGACGCCGTCATCATCCTGATCGACGTCTCGAAAGTCAAACTCGGTGACGATGGCAGCGTGGAGCTGTTGATCCAGACCAAACGTCATTCGACGATTGCCCATTTGCTGCAGATCGAGCACGTGGTCGTCGCCGTCAACAAGATGGACCTGATCGACTACGATGAGACGGTATATAACCGCATCGTCGCTGCCTACCGCACATTCGCCCAGTCGCTGGGCTTGAAGGACATCACGCCGATCCCGCTGTCCGCCTTGACGGGCGACAACGTCGTCGAACGCGGCGACAAGCTGGGCTGGTACACGGGCCCGACCCTGATCGAACTGCTTGAATCGCTGTCCGTCTACGACGAATCGCACGACACGCCATTCCGCTTCCCGGTGCAGCTGGTGGCGCGCCACAATGGCCACGAAGCAAACGACTTCCGCGGCTACATGGGCCGCATCGAGGCGGGCAAGGTCAGCATCGGCGACACCCTGGTGGTGCAGCCCTCGGGCCAGACGGCAACGGTCAAGGATATCGTCACGCTGGACGGCTCGCTGCCAACGGCCGTGGTGGGCCAGTCCGTCACCTTGCTGCTCAATGAATACCTCGATATTTCGCGCGGCGACTTGCTGGCCAGCAGCGAGCGCCCTGCCACCCTGCTGAAAACAGTAGTGGCCGACGTGTGCTGGCTGTCCGAAGACGCGCTGGACCTGCGCCGCAAGTACTGGATCAAGCACGGCACGAAACAGACGGCGGCCAAGGTGACGGCGATCGATTCGATCCTCGACATCAATACGCAGCAGCGCCATCCGGCCGAAGGCTTGAAGCTGAACGACATCGCCCGCATCAGCCTGAACGTGCAGCAGGCGCTGGCAGCCGACGCGTATGCCGATATCCGCGCCACGGGCGCGTTTATCCTGATCGATGAAGTGACCCACCAGACGGTCGCGGCCGGTATGGTTCGGCTGTAAGCCGCGTTTCGACCAAGAAAGGCAGCCATATGAACAGCTCCCCATCTCTCCCTGGCAAGGTCTACCTGATCGGTGCCGGCCCCGGCGCGCAAGATTTGATGACCTTGCGCGGCGCGCGCCTGCTGGCGCAAGCAGACGTCGTGCTGCACGACGCGCTGGTGACAAGCGAGATGCTGGAGCTGTGTCCCCAGGCGCAAAAGATTCTGGTCGGCAAGCGCTGCGGCCAGTTGTCGACGGCGCAAGCCTTCATCAACAAGCAACTCGTCGACAATGCGCGCAAGCACGCCCTCGTCGTGCGCCTGAAAGGGGGCGACCCCATGCTGTTCGGCCGTGCCGACGAAGAGCTGCGGGCGCTGGAAGAAGCGGGCATCGCCGTCGAAGTGGTGCCCGGCATTACCACGGCCCTGGCGGCGGCCGCCGCCACCTTGCAACCGCTGACCAAGCGGGGCGTCTCGCGCAGCGTGGCCTTCTTTACCTCCAGCACGGCGCCGGGCGAACCTGAGCAGACGCGCATTCCCGACTGCGATACCTTGGTGCAATACATGGGCGGACGCGAAGCCATCGCCACGGCGCAGCGCCTGCTGGCCCAAGGCCGGCACATTGACACGCCCGTGGTGGTGATTGAAAACTGCAGCCGCCCGGACCAGCGCATCGTACGCCTGACGCTGAGCGCCCTGGCGCATGGCCTGGGCGACACCCACGGCCCTGTGCTGGTGATGCTGGGCGACGCCATGGCCATGCGCGCGCACCAGGCCATCGAAGATGAGGCTGCTGTTCTGCTGCGCCATGCCTGAATAAATACACCGTATTTTACCGACTTTAAAGTCAGTAACCGACGTCTTCAAAAGAAACATGATACGATGCACCCGCATCTTTTCTCGAGAAGTTGTTGCGTGATAGCAATAAAATTGCGCTACACCCCGCCATAGCGCTTGCTGTGCGGCATCCCCGCTGACGGGAACCGCGCAGCAGTCTCCCCGAAAAAAGCTGCGCCCGCAGGCTGCAATATCGCGCCGCGCAACTTTAGCCTTACGATCACACATGAATTTCACTTCCGTGCGCGAAGCCCTGACTTCGCTCAGCCGCAGCAATGCCGGCGTCGCCAGCGCAGTACTCCTGAGCATGGCTGCCTCCATCGCCCTGTGGACGGTGTTTCCAGATATCGACGATGAAAACCATTTACTGGAATGGCTGCAGGCGCTGTTCCTGGCCCTGGCCTGTACGGTGCACGGCGTGCGCGCATGGCAAGAGCCTGACCGCCAGTCCCTGCGTTTCCTCATGCATGCAGGCTTGTCGGCCCTGCTGTTCGGATTCCTGCTGCGCGAACTCGATATCGACCAGTTCGGTACGGCACCGGCCTGGGCACAGCTTGAAAAAGCCCTGCGCGTGGTGGAATTGCTGATCCTGATACGCGTGCTGATTTTCTTCGCGCCGCGCGCGCGCAAGGTGTTTTCCCTTGCGCCGCAGATTTTCAGCATGCGCATCACCATCCTGACAGCCATCGGCGGCTTGCTGATGGTCGCTGGCTGGCCTTTCGACAAGAAGGTATTTCACGGCATGCCGGACGCTTACGCGCTGCTGGGCGAGGAAGTCTTCGAACTGGGCGCCTATTTGCTGCTGTTCCTCGCGTCGCTGTCCGACACCACGGCCGCCGCCCGCATCAGCCTGGCGCCAAACAGGAAAGCGGCTTAAGCGCCTTCGAATGAGGATGGCAGCGGCAGCAGCCGCTGCAAGGTCGCGGCCACGCGCAGCAGGCGCGGATCGTCATCGTCGGCCTCGTCGCAGGTATCGTTGATGCAGAAAAACGGCAAACGGCCGAAACGCGCCGCCAGCTCCTCGAGCTGCCGCGGCGCATCCACGTCGCCACTGGCAATATGCAGCGGGTCGAGCATGCGCGAGCGCGCCACGCCCTGATGCACCATCCAGCGCGGCACCAGGTCGGGCAGCAATGCCGGCACCTGCCAGGAACGGAACACCGTCGCGCGCACGCTGGCAAACATGGCCGGCGCCAGCCCTTCCAGTGCATGCAGCGCGCTTTTCAGCATGGGCCGCGGCGCATGCGCATACAGGCGCGGTTCATGCCGGTAATCGGCGTACTGCGCCGACAACCATTGCCGCGACAAGGTGGCGCAATTCACGGGCGCCGCCACGTCGGCGCGCAAGTCCTGCAAATCGGGCTGCAGCGCGCTCTCCGTAAACACACTCAGACGCCCCTCCCCTTCCCCGCCAAACCAGAATGCGGGCTCGAACGGCGCGCCAAAAAATACGTCGTCGTTCAGGTACAGGAAGCGTTCGGACAAGCCGGGAATATGGTGCAGGTACGATTCGATATGGCCGGAGTCGAACACGGGCAGGGAGGCGCCGGGCATCAGGCTGGCATGGTCGATCACCGTCAGGCGCGGTGAAACGCGCAGCCAGTGTGGCACTTGCCGGTCCGTCAGCAGGTAGATGTGTCCGTGGCCGGGGAAGAAGCGCTCGAGCGCGCGCAGGTTGTAGCGCAGTTCGCCGTTGTCGCGATAGCGCCCCGCCACGTTGCCGTGCAGGGCCAACTGGCCGGGATGCGCCTGCGCCCAGGCGGCATAGGCGTGCTGCCGGCGCGTGCGCCAGGCGGGATCGGCGCCGTCAACCCACAGGTAGACGATGTCGATGTCGATGCCGCTCAAGGCAGAGGGCTGGAGCCTGGCGCCGCCACGCAGTAATCGGCGATGGCGGCCAGTACACTGGCGTTCTCACCCACCGCCTCGACCACCTTCAGGCGCAGTGCCGGATGCTGCTGGCGCAATTCTTCCAGCAACAGCGGCAAGTCGCGCAGCACATGCCCGCCCTGCCCCAGGAACACGGGCACCACGGTAACGTCCAGGATGGCGCCGGCGGGCAGCTCGGCCAGCAGGGTCGCCACCAGTTCGGGCAGGCGCGGCGTCATCAGCTCCAGGAAGGCCAGGTGCACGCTGGTGCCGGGCATGCGCGCCTGGCTCAGGTCACGCAGGCGCTCGAAGGGCGCGGCCCACGATGCGGCGCGCGCGCCATGGGCAAACAAGATCAGTGCCTGTTGCACGTTCGTCTCCATTAGTGTCTTTCCACCCACCACAAGGCGCCCAGCGCCAGCAGCAGATACAGGGTGCTCGGCGCCACCGCCGTCAGGAAGGCCGGCCAGGTACTGAGCAGCCCAAGATGCGAAAACAGCGTGTTGACCAGCATGAAGCTCACGCCGATCATGATGCCGATGAAGATCTTCAGGCTGATGCCGCCGCTGCGCGTGTGCATGTAGGCGAACGGCAGCGCCAGCGCCATCAACACGAAGATGGCCAGTGGATCGATCAGCTTTTTCCAGAAAGCGATGCGGAAACGCTCGGTTTCCTGCTTGTTCTCGGCCAGGTGGCGCGTGTACACGGCCAGTTCGCTGGCCGACATGCGCTCGGGATCGGAAGCCGACACCGTCAGGATCTTCGGCGTCACTTCCGACGTCATGTCCTTGCTGGCGCTCTGTACCGTGCGCACCAGGCTCGTTTCCTGCCCAAAGTAGTTCGCCAGCTTCGGTTCGAAGCCGGGCGAGGTCGCCGCGCTGTTCGAGAACGAGGTTTCCGTCACATCGGTCAGGCGCCAGATATTATTGCCCTGATACGTCGCCCCCTTGGCCACGGTCAGGGTGCGCAAACGCATATCGGTATCAAATTCATACAGCTTGACGTTTTTCAGCTGGCCGTCCGGACGCGCTTCGCCCACATTAAAAAAGCGCGAACCGGTGACGGTGCCCGTCAGGCCGTCGCTCTTGACCATGTCCTTGGTCCACAGGCCCGAGCGAAACTCGCTCGACACGGCCGCGCCGCGCGACGTCAGCTTGAGGCGTTCGGCCAGCGGCTCGGTACGCGGCGTGATCAGCTCACCAAAGATGAAGGTGATGACCACGAAGACGATACCGATGCGGAACAGGAAACCGGCCGCCATCGCCGTCGACATGCTCGAGGCGCGCATGATGGTAAATTCGGAACTGGCCGCGAACTGCGCCATCGTGTAGATCGTGCCGATCAGTGCCGCAATCGGCATCACCTCGTACACATGCCCCGGCACCAGCACCAGCACATACAGGAAGGCATACTGGATGGTGTAGCCGTTGCGGCCCACCTTCGGCAGCTCGCCCGTCAGGTCGATGAAGGCTTGCAGTGCCAGGAAGGCCAGCAGCACGAACAGCACCGCCTGGAATATCGAGACCGCAAAATAGCGCTGTAAAATCTTCATTTCGATACCGCTTTACTTGGTTTGCCGGCGCGCCGCGCGCGCTTGAAGGACGCCAGCAGGACCAGCGGATGATAGCGGTGATTCACATTCAGGCGCCACACGAACAGCGCCACCACGGCCAGTGCCGCCAGCAGGTGCAGCGGCCACCAGGCCAGGCCGAATGTCAGGCGCCCCTGTTTCACGCTCGCTTCGACGACCTTGATAAGATTGCTGTACGTAAAGAAAATCAGCAGGGCCACGATCAGGTTGGCCGAACTGCCGGCGCGCGGATTGACAAAGCCCAGCGGAATGGCCAGCAGGATCAGCATCAGGCCGATCATGGGCGCACTGACGCGCCACAGCAATTCAGCCATGGTGTAGGGATTCGGATCGGCGATGAGCGCCATGGTGCTCATGGCGCGCACGCCCAGTTCCGCGCCCAGTTCCTGCTGCTTGCTCTCGATGCGCATGATGTACTGCTCGAATTCCATGGTCTGGAAGTCCGCCTGCGTCGGCACGCCCTGGTAGCGGCGGCCGCTCTTGAGCACCAGGAAGCGTTCGCCCTTGGCGTCGGTATTGATCACGCCTTCTTTGGCGACGACGACGACGGCGCTGCCTTTTTCATCGACGGTATTGACGAAGACGTTCTGCACCACATTCTTCTCGCCACTGACGCCCTCGACGAAGAAGATGCGGTTGCTGCCGGCCGATTCGCGGAACTGGCCCGGCGTGACTTTCTGCAGGTCTTCGCGCTTTTCAAAGCGCGCCACGTATTCATCGCTTTTCTTTTGCGCCCACGGCGTGGCGTACAGGCTCAGGACGCCGGTGGCCAGCACCAGCGGCAGGCCGAAGCTGAGCACGGGCCAGATCCAGCGCGACAGGCTCAGGCCGGAGGCGAACCACACCACCATCTCCGACTCCTTGTAGCTGCGCGTGACGACCATCAGCACCGAAATGAAACCGGTAAGGATGATGATGGTGGGCAGCTGCATCAGGGCGGAAAAAACCATCAGCGACATGACGTCGGCCGACGCAATCTTGCCGCCCGCCGCCTTGCCGAGAATACCGATCAGCATCCAGGTGAGCAGGATGCTGAATAAAACAGTGAAGGTGGCCCCGGCGGCACTAGCCAATTCACGTCGAAGGGCGCGTTGAAAGATCATTCGGAGTTTATAATTCGGGTCAGTTAGTTGAGTAACACGTTACTAGTAAATGAAAACGGAGAACCAAATGGACTTTAGCATAAAAGCATTCGATACCAAGAGCACCCTCGGCACGGCCAAAAGCGGATGCATCGCGGTTGCGGTATTCGAAAACAAAAAACTGTCGCCAGCGGCAAAATCGCTGGACAGCAAGGGTGCGATTTCGGCTGCGCTGAAGTCCGGCGACATCAGCGGCAAGCCAGGCAGCACCTTGCTGCTGCGCGCAGTCGATGGCGTCGCCGCCGAACGTGTTCTGCTGGTAGGCATGGGCAGCGATGAAACTGTCAGCGAAAAAAGCTTCGCTACCGGTGTACAAGCGGCCCTCAAGGCTTTCGGCTCGCTGGGCGCTGCGGACGCCATTATCGCATTACCGCTGACCGAAGTGAAAGAGCGCGACATAAATTGGGCAATCCGTTGCGTGGTGCAAGCCGCCCACGACAGCGAATACCGCTGCGACTCGCAAAAAAGCAAAAAAGATCCGGCGCCAGCAGGCGTGCGCAAGATCGCCCTGGCGGCGCCGGCAACGGCAGCCACGCGCGGCGCGCTGGCGCAAGCCATCGCCATTGCCAACGGTTCCGACCTGACGCGCAAGCTGGGCGACCTGCCTGCCAACGTCGCCAACCCGACCTACCTGGCCAACACGGCCAAGCAGCTGGCCAAGGATTACAAGTTCGAAGTCGAAGTGCTGGACCGCAAACAGCTCGAAGCGCTGAAAATGGGCAGCTTCCTGTCCGTCACCAACGGCAGCGAACAGCCGCCAAAATTCATCGTCCTGAAACACATGGGCGGCAAAGCAAAGGATGCACCAGTGGTCCTGGTCGGCAAGGGCATAACCTTCGACACGGGCGGCATTTCGATCAAGGCCGGTCCTGGCATGGATGAAATGAAGTACGACATGTGCGGCGCCGCCTCGGTACTGGGCACCTTCCGCGCCATCGGCGAAATGAACCTGAAGCTGAACGTCATCGGCGTCATCGCCGCGTGCGAAAACATGCCATCGGGCCGCGCCACCAAGCCGGGCGACATCGTCACCTCGATGAACGGACTGACCATCGAAGTGCTCAATACCGACGCCGAAGGCCGTCTGGTGCTGTGCGACGCGCTGACCTACGCCGAACGCTTCAAGCCGGCAGCCGTGGTCGATATCGCCACCCTGACGGGCGCTTGCGTCGTCGCCCTGGGCCACCACAACAGCGGCCTGTTTACGCGCAGCGACGCAGCGCATGACCTGCTGGCCAATGAACTGCTGGCAGCGGGCAAACAGTCGAGCGACACGGCATGGCGCATGCCGATCGAAGAAGCCTACAACGAGCAGCTGAAGTCGAACTTCGCCGACCTGGCCAACATCGGCACGCCAGGCGGCGGTTCGGTGACGGCAGCGGCGTTCCTGGAAAACTTCACCAAGAAGTACACCTGGGCGCATCTGGACATCGCCGGCACGGCATGGAAATCGGGCGGCGCAAAAGGCGCGACCGGTCGTCCAGTGCCCCTGCTGACGACGTTCCTCATCAACCGCGTCTAAGAGAACGCCAGGCCAAACCTGCTGCGCGGGGCTATTGGCGGCCGGCGATGCTCGCTGTACATAAAGTACAGCTGCGCTTCTCGGCCACCACTAGCTCCCGCTCGCTACGGTTTTGTCAGGCGTCGTTACGTAAGAAGACAGCCGCCACGGTCACTGACCTGGCGGTTTTTTTATGTGTCATTGAATCAGTAGACGACAGGATTGGGCAAAGGCGATGGCGCCACCTTCGGCTGCACCACCGTTTCCGGCACGGCGGCCGCAGGCGGCGGCAACGGAATCGGCGCGGGCGGCGGCGCCAGGCGCGCGGGGTCCTGCATGACGATGGTCAAAATCGATGGATAGTCGAAGCCGGCGCCGGTGTTGCGGTCGACGAAATAGCCGACGCCCAGGGTCAGGATGACATTGCTCCAGACGCTGGCATTGAGCTTGGGATCGATGTGATCGTCCGTGGCGATGGCGGGTGAACCGTACTTGCGGCAATCGACCTTCAGAGGCTCCTGGCTCTTGCGGATGGTAATGCGCCCCGGCGTGGTGACGAACCACTTGCCCACATCATTACTGAGGATACAGCCGGCGCCATTGAGCTCGCGGTTGTCCTGGATGGTTTGCACCAGCACCATCTGCTCGGTATTGCCGGTCAAGGTGGCGCAGCCGCCCAGAGCGAACAGCAGCATCCCGCCAGCAAAGGCGGCAAGGGGAGCAGACAGCGGCACACGCATGGGTAGCTCGCTTAACGGACGGGAATCGGCTGGTCGCCGGGCACGGCGACGGCGGTGACGCTGTTTTTCGGGCTGCCCTCGATCAGGCGGTCGGAATACACGAGGTAGACCAGCGCATTGCGCTTGCTGTCGACCATGCGCACCACGCGCACATGCTTGAAGAAGATCGAGGCACGCTCGGTAAACACTTCTTCCTGGCGCGGCAGCTTGCCCTTGAATTGCAGCGGCCCCACCTGGCGGCAGGCGACGGCCGCGTCGGCCTTGTCCTCGGCCAGACCGACGGCGCCCTTGATGCCACCGGTCTTGGCGCGCGACAGATAGCAGCTGACGCCAGCGACACGGGGATCGTCGTAGGCTTCGACGACGATCTTGTGGTCAGGGCCGATCAGTTTGAACACCGTGTCGACCGAACCGATGGTTTCGGCATGCGCCGCGGTGCAGGCAAAGCCCAGCACCAAAGCGGCAGGCAGCAATTTACGCATATGAAAATAATCCCGGGCACGCACGCAGGCGGCCATCAGTTAATGGGAGCGAAACGCTGGACCATGACGCCTTCGACTTCGATCAGTTGAAAGAACACGTCTTTCGGCCGGGTCCAGATGGAACCGTCCGCAGCGCGATACACGATCATCGGCGTCAGATCCGCTTCCAGCGTGGCTTCGCACACCAGTTCATAAATGCCGCCCTTGTAGTGTCGATAACGCATCGCCGTCCCCTCAAGCCGTTGAATCTTCGCTCTTGTCGTCGGCCAGTGCCTTCTGCTTCATCTTCAGGCCCTGGATCACTTTCAGTATGCCTTCCATGCCGGCAGCGCCATCGGCGCCGCTGAAGGCGTCGAGCACTTCATTGAGCACCTTGTTGCGCACGATCGCCTCATCGGAGGACATTTCCAGCGCGCGCTGGGCTTTCGCCGCCTTTTCGGCCGCGCTCACGCGCGGCTTGGCCGCCGTCTTGCCATGCGTCAGAGCTGCCTGCCAGATAACCCAGCGGCGCTGGGTCTCGAAAATCAGGTACTCATCCGGTTTGTCTTCTCTTCGCCGCACAATGTGGCCGTCACGCTGCGCCCACGCTTCAAATGCAGTTCGCATTTTCTTCCTTTGCAAATGCTACGCGCAAGTCTCACTATTAAAACTGCAACATTTCAAAATAGTACCATCTATTGATGTCGCAAAACAGTCTCATAGATATAGTACTGCAATTTATATAACAAGTCTGGCGGCGCCAAGGACGGAACTGACGCTCCGCCCCGGCACAGTGGTCATGTAATCGGAATAGCAATTACAACTAATTACAACTGCTTCCTGTTCGGTTCTCAAGTTGGCTGTAACAAAGCCGTGTGACACAGTTGTTACATTGTGCCATTTTAGTAGTTTTTATCGCGTTTCAGCGAGAAACTTTACACCTTTGTCGCGTTAAACGGCGAGACGCAGCCTGCCACGCCAGCCATTTATGCCAAATCAAACATAGGGGTTGATCAATCATACACAAAAACATAATATTCATGCGCCACGATTGGTTAAATATATATACTTTATGAACACTCTTTTTCCCTGTGGGAAAATAAGGTGCTTGCGCGACAAGCGGCGGGCAGCACGCCGGCGACACGCATGCGGTAAGATTCGCGCTTATCGATACCTATTCAAGCAAGGATTTTTCCCATGAAACTCGCCACCTGGAACGTCAACTCACTCAAAGTGCGCCTGCCGCAAGTGCTGCAGTGGCTGACAGACAACCCGGTCGACATACTCTGCTTGCAAGAGACCAAGCTCACGGATGACAAGTTCCCCGTCGCCGAGATCGAGGCGGCTGGTTACCAGGTGGTCTTCAGCGGCCAGAAAACCTACAACGGCGTGGCCATCCTGTCGAAGCTGCCGATCACCGACGTGGTGAAGAACAATCCCCGCTATGAAGATGCGCAGCAGCGCATCCTGGCCGCGACGATCGGTGGCGTGCGCGTCGTCTGCGCCTACGTGCCGAACGGCCAGAGCATCGACTCGGACAAATACGAGTACAAGCTGGGCTGGCTGTCCGCCCTGCACGACTGGCTGGCCGAAGAAGCGCTGCAGCACCCGCAGCTGGCCGTCGTGGGCGACTACAATATCGCCCCCGACGACCGCGACGTGCATGACCCTGTCGCCTGGGCCGGCCAGGTGCTGGTCTCGGACAAGGAACGCGCCGCCCTGCAGCGCCTGTTCGACATCGGCCTGACGGACGCCTTCCGTCTGTTCGAGCAGGCGGACAAATCGTTCAGCTGGTGGGACTACCGCCAGTTGGGCTTCCGCCTGAACAAGGGCCTGCGCATCGACCATATCCTGCTTTCGCCGGCCCTGGCTGGCCGCTGCACGGCGTGCGTGATAGACCGCGTGCCCCGCAAGTGGGAGCAGCCGTCCGACCATGCGCCCGTCATCGCCACCATCGACTAATCATTCAAGAACGCCTGACAGAAGCGCAGCCTTGCCACAGCGCGGGGGCGCCGAGCCGGTGAGCCTCGCCGGCTACCTATACCGACGCGCAGCAGCTTATGTCACGCGTTCCAGCAAGGCCTGCGCATTGATCGCCGGTACGGGCGCGGAAAACAGATAACCCTGCGCATAGCGGCAGCCGTTCGCCAGCAGCAGTGCGAACTGTTCTTCCGTCTCCACGCCCTCGGCCACGGTCGACAATTGCAGGCTGTCGGCCAGCGCGATGATGGCCGCCACGATGGCGCGGTCTTCCGCGCTGTGTTCCAGGTCCTTGATGAAGGCACGGTCGATCTTGACCTTTTTCACAGGGAAGCGCTTCAGGTAGGCCAGACTGGAATAGCCGGTGCCGAAATCGTCGATCGACAGGCGCAGGCCCATGCCATTGATCTGCCGCAAAATCTCCAGCGTATGCTCGCCGTGCTGCATCAGCGCCGTCTCGGTGATCTCGAATTCCAGCAGCGCCGGATCGATGCCCGTTTCCCGCACCACGTCGCCGATGGCCGCCACCAGGCCCTTGTGCATGAACTGGCGCGGCGACAAATTCACCGCCAGGGGCACGGGCTGCAAGCCCTGGCGCTGCCAGACCATGCTTTGCTCGCAGGCCTGGCGCATGACCCATTCGCCCACCGGCACGATCAAGCCGTTTTCCTCCATGATGGGAATGAAGCGGTCAGGCAGCACCAGGCCATGGCCGGGACGGCGCCAGCGCAGCAGCACTTCCATGCCATGCAGGCGGCGCGTGGCGATATCGATGATGGGCTGGTAAAACAGTTCGAACTGCTGCAGCGCCAGCGCCGTGCGCAAGCTGCTTTCCAGGTCGAAGTGCAGGGCCGCTGCCTGGTTCATCGTCTGTGTGAAGAACTGGTAATTATTGCGGCCATTGCCCTTGGCGTGGTACATGGCCGCATCGGCATGGCGCATCAGGGTGTCGACATCGCCGCCATCGTCCGGATACACGCAGATGCCGATGGACGGCGTCACGTGCAGCACGTGGCCGTCGAGCGGAAAGGCGGGCGTCAGCGCCTCGATGACCTTCTCGGCCACGCGCGCCGCCTCGTCGGTGTCGCGGATGCCCGGCACCAGGACGACGAATTCATCGCCACCCAGGCGCGCCACCGTGTCGCTGGCGCGCACCGCGCGGCACAGCCGGGCGGCCACTTCCTTGAGCAGCACGTCGCCCGTCATGTGGCCCAGCGAATCGTTGATGGTCTTGAAACGGTCCAGGTCGATGAACATCACGGCCAGCTTGCGCCCGGAGCGCTGCGCGGCCAGCATGGCCCGTTCCAGCCGGTCCGACAGCAGCGCGCGGTTCGGCAAGCCCGTCAGGTTGTCGTGGTAAGCCATATGATGCACGCGCGCCTCGGCCTGGCGCCGCTCGGCGATCTCGCCCTGCAGCAGCAGATTGGCGCCGGCCAGTTCAGCCGTGCGTTCGTGCACGCGCAGTTCCAGCTCGTCGCGCGCGCGGCGCACCGCCTCGGCCGCCTCGCGGCGCGCCGTCACGTCGTCGACCAGCCACACGGAACGGCCATGCGCATGCGCCAGGTCGAACGGCCGGCCGGACAGGCGCGCCCAGAAGCGGCTGCCATCCTTGCGCACCAGCTGGTATTCCGACATGTGCACCCTGCCGGCCGCGAAATCGCGCGCCGTCTCGCCGCGTGCCGTCTTCCACGCGGCCACGTCCGGATACAGGGCCTGCACCGACAGGCCGTTGATCTCGCCGGGTCCATAGCCGAACAGCTCTTCCATCTTGCTGTTGGCGCGCAAATTGTAGCCGCCCTCCACCACCGAGATGCCCAGCACGGCGCTGTCGAGGATGGCCTGGTTTTCCAGCAGCGCATTGCGCAAGGATTCTTCGGCGCGCTTCGCTTCGGTGCGGTCCTCGATGATCCAGATGGTGCCGGCGGCCGGATCGTCCGGATTGACCACATAGGCGATCAGCTGCGCCCACAAGGTCGTGCCGTCGCGGCGCATCATTTCCACTTCCGTCTGGAACGGCTTGGCCACCGACAGGAAAGGGAAGGCCGCCGCGCCGAGCAACTCGTAGGACTGCTGCGACACGTACAGCGCGCGCCCGGGCAGGCCCAGCGCCTCGTCGCCGCTGTAGCCGAACATCGCGGCAAAGCCCAGGTTGTAGCGCGTGATCTGGCGGTTCTTGGTATACAGGATGCTCACCGAGGCATTCGTCATGATGGCCGCCACTTCCATCTGCGCCTGGCGGCTGTCCGTGACGTCTTCGAGTATCCAGATGGTACCCTGCTCGCTATGCTCCTGGTCGACGGCCTTGGCGCGGATGCGGCACCAGAACAGGCTGCCATCGCGGCGGCGGAACAGCACTTCATCCTGCTCGTACGGCAAGCCCTGTCCCAGCAGTGGCCTGGCTTGCATGCCAAACGCTGCGTAGGCGGCGGGTGAGGGAAACAGCTCGGCGGCGGGCAGGCCCGTCATCTCCTCCTGCGCGTAGCCGAACATTTCGGCGAAGCGGGGATTGCAGCGCAAGACCAGGCGCGAACGCGAAAACAGGATGCCGACGGACGCATTGTCGAGGATGGCCTGCTGCTCCAGCATCAGCTGGCGCGTGGCCTCCTCGGCCGCCTTCTGCGCGCTGCGGTCGTCGAACAGCCAGATCGTGTCGCGCAAGCCGCGGTCGGTCTGACTCTCCGGATTCAGCACGTAGCCATACGCCAGCGCCCAGAACGTGGAGCCGTCGCGGCGGCGCATCTCCATCTCGCCCTGGAACGGCTGGCCGCGCCGCAGCAGAGGCGACGCTTGCCGCACCACGTTCTCGTAGGCCGCGCGCGACGGGTACAGGTCGGCGACGGCCAGGCCCACGCCGCTGTCGCCATCAAAGCCGAAGCATTCGGCGAAGCGGCGGTTGTAGCGCAGCACGCCCTTGTCGCGCTGGAAGCCGATGGCCAGCGGCGCGTTGTCCATCACGGCCTGCATTTCCAGCATGGCGCGGCGCAGCTGGTCTTCATCGCGCCGGTGGTCGCTGATATCTTCGATGATCCATACGGTACCGTCATGGGTATTCAAGGGATCGACGGCGCGCCCGTGCAGCCGGCTCCAGAACAGTGTGCCATCCTGGCGCCGCAATTCCAGTTCGGTGCGGTACGGCTTGCCCTTGGAAAGCAACGGCGCCGCTTCCAGCCCCAGGATGCGGCAATGCTCGGCGGAGCGGTACAGCACCGCGCCCGGCATGCCCGTCAACTGGTGGCGCGCATAGCCGAACATCTCGGCGGCGCGAATATTACACTCCTCGATGAAGCCACCCCTGGAAAACACGATGCCGACGGCCGCGCTTTCCAGGATGGCCTGCTGTTCCAGCAAGGTCTTGCGCAAGGCTTGCTGGTCGCGCTGCTGCACGCTGATGTCGGCAAACACCAGGGTCGCGCCCGGCAAGCCATCGCCCACCGGCAGCGGCTTGGCCCACACCTGCACGGCGATGGCCGCATCGATTCCCTCCAGGCTGCTGTCCCAGTGCCGCTCGCGCCCGGCCGCACCCAGCGCGCCACGCAGCATGCTGGTACTCGACGCGCGGTAGGCGTCCGTAAAACAGTCGGCCAGCAGGCGGCCCGACACATCCCTGCCCAGCAAGGCGCTCAAGGCGCCATTCACCGCGACCACCATGCCGCAGGCATCGCAGGCGCAGGCGGGCAAGGCGATCAGCTGCAAGGCATCGGCGATGAAATCGGGACTGGTCGGTACGCGGTTCATGGACACCATGGGTTGGTTGTTAGCGGTCGGAATGCACCTGAACAATATATTCGTCAGGCATCATAGTGCTGTTAGATCATAAACCAGTTTCCCGGGGTTTCTTCATATTCCTTATTGGCAATACCTGAAACACCACAGACCACTTGCAACACGCTCGTTGCACCGGCGTTGCATGGCCAGAAAATGAAACAAATCGTTTAGAATAAAGCATGCGCCGCCCTCCCCAACCTCCGCTCGACCACCGCGACAAACCCGTCATCTGGACCGTCTCCGTCTCGCGCTTGTTCGACCTGTTCCGCGACATCACGCTCGAATACGACGACCTGGCGACGATTGAGCCGATCAACCTGGGCTTCGACGACGCCGTGCGCCACATCCGCGAACGCATGGCCACCGAACGCTGCGACGCCGTCATCGCCGCCGGCTCGAACGGCGCCTACCTGAAAGGCCGGCTGTCGGTACCCGTCATCATCGCCAAGGCCAGCGGCTACGACGTGATGCAGGCGCTGGCGCGCGCGCGGCGCATCTCGCCGGACATCGGCGTCGTCACCTACCAGGACCCGATGCCGGAACTGGCCGAATTTGCCGCCACCTTCGGCTTCCAGATTGCCCAGCGCACCTACGCCACCGAGGAAGACGCGCGCGCGCAGATCAACGAACTGAAGGCGGCCGGAGTCAAAGCCGTCGTCGGCGCGGGCCTCGTCACCGACCTGGCCGAAGAGGCGGGACTGGCCGCCGTCTTCGTGTATTCGGCCACGGCCATCCGGCGCGCCTTCGACGATGCGCTGGAACTGGCGCGCCTGACGCAGATAGAGTCGAACCGGGGACGGCGCGCGGTGGTGGCCGACACCCTGCGCGCGCGACACGGCTTGCACGATTTGCGCGGCGAATCGGAAGCGATGGAAGCGCTGCGCCGGTCGGTGGTGCTGTATGCCCGCTCGCCGGCGACGGTGCTGATCCAGGGCGAGACGGGCAGCGGCAAGGAGCTGGTGGCGCAGGCCATCCACCGCGAAAGCCCGCGCAGCCTGGGCGCGAACCGGCCCTTCATCGCCATCAATTGCGGCGCCATCGCCGAGTCCTTGCTGGAATCGGAACTGTTCGGCCACGAGGACGGGGCCTTTACGGGGGCGCGCCGGGGCGGCCATGCGGGCCTGTTCGAGGCGGCCAACCACGGCACCCTGTTCCTCGATGAAATCGGCGAAATGCCGCTGGCCCTGCAAACGAGATTGCTGCGCGTGCTGGAAGAGCGCGAAGTGGTGCGCGTGGGCGGCACGCGGCCCATCGCCATCCATGTGCGCATCATCAGCGCCACCCACTGCGACCTGGAACAGCGCATCCGCGAAGGACGCTTCCGCGCCGACCTGTTCTACCGCCTGGCCGTGCTGCGCCTGCATTTGCCCGCCTTGCGCGAACGCGCCAGCGATATTCCCGGCCTGACCGAATGGTCGCTGAAAAACGCGCTGGCCGCGCTGGGCGCGCGGCCGCACCCCAACCTGCACGCGGAAATCCATGCCTGCGCGCCGCTGCTGCGCCGCTACGACTGGCCCGGCAACGTGCGCGAACTGCGCAACCTGGCCGAGCGCCTGGCGCTGTTCCTGGCCGCCGAACCGCTGCAGGCGCTGACGCCCGCCTTCGTGCTGGGCGTGGCGCCGGAGTTGGCGCAAGACGCCAGCCCGGCCACGGCTTTGCCGGCACCGGCTGCCGCCGCACCGCCGCATCCGGAAGACGAAAGCGCCAGCGCCGTACTGGCGCGCTTCGGCGGGCGCCGCGACGCGGCCGCCCATTACCTCGGCATCAGCCGCACCACCCTGTGGCGCCGCCTGCGCGCCGGCTGAGGAGAGGAACAGGGCCGTTCATCCCTGCCTGCCGCCACTCATCCCGCGATGCTGGCGGCGAGCCACCTGGCCCGCTAGCATCGTCGTCAAGGAGGAACACATCATGAAACGAACATTGCAAACATTGATCTTGCTCGGTACCGTGCTGCTGGCGGGCGCCAGCCAGGCCGCAGCGCCCGCGGCATTCACGGTCGACGTCACGGGCCTGGGCCGTCCCCTGATCCTGATTCCCGGCCTGGCATCCTCGGGCGAAGTCTGGCAAGGCACGGTGGCGCGCCTGTGCGGACCGAAAACAGGACGCGCCTGCCATGTGCTGACCCTGGCCGGCTTTGCCGGCGTGGCGCCTATCGAAGGCGACCTGCTGGCACAGGCGGAGCAGCAACTGGCCGACTACATCAGCACCCGGAAACTGGGCCGGCCGGCCATCATCGGGCATAGCCTGGGCGGCTTCCTGGGCCTGAAAATGGCCATCGACCATCCGGCCCAGACGGGCAAGCTGCTGATCGTCGACTCGCTGCCGGCGCTGGGCGCGGTGCAAATGCCAAACGCCACGCCGGAACAGCTGCAAGCCATGTCAAGCCAGATGCAATCGGCCATGCGGGCGCAGGATGTGGCCAGCTCCAGCGCCAGCCAGCGCCGAACGGTTGCCGGCATGGCGACGGCGCCGGCCGACGTGGAGCGCATCATCGGCTGGGGCCAGCGCTCGGACCGCGAAACGGTCATCCGCGCCATGGGCACGCTGATGGCCAGCGACCTGCGCCAGGACGTGGCGAAAGTGCAGTCGCCCACGCTGGTGCTGGGCACCTGGATCGCCTACAAGGACTATGCGCCGCGCGCCGCCATCGAAGCGACCTTCCAGCAACAGTATGCACAGCTGCCGGGCGTAAGAATCGCGCTGGCCGACACGGCGCGCCATTTCATCATGTACGACCAGCCGGACTGGATGCATGCGCGCATCGAACAGTTCCTGGACTAGACCGTGAACGCTCCCTTGCACCGGCCGCCGCTGCTGGCCAGGATCAACTGGTACTGGACCTTCCAGCTGGCCGGCTGGGGCGCACTCACCCTGTTCAACAGTGTGTATGGCGGCTCCTCGCAGCTGCGCATCGTCGTGACGATTTCCTGCTGGGGCTCGCTGGGCGGGCTGCTGCTGTCGCACCTGTGGCATGGCGTGCTGCGCCGGTACGGCTGGGCGGCAAACGGCTTGCGCTGGAAACGCATCGTGCCGTCGCTGATCCTGCTGGCCATCATCCAGACGGCCAGCGTAACAGCCGCCTTCCACGTCATGTATCCGCCCGACGTCCTGCGCGGCCTGGCATGGCTGCCCGGCGCGCTGCTGTTCTGGTTCGGGGTATTTCTGACCTGGACGGTGTTCTACTTCACCGCGCTGTCGCTGCGCCGCGCCAGCCGCTTCGAGGCCGAGGCGCTGCGTCTGGAAGTGCTGGCCAAGGACGCCCAGTTGCGCGCCCTGCAGGCGCAAGTCAATCCGCATTTTTTCTTCAACAGCCTCAATAGCGTGCGCGCGCTGATCTTCGAAGACCGCGAGGCGGCCGCGCAGATGATCGACCAGCTGGCCAACCTGATGCGCCACGCGCTGCAGTCCAGCCAGCATGCGACGGTGCCGCTGTCGGCCGAACTGGACGCCGTGCGCGCCTACCTGGCGATCGAACAGATACGCTTCGAGGATCGCCTGCGCGTCAGCTTCGACATCCCCCCCGGCATCGATCACGTGCGCGTGCCGCCCATGGCCCTGCAAACACTGGTGGAAAACGCCGTCAAGTATGGCGTGGAAACAAGCGCCGATGGCGGCGACATCCGCATTGCAGCGCGGCGTACCAGCGCTGACGACGGCGCCACCATGCTGCAGATCGATGTCGCCAACACGGGCGCCTTGCACGAACCCGGCAACTCCACCTGCGTCGGCTTGCGCAATGCACGCCAGCGCCTGCAGCTGGCTTGCGGCGAGCATGCCAGCCTGGAACTGCGCCAGCAGGCGGGCTGGGTATGCGCCACCATCCATTTGCCGGAGCTGGCATGAACGGTCAGCCGCTCAAGGTAATGCTGGTCGATGACGAGCGCCTGGCGCGCGCCGAGTTGCGGCGCCTGCTGGCGCCGCATGTGCAACGCGGCGCCGTGGAGATCGTCGGCGAGGCGGCCAGCGCGGCCGACGCCATCGAGCAGATCGGCAAGCTGCGCCCGGACCTGCTGCTGCTCGACGCGCAGATGCCGGGCGGCTCCGGCTTCGACCTGCTGGCCGCGCTGGATGACGCGCCCGACGTCATCTTTTGCACGGCCTTCGACCAGTACGCGCTGCAGGCGTTTGAAGTGAGCGCCCTCGACTACCTGCAAAAACCCGTGCAGGCGGCACGCCTGGCCACGGCCCTGGCGCGTGCCGGCGCGCGGGCGCTAGCCATGCCGCCGCCCGCGCCGCGCAAGGTCTTCATCAAGGATGGGGAACGCTGCTGGTTTGTCGCGTTTGACGATATCCGCCTGCTCGAATCGGAAGGCAACTACACGCGCGTGCATTTCGGTGCACAGCATCCGCTGATGCTGCGCACCCTGAACCAGCTGGAAGAAAAGCTCGACCCCACGCTGTTCTTGCGCGCCAACCGGCGCCAGATCGTCAACCTGGCGCAGGTGGCGCAAATGGCGCCGAATGCGGCCGATGGCCTCGACCTGCACCTGCTGGACGGCAGCGTGGTGGAAGTATCACGCCGCCGCGCGCAGCAGTTCAAGTCCGTCACCGGACTGTAGCCCCCTGCTTCAGCGCGGGGATAGGCTGCGCCTGGAAGGCGGGACGCGGCTGCTCCTTGAGCTTTTTCGCCAGCATGTCGAGCGCCACTTCCAGCTGGCGGTCGGCGCCATTGAAAGTGGCGTGCGGCGGGTTCTCCACCTCGACATCCGGCACCACGCCCACGCCTTCGATCAGCCACTGGCCATCGATGCCGAACTGGCCGTTTTCCGCCACGCGCGCCATGCCATTGTCGGCCAGGCGCGTATTGTCGCTGAGCCAGACGCCGGCGCCGGCCGTACGCTTGCCTACCAGCGGCGCCAGTTTCAATGCCTTGATGCCGGCGGCGAAGGTCTCGCCATCGGAGTACGTGAGTTCATCGACCAGCACCACCAGGTGGCCGCGGAAGGTGTTCTGCATGTTCGACGATGGCTGCACGCCCGGCGGCGCCCAGTAGGCCCAGGCCTTGCGCAGCAGTTTTTCGATGATCCAGCTGTCGATATTGCCGCCGTTATTGCGCCGCACGTCGATGATCAGGCCTTCGCGGTTGATGTTGGCGTAAAAGTCGCGCGCAAACGAGGCGATGTCGTTCGCACCCATGGCGCGCAAGTGCAGGTAGCCGATGCGCCCTTGCGAAGCGGCAGCCACCTGCTCGGCGCGGCTCAATTCCCAGTCGCCATAGCGCAGCGCCGTCTGTTTTGCCATGTTGACGGGCGTGACGATGACGGCGCGCGGCGCACCTTTACCTCGTTGTACCTGCAGCAGCACCTGCTTGTCGGCCTGGTTCAGCAACAGGTCGCTGATATCGCGCGCGGCCAGTACGTCCTTGCCGTTGACGGCCGTGATCACGTCGCCAGCCTTCACATCGACCTCTGGGCGCGACAGCGGTGCACGCGCCGAGGGCAATTCCGCTTCGCTGCGGTAGACATGTTCGACCAGGTAGCCCTCGCTGGTACGCGCCAGCACGGCGCCCAGGCCGGCCGGCGTGCCTTCCTGCTCCGTGCGGCGCAATTCGCCGGGACGGATCTGCGAATGCAGGGCACCCACTTCGGCCACCATCATGCCCAGCACGTCATTGAGTTCGGCGCGGTCCGTGACCCGCTCGACCAGCGGCGCATATTTGTCGCGCGCCGCCTTCCAGTTCACGCCGCGCATCTTCGCGTCGTACAGGAAATCGCGGTGCAAGCGCCAGGCGTCGTTGAACATCTGCTTCCATTCCAGGCGTGGATTCGACACAAACGTCCAGTCGTCGACCTTGACCTTGGCCTTCGACAGGTCGGATGGCAGTTTGGCGCCCGCCTCGATCACCAGCATCTCGCCCGGGCCGGTGGCCGCTGCAGTACGGTAGTACAAATGCTTTTTATCCTGCGCCAGGTCGAATTCGCGCACATTGGCCACCAGCACCTCCGGCTTGGAGCCGGTATTGCCGATGGCCAAGGTCTTCAGGCTGGACTTGTTCTCGCCGCTGTCGCGCTCGAGGAAATACAGGCGCTTGTCATCCATGGCCAGCGCACCGTAATTGCCCGCCGCCAGCGGTACTTCATACAGGCGCTCGGCCAGTCCCTTGAAGACGACGTCCGGCAGCGCCGCCGGCGCTTTCTTCACGCTCGTCTTGCCGCCGGCTTTCTCCAGCGCCTTTTCCGCCGCCAGTTCGGCCGCCTTTTCATCGTCCGTTTCGGCCGGTTTCACTCCCGGACGGCTCAGCTCATCATCGGGCTGGAACGGGAAACGGTTGCCCGGCTGCAGCGCCAGCGCATACACGCCGATGCGCTTGTCGAACACGGGGCCCATGTTGCGGTCGCCCCACGGCGATCCGTTGGCCAGCTGAAAATTGCGCGCCGACAGGAAATACAACCAGCGCCCGTCGGGCGAAAACACGGGCGAACCGGATGTGTAGCGGTCGCTGGTGACGAATTGCAGCTGCTTCGAGGCGAGGTTGTACAAGCCGATCTGCTCGCGCTGCTCGTTGCTGGCCACGCGCACGATGGCCAGGTTGCGGCTGTCGGGCGACCATTGCACTTCATCGTGCTTGTCCACGCCCGCCTTGCCCGCGTCGTCGATCAATTGATTGCCCTTGGTGGCCAGGTCCAGCAGCCAGAAGCGGCCCTTCTTGTCCGTGTGCGCCAGCCAGCGCCCGTCCGGCGACGGGTACAGCTTCCAGCGGTGATTGTCGCCCTGCGTCGTCAGTTGCTCGCCCTTGCCCGAACCATCGGCGGCGTACTTCCAGATTTCGTTCTCGCCACTCGTGTCGACGATGGCGAACACGGACTTTTCATCGCTGGAAAAGACGGCATCGCGCGCCCGCGCCCCTTCGGGAATGGCGATGTCGACGCGGCGCAGGCTACCCGTGCCGGCGATGCTGACGCGGCCCCGTGCAGTGAGGATGATGCGCTCATCCTTGCCCGACAGCTGCACATTGCTCAAGGTATCGAGCGGCGAGCGGATCTGGCGCGCGCGCTGCTGGTCGAAATCGGATACGAGGCTGATCGGCAATGGCGATGAATCCGTCCCTGCGGCCAGGTCCAGTACCCGCAGGTCTGCGCCCAATTGATACACAATCTTGCCGTCGCCCAGCGCGGCGTTGCGCACGTCCCACTGCGTGTGGCTGGTCAAGGCGCGGCGATCGGAGCCGTCGGGCAGCATGCTCCACAGGTTGTCGCTGCCGCCTTCGTCGCTGATGTACAACACGCGGCCCTGCCACCACATGGGGCGCTTGTTGTTGCCCGCCAATACAGCAGGGTCCGTGTGCATGCGCACGGCCTCGCCCTTGCCGCCCAGGTCATAGCGCCACAGCGTGGCGTGCGCACCGCCCCGGTAGTTGCGCACATTGTCGTTGGTCACAGCCAGGCCGAAACGCGTGAAAAACAGCGTCTTGCCCGCATCGTCGAGCACGGCGTCGTTGGCGTCAGCCACGGGAAACACGCGGCGCGTCTGTTTCACGGGGTCGATGGCGGCGACGATGCGGCGCGAAGCGGGACCGTCCGTATTTTGCGTGCTGACCAGCACTTCGCCCTGCGCCGTCCAGCCCAGCACCAGCACGCCGCCATTATCAAAGGAAATGCGGCGCGGCAAGCCGCCCGCCAGCGGCATCACATACGCCTCCTGTGCACCTTCATAGGCGGCGGAAAACGCCAGCCACAGACCGTCACGCGAAATCGCCGCGTTCGTTTCATAGCCGGGATGCGTGGTCAGGCGCTGCGCCGCACCGCCGCGCACGCTGCTTTTCCACAAATCGCCTTCGGCCGTGAAGACGACGGTGTCGCCGCGTACGGCGGGAAAACGAAAGTAGCTGCCAGCAGGCGCGGCGGCAGCCGCGGCAGCGTTGCCCTGCAAGCCGGCGGACAACAGGAGCAAGGTAAGAGTGCGGGAAATTTTCATGTGAGCATCCAGATAGCGGTCAGGGCGATAAGACGGCATGGACATCATGTCGATACCGGACAGCAATTCTGGCATAAGCACGACCAAAGAAAACCTTCTTTATTACCCACAAAAGCGAAAAAAAACCCGCGCCACTTGCGTGGGGCGGGTTTCTTGCGCACTGCGTCGCAGCGGAAGGCGATTATTCTACTTCCACAGTCTCCGGTGCCGCCGTCGGTGCCGCGTCTGGCGGTTCCGGGAATTCCAGCAAGACCTGGTCCTTGCCGTCGAGGTCGACCGTGACACGTCCACCGGTGACCAGGCGGCCGAACAGCAGCTCGTCGGCCAGGGCCTTGCGGATCAGGTCCTGGATCAGGCGCGCCATCGGCCGCGCGCCCATCAGCGGATCGAAGCCTTTCTTGCCGAGGAAAGCACGCAGCTTCTCGGTGAACACGGCCTCGACCTTTTTCTCGTGCAACTGCTCTTCCAGCTGCATCAGGAACTTGTCGACCACGCGCAGGATGATGTCCTGGTCCAGCGCGCGGAAGCTGATGGTCGCGTCGATGCGGTTACGGAATTCCGGCGTGAACATGCGCTTGATGTCGGCCATCTCGTCGCCTGCCTGCTTGGAGTTGGTGAAACCGATCGAGGCTTTCTGCAAGCTTTCCGCGCCCGCATTGGTGGTCATGATGATGATCACGTTGCGGAAATCGGCTTTGCGGCCATTGTTATCCGTCAAGGTGCCATGGTCCATCACTTGCAGCAGGATATTGAAAATGTCCGGATGGGCTTTTTCAATTTCATCGAGCAGCAAGACCGCATGCGGCTTCTTGGTGATCGCTTCCGTCAGCAAGCCGCCCTGGTCGAAACCGACATAGCCCGGTGGCGCGCCGATCAGGCGGCTGACCGCGTGGCGTTCCATGTATTCCGACATGTCGAAACGGATCAGCTCGATGCCGAGGATGAAGGCCAGTTGCTTGGCCACCTCGGTCTTGCCGACACCGGTCGGACCGGAGAACAGGAAGGAGCCGATCGGCTTGTCCGTCTTGCCCAGGCCGGCGCGCGCCATCTTGATGGCCGAGGCCAGTGCATCGATGGCGGGATCTTGCCCGAACACAACGTTACGCAAGTCGCGGTCGATCGTCTGCAGCTTGCTGCGGTCGTCCTGGTTGACCGTTTGCGGCGGAATGCGCGCGATCTTGGCGATGATGTCCTCGATCTCGGCCTTGCCGATGGTTTTCTTTTGCTTCGACTTCGGCAGGATGCGCTGCGCCGCGCCCGCTTCATCGATGACGTCGATCGCCTTGTCGGGCAGATGGCGGTCGTTGATGAAGCGCGCCGCCAGTTCGGCCGCCGTCGACAGGGCCGAGGCCGAGTATTTCACGCCGTGATGTTCTTCGAAGCGCGATTTCAGGCCGCGCAGAATCTGGATGGTCTGCTCGACGGTCGGCTCGTTGACGTCCACTTTCTGGAAACGGCGGGAGAGCGCATGGTCTTTCTCGAACACGCCGCGAAATTCCGTGTACGTGGTCGCGCCGATGCATTTCAATTGACCATTCGCCAGCGCCGGTTTCAGCAAGTTGGAGGCGTCCAGGGTGCCGCCCGAAGCCGAGCCCGCACCGATGATGGTGTGGATTTCGTCGATGAACAGGATGCCGTTCGGATTGTCCTTCAATTGCTTGAGCACGGCTTTCAGGCGCTGTTCGAAGTCACCGCGGTATTTGGTACCGGCCAGCAAGGCGCCCATGTCCAGCGAATACACGACGGCATTTTGCAGGATTTCCGGCACATCGCTTTGCGTGATGCGATAGGCCAGGCCTTCGGCGATGGCCGTCTTGCCCACGCCCGCCTCGCCCACCAGCAGCGGATTGTTCTTGCGGCGGCGGCACAGGATCTGGATCACGCGGTCGACTTCTTCCTCGCGGCCGATCAGCGGGTCGATCTTGCCTTCGGCAGCGGCCTTGTTCAGGTTTTGCGTGAACTGGTCGAGCGGGCTTTCCTTCGGCTGGCCCTCGACAGGCGCGTCTTCCACGCCTTCGGAGGCTTTCGCGCTTTCCGTCGACTGGTCCTTGCGCACGCCGTGCGAAATGAAATTGACCACATCGAGGCGCGTCACGCCCTGCTGGTGCAGGTAGTAGACCGCATGCGAATCCTTTTCGCCGAAGATGGCCACCAGCACATTGGCGCCAGTGACTTCCTTCTTGCCATTCGAGGCGGACTGGACGTGCATGATGGCGCGCTGGATGACGCGCTGAAAACCAAGCGTCGGCTGGGTGTCGACTTCGCCCGTGCCAGGCACGGTCGGCGTGTTATCGCTGATGAAATTGGTGAGGGTCTTGCGCAGGTCCTCAATATTGACCGCGCAGGCACGCAACACCTCGGCAGCGGAGGGATTGTCCAGCAGTGCCAGCAGTAAATGCTCAACCGTGATGAATTCATGCCGTGCCTGCCGAGCTTCGACAAACGCCATGTGCAAACTTACTTCTAATTCCTGCGCAATCATACTTCCTCCATCACGCACTGCAGGGGGTGCCCTGCCTTGCGCGCATGCGTTAAAACGAACTCCACTTTGGTACACGCTATATCTTTAGAGAACACGCCGCACACTCCTTTGCCGTAGCGATGAACACTGAGCATGATTTGCGTCGCCGTTTCACGGTCCTTGTTGAAATACTCCTCAATGATAGCCACCACAAACTCCATCGGGGTGTAGTCGTCATTGAGCAAGGCCACCTGGTAGAGCGGTGGCGGCTTCAGCACTTGCCGCTCCAGCAGGGTTTCTGTGTCGTGCTTGGTTGCCATACGCTTATTCTAATGCTTTCACAGTGGTTGTCATGCGCAATATCTACGCCTTTCCAATTGTTTTCAATCTTACGCGTTTTCTTAATAGTGCGCAGATGGCGACCTTGCTGTCAAAATCAAGAGTTGCTTTTTTGGTTGCCGTGAAGAATTTGGCAATATCGATGGAAAAGCGCTTGACTTCATTATTTATTCCGCCAACAATGCTGTATCGACTGTTGCAGTAATGTACAGCTTGATAAGAAGTGAGACGTCGAGGAGGGGGCAAGAAGCTTCTTGCTTTTATGGCTCGTGTGATTTGTTTTAATTTTGAAAGTTCTTTTTATGGCAACAGGTACAGTTAAGTGGTTCAATGATTCCAAAGGTTTTGGCTTCATCACTCCAGATGACGGCGGCGAAGATTTGTTTGCTCATTTCTCCGCAATCAACATGAACGGTTTCAAGACCCTCAAAGAAGGTCAAAAAGTTCAATTCGAAGTCACGCAAGGCCCTAAAGGCAAGCAAGCTTCCAACATCCAAGCAGCCTAAGCATCGCCGGCCCTCAGATGTGAAAAACCCCGTTTTCGAACGGGGTTTTTTTTCGTCCGCAGGGTGCGCTGCACCCTGCCCTGCCCCGCGTGTTACATGTGCTCGATCATCACATCGCCGAAACCGGAGCACGACACTTGCGTCGCGCCTTCCATCAGGCGGGCGAAATCGTAGGTGACGCGCTTCGAGGCGATCGATTTTTGCATTGAAGAAATGATCAGGTCGGCCGCTTCCAGCCAGCCCATATGGCGCAGCATCATTTCCGCCGACAGGATCAGGGAACCGGGGTTCACATAATCCTTGCCTGCATACTTCGGCGCCGTACCATGCGTCGCTTCAAACATGGCCACGGAATCGGACAGATTGGCGCCGGGCGCGATGCCGATGCCACCCACTTGCGCCGCCAGCGCGTCGGAAATGTAATCGCCGTTCAAATTCAAGGTCGCGATGACGCTGTATTCGGCCGGACGGAGCAGGATTTGTTGCAGGAACGCGTCAGCAATGGAATCCTTGACGATGATGTCGCGGCCCGTCTTCGGATTCTTGAACTTGCACCATGGACCGCCATCGATCAGCTCGGCGCCGAATTCCGTTTGCGCCAGCGCATACGCCCAGTCGCGGAAGCCGCCTTCCGTGTACTTCATGATGTTGCCTTTGTGCACAATCGTCACGGATGGCTTGTCATTGTCGATCGCGTACTGGATGGCCTTGCGCACCAGGCGCTGCGTGCCTTCGATGGAGACGGGCTTGATGCCCAGGCCGGACGTGGCCGGGAAGCGGATCTTCGTCACGCCCATTTCATTGATCAGGAAATCCATCAATTTCTTGGCTTCGGGCGAGCCTTGCTGGTACTCGATGCCGGCGTAGATGTCTTCCGAATTTTCGCGGAAAATCACCATGTCCGTCTTTTCCGGCTCTTTCACGGGCGACGGCACGCCCGTGAAGTAGCGCACGGGACGCAGGCAGACATACAGATCGAGCTGCTGGCGCAGGGCCACGTTCAGCGAGCGGATACCCCCGCCGACGGGCGTGGTCAGCGGGCCCTTGATGGAGACGACGTAATCTTTCAGTACGGCCAGGGTTTCTTCCGGCAGCCACACATCGGGACCGTACACATTCGTCGATTTTTCGCCCGCGTAGATTTCCATCCAGCTGATCTTGCGCGCGCCGCCATAGGCCTTGGCCACGGCAGCGTCGATCACCTTGATCATGACCGGGCTGATATCGATGCCCGTGCCATCGCCTTCAATGAAGGGAACGATAGGATTATCTGGTACATTCAGCGAAAAATCGGCGTTGACGGTGATTTTTTGGCCGTCAGCAGGTACAGTGATATGTTGATACATCGTGATCTCCGAAGTGGGACACACCGCTGGCGGGCAACACTGGCCGGCGACGCGCTCTGCGGTTGCAGAGTTTACAAAAACAAGTCCGAACAGGGTGGCAACAACGCACTTTAGCAGGGAAAGAACAGCCGGACCATCTGCGGCGCCAAAGAACCTCGTTGCCATACCGCCCATGTCTTCTATAAGACATAAGACTGTGTTTCACATTATGCACCACTATTTTACAGGGCGCCACGCTTTTGCGGCGCCGACCAGCAGCCACCACCGCTTACATCCATTCCTCGACCAGCATGCCACTCATCCTCTTCAATAAACCATTCCAGGTCTTGTGCCAGTTTTCGCCGCAGGACGGCCGCGCCACGCTGGCCGACCATTTGACCATTCCCGGCATCTACCCGGCCGGCCGGCTCGACGCCGATAGCGAGGGCTTGCTGCTGCTGACGGACGACGGCCGCCTGCAGCACGAGATCAGCCACCCCGACCGCAAGGAAGCGAAAACCTATTTGGTGCAGGTCGACGGCGTGCCCGATGCGGCCAGCCTGGCGCGCCTGCAGGCGCCGCTGGACCTGGGCGACTTCATCACCAAGCCGTGCAAGGCCGTGCGCATCGCCGAGCCGGACTGGTTGTGGCCGCGCAACCCACCGATCCGCGCGCGCGCCGACAAGCCGACCTCGTGGCTGGCGATCACTTTGAAAGAAGGAAAAAACCGGCAAGTGCGGCGCATGACGGCTGCCGTCGGCCTGCCCACCCTGCGCCTGGTGCGCAGCGCCATCGGCCCGTTCTCGCTGGCCAGCCACCCTCTGCTGCCCGGCGAATGGTGCGAAGTGCCAGCGGAGAACATTGGCAAGGCGTGAACAGGACAAGAAAAGTGGCTTCAGCAATTTTGCCGATAAGCATTATTTATTTTTAGATAATGCATTAAAATCATCTGACCTTAACATGACGGAAAAGGAAAGATGATGACAAAAGGAATACTGATGTTGGCCGCCTCCCTGCTTGCCGGCGCCGCACTGGCGCAATCGGGCGCCAAGGTGCACGCTTCCGCAGCGACCGATGCCGTCAAGCCGCCACCGGCATCGGCATCTGCATCGGCATCCAGCCATGCCTCGGCTGCCACCGATGCCGTCAAGCCGGCAGCGGCCTCGGTCAACGCCTCGGCCGCAACCGATGCACCGCGCCTGATTCCGCATCCGCGCAAGACGAAGCAGCCGGCCGCTGAAACAGGCAAGCCGGTGAAGTAAGCGTCGTTCCCGGGGTGACGGCAGCGACCATGTTGCTGTAACCCCACGCTTTCGATACGGCCAGGCAACATGCTTGACCAGGCAGCCGCCTGCATGGCTTAATCGCCGCTTCGCAGCCACCGTCCCGCGCCATGAAAACTTCCCTTCGCCGTCTCAGCCTGTCCATCGCCCTGCTGGCGTGTGCCAGCATTGCGCAAGCGCAAACACCGCAAGGCAAGAGCTTGCAGCTCTCGGCCGGCATGCACTTGATCCAGGCGGAAGTGGCCGCTACGGAAGAGCAACGCGAACAAGGCTTGATGTACCGTGAAAAGATGCCGGCGAATGCAGGCATGCTGTTCGTCTTTGGCACCCCGTCCACGCAATGCATGTGGATGAAAAACACGCCGCTGCCCCTGTCCGTGGCCTTTATCGATGCCAGCGGCAAGATCGTCAACATCGAAGACATGCAAGCGCATACGCTCGACAGCCACTGCTCGACCAGAACCGTGCCCGTGCGCTATGCGCTGGAAATGAACCTGGGCTGGTTCAAGCAAAAAAATATCAAGCCAGGCATGAGCATCGGCAACCTGCCCGCGACGCGCTAGGCCATAGCGGCCGCAGCCAGCCGCTGGCGGGCGCGGCCGCAAAAACCGCACAAAAAAAACGCGAAAAAACCCGCCAGAACGAATCTGCGGGTTTTTGCTTTTCAACCAGTGCCAGCGTACTGGCACAGGCAAGACCACCGTGGTGGCTTGCCTGCTGGCGAATATTAAGCGGACAGTGCTTTCAAGGCAGCTGCCAGACGGCTCTTATGGCGAGCTGCCTTGTTTTTGTGGATGATCTTCTTGTCAGCGATACGGTCGATGGTCGACACGGATGCTTGGAAGATTGCAGCAGCAGCTGCCTTGTCGCCGCCCTGGATCGCTTTGCGAGCAGCTTTGATAGCCGTGCGCAAGGTCGAACGTTGGGACGAATTGTGTGCGTTTTGCTTAACTGCTTGACGAGCGCGTTTGCGCGCTTGTGCGGTATTTGCCATGGAATTTCCTAAAACAGGGTCAAAGTGCGTTTGCAAACATTAGTGTTTGCCAACCGGTGCGTTCTGTGCGTCTGCCGAACCATGTGTGCCAAACCAGTGCCTGTCAAACATTAGTGTCTGCGTAACAGAATTCTGTACAGCCTTCGATTATAGCGATATTTTCAAGCGGGGGCAAATCAAAAAACCGTGTGTGACACCAAAAATACCTGAAAATGGGCCTGGCGAGGGCGAATCGGCAGCAATTGTTACCATATTTTTAGCGTTTAACGGTAGCGCGCCCGGCTATAATCTGCCCCCATGAACTTGCTTAAAACCCTCGCCGCCATCTCCAGCATGACCATGCTGTCCCGTGTAACCGGATTATTGCGCGAAAGCCTGTTCGCGCGCGCCTTTGGCGCCGGCGCCTACACGGATGCCTTCATTGTTGCCTTCCGCATCCCCAACCTGTTGCGCCGCCTGTTTGCCGAGGGGGCCTTCTCGCAAGCCTTCGTGCCGATCTTGTCGGAATACAAGAACCAGCATGGCCAGGAAGCGAGCAAGCAACTGGCCGACCACGTGGCCACCACCCTGGTCTGGGCCACTTTGCTCGTGTCCGCCATCGGCATCGTCGGCGCGCCGTGGTTCGTGTATGCGATCGCCACGGGCCTGACCAAGGACGCGGGCGCTTTTGACGCGGCCGTGTGGATGACGCGGCTGATGTTCCCTTATATTACTTGCATGTCCTTCGTGGCCCTGGCGGGCGGCATTCTGAATACCTGGCGCGAATTCAAGATTCCCGCCTTCACGCCGGTGCTGCTCAATTTATCATTCATCGCCGCCTCGCTGTTCCTCGCGCCGCACCTGAAACAGCCGATCTACGCCATGGCCATTGCCGTGTTCGCCGGCGGCCTGCTGCAGGTGGCCATCCAGATTCCCGCGCTGATCAAGATCGGCATGCTGCCACGCCTGTCGCTCAATCCCGCCATCGGCCTGTCCGACGGCGGCGTGCGCCGCGTGCTGAAAAAAATGGGACCGGCCGTGTTCGCCGTCTCGGCAGCCCAGATCAGCCTGATGATCAACACCAGCATCGCCTCGCGCCTGACGGAAGGCAGCATTTCCTGGCTGTCGTATGCGGACCGCCTGATGGAGTTCCCTACCGCCATGCTGGGCGTGGCCCTGGGCACCATCTTGCTGCCCAGCCTGTCAAAGGCCAACGTGGATGGCGACAAGACGGAATACTCGGCCCTGCTGGACTGGGGCTTGCGCCTGACTTTCCTGCTGGCCCTGCCCGCCGCCGTCGGCATGGCGACCCTGGCCACGCCGCTGATCGCGACATTATTTCACTATGGCAAGTTCACGGCCGAATCGGTGACCATGTCGACGCAACCGCTGGTGGCCTACAGCCTGGGCCTGATCGGCATCATCCTCGTGAAAACCCTGGCGCCCGCGTTCTATGCGCGCCAGGACATCCGCACGCCCGTGAAAATCGCCATCGGCGTGCTGATTGCCACGCAGTTGATGAATCTGCTGTTCGTGCCCTACATCGCCGTGGCCGGCCTGGCCCTGTCGATCGGTCTGGGCGCCTGCCTGAACGCCTCTTTTCTCTACTGGGGCTTGCGCAAGCGCGGCATCTACCAGCCGAAGCCGGGCTGGGCCAAGTTCTTCCTGCGCCTGTTGCCGGCACTCATCGTGATGGGCGGCGTGGCGTATGCTGGCGCCATGCGCATCGACTGGATCGCCATGCAAGCCCATCCGCTGCTGCGGGCCGGCGCGCTGGCCCTGGTGGTGGCCGTGTGCGGCGTGGCGTATTTTGTCACCCTGTTCCTCGCTGGCTTCCGCTTCCGCGACTTCAAGCGCCACGCATAACAAGCTGCGCAGGACGTTGTTGCCTGCGTCTCGCCGTACTGCCGTACTGTCTTCGACTTGGCGCCTAGTCCTGCGCCACTTGTCCGGATTGCGCAGGACGTTGTTGCCTGCGTCTCACCTTGCGCAGCCGACCCAGACCAAACGAAAAAAACCCGCCGAAGCGGGTTTTCACATTCTACACAGCAGCGATATCAGGCAGCTTTTTTTGCCGAACGACGACGAGCCATGAAGCCCAGCAGTCCCAAACCACCCAGCAGCATGCCGTAGGTTGCTGGTTCTGGTACGGCGCTCACCGTATAGGTGCCGCTGTAATTGGCGCCGGCCAGGGCGTTACCAAACAGTTGCAGTTTGAACGGACCAACACCGCTGTATTCCACGCCGAAGAACTTCAGGCCGCCAACCGAGAAGGCTTCGCCCAGTTGATTGTTCAGGTTCGACGTGAGCGCATTGAACGTCAGCTTCTGGCCGGTAATCGACAAGCCGATGTTGTACTTGCCAGCACCCAGGCCGTTCAGGATGATCTCATCCAGACCACCGGACAAAATGCCATCACCAACAACAGCGTTGAAGGTGTGGACATCGCCGTCAGCGGTAATATCAAGGACTTGATCGCCTGCATAAGCGCTGAACGATGCTGCTGCCATGATGCCTGCAGCGATAAATTTCAATTTCATAGTTTATCCCTTAAAAAGTAATTTATGGCTGCAATGCGCAGGCCACCAATAGTTTTAGTACCGGAAGTACTAAACAGAATGGTAGCATAAATGCATTAAATCAATTACAAATATTTTATCTAAGTTTCATCCATGATAACTATTTTCCTAATGAAATATTTGCCACTATCTATGAATTTCTTCAGAAAAATAGTTGCCGGCACATATATTTATTTTCCCCATGTTTTACGGTAAAAACTGCTACCCGGAAGTGTTTTCAGCGGAATTTTGTGGCTCAGGCTGCTCATCGGGCTCTGTTGGCGCTTGCTCTTGCGGTGGGGTAACAGTGCGCGAAAACAACGGCAGCGCCGGCAAGGCGGGCGTAATGCCGGCCTCATCACTCGCCGGAACAGCGGCCTGTCCCGCAGACGGCACGGATGAGACCCTGGCATCGACCATGAAATGCCATTCCGACAGCCGCGCCTTGCCGTCGAAACCGGCAAACCGGGCCTCGAAGTTTCCTACTTTCAACGCTGCCGCTGGCGACAGGCTATGCACGCCAATGATGCCATTGCTGCCGGGCTGGTACAGCAAGCCCCATTCGGCACGCCCCGTGATGGGGTCGGCATACAGCTTGCGCAGATGCCGGCGCACCTGGGGGAAACGGGGGTCACGCAGCAAGGCGGCCAGATTCGGCGGCTGTTGCGGCTGTCCCGGCGGCGTGGCGGCCGCATAACTATAGAGGGCATCGGAAAACTGCGCGCCGATGTCGAGCAGCTCCTGCTCGGCCGCCTGGCGCTGCAGCAGGGAGCCCATCTTCAGGCCGGCCGCGCCCACCAAGCCCAGGATGGCCACCAGGATGATCAGCCCAAGGTAGGTGAAGCCGCGCTGGCGCTGCGCACGAGCATGCATCGCAGCTACCAGTCGGCAAACGGCGTGCCGTTGCGGTCCTTGCCAGGCGCGCCGCTCTTGACGTCATACACCTGGCCCGGCGTATCGTCGGGCGGCGCCACGATCAGCCATGTCGATTCGCTCTCCGTGATGGGGTCGATGGGCATGGCGCGCAGGTATTTCTTGTCCACCAGTTGCTCAAGGGTATCGGGATAGCGGCCCGTATCGCCGTGGTACTGGTCGATGGTGATGCGCAGATTGCGCAAGTTGTCCGCCAGCACGGTTTCCTTCGCCTTGTCCAGGCTGGGAAAATAGCGCGGCACGGCCAGGGTCAGCAGCAGCGCCACGATGCCCAGCACCACCAGCAGTTCGATCAGGGTAAAGCCGCGCGCGCGCGCAGCATGGTTATTGGCAGCCATGGTTCACCATAAGCGGTAAGGCACATTGTTCAGGCCAGTCTTGCTGGATGTGCAATACACATCGTAGACGTCGTCCCCCTCGCGCGGCTCGGTCGCCTCGCTGGCGTAGCTGCGCCGGCCCCATGTCTGCGCATCGCTGAGGCTGGCATCGGCATTGAACGGGTCGCGCGGCACGCGGCGCAGGAAGAACATCTTGCTGCGTTTCGGGTTGCGCTGGTCCGGCACGCCCTCGACCAGCACTTCCAGGCTTTTCGGGTAGCCGCTGGCGTCCGTGGCACGCACGATGCGCCCTTCGTCGCCGGCGCGCTTGTACGCATCCAGAGCCTGGCGGATATCGCGCAAGGCGCGCCGCAAATCCTGCTCCTGGCGCCGCTGCATGGCCACCTGCGTGACGGGCACCACCAGCGTGGCCAGCACGCCCAGGATGGCCAGGGTCACCAGCAGCTCGATCAGGCTGAAGCCACCCTGCCCCTTCCTGGCATGGGCCAGCCTCATTTGGCGGTTGGCTGCGCCACCGGCACGGGCTGGCCGGACGACAGCGGCAAGGGCGACACCGGCAGCGGCATGGGCTGGCCCGAGGACAGCGGCAGCGGCGAGGCGGCAGGTGTTTCGGGGGATGGCGTCACCTCTGGCGAGGCCACCGTCTGCGGCTGCGGCAGCGTCTGCGGCACCTGGCCCGGCACCATCAGCGGCTGCGGCGGCGGCGCCTGCATGCCGACGGCCGACGCGCCGGAACGCACGATCACCGTGCCCGGCATCTGCGTGGCTGCCTTGGCCGCCATGTCGGGCCGCCGGCGAAAGCTGCCTTCCGTGCCGGCCGAAAATTCCGATTCCTTCGCTTCCGGACGCTGTACCGTGCGCACCAGGTGCGGCGTGATCGACAGCACGATCTCGGTCTTCTGGCTGTCATCCTTGCTGCTGCCGAACAGCCGCCCCAGCACGGGAATGTCGCCCAAGCCCGGCACCTTGTTGCCCGAGCTGCGCTCTTCGTTGTTGATCAAGCCCGCCAGCACCTGGTTTTCGCCATCCTTCAATTGCAGCATGGTCGAGGCCTGGCGCGTGCCGATCTGGTACAAGGTCGAGCCACTCCGGGTGACGGTGGCCGCGCCCAGGTTGCTCACTTCGAGCGAAATGCGGATGCCCACCTCGTTATTCAGGTAGATAGTCGGTTCGGCGTTCACCGTCAGGCCCACGTCCAGGTAGCTGACGGATTCGGAAGCGAAGCCGCCCGTGCCCGGCGAAATGGTGGTGGTCACCACGGGCACCCTGTCGCCGATGACGAACTTCGCCTTTTCGCGGTTGCGCACGCGGATGCGCGGGTTGGCCAGGATGTTGGCGTCGCCGTCCTTCTTGTTGATGTTGGCCGTCACGGACAGGTCGCTCACGCCAATGCTGCGCTGGTTCAGATTATTCAGGTCGCTGATGGTCAGCCCCATCCCGCCCGAGGTGGAGAGCGGCGTCAGGGTCAGGCTCGTCGGCCAGGCCACGCCCAGTTCCAGCAGGCGGCTGCGCTTGACTTCGAGGATTTCCAGCTCCAGTACCACTTCCGCCTCTGGCACGTCCTGCAGCGCGATCAGGCGCTCGGCCAGGCGGATCGCCTCGGGCGTATCGCGCACGATGACGAGGTTGAGTTTTTCATCGGCCACCACGTCGCGCGTCTTCAAAATAGTCTTGAGCGTGTTGGCTACCTGTTTGGCGTCGGCATTGGCGAGGAAAAAGGTCTTCACCAGCACTTCCTGGTATTCCTTCAGCTTGGCCGCCACGTTCGGGTAAATCAGGATGGTGTTCGCATCCATCACCTGCTGCTCCAGCTGGTTCGTCACCAGCAGGAAGTAGATGGCCGATTCCACCGTGCTGTTCTTCAGGAAGATCGAGGTTTTCGCATCGGCCTTGACGTCCTTGTCGAAGACGAAATTGAGGCCGGAGCGGCGCGCAATCAGTTCGAACACCTGTTTTAATGGCGCGTCGCGGAACTCGATGCTGATCGGCTGCTTGTACGATTTGGCCAGGCCCGATTCGACGATAGGCGGCGCCGTCTTTTCATCGACTTCGCGCTGCAGCGCGCGCGCGCCCGCATGGTTCGGCTGCTCCGTCAGGATGGCGTTCAGGCGCTGGCGCGCCGGGTCGTATTGTTTTGCATCAAACGCCGTGCGTGCATCAGCCAGCAATTTCCCCTGGCGCTGTTCGCGCTCGAGCGCGCGCAAGCCGCTGGTGGCGCGCTCGTTCTGCGCATCGATTTCCAGCACGCCCAGAAAGCCCGCGCGCGCCAGCTCGCCCTGCCCCGTTTGCGCCTGACGCTCGGCCTGCTGCAGGCCGGTGCTGGTGGCCCGTTCGCGCGCCTGCAGGTAGGCGCTGCGGTACTGCACGTTGCCGGGGTCCTGCTGCAGCGCTTCCTGCAGCTTTTGCAGGCCGGCAGGCACCTGGTTTTGCGCGATCAGCTCGCGCCCGTCGAGGTAGGCCTGCTGCCCGGCACAGCCGGACAGCAGCACCAACAGCAGCGCCGATGAAAAGGAACGAGACATCACTCGAATACTCCAATGTTGAGCTGCTGAACCTGGTTCAACGGCAGATAAGTGAGCGTCATGACGGGCGGCGCGATCGTCACGACCTTGTAGGCGCCATCGATGACAGTATTGGCGCGCACGATATACGTCTTGTCGGCGCGCGACAAAAACACTTCCCAGGCGCCATCGGCTGCCGCCTTGCCCAGGTAGACGAACGGCAGCGGCGGCGCCATCGGCGGTGGCGGCGGCGGTGCGGCGGTCACCGCCATTTTCGGTGGCGGCGGAGTCCAGTTCTGGCTCTGGAAGACGCCATCGGCGCCGCCAAAGGTGTCGCCGTCCTCGCCCGCCACCTCGCTGCGCGGCAGCAGCGCCAGGATGGCTGGCTGTGCGACGGCAGGCCTGGCAGCGCGCTGGCGCGCTGGCGCCACGGCCCGCTCGACCGCCTCGGCCACCTCGGAGACGGGCTGGCGCTCGCCAAACAGCAGCAAGGCGCCTGCGCCCAGCACTCCGGCCAGCAGCAGGTAATGGCGCGGCGTCATGGTGCTTCTCCCGCGCTGTCAGCTAAATAAAAGGTCAGGCGCAAACGCGCTTCGAGCTGCGTGTCGGCGATCTGCTCGCGGCGAAAACTCAGTTCATCGAGCGAGGCGAACGGCATGGCGCGCAGCGCCTGCAGCGCAAACTGCCACACGGCCGCATAACTGCCCTTGAGTGGCAAGGTCACCTGATAAGTGGCGACGCGGCTGGCCTTGTCGTAGCCGCTCTTGTACTCGCCCTGCGCCAGCTGCAGGCCGTTTTTCGCGGCCAGGTCGAACAGCAGCTTGACTTGCTGCTCGACGTGGCGCTGCTGGCCCAGCGTCGCATGGAAGCGCGCCAGGTTCTCGCCCGATGTCGCCACCGGTACCGCAGCAACTGCGGCCAGCGAGGCCGCCGGCAATGGACGCGCTGCCAGCTGCGCGGCCACGGCGCGCTGCTGCCAGGCCCAGGTCCAGGCGGCCACACCAAGCACCAGCAAGGCCACGGCGATACAGGCGGGCGTGCCCACGCGGCGCAGCAGCAGTTGCGCGCGCAGGCGCAAGGTATGGAGGTCGATGGCCATCATGGCGCACCCCAGCGTGCTTCCAACTGGAAGCGCAAGGGCCGGTTCGGATCGAGTGCATTGATTTCATGGCGCAGCAGCTGCACGCGCACGCCAAACAGCTGCTGCTGCTTCAATTGCGCCACATACGCCACCATGGCGTCGCTACTGGTGGTTTCGGCCGTGATCTTCAGCACGCGCTTGCGCGCATCCGGCTCCAGCGCCAGCAGCGCGATGCCGGGCGGCGTGGCGCTGGCCAGCGCATCCTGCAGGTCGCGCCACGGCAGATTCAGTTGCAGGATGGCCGCATTCACGGCCGCCGCCTGCGCCGGCGCAATCGGCACGATCGCCATGGGTGGCGGCTCCTGCGCGGCTTGCGCGACGCGCTGCTGCGCGCGCTGCCATTGCATCTCGCTGGCCTGCTGGCGCTGCAGCGCGGCGCTGCCGCTGTATGCCGCCGTAGCGATCAGCGCCACGCCCAGCGCCCCCGTGATCCATGCCCATGCGGGCACGCGGTGCAGGCTGCGGCGCCAGCCGGGGGGGGCGAAATCGATATCGAGGCGCGTCATGCCAGGCCTGCGCTGCGCGCCAGCCGCGCGGCCGGCGACAAGGCACCGTCCCCGTCTGGCGTGGAAAAAAACTGGCATTGAAACGCTGCCGCCGGCGCCAGCCAGCCTGATGGCGGCGCGCCGCACAGCTGCAGCTGCGCCGGTGCGGGCACGCCTTGCAGCAGCGCCTCGCGCGCCAGTGTCTGCACCAGCCAGCCATGGCCCGCGTCCGGGGGCACAGGCAGCGCGCGCACGGCGCGCAGGCGGCCATCGTGACGCACGCCCAGGGTCAAGGTGTTCTCCTGCAACTGGCCAAACCAGGCGCCCGGTTTCAGCGCGCCGTGCCAGCGGTTCCAGTGGCGCGCGAATTGCGGCGTGATGAAAATCAATGCCAGCTTGCGGTCCAGGGCCACGCGGGCAAGTTGCGCCAGCAGCGCGCGCGGCACGGCGCAGAAAAACGGCGCGCGCGCGTCCCAGGCGTGGCAGCTTTGCCACAGGCCGGGAGGATCGCCATACAGCGACTGGAAACGCAGCGCGGCGGCAGCCTCGATGTCGGCCAGGCGCGCGGCGCCTTGCGGCATGTCCACTTGCCACAGGCGCGCCAACGCATCGTCGAGCACCACGGACAAGGGCCAGCGCGCGTATTGTCCCTCCGGCAGAATCTGTTCCAGCGCCTGGCCCAGGGCAGCAAAGTCGCCATGCAGGCCGGTGTCGGGCACATACGCGACCTCGCGCAGCAGAGTCCATGCCGGTGCGCGCCAGCGGCTGCTGCGCCACAGGCTGATGCTGCCCGCCGCCACGCCCAGGCGCAAACCCATTCCAAAAGCTCTACGCATGCAGGGTGACCCTCTTGATTTCCGTGATGGTGGTGGCGCCCCGCCTGACCAGTTCCAGCGCCGCCAGGCGCAGGCTGCGCGTGCCGTTCGCATACGCGGCCGCCTTGATCTGGCGGATCGGTTTCTTGTCGACGATGAGTTCGCGGATTTCATCGGTCAGCACGAGGATTTCGGCGATCGAGCGGCGCCCCTTGTAGCCCGTGCCGCGGCAGTCGCCACAGCCCTTGCCCTGCTTGAATTGATATGCATCAACGTCGGCGCGCGCCAGCCCCACGCTGGCCAGCTCACCATCGTCCGGCGTGTATTCGGTGGCGCAATGGGGGCAATTGGTGCGGATCAGGCGCTGCGCCCAGATGCCGTTCAGGGCCGAGACAAACGCATACGGGTCGATGCCCATGTGGGTAAAACGGCCGAACACGTCGAACACATTATTCGCATGCACGGTGGTGAGTACCAGGTGGCCTGTGAGGGCCGACTGCACGGCGATTTCCGCCGTCTCGCGGTCGCGGATCTCGCCCACCATGATCTTGTCGGGGTCGTGGCGCAGAATCGAGCGCAAGCCCTTGGCAAAGGTCAGCCCCTTCTTTTCATTCACGGGTATCTGCAAAATGCCGGGCAGCTGGTATTCGACGGGATCTTCGATGGTGATGATCTTTTCGCGCCCGTTATGGATTTCCGTCAGCGCCGCGTACAGGGTCGTGGTCTTGCCCGACCCCGTGGGACCGGTGACGAGCAACATGCCGTAGGCTTCCTGCGCCAGCGCGCGCAAGGCTTCCAGCGATGGGGCGTCAAAACCCAGTGCTTCGAGGGTCAGCGCACCGTACGCCTCGATCATGGCGCGCTTGTCGAGGATGCGGATGACGGCGTCCTCGCCATGGATGCTGGGCATGATGGAGACGCGCAAGTCGATTTCGCGCCCGCCCGATTCAACGCGGAAGCTGCCGTCCTGCGGTACGCGGCGCTCGGCGATATCGAGTTCGGCCAGCACTTTCAGGCGCGAGATGATGTGTTCGGCCACTTCGATGCCGTTGACGGACGTGGCGTGATCAAGCACGCCATCGACGCGGTACTTGACGGCCAGGCCGCCGGCCGTGCTTTCCAGGTGGATATCCGAGGCGCCCGCCTTCAGCGCGTCGTACAGCGTCGAGTTGACCAGCTTGACGGCGGGGCTGGCCGCTTCCGAGACGCTGGCGAATGACAGCACGGCGGCCGTCTTGCCATCGCGGCGCGCGTCGTTCGCTGCGCCAGGCAGCAGGTTGTCGACGGCGCGCGCCGATTCTTCCTGCTTCGACAGGTAGGCGCCGATGTCGGCCTGCAGCGCCAGGCGCACAGTCAGGCTGGCCTGCCCCGCGCGCGCGCCCAGCCAGGTTTGCAGGTCGAGGTCGAACGGGTCGGCAATCACGCCCACCAGCTGGCCATCGGCGGCGCGCAGCAGCACGCTGTGGCGCGCCAATGCCTGCGACAGCGGCAGCAGGTCGAAGGCGGGAACGTAGGCCAGCATGTCGGCCGTTTCCAGCACGCCCAAGCCGAAGGGGCGCGCCAGTTCGCGCACCACGGCGCGCGCCTCGATGCCGCTCAGTTGCTGCAATTCTTCGACCAGGCTGCGCTTCGAGTGCAGGCACAGGGCGCGCGCGCTCTGCAGCAGCGCAGCGTCGATGGTCACGGTGGGCGCAGAATCAGTGTGCATCATGAAATATCGCCGGCAAGGTCAAAGATGGGCATGTACAGCAGGATCACGATGGCACCCACGATCAGGCCGATGGCGGCCATCAGCAGCGGCTCGAAGGTGCGCGTGAAGCGGTCGATCCAGCGGCTGATTTCACCGTCGTAAAAGGCCGCCGACTGCGTCAGCATGGGGCCCATGTCGCCCGTGCGCTCGCCCACGCGCAGCATGCGCAGGGAAATGGGCGTCGTCAGTTGATGCTGCTCAAACGCCGAGGACAGGGGCTGGCCCGCCTCGATGGCGTCGCGCGCCTGGCGCAACGACGCCTGCATGCGCGGCGAAACCATCGCTTGCACGGTGGAAATTGCCTGCACGATGGTGATGCCGCCTTCCGCCAGCATGCCCAGCGTCAGGTACAGGCGCGACAATTCATAGATGCGCACGCGCTCGCCGATACCGGGCAGCTTTGCCAGCAGGCGCGCCACGCCGCCGTTGCGCAGCACGCGGCGCACGGCGGTCAGCAACACGCTGCCGGCCAGCGCCAGCGCCAACAGCAGGACCAGGCCGTGTTCGGTGACGAACTGGCCCCAGCTGAGCATGACTTGCGACATCCACGGCAGGTTGCGCCCGGCGCCCTGGTACACCTCGGCAAAGCGCGGCACGACATAGGTGATCAGGAAGGCGCTGACGCCGCCACCCACGGCCAGCAGGATGGCCGGATAGATGGCGGCACTGACGATTTTTGAGCGCACCGCATCGATGCGCTGCTGGTAGTCGATATAGCGCGACAGCGCGCGCGGCAAGTCGCTCGTGCCTTCGGCCGCCTTGACGATGCCGATGTAGAGCGCTGGGAACAGTTCGGCCTGCTCTGCCAGCACGGCGGAAAAACGCTTGCCTTCGCGCAAGCCTTCCAGCAGGCGCGTGAGCACGCTGCGCGTGGCCGGCGCCGCTTCCTTTTCCAACAGGGCTTCGAGCGCCTCGACGATGCCCAGGCCCGCATTCAATAGCGCCAGCAATTCCTGGCTAAACAGCAACAGGGGCAGCGCGCGCGCGCGCTGGCGTCCGGCCGCGCTGAACGGCGTGGCCCGCAGCGGCCGGATGGCGCTGACAAACAGGCCCCGCGCCTCGGCCTGGCGGCGCGCGTCCGCTTCGTCGCGCGCGTCAATCACGCAAGTCGACAAGGTGACCGCTGCCTGGTCCGTGGAGAGCGCGCGAACTTCAAACTGCATGATGGCGTTTCCGTGAGGGAGGAGTAGCGCTGGCGCTATTGCGAGCTGATGTCGGCATTCTCGCCACTGCCACCGGGCTGGCCATCCTTGCCCATCGAGACGATGTCGTACTCGCCCTTGCTGCCGGGTGCGCGGTATTGATAGGCATGGCCCCAGGGATCGAGCGGCACGGCCTTTTTCAGGTACGGTCCATTCCAGCGCGTGCCGGCAGCCGGCGGCGCCACCAGCAGTGCGCCCAGACCTTCTTCCGTGGTCGGGTAGCGTCCCACGTCGAGGCGATAGGTATCGAGCGACTTTTCAAACGCCTCGATCTGCGCCTTGGCCACCGTCACTTCCGATTTGCCCAGCTGGGCAAAATACTTGGGGCCGACATACGCCGCCAGCAAGCCGATGATCACGATGACGACCAGCAATTCGAGCAAGGTAAAGCCGCGCGCATGGCGCGTTGCCGCAAGGTTCTGCCTGTGTGCTGCATGCATCCGGTAACTCCTTATTGCCTACCCTCAATACATTGCGTCGCTGCGCGCGGCGGATGGCCACGCACGGGCGACACGCGCTTGCCTGATGCTTATCAGCCTACCATGCCGGTTATAGTTCATACAATCTTTTATTTGCACTGCGAACAACAAATTTCAGCGGAAACCATCCAGCGTGCGCGAAACCGCCACGACGCCGCGCGCTCGGCTGGCTAGGCAACTACTCAACTATTTTCGATGCGAAAACCATCTACTCCTGGTTACCAAGTCATAGTAAGTGATGAATTTTATTCATTCATTATTTGTAACTTTCAAATTAAATTTGCAAGAATATCAAACAATAAAATTGCCTCTTTTGCTATAGTAAAAATCAATTTTCTACGCATTGGTCTTATCCGGCCGCGCAGGAGAGAGCATCCCAGACGCAAAACATATTGCATCCTACATAAACAGCAAGGGAAAATTCATGACTCGTATTGTGCATTCGAAGGCAACTGCCGCGGCAAGTCCTTTCTCGGCCAAGCAGTGGACCGGCGCCGCCATCCTGGCCCTGTCCGCCGCCTGGACTCCCGCCGCCATGGCGGACGTGATCAACTTTGACAACATCGATAGCCAATTCGTCGGCCACGGTGACTCCCTGGAATTCGGCAAATTCCTGCTGACGGGCGCCTCGAATGCCGTCGGCGCCAGCTATGGCGACCTGGTCGGCGCTGTATTCGACGGCACGGACCCGGCCGCCTGCGGCATGGCGTGCCCGACCAACAATACGAGCAATTACTATGCATCGCTCAACGACGGCATCGTCTACCTCGATCCGCTGAAGACGGGCGGCAGCGTCAGCTTGCAAGGTTTCGACGCCAGCTTCATCGGCTACGCCCAGGGCGTCACCTATCCGGCGGTAGCGGGCCTGCTGCGCGTGCAAGGCTTCTATGCCAACGGTTCTTCCATCTATGAAACATATCAGCTGGGCGGCCCCATCGGCGGCAACTTCCAGTTCCAGCGCTACAACACCAGCGCCAGCTTCGGCAGCCAGCAATTCGCCTCGCTGGCCTTCTTCGGCTTCACTTGCAACACGGCCGGCAATTGCAACGCTTTCAGCACCAACAAGGGCCAGTTTGCGCTCGACAATATCGTCGCCTCGGTACCGGAGCCATCGACCTACGCGATGATGCTGCTGGGCCTGGCAGGCATCGGTTTCGCGGCGCGCCGCCGCAAGCAAGCCTGATCTTCCCTTTCGATTCCCGCTACCGTCACCAGGAAACCCTACATGACATTCCGCCCCACCTTGCGTCCCATTTCGCTCGCCGTGCTGAGCCTGTTTGCCAGCCTCAGCTTGCAGGCCCACGCCGACGACCTGCGCCGCCCCTACATCGTGCAGCTGACCGACAAACCCATCGCTTCCTACACCGGTTCGGTGGATGGCCTCGATGCCACCCAGCCTGCCGCCGGCAGCCGCCTCGACCTGGCAAGCACGCAAGTGCAGCTGTACGGCGACTACCTTGAACAGAAACAGGCCCGGGTACAAGCCCTCGTCGCCGCCGCACCCGTGCAATACCAGTACAAGATCGTCCTCAACGGTTTTTCCGCCCTGCTGACCGACGCCGAAGTGCGCCAGCTGCAAGCGAGCAGCGAAGTAGCCAACATCGCCCCCGACGAACCGCGCGCCCTGCAAACGAACTACACGCCCACCTTCCTGGGCCTGGATCAGCCGGGCGGCCTGTGGAGCCAGCTGGGCGGCAAGCAGCATGCGGGCGAAAACATCATCATCGGTATCGTCGATGGCGGCGTGTGGCCGGAAAACCTGTCGTATGCGGACAGGGTCGACGCCAACGGCGCCCCGACCTTCGACCCGAACGCCGCCCTGGCATACGGCGCCGCGCCGGCCGCCTGGAAAGGCAGCTGTCAGGCCGGCGAAGGCTTTACGCAAGACCACTGCAACAACAAGCTGCTCGGCGCGCAATACTTCAACGCCGTACGCCTGACCGAGACGGACAAGATCCAGCACTGGAGCGAATTCACCTCGCCGCGCGATTCCATCGGCGACCCGAATGGCGAAGGCGGCCACGGCACGCATACCTCGTCCACTGCGGGCGGCAATGCGGGCGTGCCCGTCACCGTGAACGGAACGCCGCTGGGCGCCATTTCCGGCGTGGCGCCGCGCGCCCGCCTGTCCGTCTACAAGGTGTGCTGGTCCTACAATCTGGCCACCCAGCCGACCGGCGCGAAGAACGGCTGCTACGGTGGCGACAGCGTGGCGGCGATCGAAAAAGCCGTGCAGGATGGCGTCCACGTGATCAACTACTCCATCAGCGGTGGCGGCACCGTCAACGATCCCGTCGAGCAAGCCTTCCTGCATGCGTCGAATGCCGGCGTCTTCGTTGCCGCTTCGGCCGGCAATGCGGGTCCTGCCAATACCGTGGCCCACGTCAGCCCATGGATCACCACGGTGGCCGCCTCGACGCACAACCGCGCCAACCAGGCTACCGTGACCTTGGGCAATGGTGCCAAGTACATGGGCGCCTCGCTCAACTACAACCCGCTGCCAGCCACCACCCTGATCCGCGCACAAGACGCGGGCTTGCCCGGCGCCGATGCGCAGAAACTGGCCCTGTGCTACCGCGCTGGCGACAACGGCGGCGTGGCCCTGCTGGATCCGGCCAAGGTTGCAGGCAAGGTCGTCAGCTGCCTGCGCGGCACCACGGCGCGCACCGACAAGGGCATCGCCGTGCTGGAAGCCGGTGGCGCAGGCATGGTGCTGGTCGACACGGGCATAGGCTTGGTATCCGACCCGCACGTGCTGCCCGCCGTGCATGTGAGCGCCGCCGACGGCGCGCTGATCAACGCTCAGGCACAAACGGGCGCGGCCACGGCCGCCATCTCGCGCTTCGTCACCAACGGCAACGGCCCCGCCGCACCCGTGGTGGCCGACTTCTCGTCGCGCGGCCCGAACCTGTACGACGCCAACCTGCTCAAGCCGGACGTCACCGCGCCTGGCGTGGACATCCTGGCCGGCGGCACACCCGCCCTGTCGCGCGCCCAGCGCGACGCCGTGCAAGATGGCAACCTGGTGCCGGCGCAAGCCTACATCTTCCTGCAAGGTACCTCGATGGCCAGCCCGCACGTGGCCGGCCTGGCCGCCCTGCTGCGCCAGCAGCATCCGGATTGGAGTCCGGCCGCCATCAAATCGGCCCTGATGACGACCGGCAGCACCACCTTGCCCGACGTTCAGGCAGGCGACGCGCGCGGCATCCTGCCATGGGGCCAGGGCGCCGGCCACGTGACGCCGAACAAGGCGACCGATCCCGGCCTCGTGTATGACGCCAGCCTGGCTGACTACAAGAAATACATGTGCGGCGTTGGCATGACGGCCGAATGCGCGGGCGGTACCATTGCCGGCTACAACCTGAACGTGCCGTCGATCACCATCGGTAACGTGCTGGGCACGCAAACGGTGACGCGCCGCGTCACCAATGTGGGCAGCAGCAGCGCCACCTACACGGCAAGCGCCTCGGTCAGCGGCTACAGCGTGGCAGTGGCGCCCGCCACCCTGGCGCTCGCGCCCGGCGAAACCAAGTCCTTCACCGTGACCCTGACGCGCACCACGGCGCCGGACAATGCCTGGCAGTATGGCGCCCTCGTGTGGAGCGACGGCGTGCACACGGTGCGCAGCCCCGTTACGGCACGCTCGGGCCGCGCGGTGCAATCGCCGGCATTGCTGCGGGCCGACAAGGTCAGCGGCTTGCGTTCGCTGACCCTGTCCACCGGCTTTGCCGGCAAGGTCGGCGCGGCGACGGGCGGCCTGAAGGAAGTGGCGCGCAGCGAGCAAACCATCAGCCAGGCAGCACAGGGCAGCGTCGACACGCTGGCGCAGATGGCTGCCGCGTGCAAGGCGGGCGGCAGCGGCGTGCGCGTCGTCAATGTCAGCATTCCCGCCAACACTGTCGTGGCGCGCTTCGAAATCTTCGACCGCGACACGACTGAAGGCACGGGCAACGACCTCGACCTGCTGCTGCTCAACAGCGCCGGCGCGACCGTCGCCACCTCGACCAACGGCGGCTCGAACGAGGCCATCACCGTCACCACCCCCGCGGCAGGCAGCTACAAGGTGTGCGCGATCGGCTATGAAGTGGCAAATGGCGTGTCGACAAGCTTCGGCCTGTCGTCGGCCGTCGTCACGACAGCCGACAAGGGCGGCAACCTGAAAGCCACCCTGCCCACCAAGGTGTATGTGGGCGGTAGCGCCACGGCTGGCGTCAGCTGGTCTGGACTGGAAACGGGCAAACGCTACCTGGGCGGTGTAGTATTCCTCGATGGCAACAACGCGGCAGCGTCCACCACCGTGCTGTCGGTGGAGACCAACAACCCGCTGCCGCTGGCCGTCCCCAGCCAGCGCAACGTGAGAGCGGACGCCAAGCTGTAACGGTATCGCTCCCGGCAGTACACGGCGCGCCCTGCGGGGCGCGTTTTTTTTGCGCGACGCGCGTACAATCGGCGCATGTCCACATTTCGCCTCAGCATTGCCATCCTGGCCGGCATGGCCAGCATCCATGCACTGCCTGCCGCGGCGCAGGCCGCTGCGGCGCGGCTGTCCTATCTGGTGCAGTTGCGCGCCCCGCCGCTGGCCTCACAAGCGGATGGCGTGCATGGGCTCGATACGCACAGCGACGCCGCGCGGCGCTACACGGCCCAGTTGGAAGCGCAGCAGCGCGCAGTGCTGGCGCTGGTACCCGATGCCCCCGTGCAATACCGCTACACGGTGACTTTCAACGGCTTTGCCGCCATGCTGACACCAGCCGAAGTGGCGCGCCTGAAAGCGAGCCCGGACGTGGCAAGGGTGTCGCCCGGCACCGTCGAACACATGCAAGATGGTGGCGGCAATGGCAAGGTGCAGACCAGGCCGCAGGACCAGCGCTAATGGCTGAGCAGTCGCAGCGCGACGCTGCGCGACACGGCTTGCATGCGGTTGCTCACCTGCAGTAATTTATAGATGCGCTGCAAATGGCTTTTCACGGTGGCGCCGCTAATGCCGAGAATTTGCCCGACCTCGTTATTGCTTTTCCCTTCGCGCACCCAATGCAGTACTTCCAGCTCGCGCGCACTGGCCGCGCGCATGCCAGCCGTGCCGGTCATGCGCGCACGCTGGCTGCCAGGCAACGCCAGCCAGTACAGGTGCAGATATGGCAGCAGCAATTCCAGCGCATACGCCTGGCGCAGCGCATCCGTCGCCCCCATCGCAAACAGGGCAAAAAAGCTGCCGCCGGCGTCGCCCACGCTGCCGTGCACCAGCACGCCGTCGATGACACCTGCCTTCTGGCCACCGGCACGCCAGGCCAGCGCAAGGTATGCCAGCTGCCCCTGACGCTCGCGCAGCTGCGCGTGATCGGGCGCGGCGCTATGCCAGGCTTCGCTGCGCAACACGGCACCGTCGGCGTCCAGTTGCGCGCACATTAATAAGTCGTGCGGCAACAGCATTTGCAGCGGCCCCTGGCTCCACAGAAAGAAATCGCCGGGCACGGCGATGCCATGCGCGCTGAGGATGGCGTGCAGCAGGTATTCCTGCTCCCGCCCCGTCAGCAGCATCATGCGCACACGGCGGTATCAAGCGCCAGATAGCGGTAGCCGCTGCCGCGCACGGTTTCGATACGGTGGCCGCAGCCGCCCGGCAGCAAAGCCTGGCGCAAGCGTCCCACATGGGCGTCGACCGTGCGTTCGTCGAGATAGGCGGCATGGCCCCACACCTGGTCCAGCAGTTGCGCGCGGCTATACACCCTGTCCGGATGATCCATGAGGAAATGCAGCAGCTTGAATTCCACGCGCCCCAGGCTGACGGGCACGTTACCGGCCGTCACACGCAGGGTGTGCGGGTCGAGCCTCAGCGCTGCAGTGCCTGCGCCTGCGCGCAAGGCCGATGGCGCGCGGCGGCGCAGCAGCGCGTGCACGCGGGCCAGCATTTCACGGGGGCCGACAGGTTTACACAGATAATCGTCGGCGCCGCTTTCCAGCGCCAGTACCTTATCCTGTTCGCTGTCGCGCGCGCTGAGCATGATGATGGGCAAGTCGCACAGTACGCCGTCCTGGCGCACCTGGCGCAGCAGCGCGATACCGGACGCGTCCGGCAATTCCCATTCCAGCAGCAGCACCTCGGGCGGATCGGCTGCCAGCAGCGCCAGCGCACCGCGCGCATCCAGGGCGCAGCTGACCCGGTAGCCGGCGCCAGCGAGGTTATGCACCAGCAGCGCCTGCATGGCGGGCGCAGGGTCCAGCACCAGAATATGGCCAGGCATCGATGCATCTCCCGAAAAAAGTTGGCAGCAGTCATGAAAATACTAGACTGCCCGACAAGTTTTTTACTATGCATCAAGCGTAAAACGCTGACCAATACAATTTAGTTTCCTGATTTATAGCTATTACGACTAAATAGATGAAACACAGCGGCCCGCAGGCGCGCTGTGTTCAGTCTGGAAAGACTAGGTGCGGGTGACAGGCTGGCGACGGCGCAGGGCAAATCCGATCAGTGCCAGGCCGCCCGTGAGCATCATCCATTCAGACGCTTCCGGCACGGCCGATATGGACGCGATGCTCGCATACGTGCTGCCGGCGATGCTGGCGGGCAAACCGCCGTTGAGCGGCGTCAGTTCGAATTGCAGCACACTGCCATTCGCGTTGCCGAGGTAAGCTATGCCGGTGTAGTCGAGCAAGCCCACGCCAAACGTTGTGCCCGCGCTGCCGGCCGTGTTCAGAAAGTCGCCGCCAAAGACGATATTGAAACCGAACTTGCCGCCCAGGGTCACGTTGTGAAACCAGTCGTTATACGCTCCGCTATTGCCGAAGGTCAAGGTACCGGGCAGGCTGCCGCTGACGCTGCCTTCCTGCGATTCGAGCGCGCCGAAAGCGCCCGAGAAGTTGCTCAAGATGGCACTGGCGCCCGGCGCGGGGCTGTTGCCGGCGATAAAGGAAAAGTCGAGGAAGCCGGCGCCGGAAAACTGGCTGGTGTCGATTTCCACGTGGTAACTGAGCGGGTCAGCCAGCGCCAGACTGGAGCTGCCAGCAAGCAAGGCGGCCAGCACCGCGTGGCGCAAGGTACGGTTGAGTGTCGTTGCAAACATGGTGATGTCCTTAGAAGTTGCCGGCGTAGATGCTGGCTGAGTAATTGATCGTCACTTTCGACGGATTGCTGAAACTGACGGCAAACGAAGCCGTCGCACCCGGCGCCAGGCTGGCCGCGTTGACGCTGACGAAAGCCGCGCCCGCATGGCTGCCAGTGGCGTTGGCCAGGGTCACGCCGGCAGGCAAGCCGCCGAACACCACCTGGAACGGGCCGTTCAAGGTGCTGGTACCCGTGTTGGTGAACGAGAACGTCCCCGTGTATTTTTGCGTGGCGCGGTTGACCGTCAGGCCCGAGCTGGCTTGCCTCACGGCGGCCGTGATGTCGCGGTAGGCCGGCTGCAAGTCCAGGCTGACGACGACGGGGTCGTGGTCCGAGGCGCGGTACGGCAAGGCGCTGTACAAGTCTTGCGGCTTGGCGGCATCGATGTTGTAGTCGATCACTTCCGGCTCGTCGGCATTGACATGCCATTCGGCCACGCCGGCCACTTGCGGGCTCAGCGCGGCACTGGCCAGCGCATGGTCGAGGTAGCCGCTCTGGCCGCCAAACACATATGAATACGGCATGCCGGACGGACGCACGAAGCGTTCGAGTTCATTCACGAAGCCGGCGCCCGTGATGACCTGGATCGGGTCTTCCGCGCCATACGAATTGAGGTCGCCGATGACCAGCACGTCCGCGTCGCCGGCAGCGGCTGCCACTTGCGGCACGAAACTGCCCACCAGCCGCTGCGCCTGCTGCACGCGCGTGGCGTTCCAGCAACTCTGGCTATCGTTGTTGTCCGCGTCCGGCCCGCCCGAAGGGCAGCTGCCCTTCGATTTCAAGTGGTTGACGATCAGCGAGAATTTCTCGCCATTGCCGGCGCGGAAGGTTTGCGCCATCGGCGGACGGTTGTTGATGGCATTGGCATCCGACAAAGCGCCGCCCACCAGGCCTAGCTTGGCCGGCTTGTAAATCATCGCCACGCGGATGGCATCCGTGCCGGTCGCGGCCGGTTTCGGCACCACGGCGTAGCTCATGCCGCCGATGGCCGCATTCAGTTGCTCGACCAGGTAGGTGACGGCCGTCTCGCCATTGTTCTGGATTTCCATCAAGCCCACCACGTCGGCATCGATGGCTTTGAGTTCGGCGACAATCTTGTCGCGCTGGCGCACGAATTCAGCCAGGTTGTCGGCACCGCGGCAATTGCTCTTGCTTGTCGACGTGCCCAGAGTACAGCCCTGTCCCGTCTGGCCAAAGACGTTGCTGCCATTCGTAAAGGTCGTGAAGAAATTGAGCACATTGGCGCTGGCCACCTTGACGTTACCAGCAGGCAATTCCGGGCTGGCCGCACGCGGGTTGTCGCGCGAAAACTGCGGCGCTTGCGTCGGCTGCAGTTTGTACGCGGCGCCGCCACCGCCGATGGCACCAAAGTCGACCACGCCCGTCAGATCGGCCACCGTATCGCCGCTGCGCACGGTGTTGTCCTGGCCGATGTAAGGAATGGTGGGTGGCGTCACGAAAATGCCATCATCGAGCACGATCAGGTTGTTCGCATTGGCCGCGATCAAGGCTTGCGCTTCGTTTGATCCGGCTGGGTAGCGGTTGGTCGGCACTTCGCGCCGTCCGGCCGACAGGGTCAATTCGCCGCGCGCGCCCAGGTAGGCGTTCTGCGACACGGTCAACGGCTGCGTGAAGCGCACCAGCATGCCTTCCACAGCAGCCAAGTTATCGTTTGGCAAAGTCACATTCGTCGGCACGATGCTGTGGCCGGCGCTTTGCGTGAGGATGGCAGTCACATCCTTCAATTCCGTGTAGGAATTTTTCGCACCCGTGGGCGTGTATTCAAACACCGTGCCCGTCACACGCACCAGCTCGCCCGGCTGCACCGTCGTCACGGTATTGCCCGTGTAGACGAAGATGCCGTCCGACGTCGATGGATCGCCATCGCCGGCCGCATCCTGGATGAAGAAGCCGGTGCCCACTTTCAGTGTCACCACGCCTTCGCTTGTCTGCACGGAATTGGCGTACGGGCTGGCCGCGCCGCTGCCCTGGATTTGCGGAATCGTGTGGCTGATGGCGGCCAGGCCCTGCACGGCCACGTCCACCTTGCACGAGGCTGTCTGCTGCTGGTCGTTGCTGAAACTGACGATGACGGGGTAATTGCCCACCGGCACGCCGGCGGCCACCAGCAGGCTCACGCTGGCGCTGTCGCCAGCCACGCCGGCAGCGCTGAAACTGGCCAGGCTGATGCCGGCCACGGCGGGCGAACTCAAGATGGCGGCATTCACGATGCCATCGACGTCGGAGGCGCGCAGCACGGCGTTACCGCCATTGCCCACGGCCAAGGCCAGGCTGGCGGGGCAGCTGGTGATGATCTTGTGCACCACGGGGCCGCCACAAACATTCAGCGGCGAGGCCGTATTGCGCGGCGTCACGCTGCCGCTGGCAAAGTCGGCGCCGTTGTCGTCCGTGTCAACACAGCCGCCATTCGCGCGCAAGATAGCCACGCTATTCGACGGCGCGGGCGCGACGCTGCCCTCAAAACCGTTGGCCGTGCCGAAGCCGACCAGGTCGACGACGGCCGCGCCCGTAGGAGCCGCTCCCACTTGTGCCGTCTTGCTATTGCTCAGCAATACTTTACCCGTCGTGCCTGACATGGTCAGGGTGCCCGTGGCGTCCGGCGTGGGCAAGTCCTGCGTGCCGCCTGTGCCTTTGGCTTGCTGCACCAACAAATACTGGCCAGCCTGCAGATCGATGGCCGGCAAGGCCGTCACGGCCCAGCTCGTTCCACCGGCCGCGCCGTATTGCACGCTCCAGTTGCTCAGGTTAACGGGGCTGCTGCCACGATTGAAAATCTCAATGAAATCGTTGCGGTACAGCGCGCCGTTGTTGCCGCCACCGCCATATACCTGGCTGATGACGATATCGGAAGCGGCCAGGGCCACGGTTGGCAGGGACAGGCTGGCCAGCACGGCGGCCATGACGGTCAGGCGCAGCGGCGTGCGCAAGGGGGAAAACGAGGTGTGCATGAGGATCCCGGTCGGTGAATAAATGACGCCGGCCCCACATGATCGGCCGGCGCACCACGATTAACAAAAGTATTTCAGACTTGTTATTTGCATATTAAATGCCCGGGATGACGACTTGATGACATTTGATTAAGCCGAATGGAGTAAATGCGCACGCTTGGCGCGCAAACAACAGTGGATTTATACGTATCTTTTCAGCAACGAAAAAGTAATCAATACAATTTTGGCGGGCAATGGCAGCGGAAATGTGATATATTTCATGCAAATAAGTTTTTCTCCTGACAAGCAATTAATGTTGCCGGGAAAGCCAGTAAAGTAGATATCGCCAGGGCAGGCCCCACTCACGCCTCGCTCTTGAAAAGCTAGTTCATTCATGCTCATGACATTTGCATGTCTGACGCCGGCGCTAATCGCCTCCCGTATGCCAGTGCAGATATGCATGCGTTGGGAGACTCGACCAAGAGATCAGCCATGTTAAAACGTGTAACCCCATTCCATCCCCGCACCCTTGTACTCAGCGTGACTTTGATGCTGTGCAGCGGCTTGCTGCATGCACAAAACCATGAACCGCAGGACGATAGCAAGTGTCAAGCCACCAGCAACGACAATCTGGCAGGCAAGAATGCCGACATGAATGGCGCGTATAATGCGTGCCGCCTGGTAAATGGAAAGATCGGCTACGCCAGCCGTCCGAACACGGGCAACAGCGAAAACCCGGCCTTCGAGAAAGACAATTCGACCCCCAGCCTGCGCAAACCACAATTTGACAATAGCAATCACCAGCTGAGCAATCCGTATGGCGAGAGCAATGCGACCGCCAGCAGCGGCAGCGGCCGGCGGCTGCAGAGCCACGACACGCCGAGATTCGGGGCACGTGATTTTATTGCCCAACAAGAAGATGAAAACCTGTTGCCTGAAGCGGGTGGCTATCGCGGAGGCCGACCTGCCGCCAGGACTCCCCCCGAATATGCCTCGCTGGTGCGCAGCACGCCCGAAGCCGGCCTCGATAGCGGCTTTTCAGAGAGTGGTGCGGGGGGCGGCGGCGCGGGGGGCGGCCTCGATAGTGGAGGCAGCGGCGCCATCCCGAACATCCCGACGATTCCTGCCGTTCCAGAACCAGCAAACTACGCCATGGTCATTGCAGGGCTCGCACTGATGGGGCTAGCGGCACGCCGGAAACGCGCAAAAAAGACGCATTAAGACATTACAAGCGCCAGGCAAGGACGGTTTGCGAGAGCCGCCTTGGCCACCGCCCTTATGCCTCCATCATTTCCCCTATCCTTCTCATCGCCGGAACGCTGCATACGGGGCTGCCAGCGGATCACCGATGAACAATCCCTGCGCCGGCCACGCCACACTCCCCCAGTACGCCTCCAGCGCCGTCATGCCCGTCAGGTAGCGACGTAGCAGCACTGTCGAATTGGGAAACTTTTGCCAGTAATTACAGGGCTCGCTGACAGTACCATAGCTGGCCGTGGCCCCTGCCTCCAGCCAGCGCTGGCTGCTCATTTGCGCGGTCCCCTGCAGATCGCCACCGAACGAAGTCAGGTGATCTGCGAGGGCGCCAGGCAGGAAGCGCAAGGTGTCGAGCTTTGCGACCTTCGCCATGCCCGTCTGGTACACCATGATGTCCTGGGCACCATCGAGCACATCGACCTTCAGGTTCTTAACCGTCAGCTTGCGCTGGCGCACGATCCCGGCAGGCGGAAAAAAGGCGGCACGACTGTTGCGCGCATTTTCGCTGGTGGTCAGATAATACGCGCTGGCGGCGGGCACAGAAAAACCGCTGACCGTCCCGCGATCCACCACGGCCTTGGCCTCTTCCACAAAATCGATGGGCAGCAGCATGGACAGGCGCATGCCCATCTGCGTGAATGGTTGCGGCACATTGCTGTTGAAATAGCTGCTGGGCTTGCCCGCATCGCACGTCTTCGCGCATTGCCCCGCATCATAGCCCATGGTATAGGCGGAAGTGATGGAGTTGCATTCGACAGCATACGGCGCACTCCACACCATCAGCACGGCCTGGATATGGGGCTTCAATTGCGCATCGATACGTTCTTTCAACTGCGCGAACTGATCCACGCTGAGCTTGCGCGGGCGATTCGGGATACTCACGTGCACCACGTTTGCAGAAGGAATGCCATGCGCCTGGCGGTAATATTCTCCCACCGCGATGCTGTTCGGCTCGGCGTCATTGACCACGACAGCCAATTGCTGCGCATTCAATCCTGGCGGCATGGATGGCGCGTCGGCACGTGCGATGCCGGCGGCCAGCGCCAGCGAAAAGAAGAGAGATTTATGCAAGGTCAATATCGCCGTTGAGGAAGATCGAAGCAGCCATGCCGCTGCCACCCACTGTGCGTGACAATTATAGCCCCACATCGGCCGGCGACAAAAAAACGGAGGCCGAAGCCTCCGTTTCATGTCCAGGATTTTCTATCTTCAGGCTGACAGCTTGCGGCGGCGCGCAAGGAAGCCAAGCAAACCCAGGCCTGCCAACATCATGCCGTAGGTTTCCGGTTCCGGCACCGGCGTCACGGCCAGGATGCCGCTGTAGCTGCCGCCCGTTGGCGAGGCCACATAGCCGTCAATTTGCAGGAAATAGTTACCAGCAGCTAAAGGCGCGGAGCCGGACTCCAGTGACCACGCCTGGTCTTGCGCGGTGAACTTGATCAGATCAATCGCGCCATGAAACAGAATGCCGTTGGCATTACCCAGACTGAAACCGGTCAATGTCAGGCCGGAGTTGGCGCTCGGCTTGAGCGACGTTGCCAGTGCGCTCAGGTCGTTCAGGCCCGTCACACTGAACATGAATTTGTCGCTGAAAAAGTTATTGCCTACACCAGCCAACTGGCCTGGCGCCAGCGAAAACGAGCCCAGCAGCTCACTGCTGGAATAATCGAGCAAGTCTTGCGTCAGATCCACCGTGGCGTGGCTGATGTCAACCGGCGCCGCATGGGCTGCCAGGCTGCTGCCGGCAAACATGGCGGCCACGAACAGGGATTTCAGGAATTTTTTCATACTTTTCACCAAGATGACTGCAACCGGCTCAAGCCAGCTGCGGGATGGAAACACAAACGAGGATGCCAATCAACCAGGCAGGACTCAAGCCGCCTTCTGGCGACGGCGTGCCATGAAGCCCAGCAGGCCCAGGCCCGCCAGCAACATCGCATACGTACCTGGCTCAGGCACGGCCGACACCAGGCTGCCGTTCGCACTGAAAGCCGCGCCCGTGTTTGACACCACGTTGCCACTGACTTTCAAGTAATAGGAACCGACAGCCAGATTGGCATACGACAGGGTCCATTTGTCATCGATGCCTGTCAGCAACTGATCGCCGCCCAGCACCAAGGTATTGCCGACGCTGCTGTACAAACCGAAACCCGTCAGGTTCAGACCATTCGCCGCGCTGCTGCTGCGCGAGTTCAGTACCACGCTCAGGTCGCTGGTCTTGCTCACATTAAATGCGAACAGGTCATTGAAAAAATTGCTTTTTTGATTGTTTTTAAACTTGTCGCCAAAGGTCAGCGAACCGCCTGCGGCCAGACTCACTGCGCCAGGCGTGGAACTGATGTCGACGGGCGCGGCCATGACTGCCTGCGAGAACAAAGCTGAACCGGCAAAGGCCAGCGCAGCCAGCACCGAATACGTATTTTTCTTCATGCGATTCCACTGAGCGTAAATGCGGACGCGCCAGCGCGTCCGCATGAGTTATTTGATCAAACCAGACAGAATCATAGCATAAAGCAATTTTTTATGTTAACTATTATTTAATGAGAAGTTACTTTATAGCATCATTCTTAAAGCCAATAGTTTCACGGTGCGGATATCGTAAAAAACGCACATCAGGCGCGCTGGTAGACATCCTCCAGGCGCACGATATCGTCCTCGCCCAGATAACTACCCGACTGTACTTCGATCAGGTGCAAAGGCAGCTTGCCCGGGTTTTCCAGCCGGTGCGTCATGCCGATCGGGATGTACGTCGATTCGTTCTCCGTCAGCAAGGTCACCTTCTCGCCGCAGGTGACGCTCGCAGTGCCGCTGACCACCACCCAGTGCTCGGCCCGGTGGTGGTGCATCTGCAGCGACAACTTGCCACCCGGATTGACGGTGATGCGCTTGACCTGGAAGCGCTCGCCGATATCGATGCCTTCGTAGCTGCCCCACGGACGGTACACCTTGCGATGCTGCACGTGTTCGCTGCGCCCCGCCTGCTTCAAGTGATCGACCACCTGTTTTACGCGCTGCACCTGGTCCTTGTGCGCGATCAATACCGCATCGTCCGTTTCCACGACGATCAAGTCCTGCACCCCCAGCACGGCCACCATGCGCCGCTCGGCGCGCACCAGGCAATTGCTCACGCCATCGAGATACACATCGCCGCGCACCACGTTGCCGTTGGCATCACCCTGCTGCACTTCCCACAGGGCCGACCAGGAACCGACATCGCTCCAGCCGATGGCGGCCGGCAGCACCACTGCATGCGCCGTATGCTCCATGACGGCATAGTCGATCGAATCGGACGGGCAGGCGGCGAAGGCCTTCTCTTCCAGGCGGCAGAAATCGAGGTCGCGGTAGCCGTCGCGCACGGCCGTTTCGCAGGCGGTGAGCATGGCGGGCTGGAATTGCCCCAGTTCGCCCAGATAGCGTTCGGCGCGGAACATGAACATGCCGCTGTTCCAGAAATAATTACCGGCAGCCAGAAACGACTGCGCCGTGGCCAGGTCCGGTTTTTCCACGAAACGCTCGACCTTGCAGCCCATGCTCCCCGGACTCACAGGCGCGCCGCTGCGGATGTAGCCATAGCCCGTTTCCGGCACCGTCGGCACGATGCCGAAGGTGGCGAGGGCGCCATCGGCCGCCAGCAGCGCCGCCTCGGCGATGGCCTGGTGAAACGCAGCCACGTCGGTGATGACATGGTCGGCCGGCAAGACCAGCATCAGCGCCTGCGGGTCGATGGCCAGCAGATATTGCGCAGCCACGGCCACGGCCGGCGCCGTATTACGCCCCACCGGTTCAAGCAAAATGCCCAGCGGCGGCAAGCCGATCTCGCGCAACTGCTCGGCCACCATGAAACGGTGCTCATTGCCGCACACCACCAGCGGCGACATAACGTCGAAACCGGCCAGTCCGCTATCGCCGGCACGGCGGTTGGGCAGGCTGGTCACGCGCAGCGCCGTCTCCTGCAACATGGTCTTGTCCGTTACCAGCGGCAACAGTTGCTTGGGCAACACGGCGCGCGACAGCGGCCATAAACGGGTGCCCGAACCGCCGGACAGGATGACTGGGTAAATTTTCATGGTTTCACTTCGCAAACAGTTTATAAGGCAGCGTACAGGGCCGGCGGCGTTTCCGCGCGGCGCCGGCTGCGCCGGTCGCGCGCGTTACCCCAGGCATCGGTGGCATACTCGGAGGCGTGGCGCATCTGGCCGGCACGGTCGACACTATAATCCTTGAAAACGATCATTTCATCGAGCAGCACGTCCGGCAGCACGCGCGTGTACTCGAACAGCACGCTGCGCACCACTTCCGCGCCGCTACACACATGGCTGCCGTGGCCTATCCAGGTGGGACCAATGATGGTCGCGCCCGCTTCGATACGGCAGCCTGAGCCGATGTAGACGGGGCCTTCGATACGCGTGCCGCCGCTCCAATCAATGCTGGTATTCAGGCCAGCCCATACGCCATCGGCAATCTGGGTGCCCGGCACCTGCAACTGGGCAACTTCTCCCATCAGCAGGCTTTGCAGCACTTCCCAGTAATCCTTAACGCTGCCGATGTCAATCCAGTTGTACTGGCGCTTTTGCGCATAGAACGGCAAGCCCTTTTCCACCAGCAAGGGAAACAGTTCCGAACCGATATCGAAGGGACGGTCGCAGGGTATCAGGTCCAGCACTTCCGGCTCGAAAATGTAGATGCCGGTGCTGACGCAATTGGACAACGCGTCGGCCTGCGCGGGTTTTTCCTGGAAGGCACGGATGCGCCCATCATCGTCGCTGACCACCACGCCATAGCTCGACACCTTGTCCCATGGCACTTCCAGGGTGATGACGGATGCCAGCGCACCCTTGCTGCGATGCTCGCGCAGGGCAGCCTCCAGGTCGAGGTCGATCAAAGCGTCGCCGCACAGCACGATCGTGGTGTCGTCAAAAAAGCCACCAAATTCCTGGATCTTCTTCATCCCCCCAGCCGAGCCCAGCGGTTGCGGCACGACCTCGCCCGCATCGTTCGTATAGCCTTCGAAGGAATAGCCGATCTGCACGCCGAACTGGTGGCCCTCGCCAAAATATTCCTCGATCTTTTCATGCAGATAGCTGACGTTGACCATGATATCGGTCACGCCATGCTGCGCCAGGTGTTCCACCAGGTAAGCCATCACGGGCTTGCCCAGGATAGGAATCATCGGCTTGGGCAAATCATAGGTCAGGGGCCGCACGCGCGTGCCCTTGCCTGCCGCTAATATCATTGCTTTCATCGTCGCGTATGCTCCATCAGGATTGGGGATGGCTGGCCAGGCGACGCCTGTCAGCGGCCGTCCTTGCTCAAGGTCACGGGAGTAGCGGGCGCGGTGGCGGGAAACAGGCGCGCATACGCGGCCAGCAGCTTGGGCGCTTCATACTCCCACTCCAACTCGTTGATCACGCGATGGCGACCAAACGCGCCCATCTGCTCGCGGCGGGCCGGGTCGTCCAGCAATTCGACGATCTTGCGCGCCATGTCGATGGGGTCGTTCTTCAAGGCATACAGCGATGCCTGCTGTGCGGAAACCTTGCCCTCAACCAGGTCGAACTGCACGATCGGCTTGCCAAGGGCCATGTATTCCATGATCTTGTTCATGGTCGACTTGTCGTTCATGTCGTTGGCCACGTCCGGGTTCACGCACACGTCCGAGGTGTTGAGCATTTCCAGCAATTGCTGGTCCGGCACGCGTCCGGTAAAAGTCACGTAGTCGGCGATGCCCATGTCCTGCGCCATCTGCTTCATCTGTTCGAGCGAGGTGCCACCGCCCACCAGGCCAAAGTGCACGTCCTCGCGCTTCAGGGTCTGCACGATGTATTGCGCCGCCTGCAGCAGCAGGTCGATGCCTTCCTGCGCACCCATCACGCCCACGTAACCGACCAGGTAAGTGCGGCCTTTCTTGAGTTCTGGTACGGGTGGCAGCACGCGCAGCCGGTCAAGCTTGGGACCGCTGCGCACCACGTAGACATCCTCGGACTTCATGCCGCCCCGCTCGATGGCGATCTTCTTGTACGACTCGTTGGTGGCGATCGACACGTCGGCGCTCTGGAACGACCAGCGTTCGAACAGCACCATCAGTTTGTAGAAGAAGTCGCGCCGGCCAAACTTGGCTTCGTACAGCTCCGGATTGATGTCATGGTGGTCGAACAGGAAACGCTTGCCCATCGTCAACTTGAAGAAGCCGCCGATGAGGAACAGCAAATCGGGCGGATTGCAAGCATGAATCACGTCGAAGCCGCGCGCGAAGTGCACTTTCCACGCCAGGCGGAAAGTGTGGAACAGCGCCAGTGTATATTCCACCAGATATCCCTTGGCACCTTCCGCTTCCAGCGGCAGGTGGTAGCGGTAGATATGGATGCCGTCAATGGCTTCGTAGCGCGACTCGTAACCTTTGCCCGTAGGACAGATGATCGACACTTCATAGCCATTCGCATGCAGTGTGGTCGCTTCCTGCCACACGCGCCGATCGAACGGCGAAGGCAGGTTTTCCACCAGGATCAGCACGCGCCGCGGCGGCCCTGCCATGGTCTTACCAGCAGATGCCGTCATATTGCTCTCCACTTTGTTCCTTGCTGATACGCACCAGGTCGACGATGTGCTGGTGCGGCTTCAGGCTGTCTGGCACGGTCTTGAATTCGGCCGCGCCATTGCCGATGACGATGGTGTCGGCGAAGTCGAGCACATCCTGCATGTTGCTTACCATCAGCTTGGAAATGTGCGGAATGTGGTTCAGGATGTAATCCTGGTTGGCGCCCGTCAAGGCAGCCAGGTTGACGTTCTTGTCGTACAGCTTCAGTTCGTAGCCCTTGCCCAGCAGGTACTCGATGACATCGACCAGCGGCGACTCGCGTAAGTCATCCGTACCGGCCTTGAACGAGAAGCCCAGGATGCCCACCTTGCGCGCACCCTTGTCGACGATCATCTTGATGCCTTTTTCCACTTGCCGCTGGTTCGACGGCAGGATGGAGTTCAGCAAGGGCAAATCGAGGTCCAGGCTGCGCGCCTTGTAGGTCAGCGCGCGCACGTCTTTCGGCAGGCAGGAGCCACCGAAGGCAAAGCCCGGCTTCATGTAGTACGGCGACAAATTCAGCTTGGTGTCCTGGCAGAAGATTTCCATCACCTTGTGGCCATCGATGCCGACGGCCTTGCAAATGTTGCCGATTTCGTTCGCGAACGCCACTTTGACGGCATGCCAGGTATTGTCCGTGTACTTGACCATCTCGGCCGTTTCCACGTCCGTGCGCACCAGCGGCGCATCCATCTTTTCATACAGCTGCACCAGCAGCGCGCCTGCCTTTTCGTCGGACTCGCCGATGACCGTCTTCGGCGGATGGTAGTAATCGTAGACAGCGGTGCCTTCGCGCAGGAATTCCGGATTGTTGCACACGCCGAAATCGACGCCAGCCACCTTGCCCGAGGCCGCTTCCAGAGTCGGAATGACGAGCGAGCGCATGGAACCGGGCAGCATGGTCGAGCGTGCCACGACGACGTGGAAAGTATCCTTTTCACGGATGGCCGCGCCGATTTCCTGGCATACTTTGCGCACGTGGCTCAGATCCAGATTGCCATTGAGCTGCGACGGCGTGCCTACGCAGATGAGCGACATGTCCGAGCCGAAGACGGCGTCGCGCACATCCGCCGTGGCGCGCAAGTGGCCGCTCTTCACGGTGGCGGCGATCATCTCGCCGATGTCTTTTTCAATGATGGGCGTGGTGCCCTGGTTGATCAGGTCGACCTTGGTCTTGTTCGGATCGACGCCGATGACTTCGTGTCCATCCGTTGCCAGGCAACCTGCCGACACGGCACCCACATAACCCAAACCAAATATGCTAATTTTCATGTTTTCCTCGTATTTTCTGACAGATCAGGATTAGCCAAACTCAAGCGTAACTCGGTGCGCAAGGCGGTCGTGCCTTGTACCTGCGCGCGCCAGACCAGGGTCGGCGCGGCTTGTTTTTCATCAAACCGATGCGATATCCATCCCAGCGGCGGGTTGTCGCTGCCGTACACTAGTTGCAGGGAGGCATCTGACAACGATGGCAAATGCATTTCCAGCAAGAAGGCATCGCCCGCCACGCGCAGCACCTGGCCATCCAATTGCACGCGGCAGCGGGGATCGAAGTGCCAGAACAGCTCCACTTCATGCGCGCCTTCGCATTCGATCACGTCATCGACCACGATCAGCGCAGCGCCATGTGCCACGCGCACGTCGCGCCGGTGCAGCACGGCATCTTTCAAGCCCAGATAACCGTCATGGCTGGCGCTCCAGAATTGCCCATCCGCATCATCGCGCCACGCCAGGCACTCTGCCCTGGCCTTGCGCAGCCACAGGAAGTTGCCGCCCGACTCGGACTGGTCGCGGCCATCGATGCGCACGGTGTTGTGCGCGCTGGTGCCGCGGAAATAATCGCGCCACTGCTTTTGCGTGTGGTAGGCATAGGTGCCCGGATCGACCAGCACCATCTGGCCCGCCACAGATAAGGTCAGCGCCAGCGCATCGGCGTGGCCGTGCGCGGCAATGCCCAGGTAGCCCAGCGGGCCGGCGTCGGCGGTCAGGCGCACTTCGCCGGGCGTGCCGAAGCCGGCGCCCATCACGTAATAGCCTCCATCAGGGAAAGCGCGTGGCAAGGTATCGGGCGCAGCGTCCGGCAAGGCGTCAAACGCCTCTCTCCCCGCCGCGCACAGCAGCCATGCACTTTTCTCGTCGAAGGCGCGCACCTTGGCCTTGAAGTCGGCGCGGCCGAACAGGGCAGCGCCGCTGGCCAGCAGCGAGGTGTATGGATTGGCGCCAGGCGCCTTGTCCCAGTGCGCCAGCAGCGCGTCGTCGGCGTCGCCGATCATCGGCATCTCGCCCGCCACGTTGGTCATGGCGGCGATAAATTCCAGCATGGCTTCCAGGCGCTGTAAAAAAGCGGCCGAGCGGGGCCGGCCGTTGGCCCGGCCAGCCAGCACGCACAGCAGCATCTCGTCGGCCACCGTATGCTGATAATAAATGGCTTGCTCAAGGTTCACACCATCCGCGCCGTTCTGTTGCAGCGCCTGCGCTTCCAGCTCGCGTTCCGTCTGTGCCAGCCAGCCAGCACTTTCCGGCCAGCACGGCCATGTGAGCGCGGCAATATGCAAGCCTGTCAATTCTCCAAACAGGTGGTTGTTGGCCGACGAGTGGCGCGAAAAATGGCCGGCGATGAAGTGGCAATGCTGGTAGATGCTGTCGAGCCAACGCTGCAGGAAGGCCTGCCCTTGCGCGCCCTCAAACAGGGGGCTGTTGATGCCACCGAGCAAGTGCCACGCATGCGACCAGCTGACCAAGCGCAAGGCCAGTTCCAGCGCGCTGCTCCAGTTCGGTCCCAGCGGATACGGACACTGCTGCCACCACGATTCCAGCAAGGCTTGCGCGCCATGCGCATGGCGCAGGTCGCCGCCCAAGCGGTATGCCATCGAGAGGTCAGCCACGGCCAGGTGGCGGTTCGGTTCCCACAGGCATTTGATATCGCCCACCACCGCTTCATCGCGGTAATTGAGCGTCTTTCCAAAGCCCAGCGGCACCACGGTACCCGTCTTCGGATCGCGGTTCCATTGGGGCGGGAAACCCAGATCCGCATCGCGCAGGGCGAACACGTCGAAGCGGCCGGCCAGGATGCGTTCGGCCGCCGCCAGGTGCGGCGCAGGATCAATGGGCAAGCCCAGCCATGGCGCGCCGAATCGCTGGCGCGCGGCGGGCGGCGGCACCAGCGCCAGGCCATAACCGCGCGCCTGCAACCGTTGCTGGACGGCATCGCGCACGCGGTGCACCACCTCGGGCGCCCCCATGGCGCGCAAGCGGTTCAGTTTCCAGGACAGATTGCTCAGCATGGACATCTCACAGATACTGGCGATGCCAGATTTCCAGGGTAAGCAAGCTCCACAGCAGCTTTTCGTGGTTTTGCCGCCCCGCCACATGCTCGGCCAGCACTTGCTGCAGGGCTGCCGCATGGTAATAGTGGCGCGTGCGCGAATCGGTGCCCGTCAAGTGTTCGTACAGATAATCCTTCATGGGACCGCGGAACCATTCGTTGACGGGCACGCGAAAGCCCACCTTCGGCCGTTCCAGAATGGCTTGCGGCAGCAGCTGCTTCATGGCTTCGCGCAATATCCACTTGGTGGTGCGGCCGCGCACACGATACTCGTCCGGCAGGCTCGACACGTACGCCGCCAGTTCGTGGTCCATGAAAGGCATACGCGCTTCCAGCGAGGCGGCCATGGTCATGCGGTCGCCCCGCTCCAGCAGATTGTCCGGCAGCCAGCTGAGCTGATCGAAGCACAGGATGCGGCGCAAGGCGCTATTGCCCGCGCTGCCGCAGCCCAGCGAAGGATCGCGCTGGCGCACCGGCGCCGGCATGGCCACCAGGCGCGCGCGTTCCTGGTCGGACATCATGCCGAACCAGCGCGGCATGCGCTCGTCGAACGCTTCGAGGCCCAGGTTCACGATCGCGGTCTTGGCGCGGCGGAAACGGTACGGCAAGGCACCGATGGCCGGCTCGATCAAGCTGCGGCGCAGCAGGCCCGGCAGCATCTGATAATTGCCCGCATAGCGCTCGTACACGTGCTTGGGGTAGCCACCGAGGATTTCATCGGATCCTTCGCCCGTCAAGACCATTTTCACCGTCTTGCGCGATTCTTTCGCCAGCAGGTAGATGGGAATGTCGGATGGCTCGGCCACGGGGGCATCGCGGAAACGCACGAGGTCGGGCAGGAGCGCGATGACCTGGTCGACGGACACTTCCAACTCATGGTGTTCGGTGGAAAATTGCCGGGCGATATCGGCCGCATACGCCAGTTCGCTGAAGCCGCCCTCCTTGAAGCCAACTGAGAAGGTCTTGACAGGTAATTCCGTATGGCGCGACATCAGCGCCACCACGGCAGACGAATCAATGCCGCCGGACAGGAAAGCGCCGAAAGGCACGTCGGAAATCATGCGGATGCGCACAGATTCATCGAGCTTGTCGAGGAAGGTGGCGACGGGGTCGGCAGGCAACGGGGCCGCAACGCGCGGCCGGCTGTCGGCGGGCGTGAAATACACCTGTTCGCGCAGTACACCGTTTTCCCATGTCAGGGTAGAGCCAGGTGCCAGTTTTCGAATTCCCTGGAACAGGGTCGCCGGACCCGGTACATAGCGGTAGGCAAAATAATCCCAGATGGCCGCCTCGTCAGCCTCCGCGGCGACACCAGGAACGGCCAGCAAGGCCTTGATTTCCGAGGCAAACAACAAGCCGCCAGCGTGCTCGCACAGGAACAGCGGTTTCTTGCCAAACGGATCACGCGCGATAAACAGGCGGTCGTGGCGTGCATCCCAGATGGCGAAGGCAAACATGCCGCGGAAATGCCGCACGCACTCCTCGCCCCACTGCACATACGCGTGCACGATGGTTTCCGTATCGGATGCGGTTTTGAAAATATGCCCCAAGGCAATTAGCTCTTCGCGCAACGACTGGAAATTGTAGATTTCGCCGTTAAAAATCACTTGCACCGAGCCATCGGCATTGCCCAACGGCTGGTGACCGGTGGCCAGATCGATGATCGACAGGCGCCGGTGCACAAGACCGACGCGATACCTCTCATCGCTACTGACTACGTCGAGTATGCCCGTATCGTCGGGACCACGATGGGCAATCGCCTGACCCATCAGGGCTAATTGCGCAAGCGTATCGAGATTGGGTGAGGGAACAACAAAACCGGCAATACCACACATGAATGACTATCCTTCTACGCAATGAAAATTCACGGCGCTTAGCGCACATCCGGGACGTTTGCACCGGCCTTTTCCTGCCCATCGGAGAGCGACCGATACGCGTCGCGGAAGTCTGCTGCCAGCCGAGCCAACGAGTAATGATCTTCTATCCTGCTACGGCTCGCTTGCCCCATATCGCGCAACAGTTCACGGTCCGCGTCCAGACGCAGGATCGCGTCCGCCAATGCCTGGGGATTGCGCGGCGGCACGAACAAACCATGCACGCCATCCTGCATAACGTCCGGTATGGCGGCGACCGGGCAAATCAATGCCGGCGTACGCGCAGCCATTGCTTCCAGCAAGGCATACGGCAATCCTTCGTTATGATACGTGGGGAATCCAAACACATCGGCACTCAGCCACGCCTGATTCTTGTCTGCTCCAAATACCGGCCCAAGGAAAACCACGGCATCTTGCAACTGAAGTTGCTCTACGCGTTGACGCAGCGCCGCATCGGCTGGTCCACCTCCGGCAATAGTGAGCGTGGCCTGATTCCCGCCCTGGCGCACCAGTGCCAACGCTTCGAGCAGATCAAAAATTCCCTTAGCCTCAGCCAGCCTGCCGACATAAACCAGCGCCAATGGCCTGTGGTGCACGACATATTTCACCAGCGGATCAGGAATGATATCAATCGCATTTGGGATCACCCGCAATGCCAGCTTGGCATCGAAGCGCCGATATTCCTGCAATTCCACCTGCGCCAGCAAGACGACCTCATCGACCATCCGCAGCACTTGCGCAAGCAGGCTTTTCAGCAACCGATTGCGGAAAAACACCTGTGGCAAGGCCCCGCCATGAACTTGGTATAACACCCGTTTCCCCAGCAACTTTGCCATGACAACATAGACAATATCACGCCAATAACTTTTAGGTTCCATGGACGTGTTGACATGCACAATCTGTGGACGGTGCCGCAGCAAGGCGCCCATAAATTGCACAGGACTCCAGCTAAAACGCAACAGCTTGCGCAGCATTGACTCAGCACGCCCCTCGCTGCCCACCTGAAAATGAACAAGACAGAACTCCTGAGCCAGCGAAGAGCGGAACAGTTGATTGAGATGAGTTGTAACGCCGCTCACAGCCGTCAACGCAGGCCCCAGCACGAGAATAGTAATCATATTTATATTATATGTTATATTTTTGCAATTTGGCTCATCGCACAATACTTTTCCATGACAAATATATCGCAAGAAAAATGATAAGAAATATTTATTTCATACTGGCAATTAAACGGCTGCCCATGTTTCCATGGGGCAAATAAAAACTGTGGGCTACCCAAAAAAAAGCCGCGTCACCAAGACGCGGCCATGAATATCTAAAGCACCGACAGTAGCGTGAAACGGCGGCGATGCACAACACCAATACACATCGCCGACAGCAAAGCCTGCACCTATTTTTTCTCCAGCAAGAAGAAGGTGGTCGGGCCCTTCACCGATGCGCTGCTATCGAGGGTCATGGTCCATGTATTACCTGTGCGCGTGAGGGGGATTTCGTTGCCTGGCTCTCCATTCAGGGTAAGCGCCGTCAGTTTCATCGGCGTAGCATGATTCAACGCCAACTTCACGCTTGCTACGCCGCGTTGTATCTGCACAGGTATTTTTCCCAAAGAAACTAACTCGCGCCTATCCGCATCGGCAAATTTCATGCCCGTGTTTTGTGCATCCGTGGCGAGAATTAGCAAAATCTTCTTGCTGTCAGCCAAGGCCAGATCATCGAGCGAACTGGCCGACAGCAATGCGGGAGACGCAGTGGAAACAACCGTTAGATACTTTACTGTCAAGTTACTGCTCGGTGCGGCCATGGTAATTGCTTCGGTACGGGGAGTCGTCACTATGAAGCGGCGATTCCGGGTATCCATCAGCAATTGCTTGGTGTCGCTCTCATACAGGCCGGCAGCAACATTGCTGCGATTGGCACTATCGAGAATGCCAAACTTGCGCAGTTCCGCAACCCGCAGGTCGGTGGCAAAATCCTGAGGCGTCATGGCAGCCTGTGCCGTATTTTTTGCCAGACCCCAAGTAGTTTGATTGAACGTCGTCGGCTGCCAGACCTGCTTCACGGCCACTGACGACTTCTCCTTGGGATATACCACCTCCACGCCCGTCATCCAGGCTACCATGCCAAGGTCGTCAGGTACCGCGTCCAGATAGGGACGCGTAAAGGCGGAATCACCCTGGTAGTCGATGCTTATCCGGTTGGGAGAGGGCGCAACGTCGCCTCGCATGAACAACAAAGCGGCGAGTGTCTCGCCAGCACGGGTCACGGGATCGATTCCCACGCCATACGGGTGTACGGCCACCTTGCGTATCACATTGTTATAAAAGGTGAGATCCACGCCACCTTCACCGTGCAGGCAAGCATAGTCCCAGCCTTGCAGCGCGGCCATCGCCGGCACGATCGCACCCGCCTCGAAACGGAAACGGTTCCAGAATGGCTGACCATACTCCGTGACCGAGAAAGGCTTTCCGGCATGCCGGGCTGTTGCCAGCCAGCGGGCATAGCGCGCGCCACCGTCTGTGGAACTGGTCTGCGCAATTTTCGTTCCTGGGGAAAAGCCCAACACCTCATCATGGTAGGCATGCATGTCGATCCAGCCAAATCCGGCACGGGTCGCGCCTGCCTGTGTGGTATTCCAGTTGTCGTAGGAGGTCAAGGGACCGCCGTAGCCGCGCGAGCGCAGATGGGTTGCCATCCAACGTCCGGTATCGGTCTCCACTTCGCCAAGCAGTCTCTGGAAATCCTGCATGCGCACGGAATAGTTGCGTGCCTCTGGCATGCGCACAGTGCCGGTCACAATGGATTCATCTGCGCGCAAGTCACCCCACGCCGTCCTGAGAGCAGCATCGTTTACATACTTGCGCTTCAAAAAGGCAACAAACAATGGCTGCAGTTCAGCCGGCCAAATACCTCTTTCACGCGTCTGAGCAAGAAAGTTCAAGCTTCCTTCATTCAGCAATATCATGCCCGCCATGGCGGGATCATTCAACGGGCTCAAGCCAGTATATGGATTCTTCGGCACATATAACTTATCGACAAGCATGCGCCAATGGGCCTTTGCGTCCTCTTTTACGTGCACCTTGACTTTTAGGTTATGCTTTTCTATCCAGCGATTTGGCAGGACATTGCCGAATGCGCCGTTCTCCGACGTCATGACATCGATCACCCAATACACGCCTTGTTTCTTCAGCGCCGACAGGAAGTAATAAAAGCGGTCCAACTGCACTGGGTCAAAATCAAAGTCAACTGCCCGGTTTGTCATTAATATCGCTTCAACATGATGTATGCGCACCAGGTTGTATCCATGCACCTTGATCTGACGGGCGAACAAGTCCGCCATGACCTTGTCCGGGAAGCTGCCCGTAGCAGGACTCCATGCTAGGGAAACGCAGTTCAAGGTCGCAGGCACTGCCGGATTCTTGGCAAAGGCGAAGCGTCCACGTGGTCCGCCACTTATCACCGCACCCTGCGAACCGGCTGGCCCAGCGGGCAGCCACTTACTGAAATCGAGTGGGCTCCCATCGCGAATGACCAAGCTGGTGTCCTCGACCGTCTTCCACTCTGCAGCAATGGCCCCAGCCGACGAAAAAGCACACAGGCCAGCCAGCAACAACCATTTGCCAATGCCACGATACACCTGGCGCGATGTCATATAGTTAAAAAACATAATACCTCCTCTTGCAGAGAAATACTCAGCAGCGATTCGTCACTGCAGAACCATCCGTCTTCGAACTACCATTCAACATTGAAGATTTTGCAGCCAAATCAACCAACAGCCAGATAGCACAAAATTGCCATAAATGAAAAAATGATTTAAATATCATGCTAAGCAACCGATACCCACAAATATTTAATTGCCTCATTTTATCATTTCTGTTTTGAAGCAAGCTCATTAAAAGAAGCGCCAAAGATAACTCCGTGCAATTCAACAACAATTGCCCCTCGCGCCAGCTTGGCGATACACTTGCGGCCCATTCATCGAGCAGAAAATCGCGAGCCTTCCAGTCAATCGCTACCGCCCAGTGTGCAAGAGAGCACTTAGGCGTCGCTCCGGCCTTGCCATAGCCAAGCCAGGGGTGCTTCGAGGGTGCATGTGGCGCAAGCAGAAATCACCTCCAGACAAAGCGACGAGCGCGCACGCACGTAATCAGCAACGGGACCTGCAGAACGGTGAATAAATAACAGTTACCTTCTTCAAAAAGATCGCCATTCAGATGAAAACAGTAACTAACGTGCACATGCATCTATTAAATATGACGCAATAAAATAATGTCTCGGCTGACAACACTGAAGAAAAATGCATGAAATTCAATATAAATTGAATTTCACCGTCAATAAATTATGAATAAGATATATATTTTTCATATACAACGATTATTTTTCATACCATTGTTTCTTGCCGTCGCATATATCGTTATTCATTCAGAATGACCTTCTATCTTGCGGTAAAACCATGTGCACGCAGCAAGGTTTTACCGTCCGGCCAAGCCTGATACTCAAACGACAGCGATGCTGCATGATGGGACAGGCATTGCTTCGCGGCCGCAACCTGCCACGTAGCGTAGCTCACTGCTGGCGACCAAATACGCGTCGAAGCAAGCGTTTAGTCACCCGCGTCAGGCCAGAAAACCTGCGAATAAGCAGGCAATTACGCTATATGGCCTGATACAATGGGGAAAGTCTAGCAACTTCCTTTTCGAAAGTGACCACGCGAACCAACTCTGCCTGCGACGCGCCGCCCCCCTCCCCCCAAACCGGCAATGTGTGCATAATTATCGATTACGAAGGCTAGGCTTCGCTGAAAAACGCTTCGAGGTTGCCAATGTGGACGATTCGATCATTGAAAGAAATTATAGCTATAATGTGGGTGGAAACTCCATCCTCGAAGCTTGGTCCTCGTGCTCCACATAATTGTGCGTAACAACTATGGGCTGCGGGCCAGCGGTGCCGGCCACAACTTGATTGAATATCATACCGACGGTGGCTGCTCGACGTCTTCAATGATGTTAGATGGTTACGCTGATAGCCACGCATCCGTTGCAAGGGGGCACTCGGTATGTAAACGTTGCCGCGCCCGCCGTCGGCATTGCAGGAACAGCTGGCGCGGCCATCCCTGGATTCAATATGCGCCTGGGGAATGCAGGCGTACCCGGATCGACTCAGTAGGTGGACGGCGCGATGCGTAAAAGCCGCGCAACAAGCCCGCAGTACCGAGACACCACGAGAATATAGAATACGTAGCGCGCGCTAGCGAGCGTTTTTTTACCGCCATCAACAGTATGGGCAGTATCAGAACCAGTAAAAATGCACCTGTCGTGGCCAGCAGGGAGGCGGGCAGCCACCACACGCCAACCATGGCAAGCCCCCATGCAATGATCGCCCCGCTTAAATGCAGGTCGCGCAGTTCCCGCAATACCAGTGGCAAATGAGACTTGCCGATGGCGGCGCGCAGGACCTCGCCTGAGCCGCAGATGTAGCCAGTTTTCCAACGCCGCAGCAACAGTTTCACCGCTTCCGTCGTATGGCCATAGTGATCTACCGCATTCACGGGGATGCGCTGCAAGCTCCAGCCTGCCGCACGCAGCCGTATGCCAAGGTCGAACTCTTCATAACTATGCAGATTGCGATCGGTCAGGTACCCGAGTTTGTCGACTGCGGCACGGCGATACAGGGCGCCGCCATCGAGGCGCCCTACTTCTCCGGGCTTCAAATCAGGCGACGCGCGCGCGACCCTCATTCGATACTCAAGGCTGTCAAGATTTTTTTCGCAGACCATGCCGCCCACGCCGGCGAGCATCGCATTCTCGGCAAAACACGCAAGGGCGGCTTCCAGAAAACCATCATGCATGACCATGTCGCCATCGAGGACATAAATGAACTCGCCACGGGCGTGCTGATAACCGAGCTGTGCTCCGATACCACAGCAGCGCTCCAGCGGGTTAGCTAGGCTGACGATGGTAACCGGATACGCCGAGGCAATTTCAACCGTGCGATCAGTTGATGCCGAGTCGGCAAGGATCACCTCCCCGCCAACTTTGCTCACCGCCCGCAGGGCACTTTCGATTGCCCGCGCTATATGCTTTTCTTCATTAAGCGCCTTGATGATGACACTCACAGCCATCCTGCTCATATCAACGTTTCCCTACCAGATTCAATACGGACTGTACGGGAATAGCCGCACGACGGCGCCATTCGGGAATCCGCTCGGCAAGCAGATCCCGGATCTCCTGCTCATGACTTTCAAGGTGGCTCAAGTATTGGCGCAAGCTGACGAGCGACACGGCCGGGGTATCGAGAACGAGGCGCGTATCGCCAAACAGGTCACGGTTGATGCCCTTCGCCTTGACGCTGTAAGCAATCGAAATGGTCGGCACACCTGTGGAGAATGCAGCAATGGTGGCATGGGTGCGCGCACCAATAAAGAAGCGGAAGCGCGAAATCAGGTATTTCAGCTGCGTGGCATTCAGATGCGAAGGAGCCAGGCGTATGCGTGGATGGTCGAGCGCATATTCCTTCATCAAGCCGTGCATGTAGTGGTAATCGCTATTGCGGTTGCTGCCATCGAGTGGTCCGACGTGCGGCAGCAATACAACGGCGTAACCACGCTTTTCGACGAGTTCGCGCACGAAGGCCGCCACCTCGGCATCGAGTGTCGTGCGTGCTTGTTCTCCGGCAAGGTAACCTCGCACCAGAGGGCTGACATTAATGCCGATGACGCCCTCTGGCGCCTCGGGCAAGATGGAGCTCACGTCGAATGCTTCCGGAACGAGGGTAAAGGCGGGATCACTGGCCTCGATCACATTGTCCAGGCCAATGCCACGCAGATAACGCGCCGTTTCCGTTTCGCGTACCGTGATGGCCGCGTAGTCGGCTAGGTGCTTTTGCATGAAGCGTTCCACATGAGGCTTACGGCTGAACGGTCCCACTGAGGCACCCCACAACATGGCCGGTATCCCCAGGCGTTTTGCCGCATCGATATACGCGGCATGCTCATATAGCGACACCAAACCATAATCGAGAGAAATATTATCGCCGCCCGTCATCAGCAGCAGCGACGAATCTTTTAACTGTCTATGCGAGGCGGGATCGAGCTTGCTGCCCGGCCGGCCCATGCGCTCAATCAAAGGCAGCACCCGGTTCGCCCGGCTCCACCAACGCAACTTCTCGGAGGCAGGCGCGGCGGAAACGAATTCGATTCCATTGGCTACCGCTTGCGGCCACTGCTTGCTATCGAGCTCGATGGCAACGGAGGGGGTGGCGAACCGCACACTATCGAGCTGCGTGCGTATCAGTCCCGACACGGAACGGACCAATGCTTCACAGCCCCGGTTGCCAAAGTTATTGTGACCTGCAAAGTAAATCTTAGTCATGAAACATCCTGTAGTAGATTGATAGCGAAGTGTTCACGCCATGGCATGACTCGATTCAACGTTTTTGTAAGCCCACCACGTCCTGCTCTGTCAAAATGCCTGCACTTGCGGAACGCGGGACTCCCTTGCGCGATACGCTGGCCAGCGCACGCAGTCCATATGCCTGGGCGACATAGCCCAGCAGGCACATCATGGTGAAGGTCAGCGCGGGCGCCTCCAACATGTCGCGACCATAAGGCAACATCAACAGCGCCATGCATAGACTCGCGCCAGAGGCTTCCAGCATCGCCTTCGTTCTCGGCGACTGGAAGACGTCGGCACTGCGCAACGCCATCCATACCGCTCCGCCGAAAATCAGCAGATAAGCAAAGAATCCTACCAGGCCCACTTCCCACAGCAATTGGGTGGCACTGGAGCGGTCGATGCCAAACTTGTACTTCCTTGCAATTTCACCCACCGCCAGCGAACTCGAGCTGCGGCTGGCACCCGGCCCGTATCCGAGCAGACCCCGTAATGGATCCGGCTCGAAGCCTTCGCTCCACCAGAACATGATGGCGGCGCTGCGGCCCATCTCGCCCGTCTCAAAATTGATCAGAGCCGGGTCCAAAACGTAGCCAAAATTCTGATCCAGCAACTGCGTCAAATCATGTGCCTTGTTCGACTTATTGGAGTGTATTTCGTTATACGCCACCAAGATGCACAGCGCTAACACCACGCCCCCCAGCACACCCAGAACTGCTTTCAAGGGCCTGGCCAGCAAATCTTTCCAAAACAAGATGCCGATACCAATTGGTAAAAGTACGACGACCACTTTCACTTCAGCCAAACCGATGCACAGCAATCCGGCAAGCCAGATCGCCGCCAGCATTTTTTTCCCGATCTGGCGATGGCGGTACAGGCTGATGGCAAGGATCATGCCTACCACCAATAAAAATGCCATGGAACCGCTCAAGCCCCCCGCGTTCGGATCGCCCCCCAGAGAACCGACGATTGCATCCCACGCCACGCCGTGACGGCCACCGAGGTTGCTACGCTTCGGCGCCACGATGAAGTATTGATAGAGAACAAAGGGAATTTGCAGGAAAACGACGCCGAACAACATGCCAATCAGCCGCTCCATCGCTGAAAACGGAATGGCAAACAAGGCGATCAGCAGGAAGACGCTCCACAGCATGATCAGGTTTTTGCCACCCACCATTACCTGCAACAACGGAGGCGTATTGAGAGCAATGGACAGCAGCAGGATAAAAAAGAAAAACAGCAGCGGCAGCAGCAGCGGGATCGGCACCCGCGATTTCGCAAATGGACTTTGCAGGTATGCGGAAGGAATGCGCAGGAAAAGCAAAGCGGACAGGCCATACGGCAGCCAGAGCGCCTGGTTGATTTTCGCAAAATAGAGCAACTGACCAATCACCACAAATACCATCACGCCCAGGAGGAAGATCAGGCGCGAATTATCTAGCAATAGAAGAAACGCTGCCGCCATTGCACCGATCAGCAGGAAGGTCGGTTTTCCCGGTCCTGCTAGGGCAACAAATGCGGACAACAGAAAGACTGTCAGCATGCCGCCCATCGCCATGAGAACATACTGGAATCGATTTTTTTTAAGTGACTGCTTCATTAAGCCTGGCTCCAACTGCCTTGCGATTATAGAAATTTTGCGCCATCGGCGCCGTGCTTACAATGAAATCAACACCTGCTCCAAGCCTCGCCGGGGCGAACGGGGCACCGCGCACTCCTCGGGCGCATAGCCGATCGCCATGAGCATGACAATGCGCTGCGACTGCGGCAGCGCGAACAAGGCATGCGCACGCCGGTCGGTCTCTGGCGAAACACACCAGTTGAGGCAACACGAAGCGACATTCTGGGCACGCAATGCAAGAATGAACGACATGGAAAACAGGCCGCCATCGACATACGGCTCGTGCCGCTCGCTGGCATCAAAAAAGCATTCCTCGTCGGCGGTAATGATGGCGACATGGGGCGCCATATGGCCAAAGCCCAAATTGCCGTTCTGCAGCGCAAGCAGTTGCCGCCTCTGTTCCTCGTCACTCACCAGATAGATGCGGCAAGGCTGGCGGTTGCAGGCCGATGGTGAGAGCTGGGCCAGGCGCACGGCTTCCTCGAACACTCCGTATGGCACTGTCTCGGGCAAGAAACTGCGTACGCTACGGCGTGCTTCCGTCAGCGAACGGAACGTGGCCGCCGGCGACCGTTCGGTCACCATCGCTTTCACCAGCTTCTGTGGTGTCGCTAACGCCGCATCGCCATCACCGCTGTTCTGAAGGAAAACATCCACTTGAGGCAAAATAATGCCCTTCGGGTCGAGCTCATTGTCCCGCAAGCGCCTTTGGTAGGCACGCAGCGTTTCGACCGCACCAACATACACGGGATCTTGCAAATCATGTCCCGCCGCGCGCCAACGCTGTATTAGTTGCATGCTAGCATGCGCTGGCTCAAGCCCGAACAGCCGACGCTTGCCCGGCATGACCAGCCCTTTTTCTAATTTATGATATTGAAACAGCATCTCGGCGCCCAAGGTAGGCACTTCTACATGTTGATGCCGCCAGAACATGCCCCGGTAGGTGTGACGGATGTCGTACCAAAAATAGCGCATCAACGCCAGGCGGCGAATCTGCTGCTTGGCTCGCCAATAAACGCCCCACAGCAGTGGATGGGCGCGTAGTTGCTGTTTCAGGCGCGCCTTCAACCCTGGCACGGGTACCGTTTGTTTAAAATCGGACATCTTGCTCTATCATTACCAGACAAAAATCGGCTTGGGCAACGCCGAATTGATTAAGTGGCGCTCACTGCCAGAAAATGGCCTTAGCAGGCGAGCGATGAATAAATACAGCAGACCGGTGAAGGCAATCGCCGACATCAGCGCCAGTAGAGAGGAACCCAACAGATAGGCACGTCCCAGCAGCAGCGGCAGCATCGCGGCCGCGGCAGCAAGCCACAAGCGCAGCAATCCAGACCAATCGATCCGGAAGTGAAATCCATGGCGCTTTAACGCCCCATGCATGACCCAGCACCAAATCAGCTCACTGACTATCAGGCCGGCGCACATCGACAGCGGCCCCATCAATGGATACAGTAGCAGGCCGGCGGCGATGCCTGCCAGACCATACATTGTCCCTAGCAGTCCGGCGCGCGCTTCTTCGGCCGCCAGCGCAATCAAACCCAGAACGACATGCAGGGTTTGCGCGACCAAGAGCAAGAGCAAGGCAGCCAGATATTGCCAGGCTTCCGGAAATTTTCCTCCCGACAACGTTCCGGTCAGGCGCTCACCCACCACTAGCAGCAGCATCGCGACGGGAGCGATCACAAAAACATTAAGCTTGAAAACAAGATTTGCCAGCAGAATCAGGCGCGCGGGATCCCTGCCTCGGGCCTGCTGTGAAACAAATAAAGGCCGCACCATCCCGATCAGCAAGAAGACAGGAAGATAGCGCTGCAACATGCTGGCCAGCGCCGCCGCAAAGCCGAATGCTCCGGTCTGCACAGCGCCAGACAGCTTGGCAACGAGCATCTTGACCAGATCAGGCCCCTGCGCCAGACCGACCACCTGGGCAAGGTAGGCTGGCGTCACATACGTGCGCATGCGCGACACCGAAGGCATGGCCTGGTCGCCAGGACGCGTACGCGCAATGGCATTGACATGACGCGCAGTCAACAATATGGAAAAGCCCAGTCCACAAGCAGATGCCGTTATTTCGATCCATACAAAAATCAAGAGGGAAAATTCCATGTCGAAGGAGAACGCCAGCAGGATTCCAGCCAGACGCAAACCATTGCGCAGCAACACCGCACTTTGACTTACACCCTGCAACAATAAAGTTTCAAAAACAACATCAAAATAGCGGGCCGCACCTTCCAGGAAAATGACCACCGCGTACAAGGCTATAATGGCAGCGAAGTTCGGGAAACCCAGCAAGCCGGACAAGGGCCTGGCCATGCTGGCAAAAATAAGGCATGCGACAGCCAGCGTCACGCCACGCCAGCAAGACAGCAGCCAAAGCAGGCGCCGTACGGCCAAGCCCTGATTACGCGACAACAGCTCCGGTACATAACGGTTCAATGCCGGGTAGCACCCCAGGCTACTGCCCAACTGCACCAATTCCAGGGTGGCCAATAGAACAATGTACAAACCATATGATTCCCGTTCGAGCATGCGTACCAGCACCAGCAGCATGCCAATCGCGATGACTGCCGAACCAGTTTTACCTACTAGGAAATGCACCAGACTGCGTTTCACTTTCGCCGAGGAATAGGCGTCTTCGTGCAAATCAGCGGACATGGTGACAGAGCACTGGTGACGGTAACCTGGCGAAGGACAAGTACACTCGAAAACTCGGCAAAGGACGAAGCTTCATCAGCCTGGAACCGCAGACATGAAACAAACTGAACATTTCAAGATGTGCTTCCCATCAGACGCTTGCGATATGCCGGAGGCAACGTTTTTCCAAAGCGCTCACAAAGTTGTCATGCAATCGATACGCACGCGCCGTATTCATATCAATCGACGAGACCCGGAATAGCAAGCCATCGGGTATCTGGCCGTCCATGCCATATTTCATTTCCGCAAGCTTTTTATTGAATCCGCCTTGCACGACCTGGTCACCCACTGTGGTCCAGTACGTAATCGGTTCGAATCGCTGGTTGGCCAGGCTCGTTTCCAGGCGTTTTACGGGGATGCTGCTATAAGCGAGCTTCAAGGTTTCACTGCGTTCCCGCAATAGCTGAAAGCCCTGTGCGGGATAGCACACTTCTGGGTAATGCACCTGCATGGTGTCGCTCTGGTCCCCGCCATAAGCTATCGACAGCATGACACGCTCACCCTGGCGATTGACGTAAGTGCGCGAGAGTGTTTGCGAATAAATTTTCTTCAACATGGCTGCCGTTTCCGGACTGACCACAGCGGCCATCTGGTTCTTTTCCTCGCTCCACTCCCCAAACTGCACTGGTATCACGTTTTCCAGCACAAACGGCGGACGAATCTTCGCCTGGTAGATATGGGGCGTGAGTGCCACTGTAGCACCAGCGGCGAGCAACATGCAGGCGCCCATCACCATTGCGCCAATTAATCTTGTCTTCATTTGAGCGCTCCGCGTCCGGCATGCCACTTCGAGATACTCTGCAACAGGGAATCGACGCCAATAATCAAAACCAGTGCACTGATGAACAACACCATTCCGGCAAAGCCATGCAGGAAGCCCTGGCCAGCGGCATCGCCAAAGTAATAGGTAATCAGCGTCAGCGTCACTACGCGAATCACGTTCGCAGTGAAGGAAATGGGAATGATCAACAAGGCCAGGCCGATATTACGCAAGGCCGAGGTATGGCGCACGACATTCAGGTAAAACAAACCCAGCGATTCCAGGGTAAGCAAGGTCTGCAAGCCGGCACAGGCATCAGCGACGAGCAACTGGTACTGCCCGATCTGCAAAATCACCCCGGTGCGCGCGATCGGGTACCCGGCGGCATACAGCAAGTGTTCGGTAACATAGGAAACCGCCATCTTCATAGGCATAGTCAATGCACTGACCACGGCGCCGGGCAAGGGAATCATGAACAGCATGAAGAAAAACGGGAACCACAAGATGACCAGCGCACGCGCACCCTGACGCACCTGCACCAGTGCAGCTCCCAGCAATATCAGCGAGCCGATTTCAAAGGAGAGTATCTGTTGCGAGCGGCCAATCACGTACAGAGGCATTGCAAGCGCAAACAGCGGCCAGCCGGTCCAGCTCGGACGGCTATCTGCCGCCGCGAGCACCATGGGCCAGCGGCGCCACATCAGCCATAAGGCAAGCACCAGGATAATCGGTCCGTGCGCGTACTCTTCCGTCGACCATGGGCCGCCAAAAAGACTGATCAACGTCGGAACGGCGAGTGCCAGGAAACCCAGCAATATCGGCCAACTGGACAGTTCCATCCGCCATTTGGCAGAGGCTGACCCAGCACCGGCGTTTGAGAGCGCTGTCATCAGAAGTCAACCAGCACGGAGCCAACCACCTCGGCACCATTGTTTTTCATTTGTTCGGCCATGGCGCTGATCGCTTCCAGCTGCGTCTTGTTCTTGCGTGCCACCAGCAACACACCGCCGGCGCGGCCGGCGATGGCCAGCGAATCGGAACCATCGGAATAGGCTGCCACGTCATACAGTACGACGTCGTACAAGCTTTCCAGTTGTTGATTTAAGCCGCCGAACGAACTACGGCTGAGGAGTTCCTGCGGATTCGGCGGCAAGGTACCAGCGCCCAGCACTGACAGCGAAACAAAAGCATCCACCTTCTCAATGATATCGATCTCGGCGCGGCCAGCCAGCATGTCGGACAAGCCCTGGCGCCCCTTCACATCAAAAACCTCATGCTGTATCGGCTTGCGCAAATTCGCATCCACCAGCAGAGTATTTTCACCCAGCTGGGAAAACACCACGGCCAGGTTGGCGGCGAACAAGCTGGCACCATCACCGGAATCGATTCCGGCCACTACCAGCGCCTTGCGCCCGCGTGCAAACCAGCGCAGCATCAACTGGCTACGCACAGCACGCAGGGTTTCCACCTGCGGACTGAACGGTTGATAGGCGGCCAAAAGCTTGTCTGAATACTGGCGTTCGCCTGGCTGCAGGTAAGGATAATCGAATTGGCGCGCCAGCACTTGTTGAATATCGGCTTCCGTTACCAGGCCCAGGCGCTGCGCCGCTTCACCGAAGCGTATACCCAGTTCTTTCTGCATGCGCAAGATGCGCTCGGCACCTTCCGGCGTGATCTTGCCTGATTCCAGCAGCAAGCCACCGATACTGGAATCGGCACTGCGCGACGGTGCCGGTGTCGCAACCGGGTGGATAAGTTGATTCATCGTCGAGTCCATTCTTTAATTAAGGCCAAGCTTGCGTGGCGCAGCACGTTTGAAGAGACCGAAACGGCGACGCTTTGGCGCCTTCCATTCCACTAGGCCAAGCACCGGCACATCAACCGCATCCTGCAGGTCCGTCTCGGAACGCACGCGGCGATCGAGCATTTCCATCACTAGGGCAAAACCGACCCCCAGCATGGTGCCCAGGAACAGCGACAGCACGACGTTCAACAGGATTTTCGGCGAGGCCGGTTCGATCGGCGGCGTGGCCGGGTTCAATACCGCCACGTCGGATTGATCGGACTGTCCCTCGATCCGCGTTTGCGAAAAACGCTGCGATGCCACATCGAATGCGCGCTGCGCGCTTTCCACGTCCTTCGCCAGAACGCCCATTTCATCGCGTGTGCGGTTCAGTTCGAGCACCTTGGATTTCTGTGCCGCCAGGGCCCCGCGCACGGCTGCCTCGCGCTGCTGCAGGATTTCCGCATTATTCCCAACACTGGACGACGTCGCCTGCATTTGTTCGCGCAAATCATTGCGCAACTTGTCCACTTCAGCCTTGGCGCTCTGGTATTGCGGGTGATTCGGGCTCAGACGCTGTCCAAGTTCGGCCAATTTCCCCTCCGCGCTACCAAGCCCGATTTTCAGATTCTGGATAAGCGGGTTCGTTGTGACATCAGGCGAGTTGGCCGCATTCGCACCTTGCGCCATGCGCTGGCGCGAACTGGCTTCCATCAACTGCCCCTGTGCCGCGACCAATTGTGCCGACAAGTCGTTCAAGCGATTCGATTCGACGTCCAGACGGTTATCGACACTGACGATGCCATTCTCTTGCTGGTACTTTGACAACCGGCTTTGCGTTACCTCGACATTGTCACGCAACAGCTTGATCTGGTCGTTAAAGTAAGCGGAGGCCTTTTGCATCGGCTCCACCTTCAGCTGGATGTTGATTTTTTGATACTCATCAACAAATGCATTCGCCACAGCGGCAACGAATTGCGGATCGGCGCCCTTGAAGCTGACATCGACGACACTGCTCTCGCGCGACGGCACGATTTCCAGCTTTTTCAGCAGCAAGTCGGCCAGCCAGTCACGAATATTGCCCTTGCCTTGCGTATCCTCGTTGAACTGAGCAACGACGGCAGGGCTTTTCGCCAAGCCGAGGGAATCGACCACGCGCAGAGCGACATTCTTGCTGCTGATGATATCAATCTGCGTTGCCATATACCCAGGCAGCAATTGCCCTGGCAAGGTCAAGCCGGTCAGCGGATCTACACCTTTATAGTTCAGCACCAGTGAGCTGGTTCCCCGATACGACTTCGGCAGAATCAGACTGACGCCCAACGTAACCGCGACTGTAAACAGCAGGGTTAGCAGGACAATTTTCTTGCGTGCTCGCAAGATAAGTAAAAATTGGGCTAAGTTCATTTGGTGCTTTCAAACCGGAGAAAAAATGGTGCCGTATGACAAATGTGTTAGTGGAAAATCAAAAAAGACTTTCCTTCACATACACGACGTCGTCCACCTTGAGCAAATCATCATGTTTGGCATCGAGCACTTGCAAGGCGCCATTGGCGTCACGGCGTTTGATCCGCACGCCGCGTTCTGTACCGCGCTGTGTCAAACCACCGCCCACTGACAATGCCTGCAACACGGTCATATCACGCTCGAGCCGGAATGCGCCAGGACGTTGTACCTCACCATAAATATAGAAGCGGGGAGCGCGCTCGACGAAAATCACGTCATTGCCCGAGACCTCGTAATCCTGGGACAACTCGCCACTTTGCACCATCTTGATGATGTCGACCACTTCGCGCGTGGTACTGCCGCTGCGTTTGCGGATCAGGCTGATCGTATCACCGCCATCGGCACTTATGCCACCGGCAACCGCCAGCATATCCATGACGCTGCGCTTGCCTTCGATCGGGTAGCGTCCCGGACGGTTAACCTGGCCCAGCACCGACACTTGCTGGCTTTGCAGGACTGTCACGAGGATATTGACCTGGGCCTTGCGTAAAAAACCGCCACTTTCCAGCAAGCCGCCGATTTTCTTCTCGGCCACTGACGTGGAGAGACCGCCGACATGCACGGGGCCGATCAGCGGGAATGTAATATCGCCCGCTTCGCTAACACGGGTTTCCATGGCAAGGTCGGGGCTGCCGTACACCGTGACTTTCAATATATCCCCTGGGCCCAGCAGAACATCTGCTGCACCGGCAACATTCAGTACCCCTGCCATCAACAGCGCCGTCATCCACAGTACGAGTCGTTTCATGATCAGTCCTAATAAATACATCAATTAAATTACTTCAAACCCGCTACACCACGTGCATTGACGTCGTGGTCGGGTGCCGCCGGCGCCACCGGAGCCGCCGGGACAACCGGAGCGCTGGCACTCGCCACCGCCGATGCGACGGCAGCAGGCGGCGTTTTTTTCTCAGCCTGGTTCATATATTCGATCTTGGCCGTGGCACGCAGGCGGGCCAGTTCCGCATCGGCAGCATCCTTGTTCTTCTTATTGAACAGGAACTGCTCGATCTGCGGTGCCGCCTGCGCCAGGGTGACAGGGCTGTCCTTGATGTCCGCCAGCGAAATGAGCAAGGTACGGTCGCCTTCGCGAATGATGAACAACTGGCCTTTCGGCATCGCCAGCAACTTGCCGCTCAATTCAGGCGCGAGGTCAGCACTGGTGCGTGACAGTTGCGTGCGCGCATATTTCGCCTTGTTCGCATCGAGCCATGCCGCCACCTCTTCGAGCGACTTGGCGCTATCCATCGCCGCCTTCAGACCGTCATTCACATCGGCAGTTGCAATAATCAGTTCACGCATGTCGAACTGCTTGCGCTGCGCGAAAAATTGCGGATTCTTGGTGAAGTACTCTTCGATCTCGGCTTTTTCCGGACGGGCAACAGCACCTATTTTCTTTTGCATGTAGGCTTGCGCGAGTATCAGCGCCTTGGCCCGTTCGATGGCTTGCACAACTTTTGGATCGCGATCCACTTTGTCCTTGACGGCTTCGTTGAGCAGCAACTGACGATCAATCAGCGATTCCAGCAATTGTTTGCTGGCAGCTTCCTGCTGCGCAGCCTGTACATTCGCGCGCTGCATCTCTTCATTCAGTTGCAAAACCGTGATTTCTTCGCTATTGACACTGGCCAATGCCTGGCCTGGTTTCTTCTCTTTGTTACCGCAGGCTGACAAGCCGGCCACAACCAGCAACACCAAGACCGCACACCGCAGGCGCGAAGGAGCAACGAGTTTGTGATGGGACAGCGCTGCGTCATGAGAATGGTTCAAGATTACTCCTTGGATTCAGGTCGGAAAATCTGCTAAGAACGGCACGATTGCAACCAGCAAAATCAATAGACTGGAAAACAACATTGTTATTCAAAAAAATAGATTTCGGTCAAAATTATGGGACTTGCCCCCACAATTGTCAATATTATAAATATGATACACATTTTACAAGTCCTCTTGGAAACTATTTGCTTAAAAATCCATTAAGAAGGGTTAAAAACAACTGTTTCCAAGGTGATCATGTGATGCTACGGGTACATTGTGGCAGAAATTATTAATAGAATAGCACTTTTTAAAAACGCAAAGGCGCGATGCATGTCACCGAAGGGCGGCAAGCCGATCAGTGCCAGGAAGCGACTAGACTGGAGCAGGGTTGGCATTTGAAATAAACTTCCCCATCGGAAAACCATCTCGCACTCGCAGTAACATTTCTAGATGACACAAACGGCGCACGGCAGCGCTGCCAGCACGATCCACCACCGCGGCGCACGCTCCCTGGCCAGCCTCCCGGCGACTACCACCAGCCAGCCCGCACCCACATGGCAAAAGTGGTGGTGCGGAGAGTAGAAGTTCTGCAATCATTTTAACGCGTATCAACACTGCACAAAACATATTCCAGTACCAGGGTGGTCAGTGGGCATTCTCGCGTGCCAGCACTACCTTGACTGTGCGGAAAATGATCCAGATATCCAGCCACAAGGACCAGTTACGCAAATAATCGAGATCGAAATGAATGCGCGCTTCCATCTTGTCCAGGGTCTCGGTCTCACCACGCAAGCCGTTCACTTGCGCCCAGCCAGTGATTCCCGGTTTGACCTTGTGGCGCAGCATGTAGCCCTTGATCAGCTTGCGATATTGCTCGTTGTGCGCCACAGCATGCGGCCGTGGTCCCACGATGCTCATGCGCCCTTGCAACACGTTGATGAACTGTGGCAACTCATCGAGCGAACTACGGCGCAAGAAGCCCCCTATACGCGTGACACGCTGGTCATTCTTGGTTGCCTGAGTCACGGTGGCCCCATCTTCACTGACGGTCATGGAGCGGAACTTATAGACAATAATTTCTTCTCCATACAGGCCATACCGCCGCTGACGAAAAATGATCGGCCCTTTCGACGTCAGCTTGACGGCAATGGCGATGACCAGCATCACCGGCAACAGCAAGATCTGGATCAGCAAGCCAAGCACGATATCGCTTCCGCGTTTGACCATGCTGTTAATGCCGGTAAAGGGCGATTCACGAATGGCGATCACAGGCATGCCGCCCACATTGTCGAAGCGCGCCTGCATCAGGTCAAAGATATAGATATCCGGCAAAAAATACACGGATGCGGTCGTATCCTGCAATTCATCGAGCATCTTGCGGATGCGCGGCTGGGCGGAAATGGGCTGGCTGATAAATATCATCTTGATATTATTTTCGCGTACATAGGCGGCAATATCAGCCATCTTGCCCAGCATGGGTTCGCGCATCTTCTCCGGCCAGCGGTCATCGGTGCGGTCATCAAAGAAGCCCCGCACCTGCATGAACAGGTTGGGATTGCGCTCCACCGTGCTGGCAAATTTCAAACTGGCATCATTGGCACCGATGATCACCACGGAACGCACCTCGCTGTCACGCCCCGGATCAGCGACGACACGCCGCGCAGCAAGATGGCTGACCAGCAACACAAACGGCGTGAGCAGGAACCAGGCCATGACCAGGTCGTGGCTGTAGTGGAATGCCAGCCCCGTGGCGGAGCCAAGGAATACTAGGATCAGCGCGGTGATCGCCCAGCCGACGAAGACATCGCGGGCATAGGCAAGCATGCGGCCACTGCGCCACGTCCGGTACGGATCGACATACTGGAATACCGACGAGGAAATAAAGAATGCCAATATCATCAGCACCAACGAGTAGCCAGTAAACGGCGTACCCGACAGTACTGACAGCAAATACAGCGTTCCCATGATGATCAAGGGATCAAGTACGCGCTGAAAAAACGAAATCAGAGGTATATCATTAACGGTCATGATGCTCTTCAGAACTGCACGCTGGCACTAAAAGAGACGCCTTTGGCGCGATAGCTACTCGTATTGATAATGGGTGCGCCCGCCCGCTTGTCACGGAACGCATTCAATCCTAACTGGATATTTGGCCGTGGGAAATAGGTCAGCCCCAACGACTCGGTGCGCGTCGTGTCAGTGACGTCGACAGGAAACACCAGTCCGCTGGCGGCGGAGAAATCGCGCTTCTCACGCCGCAGCTGTGCATCCATGCGCACTTTGGCCGTAATATCCCATGTCGCAGACAAACTCGCGCCATTATTCAAGCTGCTGGAAATAAGCGCATTTTCCACTGTGCCAAACTCATGCCAGAGATTACCGGTGAAGCGCACCTTGCCCAGTGGAGCCCAGTTGACGACCAAGCGCCCATTAGTGCCACTGGAATCTCGGCCCCTATACAAGGTATGGCCACGCCGAGCCCAACCCGCCAACAACTGCACCTGGGTAATTTCGCTATAGCGCCAATAAATATTCGCTTTTACCTCATCTTGTGTGTAGCCGTCATCTACGCCAAACTGGCCGCCATTGGCACGGTTAGGGTAATCTCCCTTGAGATGGCGTAACTGAATACCTATCAAGCTGCCGCTAGGCGCAAGGTAATCGACGCCGAACTCGCTCGCATCCTCGACGCGGTTCGACAGGCGCATGACAGGCAAGTCATAGGAATAGCGTTCGCGGCTCAGAGCGCCGCGCACGCGCCAACTGGGATGAAAACGCCAGGCGCCATCGACGTAGTCCCGGCGGCGCACGCGCAGATTTCGCTCCGTGCTTTGGAAATCACTGAAAGGCGTCAGGGTCTGACTGTAAGTGGACCCAAGATGGCCCTGCAGGTGATTGGCGATATGCCACTCCAGATCCGCCTGGAAATCCATGCCGTTATAGTCGAGATTATCAAAATTCTGAAACGAGACGCGCGACCATTTGGCCTGTCCCGATAAAATTTGACGTCCGATAGGACGGTTAAATAAAAAGCCTGCTTGCAACTGGCGCGACGTGTCCGATCGGGAGCCCTTGTAACCGGGCGTCGTGTCGTCCAGGCGAAGCAAATTGTCGTCGTACGAATACGACGTGGCCAGAAACGGAAAAATGGTATCACTGAGCGCAGCCATGGCTGGCACCGTTGCCAGGCCGCCGAGCACCAGCACACAGGCTGCACGCAGCGCAGACAGGGGAGCCATCCTGAGTGGCAGACCCAGGTAGCTAAGCTGACTTTTTCGCGGGGATTTCAACATGAGATATCGTCTTTTGAGAAAACAACAGTTGATTGGCAATATTACCAGTAAGTCCAGTGTCCACCGGAAACAATCCAGAGACCCAGTACGCCATTCGTCACCCCGTGCGCCAGGATGGGTGACCACAGGTTCTGGCTACGCATGTACAACAGGCTATACGCGGCACCGGCAACAATGCCCGCCAGCCACAAATTATGTTCAAAGCCAAACAACACGACGCTGATGACAAACGCCTTGGCACTGGCCAGGCGTGGCTGAAATTTCAGGAAATCAGGCGCGTCGATCCAGCGCAGCAGGAAAGAGCGCCAGAACAGTTCTTCCATCACGGGCACCACGAGGGCGGCCCCGGCGATGCGCAAGACCACCAGGCTCCACTCGATCTGGCCGTCATTGCGCGGATCAAAGCCATCGGCACTGCCGATCGTCATCCAGCCCGCGTCAAGGTTAATCCACAACAAAAAAACAACAAATCCCGTGGCCAGTGCCACCACCAAGGCGCGCGCGCCCAATGGCGTCCAGGCCAATTCCGTATAGCTGCGGCGCCAGTACAGCAGCATGCCCAGCACGACGCCGATCTTGACGGCGTACAGCCAGCGCAGGTCCTGCGCGGCAAAGCCCGCCCGGCCCAGCATGTCGACGATGAAGATGAAGGAGAGGTAGGCCAGAAATGGCGCTACGCGGGGCAAGGCGGCGCGGTCAAACATGCTGATGCGCACCGGAGGCGGAACCACGCGCCGGACGCCGTGGTCCGGATCGCGCGTTTATCATGACAAACATGCATCCTCCGATGTAATAAATATAATTATATAATTATATCAAGCAGAACCGTTGCCGTGGCAAGTAATCCTAACTTAAATTACAACAAAGAATGCAAGAAACTAATCAGGCATTGCTGCGCACCTCGATTTGCTCCCACTTTTCCAGTGCTTCCAGCAGTTCGCCTTCGATCTCGGCCACGCGCGCGTTCAGGCGCTTGCCTTCGGCTGGCGTCTTTTTGTAGAAATCCGGATGCGACAGCTCGGCAGCCAGCACCGATTGCTCGTCTTCCAGCTTGGCGATCAGCTTCGGCAACTCTTCCAGCTCGCGCTGTTCCTTGTAGCTGAGCTTTTTCTGCTTGGCGGCAGGAGTGGCTGCCTCGACCTTCACGGCCGGCTTGCTGGCTGGCGCCGTGGCGATCGGCAAGGTGCGCACGCGCTCCCAGTCCGTGTAGCCACCGACGAATTCGCGCCACTTGCCCTCGCCTTCGGCAACGATCACCTGCGTGACCACGTTGTCGAGGAAGGTACGGTCATGACTTACCAGAAAGACGGTGCCGGTGTATTCTTCCAGCAACTCTTCCAGCAATTCCAGGGTATCGATATCCAAGTCATTGGTCGGCTCATCGAGCACGAGTACGTTGGCCGGCTTGGCGAACAGGCGTGCCAGCAGCAAACGGTTGCGTTCGCCACCGGACAGCGACTTGACGGGCGAACGGGCGCGTTCCGGCGCAAACAGGAAGTCGTTCAGGTAGGTCATCACGTGACGGCGCTGGCCATTGATCTCGACCCAGTCGCTGCCCGGCGCGATGGTTTCCATCAGGTTCGCTTCTTCGTTCAGCTGCGTGCGCATCTGGTCGAAATACGCCACTTGCAGCTTGGTCCCCAGGCGGATGGTGCCCGTGTCCGACTCTTCCTGACCCAGGATCATCTTCAGCAAGGTGGTTTTGCCGGCACCGTTGGCGCCGATCAGGCCGACCTTGTCACCGCGCAAGATGGTGGCGCTGAAATCCTTGACGATGACCTTGTCGCCATAAGTCTTCGAGACGTTTTCCAGGTCCGCCACGATCTTGCCCGAGCGTTCGCCGGCCGACACGTCCAGTTTCACTTGTCCCTGCTGATCGCGGCGCGCATTGCGCGTCAGGCGCAGCGCTTCCAGGCGGCGCACGCGGCCTTCGTCGCGCACGCGGCGCGCCTTGACGCCCTTGCGTATCCACACTTCTTCCTGCGCCAGGAACTTGTCGAACTTGGCGTTTTCCACTTCTTCGATTTCCAGCTGCTCCGCCTTGCGGGTCTGATAAGCCGTAAAGTTGCCCGGGTACGACAGCAAGCGGCCGCGGTCGAGCTCGATGATGCGCGTGGCGACGTTGTCGAGGAAGGAGCGGTCATGGGTGATGAACAGCACGCTACCCTTGAAGTCGCGCAATAAACCTTCCAGCCACAGAATGGAACTGAAATCCAGATGGTTGGTCGGCTCGTCGAGTAGCAGCACGTCGGGCGCCGACACCAGCGCGCGCGCCAGCGCCACGCGCTTTTGCATCCCGCCGGACAAGGTTTTCATCAACATGTCGCCCGTCAGGTTCAGACGGTCGAGCACGGTTTCCACCTTGTTCGGCAAGCTCCACGCATCGGCCGCATCGAGTTTGACCTGGATGTCGTGCATGCGTTCCATCAGTTCGTCGTCATTGCCCTGGCCAAACTGGCCCGTCAACGCATCGTATTCCTTCAGCCATGCCTGCGATTCGCCCATGCCGGAAGCGACCGCGTCGAACACGGACATGTCCGGGTCGAATTGCGGTTCCTGCTCCACATACGCGATCTTGATACCTTGCTGCATCACCAACAAGCCGTCATCGAGCTTGAACTTGCCCGAAATAACTTTCAGCAGCGAGGATTTACCCGTGCCGTTGCGGCCGATCAAGCCGACCCGCTCCGTGGTTTCCAGTGAAAATTCCGCGTGATCGAGCAGCGCGACGTGACCGAACGCAAGTTGCGCCGATGAAAGAGAAATGACAGCCATAATGAGTAAGAGTGCTCGGGCGCCGTCTCGCGCACACCGCGTGGTGTGCCAAACAGCCGCCGATTAGATGAATGAAGCACGCATTGTACCGATAACTTGGACTTCAATCGCCATCGACCAGTAATTACCGCCAGGAATATCACAGGCTGCCGACGCGCGTTGCGTGGAAACGTGGTGTCGCCAGCAGGAATCGAACCTGCATTTAAGTCTTAGGAGGACCTTGTACTATCCATTGTACGATGGCGACACGCGAAAGCGTCGCTATTGTACAACCAGAGAGGTAAAGCGCACAGCAAATCAGATACGAAAGACACACGATTTCGCTGCTCCTTACCACTTGCAAGGGCGGCTTTACATTAGCGGACACGCTGCTGCATAGTTCCGGCAGCAGCGCAGCGCAGGCATTTTTCGGCTACAGGGTGCCGGCAGACACTTCCAAGTATTTGTATTTGTTATCAACAAATACAATTAGTTTGATTTATAATAATGATTCTTCAGACATCCGTCTTGCTGCTTTAGCACTATTGCAATCAGATGAATAGCTGATGGACCTAGCACATCGCCTGCAGATCAACTTCCTGCGCTGCGCCTCCATTACCTTACCCCCCAGGAGACTGCCCTGAACACACGTCCTAGCGCCCCGCATCCTCACGGCATCAAATACCGCGCCGACATTGATGGCATGCGCGCGGTCGCTGTACTTTCTGTGGTTCTCTATCATGGGTGGCCAAACTGGTTCGTCGGCGGCTTCATCGGTGTCGATGTTTTTTTCGTCATTTCTGGATACTTGATCACGTCCATCATCCTGACACAGCTGGAAACGAACGATTTCAGCATTGCAAGTTTCTATTCCCGCCGCGTGCGGCGTATCTTTCCAGCATTATTACTGGTTCTTGTGGTCACACTCGGTTTTGGATGGATAACTTTGCTGAGTGGAGAGTTCCAGCAGGTGGGCAAGCACACGGCCGCTGGCGGGAGCTTTATTTCCAACCTCGTACTTTGGCATGAATCCGGATATTTCGACAACTCAGCAACTACCAAGCCTTTATTGCACCTGTGGTCCCTGGGCGTAGAAGAACAATTCTATTTTCTTTGGCCATTGATCCTATGGCTCGTCTTTAAAAAGAAGATGAATTTTCTCCTGGTCACAACGGTGATATTTGTCATCTCCATGGCCAGTAATATCCTGACCGTCGGAACGGATCCCTCCGCAGCGTTTTTTTCGCCATTGACACGCTTCTGGGAACTGATGGCCGGTGGCATCGCAGCGTATTGGCATCTTTATCGCCCGACATGGTCTGCGCGCCAAAAAAATTCGGCGTCCGTGATCGGTGCGGCCATGCTGATTGCCGGTTTTTCGCTGATCAAGCCTCAGGATCTTTTTCCCGGATGGTGGGCGATCCTTCCAGTCGCCGGAGTATTTTTGCTAATCATGGCGGGGCCATCTTCGATCATCAATCGCGCTATCCTCAGCCGAAAAATAATGGTATCGATTGGTTTGATCAGTTATCCATTGTATCTCTGGCATTGGCCATTGCTATCCTTTGGATTCATCATTCACGGCGAAAAGCCGACGTATCAAATTAAAATAGCACTAATACTGCTTGCCTTTGCTCTTGCTTATTTGACCTATCGCTACCTTGAAGTGCCACTGCGCACCCGTAGAAAGAAAAACGTGGTGGCATCCTTGAGCGGCGCCATGGTCGCTATCATAGCTATTGGTTTGAGCATTCATTTTGGCCTGCTCAAGGAACGCATCAATGTACACGGCGCCGACATCTATCTGAATGCCTTGAATGACAGCGACTTTCCCGGCCAAAGTTTCACGCCATACCGTCACAATGGGATCGTTTTTCAGAAAATAAGCAGCACCTCTCCAAAACTGACAGTATTCATCGGAGATTCGCTGATACAGCAATATGGTCCTTATATTGAGCAGACCATGGCAAAGAGCGGTAATGCAAACAATTCGGTGATTTTCGCCACCGCCGGCGGCTGCCCGCCAATTCAAGGCACTATCCGCTTGCCCTTGGTGCGTTTCCCGATATGTCCGAAAATAATCGATGCCGCATATGACCTTGCCAACCAGGATGACGTGGATACGGTCGTGATTGGAGCCGCATGGTATGGATACTTCAAAAATAACTATGCAGAACTGCTCGTTGAATCCAATGGCAAACGCTACGCATTCCCTGAAGAAATAGCGATGGAAAAAGCCTACCAATCCCTGCAAACGAGCGTAGAATTACTGAAAAAACATGGGAAGCGTGTCTACCTCATCATGCAACCTCCCAGTGGCGGCGCATTTGACCCCCGTAACATGTATGCGGGCTCGCGTTTCAAAAGTATTTATCCCCTGCCTCAGATTCCTGACGTTGCGGTCGAAAAATTTCTTCGAGAGAGTGCCGGTCCGCGTAAGCGCCTGAGCGCCATTGCCGAACAGACAGGAGCAGTGCTGATCGATCCGCTGAACTACCTGTGTTCGCAGGAAACTTGTCCGGTACTTGATGCAGAAGGGAAACCGCTCTACACGGATCCCATCCATATGCGACCTGCTTACGCGCGGCGCGTGGCAAGCTATCTTGCTCCCACCCTGCTCCCCGCTGCCTCGACAAAGGCATCGAGAGTAGAGAAAAGTGTCGTACCGAGCAGCTAATTGTGCTTGAAGGGGAGGTAACAAAAGCCCCCTCGTTGGTTGCATACACCCACCATGGCCGGCAATTCTCAACGCCTGGAACTTGTTGATAGCGGCCGCAGGCAGCCGCGCAGGCACCAATAAAAAGATCCGCAAAAGCGGATCTTTTTATCGTTTTTTTATGCATCACGCTTTCTCTTTCGCCGTCCTGCGACACTTGAAATACCAAGCCCGACAAGCAGCATTGTCAAAAAGTGGGGTTCCGGTACCGGACTCACAGCCATCCTGACATCATCGATCAGCAGATGGGAGGACGACAGATTATCTTTCGCGTTGCCCACGAGCCAAGTCACCGTGCCGGTAAAAGCTTCCGGATTCGTCCAGTTGTAAGTATTCCATCCTGTGCGGCCATTGGCGCCAACCGTGACAACATCCGACAAATTGAAGACCTTGCCATTCAAAAACAGGGCGAAATCATTGTAGGGCGTGGGTCCGGACTCTGTTGTCAGGAAGGCCCATTTAAAAGAAAAACCCTGCCCTGCAGCGAGGGTGACCGTCTTGCTCATGGCAGAGCCAATTGTCCCGCCAAACGCACTCAGGTCTTCCTGTCCAGCGTTGCTCAAATGCGCAAAATATTGTCCTTCGGCAGCCGTATAGCCAAGAAATGACGTTCGCACCTGGACATCAGAATCTCCACCGATGGAAAACGAGGACAGATTGCTCCTCTCAAATCCATTGTTTGGAATGGCAGCAGCGGCGCTTCCCAGCGTCGCAATTGACATCAGCGCAATTAAACCTGTACGCATTAACATATGTAACCTCTTTCGTAATAATTCTCTCAAGAAATGCCGTATCTACATTTATAGCGTATGAGATCGGTTGCCAAGTAGAACACAAATAGTGTGGTTTTAATATCTATTCTTGGAGAAATCACGATTTGTTACATTTTTATGCTTACCATACAGGTGCCGCCGCTCACTCAGGCAACACCGCCGTCACCTCGATCTCCACCCTCGCTCTGTCCTCTATCAGTCCCGCCACCTGCACCGCCGTCATGGCCGGAAAATGCTTGCCAATGATTTCTCTGTAAGCAACACCAATTTGTGGATATGCCGCCACATATTCCTTCTTGTCCAGTACATACCAGTTCATGCGCACGATGTGCTCGGGCAAAGCGCCCGCCTCGGCCAGCACGGCGACGATATTCTGCAGCGCCTGGCGCACCTGCCCCGCGAAATCGTCCGTGTGAAACTGGCCCTGCGCATCCCAGCCTATCATGCCGCTGACATACACCGTGCGCCCGCTGGCGACCACGCCGTTCGCATAGCCGCGCGGCCTGGCCCATCCTGCTGGTTGCAGCACTTGCATTGTCTTCTCCTGATTGTTCATACCGTTCATGCGTCCACCGCCGCCTCGCGCAGCAATTCGCGCGCGATGATCAATTGCTGCACTTCGCTGGCCCCCTCGTAGATGCGCAAGGCGCGAATTTCGCGGTACAGGCGCTCGACCGGATGGTCGCTGACCACACCCATGCCGCCGAACAGTTGCACGGCAGCGTCGATCACCTGCTGCGCCGTTTCCGTGGCCGTCAGCTTGGCCATCGCCGCCTCCTTCGTCACCTTGCGGCCCTGGTCGCGCTGCCAGGCGGCGCGGTAGGTGAGCAGCGCGGCCGCGTCGATGCCGGTGGCCATCTGTGCCAGTTTCGCCTGTGTCAATTGAAAATCCGCCAGGGTCTGGCCGAACATCTGGCGCTTGGTCGCGTGGTTCAGCGCTTCATCGAAGGCGCGCCGCGCAAAACCCAGCGCGGCGGCGGCCACCGAGGTGCGGAACACGTCCAGTGTCGCCATCGCCACCTTGAAGCCCTGCCCCGCCTCGCCCAGGCGCTGCGACACGGGCACGCGGCAATCGGCAAAGCGCAGGCGCGCCAGCGGATGCGGCGCGATCACGGCGATGCGCTCGGCGATTTCCAGTCCGGGATTGTCGGCATCGACGATGAAGGCGCTGATGCCGCGCGCGCCGGGCGCTTCGCCCGTGCGGGCGAACACCACGTAAAAGTCGGCGATGCCGCCGTTCGAGATCCACGTTTTTTCGCCATCGAGCACATACGCGTCGCCGTCGCGCCGCGCCGCGCACGCCATCGCCGCCACGTCGGAACCGGCCTGCGGCTCGGAGAGGGCAAAGGCGGCGATAAGCTTGCCACTGGCCACGTCCGGCAGATAGCGCGCCTTGTTCTCCAGGCTGCCGAACAGGCCGATGGCGCCGGAACCGAGTCCCTGCATGGCGAAGGCGAAATCGGCCAGGCCGTCGTGGCGCGCCAGGGTTTCGCGCATCAGGCAAATGGCGCGTGTATCGATCTTGCCATCGGTGCCGGTGGCGTGCGCCAGCCAGCCGCCCTGCCCCAGTTGCACCACCAGTGCGCGGCAAGCCGCATCGACGTCGGCGCCATGCGCACCGTCCAGGTGCTGCGTCGCCCAGGCATCGAGCTCAGACGCAAGCTGCGCATGGCGCGCCTCGAAAAACGGCCAGTCCAGATAGCTCGTATCACGCATGTCAATTACCCTCGAACTGTGGTTTTTCCTTCGCCACGAAGGCGTGATAGGCGCGGTGGAAATCGTTGGTGGCCATGCAAATGGCTTGCGCCTGCGCTTCCGCCTCGATGGCTTCATCGACGCCCATGTTCCACTCCTGCTGCAGCATTTTTTTCGTCATGCCGTGCGCGAAGGTGGGGCCGCCGGCCAGACCGGCGGCGAACAGCTGCGCCGCTTCGCCCAATTCCTCCGGCTCGACCAGGCGATTGAGCCAGCCCCAGCGCTCGGCCTCGGCGCCGGCCAGGGAGCGGCCCGTGTACAGCAGTTCGGCGGCGCGGCCCTGGCCGATCACGCGCGGCAGCAAGGCACAGGCGCCCATGTCGCAGCCGGCCAGGCCCACGCGGGTAAACAGGAAAGCCGTCTTGCTGCGCGCCGTACCGATGCGGATATCGGAAGCCAGCGCCAGCATGGCGCCGGCGCCCGCGCAAATGCCGTCGATGGCGGCGACGATGGGCTGCGGGCAGGCGCGCATGGCCTTCACCACGTCGCCCGTCATGCGGGTAAACGCCAGCAGGCCGGGCATGTCGAGTTTTGTCAGCGGGCCGATGATGTCGTGCACATCGCCGCCCGAGCAGAAATTGCCGCCGCTGCCAGTGATCACCACGGCCTTGACGTCGTCCGCATGCGCCAGCGCGCGGAACAGTTCGCGCAATTCCGCATACGAATCGAAGGTGAGCGGATTCTTGCGCTCGGGCCGGTGCAGGGTCAAGGTGGCGACGCCTGCGTCGACGGAAAACAGAAAATGCTGCGCGGTGTAATGGCCCAGGCTGGCGCGGTTGCCTGGCAGGTCTTGCGGCTGGCCGGGTAAGTGGCGCATGTTGCTTCCTTTATTTATCGATGGTGTCACGATCGTGTTCATTCAAGTGCTGTTTCATCTGCGACAGCAGGTCGATCAATCGGGTTTTGTCGTCCGGTGTCACGCCGTGCAGCAGTTCGGCGATCCAGCCTTCGTGCACGCGCGCCATCTCGTCGAAGGCGCGCCGGCCGGCCGGCGTCAGCTTGACGCTGTACGAGCGGCGGTCCTTCGGATCGACCACGCGCAGCACCAGTTTTTCCTGCTCCAGCTGGTCGGTGATGCCCGTGATATTGCCGCCCGTGACCATCATGCGCCGGGACAGTTCGCCCATGCGCAAGCCTTCTGGAAAGCGCTCGAGCTGCGCCATCAGATCGAAGCGGGGCAAGGTGATGCCGAAGGTGGCGCGCAAGCGCGTGCGCACCTCGTTTTCGATTTTCACCGTGCATGAAAGCATGCGCAGCCACAGCTTGAGCGACTGGTGGTGGTCCTGCGTCAGGCGGCTGGCCAGGTCCAGCACCGGCTCGGCCTGCGGGAGGTCGCGTTCATTGTCCATTTTATCCATTGTCTACATGACTTCACCGCCGGCGACGGCGATCGATTGTCCATTCATGGCGGCCGACGCGGGCAGGCAGAGCCAGGCCACCGCATCGGCCACTTCCTGTGGCTGTACCAGCCGCTGCTGCGGATTGCCAGCCGCCAGCTCCGCCCGCGCCGCGTCTTCGCCGCGCCCCGTCTTGCGCACGATGTTCTGCACGGCCTGCGCCACCATCTCCGTTTCCGTGTAACCGGGGCATACGGCGTTGACGGTGACGCCGCGCGGCGCCACTTCCAGCGCCAGCGCGCGCGTCAGGCCGATCACGCCGTGCTTGGCGGCGACATAGGCGCTGACATAGCGATAGCCTTTCAGGCCCGCCGTCGACGCCACGTTGACGATGCGCCCCCAGCCCGCTTCCAGCATGGCCGGCATGGCCGCCTGGCAGCAGTGGAACACGCCCGTCAGGTTCACGGCCAGCATCTGCTGCCAGATGGCCGCACCCGTCTTGCCGAACGGCGCCGCGTGCGCCTGGCCCGCGTTATTGATCAATATGTCGATGCGGCCGAAGTGCGCGGCGGCCTGCGCGAAACCCGCCTGCACGGACGCTTCCACGCTCACGTCGAGCACGCAGATGGCCACCCTGCCCGCGTGGCCCGCCTCTTCCAGCTGCATGCGCGCGCGCGCCAGCCGCGCGCCGTCGCGCCCGGCCAGGGTGACCCGGGCGCCCGCACCCAGCAAGGCGCCCGCGCACGCCAGGCCGATGCCGCTGGCGGCACCCGTCACCAGCGCGTGCTTGTCGGCCAATGCGCCGTCCAGTTGTTCCTTGTTCATGTCATCCTTCCAGCAGCCGCACGGCCACCTGTTGCGGGGTGAGGCCCGTGCTGGCGGCGGCCAGCTGGCGCTCGCGCTGCAGATTGCGTTCCAGCTGCTGCTGGCCCGGACGATACTGTTTCGGCCACGCTGCGCCTGTCACTGCGCCTGCGCCGCTGTAGCCGATGCGCGCCATTTCCGTCAGCGTCCAGGCCGGGTTGGCCAGGTGCGGCCGGCCCACGGCGCACAGGTCGGCGCGCCCGGCGGCGATGATGCTGTTGGCGTGGTCGGCCTCGAAGATGGAGCCGACGGCCATGCTGGCGATGCCCGCCTCGTTGCGCACGCGGTCGGCGAACGGCGCCTGGAACATGCGTCCGTACACGGGCTGTTCGAGTTTACTCACCTGTCCCGAGGAACAGTCGATCAGGTCGGCGCCGGCCTGCTTGAACAGGCGCGCGATGACGACTGCATCGTCGGGCGTGATGCCGCCTTCGACCCAGTCGTGGGCCGAGATGCGCACACTCATCGGTTTATCCTGCGGCCAGGCCGCGCGCATGGCGCGCAATACGCGCAAGGGATAACGGCAGCGGTTTTCCAGGCTGCCGCCATACTCGTCCGTGCGGCGGTTGGTCAGCGGCGAGATAAAACTCGACAGCAGATAACCATGCGCGCAATGCAGTTCCAGCCAGTCGAAACCGGCGACGGCGGCCGCCAGGGTGGCGCGCACGAAGTCCTGCTCGATGCGCGCCAGGTCGCTTTCCGTGGCCGCGCGCGCCAGCTGCGACACGCCGGCCAGGTACTGCTGCTCCGAGGCAGCCAGCAGCGGCCAGTTATCCTCTTTCAAAGGCAGGTCGATGCCGTCCCACATGGGCCGCGTCGAGCCTTTCGGCCCCGCGTGGCCAAGCTGCAGGGCGATCTTCGCATCGCTGTTGGCATGCACGAAATCGACGATGCGCCGCCAGGCCTGCGTGTGCGCTTCGCTGTACATGCCGGGGCAGGCGGGCGTGATGCGCGCATCGGCCGACACGCACGTCATCTCGGCAAACACGAGGCCAGCACCGCCCATGGCGCGCGCGCCCAGGTGCATCAGATGGTAGTCGCCCGCCACGCCATCGACGGCGCTGTACTGCGCCATCGGCGAGACGGCGATGCGGTTTTTCAGCAACACCCCGCGCAGCCGGAAGGGCGTGAGCATGGGCGGCATGGCTTCGTCCGGCAGCGTCACACCGGCCTGTTCGCCCGCGCGCCGCGCCAGCCACAGCTCATAATCGGCCACGTACTTGGGATCGCGCAGGCGCAGGTTTTCATGCGAGATGCGCTGGCTGCGCGTGAGCATGGAATAGGCGAACTGCGGCGCTTGCATGGCGCTGTAGCGCTCGACGTTTTCAAACCACTCCATGGAATTGCGCGCAGCACTCTGGATTTTCAACACCTCGATGGCGCGCAGCTGCTGGTAGGCGAGCAGCGCAGCATCCGTACCAGCAGCGGCGTCGGCATGCTGGCCGAAGCAGCGCGCCAGCTCGATGGCGTCTTCCAGCGCCAGCTTGGTGCCCGAACCGATCGAGTAATGCGCCGTGTGGGCCGCGTCGCCCATCAGCACGACGGGCACGCCATCGTGCCGGTGCACCCATTGCCGGCAAACGATGCGCGGGAAGGTGATCCACTGCGCCGAACCGCGCAAGTGCGGCGAATTGCTCAGCAAACCTTGGCCATCGAGCTCCTCGGCGAACAGCGCTTCGCAAAAGGCGATGCCCTCTTCCTGGCTCATGGCGTCCAACCCCGCCGCGCGCCACACGTGTTCCGGCGTTTCGACGATGAAGGTCGACGTGTCGCCGTCGTATTGATAGATATGCGCCTGGAACCAGCCGTGTGGCGTCTGGCGGAAGGCAAACGTGAAGGCCTCGAATTTCTTGCGCGTGCCCAGCCAGACGAAGCGGCAATGACGCTGCTCGACCTCGGGCTGGTAGCTGGCCGCATAGCGCGTGCGGATGCGGCTGTTCAAGCCGTCGCTGGCGATCACCAGCTCGGCGCCGTACTGCTTCGCGATGGCCTGGTCATCCTGCACTTCCGTCTCGAACACCAGCTGCACGCCAAGTTCCTCGCAGCGCGCCTGCAGGATATTAAGCAGGCGCTTGCGGCCGATGCCGCAAAAACCATGACCGCCAGAGCGTACGGTCTCGCCCTTGAAGTGGATCTCGATATCGTCCCAGTGGTTGAACGCCTGCAGGATGGCGCGCGCAGTCGGCTCGTCCGCGTTGGCCAGGTTGCCCAGGGTCTGGTCGGAAAACACCACGCCCCAGCCAAACGTGTCGTACGGGCGGTTACGCTCGATGACGGTGATGCGGTGCTCCGGGTTCTGCTTTTTCATGAGCAGGCTGAAATACAGGCCGGCGGGGCCGCCGCCGATGCAGACAATATTCATGTGGTGTCCGTGCGAAGTTTGAAGCGCTGCAGCTTGCCCGTTTCCGTGCGCGGCAGGGAAGGCAGGAAACGGATGGCGCGCGGATATTTATACGGGGCGATCTGCTGGCGCACGAAGTCCTGCAGTTCGGCCGCCAGCAGGTCACTGGCCTGGCAGCCCTCCTTGAGCACGATGTGCGCCTCGACGATCTGGCCACGCTCGGCATCGGCGCGCCCGACCACGCCGCACTCGGCCACGGCCGGATGGCGCAGCAGCGCCTCTTCCACTTCCGGGCCGGCGATGTTGTAGCCGGCCGAGACGATCATGTCGTCGCTGCGCGAGCGGTAATAGAAATAGCCGTCGGCATCCATCTCGAAGGTGTCGCCCGTCAGGTTCCAGCCGTTCTGCACGTACTCGCGCTGGCGCGGGTCGGACAGGTAGCGGCAACCGGTGGGGCCTTTCACGGCCAGGCGGCCCGTCACGCCGGGCGGCTGCGGCACGCCGGCGTCGTCGACGATGCATGCCTGGTAGCCGGGGATGGCCTTGCCGATGGCGCCGCGGCGTATGCCCTCTCCTGTGGCGGAAATGAAGATGTGCAGCATCTCGGTGGCGCCGATGCCGTCCGTCATGGCCAGTCCCGTCGCCGCCTGCCAGGCGTCACGCGTGGCCAGCGGCAGCGCCTCGCCGGCCGAAACGGACAGGCGCAGGCTGCGCAGGTCGTGCTGCGCAACCAGCGGCGCCATCTGGCGGTAAAAGGTGGGCGCCGTGAAGCAGATCGTGGCGTGATAGGCGCCGATGGCGCGCAGCAGACCCTCGGGCGTGAGTTTTTCCAGCAGCACGGCGCAAGCGCCAAAGCGCAGGGGGAACAGCAGCAGGCCACCGAGGCCGAAAGTGAAGGCCAGCGGCGGCGTGCCGATGAAGATATCGTCGGCGCGCACCTGCAGCATGGAGCGGGGAAAGCAGTCGCAAATGGCCAGCAGGTCGCGCTGCATGTGCATGGTGCCCTTGGGCACGCCCGTCGTGCCCGAGGTAAAGCTGATCAGGCAGACGTCGTCGGCCGCCGTGTCGCAGGCGGCAAACGGTGCATCGTGGGCGGCCATGTGCTGTTCCAGTGGCGCATCGTCAGCGCCAAAGCACAACATCGGCGGGCATTTCGGCACGCCGTCGAGTTCCCCGCGCAAGCCCTGCGCGCACAGCACGGCGTTCACTTCTGCCTTGGTGATAATCGTGGACAGTTCGCGCGCGCGCAGCAGCGGCATGGTCGGCACGGCGATGCAGCCGGCCTTCAGCACGGCCAGCAGGCAGGCGGCCATCATGGGCGTATTCGCGCCGCGCAGCAGCACGCGGTTGCCGGGGATCAGGCCCAGGTCGGCGCGCAGCACGTGGGCGATGCGGTCGACCTGCTGCGCCAGCTGCGCGTAAGTCCAGCGCTGGCCATCGGCAAGGATGGCGCTGCGTTCGCCGCCACCGCTGGCGACGGCCGCATCGAGCAGCACGGCGGCACAGTTCAGGCGCGGCGGATACTGCAGCTCGGGCAAGTCCAGGCACAGCTGCGGCCAGAGTGCGCGCGGCGGCAGGTGCGCGCGCGCAAAGTCGTCCTGGGGAGATGCGGTGCTGGGCGAAGGGTCGCTGCTCATGCTCATCCTGGCTGGTAGCGGGCGCGTGCACATGGCCCGGAAGCAGATACTTTAAACCTAAAGTATTTTCCCGGCAAGCGGAAAACAGCAGATTCAGTCGGCGGTGTCGTGCTGCCGCGCCAGGCGCGCCTGCTGCGCCACGCTGCGCGCCAGTGCGGCCAGCGCCGCCTGTATCTGATCGCCATCGAGCACCGATGCCTGCAGCAGGTCCATCATCCCGGCCTCCGCGCCATGCAAGCCCAGGGTGCGGCAACCGAGGTGCAGCCGTTCCAGCTGCTGGCGCGCCTGGGCCGGCTCGCCGCGCGCCAGCAAGGCGTCGACCTGTTCGCTGGCGGCGCCCACCTGCCCCTGGAAACCCGTCAGATAGGCCTGCAGGCGTTCGCTGTCGATGCCGAGGCGCTGCAAGGTGTCGCGCGGCGCCTCGGCCGATAATACGGAGATGTCGAAGCAGGCGTCGATATGCTGGCGCACCTGCTCCGGCTGGAAGGGCTTGACGATGTAGCCTGCGGCACCGGCCTGCACGGCGTCACGCACCGTATCCTGGTCATTCGCCGACGACACCAGCACCAGCGGCATGGCGTCGAGCGTGCTGTCGGAGCGGATTTTCTGCAGCAGTTCCATGCCGGACAGGCGCGGCATGCGCAAATCGCAAAAGCACAGCGATGGCCGCAAGCCCCCTTCGAGCTGCTCCCACGCCGCCGCGCCATCTTCGGCTTCCACGATATCGTGCACGCCGCAGCTGTCGATCAGATGCATCAAGACCATGCGCGACACGACATCATCGTCAACCACCAGTACTTTCATTGCTTTCTCCATTGCCGGCGGCGTCAGGGGCCTGGCCGTATTCTACCCAGTTTCGCCGCGCGTTCGAAGGCCGGCATTGCCTATTTTACATTTCCTTGCCCGAAACGGCTATTTGCGCCAACAGTGCGCGCAATTGCGGCAAATGCAAGGCCACCTGCGTCCAGCGCCCGCCATCCGCCGCCTCTTCCATTTCCGTGCACAGCATGTGCAGCTGCGTTTCGTCGAGATAGGCGGCGCTGCCCTTCAAACCGTGCAGCAGGCGCCCGGCATTGTCCCTGTCCTGCGCCGCCAGGGCGGCGTCGAGTTCGCGCAGGCGCCCCTCCAGGTCGGCGACGAAGGCGACACGGATGCGCCGTTGCAGTTCACCGCTGCGGATGGGCCGCGAGAGTGCCGCGACGGGCGCAGCCGGCGCGATGCCGAACAGGGCATCGAGTTCGGCCTGCCCCCGTGCGGCGGCGCGCGGCACGTTCGACGGCATGCGCGGCAACATGAAACCGCGCTGCAGCTGGCGCTCGATGGCGCGCGCCAGCAAGGCATGCAGCGCCGCCTCGTCGACCGGTTTGCTGAGGAAATCATCCATGCCGACGCCAAGATAGCGGCTGCGGTCTTCATCGCTGGCATTCGCCGTCAGGGCCACGATCATCAGTTCCTGGTCGCGCACGGGCTGGTCCGGCCAGCCGCCCACGCGGATCAATCGTGTCGCCGTGGCGCCGTCCATCTCCGGCATGCGCCCGTCCATCAGGATCAGGTCATAGCGCGTATGCACGCAGGCCGCCACCGCCAGCACGCCATTGGCGACCACATCGACCCTGTGCCCCAGTTCTTCGAGCATGACGCGGATGATGATCTGGTTGGTGGGGAAGTCTTCCGCGCACAGCACACGCAACTGGTGGCTGTGCGGCGCCAGCGCCACCTGCGGCACCAGCGGCGGCGCCACGCCATCGGCCAGCGGCAAGGTGAAGGCAAAGGTGCTGCCCTGCCCCGGCGTGCTGGCCACCTCGATCTCACCCTGCATCAGTTCGACCAGCTGGCGGCAGATCGCCAGGCCCAGCCCCGTGCCGCCGTAGCGCCGCGTGGTGCTGGCGTCGGCCTGCTCGAACTTCTGGAACAGGCGCGCCATCGCGTCCGCATCGATGCCGATGCCGCTGTCGCTGACCGTAAAGCGGATCAGGTTGACACTGCGCCCGCCGCTGCCGCTGGCCACGCCGGCCCGCTCGACGCAGACGCTGACGCCGCCGCGCTGGGTAAACTTGAAGGCATTGCCGACCAGGTTGACCAGCACCTGGCGCAAACGGGTCGGGTCGCCCACCACGAAGGGCGGCAGGTCGGGTGCGAAATCGATGGCAAAACCGATGCTGCGCGCGGCCGCCTGCTCCTCGAACAGGCTGACGACCGTCTCGATCGCCGCGCCGAGCGCGAAGTCGATATTTTCGATACTCAGCTTGCCCGCCTCGATCTTGGAAAAATCGAGCAAGTCATTGATGATCACCAGCAGCGACTGGGCATTGGCCTGGCCGCGCAATATCTGCTCGCGCGTGGCATCGTGCAGCTGCTCGTCGCGCAGGGCAAAGCCCAGCATGCCGATCACGCCGGCCAGCGGCGTGCGCATCTCGTGGCTCATATTGGCTAAAAATTCCGACTTCTGGCGCGTCGCATCCTCGGCCTTGCGCTTGGCCAGGCGCAGGCTTTCCTCGTTTTTCGTCAGGCTGCTATTGGCTTGCGCCAGCTTTTCCGACTGCGCCAGCACTTCGATTTCCTTGCTCTGCAACTCGGCCGTGCGTTCGCCGACCAGTTTTTCCAGCTCGTTCTGCTGGCGCCGCAGCGCGCGCACGCGCTGCCGGTAAGCGCCATACACGGCGCCCAGCAGCAGTGCCGCCATCAGAGTACGGAACCACCAGGTTTTCCAGAACGGCGGCAGGATCGTGATGGCCAAGGTGGCGCCGCTCTCGTTCCACACGCCATCCTTGTTGGCCGCCTTGACGCGAAACACATAATTGCCCGCATCGAGGTTGGTGTAGGTGGCAAAGCGCCGCCCCGCATCCGTCATGACCCAGTCCTGGTCGAAGCCCTCGAGCCGGTAGGCGAACATATTGCGCTGGGGCGCAGCGAAATGCAGGGCCGCGAATTCCAGCGAAAAGACGCTTTCACGGCTGGTCAGCACCAACTGGCGCGTATGGTCGATGGCCGTCCTGAGCACGTGCGCGAATTCGCCGCGGCCGATGGCCACCGGCTTGTTGAAGATCTGCAGTTCCGTGATGGCCACCAGCGGCGGCACGCGGTTGTCGTGGATATCCTGCGGCACGAACGCCGTCATGCCGTTAAAACCGCCGAAATACATGGTGCCGTCGGCCGCGCGCAGGGCCGCGCCATCAAAGTACGAGCCTTCCACCGTGCCATCGGCGCTGTCATAGTTGCGGAACAGGCCACTGCGCATGTCAAGCCGCGTGATGCCGCTATTCGTGCTCAGCCACAGTTGCTCGTTATCGTCACCCAGGATGCTGGCGACGGCATCGTCGGCCATGCCATCCTTGCGCAGGAAGCGCCGGAAGCGGATGTCGCCCTTCGCATCGACATCCATGCGGTTCAAGCCATTGGCCGTGCCCACCCACAGCACGCCGCGCTTGTCCTCGTGCAGATAGTGCACCTCGTCGTGGCTGAGGCTATGCGGATTTTGCGGATCGTGGCGGAAATGCCTGAAGTGGCCGCTGGCGCGGTCCAGCAAATCGAGGCCGTGGAATGAGCCTATCCACAGCCGCCCCTTGGCGTCTTCCAGCACGGGCCGCACCATGTTGTCGGACAGGCTGTTCGGGTTGGCCGGATCGTGGCGGTAGGTAGTAAAGGCGCGGCTGACGGGGTCGAAACGGTGCACGCCGCCGCGCGTCGAGACCCACAGCATGCCGCTGCGGTCGCTCACGATATTGCGGATGGTGTCGCTGTTCGGATCGCCGGCGGCAAAGCGCATGGTAAAGAAACGCCCGAGTACCGGATCGAAGCGGTGCAAGCCCGTCGAGCCACCCACCCACAGGGTACCGTCCGGCGCCTTGTACAAGGTGGTGACCTGCTCGTCGCGCGACATGCCGGGCGAGCTGCGCAGGTCGAACAGGCGCGAGCTGCCGTCGCGCGTATCGTACAGTTTCAGGCCGCCCTTGGTGGCCAGCCACAGTTTGCCATTGCCCGCGTCGGCCACGGCGCGCACTTTCTTGTCCGCCAGCGCGCCCACATCGCCGGGCGCACGCGCCATGCGCGAAAAGCCGCCGCTGCCCAGGTCGACCCGGCTCACGCCGTTGTACCAGGAGCCGACCCAGAAAGTGCCCGCGCGGTCGCGGTACAGCGACGACAGCTGGTTGTCCGCGACGCTGAATTTGTCGCCCGTCTGGTGCCGGTACTGCAGGAAGGTGTCGCTCTCGGGCAGCCAGCGGAACAGGCCATCGGCATTGCTGCCCAGCCAGACGGTGGCGTCGATATCCTGGTACAGGCTGGCCACGCGGATGGCGGAAAAACCCTGTTTTTCATTCAGGCGCAGGCGCGACTGCGGTGCCTGCCCGGCGCCTCCCAGGCGCCAGCGCTCGGCGCCGGCCATGGTGCCTATCCACAGATTCTGCTGGCGATCCACCAGCAGCGACTGGATCACGTTATATTTGGAACCGGGCTCCGTGTCGACGGCGAAATGCTCGAAGCGGTCGCTGCCCGGCGCCAGCATGTCCAGGCCCGTGACGGTGCCTATCCACAGGCGCTGTTGCGCGTCCAGCGCCAGCGCCTTGATTTCATTGTCGCCCAGGCTGTGCGGATTACCTTCTTCATGGTGCCAGGTGCGGAAGGCGCCAGTGGCGGGGTCGAAATGCTGCAAACCGTCCGAGGTGGCGATCCAGAAGCCGCGCGCGCCATCGTCAAGAATGGCGTGGATATGCCGGTTGCCGTTGCCGCGCTTGCTCTTTTCGGCCGGGACGTAATGCGTGAAGGTCTGGCTGGCGGCGTCGAAGCGGTCCAGGCCGTTGTCCGTGCCCACCCACAGCTGGCCCTGGCTATCGACATGCAGTTCGCCGACCCAGTTGTCGGCCAGGCTGGTCTTGTCGCCCTCGATATTCTTGTAGACGACCATGCGATAGCCGTCGTAGCGGCTCAGGCCAGACTGGCTGCCGAACCACATATAGCCCTGCCGGTCCTGGGCGATGGCCAGCACCGATTCCTGCGCCAGGCCCTGTTCCACGCTGAGCTGATCGAAACGCAGGGTGGGCGCAGGCGCCGCCGCGGCCGGGCCGCCCGGCAGCAGCAAAGACAACAGCAATACCACTTCGCAAACACGTCGAAATACCAGCACAATCGTCCTGTCAAAAAAAACGCGAAAAAAACGCACGCCGCTCCAAGGGCCGTCTCAGGAACCAAAGAACGCCAGGACATCATCCTTGCGGGCCTGCGTATCGCGCTGTCCAAGACGGATCAGCTCGTTAGTATACGTCGATTCGAATAATAAATACGATGCCAGCGCCGCGCCGCGCGCTTCGGCCGCGCCGATGCCCGACAACATGGTGCGGATGGGACGCGGCAAACTGCCGATATGCCGGCTGGCGATGGCGTCGAGCCGCTCGGACGGCGCGATGACCAGCAATTCCACGGGCCGCAAGGCCGTCTTGCCCAGCAACTCGGGCGGCAGCATCGACAGGGTCAGGTTGATGCGGTTCAGGCGTTCGATGTCGACGGCCAGGCCATCGAGGAAGATCGACGACAGCGCATGGCCGGCGATCTGCGCCAGACTGGGGTAGCGCGCCGCTTCGGCCGCGGCGGGCGCCGGTTCCGTCATGCGTCCCGCGCCCACCACCAGCACCTTGTTCGCCCCCAGGTGGATGGCCGGCGAGATCGGTGCCAGCTGGCGCATGGAACCATCGCCGCAGTATTCACGCTGGCCGCCCACGTACAGCGGCACGGCGGGAAAAATAAAGGGGATGGCGGCAGAGGCGAGCAAGTGTTCCACACCGATCTGGTCTTGCAAGGCCAGCCGCTGCGTGCGCACCCAGGGCGCGATCTCGGCCCCCGTCTGGTAAAACGTCATGTGACGGCTGCCCGAATACGACGACGCCGTCACGGCCAGCGCATGCAGCAGCCCATCGGCCAGCGCCGCGTCCAGGCGCGGCAGGTCGAGCATGCGGTGCAGCAGGCTGACCAGCGGGGTATTGTCGAGCAGGGAATTGGGCGGCGAGGCATGCCACTGGCGCAGCAGCCAGCCAAACGACAGCAGCGACAGCCAGCGCGCGCCCGAACGGATCACGCCCAGCGAATCGGCGCGGTAAACTTGCTCGACCTGGATATGCTGCCACACGTCGAGCAGCTTTTGCACGCCTTCGCCGAAATTGTCGGCGCGGCAGGCCAGCGCCGTGGCGTTGATGGCGCCGGCCGAGGTGCCGCAAATGATATCGAACGGGTTGCGCGCCGGCGCCCAGCCCGCTTCCCACAATATCGCCGAAATTGCCTGCAGCACGCCGACCTGGTAGGCGGCACGGGCACCGCCTCCCGTGAGTATCAAGCCTGTTTTATTTTGTATTCCCATGCCGGCAGATTAGCAGGGTCTTGATACTTTGTGGAAAAGTTTGGAAGGCAGGCGCCAGTTCCTGCAGGTATATTGTTAGCATCACGGCGCCGGACAAAACCGTAGCGAGCGGAAGGGAGAGGCGACTAAGAAGCGCAACCGTACGAAGGTACGGTGAGCATCGCAGGCCGCCTATACCGACGCGCAGTAGGTTTGGTCCGGTGCCCCTAGTCGCCCCGCACCATGCCTTCTCTTCTCGGATCGGCGCCCCCAAACCAGAAATCCTTGCCGTGCGCATTCAGGCGCATGATGCCCTGCAGGCCGGAATTCTGTTCGATGACGCGCACCTCATGGCCCATCGCTTGCAGCGCCTCGACCTGGGCGGCCGGCGCGCGGCCCTTTTCCAGCTCCGTCGGGCCATTGCGGCTGCCGAAGTTCGGCAGGCTGATGGCTTGCTGCACGTTCAAGCCCCAGTCCATGGTGCCGACCAGCACCTTGGCGACATAATTGATGATGGACGAGCCCCCCGGGGAACCTGTCGCCAGTACCAGCTTGTGCGTACCCTTCTCAAACACCAGCGTGGGCGACATGGCGCTGCGCGGGCGCTTGCCCGCTTCAACACGGTTGGCGATGGGGCCAGCGGCATCGCGCGAATCGAACGAGAAATCCGTCAGCTGGTTGTTCAGCAAAAAGCCGTCGACCATCTGGCGCGAGCCGAACGCGTCTTCCACGCTGGTGGTCATCGACAGGCCGCCCCCAAAAGCGTCGACCGCCACCAGGTGCGAGGTCGACGGGCGCTGCAGCGCGTTATCCATGCCCCACGCCACCTGCATGCCGGGCGGCGTGCCGGGCAAGGCTTTCACCATGGATTTGTCGCCGATCAGCGAGGCGCGCTGCGCCAGGTAGCTTTTATCCAGCATCGAGGCGATGCCCTTGCCGGGCAGCGGCACGAAGTCCGTGTCGGCCACGTAGCGGTTGCGGTCCGCGTAGGCCAGGCGCCCCGCTTCCGAAAACAAATGGATCGCCTGCACATCGAGCACGCCGTCGACGGGCGCATACGGGCCGATGTCCTTCACTTCCAGCATGCCCAGCATCTGCGCAATGGCGATGCCGCCCGACGAAGGCGGCGGCATGCCGCACACGGTCCAGGCCTTGTAATCGCTGCACACGGGTTCACGCACCTTGGCACGGTAGCCGGCAATGTCTGCCGCCGTCAGCTTGCCCGGATTGCTCGGGTGCGAGGCCACCTTGGCGGCGATGTCGCGCGCGATGCGGCCCTGGTAAAAGGCGTCGGCGCCGCCACCGGCGATCTCGCGCAGGGTGCGCGCCAGCTGCGGGTTTTTCAGCACATGGCCGACAGGCCAGGGCTTGCCGTCCTGGTCATAGAAATACGCGGCGGCGACAGGGTCGCGCTTCAGGGCCTGGTCCCAGCTCAACAGGCCGTTGAGGCGCTGGCTGACGGGAAAGCCGCCGTGCGCCAGTTTGATGGCGGGGCCGAACAGGGTCGCCCACGGCAGCTTGCCATGCTCCTTGTGCGCCAGTTCCAGCATGCGCAGCACGCCCGGCGCACCCACGGAACGTCCGCCCACCACGCCCGTGGCGCGCGAGACGGGGCTGCCGTCGGCATTCTGGAACAGGTGTTCGTCGGCGGCGGCAGGCGCCGTTTCGCGCCCGTCGAAGGCCTGCACGCCCTTGGCGCTGGAGTACAGCAAAAAGGCGCCGCCGCCGATGCCCGACGATTGCGGTTCGACCAGGGTCAGCACCAGCTGCGTGGCGATGGCCGCGTCGATGGCGCTGCCGCCGCGCTTCAGCATCTGGTAGCCGGCATCGGCGGCCAGCGGATTGGCGGCGGCGACCATGAATTTCTGCGCCGCCCAACCACTTTTTTCCGCATACGCGGTGGCGATTTCCGGCGCCTTTTGCGGCACTTCGGCAAAGCTAGGATAGGCAGCCAGAGCTCCCAGCAAGGTCAGGCTCAGCGCCAGCGGCTTCAATGTGATCATGGATTCTCCGATAAAAAAAGGGCGCACAGCCGAGCAAGGCTGTACGCCCCATACGGGGGTATCCTACATCAAATCACGCCGGGCTTATTTGGGTTGCATGCGGATCGCGCCGTCCAGGCGGATAGTTTCGCCATTGAGCATGACGTTTTCCACGATGGCTTTCACCAGCTGCGCGTACTCGCCGGGTTTGCCCAGGCGCGATGGGAACGGCACCATCTTGCCCAGTGCATCCTGCACTTCGGCCGGCATGCCCAGCAACATCGGCGTCTCGAAAATGCCGGGCGCCACCGTCATCACGCGGATGCCGTTGCGCGACAGGTCGCGCGCCATCGGCAGGGTCAGGCCCACCACGGCCGCCTTCGACGACGCATACGCGGCCTGGCCGATCTGGCCATCATAGGCCGCCACGGACGCCGTGTTGATGATGATGCCGCGCTCGCCCTCAGCGGTGGCATCCTGTTTGGCCATGGCATCGGCCGCCAGGCGGCACATATTGAAGGTGCCCACCAGGTTGATGTTGACGACTTTCTGAAACAGGGCCAGCGGATGCGGGCCATCCTTGCCCACGGTTTTCACGGCCGGCGCCACGCCGGCGCAGTTGACCAGGCCGCGCAAGGTACCGAGCTTGCCTGCCGCTGCCACCACGGCCATGCCGTCTTCTTCCGACGTCACATCGCACTGCACGAACACGCCGTTCAGTTCAGCGGCCAGCGCCTGGCCCGCCTCCGTCTGCACATCGGCCAGCACGACCTTGCCGCCAGCGGCCGTCAGCATGCGCGCCGTGGCTGCGCCCAAACCCGATGCGCCGCCCGTGATGATGAATACATTGTCCTGAATCTGCATGAAATCTCCTGAGTGATGAGGGCCGTGTTCCCGGCGCCCGATGGTTGCATGGTGCATGATGCCATCATTACGTTTACGTAAACGTAATGTCGGCGACAATTGTAGCCATTTTTACGCCCGCTCAGCGAAAACTTGCAGCGGCAAGCAATGGCAAGGTTAAAAACACTGCATGAAAGCACCATTGCGATGGCAGATGCGCCCGTTGGCATCGAGCGTGGCGTTGCCCGCGCCGTTGTAGCGCACGCCGGCCGCATCGCGGCAACCGCCCGTGTCGCAGGCACCGATGGGCTGCGGCGCGCCGGGCATGGGCACGGTAGGGCCGGGCGGCAGGGGTGCCATGGGCACGACGGGCGGCGCCGAGTGATGCACGGGCATGCGGCCAACTACTTGCGCCACGGAACGGCGCGGCTGCACGGGCGGCGCCGGGCGGCACGGCTCCACGGCCAGCTTGCCGCTGTCGCGCGGGTCGAGCTGGCACACGGGCAAGGACTCAGCGGGCGCCGCCGGTTCCTGCGCCCAGGCATGGCCGCCAGCCAGCAGGCACACGGCGCAGGCCAGCGCCGGCATCATTTTGCTCATCGTCTGCATGCCGCTTCCCCCGGTAGCCATCGCACAGCGTTCATTATTGGCACATGCCGCGCCAGATGCCAGCGCGCGTAACAATTTCTCACGTTTGCACGTGCTGCACACCACCGTGGCACACCTTGCAACGGTGTTTTATTTCCTCTCAGTACTTTCCTTCTTGCCAGGACGGCATTACAATAAGAACGATTCTTATTCTCATTAGTGGAATTCGAGCGCAGTTTATTCTATTCATTGATACCCGAGCCACCCGGAAGGCAGCCAGGAAATAACAACATCCGGAAAGTTCACCATGACCAAGCGCAGTCCCGCCTTCGCAACCTTCTTGGCCCCCGTCGCCACTCCCGCCCGTGCTATCCATTCCACCGCCCTGCTCCTGCCCTGCCTGCTCTCGCTGGCCGTCAGCAGCGCCTGGGCCGAAGGCAATGTGGCCGCCGATCCCACCATGAACACGGTGGTCGTCACCGCGTCCGGCACGGCCATCGACATCAAGGATGCGCCGGCCAGTATCAGCGTCATCACGCGCGAGGAAATCGAGCGCCAGCCCGTGTATGACCTCAACACCTTGCTGCGCCGCATCCCCGGCGTCACGGGTGGCACCAGCCCCGAAGGCGAGGCGTCGAAGATCAAGCTGCGCGGCTTGCCCGACAAATACACCTTGATTCTGGTTGATGGCAAGCGCGTGGGCAGCTCGGCCGACACCGCCTACCGCCCCGACCTGGGGCGCCAGGACTTGAACTGGATCTCGCCCGACATGATCGAGCGCATCGAAGTGGTGCGTGGCCCCATGTCTTCGCTGTACGGCTCGGACGCCATGGGCGGCGTGATCAACATCATCACGCGCAAGATACCGGGCAAGTGGAACGGTTCGGCCACGGCCAACTACACGCAGCCGCAGGACAGCGACCGCGGCACGGCGCACCAGTTGGGCGTGAACCTGGCCGGCCCCCTGTCGGACACGGTCGGCATGCGCCTGGGCGTAAGCCAGTCGCGTCAGAATCCCGATGAAAAATTTTTCGAGAAAGCGGGCAGCATGGGCGGCGAACGCAACCAGACTGTCTCGGGCCAGCTGAACTGGGCGCTTGGCAAGAAACAGAACCTGTCGCTGGACGCCAGCTATGGCAGGCAGGAAGCCAGCGATTCGAGCGCGCATGACGAGAATGGCGATCCGCTGGTCTACAGCTGGGGCGCCAACAAACTGATACGCAAGAGCGTCAGCCTAGGCTACGAAGGTCGCTGGGACTTCGGCAAGACCATGGTCAACCTGTATCACAACGACTTCGATAACGAAGTCGTCGGCTCGGTAGCAAAATCCAAGGACAGCACGCTCGATGCCAGCCTGGAAAAACGGATCGGCTGGGGCGGCATCGAGCAAATGCTGGTGATGGGCGGCCAATGGAAGCACCAGGAACTGACGAATACGAGTACCATCGGCACCGTGCCCACCGATTACCTGGGTAACACCGTGAGCGGCGCGACCCTGTCGGGCACCACCTCGGCCCTGTTTGCGGAAGATCAATTGTTCCTGCGCGAAGACTTGACGGCCACGGCCGGTCTGCGCCTCGACCACCATAGCAAGTTCGGCAACCACTACAGCCCGCGCCTGTACCTGGTGTACCACCCTGCCCCCGCCTGGACCATCAAGGGCGGCGTCTCGCAAGGCTTCCGCGCCCCGAGCCTCAAGGAAAACTCGCCGGCGGCGGCGACCAACTCGGGCGGACGCGGTTGCGGCAGCCTGAAACCTCTGGGCTACGTCACCGGCTCCTGCTACATGGCCGGCAATGCGGACTTGAAGCCGGAAACGAGCACGGCCGGCGAGATCGGCGTGGCGTGGGAACAGAATGGCTGGGATGTGGGCTTGACGTACTTCCACACGGATTTCAAGAACAAGATCGACTATGCGCCGCTGGGCTTTTACCAGAAACGCTGGTGGACCAAGATGACGAATATTCAGAAGGCACGTACCAGCGGCCTGGAAGCGACAGCCACCATCCCGCTGACGAAAAACCTGAACTGGCGTAACAACGTGACCTACATGGCGGAAGCGAAAAACCTGACCACGGGCACCAACCTGCTGTCGACACCGAAGCTGTCGTGGTACTCGGCGCTGGGCTGGCAAGTCAACGACCAGTTGTTCGGCGAAGTATCGGCCCAGTACACGGGCAAGGAACTCGATGCCGGCAAGCTGGCCGAAAAAGCCTACACCATCGTCGACACCGTGGTGTCGTACAAGGTCACACCCCAGTGGACCGTGCGCGGTGGCGTGCAAAACCTGTTCAAGAAGGGGCCGATGGCCGACGGCCTGGTCGACTATTACGTGCCGGGACGCCGTATGTTTGTCGGCCTGACGTCGCGCTTCTGACGCGGCACCGCCCTGCGGCATGTGCCGCGGGGCGGCAGGGAGTGCCTTACTGCGCCGGCAACACTTGCACGGGCGTCGCCGGCGCCAGGATGGCCGGCACGGGCGCGTGGATGGGCGCCGGAGCCTTGACGGCCAGCCAGCCCGTGGCCGGCAGCAGCGGCACCAGCAGCAGGGCCACGATATTGATGATCTTGATCAAGGGGTTCACTGCCGGACCGGCCGTATCCTTGTACGGGTCGCCCACCGTGTCGCCCGTGACGGCCGCCTTGTGCGCGTCCGACCCCTTGCCTCCGAAGTGGCCATCCTCGATGTATTTCTTCGCATTGTCCCAGGCGCCGCCGCCCGTGGTCATGGAAATGGCCACGAACAGGCCCGTGACGATGGTCCCCATCAACAGCCCCCCCAGCGCCGCTGGCCCCAGCAGCATGCCGACGACGATGGGCACCACCACCGGCAGCAAGGACGGCACGATCATTTCGCGGATGGCCGACGCCGTCAGCATGTCGACGGCCTTGTCGTATTCGGGCCGCGCCGTACCTTCCATGATGCCCTTGATGTCGCGGAACTGCCGCCGCACTTCCACCACCACGGCACCGGCCGCGCGGCCTACCGCTTCCATCGCCATGGCGCCGAACAGATACGGTATCAGGCCACCGATGAAGAGGCCGACGATGACCATGGGGTTCGACAAATCAAAGGTGATGTGCTGGCCCACCGATTCGAGCGCATGCGTGTAGTCGGCAAACAGCACCAGCGCGGCCAGCCCGGCCGAGCCGATGGCATAGCCCTTGGTGACGGCCTTGGTGGTGTTGCCGACGGCGTCGAGCGGATCGGTGATGGCGCGCACGGAGTCGGGCAGGCCCGACATTTCCGCGATGCCGCCCGCGTTATCCGTGATGGGGCCATACGCGTCGAGCGCGACGATGATACCCGCCATCGACAGCATGGCCGTGGCGGCGATCGCAATGCCGTACAGGCCTGCCAATTGATACGAGACGAGGATGGCAACGCAGACGGCCAGCACCGGATACGCCGTGGACTTCATCGACACGCCCAGGCCGGCGATGATATTCGTGCCGTGGCCCGTCGTCGACGCTTCGGCGATGTGGCGCACCGGCTTGAAGTCCGTGCCCGTGTAGTACTCGGTGATGTACACCATCAGGCCCGTGAGCACGATGCCGACGACGGTGGCGCCCAGCACCTTGTAGCGCATGGCGTCGTCCGGCCACAGCAGCCACGTCACCACGGCAAAGCCCACCAGCGACAGGCCGGCCGCCCACCACAGGCCCGTGTACAGGGCCGACATGATCTTCGCGCCCGGCTTTGTTTTCACCATCGAGCAGCCGACGATGGAGGCGAGGATGGAAACGGCGCCCAGCAGCAGCGGGTAGATGATGGCCGTGCTGCTGGCCTCTGCCATCAGCAGTGCGCCCAGCAGCATGGTGGCGATCAGGGTCACGACATAGGTTTCGAACAGGTCGGCCGCCATGCCGGCGCAGTCGCCCACGTTGTCGCCCACGTTGTCGGCGATGACGGCAGGGTTGCGCGGATCGTCCTCGGGGATGCCCGCCTCGACCTTGCCTACCAGGTCCGCGCCCACGTCGGCGCCCTTGGTGAAGATGCCGCCGCCGAGCCGCGCGAAGATGGAAATGAGCGAGGCACCGAAGGCCAGGCCGATCAGGGGCTTGATCAAATCATGCTGGGTCAGGCCGGGCGCACCCGTCGTCACCAGCAGCCAGTAGAACAGGGTCACGCCCAGCAAGCCCAGGCCGACCACCAGCATGCCGGTGATCGCGCCGCCCTTGAAGGCCACGTTCAGGGCCTGGTTGATGCCCAGGGTGGCCGCCTGCGCCGTGCGCACATTCGCCCGTACCGAGACATTCATGCCGATGAAGCCGCAGGCGCCCGACAGCACGGCGCCGATCAAAAAGCCCAGCGCCGTATGCAGGCCAAGCAGCGCATAAATGGCGATCAGCAGCACCACGCCCACAAACGCGATGGTGCGGTACTGGCGCGCCAGATAGGCGGCCGCGCCCTGCTGGATGGCCAGCGCGATTTCCTGCATGCGCGCGTTGCCGGGATCCTGGCGCAGAATCCAGCTACGCGACACCAAACCGTAAATGACTGCGACCACGCCGCAGGCTACCGCAAACCACAAACTGGCTGCCATATCGTCCCCTTCTGTTTTTATCCGACGTCATTGCCAACAGCTGCAGACCGCACCGGGTAGGCACGCGCAGCCAGGAAAACACGACCTGCAAAAAACCTGAACCACGAAAACGTTATGCATCCAGCCATGCTGGCAGTCTGCCTGAAAAGCGGGCAGAAAAAAAGCGGACACTCAGGTCCGCTTTTGAAAAACTGCTTATTCCGCCAGGGCGGCAAAGGCGCTGTCGCGGATTTGCTCGACCGGACCGACGCCGGCGATGCGGCGGTATTTCGGCGCGCCCGGCAGGCCGGACTTGGCCCAGTCGTTGTAGTAGCCGAGCAGGACCTTGGTCTGGTTGTGGTACACATCCAGGCGCTTCTTGACCGTTTCCGCCTTGTCGTCGTCGCGCTGGATCAGCGGTTCGCCCGTAATGTCATCGACACCGTCGACCTTCGGCGGGTTGAACTTGACGTGGTAGACGCGGCCCGAACCGGGGTGGCTGCGGCGGCCGTCCATGCGCTCGATGATCGAAGCGTCAGGCACGTCGATTTCCAGCACGTAGTCGACATTGATGCCGGCATCTTTCATGGCGTCCGCTTGCGCGATGGTGCGCGGGAAACCGTCGAACAGGTAGCCATTGGCGCAATCGGCTTCCTGCAGGCGGTTCTTGACCAGGCCGATCATGATGTCGTCCGACACAAGGCCGCCCGCATCCATGACTTTTTTCGCTGCCAGGCCCAGTTCCGTGCCTTCCTTGATCGCCGCGCGCAGCATGTCGCCCGTGGAGATTTGTGGAATGTTGTATTTTTCTTTGATGAAGTTAGCTTGGGTGCCCTTGCCGGCACCGGGTGCTCCTAAAAGTATCAGACGCATTGAAAGTTCCTAAAAAACAGATTTTGGATGGTGGTATGTGTAATTATTTTTTTTAGATGATGTTGCTATGGCTATCTTTCCCTACGAAACTTACCACAAAAAATCCCCGGAACGCCAGTTTGCTATCGAATTGCTATGCCCTGATTGATCAAAGCCAGCAATTAGCGAGGCGGACGTTTCAAAATGTGGTTTTTACTGCAGGCGCACAAATTAAATTTGCACGCCTGCCGTTTTGCGGGTAATGCCTACAGGGCGCCGTAGTGGGCTTGCACCCTGGCAAGATCTTCCGGCGTGTCGACACCGGCGGCCGGCGCGCTATCGGTCACATGCACGGCGATGGCATAGCCATGCCACAGCACGCGCAACTGCTCCAGCGCCTCGATGGCCTCCAGCGGCGAAGCGGCGAGCGTGGGATACGTTTGCAAAAAAGCATTGCTGTAGGCATACAGGCCGATATGGCGCAGCGGCACATAGCCGGCCGGCAGGCTGTCTTTCGACTGCGCGAAGCCGTCGCGGTGCCAGGGAATGGTGGCGCGCGAAAAATACAAGGCGCGGTTGGCCTTGTCCAGCACCACTTTGACGACATTCGGGTTGAAGGCGTCGGCCACATCATGCAGCGGATGCGCGCACGTGGCCATGGGCACGGTACTGCTGATCCGCGCCGCGCAGGCGGCCAGCAGGGCCGGATCGATCAGCGGTTCGTCGCCCTGCAGGTTGACGACGACGGCGTCCGGCGGCAAAGCGAGCGTGCGCGCCACTTCGGCGATGCGGTCCGTGCCCGACGGATGATCGCTGCGCGTCATGCACACTTCCACGCCATGCGCGGCGCAGGCGGCGCCGATGCTGTCATGGTCGGTGGCGACGATGACGCGCGCGGCGCCAGACAGGGCTGCCTGCTCGGCCACGCGCACCACCATGGGCTTGCCGCCCAGGTCGGCCAGCGGCTTGCCCGGCAAGCGCGTCGAGGCCAGGCGGGCCGGGATGATGACGATGAACGCCATCGTTATTCCACTGCGTCTTGCAGGGTGCGCGCTTCGTCCGCCCACATGATGGGGATGCCATCACGGATAGGATAGGCCAGGCGGTCGGCGCGGCAAATCAGTTCCTGCGCCTTCTTATCGTGTTCAAGCGGACCCTTGCAAACAGGGCAGACCAGGATATCAAGCAGTCGAGCGTCCACGACATTTCTCCACAATTTGTTGGGCCAGCGCGCTATCGATGCGCGCACTGACGGGGACAACCCACAGTCTCGGGTCATCTTTGAGATATTCAATTTGCGCACATTTTACTGCATCCTTCTCGGTGATCAAGATCACATCCGTGTCGAGTGCCGCAAATGGCTGGTCGAGGAAGTCGTGATGGTCGGGCAAAGGCAGTTCCGTAAAATCCAGTCCGGCGCCGCGCAGCATGGCAAAGAAGCGCTGCGGATTGCCGATGCCGGCCGCCGCCACGATGCGCTGGCCGCTGGCTGCCAGGGTTTCAAGCGGCAGCCTTACGCTGCGGTTCGCCATGCGTTCGGCCACGCCACCGGCCAGCAGCATCTGCACCACCAGAGAGCCCTGTGGCGCGATCCTGGCCACGAGTGCCGGCGCCAGCTCGGGCGCATTGATCACCGTCACATCGCGCCGGCGGCGCGGCGATTCGCGCAAAGGTCCCGCCGGCAGCAGCCAGCCGTTGCCGGCGCCGCGGCCGTCGAACAGCACGATTTCCACGTCGCGCTGCAAGGCGTAATGCTGCAAGCCATCGTCCGTCACCAGCACGTCGACGTCGGGATGCGCGGCCAGCAGCGCCCTGCCCGCTTGCGCGCGGTCGCGCCCCACCATCACGGGGCAGCCGCCGCGCTGGAAGATCAGCAGCGGCTCGTCGCCCACCTGCTGCGGCGTCGAAGCTGCTGTCACTGCGCGCGGCAGCCGGTCGGCGCTGCCATGGCCGCGTGAAATGACGCCCGGGCGCATGCCCGCATCGCGCAAGGCTTGCACCAGCCAGATCGTCAGCGGCGTCTTGCCCGTGCCGCCGATAAAAATATTACCGACGACGACGACGGGCACGGGCAGGCGCGTCGATGTCAACACGCCGGCGCGGTACAGGCCGCGCCGCACGGCACTCAGGGCGCCGAACAGCAGGGAGACGGGCCACAGCGCGCACGCCAGCGGGCCGCGCGTCAGCCAGGCGCGGGTCAATGTGGTTTCAAGCTTGGCGGGGGAGGATGTGGGCATGAAGGAAGACGTAAAAATGGTGTAGGTCGGATTAGCTGCGCCGTCAGGCGCAGCGTAATCCGACATGCTCGGCGGCGGCTTGTGTCGGCTTACGCCGTTCCGGCTAAGCCGACCTACTTGCTGCCACCGGCCTGCGCCGCAAACGTCAGCTTTTCATAGCCGGCCAGGCGCGCCGCTTCCATCACGTGGATGACCATCTGGTGCATGGCGAACTGGTCGGCATTGACCACCACCACGGGCGTCTGCGCAGGCGCCTTGCCGCCGTTGGCCGCCTTGGCCGCGTTTTGCAGGGCATCGGCCAGGCCGGCCACGTCGCGGAACGAGACGGGTTCGCGGTTGACCGTGTAATTGCCCTTGGCATCGATGGTGACGTCGATCTGCTGCGGCTTGTCCTTGGCTTGCTCGGCGTCGGCCGTCGGCAAGGTGATCTGCAGCTCCGTAAATTTGCTGTAGGTGGTGCTCACCATGAGGAAGATCAGGATCACCAGCAGCACATCGATGAACGGGATCAGGTTGATTTCGGGGTCTTCACGCCCCTTGCCTTTACGGAAGTTCATTGGCGGCCACTGTGGACGATATCGACGAATTTGACCGCTTGCTGCTCCATGTCAATGACGAAGCTGTCGACGAGGGCGCGGAAATGGCGGTAGAAGACCAGGGCCGGCATGGCGATGGCCAAGCCGAAGCCTGTGTTATACAAGGCCACCGAGATGCCATGGGCCAACTGGGCCGGATTGGAGCCGCTGGCGTTTTGCGAACCGAAGATTTCGATCATGCCCACCACCGTGCCGAACAGGCCCATCAGCGGCGCCAGGGTGGCGATGGTGCCCAGGGTCGTCAGGAAACGTTCCAGCGTGTGGGCCACGCCACTGCCCGCTTCTTCGATCGATTCCTTCATCACCTCGCGCGGCGCGTCCACATTGCGCAGGGCGGCGGCCAGCACCACGCCCAGCGGCGAATTGTCTTCCAGCTTGGCCACCGTATCCGGCGTGATCTTGCCGCTGCGATATACCTGCACCACTTCATCGAACAGCTTGCGGGGCAGAATCTTGGCACGTCGCAAATACAGCAGGCGCTCGATGATCAGGGCCAGGGCGACGATGGAAGCGATCAACAACAGCCAGATGGGCCAGCCAGCGGCTTGAAATATAGCGAGCAAAAGAAACTCCTGGTAAAGGGAAGGCGGTGAATCGCCCGGACAGCCTGTATTGTACCGAGCGCCGAAGAGCGATGGCATGTCGGCGCGGGAATGGCGCAATGTAGCGCGTTGCCGCGCCGGCGGCAAGTGGCGCCCGCATGCGTACTTGTCCACACGGCGCGGCGGGCGGGCGCGGCCAGCGCACAGTTTTGCACACTTTGTGTGGATAAGATTGTGAGCAAGCATGAAGTCCAGCATGCAAGTACTTGATTCACATGGAAAATATCATTCTGCGCAAAATACAGGCATAGCAGCTTATCGACAGTAGTCAATGTCAATAAATCAATAGTTACAGAGTTCTGCACATTAACTGTGGACAAGATTGTGCGCAAAGCCGAGGAATTCAATTAAGTCATTGATTTTAAAGGATATTATATAAATGCACAAAAAAGTGGCAAGCGGAGCGAAACATGCGGCATTTCCAGCGTCAAAGTTCTGCACACAATCTGTGGACAAGATTGTGCGCAAGCGCAAGAATACACGCCAAGTACCTTGATTTATATCGTTTTTATTGCCCTGCATAAAAATGTAGCAGGGCGTGGAAAGCGCAGGTTTTCATGCCAAAACCCATCGTCAAACAATACTTTTCCACCGCCAATACAGTTCCACACATAAAGTGTGGATAAGATTGTGAGCAAGCCGATTGACTCCATGCAAGACCCTTGATTTAAAAGGATTTTTTTTCAATGCTCAAAAATAAGGCAGCGACGCAGCCTGTGCATGCCGTGGAAAACCCGGACAAACCAGGAAACGGTTTATGCAGTTTTGCACACATTCTGTGGATAAGATTGTGAGCAAAGCGCACACCTGGATGCTACACCCTTGATTTATATGGTTATTTTTATGCTGCGCAAAATTCAGGCAAGCCATGCCATGGCCGTTTCAGTGGATCATTCCGGCACTGCGCCAGAGTTCTGCACATTTTTTGTGGATAAGATTGTGCGCAAGGCCATGCATGCGATACTAAGCGCTTGATTCCTATGTACTTTATCTCCATGCGCAAAAATGTAGCAGGGCATTTTCCTTTGCCGAAAGTAGCCTGTCCGGCAACAATTGTCCAAGGCAAAAAGTTCCACACACTTTCTGTGGATAACTTTGTGCGTAAGTGGCAGTGGCTGCACTGATGTGCTTGATATTAAAGGTTTTTTTCCCTGTGCACGCAAATCAGGCATACAGGAATTCTGCATGAAATCAAATACTTAGAAATAGAACTTGTTGTTTTGCGCGATATATGACATAAGCATGACCTCGCCGATAATATGTGGACAGCTTGCTTCTTTCCCCTTGCCAGATGATGAACGATTCTCCGACTGACAGCGGCTTTGCCGCCCCGCCCGTGCTGACCGTCAGCGCCCTGAATCAGGCCGTCGCGCGCCTGCTCGAACGCTCGTTTCCCCTGACCTGGATCGCCGGCGAGATTTCCAACTTCACGCGCGCCGCCTCCGGCCACTGGTACTTCACCCTCAAGGATGACGGCGCCCAGGTGCGCGCCGTGATGTTCCGTGGCCGCGCCCAGTACGCGGGCTTCACGCCACGCGAAGGCGACAAGGTGGAAGTACGCGCCCTCGTCACCCTGTACGGCGCACGCGGCGATTACCAGATCAACGTGGAAGCCATCCGCCGCGCCGGCGTGGGCGCCCTGTATGAAGCGTTCCAGCGCCTGAAGGAAAAACTGGCCACGCAGGGCCTGTTCGACCAGGAACGCAAGCGCGCCATCCCCATGTTCGCGCGCAGCATCGGCATCGTCACCAGCCCGCAGGCGGCCGCCCTGCGTGACGTCCTGATCGCGCTCAAGCGCCGCGCGCCGCACGTGGGCATCATTCTGTACCCGACGCCCGTGCAGGGCCAGCAGGCGCCGGAAAAAATCGCGCACGCCATCCGCACCGCCTCGCAGCGCGCCGAGTGCGACGTGCTGCTGGTATGCCGTGGCGGCGGCAGCATCGAAGACTTATGGTCGTTCAACGATGAAGCCGTGGCCCATGCGATCGCCGACTGTTCCATGCCCGTGATCAGCGGCGTGGGCCACGAGACCGATTTCACCATCGCCGACTTCGCGGCCGACCTGCGCGCGGCCACGCCGACGGCGGCGGCGGAACTGGCGGCCACGCCGCGCGCCGACTGGCTGGCCTCCCTGCGCGCCGATGCGGCCGACCTGCGCCGCGCCATGCGCCGCCGCCTCGACGACGCGGCGCAAACGCTGGACCGCCACAGCCGCCGCCTGCTCAACCCCAAGGCGCAGCTGCGGCAGCAGCGCCTGCAGCTGCTGGCCCTGTCGACGGCCATGACGCATGCGGCGCGCGCGCCCGTGAACCAGTCGCAGTACGCGCTCGAACGCCTGCGTTCGCGCTGGGTCGCCTTGCGGCCCGACGTCACGGCGCCGCGCGCCCGCCTGGTGGAAATGCAGCGGCGCGGCGGCGCGGCCATGGCGCAGCTGGTGACGCAGCGGCGCCACCGCCTCGACGGCCTGGCGGCGCAGCTGGAACTGCTCAACCCGCAGCGCACCCTGGAACGCGGCTACGCGATTTTGCGCGATGAAAAGGGCGCCATCGTGCGCTCGCCGGCGCAGCTGCAGGCGCGCCAGAACGTCAACGTGCGCCTGGCCGAAGGCAGCGCGCAGATCGGCATCGCCAGCGTGCAAGCCACCCTGGAATAAGCGTTAGCGTAAAAAAGGCCGGGGAAACTCCCCGGCCCAACACCTTCCCTACTGAGTGGACTGCAACTACTCTTTCACACTACGCCATCAGAACTTCATCGACACGCGCGCGCCAACCGTGCGCGGCGCGTTGTAGAAGGCGCCGTAGATCTGCTGCGTAGGCTGGCATGGCATGCCCACGTCCGTGCAGATTTCATTAACGTCCAGCTTGACCGCCTTGTCCGTGGCGTTCTGCACGAACGCTTCCACCGTGTACGCCTTGTTCGCCGGCTGGAAGCGCAAACTCAGGTCCAGCGTGGTGTAGGCTTCCTGGCGCTTGACACCCGCATGGCCCGGCACGTCGCCGTTGAAGGCCCCCGCTCCCACGTATGACATGGTTTCGTAGTGCACCGAGGCGCGCGGCGTGAGCTGGCCACCGGCAACGGCGAAATCATGCTCGTACTGCACCGTGGTGGAAAACTTCGGCGCATGCTTCATGGTGCTGCCGCCCACGTTCACCAAAGGCGCCGTCGAGCCGCAGGACTGGCCATTCGCGCGTGCCGCGTCGACGTCACACGACATGAAATCATCGTACACGGCTTTGAGCCAGGTGGCGTTGCCCGTCAGGCGGTCGACCTTCGTTGGCCGCCACACCCACTCCGCTTCCAGGCCTTTGACGGTGGCGCCGGCCGCGTTGAAGTTGGCCAGCACGCTGTTGACCACCTGCGATTCGAGCTTGTCCTTGTACTTCATCAAAAACGCGTCGAGGTTCAGGGTCAGTTCGCGGTTCAGCAAGTCCGACTTGAAGCCGATTTCATAGCTGGTCAGCTTTTCCGGCTTGGTGGTGGCGCCGCCGTCGCCGATGGCCGGCGAATGGAAGCCCGTCGTCACGGAACCGAACAGCAAAATGTCCGGGCGCAGCTTGTACTCGATGCGGCCCAGCCAGGTGGCCTGGCCGTATTTCAGGTCGGCCGTATTGTCGCCTGGCGTATTGCCGCAGCTGGCCGCCGTGATGGCGCCACCCGGCCCGATATTGTGCGTGTTGGCCAGGCCCGTGCCGGGCGTGACCAGCTGGCGCAGCTGGTCGGCAGTGAGGACGGTGGTGCCCAGCGGCGTGTTCGCGGGCCAGTTCGGGCAGGCCCAGTTCTTGCCGCCAATATCGAATTTGTGGTCTTTCGTGTAGCGCGCGCCGGCCGTCAGCTTGAGCGTATCGGTCAGCTGCTGGCTGACCTGGCCGAATACTGCCTTGGACTTCAACTGGCGGTCGCCCTGGATGAAGGACATGGACGAGGCATACTGGCCCACGGTCGGCTGCACGAAAATCACGGCGCCGTTGGCGATATCCTGCTGCACGGCCGCCTGCGAAATCTGGCTGCGGTCGATATCGAAGCGCACCTTGTTCTTTTCATTGAAGAGGAACAGGCCGGCCACCCACTGGAACGGCGCATCGTCGTCCGAACGCGCCTGCAGCTCGTGCGAATAGCTGTCGAACTGCGCCCAGTCGGTGCGGTTTTCCGATTTGAAGCCGGGGAACAGGCCCGCATCGGCATCGTTGCTGTTCTGGCGCTTGTAGCGGCTCCAGCTGCCCAGGTAAGTGAAGTCCAGCGCATCGGTCGGCTTGTAATTGAGCTTGCCCTTGTAGGTCAAAATAGACTGGTCCAGGGTGCCCGGTGTGTCGATCAGGGCCGAGCGCAGCTTCTCGCCCGGCTTCGGTTCGGCCGCCAGGTAGACGTTGCCGGAACCCTGGTCGAGGAAGTAGTCGGCGATGAACGTGCCGCGCAGCTGCGGCGTGAACTTCCACAGCAGCGAGGCGCGCACGCCCATCTGGTCACCGGCGCCATACTTGGCCGTGCCCGGCATGACGTTCGAGCCGCGGCGGAAGTCCACCGTGCCGTCGTGACTATCCTTGATGGCGGCGATGCGCAGCGCCACGTCGTCGGAAAACGGGATATTGAGCATGCCCTGCGTCTGCAGGTGGCGGTAGTCGCCCACGGTGATGCCGGCCGAGCCCATGAACTTGGCCGTGCTTGGCGCGGCCGACACGAGGTTGACGGCGCCCGCCGTCGAATTGCGGCCATTCAGGGTGCCCTGCGGTCCGCGCGCCACCTCGACGTGCGACAGGTCATACATCAGCGCCGTGGCACCCTGGGGGCGCGGCGAATACACGCCGTCGACATAGAAGGCGACGGCCGGGTCGCCCAGCTCCGTGTGGTTGGCCGAACCGACGCCGCGCATGTAGACGTGCACGCCGCCCGAGTCGCCATGCTGCTCGACGACCAGGCTCGGCACCATGGTCGCCAGCGAGGCCAGATCTTTCACTTGATTGTTTTGCAGGGTGTCCTGGTTGAAGGCGGTGACGGCCAGCGGCGTCTCCTGCACGAAGGTGTTGCGGCGCGTGGCCGTGACGACGATGCGGTCCATCTGTTCGGCTGCCGGTTTTGCCGCGTCAGTGGCTGCTGTGTCCTGTGCCAGCGCGGCGCCGCTGCCCAGCAAGATGAACTGGGCGAAGGTCGCATGCGCCAGGCTGAGGGCGATGGTATTGCGTTTGAGCTGTTGCATTATTGTTGTCTCCTGTACCGCTGGTTGAATGATGATCACATAGCTCTTTGGCTATTGCTGCACATTTTTTGGGTGTCAATCTGAAGTCATGTCGCCTCCGTGCCGGGTCAATGGGTGGCCACGGCGCGCCCGGCCGTGTCGAATAGATAGGCATGGCCTTCTTCCGGCGCGAAGCCGATGGCGCTGCCCTGCGCCAGCGCGTGGCGCGCCTCGCCATGCAGCTTGATGGCCACCGTATGCGGGCCGCCGTCGATGCGCCCATCAAGCGTCGCGTGGATGATCTGCGCGTCGCCCAGCTGCTCGATCAGCGTGACGGTGGCGCCGTAGCCCTCATTGCGCGGCACCAGGCGCAAATGCTCGGGGCGTATGCCGACCAGCATGCCGGCCTTGCCACCGAGCTGGCTGGCCAGTGCCGGCACGGCGGCGCACGGCAAAAAGTTCATGCGCAGCGCGCCGATGAAGCCGGCAACGAACTGGCTGGCCGGATGGCGGTACAGGTCCAAAGGTGCGCCCACCTGCTCCAGGTGGCCGCCGTGGAAGACGGCGACGCGGTCACCGAGGGTCATCGCCTCGACCTGGTCGTGCGTGACGTAAATCATGGTGGTGCCCAGTTCCTGGTGCAGCTTGGCCAGCTCGATGCGCGTCTGCACGCGCAGCGAGGCGTCGAGGTTGGACAGCGGCTCGTCAAACAAAAACACCTTGGGCTGGCGCACGATGGAGCGGCCGATGGCCACGCGCTGGCGCTCGCCGCCGGACAAAGCCTTGGGTTTGCGGTCGAGCAGGTGCGTGATTTGCAAAATCTCGGCCACCTTGCCGACGGCCACGCGCACCTCGGCTTCTGGTTTACCCGCCAATTTGAGGGCAAAGCCCATGTTGTCGCGCGCCGTCATGTGCGGATACAAGGCGTAGCTCTGGAAGACCATGGCGATGCCCCGCTCGGCCGGCGCCACGTCGTTGGCCAGCAGGTCGCCGATGCGCAGCTGACCCGCGCTGATGTCTTCCAGTCCCGCGATCATGCGCAGCAGGGTCGACTTGCCGCAGCCGGACGGCCCGACGAAGACCATGAATTCGCCGTCATGGATATCGAGGTCCAGGCCCTTGACGATTTCCGGACCGTCGCCGTAGGTCTTGCGGATGCCGCGCAGGGAAATGGCGGCCATGTCAGTGCTCCCCGACCAGGGCTACGGCATGGGACGCGCGCTGGGCGGTAATAAAATCGCGGTACCACAGGGCGCTGTCCTTGAAGCTGCGCTGCTGCGTGGCGTAATCGACGTACAGCATGCCGAAGCGCTTGGCGTAGCCCGAGTTCCACTCGAAGTTATCCATCAGGCTCCAGTAGAAATAACCGCGCACGTCGATGCCCTGCGCGATTACGGCGCGCAAGGCGTCCAGGTGCAGCTGCACGTATTCGATGCGCGGCTGGTCGTGCACTTTTCCGCCCTGCAGCTTGTCGGCCACGGCCATGCCGTTTTCCGTGATGTAGACGGGCGGCAGCCGGTACTCGCGGTGCAGGCCCACCAGCAGCTCCGTCAAGCCTTGCGGATAGGTTTCCCAGCCCATGTCGTTGACGCCGAGCTTGCACTCGGGCTTGCGCGGCGGCGTCTCGGCGCTCATGAAAGCGCGCGTGTAATAGTTCACGCCGAGGAAATCGATGGGCTGTTTAATATCTGTGAAATCGTTTTCAAAGATGGATAAAGCGGAAGCATCGGCGTGTTTCAGGGCCAGTGCCGGGTAGCGGCCCTTGAAGATGGCATCCATATACCACTGCACCGAGCGCGCATATTCGAGTTCGGCCAGCTCGCGGTCCTGGGCGCTGTCGGTGGCCGGCGTGGCCGTCCATTGATTGAGCACGATGCCCAGTTTCGCCGGCACATTCACGGCGCGCATGGCTTGCATGGCCAGCCCGTGCGACAGCAGCAAGTGGTGCGACACTTGCACGGCGGCGGCCGGGTCGGCCATGCCGGGGGCGAACTGGCCCGTGCCGTGGCCCAGCACGGCCGTGCACCACGGTTCGTTGTGCGTGGCGATGCTGGCGACCTGGTGGCCGAAGCGCCGCGCCACCTCGGCCGCATAGGCAGCGAAGTGGTAGCAGGTGGCGCGATTGAGCCAGCCGCCCTCGTCCTGCAAGGCTTGCGGCAAGTCCCAGTGGTACAGGGTCAGATGGGCATCGAGTCCCTTGGCGGCCAGCGCGTCGAGCAGGCGCGCATAAAAGTCGAAGCCGGCCTCGTTCCAGGCGCCGGAACCCGTGGGTTGCACCCGCGACCAGGACATGGAAAAGCGGTAGGCGTTCACGCCCAGCTTGGCGATCAGCTCCACGTCCTCGGCATAGCGGTGATAGTGGTCGCAGGCCACGTCGCCATTGCTGCCGTCGATGATCTTGCCGTCGGCATGGCTGAAGGTATCCCAGATGGACGGGCCGCGGCCGTCGATGGCGGCGGCGCCCTCGATCTGGTAGGCGCTGGTGGCCACGCCCCAGGTGAAGGTGGCGGGAAAGTTGGTATCGGTGTCGTCGTTATGCATGGTGGTCATGTCAGTGTGAGTGGTTAAGAAAGTTCTAGCCTTTGACGGCGCCTTGCGTGAGGCCCTCGATCAGGCGCTTCGAGGCGACAAAAAACATCAGCAGCAGCGGCAGCACGGCAATCGCGGCGCCCGTCATCAGTGCGCCCCACTCCGTGTTGTTCGGCGCCTGCATGCTGCGCAGGGCCAGCGGGATCGTATAGTTCTCGACCGAGCGCATGACCACCAGCGGCGTGATGAAATTGTTCCACGAATTGATGAACGTGATCAGGCCCAGGGTCCCCATGGCGGGGCCGATCAGCGGCAGCACGACGCGCCAGTAGATGGCAAATTCGCCGCAGCCGTCGATGCGCGCCGCCTCGATCAAGTCCTTCGGAATGGCCGTGCCGATGTACTGGCGCATCAGGAAGATACCCAGCGCGCCGGCCGCTCCCGGCACGTACAGGGCGCGCGGCTGGTCCAGCCAGCCGAGGAAATCCATCAGCATGAAGGTCGGAATCATGTTCATGAACGACGGGATGATCATCGACGCCATCACCAGGGTGAACAAGGGCCGCTTGAAGCGGAACTCGTACATGGCGAACGCATAGCCGCCCAGCGAGCAAAAGAACAGGGTCAGCGCGGTGGTCATCAGGGCCACGTACAGGCTGATGCCGATATTGCGCCAGAACGGCAGGCGCTCCTGCAGCAGCTCGATGTTGTTGAGCAGGGCCGTGCCGAACCAGCGCGGCGGCGGCAGGCTGTAGATTTCGGCGCTCGTGTGCGTGGCGAAGACGAACATGAAGTAAAACGGCGCGACCATGATCAGGGCGCCGATGGCCACCATGGCGTAGGCCGTCCAGCGGGTAGTTTTCATTTGGCCTCCCTGCGCTCGTTGCGGCTGAAGATGCGGTTATTCACCCAGGTGGTGCTGGCGATGATGAGGAACAGCAGCCAGGAGATGGCCGACGCCGTGCCGAAGTCGCCCGAGGAAAACGCCGTCTTGTAGACGAAGATGGCCGTCGTCATCACCGACTGGCTCACGCCGCTCGATTCGGCCACCAGCACGAACGGCTCCTCGAACAGCTGCAGATTGCCCATGATGGTCAAGGTCACGGCCAGGTAGATCATGGGGCGCAGCTGCGGCAGGGTGATGTACCAGAATTGCTGGCGTTTCGAGGCGCCGTCGATGGTGGCCGCTTCATACAGGTCTTTGGGAATGACCTGCAGCGCGGACAGATACAGCACCAGGTTCCAGCCCAGGTAGCGCCAGAAAATCACGAAGGCGACGGCCGGCTTGATGAACAGCGAGCTGCCCAGCCAGTCGATCGATTCGGCGGGGAACAAGCCGCCGACCAGCGGCAGGCTGGCGCACCATTGGAGCAGCACATTGATCTGGCCATAGTCGCGCGAGAACAGGGTGTTGAAGACCATGGCGATGGCCACGCTGGAGGTGATGAACGGTAAAAAGTAAATGCCGATCACCAGGTTGCGCGAGCGCTTGAAGCTGTTGTGGATGAAGGCTGCCAGCGGAATGGCCACCAGGTGCTGCGGCACGCCCGAGGCCAGCGCCAGCCAGATGGTATTGCCCAGCGAGCGCAAGAACCACGGGTCGCTCAAAGCATATTTGTAGTTGTCCAGGCCCACCCACTGCATGGCTTCCACGCCGCTGGCCGCTTCCCACTGGTTGAACGACAAATAGATGGAAAACAGCAGCGGGAACAGGCTGAAGACGGCGAACAAAATGAAGAAGGGGCTGATGAAAATGTACGGCGCCCACTGCTTCATGTTGTAGCGCTTTCTGGCAGGCCGCGCTGCAGCAGCGGCGGGCGCGCCCTCGGTACAAGGCATGGAGGTAGTCATGCTGCTCCTAGCGCCGCGCGCGGTGGGTGATCAGGGCCTTGGCGTCGGCCAGCGCCGTCTTGATATCCTTGTTTTGCGCCAGCACGCTTTCCAGTTCCATGTTGACGATGTCGCGCGCCACGGCGTCGAACTTGTCGACGCGGATGACGGGAATCTTCGCCGCCGTGTCGCGCGCCAGCAGGCGCGTCTTCTGGCCGCCGAAATACGCTTGCGGCTCGTCCATCATCGGGTCCGCATACGCCGCCTTGAGGGCCGGGAAGGCGCCGATCTCTTTCAGGGAATGCAGCTGGATATCCTTGTTCACGGTCATGAACTTGATGAATTCCCAGGCTTGAACCTTGTTGCTGGCCTTTTTCGGGATGCCGTAAAAAGAGCCGCCATACGACGCCAGCGCGCCGGCCGGCAAGTTCGCCGCGCGCCACTGGCCGGCGGAAGCCGGCGCCAGCCACTTGGCCAGGTGGCCGCTGAGCCACGATCCCATCATCTGGCTGGCCACCTTGTCGCGTTTAAAGCCTTCGGCCCACTCGCCCGTCCAGGCCACGGTGCGCGCGTCGATGCCGGCCACGCGCGCCGCCTTGGCCAGTTCGAAGGCCTTGACGAAACGGGGCGAGTCGACCAGCACCTGCCCCTTGTCGCCAAAGTAAATGCCTTCGCCATCCTTCAGATTGGCGCGTATATAAATGTCGGCCAGGTCGCTGGCGCCGGCCAGCAGATAGGTGCCGGTGGCGGCCTTGAGCTTCTTGCCGGCGGCAATGTAGGACTCCCACGAGGCCGTCAAGTCGGCCTCCTTGATGCCCGCCTTGTCCATCAAGTCCTTGCGGTAGAACAGGGTGCCCGGCCCCAGGTCGGCCGGCATGGCGCCCAAGGTGCCGCGCGAGCTGGTCGCCTGGACGAAGGTGAACGGCACGAACTGGGCGCGGTACTGCCCTGCCCCGTACGGCGGCTGCAACAAGTCTTCCATGCCCTTCGATTCGGCGAAGCTGCCGACATAGCGGAAGTCGATGGCCATCACGTCGGGCAGGCGCGCGCCGGCCGCCAGCGCCGTCGTCATCGAGTTATGGTGATCGTCGATCTGCAGGCTGACCAGCTTGACCTTCACTTGCGGGTACAGCTTTTCCCACAGGGGCAAGGCCGTCTTGACGGCGCGGTCCAGGTCGGGGAAGGAGGCGACAGTGATGGTCGCCGGGGCCAGCGCCGGCACCGGCGGCGCGGCGGGGGCGGCGGCCACGCTGGCGGCCAGGGTCAGCGCGGCCAGCGGGGCGGCGCCAAGAATGCTTGACTTCATTATTTCATCTCCGTTTATTGAGCGTCTTCTATCTTGAAAACGTTTTCACAACATGCATCCATTTAACACCGCAACGAAAATCAAGTCAACCGAAAAAGTTGTCATTTTTATTGAGAGCAGCGTGGCAAGCTGCGCGCCGTGGTGCGTGTTCTCCTATGAAAAAGCGCAAAAATTCGTCATTTGAGCTGCCGTTGTTTTTTGTGAAAACGTTTTCATAGGTAGGTCGGATTAGCGCGTGAGCGCGTAATCCGACGCATTGTTGGCGACAAAAGCATGGTTCCTGCGCATTGTTGGCTGCGCTGTGTCGGCTTACGCCCTGCGGGCTAAGCCGACCTGCGCCGGCCTGCGGTCGTTATCGGCCATTTATGGTAATCTTTCGCTGAAAAGGTTTTCAGAGCACTGACAACCAGCCATCTTGATACCCAGGAATCACCTTGAACGATAGCGCCCACGCTGCTCCCCCTTCCACCCTGCTCGACGTGGCCCGCCAGGCCGGCGTCTCGCCCAGCACCGTCTCGCGCATTCTGAACGGCACGGCCAGGGTCTCCGACGACAAGCGCGACGCCGTGCTGGCGGCGATTGCGCACATGAAATTTGCGCCGAACCAGATGGCGCAGGGTCTGAAAAAGGGCCGCTCGATGACCATCGGCATCGTGGTGCAGGATATTTCCAGCCCCTTCTTCGATGAAAGCCTGCGCGGCGTGGACGATGGCTTGAAAGACACGGGCTACGCATCCGTGATCGTCAGCGGGCACTGGAATGCGCAGGAAGAGGCCGACCGCATCCGTTTGCTGCTGGCGCGGAAGGTCGACGGCATCATCCTGCTGTCCGGGCGCATCTCGGACCAGAGCGTGCTCGATTTCTCGCAGCAGCGGCCCATCGTCTCGACGGGCCGCCTGCTGGCGACGAAAAGCGCCATCGGCTTCAAGCTCGACAACGAATACGGCGCCTACCTGGCCGTGCGCCACCTGGTGGAACTGGGACACCGCCGCATCGCCTTTGTCTCCGGCCCCGCCAACAACACGGATGCGGCCGAGCGCCTGACGGGCTACCAGCGCGCGCTGCGCGAAGCGGACATCGCCATCGATCCGAAGCTGATGGTGGAAGGCGATTTCCACGAGGCAAGCGGGATGCTGGCCATGAACCATTTGTTCGATACGCAGCAGCAATTCAGCGCCGTCTTCGCTGCCAACGACCTGTCCGCCTACGGCGTGCGCCTGTGCCTGTACCGCAAGGGCATCCGCGTGCCCGACGATATCTCGCTCGTCGGTTTCGATGACTTGCCCGGCTCGTCCTACACGACGCCACCGCTGACGACCATCCACCAGCCGCTGTACGACATCGGCCGTATCGCCACCGAAGCGCTGCTCGGACTGATCAATGGCGAAGCCGTGCAGGCGGCCATTCCGCCCCTGGAATTGATCGTGCGCGAGACTACGCGCCGCATCCGCTAAGGATTGCACCATGATAAACCTACTGCGCAGCCCACTCTCGGGTCGGCGTTGCTCGCTGCACTTTTTGTACAGCTGCGCTACTCAACCCGATATCGGGCTTGCTCGCTACGGTTTCTCAAGGTGCTGACGCTTCAGCATATACCACTATTTTCCTGAACGAGAATCACTACGCCAACGGCATCCGCGACGCGTGTGGGAATCTGCAGCAATGGCGCATCCGCTTTACAATAGTGGCTCGTTCAGCAAGAATGCTTGGTTCAAGCACACAAGGCTCAACCCTCCGGCCCGGGCCGGAAGACTCCGAACACTCACCATAAAGGGACATCACATGGAACATACTCTGCCACCACTGCCGTATGAAATGGACGCTCTGGCGCCGCATATTTCGAAAGAAACCCTGGAATACCACTATGCCAAGCATCACCAGGCGTATGTCACCAACTTGAACAACCTGATCAAGGGTACCGAGTTCGAGAACCTGTCGCTGGAAGACATCATCAAGAAATCGTCGGGCGGCATCTTCAACAATGCAGCGCAAGTATGGAACCACACCTTCTACTGGAACGGCATGAAGCCGGCCGGCGGTGGCGCGCCGAGCGGTGCCGTGGCTGACGCGATCAACGCCAAATGGTCGTCGTTCGACAAGTTCAAGGAAGAGTTCACCAAGTCGTGCGTGGGCAACTTCGGTTCGGGCTGGACCTGGCTGGTGCAAAAAGCCGACGGTTCCGTCGACATCGTCAACACCTCGAACGCCGGCTGCCCTTTGACCACCGGCGACAAGCCACTGCTGACCTGCGACGTCTGGGAACACGCTTACTACATCGACTACCGCAACCTGCGCGCCAAGTACGTGGAAACGTTCTGGGGCCTGGTCAACTGGGAATTCGTTGCCAAGAACTTCGCATAAGCGGTTCCTTACAACGTAAAACGCACGGACCCGCGGCCTGCGCCGCTGTGACGTGCCCTGGAAAGAAGCCTGCGCTTGCGAGCGCAGGCTTTTTTTATGTCCAGGCAAAAAGTACATGCGGGCGGCAAGCACTGGTCAAACGAACAAGATCCGCATGCAGGATATTATAAAATACGCAAGTGCACGCCCGTGCTCATCGGCCAGCTTCGCCGCCATCCCTTGCTGAAAGAAAACAATGAAAAAATTCATGCTTGCCCTGCTCGTTCTTGCCTCCGGTTCCGCCTTCGCCAACTCGGCCTGCGACACGCCGCGCAACGACTTCGACGGCCTGTATTGTCTGAACAAGGTGTACCAGGAGGCGGACAAGGAACTCAACGCCAACTACAAGAAGCTTGGCTCCCAGCTCGATGCCAGCGGCAAGCAAAAGCTGAAATCGGGTCAGTTGGCGTGGATCAGCAAGCGCAACAAGAACTGTTCCAAACGCGAAGCATCGGACTTCTATGTCAACCTCGATTGCGCCACCCAGACCACCATCGAACGCGCGCAATTCCTGCAAGACCGCGCGCGCGAATGCGTGAGTGCCGGCTGCCAGAACAGCAAACTGTGAGCTGAAGCTGCGCTAGCGCAAATGGCAGCGGGCGACAGGCGCCCATACTGAGCGCTCCGATTTCTTTCCCGTTTGCGCCATGAGCAAACTCATCGACATTCCCCTGCGCCACTGGGACGCCAGCGGCAGCGCAGCGCAGCAGGCGGCGGCGCTGCAGGCACTTGAAGAGGGGCAAGTGCTGCTGTTGCCCGCTCTGGGCTTTCCCCTGCAACAGGAAGAGCAGGCCCTGCTCGAAGGCGTGGCGGGTAGCGCCAGCAGCGCCAAGAACATCAGCTGGGAAGCGGCGCGCGGCGTGCGCGGCCACGACGATGCCTGCGATGCCTCCCTGCTGGCCGCGCTGATGCAGCGCTATGCGGGGCACACACAGCGCTTGCTGGCCGGCTTGCTGCCTGGCTATGTTCCCCATCTGCAGCAAGGCAAGGGCAGCTTTCGGCCCGTGGAAATCGCCGGCCGGGCGACATCCTGGCGCAAGGACGATACGCGCCTGCATGTCGACAGCTTTCCCTCGTCACCCACGCAAGGCCGGCGCATCCTGCGCGTCTTCACCAACATCCATCCGCGCGGCGCGCCCCGCGTGTGGAAACTGGGCCCGCCCTTCGAGCAGGTGGCGCAGCATTTCTTACCCGTCGCGAAGCGTCCGCAACCCGTGCTGGCGGCCCTGCTGCAATGGCTGCACGTCACCAAGTCGCGGCGCACGCCCTACGATCACTACATGCTGCAGCTGCACGACGCCATGAAGGCCGATCTGGATTACCAGGCGCAGGTGGAGCAGCAAACGCATGCGTTCGCGCCGGGCCAGACGTGGATCGTCTTCAGCGACGCGGTATCGCACGCGGCCCTGCGGGGACAACATGCGCTGGAGCAAACCTGGCTGCTGCCCGTGCGCGCCATGGCTGCCCCGCATAAATCGCCGCTGGCCATCCTCGAGCGCCAGCTGCAACGCCCGTTGGCATAGCCGGGCCGAGCTGCCAGGCCTGGCCAGGCCTGACGCTCCGGCAGACTCAGGCCGGCAAACGGGCTGCCTTGAAGCGTCGCCAGGCCTTGTGCATGCGGCCATCCTTGCCCTGCGCCTGCGCGCGCGCCGCCAGATAGCCGCGGATGAAGGCCGCGTGCAGCCGCAGCCCGTCCTGGGCGAACTGATCCGCCTGGTCGGCCTGGCCAGCCTGAACTTCGGGCAATTGCTGCAGCAGCCGGTCGGCCACCTGCACGTCATTGAGCCAGCCCAATTCATCCTGCAGGGCCGACAAGCGCCCCACATACGGTTGCACGGTGCGCGCGGCAAACAGCGAGGCAAAAAATTCCGTCGCGTAACGCGTCTTCTTGGCCGCGATGCGCACCTGATGGCGCTGCTGCGGCGAGGCATGCAGCAGGCGCTTGCCGCGTTTCATCAAGCGGCGCTGGTCCTTGCGCACGGTAGCATGGGCAAACGGGAAAACGGGCGCCTCCAGGCGTCGCATCTGGCGCACGGAACAGCTGTCGCGCCAGGCGCGCGCCTGCAGCCAGCGCTGCAAGCCCAGCATGCAAGCCGTGCAGCGCGCCGAGGTGACGGCCTGGGCGGCCTCTACATGCTTGAGGCGTGCCTGCGCGTGCGCCGCCGTTGCCAGCGCTGCCGCATCCGCTTGCGCCTCGCCATCGAGTTGCGCCAGGGTACTACCAGCGAGCACATCCCAGTCGCGTGCCTCGCCCAGCGCACCGCCCAGCCAGTCGAGTTCGTTCTTCAAGGCGTCCGGCAGCACCAGCAGGGACTTGAACATGCCCAGCGCCGAGCGCAAACGCCGTAGTCCCACGCGCATCTGGTGCACGCTTTCCACATCTGCGCCCGCCGCCACGCCATCCTGGTTGCCGCTGACCTGTTCCAGGCAATTGCCGGCGATGGCCAGGAACGCTTGCTCCACCGACATCGCCGCGTCCAGCGCCAGGGGCTGCGCCTTGACGGCGCGCAAAGGCTGCGGCGCGGCGAGGCGGTAACCGCGTTCCGCCTTGCTCATGTGGCCCAGCTGCAGCGGCACCTCCTGCAGCAGCGCCAGCGCCACGTCGAACAGGCTGGCGGCCTGCCCTTGCTTCAACTCCAGCTCGATCTCGCTGACGGCCACGCTGCGTATGGCACCATCGGCACCGTCCGCACCGCTTTCAATGACACCCTGATCCAGCACGCATTCGATCTGGTCGCCCTGCGGCGTGCGCAACTGCCAGACGGTGCGCTCGATGCGCGTGGTAAACACGGGCCGCAAGGCGTCGCGGATGGCATCCTGGCGCAGCAGCGCACGGATGGGCTGCTTGCGGCCGATGGCAGCGTCGAGCGCGGCGAGGTCCGGCTGCGGCCCGGGCACCTCGCCTTCCCATTCGTGGCGGCTGTGCAAGCCGCCGCTGACCGTGCCGCCCGCCTTCAGGGTTTGCACCCAGCGCCCGTCCACCTGGCGCACGCGCAAGCCCGCCTGGTGGCGGCACAGCTGCAAATCGGGCGTATCGACATAGATATCGTGCATCTGCAGCACCAATGGCCCTTGCGCGGACTGCGCCAGCAACGGATGCGCGCGCAGGCGCGAGGCATCTTCCTGCGCCAGCGACAATTTCAATTCGATTTCCATGACCGCTCCTTGCGAGATTCCTCAACGCCTATTGTAAAGCGCGTCCCGTCGCGCGCAAGGCGCATGTACGCACACCTTGATTTTGCGCCAGAATAGGCGATTCATTGACAAGGAGATGCCATGACCTACCACGCCGCCGAGAACCGCTACGACAGCATGCCATACCGCACCTGCGGGCGCAGCGGGTTGAAACTGCCGCTGCTGTCCCTGGGACTGTGGCACAACTTTGGCGACAGCAACCATCTGGCTTCGCAGCGCGACATGCTGCGCACGGCCTTCGACCTGGGCATCACGCATTTCGACCTGGCGAATAACTATGGCCCGCCGTATGGCAGCGCGGAGAGCAATTTCGGCAAGCTGCTGCGCGACGATTTTTTACCGTACCGCGATGAACTGATCATTTCCACCAAGGCCGGCTGGGACATGTGGCCCGGCCCGTACGGCCAGGGCGGCGGTTCGCGCAAATACGTACTGGCCAGCCTGGACCAGAGCTTGCAGCGTCTGGGCCTCGATTACGTCGATATCTTTTATTCGCACCGCTACGATGCCGACACGCCGCTGGAAGAAACCATGGGCGCACTGGCGACAGCCGTGCAGCAGGGCAAGGCACTGTACGTGGGCCTGTCCTCGTATTCGCCGCAAAAGACGGCCGAGGCGGCTGCCCTGCTGAAAGAGTGGAAAGTGCCGTGTCTGATCCACCAGCCGGCCTACAACATGCTCAACCGCTGGATCGAGGAAGACGGCTTGCTCGACACCCTGCAAGAACAAGGCATGGGCTGCATCACGTTCACGGCGCTGGCACAGGGGCTGCTCAGCGACAAGTACCTGGACGGCGTGCCGCAGGATGCGCGCGTCAACCGCCCCGGCGGCGGTTCGCTGACGCAACAGCACCTGAGCGCGGAAAACCTGGCTCGCGTGCGTGCGCTGAACCAGATCGCCGCACAGCGGGGGCAAACCCTGGCGCAGATGGCGCTGGCCTGGGTGCTGCGCGATCCCCGCGTCACGTCGACCCTGATCGGTGCCAGCAGCAGCGCACAAATCCGCGAAAACGTGACCGCGCTGCAGCAGCTGTCGTTCACGCCCGATGAATTGGCCGCCATCGACGTGCAGGCGCGCGAAGGCCATATCAATCTGTGGGAAGGTCCGTCGCGGGCCGTGTAAGGCGTTCACGGCGGCGCTGGCGGCGACAGGGGTGATGGCAGCAGGGCCAGCAATTCCTGCGCCACCTGCCGGCGCCGCTCGGGCGTCGCGTACACGCCCACATCCACCTGCGCGCCACACGCACCGGTATCATTGATATGTATCAACTGGCGCGGCCCATGCGACACAGCGATGCGCGTGCGCCACGGCGAAAAGTGGTGGCGCCGGCAATGGCCGGCGCTGACCTGTTCGACGATCAGCTCGCCGTCGCGCAGGGCGATGTGCTCATAGTCGCGCGCATGGCGCAGGTAATGCAGCAGGGCGATGGCCACCAGGCCCAGTTCGGCGAACGAAAAGACGGGAATGGTCCAGATGCCGCGCAGCGCAAAGGCGGCGGCAATCGTCAGGGAAAACAGGCATAGCAAGCCATAGGCGCGCAGCAACTGGCGCGCCGTCAAGGCACTGTGGCGCGCCAGCAGCCATTGCGGCTGCTCGCGCGAGTCGTCGCGTGGCATGATGCCTCCCGCACTATCGCTCCATCACCGCAGCGGCCTTCGCCGCCGCCAGGTTCCGCCAGGTCGTTCAGCCAGCTTGCGCCCGGCTCAGGCGCCCATGCGCACCAGCGCATGGCCCACATGCTGCCACCAGTGATCGCGCGACTTGACCTGCTTCAGGCAAGACGTGTCGATTTCGGCAGGGAAGACGCGATCCTGGCACGCCTTCGTTGCCAGGGCATAACGCTGGTTCTCCGCCGCCGCCAGGGCCACGACGAGCCAGAACGCCAGCGCCAGCAACACCACGAGCGCACTCCAGGCCAGGTGATTGGTGTTACTTTTTACGCCAAAAAACTCGCGTGGCCGCGTCTCGCGGTACATCAACATCAAGTCTTTTTCTTTCTCTTGCGACATCTGCGTTTGCATCCTCTGACATCCTATCCTGTGCCGGCCGGCTGGCCGTGGCGGCGCGCACGCCGCCTTGCCTGCATTTTACGCTGATGGCGCAGGAGAGACAGTACTTCGTGGAGGCAATTCGTCCTCAGCCTTCTCTGCCGGCGGCACTGGCGCCAGGCTTTCCACATGATCGACGTCGATGTCGCCGCCATCGGCTACCCCGTTGTGCGGCTCCACGCCGGCCCGCTCGCCCGTGCCGGCCGCATCGCTGTCGTTGTCGAGCTCTTCCGCATCCTGGCCAGGCACGCCCTGCATGTCGCTGCCGCTGTCGGAACTGTCGCTCGGTCCCAGCGCTCCCTTGCCGTGACCGCTGCCCAGCACGCGGTCGGGAGTGACGGGCAAATTGTCCGGATCGAGTGTGCTGCTGCTCATGGCTGACTCCCGTTGATTAAAAAACCAGCTTACTCCCCTGGACCGGCCAGCGGCGCACGCCTGCACGGCACCTCCTCAGGGGAATTGCGGCGTCGCACAACTATTTTCAGAAATTACTTCACAAATGTACTATTCATTGCTATAGTTAATTCAAGTAAGCATCTTCTCATCCAGAAACTGCTTCATCGGCGGCACGGCGCCCACCAGCGCCTTGCCGCCGAACCGACCGGTACGTGGCGAGCCGGCCCATTCACCCAGCCATCATGCACATATTGGAGTTTTATCATGCAAGCCAAATCACTCATCGCAGCATTGTTTGCCATCACCACCGCTACCTCGGCTTTCGCCCAAAGCGCCGCGCCTGCCACCAGCGCGCAACTCACGCGCGCCGACGTCACGGCCGAATACATCCGTGCCCGCAATGCCGGCGAAATCGCCACCAGCGAAGTCGACTACCCGAAAATGCCGGCCACCGCCGCCAGCAAAGTGACACGCGAACAAGTCATGGCCGAGTTCTACGCCGCCCGCAAGGCTGGCCTGATCCCGCAAACGGAAGCGGACTTTGATGTCGCGCAAACGACCAAGCACGTCGTGAAATAAGAAACCAGTCAGCCGGTTTCAGTCAGTAACAACTCAGTTGCGGCGCAGCACTCGGGCCACTCCCGAAGCTCCCGCGGCGAGCTGTCAGCATCCCCCCCTACACGATCTGTCCCGGAGTCCCTGCATGTCCCTGCACCGCCGTTTGCTTGCCGCCAGCCTGATCCTTACCTTGAGCGCTTGCGCCGACATGGGCCATATCGCGCCGCAATCGGCCATGCTCGACGCCAATAAACTGCAGGGTAGCCAGGCCATGGATGCCGCCGCCAGCGCCGCCATACAATGGCCGCGCGCGCAATGGTGGCAAGACTTGCACGACCCCCAGTTGAACCGTTTGATGGAGCAGGCGCTGGCCGACAGCCCTACCCTGCGCGGCGCCCAGGCGCGCGTGCGCCAGGCCGAGGCGCTGGCCGGCGCATTTGAAGACAAGACCCGCCCGCAGGCCGACGCATCCGTCTCCATCAACCGCGAACTGTATTCGCAGCACGGCAGCACGCCGGCGCCGCTGGCCGGCAATTACGCCTGGCGCAACCAGGCCACCGTCACCGCTTCGTACGATCTGGACCTGTGGGGCCGCAACCGCGCCGCCCTGTCCGCCGCCCTGGGCGACGTGCAACTGGCGTCGGCCGAATCGCAGATGGCCCGCCTGGCGCTGGAAACGGCGCTGGTGCGCACCTACATCCAGCTGTCGTATGAGTTCCGGGTGCAGGACGTGATCGAACGCAGCCTGGCGCAGCGCGCGCGCATCCTCGACATCACGCGCCAGCGCAAGGCGGCCGGCATCGGCACCGATATCGACGTGGCGCAAATCGAAACCACCCTGCCGGCCGGCCGCCGCCAGCTGGAACAGTCGGCCGAGTCGCTGGCCCTGCTGCGCAACCAGCTGGCCGCTCTGGCGGGCAAGGGTCCGGGCGCCAGTGCGGCGCTCACGCGTCCCGTGCTGCGCCTGGACCAGCCGCTGGCCATTCCCGCCGCCCTGCCGGCCGACCTGATCGGCCGCCGCCCCGACATCGCCGCCCAGCGCTGGAGAGTCGAAGCGGCGGCGCAGCGCATCGACGCTGCCAAGGCCGAGTTTTACCCGAACGTCAACCTGGTGGCCTTTGCCGGCTTCCAGGCATTCGGTTTCAGCCATTTTCTGGACGCCAACTCGGACATCCGCGGCATCTCGCCCGCGCTGAGCCTGCCCATCTTTGCCGGCGCCCGCCTGCGCGCCCAGCTGGGCAGCCAGACGGCCGTGTACGACGGCGCGGTGGAGCAGTACAACGCCACCGTCATCAACGCCATGTCGGACGTGGCCAACGCCGTCACCCGTGCCCAATCGCTGGCAAAGCAGCACCAGCTGACCGTGCAGGCGCTGGCCACGGCGCAGCGCGCACGCGACCTGGCGGAAAAGGCCTACACAGCGGGCATGAGCGACGCCATCGCCATGCTCAACACGCAAGTGGCACTGCTGGCGGAAGAACAACAGCAGGCGCAAAATGGCGCACGCGAACTGGATCTGTACGTTTCCTTGATGAATGCGTTAGGAGGCGGCATCTAGTGTTGCAATCCTGGTATTGCCATGGCTCAACAAGATACAATCGGAGCTTTATTCACACATGAAGGAATTGACATGACCGCTTTTGACGCCACCTCCAAGCGGCTGCAAAACATCCGCACGCGCATGCCAGGCTTCCCCATGGAACTGATGCGCCTGTTGCGCATGACGTACCACATTCAAAAAGGCATGAAGGACCTGACCAATGCCGCGCTGAAAAAGCACGACCTGGTCGATGCCAGCTACATGGTGCTCGCCGTGCTGTACGGCACGGATGACGAAACCTCGAACGCCTGCACCCTGGGCATGGCGTGCCATGAAAAGCCGGCCAACCTGACGCGCGTCTGCAACGACCTGGAAACGCGCGGCCTGATCCACCGCGGCACGCGCCCCGGCGACCGCCGCTCGGTGATGATCTCGCTGACCGACAAGGGCCGCACGCTGATCGAAACGGCGCTGCCTGACGTGTACCAGGAAACCTCGGCCCTGTACGAGGGCTTTACGCAAGAAGAGCTGCAAGTGCTCGACAAGCTGTACGTGCGCCAGTTGCGCAACCTGAATAATCTCAACAACCAGAACTGATAGCCTATCGATGACGCCAGCCACAACACCTACATATGGCCCCCTGAGCCGGGCGGCCCACTGGCTGGCGCTGGCGCTGCAAGACTGGCGCAAGACGGAAGGCGAACGCTGGATCTACGTCGGCAAGACCCTCATCGCCGCGTTCTGCGCCCTGTGGCTGGCCTACCGCCTGGGCCTTGATTCGCCCAGCACGGCGATGACCACCACCATCATCCTGGCCCTGCCCAGCAGCGGCATGGTGCTGGAAAAAAGCTTTTACCGCCTGTGCGGCACCCTGCTGGGATGCGCGGCCGCGCTGACCCTGATCGGTCTGTTCCCGCAGCAGCCCGTGCTGCTGTTCGCCGGCCTGGCCCTGTGGGTGGGCCTGTGCACGAGCGGCTCGGCCCTGCACCGCAATGCCCAGTCGTATGTGTACGTGCTGGCCGGCTACACGGCCTGCATGATCGTGTTGCCCGCCATCGAGCAACCGATGCAGGTGTTCTCGCTGGCCGTCACGCGCGTGGCCGAAGTGGGCCTGGGCATCATCTGCTCGGCCGTCGTCTCCAGCGTGCTGCTGCCGCGTCACCAGGGCACGCAGGTGATGCGCACGGTGCAGGCGCGCTATGGCAAATTTCTCACCTTTTGCCAGGACGTGCTGCAGCAAAAGCTCACGCCGGCGCAGGTGGAACTGACGCATTTGCAGTTCGCCGCCGACGTGGCGGCGCTGGAACTGGGCCGCTCGGCCGCGCTGTTCGAAGTGACCAGCAAAGTGGGTCACGTGCGTGCGCAAAACCGCAAGCTGCACGCCTTCAACGCCACCTTCATGACGGCGCTGACCACCTTCTATACCTTCCACCGCCTGTTTGACCGTCTGCAGCGCGATGGCGAAACCCGGGTCATGCAGGCGTGCACGCCCCTGTACGCCATCGTCGCCGAGGCGCTGCAGGCGACGCCTTCGCAAGACTCGCTCGACACCATGCAACGGCACCTGCAAACGGCGCTGACGCAGGCGCGCACAGATATTGAAGCGGCGCCAGTCGCGCATGCGCAGCGCATCGACTTCGACACCGTGTGCGAGTTGCTGGAACGCTTCGCACGCGACATGAGCCGCTTTCACGAAGTGTATTTCAGCCTCGTACATGACACGCCGCTCGATGTCAGCACGCCGCAGGCGTATGCGCCGAAGACGCCGCCCGCGCTGGTCATCGCCAGCGGCGCGCGCGCGGCCATCAGCCTGGCCCTGCTGGCGCTGGGCGCCTACTTCCTCGCCTGGCCCTACGCCAGCACGGCGATGCTGATGGCGGCCGTGTTCTGCGCGCTGGCCTCGTCCTCGCCGCGCCCCATCATGATGATCCGGCAAGTGCTGACGGGCTTTTTTATCGCCATGCCGCTGTCGCTCGTCTGCGTGTATGTCGTGCTGGTGCACGGCGACGGCTTCCCCATGCTGGTACTGAGTTTTACACCGTTCCTCGCCGTCGGCCTGTATCTGATGACCAATCCCGCCAAGCTGGGCGTGGGCCTGGGCGTGTCGACTTTCATCACGCAGATGGCGCCGACCAACGTGATGCATGTCGATGGCGCGGCCTTTTTGAACACGGGCATGGCGCTGATCGTCGGCCTGATGCTGGCCGCCCTCGTGTTTGCCGTACTGCTGCCCGAGCACACGATGGGCCACAAGGACCACATCGGCCGCGCCCTGTGGCGCGAAGCGCTGCATGCGTGCACGGCGCCGGCGCGAAGAGTCAAGCACCGTTTCGACAACCGCGTGCGCGATCTGCTCAGCCAGCTCAATGCGGCGGCCGGACCGGCGCCGGGCGTGGCCACGCGCGCCGTCGTGCGCCAGGCCTTGACCCTGCTGGAAATCGGCCATTCCGTGATCGAACTGCGCGAACTGATCGCGACCGCCCGCCCGGGCGCCACGCGCCACGCGCTGCAGCAGTGCGTGGAGCACATCGCCGGCTGGCTGCGCACGCGCAGCGACACGGCACTGCAAGCGGCGCTGGCCGCCACCTTGCAGGCGGGCGCCGTGGTGCGCGCAGCCCAGACGGAAGTCGAAGCAAGCGCCGAACGCAGCGCGCGCCTGCAGACAGCGCTGGTCGACCTGCATTCGATCTACACCTCATTGCTTGACCATATGGCGCCTGGCGCCGGAGACCACCATGCCGCGTGAATTCGCCCTGTTCGGAATTCTGATTCCTACCCTGCTGCCCCTGTTCATCCTCAGCATCGGCCTGCAAACCCTGCTCGACCGCGTGCTGGGCTGGCTGGGCGTGTACCGCATGGTGTGGCACCCGTCTCTGGCGCGGCTGTGTATTTTCATCGCCATCTTCGGCGCGCTGGCTCTATCGCTGTACAAATAATCGTCAAATAAAAAAAATGTTCAACCCCATCAAGGAAAGGCTGCCGACATGGTAAGCAAACTGACCCGCTACGCCATCACCCTACTGCTCCTGGCCGCAGCCCTGTGGATCGGCAAGACCGTCTGGGACCGCTACATGGAGTCGCCGTGGACGCGCGACGGCCGCATCAAGGCCGACATCGTCAACATCAGCGCCGACGTGGCCGGCACCGTCACGGACGTGCTGGTGCGCGACAACCAGGTGGTACAAAAAGGCGATGTGCTGTTCGTCGTCGACAAGGAACGCTACGCCAGCGCGCTGGCGCAGGCCGACGCCGTGCTGGCCACGCAAAAAACGGAAATGGGCCGCCGCGGCAAGGAAGCGCAGCGGCGCGCCAATCTGGACGCCAGCATCATCTCGACGGAAAGCCGCGAAAGCGCCGCCTTCGCCGCCAGCTCGGCCTCGTCGCAAGTGCAGGCGGCCGTGGCCGCGCGCGCGCTGGCGCAACTGAACCTGGAGCGCACCACCGTGCGCGCGCCCGTCAGCGGCTACGTGACCAACCTGAACGTGCACAAAGGCGATTTCGCCGCCGTTGGCGCCCCCAAGCTGGCCGTCATCGACAGCGCCTCGTACTACGTCGTCGGCTACTTCGAAGAGACCAAACTGGGCATGCTGGCGCAGGACGACAAGGCGGAAATGAATCTGATGAGCGGCGGCACCCTGCATGGCCACATCGAAAGCATCGCGCGCGGCATCACCGACCGCGACGCCGCCACGGGCCGCGAACTGCTGGCCGACGTCAATCCCACCTTCAACTGGGTGCGCCTGGCGCAGCGTGTGCCCGTGCGCATCCACATCGACGAGCAGCCGAAGGGGCAACTGCTGGTGGCCGGCACCACCTGCACCGTGGTGATCACGCCCCACTCGGCGCCCCCATCAACACCCGCGCCGAAGCCAGCGGCCGCGCACCCCGCATGAGCCGCAGCGGCGGCGCCGGGCGCCTGGCGGAAATCGCCCTGTTCCTCGACGCCGCGGTGCTGGGCAGCTTTTCCGCGGCAGGCCGCAAGCATGGCCTGTCGCCGGCCGCCGCCAGCGCCGCCATCGCGCGCCTGGAAACGGCGCTGGGCGCCACGCTGTTCGAACGCACCACGCGCCAGCTGCGCTTGACGCAAGAGGGTTTGCACTACCGCCGCTACAGCGAACAGGCGCTGGACTTGCTGGCGCAGGCGGAAGACGGCTTGCACGGGGACGCTGGTGCCGTGCGCGGCCTGGTGCGCATTTCGGCGCCGTCCGATTTCGGCCGCCAGTTGCTGCTGCCGATGCTCGACCGCTTTGCCGCGCTGCACCCGCAGGTGCAGCATGCGCTGACCCTGACGGACGCCACGGCCAATCTGGTGCAGGACGAGGTCGACCTGGCCATCCGCTACGGCGAGCTGCCCGACAGCGAGATGGTGGCGCGCCTGCTGCATCCGGGCCGGCGCGTGGTGTGCGTGGCGCCCGCGCTGGCCGCCAGGGTGGGCTTGCCGGCCACGCCGCGCGACCTGGCGCTGCTGCCTACCCTGGTGCTCACGGCGGGCGACGGCGCGCCGCAGGAATGGCGCTACCGCGAGAACGGCAAGCGCCACGGCTTGCGCCTGCAAGGCACCTGGCACAGCAACGACGGCGAAATCATCCGTCGCTGGGCCGTGGCCGGCCATGGCTATGCCTACAAATCCCTGCTCGACATCGGCGACGACCTGCGCGCCGGGCGCTTGCAAACGGTGCTCGACGATTACTTTGTCGACAGCGTTCCCTTGCATCTGCTGTACCGGCGCAGCCGCTTCCAGCCGCCGCGCGTCGCCCTGCTGGCTGACTTCCTGCTGCGGCAGTTCAGCGCGCCGCAAGCCTGAGGGCCGCCATTACTGCGGCAGCACGCCCAGCTGGCGCAGCAGGGTCAGATTGTCTTCCAGATGCCAGTTGTCGCTGATGCGCCCCTGCGCGTCGACCTGGTACAGATCAAACGCGTAAAAGTCGATGGCTTGTCCCTGGCCGCGCAGCTCGCCCTGCGGCGTGGGGAAGACGCCCGTGAACCTGCCCGTGAAATGCAGGCGCAGGCTGACCCGGCTTCCCGCCACCAGCATGTCCTCGATGGCCACCCGCAAATCCGGCACGGCCGCGTGAAACACTTGCGACGCCTGCAACGGGCCCGCCAGCCCCTGCGGGCGGCCGGCGGGCAGGGTACGATCGGTAAAATCGTCGGCCAGCGCCAGGCGCGCCAGAGCCGCATCGCCGCTCTGCCAGAACGCGGCATAGCGGCGTGCCGCCAGCACCACCTTGTCGGTGGCAGCGGCGCCGGACAGGTGGGACGGCATGGGCAACTCTGTGGCGGCATGGGCTGGCGCGGCGGCCAGCAGCGACAGGGCCAGGAGGGCGGGGGCAAGAACAAGGGTCGGCATGATAAATCCAGGTTGGTTGATCGGCGTGCCTACTGCATATGGCACACCGCCATTCTGGATTTAATCGCCCTGCTTGATAATTGGCCTGTCAATTGAAGCAATCGCTCGCCGAATTTGAAAATCAGCGCCCGCCGGCCACGTCGAGAATGCTGCCCGTCACATACGTCGCGCCCGGCCCCAGCAGATACACGATGGCGTCGGCGATTTCTTCCGGCTCGCCGCCGCGCTGCATCGGCACGCCGGACGCCAGGCGCGCCACCCGTCCCGGTTCGCCGCCCGAGGCGTGGATGTCCGTATAGATGATGCCGGGCCGCACACCATTGACGCGGATGCCTTCGGCCGCCACTTCCTTCGCCAGCCCGAGGGTCAAGGTATCGACGGCGCCTTTCGAGGCCGCATAGTCGATGTATTCGCCCGGGGAGCCGAGGCGCGCGGCCACCGACGAGACATTCACGATGCGCCCGCCCTGGCCCCCGTTCGCCGTCGACATGCGCCGCACGGCCTGCTGGCAGCACAGGAAATAACTGATCACGTTGGTGCGCAGCACGCGCTCCAGGCGCTGCACGGAAATGTCGGCCAGCCGGCATTTCTGCTCCAGCACGCCCACATTGTTGACCAGCGCCGTGAGCGTGCCCAGGCGCGCATCGACTTCGCCGAACAGCCGTTCCACGTCCGCTGCGTCGCCCACGTCGGCCTGCACGGCGATCGCTTCGCCGCCGCCAGCGACGATGCGCGCGCACAGGTCCTCGGCCGCCTGCGCATCGCGCACATAGTTGATGCAGACGGCATAGCCCTGGCGCGCCGCCAGCTGTGCAGTCGCCGCGCCGATGCCGCGGCTGCTGCCGGTAATCAGGATCACTTCCTTCATCGTTCCTCCGGGATGGTTGTGGCTTCATCATACGCACACGAAAAAAAACCCGCGCGCGGCGGGTTTTCATGCAGGCGCATTCAATTTCGGAAATGCGTCATGGCGTAAGTGAGGTGCTGCCACCAGTGTTCGCGCGACTGCACGGACGCCAGGCATTTCGCGTCGACCTCGTTCTTGAACGCGGGGTCCACGCACGCCTGGGTCACCAGCGCGTTGCGCTGGTTTTCCACGCTGACGACGGCAAGCGCCAGCCACGCCACGAGGGCAAGGGCCAGTACGCACAAAGTCCAGGGCAGCTGTTTCATGGCGCTATCCGCTTACTTCTTCGCTGGCGCGGGTGCGCGCTCTTTCAGCGTGCGTGCCACCAGTTCATCCATCACGCGCAGGGTCGCCGCCTGAGTCTGCGGCTCGGACTGGCCGGGACGCGACAGCTGCGACGGCGACGTGACGAAGCGGCCGTCGATGACGATGGTCGGCGCGCTGTCGATCTTGCTGGCGGTGATCAGCTGCTCGTTGCGTTTCAGCTTGGTTTGCACGCCGAAGGAATTGAACATGTCCAGGTATTTGGCCTTGTCGATGCCGTTCTTGACCAGCAGGTCGAGGATGGCGTCATCGCGGTTCAGGCGGTTGCGCTCGACGTGGATGGCGCGGAAGATCTTGTCGTGGAACTGCTCCAGCTGGCCCATCGCTTCCAGGGTGGCATACGCGTGCGCCTGCGGGTCTTTCGGGCCGGAGAAGGCGAGGTGGATGCGGCGGAAGGCGATCTTGTCGCCCTGCTTCTTGACCCAGTCGTGCATCAAAGGATCGAGCGCGTAGCAATGCGGGCAGGAATACATGAAGTACTCGACCACTTCCACCTTCTTGCCCGTGTCCGTGCGCACTGGCGTCGGAAGCGTGGTAAAGCCGGTATCGGCAGCCATGGCGCCGCCGGTGGCCGCCACCAGGGTGACGGCGGCGAGCAGGGGACGCAAGAAACGCAGAAAACGCATATTAATCCTTCATCATAAAGTGGTCGTGAACGGGGCGAGATTACCACTTTTTGCGCCGGTCGATGAAGCCAGGGTGGAAAAAAGCCGAGTTTATCGCCCCGCTTCGCGCCCGCTTAAGCCGCATTTAAGCCCCGCTGCGCCTCTGTCTCAGAAATGGTAGCGCGCCGACACGCGCAGCTGGCGCGCATCGTTGAGGTAAATGCTGGAGCGGCAGCCGGGCGCATCGCCGTAATGGCGACGGTTGGCCAGGTTGCTGCCGGCCAGCTCCAGCTCCCACGCGCCCAGCTTGCGCACATAGCGCCCGTCCACGGTGGCGAATGCGGGCACTTGCGCCAGGCAGCTGTTGTCGAAATCCGGGCCATAGCGCAGGGCGCGCAGCCATTGCACGCCCACGTCGGCACTCGCGCCGGCCTGCCCCGTCCAGTACACGCGCAGGCTGGCCAGGGTCTTGGGCACGAGGGCGATATCCGGGCCGTCGTAGGTGTAATCATCATAGCGCGCATGCACTTGCCGTACCTGCGCGTCGAGGCGCCAGTCGCGCGCCAGCGCCATGCTGGCCTCGATGGCGATGCCGTCGCGGCGCGAGGGGTCGAGGTTGCCCGCAAAGCCCAGCTGGCCCAGGTTCTGGTCGAAGACGATCTGATTGCTCAGGCGCTCGCTGAAGACGCGCACGGAGGCGCTGCGCGCCGCGTCGCCGAAGGTAGCGCCCACTTCCGTTTCGCGCCGCAGCTGTCCCGCCAGGGGACGGTAGCCGGCGCGGGTATAGCCATCGTCATCGATGCGGTAGCTGCGCGCGGCCTTGGCGTACACGCTCAGTTGCGGGCGCAGCTGCAGGCTGCCCTGCACGTCCCAGGCGTTCTGGTTTTCCCAGTCGCTGCCGCCGGCGGGCATGTCGGCCGGATCGAGCTGAAACTGTTCATGCCGCAGGCCCAGCAGCAGACGCGGCGCAGATGGGCCGCCGAATGCCAGCTCTTCGCGCAGCAGCAGCGCGCGCGAATACTGCCGGCGCCGTCCATCGCCATCGCGGCCCGAGCGCCGCTCCCACTGCATCAGGTCCAGGCCCACTTCCGTATCCGTGCCCACGCCGCCCACCTTGCCGTAATGGCGCAGGCGCGGCGCCAGTTGCCGGCGGCGGCTGCTGTACCGCGATTCGCTGCTGCCATCCTCGCCCGCATACTGGGCGGTGGCGCGCTTTTCCCGCTGCGACAGCTCCACGCCCAGCTCGACATTGCCCACATAGCGCTGCACGAAGGCGCTGGCGCGCCGCACCTCGTAGCGGTACAGGTCTTCCGGGCGGGCCGCCAGCAAGGCCAGGAACGGCGCCTCGGGCGCGGGATAGCGGGTGTCCTGGTTCAGCTGGTCGGCGCTGAAGCCGAAACGCCCCTGGCGCAGCTTCCATTCCGCGCCGCCGTTGAAGCCGCGCTGGTGAAACACGCTGCCATCGCGGTAATTGCCATTGCGCAACTCATCGATGGCCAGATCGAGCGACATGCCGTCCTGGTCGCGCGACAGGGCGCCGCGCACGCTGTGCTGGCCGCCCTGCGCCAGTTCGGTGGACAAGTCGCCATGCGTGACGCCTGCCGCGCCGCCGTCCTGCTGCACGGATGGCGGCACGGCAGGCGATTCAAGCTCCTGCGCGCACGCCGGCATGGCCAGGGCGCACAGCAGCAAGGCACGCGTGGCGATGGTCAGGGCGGGAGGGGCAGGCATCATGGCGGCAAGCTGGGTGCGCTACCGGGGCACGCACGGTAGTGCAACGGGAGGATGGCAAAAGCGAATCATTATACGCACGGCGTGCGCCGCTGGGGCCGTCAGCTGCCCAGGCGCCCTTCATCGGCCAGGAAGTCGATGAAGGTGCGCACTTTCGAGGACAGGTAGCGGCGGCTCGTGTAGACGGCGTACACCTTGCCGCCCGCCAACTGGTAGCCGTCGAAGAGACGCACCAGCCGCCCCGCCGCCAGGTCCGCATCCGTTTGCCACGATGGCAGCAGGGCGATGCCCATGCCGTCGAGCGCGGCCGCATGCAGCAGGCTTTCGTTATTGCATTGCAGCACGGGCGTAAACTTCACCGTCTCGTGTCCCTGTGGGCCGTCCAACGTCAATTCATTGCCATTTGACAACAGCGAATAACTGATCATGGCGTGCTGCGCCAGATCCTGCGGCACCACAGGCTGGCCCGCGCGCGCCAGGTAGGCGGGCGCGGCCACCAGGTGAAAGGCGATGCTGCCGATAGGCCGCGCGATCAGGCTCGGCGATGGGGCCTGACTCACGCGCAGGGCCAGGTCGAAACCCTCTTCCACCAGGTTGACCACCCTCCCGCTCAAGTCGATGTCAAACGTGACTTCCGGGAAGCGCTCGCGGTAAGCCACCAGGGTGCGCGTAAAGATGGCGTTGGCGAACCAGACGGGGGCGCTCAGGCGCAGCATGCCGCGCGGCACCACCGTCGTGCGGCCCACTGTCGCTTCCACCTCGTCGAGGTTGTCGAGCATGTCGCGGCACTGTTCGAAGTACACCTTGCCGATTTCCGTCAGGCTCAGGTGACGGCTGCTGCGGTTCAGCAGGCGCGCGCCCAGGTGGCGTTCCAGGTGCATCACGTGCTTGCTGACCATGGCCGGCGACAGATCGAGGCGCTCGCTGGCGCGCACGAAGCTGTCCAGTTCCACCACGGAGCGAAACACGCGCATGCTGCGCAAAGTATCCATGACCATCCCATCATCAACAAAATGGAAATGATATATCAATAATTGCGATCTTGATCAACTGACCGCGCATGACTATCATCGATAGCATCAGTCATTCCACTCCGGAGCCGCCATGCAAGAGCACACTTTCCCCACCTATTTCCTGTCGCACGGCGGCGGCCCGTGGCCGTTCATGAAAGAGCAGTTCGGCGACCGCTACGATGTGCTGGAAGCATCGCTGCAGGATATCCCGCGCCAGATCGGTGCGCGCCCGAAAGCCGTGCTGGTGGTCACGGCGCACTGGGAAGGGCCGCAGTTCCTCGTTTCGGCCAGTCCGCAGCCGGGCATGATCTATGACTATTCGGGCTTTCCGCCGCATACCTACCAGATCCAGTACCCGGCACCGGGCGCGCCGGCACTGGCGGCGCAGGTAAAACAGTTGCTCGATGCGGCCGGCCACGCGGCGCGCCTGGACCACGAGCGGGGCTTCGACCACGGCACCTTCAGCGCCCTGTTTCCCATCTACCCGCAAGCGGACGTGCCGCTGGTGCAGCTGTCGCTGAAACACGGCTATGACCCGCTGACGCACGTCGAGGTGGGCCGCGCGCTGGCCAGCTTGCGCCGGCAAGGCGTGCTAATCGTCGGCAGCGGCTTGTCTTACCATAATCTGCGCCAGTTCGGCCAGGCGGGCGCCGTCGCCTCGCACCAGTTCGACGCCTGGCTGCGCCAGACGATGGCCTTGCCGCCAGAACAAAGGCTGGAGCAACTGCTGGCCTGGGACCAGGCCCCCGGCGCGCGCCAGGCCCATCCGCAGGAAGATCACTTGCTGCCGCTGATGGTGGCGCTCGGTGCGGCCGAGCAGGAAGCGGCGCACGTGGTGTACCACGAGGAGGATTTTTTTGGCGCGCTGGCGGTGACCAGTTTCAGATTCGGATAATCCGCCAGCGCATAAAAAAAAGCGCCGCGACAGTGATGTCGCGGCGCTTTTTGCATGGCTGTCGCTTGAATTACGTGCCGCGCTTGCCGCGCGCCGCATTTTTTGCTTTTTCGGCGGCAATCGCTGCCGCTATGGCCGCTTTTTCCGCCATCTCGGCCGCGTGCTGGGCCAGCAAGGCCGCGCGCGTATCCGGCGTTTCCAGCGAGATACGACCGAGGATGCCGCTGCGGTAGTCGAGCAGCAAGGTATGCGAGGCTTTCTCGAAATCGTAATCGCCGCCCTTGATGCGGAAACCGCGCTTGGCGGCGATGCCTTCGACCACGCCGATGGCGTCGACTTCACCGACCTTGGTGCCATAGCGCGCCGCCAGCAAATCCGGATAGCGCTTGAGCAATTCCTCGGCCAGGAACACGGCCACTTCCTCTTCGATCAGCGCGTTCGAGCCGATGGCGTGGCTGGCCGCCAGCATCAGGCCGTCGCTGGGGATGGCGATCTTCGGCCACAGCATGCCGGGCGTGTCGACGAGGATGGTGTTCTTGTCCAGATACAATTTCTGCTGCATTTTGGTCACGGCAGGCTCGTCGCCCACCTTGGCCACGCGCTTTTTCAGCAGCGCATTCATCAGGGTCGACTTGCCCACGTTGGGGATACCCATGATCATGATGCGCAGCGGTTTCGTTGGCACACCGCGGTGCGGCGCCAGCGATTTGGCCAGGTCAGGGATGCGCGCCACGTCGCCCGGCTTCTTGGTCGTCATCGCGTACGCGGTCACGCCTTCCTGGGCATTGAAATACGCCACCCAGGCGGCCGTGGCGGCAGGATCGGCCAGGTCGGTCTTGTTGAGGATCTTCAGGCAAGGGCGCTGGCGGAACAGGCGCAACTCGTCCACCATGGGATTGCAACTGGCTGCCGGCAAGCGCGCGTCCACCACTTCAATCACCAGGTCGGTGTTTTCCATGGTCTCGGCCGCTTTCTTGCGGGCCGCGTTCATGTGTCCTGGGTACCATTGTATCGCCATGCTCTTGCCTTCAGTTCGTTCAGTCAATCCGCTATTTTACGTGGTTGCCGCCACGACGTCGCATTTTCCGCCGACAGCGCCAGCCGTGCGACGCGAACGAGACAATTGGTGATAATTTGGCAGTTACTTGAATGATAAGATCCGCAGTCCGTCCAGCCTGGCCGGTTTCCCCATTGCACGCTTAACCTGGCACGCATTCCATGCATCTTCCCCGTTTTTTCCTCCTCGCCCCCCTTTGCGCCTGCCTGCTGCCCGCCCTGGCCCAAGAACAAACGGCGGCGCCTGGCGACACGGCCAGCCAGGACATGCAGCAGGTTGTCGACGTGCAAAGCACGCGCGATCCCGACTTGCGCCCCTACCGCACCATGCTCAAGGGGCTCGACGCGTATGCCGACCACCAGCGCCTGGCGCCGGGCGCGCCGCTGCGCTTCATGCTGGTCCCCGCCACGCCCCAGGCCAGACTCGATGGCGTGACCCTGCACCTGTCAGCCGACAACCTGTCGATCCCCGTGCCGCTGGCGGCAGATGGCGGCTTCACCTTGACGCGCGACAAGACGGCCTACGATGCGAATGCCGACCTGGTCAGCAACAAGAAGCGCGACACCCTGCGCTGGCGCGCCGACATCCATACGCCGGGACTGCCTGCGAACGTGCGCCGCCTGGGCGACTTGCGCCTGGAATGCGAAATCCGCTGGGCCGTCGAGCAGGATGACTTGCCCTTTGTCCGGCGCAACCTGTTCCGCCTGGCGGGCGGACCGTGCCACTCGTCGCTGATCCACGTGCTGTATCCCGTGCCGCGCAACCTCGCCGCCGTGCAGGCGCGCTCGGGCGAGCGCGCGCTGGAGATCCGCGTCACGCAAGACCGCCAGCGCTACGTGCCGCCGCTGTATGACGCAAGCTGGGACGACAATACCCTGCTGACCCTCACTTACGCCGACGACGACCACCTGGCCGAAGCCGCCCCCGCTGCGCCCTTGAAGGCGGCGCAGCACCAGTGATACGTGCCGGGAAGCCAGGTAAGATATTTCTACAAGGATTTTTATATTTACTGCAAGCAATAAAAAAGTATGCTCTAATATCGCCTCTTAAATGAAAAGCAATTATTTCCAGGCTGGCTCCGCCAGGTGCAGGGAGATACGCGACGGGGATAGGTCGATATGACGATGGAACACACTGGCATGGCGCCCAAGCGCATGCCGCGCAATGACTGGAAGAAGGAATGCCGGCAGTTGCAGGGACAAGTGGCGCAGCTGGAAGAGCGCCTGAAACGCCAAAGCGCCGACAGCTATGGCTTGCAAATGCTGTATGACCAATTGGTCAATGAAATCAAGCACCACCGCGACATGCTCCAGCTCGACAGCTTCGACGCAGAGAAATCATCGCTCGTCTACACGCAAGCCTGGCGCCGCTTCATGGCCGGCGACGCGCTCGACTACCAGACCCATCGCCACACCAATTCCAGCAGCCGTCCGAGCTTGCTGTAGTTCGCTGCACCGTTACAGCTCCGCCAGCGCCTTCACGTGCGCCGCCACGCTGCGGCCCAGCGACGACAGGTTGTAGCCCCCTTCGAGGCAGCTGACGATGCGGCCCTTGCCATACTGATTGGCCACGGCCATCATTTGCTGCGTCAGCCATGTGTAGTCGGCCTCCACCAGGCCCATGCCGCCCACATCGTCTTCGCGGTGGGCATCGAAACCGGCGGAAATGAAAATCATCTGCGGCTGCTGCCGGTGCAGTGCCGGCAGCCAGTGGTCAAGCACCAGCTGGCGCACGGCATCGCCCTTCGAGCGGGCTGGCACGGGCACGTTGACGCGCGTATCCGTGTAAGACTCGACATCGCTGTACGGATAAAACGGGTGCTGGAAAAAACTCACCATCAGGATGCGTGGATCATTTGCCACGGATTCGGCCGTGCCATTGCCATGATGTACGTCAAAGTCGACGATGGCGACTCGGTCGAGGCCGCGCACGTCGAGCGCATGCTTGGCGGCGATGGCGACATTGTTGAACAGGCAGAAACCCATGGGCTCGCTGGGCCGCGCATGGTGGCCTGGCGGTCGGATCGCGCAAAAGGCGTTGCTGATCTCGCCATCGATAACGGCGTCCGTGGCAATCACGGCCGAGCCAGCGGCGGCCAGGGCCGCCTCGTAGCTGTGCGCGTTGAGCAAGGTGTCGCCGTCGAGCGGATAGTAGTCGCCCTCGGCCGGCACATTGTCGCGTACCAGGCCGATGGCCGTGGCACTGTGGTTGCGCTCGATGTCGGACAATTGCGCACGCACGCCGTCGCGGTGCTCGACCAGGTCGCTGATATGCGCGAGGATCAATTGATCGTTGATGGCCTGCAAGCGGGCCGGCGATTCAGGATGCCAGTCGCCCATTTCATGGCGCTGGCAATCGGGATGGGTATAAATGGCTGTGCTCATGCGCTGTACTGGTTACCTCTGTCTCTGTCCATTCTCCGGGAACACTGCATGGCATTCCTGTTCGCCCTGCGCGTTCTCGCATAAAATCACTGGCTGGTCTGTGCTGCCCTTGCCGCCTTTGCTGTGACTCTAATCTACCACGAGCGCGCAGCTGGCGGGCGCCGCCGTTTGACCTGGCCAAAGCGATTGTAAATTAAATAATCCCTTGTACTGTGATAGAAATAACATGTTTTCGAAAATACACCAGGCCGCGCAGCAAATCGGCGAAGTTCTCGTCGGCAAACACTTGCAGATCCGCCAGACCCTCGCCTGCGTGCTGGCGGGCGGCCACCTGCTGATCGAAGACGTGCCCGGCGTGGGCAAGACCACACTGGCGCATGCGCTGGCCATCTCGCTGGGCCTGCAATGGAAGCGCCAGCAATTTACCAGCGACCTGCTGCCTGCCGACGTGGCCGGCATGAGCGTGTATGACCGCGCCAGCGCCAGTTTCATCTTCCACCCCGGCCCCCTGTTCACGCAAGTACTGCTGGCCGACGAGATCAACCGCGCCACGCCGAAGACGCAATCGGGCTTGCTCGAAGCGATGGAAGAGCGGCAAGTAACGCTCGATGGCGTCACGCACACGCTGCCGCAACCGTTTTTCGTCATCGCCACGCAAAACTGCGCGCACCAACTGGGTACTTTCCCCCTGCCCGAATCGCAGCTCGACCGTTTTTTCATGTGCGTCACCCTGGGCTACCCCGATGCGGCAGCCGAACGGGCGCTGCTGCTGGGCGCCGACCGCCGCGCCATGCTGCAAACCTTGCCGGCCGTGATGAACGCGGAAGAATTGCTGCAGGCGCAAGCGGGCTTGCGCGCCATCCACGCCTCACCCGCCGTGGTCGACTACGTGCTGGCCCTCGTGCATGCCACCCGCGCGCCCGGCGTGTTTGCCGACGGCCTCAGCCCGCGCGCCGCGCTGGCCCTGTTGCAGGCGGCGCGCGCCTGGGCCGCCCTGGCCGGACGCGACCACGTCACACCCGACGATGTACAAGCCGTGCTGCTGCCCGTCTGCGCCCACCGCCTGCATGCGGCGCAAGGGACCACGGACAGCCGCGCGCTGCTGCAGCATCTGCTGTTGAGCATCCCCGTCTGAGCGGCATGCGCTGGCGCACTATTCCATGGCTGCCGGCGCGCCCTTGGCTGGGCGCGCAGCGCGTGCACATCCGCCCCTCGCGTGCGGGCCTGGCGTTTGCCGCGCTGCTGCTGGCACTATGGATCGCCGCCGTCAATTACGGCCTGGGCCTGGGCTATGCGCTCACGTATTTCGCGGCCGCCTGCGCCATCGCCGACATGCTGTTTAGCAGCCGCAACCTGGCGGGCCTGGCGCTGGCCTCCACGCCGGGCAATCCCGTCTTCGCGGGCAGCCGCGCCTTGTTTACCTTGCGCCTGATCAACCGCAGCAGCCGCCCGCGCCATGCGATCCACGTGGCCGTCAGCGGTTCGCCGGCAGCACCCAGCCTGGCCGATATCGCCGCCCACGGTGAAACGGCCGTCAGTATCGGCATGCCAGCCCGGCAACGCGGATGGCTCAATGCGCCCGCCGTGCGCCTGTCCGGCAGTTTTCCACTGGGCCTGTTTGTTGCCTGGTGCCATTGGCAGCCCGAGGCGCGCGTGCTCGTGTATCCGCAGCCCGAGCAAGATGCACCGCCGCTGCCCTGGCCGGCCGGCACAATACAGCAGGCACGACAGCCAGGCTGGCCAGACTTGCCCGGCGGCGCCCTGGAACTGGCCGGTGTGCGCGCCTACCAGCCGGGCGACCCCTTGCAGCGCCTGGCCTGGCGCCAGATCGCCCGTCATGATGGCGAGCATTTATTCAGCAAGCAATTCCAGCCTGGCGCCGACGCACCGAAGCGCGCACCGCACGGCACGCATGGCAAGCTTATGCTCGACTACGCCGCCCTGCACGCGCTGGCGCCGGAAGCACGCCTGTCGCGCCTGGCCGCCTGGGTGCTGCAGGCGGAAAGCACGGGCTTGCCATATGGCTTGCGCCTGGGTGTGCTGACCCTGGCACCGGCCCTGGGTGCCGGCCAGCGCGACGCCTGCCTGCGCGCGCTGGCCCTGCATGGTACGCCGCACGATTTGCCGCCAGCGCAGGCGATGCCATGAAAGCCTGGCTGAGCGGCTTGCCGCGCGAGAAGGCCGACATTGTGCTGCTGTTGCTGGCCGCCGCCATGGTGCTCGCGCCCCACGCGCTGCACCTGCCCCCATGGCTGTCGGTAGCGACAGCCGCACCGCTGCTGTGGCGCGCCGTCATCACCGTGCGGGGCCGGCGCCAGCCGCCGCTCGCCGTGCTGGCGCCGCTGGCCTTGCTGGGCATCGCCGGCGTGTACGCCAGCTATGGCACGCTGCTGGGACGCGATCCCGGCGTGGCCATGCTGGCCCTGCTGCTGGCCTTGAAGTCGCTGGAAATGCATGGCCGGCGCGACATCTTCGTGCTCGTCTTCCTCAGTTTCTTTTTGCTATTGGCAAACTTTTTCCATACGCAAGGCATCCTCAGCGCCGCCTGGATGCTGGCCACCGTGCTCGTGCTGCTGGCGGCCCTGCTGTCGGCCCAGTACGGCACGTTGCAACCACGCCTGGCGCAAAGGCTGGGCTTGCTGGGGCGCATGCTGGCGCTGGCCCTTCCCCTGGCGGCCGTACTGTTTCTTGCCGTGCCGCGCCCCGGCGCCCCCCTGTGGGGTACGCCGCACGAGGGCGCGCAGGCGCGCACGGGCTTGTCCGACAGCATGCAGCCGGGCGCCATCGCCGCGCTGGCCGTATCAAACGAGCCCGTCTTCACGGCCCGCTTTTCCACGCCGCTCCCGCCGCAAGATCAGCTGTACTGGCGCGGCGTGGTGCTGGGCGACTACGACGGCGCCACCTGGACGCGCCGGGGCGCTGGCCGCGCACCCGCCAGCGACAGCCGCATCGACATCGCACTGGAAGGGCCACCCAGCCACTACGCAGTGACCTTGCCAGCGAACGGCCAGCGACGCATCTTCGCGCTCGACGTGCCGCGCAGCATCGAACGCCTGCCCGGCAATCCGTATGTCGTGTCGTCTGCGCTGGAAGTGCTGACCATACAACCGATTACTTCGACCGTGCATTACCGCGTCAGTTCCCAGCCCCGCTACCGGCTGCAGGCCGGCCTGTCGCTCGCGCAACAACAGCCATGGCTGGCCTTGCCCGCTGGCAGCAACCCGCGCAGCATCGCCTGGGCCCGCGCACTGCGCGGCAGCGGCGCGCAGGCGCTGGCGCCCGCCGCCGCCATCGCCGCCGTCCTCACGCACTTCCGCCATGCGCCCTTCCGCTACACCCTGCAGCCACCGCTGCTGGGCAAGCATGGCGTCGACGAGTTCCTGTTTACCACGCAGGCGGGCTTTTGCGAGCATTACGCGGGCAGCTTCGTCGTGCTGATGCGCGCCATGGGCATTCCCGCGCGCGTCGTCACGGGCTACCAGGGCGGCACACGCGACGGTGCCGACGGCAGCCCCAGCCTGACTGTGCGCCAGTCCGACGCCCATGCCTGGAGCGAAGTGTGGCTGGCCGGCCGGGGCTGGGTGCGCGTCGATCCCACCAGCGCCGTCGCGCCCCTGCGCACGCAGCGCAGCCTCGATGCCGCCCTGCCAGCGGCCGCGTCGCCGCTGACGGCCTGGCGCGCCCTGGCCGGCCTCGATGGCGGCGCGACAGGGGCACTTGCCGCATGGCGCCAGCAATGGCAGCAGGCCGAGCACGCCTGGAGCAGCTGGGTGCTCGACACCACGCCGCAACGCCAGCGCGCCATGCTCGATCGCTTGAAAAACCTGCCGGCGACGACCCTGGCACTCGCTTGCGCCGCGCTGGCCCTGCTGTCCGCCGCAGCTGGCGCACTGGTCTGGTGGCGGCAGGCGCGGCAAGGCGATCCGCTCGACGCCCTGTACCTGCAGTTTTGCCGCCAGCAGGCGCGGCGCGGCTACAGCCGTGCGCCGCATGAAGGGCCGCACGGTTATGCTGCGCGCCTGGCCGCAGGCATGGCCACACAAGAGGCGCACGCCGCCATCGCACAGTTTCTGGCAATCTATGCCACGATGAAGTATGGTAATGCCAACCCAGACGAACAATCCCGCGCGCGGCGCAGCTTGCGCCACCTGTTAACCCAATGCCGATGAGACGCTCCTTGTTACCGATCAAAACCTCCGCCCTGTCCCTGCTCCTCTCCCTTCCCCTGTGCCTGGCGACCGCGCATGCTGGCGAAAACAGCAATATTTCCGCCGCTGACCGCGCCCGCGCCGTGCGCGCGGCCAAGGCCCCACCCGCCAAGGCGACGGCCAAAAAAGCACCGGCGAAATTCGACTTCGAAGGCGAGTTTGTCGACTATGCCAACTGGAAAGAAGTGCGTGCCTTCCTCGACGAGATGTCCGCCAAGCATGGTTTTGACCGCGCCGAACTCAATAGCCTGATCGGCAAGGTGCGCTATGTCGAGTCGACCGTGCAGCTGATGAAACCGGCTCCACCGGGCAAGCCGAAGAACTGGCAAGCGTACAGCGCCCGCTTCATCGAGCCTGTGCGTATCAATGCGGGCGTGAAATTCTGGGAAGAGAACGCGGAAGCGCTGGCGCGCGCCGAACGCGAATATGGCGTGCCGGCTGAAATCATCGTCGGCATCATCGGCGTGGAAACCGTGTACGGACGCAACACGGGCCGTTTCCGCGTGCTCGACGCGCTGACGACCCTGGCGTTTTCCTACCCGGAAAGCCCGACGCGCGCCGCGCGCATGGAATTTTTCAAGGGGGAACTGGAAAACGCGCTGCTGTACGCGCGCAAGGATGGCATCGATCCCTTGACCCTGCTCGGCTCGTATGCGGGCGCCATCGGCCTGCCCCAGTTCATGCCCAGCAGCATCATGAAATACGCGGTGGACTTCGATGGCGATAGTCACATCGACCTGCGCAATTCCACCGCCGACGCCATCGGCAGCGTGGCGCATTTCCTCGTCGAACACGGCTGGCGCCGAGATGACCCGGCCATCAGCACATATCGCGTCACCGTCTCGGGCAGCCACGCCTGGGAAAAGTTCATCGGCCAGGGCTTGCAAGCCAAGTACCGGCTGGAGGAATTGCAGGAAGCCGGCGTCAGTACGCTCGCAACCACGCCCCAGAACATGTTGTACGGCCTGATCGATCTGCAAAATGGTTCAGAAGCAACTGAGTATCACTTGGCAAGCAATAACTTCTTTGCTATAACTCAGTACAACAGAAGTTATTTTTATGCCATGTCAGTGATTGACTTGGGCAAGGCCATCAGCCAAGTGCGCGCACGCTAACCGAAAGTCAGTGTAAAGTTATAATATTACTTGTAAGAAAGCGTAAGCGATGTTGAAGCGACCAGCAAACAGGTCTATGGTGGGGCCGATAACATGTGCCAGCCTCGCTCGCCAGCCTTTGTGCGGCACGGAATACAGAAATGGTTTTATACTTAACTTTTGTCAAAGTACAATTTTTGTTCTATCATAGAGCATAATAAAGAATAAATAGCTGTTGCAACATGACAACAGTTATTTTATCCAAAGCAAGATTACAGAGCTTTCCGGCCTGAAATGGAATCCTGCTGTACAATTGTGTATATATCATGAAAAACTGTATCCCGGATCGTACCGTGTGTGAATTTGTTCCTTTTAGTAAAGAATGAACATGAACGCAGCAAGAGCGAGCTCCGAGTGTTTTTTACTTTGCAGTGCAACTACAGAAGGAACATTAACATCATGACAAACCAAGTCGGCATTGATATGAACAGCGATTCGGACTCCGACGATCTGCTCCAGTACAACCCAAACAGATTGCTCGATACCCTGATCGAAAACCTGCGCCTGAAAAACGACGCAGCCTTGTCCCGCGCGCTGGAAGTGGCGCCACCGGTCATCAGTAAAATCCGCCACCACCGCCTGCCGGTCGGCGCATCGCTGTTGATCCGCATGCACGAAGTGAGCGACCTGAGCATCCGCGACCTGCGTTACCTGATGGGTGACCGTCGTAACAAATTCCGCATCAGCGACAAGCAATTCAAGCCAAAAGAAGGCGAAACGCCACAAGGCTGATCCTGCCAGTTTCGCAGGTTTTCCCTCCCCGCCATGGGGAGGGGGTATTTCCAGCAGTTCTCAGGCCGTTCTGGCCGATTTTATTTTCCCGTATTAACTATCAAGCAGGAAACACGCCGGTGGACAGATAGCGGTCGCCGCGGTCGCAGACGACAAACACGATCGTCGCATTCTCCACCGTTTGCGAGATGCGCAGTGCGATTTCGCAGGCGCCGGCCGCCGAGATGCCGCAGAACAAGCCTTCTTCCGCCGCCAGGCTGCGCGCCATGCGCTCGGCCACGCCCTGGCTCACGTATTCCACCTGGTCCACGCGCGACTTGTCGTAAATTTTCGGCAAGTACGCTTCCGGCCATTTGCGGATGCCGGGAATCTGCGATCCATCCTCGGGCTGTGCGCCGATGATCTGGATGGCGGGATTCTGTTCCTTCAAATAGCGCGACACGCCCATGATGGTGCCCGTCGTGCCCATGGCGCTGACGAAATGCGTAACCTGGCCATGCGTATCGCGCCAGATTTCCGGTCCCGTGCTTTCGTAGTGGGCGCGCGAATTGTCTTCGTTGGCGAACTGGTCGAGGATGATGCCACGGCCATCCTTCTGCATCTGCTCGGCCAGGTCGCGCGCATATTCCATGCCACCCGTCTTCGGCGTGAGCAGAATGTCGGCGCCGTAGGCGGCCATGCTCTGGCGGCGCTCCACGCTGAGATTGTCTGGCATCAAGAGCAGCATCTTGTAGCCGCGCAAGGCGGCGGCCATGGCCAGCGCGATGCCCGTATTGCCGCTGGTGGCCTCGATCAGGGTATCGCCTGGCTTGATGACGCCGCGCTCTTCAGCGCGCTTGAGCATGGACATGGCGGCGCGGTCCTTCACGGAGCCGGCCGGGTTGTTGCCTTCCAGCTTGCCGAGGATGACGTTGTTGCGCGCAATCGCATCGGCGCCCGGCAAGCGCGTCAGTTGCACCAGCGGGGTGTTGCCTATCGTATCTTCAAGTGTCTTGTAAGCCATCGTGTCTGTTTGAGTAGATTCAACAAAGACCCATTCTAATATGAGATGCTGGACGGCGTATCGCTCATCGGCAACGGCAGCCGGGCACGCATGCGCGTCCCGCCGCAGCGCCACATGCCGCACGGCGCCTGCCGCGCCGGCATTTCCGGGCGTGCGCAACGGGTATTGCGGCAGGCGCGCGCCGCATGCGCTAGACTCGTCACTGTTAGTTATTTTTGTTATTTGCTTATTCAGCCTCCGAACGGACTCGCCATGGCCAGCAGCACACCCGAATTCATTCCCGAAACGACGCAGGACGATCCCGTCCAGTTCACCACACTCGACTTGCAGGGCCGCAGCCACCAGATCTCGCCCGTCTTCAATGCGCTCGAACTGCAGCGCTTGCAGCGCTATGGCACGCTGCGGCGCTTTGCCGATGGCGAGACGCTGTTCGAGGCCGGCAGCAGCAGCTTCGGCATGCTGGTGATACTGTCCGGGCGCGTCAGCATCACGCGCCACGAAGTGCTGGGCCAGGCGTCGCTGCTGCGCGAAGTGGGCGTCGGCCATTTCATTGCCGAAGTGGCGCAGTTGTCCGGCCGCCCCACCCTCGTCAACGGCAGCGCCGTGGGCGCCGTGGAATTGCTCGACATCAGCTCGGAATCCTTGCGCGCGCTGATCGTGGCCGAGGCGGAGATGGGCGAACGCATCGTGCGCGCCCTGATCCTGCGCCGCGTGGCGCTGATCGAAGCCAATTCAGGCGGCCCCGTGCTGGTGGGGCCGCGCGGCAATGGTAATCTGTTCCACCTGCAAAGCTTTCTATCGAGCAATGGCCATCCGCACACGGTGCTCGATCCGTCCACCGATGCGGCGGCCGCCGCGCTGGCCGAGCGCTACCAGCCCACGCCGCAGGAGTGGCCGCTGGTGGTCTGTCCAGACGGCAAGATCATGAAGAATCCCGGCAATGCGGAACTGGGACGCTGCCTGGGCATGTTGCCTGATTTGTCCGGCGACAAGATCTTCGACGTGCTGGTGGTGGGCGCCGGCCCCGCCGGCCTGGCCACGGCCGTGTATGCGGCCTCCGAAGGCTTGACCGTGCTGGCGCTGGAACAGCGCGCGTATGGCGGCCAGGCGGGCGCCAGCGCGCGCATCGAAAACTATCTCGGCTTTCCCACCGGCATTTCCGGTCGCGCCCTGGCGGGACGCGCCTATGTGCAGGCGCAAAAATTCGGCGTCGAGATCGCCACCCCGGCCAGCGCCGCCAACTTGCTGTGCGACACCTGGCCCCTGCGCGTCAATCTGTGCGACGGCACGCAGGTGCGCGCCCGCACGGTGGTGCTGTCCTGCGGCGCGCGCTACCGCCGCCCCTCGCTGGCGAACCTGAAAACATATGAAGGACGGGGCGTGTATTACTGGGCCTCGCCCATCGAAGCCAAGCTGTGCAAGCAGGAAGAGATCATCCTGGTCGGCGGCGGCAACTCGGCCGGCCAGGCGGCTGTGTTTCTATCCGGCCACGCGGCCAAAGTCCACATGGTGATCCGCGGCGCAGGGCTGGCGGCCAGCATGTCGAGCTACCTGATCGAGCGCATCGCCGCCACGCCCAACATCACCTTGCACACGCACACGGAAATCATCGCCCTCGAAGGCGACGACGATGGCTTGACGGGCGCCCGCTGGCGCAACAAGCAGACGGGTGAAGAATGCGATTGCGCCGTGCGCCGCGTGTTCCTCTTCGTCGGCGCCGATCCGAACACGGACTGGCTGCACGACTGCGCCGTGGCCGTCGACGAACAGGGTTTCATTCGTACGGGCTTCGACGTCACGCGCGCCGAATGCCGCGCCCACGGCCACGGGGTATATCCACCCGACCTGCCCGAGCGCGCCGCGCTGGAAACGAGCGTGCCGGGCGTCTTCGCCATCGGCGACGTGCGCGCCGGCTCGACCAAGCGCGTGGCGGCCGCCGTCGGCGAAGGCGCGGCGGTCGTTTCCCAGATTCACGGTTTTCTGGCGCGCCTGCCCGTCAACAGCGCCTAGCGCAGCGGCGTGGGGTATGTTGCCACGCTGACATTGCCGTCGCGGTCGATGGCCTGGACGCCAAAGAAATAGTTGTCTTTCGACAGCTTGAGCCTGGCTTCGGTGACATTGCCCACGTCCTGCGCACCCTGCCACTGGTCTGCCGTGGTAGCGCGCCAGACGATGCGGTAGCCGGCCAGGTCCGGCTCCGAGTTCGGCTGCCATTGCAAGGTCGTGGCGTTTTCCAGCTGCGCCGTGCGCACCTGCACGCCAGCGGGCGCGGCCGGCGCCAGGGCCAGTGAAGCGAGCGCCGCCGCATTCACGCGCGCCACTTTCGCCACGTAGTCATAATCGACGAATTGCGGCAGGTCGCCATACTGCACGCCATTTTCCACGCGCACATCCTGATGCTGGTGGGTAAAATCCTCGTTCGGCTCCGTGAAACGCAGCGCCGCATACCCTTGCGCGAGGAAGGGCATATGGTCGCCGCCGCGCAGGTAGCGGTCGGCGCGCTGGATGACGTTGACCTTGAAACCGGGCACATAGCGCTCGCCCACCTGCTTCACGTGGCGCGCCAGCTGGCGCGAAATCGAGTCGTTCTCGCCGCCCGTCGCCACCAGGGCGCGCACGCCGTCGCTCATTTCTTTCACGGCAGGGATGCCCTCGGCAAACAGGCGCACCTGGCCACCGTCGACGCTTCCATCGTCGGCGCGCGAACTGCCGATGATGTCGTTATTGAGCATGCCGGCGATATTGAGCTTGTTCAGCTTCGCCTGCCGCGCCCAGTGGCCGGAACCCAACAAACCCTGTTCCTCTGCCGCCACGGCCATGAAGACGAGCGTGGCGTCGAACTGGTAGCGCGCCATCGCGCACGCCATCTCGATCACGGCCGCCGTACCCGAGGCGTCGTCGTTGGCGCCGGGCGCGTCGCCCTGCGCATCCATCACGTCGGTGGCGCGCGAGTCATAGTGGCCGCTGACGACATAGATGCGCCCGGCCGACTGCGGCTGGCTGCCCGGCAGGGTCGCCACCACGTTGACGATTTCCGTCGGCCGCGCAATGCGCTTCGACACGGGCGCCATATGGCTGTCGAACGCCACCTGCAGGCGTGCGCCCGCCTGCGCGCCGCAGCGCTCCAGCTCCGCCTTGATCCAGCGCCGCGCCGCGCCGATGCCGCGCGTGTCGGAGACGGTATCGGACATGCTGTGGCGCGTCTGGAAACTGACCAGCTTGCGCACGTGCGCCTCGATGCGCTGCGGCGAGATGTCGGCCACCAGCTGGCGTATCTGCTGCTGCGCCGGTTCGGCGCCCGGCGCCGCCGCCACACTAGCCGACAGCATGGCTGCCGTCATTGCTGTCAAAATCCTTACCATGCCTGCATCCCCTGATGATTGATTGAGCTGGCCATTCTCGCATTTTTGACGGCAGGCAAGGATGTTCCAGGATGAAAATCGTGCATTATAGAAACTGCTACAATCGGCCACTTCCCGTTCCGCTCACGAAAGACATCCGCATGCGCCAGCCCATCCTCCATCCCGCACGCCGCAGCCTGCGCGCGGTCCGCTGACGGTGCGCCGCATGCTCGTCAAATTGCTGCTGCTGGCCACCCTGTTTGCCGGGCTCAGCATAGCCGCGCTGTACAGCTACGGGCGCTTCGCCGAACGTTCGCTGGGGGCGCCGGGAACGGCCTTGCCCGTGGCAGCCGACGCCACCCTGCTCGACCGCGTGCTGGCGCCGCAGCTGGCGCAACGCCCGGAACAGAGCGGCACGGCCCTGATCGACGACAATCTGGAAGCGTTCGCCCTGCGCGCCCTGAGCGCGCGCGAGGCGGGCCGCAGCATCGACCTGCAGTACTACATCTGGCATAACGACGTCACGGGCCGCCTGCTGGTGCGCGAGCTGCTGCGCGCGGCCGACCGCGGCGTGCGCGTGCGTGTGTTGCTTGACGATATCAACGCGCGCGGCCAGGACGCCGCCATCCTCGCGCTCGACAGCCATCCGCTGATCGACGTGCGCATCTTCAATCCGGGCCGCAACCGCGACGGCATCTGGTTGCGCGCCGTGGAAATGGCCTTGCGCGCCGTCAGCCTGAACCGGCGCATGCACAACAAGGCCTGGATCGTCGACGGCAGGGTGGCCCTGGTCGGCGGGCGCAATATCGGCGATGAATACTTTGATGCCGCCGAGCAAGTCAATTTCCAGGATGCCGACTTGCTGCTGGTGGGTCCCGCCGTACAGCAGACGAGCGACATTTTCGACCGCTTCTGGAACAGCCGCGCCGTCATCCCCATCAGCGCCCTGCTCGCCGGCAAGAACGCGGGGGCGCCGGAACTGCAGGCTGTGCGCGCCCGCCTCGACGCGCTCACGGGTGAACTGGGCGCCTCGCCCTACCTGCGGCAGCTGACCGATGCGGGCCAGCTGCAAGCCCACCTCGATGGCCGGCTGCGCCTGCACTGGAGCGCGCAGGTACAAGTGCTGTCGGACCCGCCGGAAAAAGCCGCCCCCGTGGCCAGTTTGCAGCGCAGCGAGCACTGGCTCATGCACAGCTTGCTGCCGCTACTGACGGAGGCGCGCGAGGAAGCGCTGCTGACTTCGCCCTACTTCGTGCCCGGCGCGGCGCTGACGCAGAGCCTGGCCGACAAGGTCGCCGCCGGCGTCAGGGTCAGTGTGCTGACCAACTCGCTGGCCGCCACCGATGTGGCCCTCGTGCATGCGGGCTATGCGCGCTACCGCGAAGTGCTGCTCGGCGGTGGCGTCGACCTGTATGAATTGAAGACCCTGCACCGCAAGCGCATCAGCCTGATGGGTTCGAGCCGCGCCAGCCTGCATACCAAGGCCGTGGTGGTCGATGGGCAGCGGGGCTTCGTCGGCTCCTTCAACCTCGATCCCCGCTCGGCCCAGCTGAACACGGAGATGGGCGTGCTGTTCCACGATGCCGCGCTGGGGGCCGACATGCGCGCGCTGTTCCTGCACTCGACGTCGGGCGACACCAGCTACCGCTTATTCCTCGACAACGGCGCCCTGCGCTGGTCCGACGCCACCGAAGAGCCCGCCAAGGTGTGGACGCACGATCCGGAGTCAGGCTTCTGGCGCCGCATGCTGGTGTCCGTGATGCGCTGGCTGCCGATCGAGTCGCAGCTGTAGGCGCATCGGCAGGGCAAAGTGGCGGCGCATAAAAAAAACCCCGCGCGGCCGGTACCACGCAGGGTTTTCTTCTCGTGCTGCGCGGCACCACCACGCAACACGCTTTACAGCAACACGCTTACTTTTTCTCGGCTTCAGCCTTCTTCGCCTCGGCTGCAGCCAGCTTCGCTTCTTTCTTCGCGGCAGCGGCGGCAGCCTTCGCTTCTTTCTTGGCAGCAGCAGCTTCTTTTTTCGTTTCAGCGGCCGTCTTGGCTGGCGCCGCAGCGGTGTCGGTCGCAGCAGCTGGCTTCGGTGCGGCTTCTTTCGCTGCAACTTCCTTCACAGCAGCTTCCTTTTTTGCCGGGGCAGCTTTCGCCACCGGAGCCGCTGGCGCGCCAGACTTGGCCTGACCATTCACCTGCAAGCCCGCTTCCGACAGTTTCACGGAACTTTTCGGTCCGATGCCTTTCACGCGGCTTTCGAAATCGGCCCAATCCTTGAAGGCGCCGCCCTTGGCGCGTTCATCAAGGATGGCTTTCGATGTAACGGGGCCGATGCCCTTGACGCCGTCGAGTGCCGCCTGGTCCGCCTTGTTGACATCGACCTGGGCAAAGGCAAAACCCATCGTCGCGATCAGGGTGACGATGGCCAGCAGTATTTTTTTGAACATGGGTATCTCTCCGTGGTGTGGTTTCAAGATGACTCGAACGCAAGGGAGGAGCAGCGCCTTAACGGCTTTAACGGCTGTGGCGTGATACGGTTGACAAGACGGGACAGCGGAAGGAGGGAAAAACCTGCGCCAGATCAAACAGACCGGCGCAGGCGAGATGCGGAATACGGCGGCGATTACTGCGGGAACAGCTCTTCGCGGGTGACGGTGGCCGTGCCCAGCTTGCCGACGACGATGCCGCCGGCCCGGTTGGCCGTACGCACTGCATCGCCCAGGCTCATGCCGGCGCCCAGCATGGCCGCCATGGTGGCGATCACCGTATCGCCCGCGCCCGAGACGTCGAATACTTCGCGCGCATCGGTCGGCATGTGCAGCACCTCATCGGCCGTGTACAGGCTCATGCCCTCTTCGGAACGGGTCAGCAGCAAGGCTTCCAGGCCCAGCTGTGCGCGCATCTGCTGCGCGCGTTCCGTGAGTTGCTCTTCCGTATTCCAGTTGCCGATCACGCGGCGCAGTTCGGACTTGTTCGGAGTGAGCACTGACGCTCCTGTATAGCGGCTGAAATCATCCCCTTTCGGGTCGACCATGACGATCTTGCCGGCGGCCTTGGCGGCCTTGATCATCTCGGCCACATTCACCAGGCTGCCCTTGGCGTAGTCCGACATGACCACCACGTCGTAGTGCGGCAAGAGGGCATTAAACTGCGCCAACTTGTCGCGCAGCACCGTATCGCTGGGCGCATCCTCGAAGTCGATGCGCAGCATTTGCTGCTGGCGGCCGATCACGCGCAGCTTGATGATGGTGGAAATGGCCGCATCGCGCTGCAGATAGCTGTGGATGCCGCCGCCTTCGAGCAGGCGCTCGACCTGGCTGCCTGCCTCGTCGTCGCCGACCACGCCCAGCAAGCTCGTCTTCGTTCCCAGCGCTGCGGCGTTGCGCGCCACGTTGGCCGCGCCGCCCAGGCGCTCTTCGCGCTTCTCGATGCGCACGATGGGTACCGGCGCTTCCGGCGAAATACGGCTGACATCGCCGAACCAGTAACGGTCCAGCATCACATCGCCCACCACCAGCAGGCGCACCTGGGCCAGCGCGGCCGGCGCCGTCAAGGCGACCACCTCTTGGGCGCTCATGCGCGCGTCAGGATCGAGCGACCGATCCCGTGGTATTCGATGCCATTCTCGGCCATGACGGCCGGCTCGAACAGGTTGCGTCCGTCAAAGATCACGGCCTGCTTCAGGCGCGCCTTGACCTGTTCGAAATCGGGACTGCGGAAGGCTTTCCACTCGGTCACGATGACCAGCGCATCGGCGTCCTGCAGCGCATCCTTCGGACTGTCGGCAAAGCGCACCCTTGCCAACTGCTCCGGCGTCAAGTCCAGTTGCAGCACGCGGCGTGCCTCGGGCATGGCCACCGGGTCATACACGGCCACCGTGGCGCCGCGCGCCAGCAAGTCCGCCAGCAGCACGCGGGCCGACGCTTCGCGCATGTCGTCCGTGTTCGGCTTGAAGGCCAGTCCCCAGACGGCGAAATGCCGGCCCGTCAGATCTGCGCCGAAGCGAGTGACCACTTTGCGCCCCAGCACCTGCTTCTGCTGGTCGTTGACAGCTTCGACGGCACGCAGGATCAGCAACTCCTGCCCATAGCCGCGCGCCGTGCGCTCGAGCGCCTGCACGTCTTTCGGGAAGCAGGAACCGCCATAGCCGCAACCTGCGTACAGGAAGCTATGGCCGATGCGCGGGTCGGAACCGATGCCGTGGCGCACGGCCTCGATATCGACGCCCACCTTGTCGGCCAGGTTCGCCAGTTCATTCATGAAGGAAATACGCGTGGCCAGCATGGCGTTCGCCGCATACTTCGTGAATTCGGCCGAGCGCACGTCCATCCAGTAGGTACGTTCGCGGTTGCGGTTGAACGGCGCGTACAGGCTTTTCAGCAATTCGCGCGCGCGCTCGCCGTCCGGCGTGCTGTCGCAGCCGATGACGATGCGGTCCGGGCGCATGAAGTCTTCGACGGCCGCACCTTCCTTGAGAAATTCCGGGTTCGACGCCACCGAGAACGTGGCGGCCACGCCGCGCGCGTCCAGTTCGCCCTGGATGGCGGCGCGCACTTTTTCGGCCGTGCCGACGGGCACGGTGGACTTGTCGACGATGACCTTGAAGTCCGTCATGTACTTGCCGATGCCGCGCGCGGCCGCCAGCACGTATTGCAGGTCGGCCGAGCCGTCTTCATCGGGCGGCGTGCCGACGGCGATGAATTGCATCACGCCGTGCGCGGCGGCTGCCTCGACGTCGGTGGAAAAGGTCATGCGGCCGGCGGCGCGGTTGCGCGCCACGACTTCTTCCAGGCCCGGTTCGTGGATGGGGATGCCGCCGCTGTTGAGCAAGGCGACCTTCTGTGCGTCCAGGTCGAGGCAAAAAACGTCGTTGCCCAGTTCCGCCAGGCAGGCGCCCGTCACGAGGCCCACATAGCCCGTGCCGATAATGGTGATTTTCATGGTTGTGCCGTATTTGTAATATGTCTATCTGACCTGCAAGTGCACAGCACAGGGTTCAGGGCAAGGCGCGGCGCCGAAGACAGTACGAATAGTACGGCGAGGCGTTGCAACGCAGCCATGGACCCTGTGGTGGGCACGACTAATTCATGACGTTGAGCTCTTCGGTGCGACGCGGTGGATACGTTTCCCAGCGATTGCAGCCAGGGCAGTGCCAGTAGAACTGGCGGGCCTTGAAGCCGCAGTGGCTGCACTGGTAGCGGGCCAGCTTCTGCGTGTAGCCGTGCACGAGGTTTTTCACCATCGACAGCTCGGACCAGATGGCGGCCGGCGCATCCATCATGCGCGCTTCCAGCAGTTTATCCAGGCCCAGCAGGGTCGGCGTGCGGCGCAGCTCGGCGCTGACCAACTGCTTCGCCGCTTCCACGCCGTCGAGTTCGATGACGGCCTTGAAGACGACCTCGATCAAGTCGATCGACGACGCCTCTTCCAGGTAGGAGCGCAGCAGGTTGACGCCTTCCTGCGCGCGGCCCACCTTGGTGTAGCCATCCATCAGGCGCTGCGCCACCAGGGCCACGTGCGGCACGCTTTGCTGCTCCACGCGGCGCCAGGTCGTCAGCGCGCCTTCCGTGTCGCCGCGCGCCAGCAGCACGTCACCCGTCAGGATGGTGGCGCGCACGCTCTTGCGGTCCGTCTGCAGGGCTTTTTCCAGCAGCGGCATGGCGTCGTCCGGTTTCATGTGCACCAGCGCGTCATGCGCCAGCTCGCAATAGAACTGGGCGATTTCCTTCTGCCGCGCCCCGGCGCCCGATTCCTGCAAGCCGACGGCCGCTTCGATGGCACGCGGCCATTCCTTTTCGCGCTGGTAAATTTCCAGCAGCGCGCGGCGCGCCTGGGCCGCATATTGCGTGTCGACCAGGCTGTTGAAGGTTTCCTCGGCGCGGTCCAGCAAGCCTGCCTTCAGGTAATCCATGCCCAGCTCATAGGCGGCATGGCCCTGCTGTTCCAGCGGCAAGTCCGGGCGCGCCAGCAAATTCTGGTGCACGCGGATGGCGCGCTCCGTCTCGCCGCGGCGGCGGAACAGGTTGCCCAGCGCAAAGTGCATATCGGCCGATTCCGGGTCCAGCTTGACGACTTCGATGAAGGCATCGATGGCCTTGTCATGCTGCTCATTGAGCAGGAAATTCAAGCCCTTGAAGTAATTGCGCGGCAGGCTGCGCGATTCGGACACCAGTTGATGAATGTCCACACGCGCGGCAATCCAGCCCAGCGCGAAAAACACCGGGATACCCAAGAGCCACCAGAGTTCAAAATCCATGCGATTGTTTTTATTCGAGTAAGAGAGATAGGAGCGACGGCGCCGCTTACTGCGCGCTCACGCTGTCCGGTTGCGGCTGGACATTGCTGGCCACGCCAACGGTTTGCAGCGCGGCAATGGTGGTTTTTTGCTTGCTCGCTTCGCGGCGGTGACGGAACACGGTCGGCGTCAGGGCCAATACGCCCAGGCTGGCGCCGGCGACAAAAAAGCCCAGCAGCATCAGGACCAGGGGGCCGCGAATTTCATAATTGAGGAAAACATGCAGGTCGACAACCTGCGCATTCTTCAGCGCAAAACTGAAGAACAGGACGAAAAGAACACAGCCAACGATGGTGGAGATGATTTTCATCGATACGCCCAGAAAGTACAAAAAATGCCGTATGGCACAACCTCGGAATGCCTGGCAGAAGCGTAGCGAGCGTCAGTGATTTGTGGCCGAGAAGCGCAACCGTACTGAAGTACGGTGAGCATCGCAGGCCGCAAAGCGCGACGCGCAGTAGCTTATGTCAGGTATTCTCAGCATATTAACAAAAAAAAGCGGCATCCGAGGACGCCGCTTTCTATGTCGCCTTCCAGCAGACGATTAATCCTCGATGATCGGTTGCCCGACCATCGCGTCCACGCGCTCGCGCAACTGTTTGCCCGGTTTGAAGTGGGGTACCCGTTTTTCGGGAACCATCACCTTGTCGCCGGATTTCGGGTTGCGGCCGATGCGCGGGGGCCTGCTGTTCAGGGCAAAACTGCCAAAACCGCGGATCTCGATACGCTGACCGGTCGCCAGGGCGTTGGTCATCGCATCGAGAATGGTCTTGACGGCATACTCCGCATCTTTCGCCACCAGCTGAGAATAACGCTCAGCGAGGCGGTTGATCAGCTCGGACTTTGTCATCTGCCGTATCCGCAGTCTTAGTTCTTGTTATCGAACTTAGCTTTCAACAAGGCGCCCAGGCTGGTGGTGCCCGAAGCTGCGTTGTTGTCGGTAGCTGCCATCTTCTGCATGGCTTCCTGGGTTTCCACGTTGTCTTTCGCTTTGATCGACAGTTGGATACCACGGGCTTTGCGGTCGATGTTCAACACCATGGCTTCGACGGTATCGCCGACTTTCAGGTGCGTACCAGCATCTTCAACGCGGTCGCGCGAGATTTCGGAAGCGCGCAGGTAGCCTTCAACTTCTTCGGACAGTTGGATCACGGCGCCTTTAGGCTCAACCGATTTAACGGTGCCGGTTACCAGCGAGCCTTTGTCGTTCATGGCTGCGAAGTTGTTGAATGGGTCACCTTCCAGTTGCTTGACGCCCAGGGAAACGCGCTCGCGCTCAACGTCGATGGCCAGAACGATGGCTTCCAGTTCGTCACCTTTCTTGAAGCGACGCACGGCTTCTTCGCCGGTTTCGGTCCAGGACAGGTCGGACAGATGCACCAGACCGTCGATGTTGCCGGCCAGGCCGATGAACACGCCGAAGTCGGTGATCGATTTGATCGCGCCGCGGACTTTATCGCCCTTCTTGTGGGTAACGCCAAAGTCATCCCAAGGGTTGGCTTTGCACTGTTTCATACCCAGCGAGATACGACGACGCTCTTCGTCGATTTCCAGAACCATCACTTCTACTTCATCGCCCAGTTGGACAACTTTGTTAGGAGCAACGTTTTTGTTCGTCCAGTCCATTTCGGAAACGTGTACCAGACCTTCGATACCCTGTTCCACTTCAACGAACGCGCCGTAGTCGGTCAGGTTCGTTACTTTACCGAACAGACGGGTGCTTTGTGGGTAACGACGGGACAGACCGGTCCAAGGATCGTCGCCCAGTTGTTTCACGCCCAGCGAAACACGGTTTTTCTCTTGATCGTATTTCAGGACTTTGGCGGTGATTTCCTGGCCAACCGTCAGTACTTCCGACGGGTGACGTACACGGCGCCATGCCAGGTCGGTGATGTGCAGCAAGCCATCGATACCGCCCAGATCCACGAACGCGCCGTAGTCGGTGATATTTTTGACGACGCCGGTCACGACCGTGCCTTCTTTCAGCGTTTCCATCAGTTTCTGACGCTCTTCGCCCATCGAAGCTTCGATGACGGCGCGGCGGGACAGAACCACGTTGTTACGCTTGCGATCGAGCTTGATCACTTTGAATTCGAGGGTTTTGCCTTCGAATGGGGTGGTGTCTTTGACAGGACGGGTATCAACCAGCGAGCCCGGCAGGAATGCGCGGATGCCGTTGGTCAACACGGTCAGACCGCCTTTGACTTTACCATTGACGGTACCGACGACGATTTCGCCCGATTCCATCGCTTTTTCCAGAGCCAGCCACGAAGCCAGACGCTTGGCTTTGTCGCGCGACAGGATGGTATCGCCGAAACCGTTTTCCAGCGATTCGATCGCCACGGAAACGAAGTCACCAACTTTGACTTCCAGTTCGCCGTGGTCGTTCTTGAATTCTTCGACAGGGATGAATGCTTCGGATTTGAGGCCAGCGTTCACGATCACGAAATTGTGGTCGAGGCGCACGACTTCAGCGGAAATAACTTCGCCGGAGCGCATATCTTGACGCGACAACGATTCCTCGAAGAGCGCAGCAAAACTTTCCATACCGGTAGATTCGTTAGTTGTAACAGTAGACATAGGGTTCACACAGGTTATCCAGCAGAGATCGCACGACGCGACTTAAACTGGGTTAGGTTTTTGACACACCCGGACAGGCCAGGAGCCGTCAACGGGCACCACATAGCACAACAACACGCTATTTTGCTGCAGCTGCATACCATTTCAACACGGTTTCAACGGCAACATCTGCCGTCATTTCCGACGTATCGAGGACATGCGCCCCTTCCGCAGGGACCAGCGGCGCAATCGCACGGTGAGTATCACGTTCGTCCCGCGCCTGCAAATCCATCAGAAGGTCTTCCATCTTAGCAGAAAAACCCTTGTCTATCAATTGCTTGTAGCGCCGTTGCGCGCGCGCCTCGACGCTGGCGGTGAGGAACACCTTCAATTGGGCATGCGGGAAGATCACCGTGCCCATGTCGCGCCCGTCGGCCACCAGACCCGGCGTCTTGCGAAAACCCAGCTGCAAGCCCACCAGTGCATGGCGCACCGTTGGCAGAACGGCAATTTTTGACGCCGTATTGCCCACTTCTTCGGCACGGATCTGCTCGGTGACGTTTTCCTGCGCCAGCAGGATCTCGCCACCCGCGAAATGGCAGGGCAAATGCTCGGCCAGCTTGGCCAGCGCGTGCTCGTCGCGCAGGTCGGTGCCGCGGCGCAGCGCGCTCAAGGCCGTCAGGCGGTACAGCGCGCCCGAATCCAGGTAATGAAAGCCCAGCTTGTCGGCCACGCGGTGCGCCACCGTGCCCTTGCCGGAAGCGGTAGGGCCGTCGATGGCGATGACCGGGATATTGGAGGTTGACATAGTATTAAACAATCAATTAAATCAAGGTATCTTTGGCTATCCCCGCAAACGCAGCGAAATACTCGGGGAAGGTCTTGGCCACGCATTTCGGGTCGTTGATGCGCATGGCGTTGCCGCGGCGCGCCGCGCCATCGAGCGAGGCGAGCGAGAAGCACATGGCCATGCGGTGGTCGTCATACGTGTCGATGGTCGCTGCGGCGATTGAGGCTGGTGGCGTCACGCGCAGGTAGTCCGCGCCCTCTTCCACTTCCGCGCCCAGCTTGCGCAACTCCGTCGCCATGGCGGTCAGGCGGTCCGTTTCCTTCACCCTCCAGCTGGCGATATTGCGCAAGGTCGAGGTGCCGTCCGCGTACAGGGCGGCCACGGCGATCGTCATGGCCGCGTCGGGAATATGATTAAAATCCATGTCGACGGCCGTCAAGACGCCGTTCGAGCGGGCCTCGATCCAGTTCTCGCCCATGGTGATGGTCGCGCCCATCTGCTGCAAGGCTTCGACGAAACGCACGTCGCCCTGGATGCTGTCGCGCCCCACGCCTTCCACGCGCACGGGACCGCCGCCGATGGCGCCGGCCGCCAGGAAGTACGAGGCCGACGACGCGTCGCCCTCCACGTGGATCGTGCCCGGGCTTTGATAGTGCTGGCCCGGCTGCACGGTGAACGACTGCCAGCCGTCATGCTCGACCGTCACGCCGAAGCGGCGCATCAGGTTCAGGGTAATTTCAATGTATGGCTTGGAAATCAGCTCGCCCGTCACATCGATGGTCACCGCATGGTCGCGCGCCATCAGCGGCGCCACCATCAAGAGGGCCGTCAAGAACTGGCTCGACACATTGCCGCGCACGGCGATGCGTTGCGCGTGGATATGGCCACGGCGGATGCGCAGCGGCGGGAAACCCTGCTCGCCCGTGTATTCGATCTGCGTGCCGACGGCGTTCAGCGCGTCGACCAGGTCGCCGATCGGACGCTCGTGCATGCGCGACACGCCGTGCAGCGTGTAGTCGCCGCCGATCACGGCCAGGGCCGCCGTCAGCGGGCGGATCGCCGTGCCGGCGTTCCCCATGAACAGGTCAGCCGCGTGGTGCGGGAAGACGCCGCCGCAGCCTTCCACGTGGTGCACCTGGTGGGCAGTAGCCGGATCGCCCGTCAATTCATCCTGCGTCCATTTGACGCCCAGCGACGTCAACGCCGTGAGCATGACGAAGGTGTCGTCGGAGGCGAGCAAGTCGATGATTTTCGTCGTGCCCCTGGCCAGCGCGGCGAGCAGCAGCACGCGGTTGGAAATGCTTTTCGAGCCGGGCAAACGCACCGTGCCTTCGGCATGCATCACCGGCTGCAAATCGATATGGTGAGGGTAGTGCTTGGTCTGGGTCATGCTGGAATCCTTGAGTATTTATCGTGTGGGCGCGGCAGGTATTTCCGCCGTTTCAATCGCCTCGATCCATTGTTGCCGCGCGTGCTGGGCGTTCGCATACACGCCTTCGATGGCGGCGCCGTCGTTCGCGGCCAGGTGGGCGCGCAAGGTCGTCAACTGCGCCAGATAGGCGTCCAGTTCATGCAACAGCGCCGGCTGGTTGGCCAGGCTGATGTCGCGCCACATTTCCGGCGATGAGCCGGCGATGCGCGTAAAGTCGCGAAAGCCGCTGGCCGCGTATTGAAACAGCAGGCCCGCGTGCGGTTTGTTGGCGATGTCGTCGACCAGCGCAAAGGCCAGCAAATGCGGCAGATGGCTGACGGCGGCAAATACCTTGTCATGTTCTTCGGGTGTCAATGTGTGCAGGATGGCACCGCAGGCGCGCCACGCGGCCGCCACCCGTTCCACGTCGGCGGCGCAATTTTCCGCCAGCGGCGTGAGCACCACTTTCTTGCCTTGATACAGATCGATGATGGCCGCGTCAGGCCCGTTCGTCTCGCGTCCCGCGATCGGGTGGCCGGGCACGAATTGCGCCACCTTGCCGCCGAGCGCCGCGCGCGCGGCCGCCACCACGTCGCTTTTCGTGCTGCCAGCATCGGTGACGACGGTAGCAGGCTGCAGATGCGGCGCGATGGACGCCAAAATGGCGCCCGTCTGCGCCACGGGCGCGGCGACCAGCACCAGGTCGGCGCCAAGCAAGGCTTGCGCCATGTCGCCGCCGATTTCGTCGATGATGCCCAGCTCCAGCGCGCGCGCCAGCGAGGCCGATGAACGGCCCATGCCGACCACCGTGGCGACCGCGCCCGCGTGTTTCAGGGCGCGCGCGAACGAGCCGCCGATCAGGCCTACGCCGAAGATGACGACTTTTTTCAGTGCAGGCGTCGTCATATCGTCAGGCCAGCGCTTTCGTCAGCGCGGCGATGAAGATGGCGTTTTCCTGCGGCAGGCCGATGGAAATGCGCAGCCATTGCGGCAAGCCGTAGCTGCCCACGGGGCGCACGATCACGCCCTGCTGGAGCAGTGCCAGGTTGACTCGCGCGCCGGCGCCGTCATCGTCGCCTACTTTCACCAGCACGAAATTGCCGTGCGACGGCACGAATTCCAGGCCCAGCTGCGTGAACGCTTCGGTGAACTGCTGGTAGCCGGCCGCGTTGTTGCGCGCGCTTTGCTCGAGGAAGGCCTTGTCGTTCAGCGCGGCAATCGCCGCCGCCTGCGCCAGCGAGTTGACATTGAACGGCTGGCGGATGCGGTTCATCAGGTCCGTCAGCACCGGCTGGGCGATGGCGAAGCCGATGCGCAGGCCGGCCAGGCCGTAGGCCTTCGACAGGGTGCGCGAGACCACCAGGTTCGGATACTGGCGCACCCACGCCGTCGACTCGTACTGCTCGTCGGCCGAGAGGAATTCGTTGTAGGCTTCATCCAGCACCACCACCACGTGCTGTGGCACTTTTTGCAGGAACGCTTCGAGCTGCGCGGCCGACAGGAAGGTGCCGGTCGGGTTGTTCGGGTTGGCGATGAAGACCAGGCGCGTATCGTCGGCAATCGCCGCCGCCATGGCGTCCAGGTCATGGCCGTAGGCTTGCGCCGGCACGACGATGTGGCGCGCACCCAGGCCTTGCGTGGCCAGCGCGTACACGGCAAACGAATACTGCGAGTACACCACGGACTGGCCATGCTCGACAAACGCGTGCGCGGCGATTTCCAGGATATCGTTGCTGCCATTGCCCAGAGTGATCCAGTCGGCCGGCACGTCATAGCGCTTCGACAGCACGGCTTTCAGGTCGAAGCCGTTGGCGTCCGGGTAGCGGCCCAGGTCATCGATGGCGGCGATCATCGCTTGCTTGGCCGATTCCGGCATGCCGTACGGATTTTCATTCGATGCCAGCTTGACGATGGCTGCCTCGTCGAGGCCGAATTCGCGCGCGACTTCGGCGATTGGTTTGCCGCTCTGGTAAGGGGCGATGGCGCGGACGTATTCTGGACCGATATTTTTAGACATGGTGTTCTTTAAAAGTTGGTGAATGATTAGGCTGGTGGCTGTTGTTGGGTTACGCTGCGCTAACCCAACCTACAGCTTACCGCAGGTCGGGTAGGTCGGATTAGCGCAGCGTAATCCGACACCAGTCAACGAAGTTACAAGCTGACCGGATACGACCCCAGCACCTTGAAAAACGCCGCGTTGCTCTGCAGCTCGGCCAGCGCCTGGGCGACGGCAGCGTCGTGCACGTGGCCTTCCACATCGACATAGAAATAATACTCCCAGCTGCCCATGCGCGCCGGGCGCGACTCGAAGCGCGTCATCGACACGCCATGCTTCGCCAGAGGCGCCAGCAACTGGTACACGGCGCCCGCCTTGTTCGGCACGGCCAGCACCAGCGAGGTCTGGTCCTTGCCCGACGGCGCCGTCTGCAAGGTGCCCACGACGGCGAAGCGCGTACGGTTGTGCGGGTCGTCCTGGATATGGCCCTTGACCACGCCCAGCTTGTACTGCGCGCCCGCCAGTTCGCTGGCAATCGCCGCCACCGTGCCATCTTCGCCGGCCATGCGCGCCGCTTCGGCATTCGAGGCCACGGCATGGCGCGCGATGTGCGGGTAATTCTGGTTCAGCCACACCTGGCACTGCGCCAGCGCCTGCGAATGCGCGCAAATCGAGGTCACGCCATCCATGTTGCCGCTCTTCGTCATCAGGCTGTGGTGCACGGCAATGGCGACTTCACCGCTGATGATGAGGCTAGTCTGCAGCATCATGTCCAGCGTGCGGTTGACGGCGCCTTCCGAGGAGTTTTCGATGGGCACGACGCCAAAGTCGGCCGTTCCCGCCTCGGCGGAGCGGAACACTTCATCGATGGATGCGCACGGCAAGCCTTCGACGGCGCTGCCGAACTGCTGGTACACGGCCTGCTCGCTGAAGGTGCCGGCCGGGCCAAGGTAGGCCACGGTGACGCGCTTTTCCAGCGAGCGGCAGGACGACATGATTTCGCGGAAGATGGTCTGCACTTCGCGATCGCCCATGGGGCCGGGATTGCGCTCGGCCACGCCGCGCAGCACCTGCGCTTCGCGCTCGGGACGGAACACGGGCGCCTGCGTCTCGGCCTTCACGTGGCCCACTTGCTGGGCGATTTGCGCGCGACGATTCAGCAGTTCGAGGATTTGCGCGTCGATCGCATCGATCTGTTCGCGCAGCGGTTTCAATTTATCGGTCATGGTTGTTTGTTTCGTCAGCTGTACTTCAATCATGGCCGCGCGGCCTGCGCCGGCGGCGGGCCGGCGCGGTCGTCTAGGCGACTCAGCGTCCGGCAAACTCGTTCAGATAATTCACTAAGGCTTGCACGCCCTCGATCGGCATCGCGTTATAGATCGATGCACGCATGCCGCCGACGGACTTGTGGCCCTTCAGTTGCAGCAGGCCGCGCTGCTTGGCGCCGGCCAGGAATGCGTCGTTCAAGCTTTCATCGCGCAGATAGAACGGGATGGTCATGCGCGAGCGGTATGCGGGATCGACCCGGTTCTGGTAGAAGTCGTCCGCATCGAGCGCCGCGTACAGCAGCGCCGCTTTCTCAATATTACGCTGTTCCATGGCCGCCACGCCACCTTGGCGTTTGAGCCACTGGAAAACCAGGCCGGCGATATAGATACCGTAGGTGGGCGGCGTGTTGTACATCGACTCATGTTCGGCCACGATAGTCCAGTCGAAGGCCGACGGACAGATCGGCAGCGCCTTGCCCAGCAAGTCTTCGCGCACGATGACCAGGGTCAGGCCGGCCGGGCCGATATTCTTTTGCGCGCCGCCAAAGATGACGCCGTATTGCGACACGTCGATCACGCGCGACAAAATATGCGAGGACATGTCGGCCACGATGGTGGTGCCAGCCGGCACGCCTGGCGCCTGCTGGAATTCCACGCCGTCGATGGTTTCATTGGTGCAGATATGCAGGTAGGCGGCGCCCGGCGTCAGCTGCCACTCGGCGACGGGTGGCACACCCGTGAAACGCGTGGCCTTGGACGATGCGGCCACGTTGACGTTGGCATACTTGGCCGCTTCCTGGATCGACTTGCCCGACCACGAACCCGTATGCACGAAGTCGATGGTGGCCGGCTGCTGCGCGGCCAGGCCCACCAGATTCATGGGGATGATGGCGTTCTCGCCCAGGCCACCGCCCTGCAGGAACAGGATCTTGTAGTTCTCGGGCACGGCCAGCAGTTCGCGCAGATCGGCTACTGCCTGCTTGTAGATGGAGATGAATTCGGGACCACGGTGGCTCATTTCCATCACCGACATGCCGCTGCCATGCCAATCGAGCATTTCGGCGGCCGCTTGCGCCAGCACTTCCTTGGGCAGGACGGCGGGGCCGGCGGAGAAGTTGTAGATATGGGTCACGATACGGTCCTTAGTAAAATGAAATTATTGGGGCGGCTGCGTGGCCGCCCGCATGACTTGCTCGAGCACGGCGTTCACGCGCGGAATCAGCACGCGCTGGCTGATGGCCATCGATTCGGCCGACAGTTGCGGCATGGTGGCCAGCATCTTGCGGCCCAGCGGCGTCTTGTAGAAGGCCGTCAGCTGCTCGACTTCCGGCACCGTGTAAAAGCGCGCGTACAGGGGCACCATTTCGGCGCTCAACTCATCGATCAGGGTCGGGTCGGCCAGCACCTGCGTCAGGGTGGCGATGGCGACGGGAATTTCTTCCTCGGCGCTGGCCAGCGCGCGCGCCTTGCGCTGCTCGTCCAGTTTCGGGTTACTGTTGATTTGCTGCTGCGCCGACTGGCGGATCATGGCCGGCACCGATTGCAGCATCTGGTCGAAGATGCTGCGCGTGAGCTGCGGGAACTGCATCGCGTCAAGCATGCGCCGCACGGCCACTTTCATGGCGGGGCTGGGCGCGGCCTGGCGCGCGGGCGTGGCTTGCGCGCTCTGGGCCAGGGCCGGCAGGGTCGCAAGGAAGGCCAGCGAAAACGCGGCGAAGAAGGTGGCGACGATTTTTCTCATGGCATGCGGGATGTTGAATGACTGGTAAAAGGGGTGCGGCCAGGAGGCGTCGGCTTACGCCCTGTGGGCTAAGCCGACCTACGAACACAATAACCGTCCGTGTCGCAAGTGGTGCGCCAACAGCAATTGGGGCTCCCGAAAGAGCCCCAATCATCTTACTCCGGCTGGACCGGATCGACAGGATCAACGGGATCGGCTGGTTCAGCCTCTGCCGGCGCAGCCGCGGCCTCCAGGCCCGCCTCCGTCGTCAGCTCGACTTCGTCGATATCCGTTTCCACCACGCGCTGCAGGCCGGACAGCTTGGTGCCGTCTTCCACGGCGATCAGGGTCACGCCCTGCGTCGCGCGGCCCATTTCGCGGATTTCCGACACGCGGGTGCGAATCAGCACGCCGCCGGTGGTGATCAGCATGATTTCATCGCTGGTATCGACCAGGGTCGCGGCAACCACTTTACCGTTGCGCTCGCTGGTCTGGATGGCGATCATGCCTTTCGTGCCACGGCCATGGCGCGTGTACTCGGTGATCGGCGTACGCTTGCCGTAACCGTTTTCGGTTGCCGTCAGTACCGACTGCTGCTCGTTCTCGGCCACCAGCAGGGCGATCACGTGCTGGCCTTCTTCCAGGTTCATGCCGCGCACGCCGCGCGCCGTGCGGCCCATCGGACGCACATCGTTTTCGTCGAAGCGCACTGCCTTGCCCGAATCGGAGAACAGCATCACGTCGTGCTGGCCGTCGGTCAGCGCCGCGCCGATCAGGAAGTCGCCGTCGTCCAGGTCGACCGCGATGATGCCGGCCTTGCGTGGATTGCTGAAGTCCTTCAGCGGCGTCTTTTTCACGGTACCGAGGCTGGTCGACATGAACACGTAATGGTCTTCCGGGAACGTGCGGTTCTCGCCCGACAGCGGCAGGATCACGGTGATCTTTTCGTTGTCCTGCAGCGGGAACATGTTGACGATCGGCTTGCCGCGCGAATTGCGCGAGCCTTGCGGCACTTCCCACACCTTCAGCCAGTACATGCGGCCACGATCCGAGAAGCACAGGATGTAGTCGTGCGTGTTGGCGATGAACAGCTGGTCGATCCAGTCTTCCTCTTTGGTCGCCATGGCTTGCTTGCCGCGTCCGCCGCGCTTCTGCGCGCGGTATTCGGAAATCGGCTGCGCCTTCATGTAACCGGTGTGCGACAGGGTCACGACCATGTCTTGCGGCGTGATCAGGTCTTCCGTTTCCAGGTCGGTGGCATTGAGCTCGATCTGCGAGCGGCGCACGTCCTTGTTGCCGGCACCGTATTCGTTCTTCGCCGCCGTCATTTCATCGGTGATGATGACGGTGACGCGTTCCGGCTTGGCCAGGATGTCGAGCAAGTCGGCGATATGTTCCATCACGTCCTTGTACTCGTTGACGATCTTGTCCTGTTCCAGGCCGGTCAGGCGTTGCAAACGCATTTGCAAAATTTCCTGCGCCTGGTCGTCCGACAGCTTGTACAGGCCATCGCCCTGCATGCCGTAGTGCTTCGGCAGGTTTTCCGGACGGTAAGCATCGATGCCGCCTGGCGTCGTGCCGTCGCCCGTGCGGGCCAGCATTTCGCGCACGACGGACGAATCCCAGGCCTTGGCCATCAGCTCGACCTTGGCGATCGGCGGCGTCGGCGCGGCCTTGATGATGGCGATGAAGTCATCGATATTGGCCAGCGCGACAGCCAGGCCTTCGAGCACGTGACCGCGTTCGCGCGCCTTGCGCAGTTCGAACACGGTGCGGCGCGTGACCACTTCGCGGCGGTGCGACAGGAAGCATTGCAGCATCTGCTTGAGGTTCAGCAGCTTCGGCTGGCCATCGACCAGGGCCACCATGTTCATGCCGAAGGTGTCTTGCAACTGGGTCTGCTTGTACAGATTGTTCAGCACCACTTCCGGCACTTCGCCCCGTTTCAGCTCGATCACCACGCGCATGCCCGACTTGTCGGATTCATCGCGGATATCGGAAATGCCGTCGAGCTTCTTGTCGCGCACGTTTTCGGCGATACGCTCCAGCAAGGATTTCTTGTTGACCTGGAATGGCAGCTCGTCGACGATGATGGCGATGCGGCCGCCATCCTTGCCGTATTCTTCGAAGTGGGTCTTGGCGCGCATCACTACGCGGCCGCGGCCCGTGCGGTAGCCGTCGCGCACGCCCGACACGCCATAGATGATGCCGGCGGTAGGGAAATCGGGGGCGGGAATGATCTCGATCAATTCATCGATCGTGCAATCGGGGTTGCGCAGCACGTGCAGCGCACCGTCGATGACTTCGGTGATGTTGTGTGGCGGAATATTCGTCGCCATGCCGACGGCGATACCGGACGAGCCATTGATCAGCAGGTTCGGGATACGCGTCGGCAAGACCGTCGGTTCCTTTTCCTTGCCATCGTAGTTGGGCTGGAAGTCGACGGTATCCTTGTCGATATCGGCCAGCAGTTCGCCGGCAATCTTGTCCAGGCGGCACTCGGTGTAACGCATCGCCGCGGCGCCATCGCCGTCGACGGAACCGAAGTTACCCTGGCCATCGACGAGCATGTAGCGCAGCGAAAAATCCTGCGCCATGCGCACCAGTGTGTCGTAGATCGAGGCATCGCCGTGGGGATGGTATTTACCCATGGTTTCGCCGACCACGCGGGCGCACTTGACGTAAGGGCGGTTCCACACGTTATTCATTTCATGCATCGCGAACAAGACGCGGCGGTGCACTGGCTTCAAGCCATCACGCGCATCGGGCAAGGCGCGACCGACGATCACGCTCATGGCGTAATCGAGGTAGCTCTTGCGCATCTCTTCTTCGAGGGAAATAGGAATTGTTTCTTTTGCGAATTGATCCATTGGCGGTTCGACTGATCTCAGGCTGTGGTTAACTTATCTGTTACGCAATGTATGACGCAATACTGCATATCCTGGGTGGCTGTCGTCGTGGACGCTGCGCCGTGCGCTGCTGGCGCGGCCCGGCGTCCATGTCGCAGAGTGCCAGAACAAATCGGCGCACTGGCGGCACGGCCAGTATGCGTACCGCTAGGGTACGTGCTGGTCATGCGGTGCCGCCGTGGGCATTTGCCCGACACTCTTAACAGTCAAGCGCACGATTTTAGCATGCGCGCCCAGCTACCTGTACAAATTGGCCATACCAACAAGATTGGCAGTTTGCACCGGGGGCGTGCATGTTGACCTGTCGATAATGCACAATGACAATATCAGTTCAAGACACCTGCCCTTAAAAGTGGCAAAAAAAGCGATCAAATGTTACAGATGCGTTACAAATGGGCATTTTCGTTGCGCAAATACAACGCACGGTCTAAAATCGGGCAAGCTTTGATTTAACCACCGTCGTGCGCCCCTGATGCGTGTGGCAAAATGACTGAGAAGTTAATTGCTAGTTTCGCAATCTGAAACGAGCGCATATGGTCTACATGATAAAATCTTGGCACGTAGCACCAGTAGCGCAGTGTTGTTCTGCGGATATCACCCCCCGAAAGGAAAAAAGAATGAATAAATTTGTAACGCTGTTTTTCGCTGCATCCGCAGTGATTGCTGGCTCGGCTTCGGCCCAAACCCCAACCTCCCCACCATTCGCGCCAGTTACCACTGACATCAAAGCACCAAGCCCAAAAAGCGCTTACGTGCAAGATGCCCGCGGCGTGATCGTGCGCGATCCATTCGGTCTGTGCTGGCGCACTGGCTACTGGACACCTGCTGACGCAGTGCCAGGTTGCGACGTGCCACTGTGCGTAGAGCCAGAAACCCTGCAAGACGGCAAGTGCGTAGCGCCACCAGCGCCAGTCGTACCAGCACCGGCACCAGTCGTTGTCGTACCAGTACCAGTCGTTGTGGCTCCTACCTCGGAAAAAGTCAGCTTCGCTGCTGATGCATTCTTCGATTTCGACAAAGCTACGCTGAAGCCAGAAGGCAAAGCCAAGCTGGACGAACTGTCCGCACAACTGGGCGGCATCAACCTGGAAGTCATCATCGCTGTGGGTCACACCGACTCCGTCGGCACCGATGCTTACAACCAAAAACTGTCGGTACGTCGTGCTGATGCTGTCAAAGCCTACCTGGTCTCCAAAGGCGTTGAAAGCAACCGCGTGTACACCGAAGGCAAAGGCGAAAAACAACCTGTTGCTGATAACAAAACTGCCGAAGGCCGTGCGAAAAACCGTCGCGTGGAAATCGAAGTTGTTGGTACCCGCAACAAGTAATAGCTGAGCCCCCGGACTTGCCGCAAGTCATCGCGCAAGTCAAGGACAGCATGAAAAACCCCGCCAAGGCGGGGTTTTTTTTCGTCCGTGGCTGCCCGATTGTAAAATTGCCGCTATTATTCGACCTATGAACGCCGACCCTCTCGAAATCCAAAAATTCAGTGAGCTGGCCCACCGCTGGTGGGACCCCACTTCCGAGTTTCGTCCCTTGCACGAAATTAACCCCCTGCGCCTGGAATGGATCAACGCGAAAGTGCCGCTGGCCGGCAAGCGCGTGATCGACATCGGCTGCGGCGGCGGCATCCTGGCCGAATCGATGGCCCGCAAGGGCGCCGACGTGACAGGCATCGACCTGTCCGACAAGGCCCTGAAAGTGGCCGACCTGCACAGCCTGGAATCGGGCGCCAAGGTACGCTACAAGCTGATCGCCGCCGAAGCCATGGCCGAGGAAGAGCCGGGCCAGTACGACGTCGTGACCTGCATGGAAATGCTCGAGCACGTGCCGGACCCCGCCGCCATCGTCAAGGCTTGCGCCACGCTGGTGAAACCGGGCGGCCACGTCTTCCTGTCGACCCTGAACCGCAACCCGAAAGCGTACCTGTTCGCCATCCTGGGCGCCGAATACATCCTGCGCCTGCTGCCGAAAGGCACGCACGACTATGACAAATTCATCACCCCGTCCGAACTGTCGCAATACCTGCGCAGCGCCGGCCTGGACGTCAACAGCATGCGCGGCATGGGCTACAATCCGCTGACCAAGATTTACTCACTTAATAGCGATACCAGCGTCAATTATCTGGTGGCCTGCACCCGGTCGCTGTAACCATCACGCACAATACAAGGCGGCTGCGGCCGCCATTTTTCATTCTTACTTGACACACTTTGCCTGCCATGATCACAGACCATCTGCCAGCCCCGCGCGCCATCCTGTTCGACCTCGACGGCACCCTGGCCGACACCGCGCCCGACCTGGCGGCGGCCATCAATCTGCTGCGCGCGCGCGCCGGCCTGGCGCCGACCCCGTATGACATCCTGCGCCCCACCGCCTCGGCCGGCGCGCGCGGCATGATAGGCGCGTCGTATGGCGTGCAACCTGGCGAAAGCGGCTACGAAGCGCTGAAAGACGGCTTCCTGAACAATTACGAAGCGGCCCTGGCCGTGGAAAGCCGTTTATTCGACGGCATCCCCGCCCTGCTCGACGGCTTGCAAACGCTGGGCCTGGCCTGGGGCGTGGTCACCAACAAGGCGGCCCGCTTCACCGACCCGCTGGTGGGCCAGATCGGCCTGGGCGCCGCCGGCTGCGTGATCTCGGGCGACACCATGGCGCACCCGAAACCGCACCCCGCCCCTCTGCTGGAAGCGGCGCGCCGCCTGGAACTGGCGCCGCAAGACTGCTGGTACGTGGGCGACGACCTGCGCGACATCCAGGCCGGCCGCGCCGCGGGCATGCGCACGGTCGCCTGCGCCTGGGGCTACTGCGGCCCCATCGAGCCGCAGCACTGGAAGGCCGACCACCTGCTGGACACGCCGCTGGCCCTGCTCGAGCTGGTGACTGGCGTGGTGAAGGCGGCGCAGGAGCGGCAGCTGGCGGCATAAATCGGCCTCCACTTGATCTGGCACGCCAGCAAACGAATGCATCATGCAAGAGTGGGCAGATTGCGCTACAATGAAGGTTCTGTGGGGACGACCTGGTTTCGACGTGGGTTGCAAAGCAGCGCAGGGCATACCGAGGGCGGGCTACCTCGTAAATACAACCTGAAAAAACTTAACTGCAAACGATAACTCGTACGCACTGGCAGCTTAATTGCTGTTAGCTCTAGAACACCTCGTCCCTGGGGTGGGCCGTTAAAAGCTCTAGAGTCATTTACAGGGACTCGTCTGATGCTGGGTTACTTAGCGTCCGACTAAATAATAGGTAACTCGCTTGCCCATAACGTGCACATCCGTGCTGGCTGAGTTAAATTAAATGATAGTGCTAAGTATGTAGAACTGTCTGTAGAGTGCTTGCGGACGCGGGTTCGATTCCCGCCGTCTCCACCACTGAATAAATAAAAGGGCTTCCCCGTTTTGGCGGGGAGGCCCTTTTTATTTATTCAACGCATGCAGAGCGCGGGCAGCGCATCCGCGTCCGGTACGGGCGCGGGGGTTTTGCGGGGCCTTCGGCGAGCGCAGCTCGGCGCCGCAAAACCGGGTTGCGCTTGCAAGCGCAACCCTCTCCGATTCGTCTGACTGGCTCTTGCGCCGCAGGCGGTTTTTCCTAACGACAACCTTAGCGGCTCAGGCTGTATACGAATGGCGGACCTCGCTCTGTGTCAGGGGCCAATGATATAGTGCCGGGAATGTATTCACTGAAGGAAACCAACATGAAAAACAACGCAACCGCTCGCCCGCCAGCAAACCAGGCTCCTGCCAGACTCAGCAAAGGGGACTTCGTCACCGCACTGCGCAAGCAGCTGCAAGAAGCAGCAAAGGCCGGCGAAACCAGCGTGGACGTACGCGCTGCGACCCTGCACACCGACGTTGGCGTTTATCCCGCGCGCGGCCACTCGATGCCGACCTGTTGCACGGTAATGTATGAAGAGATGCAGCCCGGTGACGAGATACTGCTGACGCCATCCGGCGGCAAAGGACCTACGCTGCTGGTACGATATAAATTCCCGCGCTGAGAATCGCGGTCTTAAGCTACTGGTGGCGATTCAGAGCGCTAATCGGCTCCGTGCGCTTCCTCCTTATTGTGTTGAAAAAGTTAAGTGGCAACAATTTCGGAAGGCCTCAGATCTCCACCATGCCGGTAATCGGTCACTAGCGACGGTACTGGCCAGTCCAGGCTGGCAGGAATTCTATCTACAGGTCAACCTCAGCCGCTCAGGTCGTGTACGAATGTCGGACCTGGCCCTCGCGCCTTGGTTGCGCGCCAGCCGCGGCGCTGCAAGTGGCAGACGCTGGTGCACAGCAAGGCTGGCAACAATAAATTGAGAACCGGTACGAGCATCAGCAAGCACAACAGCAGGCCTAGAGCAAAGATCACAGGACGCTGCTCGCGGCGCAAGGCCGCTTGTTGTTCCACGCTGAGCACGGCTTCGGCCGCAGCGCCGTAGATCATTTGCACATTCCAGGCCAGCAAGTACGAGATCAGCACGCACATCGCCCACACGGGAATCATCAGGGAAAGCAACAGCAACAGGCGCCGCCGCCAGGCGGGGCACGCGGCGGAGGCATCCAGTCCGGCCGGCGCTTGCCAAGCAACATAGCGGCGCGCCGCCACGGCCTTGGCGTGCTCCAGCAACAAGCAGCGCAGCGGCAAGCGCGCCGTGCCGATGGCGCCGACGATAAAGACCATCACATAGAAAAAAGCTGCCAACGCCAGCAGCGCCAGGGCGATCTGGCCGATCGACAGCAGGGCCTTGGCGGCACTGCCCAGGCTGCCGGCGATATTGCCCATCTGCGAGAGCGTGGCCGGCCCGTTGGCCAGTGTCCCGATGCCATCCATCACGCCCAGGCCCAGCAAACCGGTGACGGACACCAGCGCCAGCATGGCGCTCAGCTCGACAAAAAACGGCCGAAACAGCTATACAGTCCCAGCCACAGCGCCACGACCGCCATGCACCACAGGGCGGAGCGCCACCACAGGCCCGCATGACGCGCGTCGCGCAGTCCCAGGCCGATACACGTGAAGGCTTCCCGCCAGGCCAGCAGCCAGGTTTGCAATGTTTGTGTCACGCTAGTGCGTACTCCGCAATGAAGGGGCGGATACATCGATCCATCAATCCGTATGTTGCCGATTCTTCATGGACAAGGCTGGCGCACGCGCCGCCGAGAACAATGGACAAACCCGGATCCAGCTCGCCATTGTTTGCGATACCGCAAGTCCAAACAGAAAGGAATGCGAAACAATGCCAGCTCCCCCACCGTTGCGCATAGCGGAGTCGAGCATGCTTGAAGTTCAGCCCAGGGATAAGCGCGGTTTTTTTATCCTGCCCCAGGCTCCGGAAGGTGCCGGGTATTACGTCTATGGCAATCTGCACCGGATGCCACATTCCGGCCATATGGCCCAATATGCGCACCCCAGCTTGCTATCCCTGATCTTTTACATCGAACGTGAATGGCAGGCAATTGATGATCGGAAATTTGGCATCGGGAATATCAGCATCGCGGAAGGATTGGCGTACGACAAGCATGTGAGCCACAGAAAGGGCATTGAAATGGATCTACGCCCCCTGCGGAAGGACAAGCTGGAAGGCCAGTGCGCACGCGTGTCGCGCTTTGATGACGTATATGACCGGGACGCCACCATCAAATTGATACGGCTGTTTTTGCGCCATCCCATGGTCACCAAGGTCTTCTTTAACGACGGTGAGGTACAAAAGGCGATTACCGGTGGGCGCGTCCGGTCTCTGCAAGGGCACGACGATCACCTTCACATTGAAATCAGAGAGCACTGATGAATACTCGGCTTGCATGCTGCGCCATGGCGCTCGCTCTATTCTCGCCGTCGCAAGCCGCTGACAAGCCGCCGGCATGGACTGGCGAACCACGCCCCTTGCGGGGTGACTATCAGATCTATGGCGGAACGCTGTCCGACATGCTGCCGCCCACGCGAAACGACCGGAAAGTGGCAATCATGGTCAAAGGTGAATTGGCACGGGAACTGTTTGCCCAGCTCGGCCCCGATGTGAAACAGGAGCAGGCATGCAGTTCCTCGGCGGACTACCGTGAGCGGCGCAGGGGGGATATTACCTGCGTTCATACAAAAGGGGCAGCATACGAATGCTATTTCGGACTCGACCTGCGTACGGGAAAAGGGATGTATGGAGCAATCTGCTAGCCCGGGCGCTGCTAAAACCAGGGTCTGCCTCATTGTACCGGCGCACAGCCAGCCGAATTCTTCCGCCTGAGCGACTCTACCTGCATATGACACCCGGAGCAGGCCCAATCCCCCATCCCTCACCTCAACAGCGTACACTGGCCCCTCTTCCATCACCGCATTGGTTCACAGTGAAACTATCACGCTTTATTACCGGCCATCTGGAGCCGATCCTGGAAGAGTGGGAACTCTTCGCCAGGTCGCTTCCCATTCCTGGCACCGCCATTTCGAAAGCCGAATTACGCGATCATGCGAAGCAGATGCTGGAAACCATCGTGCGCGACATGGATGTCATCGAGAACGCGGCGCAGCGGAAAAAGAAATCGACCACGGGCGTGTCGGAAATAGCGGGCAAGGAAACGGCAGCGGCCACGCATGGCTCGCTGCGCCAGCAGATCGGCTTCACGCTGCCGCAGCTGACGGCGGAATTTCGCGCAATGCGGGCCAGCGTGCTGCGCTTGTGGATGGCACAGGTGTCGGTGACGACGAAAACGGCGACGCAAGACATCCTGCGCTTCAATGAAGCGATCGACCAGGCGCTGCAGGAATCGGCGATACGCTATTCGCAGCAGAGCGACCGCACCCGCAATACCTTTCTCGCCATCCTCAGCCACGATCTGCGCAGTCCGCTGAGCACGATGACGATGGCCGGTGCGCTGCTGAGCCGGCCGAGCGCGACCTCTGCTTCCACGGTGCAGATCGGGGCACGGGTTGCCCGCAGCGCGGCCACCATGACAACCATGGTCAACGATCTGCTGGAATTTGCCAGGACGCAGCTGGGGGGACGCATGCCCATTTCGCCCAGCTTGGGCGACCTGGGGGAAATCTGCAAGACCGCCGTCGAGGATGCCTCGGCCGCTCACCCGCAGTGCAAGTTTGAACTGAGTACCACGGGCGAGATGATCGGCGACTTCGATGCGGCCCGCCTGGCCCAGCTGTTTTCCAATTTGCTCAACAATGCTGCGCAATATCGCAGCGACGACCAGCCGGTGAGCATCGCAGCCTGCGGCGACGCCGAGACGGCCGTGGTGCAAGTGAAGAATTTCGGCCGCCAGATCCCGGAGGCCTCGCTGAAGAGCATTTTCGATCCCCTGGTACAGCTGGCCATTTCCGACGATCACAAAGCGCCCAACGCCACCAGTATCGGCTTGGGCCTGTTTATCGCGCGTGAAATCGCCAGCGCGCACGGCGGCACCATCGGCGCCGAGTCGAGCCTGGAATGCGGCACGGTATTTACCGTGCGCCTGCCCAGGGTAGCGCTGAACGAGGGAGCGAACGGCGGCTAGCCGCGCGCCCTCTGAGCAGACGACCTGCCCTGCCGGGCCGGAGTCGCCTTATCTGCGGCTCAGCGGCACATACTCGCCCGGCAAGCTGGCCGCTTCCAGCGCATCGGCAAAGGCCAGCAGGAACTTCGCCGGGCCATGATCCGACACCAGCAGGGAGGCACCCTTGTGGCGCAGCAGTTTCAGCACTTCCTGCTGGTGCGCCTGGTATTCGCTGGAGTGACCATAAAACGTTTGATACATCTCCAGCGTTTCCATGGCTTTCGCGGCCAGGATGAATTCGGGTTTGTCCATCATATCTCCTCTTGATCAGCTGGGAAACCCAGAAGACGCATCATCCGTCCCCTTGGGTACAGCCATCGCCGTCGGCATGGCCGCACTTCCATCATACGCCTCAACTCAGCCGTCACCAACAGCAGGCGTCTAGGCCCGGTACGGCTCGCCCGACAGGATGCCCTTATACTGGCTGAGGGCGGCGCCGATCTTCATGCCCTCGGCGTCGATATCGTAGAAGCGGATATCCTTGCTGTGGCCGCTGCCGCGCACCTTCACCACCGATACCACGCGCTTGAACTGGCCTTCGAGCTCGATGTAGCGCTGCATGACGATGGCGTCGGCCAGGAAGGCGTTGCCGTAGGAACTGAAGCGCAGCATGGTGTACTGGTCTTCCAACTCGGCCGTCATCAGCACGGACACGCCCATGTCCGTCAAGGCCGCCACCAGGCGGTACAGCGATTCGCGGAAATCCTCGCGGAACATCGAGGCCAGCGCCATTTCAAAACCGGACAGCGAGTCGATCACCACGCGCTTGGCCTTCATGCGCGTGATCATGCTCACCAGGTCATGCAGGATTTCATCGAGCGACAAATCCAGGGTGCGCGTATTGATGACGCCGATCTGGCCGGAATCGACGAGTGTACTCAATTGATGGCTGAGCAGCTGGTTCGGGCTTTTCTCGAAAGCGGCGATCACGCCGGGCTCGCCGCAGCGCACGCCTTCCGTCAGGAATTGCGTGGCCAGCACGGTCTTGCCGGAACCGGACGGCCCCACCAGCAGCAGTGAGTAACCTGCCGGCAAGCCGCCGCCCATCATCTGGTCGAGCTCGGGCACGCCCAGCGACAGGCGCTCATTGCCGGAAATGCTGATCTTTTCCATGCCGCTCGTCTTCAGCACGGCGCGGGGAAAGATTTCCACCCCATCGTTATTGATACGGAAGGTGTGCACGCCCAGGCTTTGCGCCTGTCCGCGCATCTTGACCACCTGGATCTTGCGCACCATGGCGTCGCGGTGCACGAGCTGCGACAGCCACAGGATGCCGTCGGCGACCGTGAACACGGCGCTCGACTCAGCCTCGGGCGCCAGGTATTCGCCGATCAGGAAGGTCGTGGCCAGCCAGCTGGTCATTTGCGCCCCCAGTTGCTGCACGAAATTCTGCAGGCCGGCCGGGCCCACGTCCATGGCCTTGGCCGATTGCACCACGGAGCGGAAGGAATCGACGAAGACCAGGCTGGGCGAGAACGCCTCGACCTCTTCAGCGATGCGCGCCAGCACGCGGTCGAAATCGCCTTCCAGCAAGTCAGCCGACAGATTGACGAACTTGATCGACTGGTTAATCTTGTTCACATCGAAGAAGGGAAACTGCTGCTGATAGCGCAACATCTTCAGCGGTGGCTCGCCCAGGACCGTAAAGAACAGTGCCCTGCGCTCGGGCCTGGCGAGGGAAAACATGATCTGGTGCGCCAGCGTCGTCTTGCCGCTGCCGGGCGTGCCCGCCACCAGGTTGAAGGAAAATTCAGGTATTCCGCCGCCCAGCAGTTCGTCCAACCCCGGCACGCCAGTGGCCAGGCGGTGGATGGTGACTTTGTTCATTCGTTCGGCTCCGTTCCAGCATTATTCACAACGTCATCACCCCAGGCTTTGAGGAGGATGCTATTCGTTAAGAGTTCGCCAATTAATAAAATAAGGGTGTTGATGAAGTGCATCAACATCGCCGTGCTTGCCGCACAAGCGGCTGTGCCCGCCTGTCCCTGCAAGCTGGCGCGCAAGGCGGTCATGGCAGCTTCCAGTGCTTGCGGCGGATGGGGCGTCAACCAGCTGAACTGTTTCTGACTCTGGTGCAGGCTGCGGGCATACATCGACTCCACGCCCCGCTCACCTATGATCTGATTCAATTCAGTGGCCAGTTGCTCCCACAGGCGAATACTGACGTCTACCACCGCACCTGGGTCGCGTAACAGCGCGTGTTCTATCCTGCGCTGCCGCTGTTCATGGACTGTGGCCATAATCGGATCTTTTCTCTGCGGTTTTCGGTGCATGGACCATGTTAAACAAAAGCATCAGGGTTTCCTCGCCCATCAGCGCGGAACCGTTGCCGTGATTATTCTCGACAAAGCGTCGATATTGATGGGCTTTACCAGATAGTGGTCAAACCCTGCCTCACCGGCGCGGTCAAACTCGCCAAGCTGGCTGTACCCTGACGCGGCAACAAAGCACGGCAGCGGCGCCGGCAAGGCCGCGCGTGCCGAACTGATGACCTGGAAGCCATCCATGCCCGGCAAGCCGATATCGCACACGATCACATCGTAGGGCGCATCGAGCGCGGCACGCAAGCCGCTGGGGCCGTCGTTGCGCACGTCGACATGGTGGCCGTCCTGCGTCAGCAGCAACGCCAGCATTTCCGCCGCATCGGCATTATCCTCGATCAGCAATATGCGGCGTGGCAGTGCGCACGCCGCAGGTGCCGCCTGCATGTCCTGCGATGGCGGCGCAAGCGACGACAGGGGCAGCTGCAAGACAAACTGGCTGCCAAAGCCGACCCCGGCGCTGAAGACATCCACGGTGCCGCCATGCAACTGGGTAATGATGCGCACCAGCGACAGGCCGATGCCCAGGCCGCCCTGCGCCCGTTCCAGCGAACGGAAGCCCTGAGTAAACAAGTCGAAGATGAAGGGCTGGATATCGAGGGCGATGCCGGCGCCATCGTCGCTGACGGCAATTTCCACCAGATCATCGTGACGCCTGACGACAATGTCGATGTGGCCAAACTCGTGCGTAAATTTGCTGGCATTGATGAGCAAGTTCGCAAACACCTGCGTCAGGCGCACCAGGTCCCCTTCGATCACCAGGGCTTCCTTCGGCATGCTCACGCTCAGCACTTGCTGGCGCTGGCTGATGCTGGCCTGGCCAACTTCCACGGCACTGGCGATGATGTCGCTCAGCAGGATGGGCGCCAGCTGCAAGGTGATCTTGCCGCTGCTGACGCGCGATGCGTCGAGCAAATCGTCGATCAGGCGCGCCATATGCGCGACCTGGCGGCCGATCACGCCATGCACATCGACCAGCTGGGGATCGAGGTCGACCTTCTTGGCCAGCAAATCATTGGCCATCGCCAGCGGCTGCAAGGGATTGCGTAACTCATGCGCAAGCATGGCCAGAAATTCCGTCTGGCGCACGGTTGTCGCTTCGGCGGACGCCTGCATATCCTGCGCGCCAAACGTCGCCAGCACCAGGTTTTGATTGGCTTCGCGCAACTGCATGATCAACATGCCAAAGGCGTCGGATTTATCCTTTTCCTGCATCTGCATCTTGGCCATGATCAACAGTTGATTGATCGTCTCGCGCAGCAGTTTGACTTCACGGTTATGCAAGGCCTGCAGATTTTGCTCGGAGGACAACTGCTGGGCGGGCGCATCCTCAGGATCCGGCGAGTGTGCTGTGTGGTGCATGGTGACGGTGTGCGGCCTGTGGGGGCCGGCCTCAAGGACAACTCTTCGTTCCGCGGCGTTCACTCAGACCTCGCCGCGCACGCCAGCTCTATTGCTGCATACGGTGTATTACTTTCTAGCTGAGCACGATACTCTATTTTCCTCATGAAATGAAAGCATTCGGTTACTTATCGTCAACAGTGCGCACGGGTAGCACGTAATTGGCGAGCTGCCAGCCCATGGCCAGGGCCGATTGCTCCGCCTCGTGCTGCGTGCTGCGATTTTCCAGATTGGCTTGCCGCACCTCTTCAAAGCCGCACTTGCTCAGCACCAACTGTCCCTGCCAGCACCCCTCGGGCAATTCGCAGGCATAGGCCGAGATCAGGAAGCCATTGTGGGTGGTGGGATTCGCATAAGACATGAGGCCTCCGTGGGATTGCCAGCGACGTAGTGAACAAGCACCACGGTCATCATTGCAGTATAGTCAGACTTAGTGTAACCGCAATACGCTTCAAAGTAAGCACAATGCGGCGAAAATTCCATTTAAATCAACTACATACGCATCAGGCCGCCTGACGGAATGGTCACGCGCGCGCATTGGCAATATGTTGCATTCCGTGCAAAAATGCGCCTGTCGCAACCCTCCCCCCGTATTGCCAATGGACCAATACCATTTCCTCGTCGGCGAATTCAGCCAGAATAGCCCCTTCAATCCCGCCGCGGCCAGCGCACAGCTGTTTGCCTGGTTCGAACGCGTGGGCGAGCGCGTCGAGCGCTACGGCAACAAGCGCGGCAAGATCGTCAAGTTCTCACAGCGAAATTACGAGAAGATGCTGTTTGCGCCAGAGACCGACAGCATCGGACTGCTTTCGCCGCGCATCGTGCCGCCCGACGAAGCTGACGAGGCCGTTAACTGCGACGCGCAGGCGATGTATTCATCGGGCTCGGAGCTGATTCTGTCCATACGCGCCAGCAAGCTTGCGCTGGCGCCGCTGTTCGACGGAGCACGGGCCATACCCGGCCTGTTTGACCATTGCGATTATGTGTACTGCTACGCTGAAACGCAGGGCTATGGCACCGGCTACGCACTCGGCTACCGGCAGCTCGATGAGACCCATCCGATGACCTTTGGCATTCCTTGCCCGGCAAACAACTGGTCCGCCATCAAGCGGCGCGGGCTGCAAGATGCGCACCTGCGCGATGTCTATCCCATCAATGGTTTCACGCAAGCCAGACTGGACGCGCTGCCGCCCGAGCGCCGGCAAGCGCTGCGCGGTGCGATGCAAGCCCATGGCCGCTGTGAAGAACATGCCGGCTGGATCTTCTGGTACCTGCAGCCCGGGGAACAGGAAGCGGCCCGCGCCGCACTGAACGCACACGCCATGCTGGGCGCCTACATCAACAATTGATACCCATGACCGCACACTTATCGCTGCACTGCTACCTGCAAGACGAGGCCGCCGAACGTCCGCTACCCTGCTCCGACGTGACCATCCAGGCCGACCCGGCCACCCTGCGCGCCATCGCCCATTTTCTGCTGGCCAGCGCGGACACGTTTGATCAGGCGCAAGAACGCGCCGGCATGCACGCGCATTTGCAGGATGCCTGGGCCGGCTGGCAGGATGACTTCCCCGACCTGGTCGTGGTGGCGGCCTGAGATGAGGCTTGGGATAAGGCATACAATGGCGCCCCGCTTGCTGCGCCTCGGGTAACATACGCCACCTTTGCCATACAGAGATCCCTGATGTCCGATACCCGAACCGCCCTGCCGGCGCTGCGCACCGCCGTGCTGGCCGCCGCGCTGGCCAGCCTGTCCGCCTGCGCCAGCCCGCCCGCGCACGAAGCGCTGTTTCTCACCACCACCTTCACGCCCGCGCACTCCTTTACCAAGGGCATCGAAGGCCCGGCCGTGGATGCGGATGGCAATATCTACGCCGTCAACTTTGCGCGCCAGCAAACCATCGGCAAGGTGCGTCCCGATGGCAGCGGCGAAGTGTGGCTGACCCTGCCCGGCACCAGCATCGCCAACGGCATCCGCTTCGGCAGCCGGGGCCAGATGTATCTGGCCGACTACATGGAACACACGATTTACCTGGTCGATCCGGCCACGCGCGCGCTCACCATCCACGCGCGCGAGCCGCGCATGACGCAGCCGAACGACATCGCCATCACGGCCGACGATGTACTGTATGCGAGCGACCCGAACTGGAAGGAAAACACGGGCCGCGTGTGGCGCATCGCGCAAGACGGCACGGTGACCCTGGCGCTCGACACCATGGGCACGGCCAACGGCATCGAAGTGAGCCCTGACGGCAAGATTTTGTATGTGAATGAAAGTGTTCAGCGCAATATCTGGATGTACGACATCGCCGCGGACGGCAGCCTGAGCGGCAAGCGATTGCTGATCAAGTTTGACGATTTCGGCATGGACGGCATGCGCGTGGATGTCGACGGCAACCTGTACGTGACGCGCTACGGCAAGGGCAGCGTCGTCAAACTGTCGCCGCAGGGGCGCATCCTGCGCGAGATCAGCGTGCCCGGCGCCAAGCCCAGCAACATCACCTTCGGCGGCCCCGACGGCCGCACGGCGTATGTGACGGAAGTGGTGCAGGGACGCCTGCTGCAATTTCGCGTCGACCGCCCGGGCCTGGAATGGCAGCGGGCGCAGGAGCGGCGCAAGGCCGAATAGCATGTGGGGATGTCAGCTTACGCGCTTGCGCGCTAAGCCGACCTACGCATTACCACGATGGCCCGGTAGGTCGGCTTAGCCGGAACGGCGTAAGCCGACAACATCGTTGGCGGCGACCGGGTCAGCGCGGAATGACGCGCTCCGCCTTCAGGCGCTCGAACAGATTGAAGAAGGCATCCTGCGTATCCTGGTAGTCGAGGAAGCCCGCCTTGCGGCTCTTGCCCATGTCCGTCATCACTTCCATCGGCCGGCCCAGGTCGGCATCCGTATGCCACCAGGAAGCCAGGCGGCTGATATCGGATTCCACCAGGCCATGCTGCTGCGCGATGGCACGCCATTGGGCGGGCGCACCCTGCATGCGCTCAGCCAGCGGCGCCATCGTTTCCGGCAAGTCCGCCGCTGCCACGCCGAAGTAGGCTGCCAGGCGTGGCCACAGCCACTTCCAGCGGAACACGTCGCCATTGACGATATTAAAATCTTCATTGCGTGCGGCGGGACTGTCCGCCGCCCACGCCAGGTGGCGCGCGATCTGGCCCGCGTCCGTCATGTCGGACAAACCATGCCACTGCGCGGGTGAACCGGGAAAGACGAAGGGCGCGCCGCTGGCCTTGCACAAATGCGCATACACGGCCAGCGTCAAACCCATGTTCATGGCATTGCCCAGCGCATAGCCGATGATGGTGTGCGGGCGGTGCACGCTCCACGTAAAGCCGTACTGAGCGGCGGCCGCGAACAGGCGGTCCTCCTGCTCATAGTAAAAATTCTCGACGTCCTGGCGGCCCTGCTCCTCGCGGAACGGCGTCACAGGCACTGTTCCCTTGCCATACGCATCGAACGGTCCCAGGTAATGCTTGAGGCCCGTCACCAGCGCTACATGGCGCAAATGGCCCTGCGGTCCCAGCGCGGCCAGCACATTGGCCACCATGGCGCCATTGACGCGGATGTTTTCCTGCTCGTTGTCCTGGCGCGCCCAAGCCGTGAAGAAGACGTGGCTGGCATCCAGGCCCGCCAGCGCCGAGGCGACGGCGGCGCCATCCGTCGCATCGAGCGGCAAGGCCGTGCAGCCGGGGGGGACTGGCGTGCGCCCCCGCGAGACGCCTGTCACCTGCCAGCCTTGCGCCAACAAATGCGTGGCCAGGTTGCTGCCGATGACGCCGCTGGCGCCGATGATGAGGGCGTGTTTTTGCATGTTAGAAAGCCTCCGAAAGAAAAACCCATCATATCCGCGACTGAAATTCTTATCCGCGATACTATTTCACCTTATTCATGAATAAAATTCGCGAATCATGTTTTCATCGGAACATCTAAAAGGTCTCACGCCCTTCCTCGCCACGGCCGACGCGGGCAGTTTTACCAAGGCGGCCGAGCACCTGCACCTGAGCAGCTCGGCCGTCAGCAAGAGCGTGGCGCGCCTCGAAGAACGGCTGGGCGTGCTGCTGTTCGTGCGCAGCACGCGCCGGCTGAAACTGAGCGACGCTGGCCGCGCCTATTACGCCACCTGCAAGCGCGTGCTGCAGGAACTGGCGGACGCGGAAGACGTGCTGGCCGAGCACGCGACGGCACTGGCGGGCAAGGTGCGCATCGGCGTGCCCGCCGCGTATGGCCGGCTGCGCGTGATGCCGGCCCTGCTGGAACTGTGCGCGCAGTATCCGCGCCTGCAGCCTTCGATCGCCTTCAGTGACCGCTTCGTCGACCTGTTCGAGGAACGCATCGACATCGCCGTGCGCATCGGCGCACCCTCGCACTGGCCGGCCGCGCTGGGACAGATGCACCTGGGCGACGAGCAGCTGATCCTGTGCGCGGCGCCGGCCTACCTGGCGCGGCGCGGCACGCCCGCGTCCATCGCAGATCTGGAGCAGCACGACTGCATCGCCTACGGACGCGGCGACGGCTCGCCCATGCCGTGGCTCTTCCCGCACGATGAACATGGTGGGCAGGTGGAATACCGCCTGGCGTCGCCACGCATGACGGTGGGCGACGCGGAAGCGCGCACGGCCGCCGTGCTGGCGGGCCTGGGCGTGGCGCAGCTGGCCACCTGGCTGGTGCAGGAATACCTGGCCACGGGCGCCATCGTGGCAGTCCTGCCGCAGCTGAGCACGCCAGGCTTGCCCCTGTACCTGGCCTGGCCGCTGGCGCGCGAGCTGACGCCGAAGACGGGCACCCTGCTGCAGGAACTGCAGCAGCGGCTGACAATCAGATAAAAATACGGCTTGCCCCTGACGTTACGTCATGGTCGATGCTGGCCGTACGCACCAGGAAAGGAGTACGCCATGCTGTTGAAAATCGGTGAACTGGCCAGGCTCACGGGCCTGACCATCCGCACCCTGCACCACTACGACAGCATTGGCCTGCTCTCGCCTTCGGCGCGCACACCCGCTGGCTACCGCCTGTACCAGCACGGCGACATGGACCGCTTGCACCGGATCATGGCGCTGCGCAAGTTCGGGCTGTCGCTGGCCGATATCGCCAACGCACTCGCCGGGCCGGATCTGCCGCTCTCCTCCATCGTGGCGCGGCAGATCGCCATGCTGGAGCGCCAGATCGCGCAGGCTTCCACCCTGCGCGCACGCCTGTGCAGCTTGCAGGCGCAACTGGCGCAGGGGCAGGCGCCGGAACTGGCCGAGTGGCTCACCACAATGGAGTTGATGACCATGTACGACAAATATTTTAGTCACGAAGAACTGCAACAACTGCCGCTGCTGTCGGACGCGGCCGTGGAACAGGAGTGGAAAGAACTGATAGCGAGAGTGCGCGCCGTCAAAGACGCGGGCGCCAGCCCCGGCGATGCGCAAGCGCAGGCGCTGGCCACGCAATGGATGGTCAAGCTGGTGCGCGACACGGGCGCCCACCCTGGCCTGTTCGCGCGGCTGAACGACATGCACGCGCAGGAGCCATCGCTGCAAGCGACGACCAGCATCGATGCGGACTTGATGCAGTTCATCATCGCCGCCTTCAATGCCTCGCGCATCGCACTGTATCGGCCTTTCCTCAACGAGCAGGAATATGCGCACCTGGCCGCCAATTACGGCAAGCGTTCGGGCGAGTGGCCGGCCCTGATCGCCGCCGTGCGCGCCGCCATCGATGCGCGCACGCCGCCCACCGACCAGGCCGTGCTGCAACTGACGCGGCAGTGGCTGGAGCTGTTCCGCGCGTATGCGGGCACGGACCCGGCCACGCAGCTGAAATTTCGCCAGGCGCACCAGCAGGAACCGCGTTTGATGGAAGGCAGCTTTGTCGACGCGGCCATGCTGCAATACCTGGGCGCGGCGATGGCCGTGGTGGCGCAGGAAAAGCCAGCGTAAAAGTTGGCGTGCGGCATCTCGTGGGCGCGGCCATGTAGAATCGGCCTTCGCCCACGAGAGGAACCGCCGATGCGCCGCTTTCTGTTTGCTTGCCTGACCCTGCCTGCCTTCCATATCGCCATGGCGGCCGAACCGCCCGTGCAAGGGGTATGGCAGGGCACGCTGGGCAAGGCCGATATCGTCGCTTGCTTCAACCAGCCCAGCCCCACGCAAGGATCTGACCGCAGCGGCAATTACTACTACACGCGCTACAAGACACCGATCATGCTGTCCATGCCGAACGGCAAGAGCGACTGGAGCGAATCCGATGCCAAGGGCGATACCACGGGCACGTGGAAACTCAATGCACCGCAGGGCGGCAAGCTCATCGGCACCTGGACGGAGCCAAAAAGCGGCAAGACCCTGCCCCTGGCCTTGACCCTGCTGGAAGCGGCGGGCGACCGCGACCATCCGTCCTGCGCCAGTGACGCCTACAACCTGGTACTGGAAGACTTTCCCAGTACCAAGGTCAGCAAACCCATCGCCTTCGAAGGCAAGCAATACCGCAACCTGCAAGTGGGCGACAGCATCACGGTGGAACTGATCGCCCCCGGCGACGGCGTGGCGAAAATCAACACGCAACTGCGCGCCGTGCTGGCGAAGAACAAAAAGGACTTGGCCGATTTTTATGCCACGCGCCGCGAATATCTGGGCCGCAACGGTTTCACGACGGAAGACGAAGTGTATGCGGAGCCCACCTACTGGTCGCCGCGCTGGGTGACGATCAAGTTTTACCGCTGGCCGGCCGGCTATGGCGCCAGCGGCATCTCCATCCGATTCCGCACCTGGGACGTGAAAACGGGCCAGGAAACGGACGTGTGGAACTGGTTTGGCGCCAGCGCCAGCGATGGCGACGACAAGGCCGAATTGCCGGACCGCCTGCGCCAGGCCCTCTTCAAGAATGTGACAATCGACGCCGAGTGCAAGGGCACGGATTACGACGGCCGCGGCCGCTTCCACCTGTCGCTGAAACCTGAAGGCGTGTCGTTCTGGGAAGATTCGAACGGCAGCGGCTGTGAAAACGATTTTTTACTCCCCTACAACAAGGTCGGCCCCTTCCTCACCGTCAAGGGCCGCGCCGCGCTCAGCGATTTGCTGCCGAAGAACTAGCCACCGCCTCTGCTACCAGCTCCGCCGTCGCGGCCGCCAGGGTCCAGCCCAGGTGACCGTGGCCCGTGTTGTAGTACACGCCCGGCGCCTTGCCCGGCCCTACTTTCGGCAGCATGGCCGGCAGCATGGGGCGCAAGCCCGCCCACGGGATCACCTTGCGCGTATTAATGTCGGGAAAACACTGTTCGACCCACTGCAATAGCGGGCGGATGCGATCGGCGCGGATATCGTAATTGATGCCATTAAATTCCGCCGTACCCGCCACGCGCAGCCGGTCTTCACCGAGGCGGCTGCTGACCAGCTTGGTCGCGTCGTCGAGCAGGCTGACCTTGGGCGCCGCCGCCTGGCTGGCGCCGTCATCGAGCTGCACGGTGATCGAATAGCCTTTCACGGGATACACGTTCACATGCTCGCCCAGCATTGCCGCCATGGCGCGGCTGGCCGTGCCCGCGCAGATGACGACGGCGTCGAACACGGTGCTGTCCTCGCCCTCGCCGTCTCCCACGCTGACGCGCAGCTTGCCGTGTTCGCGCGCCAGCGCTGTGACCGGTGCACCATAGCGGCAGGCCACGCCCAGGCGCACGCAGGCGTCGGCCAGGCCGCTGGTGAATTTGTGGATGTCGCCCGTGGAATCGCTGTCCGTGTAGTAGCCGCCGTAAAAATCACCGTGCAATGCGGGTTCGATGGCGCGCATTTCCAGCAAGCTCACGGCGCGCCGCTGCAAGCCACCCTTGGCCAGCAGGCGCGACACGCCGGCCGCCCGCTCGAAGCCACGCCGGTCCCGATACACGTGCAGGATGCCGGCGCGGCGATGATCGAATGCGATGTTTTCCGCTTGCGCCCACGCAAACAAGTGTTCGCGCGCGGCGATCGCCATGCGCGCCGTGGCGATGGTGTTGCGCTCATAGTCCGGCATGGCGGCGAGAAACTCCGCAAACCAGCTCAGCTTGTGCCAGCCGGGAGTCGGATTGAGCAGCAGCGGTGCATCGCGCCGCGCCATCCATTTCAGCGCGTTCCATATAGTCGCCTTGTGGTTCCACACTTCCGCGTGCGAGGCCGACAATTGCCCGCCATTCGCATACGACGTTTCCATCGCCGCGTAACGGTGGCGCTCGATCAGGGTGACATTGACGCCCCGTTTCGCCAGCGCGTAAGCGGTGGTGACGCCCGTGATGCCGGCGCCGAGCACAGCCACGCGCGTCATGGTGGCGACACCTTGTGCACGACGGTATCGCCCGCCTGCAAGACGCGGCCATCCTCGGCCAGCACGTCCATGCGGCGCACGGGCAAGCCCGAGCCGCGCTGCAGCAGGGTGGAATGCGCCTCGCCTGGTTCAAACAATTGCGCCTCGCTCCACTGGCGCAGGCCGACGACGACGGGGAACAGGCCCAGCCCCTTGTGCGTCAGCACATATTCCTGGTAGGCCGTGCCGTCCGAAGCGGGCGCAATGGTGAAAATTCCCTCTTCCACCAGCATGTGCAGGCGGTCGGCCAGGATGTTCTTCGCCACGCCCAGGCTTTTCTGGAATTCACCGAACCTGCGCATGCCGTCGAAGGCGTCGCGCACGATCAGCAGCGACCAGCGCTCGCCGATCACGTCGAGCGCGCGCGCCACGGGACAGGGGTCGGTTTTCAGGCTCTTGCGCTTGGCCACGGGCATACTCCAGGATTGACTGGTTGCATTTTAAAACTTCCCGGCGTAGACTCCAACTGGTTTTAATTTGAAACCACTTATGGACTAACCCATGCGCGACACAAACCCTCCCCTCACGACAGCACTCCCGCCCTCCCTCGTCTGGCTGTTTGCCGCGGCAGCCGGCCTCAGCGTGGCCAATGTGTATTACGCCCAGCCCTTGCTCGCCACCCTGGCGCATGAATTCGGCATGACCGAGGCTGCCAGCGGCATGGTCATCACGGCCACGCAGCTCGGCTGCGCGCTGGCCCTGCTGCTGCTGGTGCCCCTGGGCGACATGCTGAACCGGCGCCGCCTGACCCTGTTCCAGCTGGGCTTGCTTGCCATCACCCTGGCGGCGCTGGCTTGCGCCCGTTCCACGGCCGCCTTGCTGGGTGGCATGCTGCTGGTGGGCTTGCTGGGCACTGCCATGACGCAGGGCTTGATCGCCTATGCGGCCAGCGCGGCGGCCAGCCACGAGCGGGGCCGCGTCGTCGGCATGGCGCAAGGCGGCGTGGTGATCGGCTTGCTGCTGGCGCGCACCCTGTCCGGCGTGGTGGCCGATCTGGCCGACTGGCGCGCCGTGTATTTCGTCTCGGCGGCCATCGCCTGCGCCCTGCTGTTGCTGCTGTGGCGCAAGCTGCCGCCGGCGCAGCCGTCCAGTCAACGGCTGGCCTACGGCGCCCTGCTCGCTTCCATGCTGGACATGCTGCTGCACAACAAGGTGCTGCGCGTGCGCGGCATGCTGGCACTGCTGATGTTTGCCGTCTTCAATATTTTCTGGAGCGCCCTGGTGCTGCCACTGACTGAGCAAGGCTATACGCACGCGGCCATCGGCGCGTTTGGCCTGGTCGGCGTGATCGGTGCGCTGGGCGCGGCGCGCGCAGGGGCACTGGCCGACAAGGGCCGCGCGCAGTGGACGACGGGCGCGGCGCTGCTGCTGTTGCTGGCCGCGTGGCTGCCGCTCGGCTTTGCCGGCACGGCCCTGTGGCCCCTGGTCATCGGCATCGTCGCGCTGGACCTGGCGGGCCAGGCCATCCATGTGACCAACCAGAGCCTGATTTTCAAGCAGGACAGCGACGCGCACAGCCGCCTGGTGGCGTGCTACATGCTGTTTTATGCGGTGGGAAGCGGTGTCGGTGCGATTGCCGCCACCAGCGCGTATGCGCTGGCGGGCTGGCATGCGGTATGCGCACTGGGCGCGGCGGTCAGCTTGCTCGCCCTGCTGTACTGGCGGCTGACCTTACCTGCTGAAAAAGCTTAGTAATAAACGCTTAATTCAGCATCGCCGTGGCGGAGCCGTGGCGATAGGTTTTCAAGGCATCGGGCTGGATCTGGATCAGCGAACCGCTGACTTTAATCAGGTGCAAGTCCGTCAACTGGTGCAGCACGCGCGACAGGGTGGCGGGCGCCAGGTTCAGGAACGATGCCAGCAGACTTTTCTTCAGGTCCAGCTTGACCTCGTTCGAACGCTGCTGGTCCGATGCCTGCAGCAGGTACTCGACCACGCGCTGGGTGGCGTTCTGCACGGAGCAGCGTTCCACGTTGCGGATAAAACCCATCAGGTGGTGCGACAGGCTGTTCATCATCTGGCGGGCGATACGCGGCGACTGGTCCAGCAGGCGCAGCAGCGCGTGCGGCGGGATGCGCAGCAGCAGGCAGTGCTCGAGCGCTTCGGCGCAGAACGGGTACGGTTCATCGAGGAAAATCATGGCTTCGCCGAAGCTCTGGCCCGGACGGATCAGTTCCAGTACCTTGTCGGTACCTTCCATGGAAAACACGCTCAGCTTGACGAGGCCGAAGACCACCACATAGGCGCCTTCCGGCACTTCGCCCTTGCGGAACAGCACTTTGCCTTTTTCCACTTCGACGCGCACGACATCCTGGCGCAATTGCTCTAATTGCGAAGGGGAAATATGGCGGAACAGAGCCTGGCTCGATAGCAAGCCATCGACGTTGACCTTATGCATGACACTCTCTTATTAGATTAGCGAATGACTAAGAGTGTAATGCGCAGGCATCGTCAAGGCCATACGTCAAAGGAACTAGGGTTGTCTAGGCCGGAACGCCATGCAGATCAAACAATCGCGCATTTTTTGCCATTTATTTGCGCATTGTTTGATTTTTAGAGTGCCTGGCAGAACCGTAGCGAGCGGCAGCGAGTTGCGACAGAGAAGCGCAACTGTGCTTGAGCACAGTGAGCATCGGAGGTCGCAAATCGCGACGCGCAGTAGGTTATGTAGGTACTCTTATTTACCCAGTTCGCGCTCGACCGCGTAGACGGCGATCTGCACGCGGCTGCTGAGCTTAAGCTTTTTGAGGATGTTTTGCACGTGGATTTTCACCGTGCTTTCGGCCACGTCCAGCTGGCGCGCGATTTCCTTGTTGCTCAGCCCTTGCGCCAGGCAGGCCATGGCTTCGCGTTCGCGCGGCGTCAGTTTGTCGTAGTCGGCCTGGGGCGCGTTCTGCCCAGCGCGGAACTGCGACACCAGCTTGGCCGTCATGGCGTCGGCAATCACGGACTCACCGGCGGCGGCGCGGCAGATGGCCTGGCCCAGCTGCTCGGCTTCTATATTTTTCAGCAAGTAGCCGCGTGCACCAGCGCGCAGGGCCGCGCCCAGGTCGGCCGCGTTTTCGGACACGGTCAGCATCAGCACCACCATCTGCGGCATGTCCTGCAAGATCAGCTGCAGCGCTTCGACGCCCGTTACGCCGGGCATGTTCAAGTCCATCAGCACCACGTCGGGCAGCAGCTCGGCCGTCAGGCGCACGCCGTCGAGTCCGTTCGATGCCTCGCCCACCACCTGGAATAGAGGATTGCGCTGCAGCAGCAGCTTGACGCCGCTGCGCAGCAAGGTGTGGTCGTCGACCAGCAGGATTTTGATTGGAGCGTTCACGTATTTGTATCTTTTACCTGGTAAGAATGAATCTTCTGTTACGCGGCCTGGCGCCGGGCTGCCGGCAAGGCCAGCGAGATTGTCGTGCCGCCGCCGGGCGTGCTGTCGATGGCAAATTGCGCACCGAGCCGCTCGGCCCTTTCCTGCATGATACGCAAGCCGATCTGCAATTCCGTTTTCTTGTCGCGCAGGTTGGCGGCGAAGCCTTCGCCATCGTCGCGCACCTGCAGCGCAAAATCGCGCCCGTTGACCACGCGCAGGCCCACGTTGCTCGCCTGCGCGTGCTTGCGGATATTCGACAGTGCTTCCTGCACGATGAACAGGATCTGCAACTGCTGCTCCGGCGCCAGCGGCGCGCCATTGCCGCTCATGTCCAGGGTGCCGACGACGCCCGTCTGCAGCTCGAACTTGGCCAGCACTTCGGACAGTTTGCTTTCCAGGTCGCTGCCATGCCAGCGCGTGCGGAAATTGACCAGCAATTCGCGCACATCCTGGTAGCTTTGTTCGACACCCATGCGCATCAGCGGCAGCACCTCGGCCGCTTCGTCGAGCTGGCCCCGGCGCACGGAATCGTCGAGCATCTGGACTTGCAGGCTGATGAAATTGAGGCTTTGCGCAATGCTGTCGTGCAAGCCTTCGGCCAGCAGGCTGCGTTCGCGCGCCACGGCAAATTCCTTTTCGCGCGCGATCAGGCGCTGGTTCTCAATGGCGATGCCCAGGCTCTGGCCCAGCGTTTCCAGCCAGCCCTGCTGCTGCGCATGCACCGCTTGCGGGCCCGCGAAGTGCAGCGAAAAACTGCCCACCACCTGGTCGCGCGCGAGGATGGGAAAGACGGCGATGGCAACAAAACCTTCGTCCTGGCAGCGAAAGCGCTGCAGCGCTTCGACCTGGCGGAAATCGCGGATCTGGATCACGCCTTGCGCCACGGCGGCGCCACACAGGCAATCGTTATTGCGGATGCAATGTTCCTCTTCCACCATGGCGTCCGAAATGCCCTCATGCACGATGATGTGCACCGTATCGTTCTGCGGATCGAGGATGCGCACGGTACCGCCTTCGGCTTGCGCGAACTGCATCACATGGTGCAGGAAGCCACGGCATAGCGCATCGATGGCGTGCTGGCCCGCCAGCAGGGTGGAAATCTCATGCAGGGTGGCCAGCTGGCGTTCCTGCGCGGCGCTCAGGCCCGATGCGGCTTGCGCCAGGCGGCGCTGGCGCCAGCGCGACGCTGGAAGTTGTTTGCGGGAAGGTTGACTGCGCGGCGCTTGCATGAAGAACTCGAATCTGAAAAGTGGGCCGCCCGGCAAGCGCTGCGGCCTGCCGGGCAGGTAAAGGTTACAAACGGCTTACAAACGGATCTCGGTGCCGAGCAGCTTGACGAACTGCGCCAGCCAGGCCGGATGCGCGGGCCAGGCGGGGGCCGTGACGAACTGGCCATCGGTGACGGCGTCCGTGACGGCGATGTCGGCATACGTGCCGCCCGCCAGTTTGACTTCCGGCGCGCAGGCGGGATAGGCGGAAATGCGCTTTCCGCGGATGACATCGGCGGCGGCCAGCAATTGCGCGCCGTGGCACACGGCCGCGACAGGCTTGCCCGCCTCGGCAAAATGGCGTACGGCGGCGATGACTTTCTCGTTCAGGCGCAGGTATTCGGGCGCTCGGCCGCCGGCGATCATCACCGCGTCATAGTCGGCCGGATCGATCTCGTCGAAGCTGGCGTTCAGGGTGAACAAATGGCCCGGCTTTTCCGTGTAGGTCTGGTCGCCCTCGAAATCGTGGATGGCCGTCTTGATCGTCTCGCCGCTTTTCTTGCCGGGACAAACGGCATGCACGGTATGACCGAGCATCAGCAGGGCCTGGAATGGCACCATCGTTTCATAATCTTCTGCAAAATCGCCGGTCAAAAACAGAATTTTCTTCGCTGCCATTTAGTTCTCCTATGAAAGATTGATCGCGCAAGGCGTATCTTAGCGCGACTTGGCGGCCATACTGGATATTTATCAAATTTTCGCGCCTTGATCGAGGATTTTACAGGCTGAGACAGAATTTCTTACAGGCTCGCAGGTCAAACTCGGATACCCCTCCCTGAAAGCCTGGCCATGAGCACCTCCACCAGCCCCCTTGCCAACCCTCTTGTCGCATCGGCCCTGATCCGTATCTTCGACCATTTCAGCGATGCGCAGCAGGCCCGCAGCGCCCTGCTCGACGCTGGCTTCGCCGCGCACGCCGTGCAGCTCGACACGGTCGACGACGAAGCCGTGCCCGTACACCGCAAGGCGGCGTGGCGCGGCATGTCCCGCCTCGTCGTGGCCATCGGCACGCCACAAGAGCGCGAACGGGCGCACGCCATCGTGCAGGCCTGCAACGGCTGCGACATCGAACAGCGCACGGCCAGGCGTGCAGACACAGGTGCAGGCAAACACGCGCTGGCGGGCTGACACCCTCCCCCGCGCGGCCAAACTATGGCAAGATCGAGCTTCCTTCATTCCACAGTGGAACTTGCCATGATTTATGAAATTGCCCACATCCAGATCAAATCGGCCACGCATGACGCCTTCGAAGCGGCCGTCGCCAAAGCCGTGCCCCTGTTCCAGCGCGCGCGCGGCTGCGAATCGATGCGCCTGGAGCGCTCGATCGAAAATGGCGATGCCTACCGCCTGGTGGTCGGCTGGAGCACCCTGGAAGACCACACCGTGCATTTCCGCGGCAGCGACGACTTCCAGGCATGGCGCGGCCTGGTGGGCGAATTCTTTGCCGCCCCGCCCCAGGTCGAGCACATGAACACCGTGCTGTCGGGTTTCTAAACCGTCAGCGCCTGCCCTGCCGCCGTCATGCCGCAGGGTGATGGAACACCTGCCGCAAATACGCGAGGAAAGTTTCATCCTTGCACAGGGTCTTGCCCGGCGAATCCGACAATTTCGCCACCGACTGGCCATTGCAGCGCACCAGTTTCATGACGATGTTGAGCGGCGTCAAACCCACGTCGTTGGTCAGATTGGTGCCGATGCCAAAGCCCGTCATGATGCGGTCGGCGAAGTGCCGGTACAGGGCGAACGCCTTGTCCAGGTCCAGGCCGTCGGAAAACACCAGGCGCTTGGTATTGGCGTCGATGCGCAGGGCCGCGTAATGGGCCAGCGCCTTTTCGCCCCATTCGACGGGGTCGCCCGAATCGTGGCGCAAGCCGTCGAACAGCTTGGCGAAATACAGGTCGAAGTCGGCCAAAAAGGCATCCATGCCGACCACGTCGGTCAGGGCGATCCCCAAGTCGCCGCGGTATTCCTGCACCCAGTCTTCCAGAGCCGCCTTTTGAAAGTCGCGCAGGCGCACGCCGAAGGACTGGAATGACTGCATGTATTCATGCGCCATGGTGCCGATCGGCACGATGCCGAGCTTTTTCGCCAGGTACACATTCGACGTGCCCTTGAAATACTCGGGCACCTCATGCGCCAGGCGCTGCACCACTTCGTCGTGCCAGGCGCCGGAAAAGCGCCGGCGCACGCCGAAGTCGGAAAATTCAAACGGGTGTTTACGCCGCGGCAGCTTGCCGAACTCCTTGACGGCCGCCACTTTCAAGCCCAGGCGGTGGCGCCCTTTGCGCATGGCCGCATCGAGGTCGAAGCGGCGGAAATACAGTTCATTGATGATGTACAGCACGAAAATCTCGAAGCCCATCACGTGCACCTGCGGACCGGCCGCGTGTACCAGCAGGGTGTCGCCATCGGTGCTGACGTCGATGAACTTGCGCTGGAAGCGGAACACCGTCAAAAAATCGACGAAATCGCTCTTCATGAAGCGCAGGGTGCGCAAATAGGCCAGCTCGTCGTCGGCAAACGACATCGAGCACAGGTGGTCGAGCTGTTCTTCCAGCTCGCCCTTCAGCTCGGCCAGGGGAAAGGCGGTGGCGTTGCGGCAGACAAATTCGTATTCGGTATGGGTATTCGGATGACCGTGCAGCAATGCTTGCCACATTGTAAATTTATACAGATCGGTTTCCAGCAAACTGCGCACTATCGGGGTCATGTGTGTTTTCTCCAACTTCCTGAAGCCAGAATAGTACGCCACCGCAAGCATTTCAGCAGGCCACGCTCAACAATGGCTCAGGCCAGCGCATTGGCCAGCAATTCGGGCAAGACCTCGGAGGACGTGGCCAGCCGCGCGCCGCGCTCGTGCATGGCGGCCAGGAAGTCGCGCTGCTGCGCTGCGAAACCCGTGACGGGGCTCATGCAGTCCGTCAGCAGCACCAGCCGCGCCAGGGCCGGCTTGCCTTGCTGGGCTTGCAGATAGTCGGCGATATGCTCGGTGCTGGCTTTCACGCAGTGGCTGCCCGCTTCGCCGGCGACATACATCTGCTGCGCCGGCAGCAGGGTGTCGAGGAAGACGCGGTTGAGCTGGGTGGCCGCATCTTGCGCGTCGGGCACTTCCGCCATGACGGCCGAGTAATGCTCGGTCCACGGGTTGGAACCCTTGCTCAGCTTGGCCACCACTTGCAAGTTGGCCACTTCCCAAGCGTTGTAGGCGGCGCGCACGGCCGCGTGGATATTCTGGCCCCAGCTGCCGATCTCGCAATGCACGGGCCACACCATCAATTGATAGCGCCCCGCTTGCTGCAAGGCATCAAGGTAGGCCAGCACACGCGGCAAGGCGCCGCTGGCGGCTGGCAGAAACAGGCGGTCACGCACCTGCTGCGCGCTGATCTGCGTAAACGGCGCAACGGGGCCACCATCGCCCGTGCGCCAGAAGGCGGGATGGGCGATGTCGTAGCGGTGGTGGGCGTCGAGGGTCACGCTGATCTGCGTCAGCCCGCCGCCCCCTTCACGGATCAGCTGCGCCACACGCAGCATGTCGGCGTGGGCGCCGGGCACGGGCAGGGCCGGCGCCGCATCCTGCGGCAGCCAGGCGGGAGGTAAATCGCAAAAATCGTTTTGCGGATCGATGACGAGCAGGTGCAGCTGGCGTTTCATGGCATTCCTCGTGCGTGGCGGGTATTGCATGATAATGGCAACATCACCATCACGCCAATCCGGGAGCCGCCATGAACCTTCTAAAGCGCAACAACTTGCGTCCGAACAAATTACTCAACAGCAAATGGACGGCCGTTACGCCAGCCAACAAGGAAAAACACTTCCTCGTCATCAAGCTATGCGCAGCTGCCACGCCCGATGAACCCGTCACGCACGTGGCGCTGGAAGCCGTGCATTCCGGCCGCGTGCAAATCCTGCCATGGCGCGTGCTGCAGGATGCGGCGCAATGGCATCAGGGATGGAAGACATAGCGGCGCCGGCGCCGCTCGACCAGCTTGACGGCCACCTCGCCCGCTTCCGCCATGGCGTCCGCTTCCGTTGCAAACGGGTGGTCGGCCGACACCCGGCGCTTGCGCAGCAGATTCACCCGGTGCATGGGGTTGGACGAGGGGGCATAGATGGCGACGTACGCGCCCCATAGTTTGCAGCCCGGCAAGCGCTCTGCCGTGTAATTCACTTCATAAAAATCAACATACTTTATCGGCACGATGTGCGCTCCAAAAATGACATGGCCGGACAGCTTGTCTCTACGGACTGACGCGGTGAGGGTAAAACCATGCGCTCGCGATTGCTCAGGATACTCAATTCAGCTCTCTTTTTATCAGGCGGCACAGGAGAAAAGGATGAATGACTACATCATCTGCATGCATGACGACACACAAGCATCTGCCTGCAACGGCCAGGCCGGTGCAGGCACACTTGTCGGGCTATCTACTTGTGCAAGCTGAAAGTATAGACGATGCGAAAAAATTCTTGCTGGGCAACCCTGTACTGAACGCGGGTGGCACGCTGGAGTACGCTGTGGTTAGCGCTGGATGAAGTTGTCATGGCGAACCGCTCGCCGGGCTGACACGGGGCGTGCCGCCGGCAAGCTTATGTCAACCATGGCAGATTGACGATCCCTCTGAAGGCCTGGTTCAGGCGGCCAGGGCTTCGATCGAGGCGCGGCCCTTAGCGATCGCGCTGGCAACGGCCTCCTCGCCCATGGCCACGCCTTCGGCCTGCACGAACTCGATGTCGGTGATGCCGATGAAGCCCAGCGCCGTGCGCAGATAGGTGCTCAGGTAGTCATACGCGGCGCCCGGCCCTGCGCTGTAGACGCCACCGCTGGCCGTGAAAATAACCGCTTTCTTGCCCGTGGCCAGGCCGACGGGCCCCGTCGCCGTGTACTGGAAAGTACGGCCCGCGCGCGCCACGTGGTCGATCCACGCCTTCAGGGTCGACGGCACGGAAAAGTTGTACATGGGCGCGGCCAGCACCAGCACGTCGGCGGCCAGCAATTCGTCGACCAGGGTATCGGACAGCTGCACGGCGGCGGCCGCCTGCGCGCTGCGCTGCTCTGCCGGGGCGAAGAAGGCGCCCATCACCTCTTCCGTCAGGTGCGGCACCGGTTGCACGGCCAGGTCGCGTTCGACCACGCTGGCACCTTGCGCGGCCAGTTTCGCCACGAATTCGCCGGACAATTGGCGCGACAGGGAACCGCTGTTGCGCACGCTGCTATTGATGTACAAGACCTTGCTCATGAATTGCTCCTGTGGAAATGGATGAGGGGATGGGCCACGTCGCAGCCCTTGCGCACAGCATAGTTCGGGTCTACCATCGATGAAACCGTATAAATATCAATGGTTAGCATCGAATTTCTAGATAGGGAGTTTCCATGAGAGAACCGGGCCAGCCTTCGCTCGACCAGTTGCGCGTGTTTGTCGCCGTCATCGACGCGGGCGGCTTCGCCCATGCAGCGCGCCAGCTGCACCGCACGCAATCGGTGATCAGCTACACCATCGCCAACCTGGAAGAACAACTGAATGTGGTGCTGCTCGACCGCGGCAAGCGCAAGCCCACCCTGACGGACGCGGGCAAGGCCCTGCTGGCCGATGCGCGCGCCGTGGCCCTGAAGGTCGATGGCATGCGCGCGCGCGCCAAGGCGCTGGCCGGCGGACTGGAGGCGGAAGTGTCGGTGGTGGTCGACGTGATGTTCCCCACCTGCGTGCTGGTGCGCATTCTGGAGGCGTTCCAGGCGCAGTTTCCCACCGTCGCCCTGCGCCTGCGTATCGAAGCCATGGGTGCCGTGGCGCAGCTGGTGATGGATGGCAGTTGCCACATCGGCCTCGGCGGCTGGATGACGGCCACGGCCAGCGTCTTCGAACGTCTGGCCGTCGGTCACGTGCGCCTGATTCCCGTGGCCGCGCCCAGCCACGCGCTGGCGCAGCTGGACGGCCCGATCGCCTCCAACGTGGCGCGCGAACACGTGCAGCTGGTGCTCAGCGACCGCAGCGATCTGACGCAGGGCCAGGATTTCGGCGTGCTGGGATTGCGCAACTGGCGCCTGGGCGACCTCGGTTCCAAGCACGCCTTGCTGCGCGCGGGTCTGGGCTGGGGCAACATGCCAGAAGCGATGGTGCGCGAAGATTTGACGCAGGGACGGCTGATGCACCTGCCGCTGGCCGTCGACAAGGGCGAGAACTATCCGATTTACCTGATCCAGCGCGCCGACACGCCGCCCGGCCAGGCGGGCAAGTGGCTGACCGAGCGCTTTGCGGAGCAGTTGCCGTTGCTGGAACAAGTCTTTTAGATGCGCGCGCGGGCGGGTATCATGCGCGCATACATTGATAAGGAACCACCATGGCCGGCATCGACGACTTCGTCAACAAACAAAAACCTGGCGCGCGCTTCGTCATCACGGCGCAGATGCTGCGCATGACGCCACAGCAGTTCGACTCGCTGGCACTGGAATGGATGGAAGACGGCGGCCCCGGCTTCGACGTGGCCGGCATCCCGCACCGGGTGGTCATCGACGGGCAGTTTTATATCGGCAGGATCACCGTGCAGCGGCACGGCGACCCGGCCTGAAGGCTACTCGACGCCCAGCACGTGCAGGCGGCGGCGCAGGCGCGCCACTTCTTCCGACAGATCGACCACCAGCGCGGCCAGTTCGGCGTTCGCATCGAACACGGATTCGATTTCGTGCAGGCGCCGCGCGCGCACCAGATCCAGGCTGGTGAAGCGCCAGGCCGTCAGTTGCCCCGCCGGCGGGCCATTTTGCAGCAGCACGCCGGTCTGCACATGCCGCACCACCCAGTCCGGCTCCACGGCGCAGGCGCGCGCCAGTTCCTCCAGGCTCAGGGCACGATCTTCGAGCAGTTCGCCAATTACCTTGTTTGTCATGATTTACCCTCCCAGCTTCTGGCGCGGATTGAAAGCCATCTCGCGCGCCATGGTTGCATACAATTCGCGCGCCTTGTCATCGTTCGCTGGCGGCAGCACCACTTCCAGCAGCAGATACAGGTCGCCCGGCTGGGCGGCGGGAATGCCGCGCCCCTTCAGGCGCAGCTTGCGCCCCGTCTGCGAATTGGGCGGCACCGTGACGGCCACTGTGCCCGATGGCGTGGGCACGGCGATTTCGCCGCCCAGCGCCGCTTCCCATGGCGTGACGGGCACCGTCTCGAACACGTCGCGCCCTTCCACCTTGTAGCGTGCATCGGGCTGAAAGCGGATTTCCAGATACAGGTCGCCAGCGGGCGCGCCGCCGCTGCCAGGATTGCCCTGCCCCTTCATGCGCAGCTGCTGGCCCTCCGTGACGCCTTTCGGTATCGTCACTTCGAGCGTGCGCTCGCGCGTCACCACGTGGCCTTGCGCATCCGCTTCGGGCACGCGCATGACGATGTGGCGCTTGGCCCCATGGTAGCTGTCGTGCAAATCGATGGTGATGGCGGCGTGGCTGTCTTCGCCCTGCATCTGGAAACTGCCGCCGGCGCGGCGGCGCCCGCCCACGTGGGCAAACAGGTCGGCAAAGAAGTCGCTGTCGTCGGCGCCCGATGATTCGTAACCCGAACCCCAGTCCGGCGGCGGCCGGAAGGGCTGGCCCTGCGCACCCTGGTTGCGGCCCAGTTCATCGTAGGCGGCGCGCTTTTCCGCGTCGCCCAGCACGCCGTAGGCCTCATTCAGGGCCTTGGTGCGCTTGTCCGCGTCCGGTTCCTTGCTCACGTCGGGGTGGTATTTGCGTACCAGCTTGCGGTACGCCTTCTTGATCTCGGCCTCGGTCGCCGTCTTTTCGACGCCAAGTTCCTTGTAGTAGTCCTTGTATTCCACCGCGTTTGCTCCCCATGGTTGAACTGCCTATGGGAAGAGTACACGAATTGAGTGTGACATAGCGTGCGCACAATACAACAGCGCCCGCGAAACATGGGGCACGCGGGCGCTGGAAGGGAAGGCCGAACGCCTAGCGCACGCGGCGCAGCGAGGAAATGCGGCGGTCGAGGCCACCGTGCAGGCGGCCGTAGCTGCCTGGCCCCATCGCCACGCAGCGGCCACGGAAGTTGGCATCGACGCAGAACTCCCAGCGGCCGTAATTGACGACGATCGATTCGGCGCGGTCGTTGAAGCCATAGCGGCTCAAGTCGCGCACTTCTCGGTCCAGGCGCACGGGCCGGCCGCGCATGCCGGCGTCAGGAAACATCAGCACGGCGCCATTCATGTCGGGACGGTGTCCGCCGCCATGGCCTGGATAACCGGGATGAGGACGCTCCGGCTCCGGACGCGGAGGACGCGGCGGGTAGGGACGGTGATCGGGGCGGTGGCCGCCGCCATGGCCCGGGCGTCCCGCTTCGCGCACGGAGGAAATGGCGTCGTTCATGCCCGGCATGCTGTCGTAGCGCCCCGGCCCGAAGGTACGGCAGTTGCCCCGGTAGTTGGCGTCCTTGCACACTTCCCAGGTGCCCGAGCGCACGATGACGCTGGACGTCTTGTCGTTAAAGCCCATGCGCGACAAATCACCCGCGTCGGAACGCAGGGTGACCTGGCGGCCGCGGAAACCGGCGTCCTCGAACAAGGTAATTTCGCCCGCGGATGCGGCAAGGGGGGCGAGGAAGGTGGCCGCGCACAGCAGCGCGGGCCGGAAAGATCGAACCATGACAACTCCAATACTGATTACATTTTCGCCAGTGTAGTCCAGGCGGCAGGCGGCGAGTGTAACAAAGGGCAAGCAAATGTCAGCGCACGGCAGCGAATGTAAAAACCGCCCGGCGGGAGCAACCCGGCAGGCGGCCTGTCAGCATGTGTACTGGAGAAAATCAGCGCACGCGGCGCAGCGAGGAAATCTGGTTTTCCATGTTGTTCAGGCGACCGTATTCGCCCGGCCCGATCACTTCGCAGCGGCCACGGAAGTTCGAATCGCTGCACACTTCCCACTGGCCCTCGTTGACGACGATGGACGAGGCCCGGTCATTGAAATTGTAGCGCACCAGGTCTTCCGCATTGCGGTCCAGCGCCAGCGGTTCGCCGCGCATGCCCGCCTCGGGGAACAGCAGGACGGCGCCGCGCTGCTGGTACTGCGGCTGCTGATACTGCGGATACTGCTGCTCGTATTGCGGCCGCTGGTACTGTTGATCGTACTGCTGCTGGCGACGCGCTTCGCGCTCGTCGACCATGCGCGCCGACGACACGCGCCCATCGAGGCCACGCCCCAGGTCATCGTGGCGGCCGGGGCCGAAGATGCGGCAGGTGCCCTGGTAGTTCGAATCGCTGCACAGCTGCCAGTAGCCGTTATGGATGACGATGCTGGTGGTGCGGTCATTGAAACCGATGCCGACGAAATCGTCCGTATCGCGGTTCAGGCGCGCCGAGCCGCCATTCTGGCCGGCGCCCGAATACACTTCCAGGGTGCCGCCACGGCCATAGCCGCCATTGCCACGGTCTGGATCGCGTCCCGGACGCCCCGGATTGTAGCCATCGCCGCGGCCCGATTCGCGCACCGAAGTGATGGCGTCGTTCATGCCCGGCAAAGAGCGGTATTCGCCTGGCCCCAGGGTGCGGCAATTGCCGCGAAAACCGGAGTCCGTGCACACATCCCACGTACCCGAACGTACCATGATGCTCGACGCCTTGTCATTGAAGCCCATGCGCGACAGGTCGTCCGTCGTCTCGCGCAGGGTCACGGCGCGGCCACGGAAATTGTCGTCCTCGAACAGGGTGATCTCGCCCGCATGGGCGCCGGCGTGGGCCGCCAGCGACAGCAGCAAGGTTGCGGCGCATGCCGCAGCATGTTTGAAAGGGCCCGTCATGATTAACTCCATTCTTCATTCTTTGGTGATGATTTTCCTGGTCAAAACGCCAGGGTGTTAGTGTAACAAATACAAGGCCAAGCGGACGGCCCGATCACACGCTCAGTACAGGCGGCGCAGCGAGGAAATGCGCTTGTCGAGCGCCGTGTTCAGCACTTCATACTTGCCCGGTCCCATGCGCTCGCAGGTGCCGTTGAACTGGGAATCCGTGCACACTTCCCAGGTGCCTTCGTTCACGGCGATGGATTCGGCCTGGTCATTGAAGTTCAGGCGCACCAGGTCGCTGACGTCGCGGTTCACCTGCAGCCCGGGTCCTTTCAAAAATGCGCGGCCGTACAGCACCACCAGGCCCGCGTCATTTTGCGGACGGTTCTCTTCGCGCGGATCGACCAGGCGCGCCGACGACACGCGCCCATTCAAGCTGCCCAGGTCATCGTGGCTGCCAGGGCCGAACACGCGGCAGCTGCCACGGTAGTTGGAATCGCTGCACAACTGCCAGTAGCCATGCTCGATGCGCGCGCTGCTGGCGCGGTCATTGAAGCTGATGTCGACCAGGTCGTCGCGGTCCGAATTGACGCCGGCCGACGCGCCGCGCTGGCTGCTGTCGGCATACAGTTCCAGCGCCGCGCGGCGGCCACCGCTGCTGCCGCTCCCCTGCCCGCCGCCGATTTCGCGCACGGACGAAATTTTATCGTTCATGCCCGGCAGCGAGCGGTAATCGCCTCTTTCCAGCGTCTTGCAATCGCCCTTGAAATCGGCATCCTTGCACACCTCCCAGCTGCCCGCATCGACCTGGATGCTCGACACGGTATCGTTGAAATTGACGCGCGACAAGTCATCGGTCGTATCGCGCAAAACCACTACCCTGCCTTTGAAATTATCATCGGTGTACAGGCGGATTTCGCCGGCCTGCGCCGCGAGGTGGACAAACAACGAACTGGCGCACAGCAGGGCAAAGGCGAACGGGCGATTCATGGGGTGGTCTCCGGTGGCGGCAAAGGCAAGTGATCGACATGACAACTGATGTCAGTGTAGCCATCCGTAGAAAAAACGGTGTAACAAAGTATGGGAAAAGCACAATAAATTGTTACCAAAAGCAATAGCCGGCCCCCGCAGGGACCGGCCACTCTTGCCAGCCCCGCGTCAGCGCACTTCGCGCACCGACGAAATGCGGTTACTCAGGCGTTCCAGGCTCGCGTAATCGCCGGGACCCAGCGTGCGGCAGCGGCCACGGAAATCCACGTCCTCGCACACTTCCCAATAGCCGGAGCGCACGCGCACGCTTTGCACCGTGTCGTTGAAATCGCGCTCGCGCAAGTCGGCAGCGCCATTGCGCACGGTCAGACTACGGCCGGCGAAATCATCGCGCGTATAGAAGGTCAGTTCGCCGCCCAGCGAGCGCCCTGGCAAATGGCCGCGCTCCCGGTCGCGCTCCCGGCGGTGATCCCGATCTCGATCCCGGTCACGGCCCGGATGACCGTCCCAGCCGCCGCGCACTTCGCGCAGCGAGGTGATTTTGTTGGCATGGCCGTCCAGCGACGGATACTCGCCAGCCTCGAGCAGAAAGCAGGCACCTCGGAAATCGGCTTCCTCGCACGCTTCCCAGCGTCCCGAGCGCACGCGGATGCTTTGCGTCGTATCGTTGAAACGGACATCTTCCAGGTCGGCGACGGCATCGCGCACGGTGTGCGAGCGGCCGTGATAATCGTCGCGCGAATACAGGGTCAGTTCGCCGGCGCCGGCCAGTTCGGCCGTCATGGCGGCACCCAGCAACAGGGCGCAGTTCAAGGCTTTCTTCAACATGGTCTTACTCCATAGTCAGGATAGTACGGTGTGACTATTTGGTCATTTTGCCAAATAGAGCGCGCAGTCTATCCGCGACTGGCCCACTTGGCTGTAACAAATGATTACCGCGCCCGGGGGTCAGGAATGCCTCGACGGACAAGCACGGCGAATGCCAGTAGAATGTTGTGTTTAGTCAAGGTTGCCGCCTATGCCACACACTACCTCATTCACCCTGCCTGCCGTCCGTACTGAAATTTCCTCACTGTGGAAGCTGGCGTGGCCCATCCTGATCGGCCAGCTGGCCACCGTCGGCATGGGCGCGGCCGACGTGGCGATGACGGGCCATACGAATCCCGAGGAACTGGCGGCCGTGTCGCTGGGCGCGGCCATCTGGTCCATCGTGCTCGTCACCGTGAGCGGCATCATGATGGCGATCAATACCCTGGTAGCGCATGAAATCGGCGCCGCGCGCCACGACCAGGTGCCGCACATCGTGCGCCAGTCGCTGTGGAAGGCGCTGCTCGTCGGCCTGGTGGCCTGCCTGCTGACGAACATGGCGGCGCTGGTGTTCGACCACCTGATGCTCGAACCCGCCGTGGCGGCCAAGGCCAAGCTGTTCGTGCACATCATCAGCTGCGCGCTGCCGCCGTTCGCCGCCTACCGCGCGCTGTACGGCTACAGCACCAGCATCAACCAGACCAAGCCCGTGATGGTCATCGCGCTGGCCGCGCTGGCGCTGAACATTCTCGTCAACTACCTGCTGATCTACGGCCATTGGGGCATGCCGAAGATGGGCGGCGTGGGCTGCGCCGTGGCCACCACCTGCTGCGTGTGGATGATGCTGCTGGCCATGCTGGCCTGGATCAGGATCGCGCCCGCCTACCATGCCACGTATCCATTCACGCACTGGGAATGGCCGCAGCCGTCGTCCATCGGCCCCATGCTGCGCCTGGGCCTGCCCATTGGCGTCACCTACTTTGCCGAAGTGAGCGCCTTTGGCGTCATCAGCCTGCTGGTGGCGCGCTTCGGCGTGATCCAGGTGTCGGCGCACCAGATTGCCCTGAATTTCTCGTCCGTCGTCTTCATGGTGCCGCTCACTTTCGGCATCGCGCTGGTGACGCGCGTGGGCCATGCCGTGGGCGAAGCCAATCTGCACCGCGCACGTTTCATTTCGTGGGTGGGCGTGGCCATGTCGCTGACGGCGGCCATCGTCTCGGCCACCGCCATCACCGTCTTCCGCCACCAGATCGCGCAAGCCTATACGTCCGATCCGCAGGTGCAGGAACTGTGCGCGCAGCTGCTGCTGTTCGCCGCCCTGTTCCAGCTGTCCGACGCTACGCAGGTGGCCACTTCCTGCGCCATTCGCGGCTACAAGGTGACGCGCCAGCCGATGCTGATCCAGCTGCTGGCGTTCTGGGGTTTCTCGCTGCCCATCGGCTATGTGCTGGGCCTCGCGCCGCAAGGCTTCATCTGGTCGCCGGCCGAACCGATGGCCGCCGCCGGCTTCTGGATCGGCCTCGTCACGGGCCTGACGGTGGCCGCCGTGCTGCTGACCTGGTATTTGAACCGCCTGTCGCTGCAGCGCCTGCGCGCCGCCCGATAAGCCGACAAGGAAACCGCCATGCCACAGCCCCGCCCCTTCAGGCAAGTCGATGTCTTCAGCACGGTGCCGTTCATGGGCAATCCGCTGGCCGTGGTGCTCGACGCCGACGGCCTCGATGACGCGCAGATGCAGGCGATCGCGCGCTGGACGGGCCTGTCGGAAACCACCTTCGTGCTGGCGCCGCGCGACCCGGCAGCCGATTACCGCGTGCGGATTTTTTCGCCCGAGATGGAATTCCCGTTCGCCGGCCACCCGACCCTGGGCACGACGCATGCCCTGCTCGATGCGGGCATGCGGCCCAAGGGCGCGCGCATCGTGCAGGAATGCGGCGTCGGCCTGGTGCAGATAGAACGCGGCGCCGGCGGCGTACTGGCGTTCGAGGCGCCGCCCTGCACCACGCGCTCGCTCGTCCCCGCGCTGCTGCCGCTGCTGCAAACGGCACTGGGCGACGCGGCGGCCGCTGGCGGCACCGTCGTCGACATGGGCATCCGCTGGCTGTGCGTGCCGCTGCCAAGCGCTGCGGCCTGCCTGGCCGTCCATGCCGACATCGCGGCGATGACGGCATTGCTGGCAGCGTCAATGGCTGACGGACTGGCACTCTACGGCGCGCACGGCGCCGGTGGGCCGGCCGATTACGAAGTGCGCGCGCTGCTCAGCGAGCACGGCGCGCTGGTCGAGGATCCCGTCACGGGCAGCGCCAACGCCTGCATCGCGCACCTGATGGCAGGCGCCGACTACCGCGTGCGCCAGGGCACCTGTTTGCAGCGCGACGGCCGCGTGTCCGTCAATTTCCGCGATGGCCACGCCTGGATAGGCGGCGCATGCCTGACCGTGATAGCAGGTACGATATTGGCCTGAACCAGTGAAAGCGCCATGGAATGGGCGGCTGTTGGATATTTTTGACGAAGGAAATACGGCCAGGAACGTCTTATTCCGTGGCCGGGGCTATCGCATAAACAGGCACGCTCTGGTATCGTCTTACGCTTAGGCAACGCTCAATCCTGCCTGCCCTGTTTGGCATGCAGCGTTATTCATTCTTCCAACTACCGAGACATCCATGCGTTTTATTCTTTGTTTTCTGGCCGCGATGGCCAGCGTTCCCGCATCGGCTGAAAAGCTGACCCTGGAACGTATCCATGCCGATCCGGCGCTGGCCGGCCCCGGCGTGCGCAACCTGAAGGTCTCGCCCGACGGCGAGCGCGTCACGTTCCTGCGCGGGCGCGCCGACAACCAGTTCCAGCTCGACCTGTGGGAATTCAAGCTGAAGGACAAGAGCACGCACCGCCTGGTCGACTCGAAGGCGCTGGTGCCGAATGAAACGATTTCGCCCGAAGAGCAGGCGCGCCGCGAACGCGAGCGCACGGCCAGCCTGAACGGCATTCTCAGCTACAGCTGGTCGCCCGATGGCAAGCAGCTGCTGGTGCCGCTGGCCGGCAATCTGTACCTGGTCGACGCGGCCCACCCGGACAAGGCGCGCCTGGTCGCCAAGGGCAATGTGCTGGACCCGAAAATTTCGCCGAAAGGCCGCTACGTGTCGTTTGTGCGCGATCAAAACATCTATGTGATCGACCTCAAGACGGACAAGGAACGCCAGCTGACCACCGATGGCAAGGGCACGATCCGCAACGGCGAAGCCGAATTCGTGGCACAGGAAGAAATGGGCCAGCGCACCGGCTACTACTGGGCGCCCGACGATTCTGCCATCGCCTACAAACGCTATGACGAAGCACCGGTGCCCGTGGTGCGCCGCTTCGAAATCTTCGCCGACCGCACCGACGTCGTCGAGCAGCGCTACCCTGCCGCCGGCGACCCGAACGTGCTGGTGCAGCTGCTGATCGTCTCGCCGGAAACGGGCGCGCAGCGCCAGGTGGATCTGGGCACGAACCCGGACATCTACCTGGTGCGCGCCGACTGGAGTGCGGACAGCAAGTCGCTGGTCTACCAGCGCCAGTCGCGCGACCAGAAGACCCTCGACCTGGTGGCTGTCGATGCAGCCACCCTGGCGCAGCGCACCCTGCTGACGGAAACGTCGACAACCTGGGTCAGCATCCATGACGACCTGCGCTTCCTGTCGAACGGCACCTTCCTCTGGTCGTCCGAGCGCACGGGCCGCAACCATCTGTACCTGTACGACATGGGCGGCAAGCTGCTGCACCCGGTCACGTCGGGTGCATGGGGCATCGACAGCGTGCTGGCGGTGAACCAGAAAACCGGCAAGGTTTATGTATCGTCGAACCGCGACGCCGTGATCGACAAGCAGACCTACGCCCTGGCCCTCGATGGCAGCACGGCCGACAAGCCGCAGCGCGTAACGAAAGCCGATGGCTGGCACGACACGACGTTCTCGCGCAATGGTGAAGTCTTCGTCGACACCTATTCCGACCCGGCCACGCCGCCGCAAGTGAGCATCCGCCGCCCGGACGGTGCCATGGTGGGCTGGCTGGAAGAAAATGCGCTCAACGCCAGCCATCCGTATTTCAAGTACAAGGCGGACCACCTGCCAACGGAATACGGCACCCTGAAAGCCAACGATGGCCAGACCTTGCACTATTCCATCGTCAAGCCGTCGAACTTCGACGCGGGCAAACGCTATCCCGTCTACCTGTCGACGTATGGCGGCCCGCACTCGCAGCACGTGGCGCGCCGCTGGGGCAACAACTTCGACCAGTACATGGCGCAGCAAGGCTTTGTCGTCTTCCGCCTGGATAACCGGGGTTCCTCGCGCCGCGAACGCGCGTTCACGGACGCCATCTATCACAACCTCGGTGCGGCCGAAGTGGCCGATCAACTGGTCGGCATCGACTGGCTGGGCAAGCAAAGTTTCGTTGACGCGAAACGCATTGGCGTGTTCGGCTGGAGCTACGGCGGCTTCATGACCCTGCGCCTGCTGTCGGCCGCATCAAGCAAGATCGCCATGGGCGTCTCGGTGGCGCCCGTGACCGACTGGTCGCTGTACGACACCCACTACACGGAGCAATTCCTCGGCATGCCGAAGGAAAACGTGGATGGCTACAAGGCCAGCACCGTGTTCGCCCACCTGGACGGCTTGCAGTCGCCGCTGCTGCTGGTGCACGGCATGGCCGACGATAACGTCTTGTTCAGCAACAGCACGCGCCTGATCGACGCGCTGGTGAACCGCGGCGTGCAGTTCGACCTGATGACGTATCCGGGCGCCAAGCACGGCATCTCGTCGCGCGCGGGCCAGCGCCATGTCTACAAGAAAATTGAGATGTTCTTCAAGCAGAACCTGATGAAGCCAGCACAGTAAGTTTGCGCTGCATCCAATAAAAAACCGCCGCCTGTCTTGCGACAGGCGGCGGTTTTTATTTTGTACTGAACTTAATGCGATCAAGCACAGTAACGACATCTGACAGGACCGTAGCGAGCGGAAGCCACGTGGCCGAGAAGCGGAACTGTGCTGTGCACGGGGCCGCCGAGGCAGTGAGCATCGCAGGCCGCAAGTCGCGACGCGCAGCAGGTCTTGTCAGGTGTCTGCCATTAAGGCTTGCGGGTGATGGTCTCTACTGCATCCTTGACGTCGCCAACCTTCTTCTGCACTTTGCCTTCGACCTGGTTTGCCAGGCCCTTGGCTTGCTGTTCTTCGTTGCCGACGACTTTGCCAGCGGCTTCCTGGATTTTACCGCCGACTTCCTTCAGTTTACCTTCGACTTGATCTTTGTTCATGATGGATCCTCACTGTAGTTGGTACATCTGTTGTCCAGCCCGCAAGGGCCGGTACTGCGGCTCACACGCTGTTGCAAACTGCTTGCTGCGTGTCGATGTGTTCATAATACGCAGTGGCGATCAAAGGCTCTGTACGGTTCCTAACACAGCGCCAACATCGTCGATCAGGCCGTCAAATCCTTGCGCCATACAGTGGCCAGCCACGGCTGCTGGTCGCGCGGCAAGCCGGGCGGACGGTAGTACTGCTCGATCAAGGTAAAACCGGCGCCCTGTACGTACGCGGCCCACGTCGCTTCGTCGTGGTAGCTGCCATAGCGCGCGCCATTCCAGCCTTCCTGGTTCTGCCCGCGCGGGTTCGAGCTGAACAGTACGCCACCGGGCTTCAGGCAGGAGTACAGGGCGCGCAGCACGCCGGGCAAGACGGCGCTGGGCACGTGGAACAGCACGGCATTGGCGAACACGCCGTCGAAGTGCCCGGCAGGCAGATCAAGGTCGACGAAATCCTGCTGCCACACGGTGCAGCCGCTGTAGGCGCGCGCCATCTCGACGAAGCGGGGGCAGCCATCGACGCCCGTGGCGTGATGGCCCATGGCCGTGAACGCCTTCAGGTCGCGGCCGGGGCCGCAACCGAGGTCGAGGATCGCCAACGGCGCAGGCTTGCCGATGGCCCCCAGCAGCGCGGCGATGTTCTGGCTGACATCGTGGTCGCGCGTGCCTTCGAAAAACTGCTCGGCGCTGGCATCGTAATGGGCCAGCGTGCGCCCCGTGATGGCGTGGATGGGGTCTTGCTGATCTTGCTGCGGGGTCGGCTTCATGGCGCTCCTGTCATCGATGGGCGCATTTTACGCTGCCGGCCGACTCCCCGTCCGGCACCGCTTATGTCTACCAGACGCGCACACGCTGTTGCGGCGCCAGGTACAGCTGCTGCCCCGGCTGGACGTCGAAGGCCGGATACCAGGCGTCGAGGTTGCGCACGGTGGCGGCGCGGTATTGCGCCGGCGCATGGCCATCCGTGAGGATTTGCTGGCGCGCCGCCGCTTCGCGCGCCTTGCTGCGCCAGCTGACGCCGTAGCCGATGAAGAAATCGCGGTCCGCGTTCGACTGCGCCGGCTTGCCCTGTTGCGACAGCGTGAACGCATCATGCGCGGCCGCCACGCCGGCCAGATCGGCCAGGTTTTCGCTCAGGGTCAGCTGGCCATTCACGGCCAGGTCGGGAAACGGCTTGTAGGCCGCGAATTGCGCCACCAGCTGCTGGGATGCCGACTGGAAATGCGCCAGGTCGGCCGGTGTCCACCAGTCGCGCAGCTTGCCCTGGGCGTCGAACTGCGCACCCTGGTCGTCAAAACTGTGGCTGATCTCGTGGCCGATGGTGGCGCCGATGCCGCCATAGTTGGCCGCATCGGATGCCTGCGGGTCGAAGAATGGCGGCTGCAGGATGGCGGCGGGGAAGTTCAGCGCATTTTGCAGCGGCAGGTTGACGGCGTTGACCAGCTGCGCCGGCATGGCCCAGGCCTTGCGGTCCGGCGACTGGCCCAGCTTGGCCAGTTCCCGGCGATAGTGAAACTGTTCCGCCCGTTGCACATTGCCCAGCGCGTCGCCGCGCACCACGCGCAAGCCCGCATAGCTGTCCCAACGCTCGGGATAGCCCACGCCCACGTACAGGGTCTTGAGTTTTTCCTGCGCCTGCGCCTTGGTGGCGGGCGCCATCCAGTCCAGCTTGTCGATGCGGCGCGAGAAGGCGGCGACGATATTCGTCACCATGTCTTGCACGCGGGCTTTCGATTCCGGCGGGAAAAAGCGTTCCACGTACAGCTTGCCGACGGCATCGCTCAGGGCCGCATTCGTCGCCTCCAGCGCCCGCTTGCTGCGCGGCGACTGCTGCGGCGTGCCGCTCAGGGTGCTGCCATAGAAGGCAAAGCGCTGCTCGGCGGCCGCCTTCGGCAGAATCGTGCTGAAATGGTTGATGGCGTGGAAGGCCAGGAAATCCTTCCAGGTGGCCAGCGGCACGCTCGCCACCAGCGCCGCGCTGCCCGTCATGGCCGTCGGATGCCAGACGATGAAATCCGTCTGCTGGCCCAGCCCTGCCGCCTGGAAGAAAGCTTTCCAGTCCAGGCCCGGCGCCTTGCTGGCGAAGTCGGCGGCGCGCCACGCGTTATTGCCCTTGACCACATCGGCCGAATCTTCGCGGCTGGCGTGACTGGCGGCAATCTGCTGCTCCAGCGCAAACACGCGCGCGGCGCGGCCCGCCGCATCGCTGTAGCCGGCCTGCCGGAGCATGGCGGCAATATGCGCCTGGTAAGCCGTGCGCAAGCCCTGCATGCGCGCGCTGTCGCCCTGGTAAAAGGCGCGGTCGGGCAAGCCCAGTCCGCCCTGCAGCAGGTAAGCCACATTGCGCGTGGTGTCGTTCAAGTCTTGCGCCACCCACAGGCCAAACAGGTTTTCCGTATGAAAATTGGTGGCGTTGAGCGGATCGACATCGGCGCGCAAGCTCTCGCCCAGCGCACGGGCCAGCCCTGCCTGGTCGCGTATGCCATTGATCTTTGTCAACAAGGGCTTGATCGGCGCCCAGCCTTTCGCTTCGATAGCCGCTTCATCCATCCAGGAACGGTAAAAATCGCTGACCTGGCGCGCGGAGGCATCCGTCTGTGGCGCCGCCGCCAGGCCTTCGACGAGGCCGATGATGCGCTCGTTGGTCGCGTTGGCAAGGATGGCGAACGAGCCCCAGCTGCTGCGGTCGGCGGGAATCTCCGTGCTGCGCAGCCAGTCGCCATTCACGTAGTCATAGAAGTCGTCGCCAGGCAAGACTTTGACGGGGACAGCGGCAGTGGCGCCGGCGGCCTGGCCGTGCGCCTGAGCCGGAAAACCGGCCAGCGAGACGCCGGCCAGGGCGATGACGATGGCAGCCTGGACTGGCGTGCGGGGCCAGGAAAAACGCAAACCGTGCATGGCGATCCTTTCGATGAAAATAGCCAAAATCATAGCCTGAAATCATACCTTTTTTGGGCCCGACAACCATCCCCAAACTTTTTTTCATGCGGACAAAAAATCAGCTTATAGTTGAACGACCCCGTGCCGCGTGTACGCCAAAGGAGATTGCCATGCAACTGGAAGCGCTGTTCCAGCAACCCCACGCCCTGCCTGCCGCCCCGAAGATCGTCAATGAACTGGTGCGCAGTTTCGACAACCCCGCCATTGCCACCGAAGACATCGCGCGCCAGCTGGGAGCGGACCCGGTGCTGAGCGCCAAGCTGCTGCGGCTGGCCAACTCGGCCTATTACCACGTCTCGCGCAGCGTCGGCACGGTGGAAGACGCCGTGCTGATGCTCGGTTTTGTGACCGTGCGCACCCTCGTCATCAGCTCGGGCCTGGTCAGCGGCTACAAGACCGTGCCCGGCCTGAATCTGCCGCAGTTCTGGCGCTACAGCCTGCACAGCGCCGTGTCGGCCCGCTGGATCGCCAGACAGACGGGCGACAACCAGGACCTGGCGTTCACCGTCGGCATGATGCATGCGATCGGACAACTGGTGATCCATGCCGCCATGCCCGAGCAAGCCATGCAGCTCGACAAGATCGCGCCGCCGCTCGATGCGCGCCGGCTTGATGCGGAACGGGTGTCGCTGGGCTATGACTATGCGCAAGTGGGCGCCGAACTGACGCGCCGCTGGAAGTTCCCTGCCACCTTTGCCGAGGCCATCGCCGCCTTTCCCGATCCGCTGGCCAAGACGCCCCTGAACCGGCTGGCCGCCATCGTGCACCTGGCTTCCTGGCGCGCGCGCATCGAGGAAAATGCCTTGAGCAATGAAGAAATCATCGCCTGCTACCCGAATGAAGTGGCTGAAGCGCTCGGTTTACCGCCGTCCGTGCTGGTGGACAGGATGCCGCCGCCTGCCGAACTGAGTGCGGGACTGGAAGAACTCGTCAAATAAACCGGTCGCGGCCGGAATCGTCTCCCCAGCATCCATGCGGGTTTTGCGGGCGATTCCGGCGGCCAGGCAAAACCATTCAGATTATTTTCACTTTTTTTTCAAAAACACCCTCAAGTTCCCGCTGAACCTGCCGCTAATCTGGACAAGCGGTAATCCATTCACTAGTTACGGGTGTGCTCATGACCTCCAACGACGTTCTCTCGATGTATGAAAATATTGCAGGAATGACCAACAAAATGGTCGTGGCCGCACGTTCGAGCGACTGGGATGGCTTGGATACCCTGGAAAACCAGTGCGCCAGCGCAGCCAGCGCGACCTTGACGGGCAGCATGCCTGCCCAGGCCGGCGCCTCGCGCCTGCGCAAGATCGACTTGCTCAAGCAAATCCTGGCCAATGACCGCGAAATCCGCGCCATCACGGAACCGTGGATGACGCAGCTGTCGAACATCATGCCAGGATCGCGCGCCCGCATGTAAATAAGCAAGCTTGCCACGCCAGAAACGATAAAAGCACCCGAGGGTGCTTTTTTTACGTCTGCCGCCGTGCCAGGGAGCGCGCCATCTGCGACACTCAAAAAGCAAGGAGGGGGAATTTGGAAGGCGAACCCCAGGTATCTCCTGGCGTCGCCTCGCTGCCGGTTGCATCCGGCGTTCGCGAGCACATCGTCGGCATCGCAAACCGCTTCCAGTCCCAGGCGTTTATGCAACGCTACACCTGTTTGCCGCGCCACACTATCGTTGGTGACTGCGACAGGCTGGGGCTGTTTTGTCGTAGAGCAAGTCCACTGAGTTAATCATATCACCATCTTTGAAAAATAGGCAACACCGTACACAGGCACTTTCTATCTTTTTTAAATATCTTTTTTTATATCAAATTTTTAGCGCGGCCTTGCAGCAGCATTAACGCGAGAACGGCTCCGTTTCCGCCTCGGCCGCTTCCTCCTCCACCGCCTCCGTCAGTACCGGCACCTCTTTCTTGCGGCCGAACGGCTTGCGCAGCAGGACCCAGTATTTCGACGGCGCGCCCGGCCCCGCCACCTGCCTGCGCTTGCGCACGACATACACGATGAGCGCCGTCAACAGCACGAAGGCCAGGGTGCCGATACCGAGCCACAGCAAGCCGTTGCCGCCCGTTTTCTTTTCCTTGTCGGTTGCCGGCGCCGCGTGCAGGGGCTTGGGCTTGACATGCGGCGCCTGCGCCTCGACCGGCGCGGCAGCCGGCACAGCGGCGGCGGTGACGGGCTGAGCCAGCGCCTTTTGCAAGGCGCCGATCTTGCCTTCCAATTCACCGAGCTTGTCATTCAGGGCCGCATTTTTCTCATCCAGCGCCACGCACGCTTGCGCCTGCCCAGCATCCACCTGGGGCGCGCAAGCGGCGACGGGCGCCCTGACACGGCGCAGCGGCGGCGGACGCAGCGCGGGAGCCGCCGGCGTAGGCACGGCAAGCGGCGGCACGAACACGCGCGCCGGACGCACCAGTCCCTCGGCCCGCGCGCGCGCTGCCAGCGCGGCGGCATCGGGCGGCGGCGTGCCGGACGCAGTGCGCGGCAGCGGCAAAGGCACGGTCACGGGCGCCGGAATGACGGGCCTGACTGGCGCACCGGCAGCGACGGCGGCGGGCGGTGCCGGCGTCAGCCACAGCGTACCCAGACGCACGACGGCGCCGCTACCATTACCCAATAACAAATACAAATGTACATGACCCGCCTGAATCGCTTGCCGGGTAGTCACGCGCACATACTGCCGCCCACCGCGTTCCAGCGGGCTGATCATCAAAGTTTGCAAGGCCGGGTCCATGCCGATGCCGCCGCCCCGGTACACATCGGGCGAGGCCAGGCGCACGGCCACGCCGCCGGCCTCTTCTGGAGTAAGGGCCGTCAGTTCGATCTCGGCCAGCAAGGGCTGCCCTACATGTGACAGCACCGCCATCTCGCCCAGTTCGGCCGCCATCACGGGCGGCAAGGCCAGGCTGGCGGCGGCGCACGCGATCAGGGACCAACGGGTAACAATGCTGCTTTGCATGGACTGATCGCTTTGATAACAAGATAGGAAGGGAAACTCGTCTGTCTTTAACGGCAGGAAATCGCAAAAATATAGATGGACCAAGGGAAAAATGATGCAATACAGCATCATCCTGTGTCTTTTTGACGTCTGGAGTACACTCGATCCACCTCCATCGATGAAAGGGATGCCATGAGTAGCAGAATCGAACGCGACAGTTTCGGCCCGATCGACGTACCCGCCGACCGGCTTTGGGGAGCGCAAACGCAGCGCTCGCTTGAGCACTTCCATATCTCCACGGAAAAGATGCCGCCTGAACTGATCGCCGCCCTGGCCACCGTCAAGCGCGCGGCCGCCCACGTCAACCTGGAGCTGGGCCTATTGGATGGCAAGAAGGCCATCGCCATCACGCAAGCGGCCGACGAAGTGCTGGCTGGCAAGCATGACGCAGAATTCCCGCTGGCCGTCTGGCAGACGGGCTCCGGCACGCAAAGCAATATGAACATGAATGAAGTGCTGGCCAACCGCGGTTCCGAGCTGATCGGCGGCTTGCGAGGAGAAGCGCGCCTGCTGCACCCGAACGACGACGTCAACCTGGGCCAGTCCTCGAACGACATCTTTCCCACCGCCATCCATGTGGCGGCCGCACTTGCCGTCGCCAACACGGTCCTGCCGCCGCTGCGCCAGCTGCGCGCCACGCTCGACGCGAAAGCCACGGAGTTTGCCGATATCGTCAAGATCGGCCGCACGCATTTGCAGGATGCCACGCCCTTGACCCTGGGCCAGGAATTTTCCGGCTATGTGGCGCAGCTGGACTTTGCCGAGCACATCATCACGGCATCGCTGCCGCCGCTGCTGCAGCTGGCCGCCGGCGGCACGGCCGTGGGCACGGGCTTGAATGCCCACGTGGAATTTGCCGGTCGCATTGCGGCGGAACTGGCACGCCTGACGGGCCAGCCGTTCGAGACGGCCAGCAACAAGTTTGCCGCCCTGGCCGCCCATGATGCCCTGGTGGCCGCCCATGGCGCGCTGAAAACCCTGGCCACGGCGCTGATGAAAATCGCCAACGACGTGCGCTGGATGGCGTCCGGCCCCCGTTCCGGCCTCGGTGAAATCACCATCCCCGAAAACGAGCCAGGCAGTTCCATCATGCCGGGCAAGGTCAATCCCACCCAGTGCGAAGCACTGACCATGCTGTGCTGCCAGGTGTTCGGCAACGACGTCGCCATCACGGTGGGTGGCGCCTCGGGTAATTTCGAGCTGAACGTCTTCAAACCCTTGATTGCGCACAACTTCCTGCAAAGCGCGCGCCTGCTGGGCGACGGCATGCGCAGCTTCGACGCGCATTGCGCGCACGGCATCGCGCCGAACCGTGGTCGCATCGCCGAGCTGATGGAGCGCTCCCTGATGCTGGTCACGGCGCTGGCGCCACACATCGGCTACGACAAGGCGGCGCAAATCGCCAAGCAGGCCCAGCATGAAGGCACGACCCTGAAGCAAGCGGCACTGGCCCTGGGCTATGTGACGGAAGAGCAATTCAGTGCATGGATCGTGCCACTGGAGATGACGCAGCCCAACAAAAGCTGACTTACACCCTGCATTGCTGGCGGCTTCAGGTAAACTATGGATTAGTTGAGGTCGTCATCAAGTGTTGAAAACACATCATTGCAATAAGGGATACAATGCAAAAAGTAAGCTTTGATTTAACATCCGAGTTCGTCGAGCTGAACCAGCTGCTGAAGCTGGTCGGCTTGTGCGACAGCGGTGGCGCAGGCAAGGTCATGGTCGATAGCGGCGTGGTGAAGGTCGATGGCAAGAAGGAATTGCGCAAGACCGCCAAGATCCGCGCCGGCCAGGTCGTCAGCGTGGGCGATATCCGTATCACGGTCGTCGCTCCCGTCTGACTCCGGCATGGGGGGCGAAAGCAGCCCCATGCGTCCAGCCAGCACCGCTGCCAGCCCGGCTGCCCAAGTCAAGCTGCGACACGTCGTTATTGTCAGATAAATATCGATTGCGGAAGGGAAGCGCCATGGACCATCCCGAACACGGTACGCGCAGCCAGGAACGCCTGATCGGCGACTTGCGCCAGGTAATAGAAAACGCGGAAGAATTGCTGCGTAACACAGACAAATACACCAGCAGCCTGTATCAGAGCGCACGCGCCAGGCTGGAACTGGCCCTCGTCGGGGCCACCGCCGAGCTGGCCCGCTTTGAAGAAGAGCAAGTCGCGCGCATGATGGACGCCACCCTGGCCGCGAATGCCCTGTACCGCGATCAGACGGGCGAAGCGCGCCTGCTGCGGGCCTTCGAATAAAGTGTCACGCCGCCAGCACCGCATGCGCCAGCCACTGGCGCAGGCGGGCGGCCAGGTCGAATGCCGGATCCCGCTCGAACGCCGCATCGAGCGCGGCGCCAAACGTTTGTCCCTGCCGCAACGCCAGCAAGGCCGCATGCGCGGCCGCATCCACTTGCAGCACCTGCGCCTTCCAGCGCGACCTACATACCAATGTCCAGCTGGCCACCTGCATATCGTGCGGAAACATCCCCTGCTCTTCGCCATCCTGATGCGCATGCCACAGGGCCGCCACTTGCCAGTTCGATGCCAGCAAGGCGCAAGCGGGATGCAAGGTAAAACGGCGCACTTCGAGCTGATCGGGATGCAGGGCGGCCAGCGCCTCTGGCGCCAGCGCTTGCGCATCGGCAGCGTAATGGGCCAGGTGCACGGCCCATTCCAGGCGCGCCATGTCCGGCAGATAGGGCAACTCGGCCGCAGGCGGAAAACTGCTCAGAAAATCGGCGAAACGGGCACCAAACTGCGTCAAATCGGCGCTATCTGACGGATACTGGCGGCCGTACGCGCGCGCCAGGCCGCCAAAAAAATCCGCGCCAACCAGCGCCAGCACGACGGGATAGGCGTGGCCCAGGGTACGGCGCCAGGTGGTGCTCAAATTGCCGCGATACAAAGAGAAACGCTGCGGCACCGCCTCTCCCGCGAACGATGGCAACGTCGCCGCAGTATCGAGCAAGGCCGTGGCAAATGCTTGCTGGCCGACCGCCAGCGCATCGCACGACGCGGGCGGTGGCGCCGCCGCCAGCAGCGCGCCCTGCCATGGCGCTTGCGGCGCATGGCGCGCCAGCATCGCTTGCGCCTTGTCCGCTTCGCCCAGCAGGATATCGAGCGGCGGCAAATCCGTATCCCATTCGACCAGGGTGGGAATGGCGCCAAAGCGCAGCAAGGCGGCCGCATACAAGTCCCAGACGGGCTCGGCCACGGCGGCGCCATGGTGGTCGATCACGGCGTGCGGCGTCAGCAGATGGCCGCCCAGGTGCAGCTCGCCCACGCTGCCCGGCGCGATGCTTTGCATGGCAAGCAGGGTGTCTTCGCCGTGGTTGCACTGGTTCACATACAAGTTGTTGATATCGAGCAGCAGCCCGCAGCCGCTGCGGCGGGCCAGTTCCGCCAGGAATTGCGCCTCGCTCATGGCATCGTCGGCAAAACGCAGGTAAGTGGAGACATTCTCCAGCAAGATCGGCCTTTTCAGCACATCCTGCACGCGGCCCACCCTTGCGCACAACAAGTCGAGGGCGGCGCCATTCAAGGCCAGCGGCAACAGATCATTGAGTTGCTGCTGCGCCACGGCGCCCCAGCACAGGTGTTCCGACACGAGGGCCGGCTCGATGCGCTCCACCACGGCGCGCACGCGCTGCAAATGGGGCTCGGAAAAGCCGCGCACGGAGCCCAGGCCAAGGCCCACGCCATGCAGGCTGATCGGGTAATCCTGGCGCAGCGTCTGCAACACATGACTATCCCAGCCAGATGGCTGCAGATAATTTTCGGTATGCACTTCCAGCCAGCCCACGGCGGGCCGGCGCGCCATGAAGTCGCGGTAGTGCGCGGCGCGCAGGCCGACGCCGGCACGCGCTCGAAGTGGCTGCGGCATGGGCAAGCGGCGAGAGCTTACGGCTGCGTGGCCGGTTTGGCGGCCTTGCCGGCCTTGATGGGCTTGACGGAGCCGCCCGCCTGTTCGCACGTGCCCTTGGCAACATACGCCCATTCCGTGGGCAAGTTGTCCGCCTCGGCCTGGCCCGCGCAGGAATGCGCGCCATCGGACGAGGCGCAATCGTTCTGCCCTGCCTTGGCGACGCCGTAGCATTTTTCCTTGTCGCCAGGAGCGGGACCATCGTGTGCGGTCGCGTTGACGGTGGTGCCGGCACAGAGGCCCGCAAGGGCGGCGGCGATGAGAGCTTGACGTTTGTTCATGGGGAGTCCTCTTGCATGGGTCAAAGTAATGGCACGCCCCGGGCTGCACTATGGGCAACGCGAGGTGATGGACGTCATTTTACTGAATCGGCCGTGCCATGGCGAACCATGGTCAATTAATCAACTTGACAGGAGCAGGAAAAAAAGCGAAAACACTGACAAAAACGCCCACTCTCCACCGTCGAGGACGGTGGTGTGGGCATGGGCACGGCAAAGCGCCAGACGGGCGCTACAGACCTGCGCTCAGGCTGTCGTGTTGATGCGGTTACCGAGGTGAGCCGGCAGACTCGGCGCCGACTGTACCGGTGGCAACGCTGCCAGCAAGGCAGTAGCAGTCGAGCTTTGGATATCCTGGGCTTTTTTCAGGACAGTCAAACCGACGGCTTGCCGCGTGCCGGTCTCCGCCATCGTGGTTGACAGTTGAGCAATGCTTCCGACGTCCATACATTTCTCCAATGAGGTTCTACCAGTATTAACGGATGGCGCCGGCAAACCTTTAGCTTATTTTTCCAGCTTATTTTCCAACTGCAGCAGCAACCAGGCCAGTACGTGCTCGCGCGCATTCAAGTCCAGCCATTGCACGCCCTCACGCAGGTCGGCCGGCGCCGGGCTGTCGGAGGCGACGGCGATCACATGCGGGTCGTGCGGATACAGGGGCGCCTGCCCCACTTCCGGGCGGAATACTTCCAGCTTGGGGATGGGGTCCGTCTTGAAACCTTCGACCAGGGTCAGATCCGCCGGCCCCATGCGGGCCAATTGCTGCGCCAGGCTCGGCTCGGGCGCGCCGCGCAACTCATGCACGATGGCAAAGCGATATGGCGACGCCACCAGCACTTCCGCCGCCCCAGCCAGGCGCAACCGGGCGCTGTCTTTTTGCGGCGGTTCCAGCGCCAGGTCATGGTGGCTGTGCTTGACCAGGTTGACACGCAAGCCGCGCGCCGCCAGTTCCTTCACCACAAATTCCAGCAGGGTCGTCTTGCCGCTACCGGAACGGCCGATCACACCCAGTACCGGGTGGGCGGGCATCGCATCGTGCATGATCACTCCTTGATTGAGAAGCAGTGATTATACGCAGCCCCACCGGCGCCAACGCCCGGCGCTGGCGCCATGCATTGCCCGGCTCATTGTCCAACTCATTGTCCAGCTCATTGTCCAACTCATTGTCCAGCTCATTGTCCAGCTCAAGCGCCTGCGACTTTGCCACCCTGCCGCCGGCGCCGGCCCGCCGGCCCGGGCGCTATCTGCGCATTCCTGGCCCAGCGCGCCAATTGCCGATGCGCAGCGATTACGCCCGCTTCGGCATCAGATTGCACGGGCACGGCAGTAACGGCGGCGACCAAGCCTTCAGCCTGCGCCAGCGGGGCGAAGTCATGCGCCCGCACATCCGCTTCCCATGCGGCCCGCTGCGCCAGCACGGCAAAGGGCACGGCGGGTGCCGCGCGCGGCTGCGCCAGGGCCAGCACGGCACCCAGGCCGCTGGCGGCCGCCACGCGCGCGCCCATCTGAGGCAAGCCGCCATCGGCGCCGCGGCAAAATCGCTGCAAGATGGTTTTGATGATCGACGTGTGATCGTATACCTCGTGGCTGACGCTGCCCGGCGCGATCAGCGGCGACACCAGCAGCATGGGCACGCGCACGCCGTACTGGCGAAACGCGGGGTCGTCGTCGGCGGCGGCGGGCGGCGGCACATGGTCGAAAAATCCGCCGTGCTCGTCATAACTGAGGATCAGCAAGGTGCGCGACCAGGCGGGACCGCGCGACAGGGCCTGGTAAACCTGCGCTACCAGCGCCTGGCCGGCGCGGATATCGGCCGGTGGGTGGTCGTCATTCTCAAAAAAATGCGGATCGATCCAGCTGACAGACGGCAAGGTGCCCGCCAGCGCATCGCCGATGAAACCATAGCGGCGCGCGCTGGAGCCGAAGGGCTCATACCACTCGGACGAGCGGTAATGGTCGTCGCTGAAGGCCAGGCTCCAGGGTTTCCAGGCGGAATAAAATTTCCAGCTAAGCTGGGCCCGGTCCAGGTGGCGCACGAAGGACTTGTTCGCATACAGGGGCACGCGCTTGCTGTCGCGGCTGCCGGCCGCCTTGCCGCTGATCGCATACAGGCGGTTGGGCCAGGTGGCGCCCGGCACGGAACTGTAGCAGCGGTCGCAGACGCAGAACTGTTGCGCCAGGAAATCATACATGGGCAAGTCGGCCGCATTATAGTAACCCATCACCAGATCGATGTCGGGGTCGCCCGGATGCGTTTGCGCATAGTCGTCGACGAAGCCGCCGTTATTGTTTTGCAATTGCTGCGCCACCGACAGGCCCGTATGCGACGGGTCTTGCTGCGGGCCGAAGGCCGTGCGCTGCAAATGGTGCACAGGATACGTCACGCCCGCGTGCAGGTTGGCATGACTGGACTGCAAGCCATCGATGTCGGCGCGCCCACTTTCCAGGCTCAGGTAGCCCAGCATGTGGTCGAACGAGCGGTTTTCCATCATCAGCACGACGATATGCTCGATGCGCGCCAGGTTTTCCGGCGCATCCGTATCAAGCACACCCTCATTGGCGGCAGCAATCATGGGAACTCCCCGGCCGCGCACAGGGGCGCAGCGACCCTGGTTCGACCAGGCCAGGCCAGGTTGGTTCAGCTATGGCGGCCCGGCCTTGATGCGCAACAAGTCAATACGGCACGCGGTAGCGGTAGCCCTTGAAACTGAAGATGGCCGCCTTCGGCTGCAACTTTTCCAGCACCAGGCCCGGTGCCAGCTCTTCGCCTTCGTGGCGCAGCACCTTGTCGATCAGCAACAGGCGGTCGGCCGGATTCTTCGAATAGATATAGCCGCCGATGGCAATGGCGGGGATTTGCCGCTGTATCGGCTCAGGCAGGTCGCGCATGCCGGGGACACTTTCCTCGGCGGCGGGCGTGGGCGGCACTGCAGGCGCCGGTGCCGCAACGGGCGGCGACACGGCCTGGCCGGGCGTCTCCTGCTTCGGCTCCGCCACGGGCCTGGCATGGTGCACGGGCGCGGCGGTGGCCGCTGGCGGCACGAAGGCCGCCACAGGCGCGGGTGCGACCGCCGCTGGCGGGGCAGCCACGGGCAAGGGCGCGGGCACGGCCTGGGCCAGCACGGCTGGGACGACAGCAGCGGCCGCAGGTGCCGCCGCGTCCGCCTGCCAAGGCTGCCACAGCAGCAGTGCGGCAGCCACGGCCACGGCGACGCCGCCCAGCGCCAGCCACACGGGCGTGCGCCGCGCAGAAGCGGACGCTGCGCCATCATGCAGCTGCACTTGCGGTGCGTGAATCGAGGGCAACTCGCCCAGCTGGCGCTCGGCCTGCGATTTTTTCAATGCTTCAAGTATGTAGGACATCTTATTTCCCCGCCACCATCGCCGTCGCAGCGGATGCTGCCACGGCAGGAGCCGCGCTGCTCAGGCGCGGCTCCGCGTTATCACCCAGTTGCCTCAGGCGTATGTACGTTTTCGGACCTGCCAGGCCATCGGCCCGCAAGTTCTGGCTCTGCTGGAAAGCGCGCAGCTGGCCTTGCATCTCGGCATCGAGCGGCAGGTTGGCTGCCGGCACCGGCAAGCTCCGCTGTTGCGCCAGGCGCTGCGCCAGCCAGTCCACGTCGGCGCCGCGGGCACCCAGCGGCACTTCGTCGCGCCAGCTGCGCGGGGCACGCCAGAAGGTGGTAAAGCTGCCATCGCTGCGCTGCGCCAGCTGGGCCAGCGACAGGCTTTGTGGTTTGCCATCGAGCATCAAGGTGGCCGTCTCGCCCTGCAAGCGCGTCAGCAGCGCCAGCTGTTCCGCCCCTTGCCCATCGCGCAAGGTCAGCATGGCGGGAGTATCGAGCACGCGCAGTTCGGCGATGCCGCCCCGGCTATGCAGGCAGCGCAGGCCGGCGCGGGCGCCCGCCTGGCAAGCGTCGCCGGCCGGCAACTGCTCGCCCCACAGGGCGGCCAGCTGGCGCAGCACGGCGTTGCGGTCCGGCACGCTGACGGGCGCAGGCACGGCCACCACTGCAGACGCCGCCGGCACGGATGCGGCCAAGGCCGGTGCCGGTGCAGTGACCGCCGGTACGGGCATGCCAGCGCGCGGCATGAAATGCCATGCCAGCGCAGCCGTGACCACGGCACCGGCCAGCACGCCACCGGCCACGTGCGGCCAGCGCAGGCCCCGTCCGGCAGCCGGCTTGCCCTCTTCGGCAAACACTTCCTCGGCGGCACGGCGCAATATCTGGCGCGTCACCTGCGCCTGGTTTTCCACGTAGGCGCCCAGCAGCGCGCGGTCGCACAGCAGGTTGATGCGGCGCGGCACTCCCTTGCTCAAGGCATGGATCTGCGCCATCAGGCGCGGCGCGAACGGTGTCTGCGCCGTGCTGCCCGCCACGGCCAGGCGGTGGCGGACATAGCTGGCCGTTTCCTCGGCCGTCAGCGAGCCCAGGTGATAGCGGGCAATCACGCGCTGCGCCAGCTGCTCCAGCTCGGGCCGGGCCAGCATGGCGCGCAATTCCGGCTGGCCGATGAGGATGATCTGCAGCAGTTTGCGCTCGCTCGTTTCCAGGTTCGTCAGCAAACGCAGCTGCTCCAGCACGGCGGCGGACAGGTTTTGCGCTTCATCAATGATCAGCACATTATTCTTGCCCTGCGCATGGCTGGCCAGCAAGTGCGCATTGATGGCGTCGACATAGCCTTTCACGCTGGCCACGCCGGGCGCCACGGCGATGCGGAATTCCTCGCAGATCGACAGCAGCAATTCCTCGACGGACAGTTTCGGATTGAAGATATAGGCGAGCTGGCAATTTTCCGGAATCTGCTCCATGAAGCAGCGGCACACGGTGGTCTTGCCGGCGCCGATTTCTCCCGTCAGCAGCACGAAGCCGCCGCCGCTGCCCACGCCATACAGCAAGTGCGCCAGCGCTTCGCGGTGGCGTTCGCTCATGAACAGGTAGCGCGGATCGGGGGCGATCGAGAACGGCGATTGCTTGAGCTGGAAATAATGCGTGTACATGAAGACCCTGCGGATGAAACGATCAAAATGCGCGGCGGCAAGCCGAACCCCTCAGCGGGTGCGGGCGGGCGGCAACGGCTTGTATTTGGCGCAATACACTTTCGCCTTGCTGCGGAAGTAGACGATTTTACTGCCAGGCACGGAACCACGGACAGGAAAGGCGGAATTGTCGAGTTTATTGAAACGCAGGCCCGAGGCGCTGCGGATGGCCGGTTCCAGCTTTTCCGGCGTCGCGTCCGCCACCACGCCCATGAAGACGAGGGGGCTGGTGTCGTCACTGACGATCACGTCGGTAACGGGCGCACCCCACAAGGTGGCGTCCGTGCGGAACCAGTAGGCGCCGCCTTCATGCTTGTAGGCGGGGCCGAAAGCCGTCAGCAAATAGGCATAGAAGGCCTTGTTATCGATCTGGTCGATGCACAGCACGGCATTGCCCACCACTTGCCCGAACGTGGACGGCGCTGCCTTTTGCTGCGCCAGCACGCCGGACACGGGGACGCCGCAGGCCAGCAGGGCGAACGCCGCCAGCAGGGCCGGCGCACGCCAGGGGTGCATCAATGCACGGCGCACGCGCATGATCAGCGCTTGCGCTCTTCTTTCTTGACCTTCTTGGCTTCCTTCTTTTCCTTCATGCTCTTGGCCGGTTCCTTCTTGGCTTCTTTCTTGCTGTCCTGTGCCTTGCTCATCATCTACTCCATGCTTGGGCGAAAATGCCTGGGCCATTATGACACTCCCCCATAAAAATGCCACGCAATTTCCCCCATGCAATAGATCCCGTCTGGCAAGCACATGCCGCGCATGCGCTTATTATTTGCAAAAAGATGTTTGCATTTCCATTTTATTATGTTTTAATACACGCAATTTATAAAAAGATATTATTCCGGTGCGGCATGACCAGCGCCTGAAAGCATACAAACTGGGGACAGAGCATAGGCCGGCATACGGCGGGACCATGTGTAACGAATTACAGCCCTCGGCAGAAATACAGAACATGATGAGAAAGATGATCTTGCTGTGCGCGGCCCTGTCGCTCTGGGCCGCTGGCAACACGCATGCGGCAGACAAGCCGACACCGATTCCGCTGGCCGCCTACCAGGCGACGCACGCTCCTCTGGCCGTACGCCTGGCCAGTTTCCAGTTACCCGACGCCAGCCAGCGTGCGCTCGCGCCGCATGAACCGAGCACGCATTCGCTGCTGCTGGTCGCCATCGTACTGCTGAGCCTGCGCATGCGCGTGCGCGCCAGCAGCGAAAAATTCAGCACCTGATGTGAAAACGGCCGCGCAAGGCGGCCGTTCCAGTCAGGCATCAGCGCACTATCAGTGCAGGCACAGGCGGCGGCGCGTCTTTTCGATCAACTCCGCATCGTAGGGATGCAGGTTCTCGATAAAGAACAATTCCGTTTCCGCTTCATCTTCCAGGCACATTTCGAGCATGACCGGGCCATCGCTTTCGCGGCCCAGGAAATCCTTCGGCCAGCGGTTCTTGCGGTGCGTGCGCATCATTTCCATGCCCAGCTTGGCCAGCGGCGCCGACACGCCGGCGGCCAGCGCCTCTTGCTGCCAGTCATCCCAGTACTCGCTCTTTGCTGCCTTGTCGTTCATCATGCTCTTCCAACTCAGATGTAAAAGGCGGACTTTACTCTTCATGGCGTCCCTTGCCAAGCATGCATACAAGCAATAGCGCAACACCAGACATAGACCAGTCTGAAAAAATTGGCATTAAACAAGGCCAATTTCAATACCATTCTCAAAACACAAAAATCCCTTTATTAACAAATACTTGCAATCTCCAACTCGGGCACGGCACGGCATCGCACAAGGCATTTGCTAATACCACTTAAATACCTGTTGACAAGCCATCGAGGCGACAATATAGTGCCTTCAGCTTTTTCGCCGCCCGAGAAATAAAAAACGAGACAGGCGCAATCAACCATATGCGGGACTGCACAACATGATCGAATACATAATCGGCGTCGACGGCGGGGGCAGCGGCACCCGCGTACGCCTGGCGCGCCTCGATGGCCAGGAACTGGCGCAGGGACAAAGCGGCCCATCCGGCCTGGGACTGGGCATCGAACGCGCCTGGACGTCCGTGGCACATGCCGTCACCCTGGCCTTCCGCGCCGCCGGCCTGGAACAACCGTCGCTGCAGCGCATGGCCATCGGCCTGGGCCTGGCCGGCGTACACAACAAGCAGTGGGCCGCCAGCTTTATCGAACACAATCCCGGCTATGCCTTGGTGGCACTCGAATCGGATGCCCTGACCACCCTGCTGGGCGCACACGCGGGCCAGCCGGGCGTCATCGTTGCCATCGGCACCGGCAGCGTAGGCGAAGTGTTGCACGCGGACGGCAGCCGCCACGAAGTGGGCGGCTGGGGCTTTCCCTCCGGCGACGAAGCCGGTGGCGCTTGGATCGGCATGCGCGCCATCAACCACGCGCAGCAGGTGGTCGACGGGCGCGTGCCCGGCAGCGCCTTCGCCACGGCCATCATCGACGCCTGCGGCGGCCAGCGCAACGCCATGCAGGTGTGGCTGGCGGCCGCCAGCCAGACCACCTACGCGCAACTGGCGCGGCTGGTACTCGAACATGCGGCCAGCAACGTGGTGGCGCGCACTATCCTGAGCGACGCGGGCCAGCAGATCGCCCTCATCGCCAGGGCGCTCGACCCGGCCGGCACCTTGCCCGTGGCCCTGTGCGGCGGCCTGGCGGCGCCCTTGTCTGGCTACCTGCCGGCGGCACTGTTGCAACTGCTCGTGCCGGCACAGGGCGACTCGGCGGCAGGCGGCCTGCGCCTGATCAGCAAGCACTTGCAGGAGCAATGACCATGCTGACCAAACTGTCCGGCTTCAAACCCAATCCCGCCAGCGACACGCCGCTCTACATGCAACTGGCGAACATGCTGTCGGACGGCATCGCCAGCGGCGACTGGCGCGCCAACCAGGCCTTGCCTTCCGAGCGCGTGCTGTCGGACATCCTGGAAATCTCGCGCGTCACGGCGCGCAAGGCCATCGACATGCTGTGCGACCGGGGCATGCTGACGCGCAGGCGCGGCTCGGGCACCTACATCACGCCCAAGCTGGAGCAGCCGCTGTCGCGCTTGACGAGCTTTTCGGAAGAATTGCGCCAGCGGGGCTTCACGGCCGGCTCGCGCTGGCTGCAGCGCGACATCGGCGCGGCGGCGCCGCTGGAACTGCTGTCGCTGGGCCTGTCGCCACACATGCCGGTGGCGCGCTTGCGCCGCCTGCGCACGGCCGACGAAGTGGTGATGGCGATCGAGACGACCACCATCCCCGCGCTGTACATGCCGGACCCGCAGCAGGTCACCGATTCGCTGTACGGTTACCTGGAGTCGCGCGGCACCATCCCGATGCGCGCGCTGCAGCATATCCGCGCCGTCAACGCCACGGCGGAACAGGCCAAGCTGGCCAATATCAAGACGGGTGAAGCCATGCTGCACATCACCCGTGTCAGTTATCTCGACAACGGCGCGGCGGTGGAACTGACCCACTCGTATTGCCGCAGTGATTATTATGAATTCGTAGCGGAGTCGCGCAGATGAGCAGCACTATCAAAGGCAATATCCTTACCCCAGGCGGCTGGATCCACGGCGCCATCGCCTTCGGCGAGCGCGTCGACAGCATCACGGGCGAGTCCCTCCACCCGTCGACCAATAGCGACGACTATATTTTGCCCGGCTTTATCGACCTGCACGTGCATGGCGGCGCCGGCAAGGACATCATGCAAGGCGGCGAAGCCGTCTACACCATCGCGGCCATCCATGCGCGCCACGGCACCACCAGCCTCCTGGCCACCACCATGACGGCGCCGCCGGAAGATATCGACATGGCATTGAGCGCCATCGGCATCGCCGCCAACAACCGCCGCCCGAACACGGCACGCGTGCTGGGCGCCCACCTGGAAGGCCCGTACATCAATTCCGGCAAGCTCGGGGCGCAGCCCAACTACGCGCGCGCTGCCACGCTGGCCGAAATCGAACGCCTGCAAACGCTGGCCAAGCTGCGCGTCATCACCGTGGCGCCGGAAATCGCCGGCCACCTGGACCTGGTGCGTGCCCTGGCCGACGCCGGCGTGCGCGTGCAGATCGGCCACACGCTCGGTTCCTATGAAGACGGCGTGGCCGCGCTGGAACATGGCGCCATGGGCTTTACGCATTTGTTCAACGCCATGAGCGGCCTGCACCACCGCGAGCCGGGCATGGTCGGCGCCGCCCTGGCGCACGCCGAATACGCCGAACTGATCCCCGACCTGCTGCACGTGCACCCGGGCGCCATCAAGGTGGCCCTGCGCGCCATCCCGCGCCTGTACTGCGTCACCGATTCGACCGCCGCTACCGGCATGCCGGACGGCGAATACATGCTGGGCCGCCACGCCGTGCAGAAATGCATGGGCGGCGTGCGCCTGCCCGACGGCACGCTGGCGGGCAGCACCCTGACCCTGGACCAGGCGCTGCGCAACCTGGTGGGACTGGGACTGGATCTGGCCGACGCGTCCAAGCGCGTGTCGACCAATGCCGCCGATTACCTGGGCCTGGAAGAACGCGGCCGGCTGGCCCCCGGCACTTACGCCGATCTGGTGGTACTCGATCGCGATCTCAAACTCAAAGCTGTGTATATAGAAGGAGAAATCTGTGACCTCAATGATGCTTAAAGAAGCCATTTCCGCCGCCGAATGCGTCGCCCTGCAACTGGCCAGCGACACGGAACGCTACGCGGAACTGGGCCGCAAATTGAGGAGCACCTCGTTCTCGACCGCGCTGACCATCGCGCGCGGCAGCTCCGACCACGCCTGCAACTACGTCGCCTACCTGATCATGGCGCGCCTGGGCCGTGTCGTGGCATCCTTGCCGATGTCGCTGGTCACGCTGAACAAATCGCCGCTGGTGACGCGCGATACCTTGGCCATCTCGATTTCGCAATCGGGCCAGAGCCCGGACGTGGTCGAACCGATCCGCTACTTCCGCGACGGCGGCGCCACTACCGTGGCCCTCGTCAACGACATCGATTCGCCGCTGGCGCACGCCGCCGAATGGGCCATGCCCCTGCGCGCCGGCAAGGAACAAAGCGTCGCTGCGACGAAAAGCTTCATCACCAGCCTGGTCGCCGGTGCGCGCATGGTGGCCCAGTGGCAGAACGACCCCGAGCTGCAGGCGGGCCTGGAAGCGCTGCCCGAAGCACTGCTCGAAGCGACCCGCGTCGACTGGTCGCCGGCGATTGACGTGCTGGCGCCGGCGCGCAACATCATGGTCGTGGGGCGCGGCATCAGCTTCCCCGTGGCGCTGGAAGCGGCGCTGAAATTCAAGGAAACCTCGGCCCTGCAGGCGGAAGCGTTCAGCGGCGCCGAGATCAAGCACGGCCCAATGGCACTGATCGAAGACGGCTACCCGCTGCTCATTTTTGCAACGCGCGGCCCGACGCAAGCCGGGCTGCTGCAACTGGCAACAGAGATGCGCGGCCGCGGCGCCAAGGTCTTGCTGGCGGCCCCCGCCGACGTGGCCGAACGCGACCTGACCCTGCCCGTGGCGGCCACGCCGGACCTCGACCCGATCGTCGCCATTCAGTCCTTCTACGTGATGGCGGCGAAACTGTCGGCCGCGCGCGGCATGGACCCGGATGCGCCGCGCCACCTGAGCAAAGTAACAAAAACAAACTAAGCAATACCTGGCAACTGCGCTCCCGGCACGGGACGCGGCTGCCGGCAGCAGCACCCGAATATAAGCGACGGCAAGGGCATGTACCCGCGCCGCGGACTCATGGACATTGGAGCGCCACGCTCCAGGATAAAAATGACGATCAAGAGACTGTTGGCGGTGTTTGCCTGCGCGGGTCTGCTCGCGCCACAGGCATGGGCTGCCGAAAAAATCGAATTCTGGACCTTCAGCATGAAGCCCAAGTTCACGCCGTATTTCAATGCAGTGGTGGCGCGCTATGAGGCGCAGAATCCCGGCGTCAAAATCGAATGGATAGACTTCCCGTGGGACGTCATCCAGACCAAGCTGGTCACGCGCATCGTGGCCGGCACGCCGCCTGCGCTGGTCAGCCTGAACGTGCCCTGGGCCGACGAATTTGCGCGCGACGGCTTGCTCACGCCCATCGATGGCCTGATCGCGGAGGCGCGCGCCAGCTACATTCCCAGTGCCCTGGAAGACCTGCGCTTCAAGGGCCGCACCTATGGCTTCCCCATGTACAGCAATGTCGCGGTGATCGCCTTCAATACCGATATCTTCAAACAGGCGGGCCTCGCGCGCGGACCTGCCAGCCTCGATGAACAGCTGGCGTTCGCGCGCCAGATCGCGCAACGCACGGGCAAGGCCGGCATCGCCCCCGCGCTGTCGAAGATCGACGGCCTGTTCATGCAGCAGGGCCTGGCCGTCATCACCGATGGCCGCGCCGTCTTCAATTCGCCGCAGCACGTGGCGCTGGTGCAAAAACTGGCCGACACCTATAAAGTGGGCGGCCTGCTGAAAGAAAGCCTGTTCGCCGAAGATAACTTCCCGGCCGTGATCGACGCCTACAAGGGCGGCCGCCTGGGCATGCTGCTGGCGCCCCCCACGGCCATGCAGCGCATTCGCGGCGATGCGAAAGACATCTACGCCATCACCGACGTGGCACCCGCGCCGCTTGGCCCCACCGGCATCGCCGACGGCGGCTGGCTGGTGCACTTCGCCATTCCGAAAGGCGTGCCGGCACACCTGTTGCCATCGGTCGGCAAGTTCGCGCGCTTCCTGACGAACGACACCAACCAGCTGGCCTTCGCCAGGCAGGCCAGCGTCTTTCCCACCACCGTCAAGGCGGCGGCCGACCCGTTCTTCCTCGCCACGCCGCAGAACGCGGGCGCGGCCGAGAAAGCCGTCGCTGCCGGCGCCCTGTCGATGGGCCACTCGCGCACCCTGTACGTGGCCGGCATCGACGACTACGACGAGCTGCGCCGCTCGCTGGTCAAAGCCGTCGAGGCGGGCGTGACGGGCAAGCAGGACGTGAAACAGGCGCTGGACCAGGCCGTCGCCATCTGGAACCGCAAGCTGGCCACCCTGCCGCGTCACTGAGGACAGCATGAAACTCACCCACCGCCACACCCTGCAAGCCTGGCTGTTTCTCGCCCCGGCCCTGCTGCTGCTGGCCGCCTTTTCCTTCTGGCCCGTCGGCTACGGCTCCGTGCTGGCGTTTACCGACTACAGCCTGATACGCGAGACGCGCTTCGTCGGCCTGGATAACTTCCGCTATATCTTCAACAACGAGATGTTCGTCTCGGGCCTGAAGAATTCGCTGATGTTTTTGCTGATGGTGCCCTTCGTGCAAGTGGGCGCCATCGTGCTGGCCGTGCTGGCCAACAACCGCCTTCCCGGCATCCGTTTGTTCCGCGCCGCCTTCTACGTCCCCGTGGTGACCACCGTTTCCGTGGTCGGCATCATGTGGGGCTTCATGTTCCACGAACAGGGCGCCTTGAACTACGTGATGCTGACGCTGAAACTGGTGAACGCGCCCGTGGGCTGGCTGACGAACGACAGCCTGGCCCTGTTCGCCGTCATGTTCGTCACCCTGTGGCGCGGCCTGGGCTGGTACATGGTGATGTACCTGGCGGCGCTGCAATCGATCCCGTCGGACATGCAGGAGGCGGCCATGCTCGATGGCGCCAACCGCTGGCAGCGATTCTGGAAAATCACCGTGCCGATGCTGCGCCCCACCATCATGCTGTGCTCCATCCTGTCCGTGCTGGCGGCCCTGAAGGCTTACCAGGAAGTCGACGTGCTGACCCAGGGCGGACCGATGAACTCGACCTTCACGGCGCTGTACTACGCGTATGACCAGGGCCTCAAACACTTGAAACTGCCGCGCGCGCTGGCCGCCAGTTTCGTCGTCTCGCTGTTCTGCATAGCCATCGCCCTGCTGTGCCTGCGCTATCTGAAACCCAAGCACCGCTGACAGGGGCATGACCATGAATACCCGTTCCCGCCCCCTGAAAACCCGCCTGCAAATACTGGGCCACTATGCCGTGCTGTGCGCGATCGCCGTCGTCTGCGTCTTCCCGTTCTGGTGGACCCTGGTGACGGCCATTTCCACGCAAGGCAATATCTTCGCCTTCCCGCCCACCTTCTGGCCGAAGGCGCCGTCTTTTGAGAACTTCATCGAAGTGTTCAATGCGATCCCGATCTGGTCGTTCTTCAAGAACTCCGTGCTGATCGCCGTGTTCACCGTCTTCTGGAAACTGCTGCTGTGCTCTTTGGCCGCGTATCCGCTGGCGCGCCTGAAATTCCGTGGCCGCAAACTGGTGTTCGGCCTGATCCTGGCCACGCTGGTGCTGCCGTCGGAGGTGAATTTTCTCGTCAACTTCATCACCATCACGCAAATGAGCCTGGTCGACACCTACACGGGCGTGATCCTGCCCAACGTGGTGACGGCCGTGGCCATTTTGCTGCTCAAGCAGGCGTTCGAGGAAGTGCCGCAAGACCTGATCGACGCCGCGCGTGTCGACGGCGCCTCCGAGTGGGTCATCTTCAGCCGCATCATGCTGCCCCTGATCACGCCATGGCTGGCCACCGTCGGCATCCTGACGGCCGTCGAATCTTGGAATGAATACATCTGGCCCTCCATCGTCATGAGCAAACCCGATGAATTCCCGCTGTCGGTAGGCGTGCTGTATTTGCGCGGCACGTTCGGCAGCAGCACGCGCGTGATCGCCGCCGGCACCCTGATCACCATCGTGCCGACCCTGCTGGCATTCCTGTTTACCCAGCGCTTTTTCATGCGCGGCATGGACGGCGCCGTCAAATGAGCGCCGCCATCGCCACCGACCTGCGCCGGCTTGCCGGGCAGCTGCTGATGACGGGCATCCCCGGCACCGAACTCGATGCGGCCACGGCGCAATGGCTGCAGGCCAGCGGCGTGCGCGCCGTGTGCCTGCACGCGGCCAATCTGCGCGATACGGCGCAGCTGACGCGCCTGAGCGCGGACTTGCGGCGCGCGCTGGGGCCGCACGCGCTGATCGCCATCGACCCGGCCGGCATGCCCCCGGCTTACCCGGCCTGGCTGCCGCAGCCGCCGGGCGCCATGGACCTGTGCGCCCTTGGCGACGCGGAGCTGGCCAACGGCATGGGCGCGGCGACGGCGCGCGGCTTGCGCGCGCTGGGTATCAACTGGCTGCTGGCACCCTTGATCAATCTCGACACCGGCGCCGCACAGGCGCCTGGCGCGGCGCAGGCGTTTGGCGGCGATCCGGCACAAGCGGCCGCCATGGCGCAAGCCTGGACGGCGGGCTGTCAGGCCGAGGGCGTGGCGTGCTGCGCCAGGCTGTACCTGCCGCAGCACGCTGCCGGTGGCCAGCTGCCCAGCGTCGACAAGACCCGCGCGCAGCTGGAAGAACACGATTTCGTGCCGTTTCGCCAGGCCGCCACGCAGACGGCCTCGATGCTGAGCGCGCACGTGACCTATCCGGCTCTCGACGCGCGCCAGCCCGCCAGCCTGTCGCACGCGGTGATGCATGGCTTGCTGCGCCAGCAGTGGGGCTATGGCGGCGTGCTGCTCACGCCCGGCATCGACGCGCAGGGCGGGCATGTCGGCGCGCGCGCCCTGGCCGCCGGCGCCGACATGGCCCTGCTGGCCGATGCCGCGCAGTTGCCGGCCGCGCTGGACGATGTCAGCGCCGCGCTGGCCTCTGGCGCCCTGCCGCTGCAGGCCGTGGGTGCGCGGCTGCAGCGCCTGGCGGCCATGGCCGCACGCTACCCGGCCGCCAGCGGCGTGTACGCGCAGGAGGCGGCCGACCGCATCATCATGGCCGAGGCCAGGCGGCGCTGCCAATAACCGCGCCTTTGCACCGAACGCAATACCCGACTATCAAGACGACCCGAGGAAGCATCCATGAACGACAAGACCAGCAGCAGCAACCGTAGCAAGGGCGGCGTCCGCAGCCCGATTTCGTGGGTGCCCACCTTGTACTTCGCCCAGGGCCTGCCGTTTTACGCGGTGGCCCTGGTGGCCGGTCTGATGTTCAAGAGCATGGGCGTGCCGAACGACCAGATCGCCCGCTGGACGGGCCTGATCGGCTTTGCCTGGGTCTTCAAGTCGCTGTGGAGCCCCTTTCTGGAGCTGGCGTCGAGCAAGAAGACCATGGTGGTGCTGTTCCAGTTCGCCGGTGGCCTGAGCCTGGGCCTGATCGCGCTGGCGCTGCAAACGCCGCTGTGGTTCGCCGCCTGCATCGCCGTGCTGTTCGTCGCCGCGCTGGCTTCGTCAACGCACGACATCGTCTGCGATGGCCTGTACATCGCCAGCCTGTCCGACAAGCAGCAGGCGGCTTACGCGGGCTGGCAGGGCGCCTTCTTCAACGCGGGCAAGTTCATCTCGCTGGGCGGCCTGGTGATCCTGGCCGGCTACTTGGAAAAAAATATCGGCGTCAAGCCTGCCTGGTCGGTGATTTTCCTGATCATCGGCGCCATGATGCTGTCGCTGGCCGCATATCACCTGTGGGCGCTGCCGCAGGTGCGCAACGTGGCCGTGGCCGACAAGAGCGTGGCCGGCATCAGCAGCACCCTGTGGGACGTGCTGGTGGACTTCCTGAAAAAGCCCGGCATCTGGGGCATGATCGCCTTCATCATCCTGTTCCGCGCCGGCGAGGCGCAAGTGCAGACCATCGGCCCGCTGTTCCTGCGCGAAGCGCGCGAGCTGGGCGGCCTGGGCCTGTCGACGACGGAAGTGGGCGCCGTGTACGGCACGGCCGGCACTGTCGCCTTTTTGCTGGGCAGCGTAGGCGGCGGCTATTTCACTTCCTGGCTGGGCCTGAAACGCGCCATGCTGTTCCTGATCCTGGCCATGAACTTGCCGAACCTGGTGTTCTATTACCTGAGCCACAGCATGCCCACCGACCTGACCCTGATCACGGCCGCACTCAGCGTGGAGATGTTCGGCTACGGCTTCGGCTTCGTCGGCCTGATCCTGTTCATGATGCAGGTGGTCTCCGTCGGCAAGTACCAGACGGCCCACTATGCGTTCGCCACCGGCGTGATGCAGCTCGGCTTCGTGCTGTTCAAGATGATCAGCGGCGACATCCAGACGGCGCTCGGCTACAAAACCTTTTTCCTGTGGGTGCTGGTGTCGGCCCTGCCCGTCCTGATCCTGTCGCGCTTCATGCGCATCGGGCCCAAGGATGCGGCCGACAAACCCGACCTGACCAAGGCCGATTCCCCCCAGGCGCCAGCCAGCGCCAGCTAGGATAGAACCACCACATGGCACATATCGTTTTAAAGAACATCGTCAAGCTGTACGACGACAAGCACCCGGTCATCCACGGCATCGACCTCGCTATCGGCGACGGCGAATTCGTCGTCTTCGTGGGGCCTTCCGGTTGCGGCAAATCAACCCTGCTGCGCATGATCGCCGGGCTGGAAGACATCACGGACGGCGAGCTGCATATCGGCGGCAAGCTGGCCAACGACATCGCCCCGGCCGAGCGGGGCCTGGCCATGGTCTTCCAGAGCTATGCCCTGTACCCGCACATGACGGTGTACGAAAACATGGCGTTCGCCCTCAGCCTGGCCGGGCACAAGAAGGCGGAGGTGCGCGCCGCCGTCGAGCGCGCGGCAGAGATCCTGCAGATCACGCCTTTGCTCAAACGCAAACCGAAAGACCTGTCGGGCGGCCAGCGCCAGCGCGTGGCCATCGGCCGCGCCATCGTGCGCAAACCCAAGGTCTTCCTGTTCGATGAGCCGCTGTCGAACCTCGACGCCTCGCTGCGCGTGCAGATGCGCGTGGAGATTTCGCGCCTGCACCAGGAACTCAAAACCACCATGATTTACGTCACGCACGACCAGGTCGAGGCCATGACCCTGGGCGAGCGCATCGTCGTCTTCAACGGCGGGCGCATCGAGCAGGTGGGCAGTCCGCACGAGCTGTACAACCATCCCGGCAACCTGTTCGTGGCCGGCTTCCTGGGCGCGCCGAAGATGAACTTCATCGCTTGCGAGGCTGTCGCCTGCGGGCCTGGCACGGTGGCCGTGCGCCTGCCCGGCGGCGCCGTGATCGACGTCGAAGCGCAGGGCAATGGCGTAGCCCCGGGCGACCAGCTGACCCTGGGCGTGCGCGCCGAGCATGTCAGCCTGCAGCACGGGGAGACGGCGAACGACAACGTGATCGATGCCAGTGTCAGCCATGTCGAATACCTGGGCGACGTGGCCATCGTTTACGCCAGCATGCCAGGTGTGGCCGGCATGCTGGCCGAGATGCTGGCCGTCAAGCTGCCGGCCGAAGATGGCGTGCGCCGGGCGGGCGACGCCATGCGCCTGCATTTGCCGCCGCAGCGCTGCCTGCTGTTCGATGCCGCAGGGCAAGCACTGGCGCGCACGTTTGCCGCCCCCGCTCAGCCGTTTATGTGACAATAGCCGCTCTGTATCATGCCGCTTCTGTTTGTCTTATGCAGGCAGACTGGCGGAAATGTATTTTTTCGAGCTTCCCTGCCCCTTTGCGATGCCGCTGCACGATGTTGCCGCTGCCACTGCAGGTGCGTATTTTTGTTATTGATTGAAGGATAACCCATGTCCCAATTCCGTCTTGCCCGTCTCAGCCTGATCCTGGCCGCCATCGGCCTGAACGTCCTGCCTACCCTGTCGCACGCGCAGGATGCCAAGCCAGCCGCTGCCGCCGGTGCACCCGTCGCCGCCCCCGCAGACACGGTACGTCCTGAAGTATTCAAACTGCTCGATCCGGCCGCCGTCAAAGCCTCAATGGAGGCAAAAAACTACGCCGACGTGCAAAGCCGCATCGACCAGGCAGCCGCCATTCCCGCCCTGACGCCCTACGAATTGTTCGTGCTGAACCGCCTGCGCGTGGCGCTCGCCTCCACCACCAACAATACGGCCATGGCCATGACGGCACTGGAAGCGGTAATCGAATCAGGCAAGCTGGACAAGAAAGCCCAGGGCGACTTCATCCAGGCGCTGGCCAACTACCACTACAACGCCAAGGATTATCCGAACGCCATCAAGTGGTTCACCCGTTACCAGACGGAAACAGGTGACGTCGCGGGCGTGCGCCAGTACATCATCCGCTCCTACTACTTCAGCAATGATTTCGCGCGCGCGAGACAGGAACTGATGGCCGACCTGACGGCCAAGCAGCAAGCGGGCAAGACGCCGACCATCGAAGAACTGCAATTGCTGGCCAATACGGGCTCGAAGAGCAAGGATCCGGCCACCTACCTGGTCGCCATGGAAAACCTGGTGCGCTACTACCCGTCGGATGACTACTGGAGCGATTTGCTGAGCCGCACGCAAGGCAAGGCCGGCTATTCGGACCGCTTCGCGCTTGACGTGCTGCGCCTGCAATTCAAGGCCGTGGGCACCATGCCGCCGCAAGATTACAGCGACATGGCTGAAATCGCCTTGCAGAACGCCTTCCCGACGGAAGCGAAAAAAGTGCTCGACGCCGGCTTTGCCAAAGGCGTGCTGGGCACGGGCGCGAATGCCGCCAAGCACAAGAAACTGCGCGACCAGGCCAACAAGGCCGCCGCCGACGATGCGAAAAACATCGCCAGCGGCGAAGCCTCGGCCATGAAGAGCAAGGATGGCACGGGCTTGATCAACCTCGGTTACGCCTTCGTGACGATGGACCAGTTCGACAAAGGTATCGACCTGATCCAGAAGGGCATCGCCAAGGGCGGCTTGAAGCGTCCGGAAGACGCCAAACTGCGCCTCGGCTATTCCTACGCCATGGCCGGCAAGAAAGACGACGCCATCAAGGTTCTGGAAACGGTCAAGGGCGGCGACGGCGTGGGCGACCTGGCCCGCTACTGGATCCTGTGGCTGAACCGTCCTGCCACGGCAACGGCGGCACCGGCAGCAGCGGCGCAGTAAATCCGGCTCCCCGCAGCATGCGCAAAGCAGTTCCCGGCTCAGGCCGGGGCTGCTTTTTTTTCGACCTTTTTCATCCTCCCATGCCGCCATCGACCTCCCCCGCCGAACGCCTGATCAGCCTGGACGCCTTCCGCGGCTGCGTGATCGTCACCATGATCTGGGTCAACTACCTGGCCGGCATGCCAGGCATTGCCTTCTGGCTCGAACATGCGGGTCCGCGCGCCGATGGCATCACCGTGCCCGACCTGGTCTTTCCCGGCTTTCTGTTCATGCTGGGCATGGCCATTCCGCTGGCCTTGCAGCGCCATTGCGGCCTCGTCACGCCAGCCTTGCTGGGGCGTTTGCTGTGGCGCTCCGCCAGCCTGATGCTGGCCGGCGTGGTGCTGGCGAATGCCTACCGCTACGATGCACAGGCGGCGCTGCTGCCGCAGGCCGTGTACTTGCTTCTGTTTTATATGGCCATGATGCTGCTGTGGCGCCAGGGCGCGGGCAAGCTGGAGCTGGCCGCCGGCGGCGCGCTGATGCTGTTCCTGCTGGCGATGTTTCGCGGCGAATTGAATGCGGAATTTTCCAGCACCTGGCTGCAACCGTCATGGTGGGGCATCCTCGGCATGATAGGCTGGTCTTATCTGCTGTGCAGCCTGCTGTACCTGGCGTGCCGGGGCAGCAGCACGGCGCTGATGGGCATGTTTGCCCTGCTGCTCGTGCTGTACATGGGCGGCACGGCGGGCAGCCTGGATTTCCTGCCGGCTGGCGTGAACGCCATCGTCAACGTGCCGCAAGTGCTCGGCTCGACGGCGGCCAACGTGCTGGCCGGCACCTTGGTGGGCCAGCTCTTTCTGCGCAGCGCCGCCCTGAACCATGGGCAACGCATCCGTTTCATGGCGTGGTTCGCGCTGGGCCTGCTGGCGGCCGGCCTGCTGCTGCGCCCATATCACCACATCAACAAGATCGCGGCGACGGAATCGTACACCCTGGTCTGCAGCGCCATCATCCTGGCCCTGTTCCTCGTGTTTTACATCGTCATCGATGTGTGGCGCTGGCGCGCCTGGGCGGTGGTGCTGTTGCCCGCCGGTACCAATGCCCTGTTCGCCTACATCGTGCCCGACCTGTGGCAGCAACTGGCGGCCGTGCTGCACCTGCCGCGCTTCTGGTGGCCCTGGCTGGCAACGGGCGGCACGGCCGGCCTGTGGAATGCCGCCGCCGTCACCGCCCTGATGCTGCTCTTCACCACGCTGGCCACCCGCTACGGCCTGAAGTTGAAGTTTTAGACCTTGATATAGATCTTGCGCTTGTCCATGGCGTAGGCGATCAGCCAGCACAGCAGCATGAAGCTGACGGCAAACAGCAGCGAGCCCACACGCGCCGGCGCCCAGCCCGTAAACCACTGCTGGTACAGCCACTGGTACAGGTTGCCGCTGCCGATACGCACGGTAAACGCGATGATCACCAGCACTTCCGACACCAGGTAAATGAACAAAGTGTTCTTGCCGAAGACTTCAAAGAAATACGTCCAGCCCGTGATCTTGCGCACGTCGATGATGAACATCAGCAGCGCCAGCAGCAGCAAGTCCAGGCCGATGCCCAGCATCACGTAAGAGCTGGTCCACAGCTTCTTGTTGATCGGAAACACCTCGTTCCAGCACAGGGCCACGGCCACGCAGATGAGACCGGCCACGGCCAGCTGAACCAGGCTGGAGCGCAGCTGCGCCGGCGTCGCCTGGCGCAAGAAACTGCCCGCCAGGTAGCCGGCAATCACATTGACGATGGCAGGCAAGGTGCCGAGCACGCCTTCCGGATCGAAGGCGAGCCCTTCGCCGTGATACAGGTGGCTGTCGCCCAGCAGGAACAGGTCCAGCCTGGCTGGCGCATTGCCATGCAAGCTGTAGTCGCCAAAGCATGCCAGGATGGTCCAGTAGCCGAGCAAGGCGCAGGCGCAAAAGACCAGCGCGCCGCGCGTCTTCCAGTAATGCAGGATCAAAGCGGCGGCCAGGTAGCACACGGCGATGCGCTGCAGCACGCCGGGGATGCGCGTGTGCGACAGGGGCGACCAGGCGAACTGGCCCGCATCGTCAATCTTGAAGAAAGGGAACCAGTACAGCAGGAAGCCCAGTAAAAAGATCAGCGCGCTGCGCCTGCACAGCCTGGCCAGCACGGCGCCATGACCCAGGTGCTCATATTTGCCCAGCGCAAAGGCCAGCGCATTGCCGACGACAAACAAAAAGCTGGGAAAGACCAGGTCCGTCACAGTAAAACCATGCCATTCGGCATGCAGGAACGGCGCATACACCTTGCCCCAGTCGCCCGGTGTATTGACGACGATCATCAGGGCCACGGTCAGGCCGCGCAGGACGTCGAGGGCAAGGTAGCGCTGATTCATGGCTGCGCACCCTGCAGGACAGGCGCCAGGGCCGTGCCCAGCACCTGCTGCGCATCGCCGCTCAATTCCCAGAACATGCCACCACGCAAGCCCTTGTCGCGGATATAGCGCACCTTATGGGCCACCGACTGCGCATCTTCATAGCTGATGAAGACGCCGCTGTCGCGGTTGTACAGATACGGTACTTGCGACGCGGCATTCCAATGGCGCTGGAAGCCGCGCGCGCCCTTGCCATCAACCAGATAACCGTGCTCGATCAGATGCCGGTAAGTGAAGGTCGGCGTAGCATCATTGCCACTGGCCGCGCCCTGGCAAGGCTGGTACAGGCCATCGCCGCGGGGACCGGCGGCGCACTGCTTCCAGCCATAGCCATAGAAGGGCACGCCCAGCACCAGCTTGGCGGCAGGCACGCCGGCGCGCAGGAAGCGCGTCACGGTGGCGTCCGCATGCAGCTGCTTGTCGCGCTGCGGATCGGCCGGGTCGGCATACAGGGGTGCCAGCTGGCCATTCTCGGCATCCCACACGCCGCGGTAGTCATACGTCATCAGGTTGATCCAGTCCAGCTGCGCCGCCAGGCGGACGATCCAGCCCGGCGCGGCGTCGCTGTCATCGCTCAGGCTGGCATGCGCGCCGGCGGCGATGGTGATCAGGTAATGGCGGCCGGCCGCCCGCTTGCCAGCCTGGTCGAAGGCGCTGCGCAGTTCGCTAACCAGGCGCACATAGTTTTCCTTGTCGCCGCCGCGGTGGCAGACCTTGCCTTCGATACAGGGAATGCCCCCCGTGGCCGGATGCTCCCAGTCGATATCGACGCCATCGAGACCATGCCGGCGCACCAGTTCCAGCGCGGAAGCGATGAACGCCTGGCGCGCGGCCGGCGTGGCGGCCACGTCCGAAAAGCGGTTCGACCAGATCCAGCCGCCCACCGACAGCAGGACGCGCAGCCGTGGATGACTTTGCTTGAGCGCATTGAGCTTGCGCAAGTTGTCGGCATCGGCTTGCGGCGCCGGCAGCACGATGCTGCCATTGGCCGGCCGGGACGGCTGGCCCTGCGCATCCAGGCAGGCGCTCACGCCGCCACCCTCGGGTGCGGGGTTGCCATGTTCGCCATCCCAGCAGATGTCGGCGAACGCGTACTGGATCAGGCTGACATTGCCAGCGCGAATATTGTGCTCGCTCACGGGAAAATCGGCCGATTTCCAGCCGGGATAATAGGCCACCACTTCCGGTGCGAGGGCCGGCGCGGCGGAGGCGGCGGAGGCGGCCAGCGGCAGCGCGCAGGCGCAGCAAGCCAGCATTGCATGTAATGTCATCGGAGCTATCCCACCATATAAAGAAAACCTTCTTGCAATAAAAAAATGGCGGAGCCAGCTGCGCTCCGCCATTGTCATGCCATCCCGGGTGTCCGCCGGGCGGCATCCACTACATACAACGTCTTACATCTTGCCTTGCAATGCCAGGTAGATCTGACGGCCGTTCTTGTAGAACGCGCCTGGCATGTCATCCGAACCAGGGGTCTTGATGATCGAACGCGACAGTGGATTGTTCAGATCCTTGCCGTCCAGGGTGATGGCCAGGTTTTCCGTCAGCTGGTAGGCGATCGATGCGGACAGGCCGCCGATGCCAGCCTGGTAGGCGGCGCTGCGACGCGAGGTGCCGTTCAGGAATTGCGAACGGTAGCTGTACGTCAGGCGCGCGCTGAACTTGTCGTTCTCAAAGAACGCGCCTATGTTATAGGCGTTTTTCGAGGTGCCGATCATGGTGCATTCGCCGAAATCACCGCATGGCGAACCCTTGACGTTGCCCGTTTCCTTGCCATCGGTATAGGTGTAGTTGGCGTTCACACCGAAGCCTGCTGGCAATGCCTGTACATACGACAGTTCCAGGCCCTTGACTTCCGCCGTGGTATTGGTTGGCGTGCCAACTTCATACTGGGTGAACTTGTTCTGCAACTGGTTGTAGAACGTCGTCACACCTTTGCCGTAGGTCACATAACCATCGAGCGACGAGTAGAAGATGCCAGCCGAGACCATCGATTTTGGCGCGAAGTACCATTCCACGCCGATGTCGGCGTTGTTCGAGCGGATAGGACGCAGGTTAGGATTGCCGGCGTTGCCGTCGAGCTGGTTGTCGCGCAGATCCAGGCCAGCCATCATGCCCAGTTCAGGACGAGCCATGGTGCGGCTGATGCCGAAACGGCCGATGATATCCTTCGTCACATCCAGGCGGAAGTTGGCGCTAGGCAAGAAATCATTATACGTGTTGGTGTAGTTTTTGATGACATACTGGGCAGCCGGGTTCAACTCGTAGCGGTTGACATCTTCCTTGGTATGCACATAGCGCACGCCGAAGTTACCCGACAGGCCTTCCGTGCCGAAGTTCGCCATCGCGTACACCGACTGGGTCGGTTCCTTGATGTTGAACTCGGACTGGCGCAGGTTGCCTTCATACGTGGCGTTATCCTTGAGCCACTTGTTGACGCTCGCTTGCGAGAACGTCCAGTAGCCGGCACCGTTCACGCCCAGGTCGTTGAAGTTGCTTGGGAACGAGGTCAGGCCATTCATCGGCAGGTTGGCGGTGACGCCCAGCGATGGTTTGGCAACGATGCCGATGGCGGTCAGGTCACGCTTGTGTTCCGCGACGCGGGCGCCGAATTCCACCGACGAGATCGCTGGCAGGTCCAGTTTCAGAATACCGTCGATCTGGCCATAGGTTTCCTTGTCGTTCGCGGTAACGTGCGAACCATAGGTGTAAGGCGTTGCCTGACGGCCGCCGATCGAGAACTTGTTCGCGCCCGGCGTATCGTAAATCACGCCATGGCTGGCGCCGTTCTGGGTGTAGCCGCCGCCCGTCCAAGGCATCCAAACGCCCAGCGCGCCGCTTTCCGTGTTGCCCACGCCCTTGGTCGTGCCAACTTTACCCGAGAAGGTCAGGCGGTCGTTGACGCGGTACTTGGCATCGATATTGAAGAAGTCGGACTTGCTTTCCGCCACAGGACGGCTGAACTCTTCCTGCACGGCACTGGAATAGCCGGCGCAGACGGCGCCGCAGTTGGCTGGCACGGTGGTGTGCAGGCCGGTGACGATACCGCCCTTGTAGGTGCCGCTGACGTTGCCGACAGGATAACCACCCTTGCTGCCCGTTTCCAGGCCCACGGTCTGGATGAAGTTATGGTTGATGTTCGGTGCGTCGAGTTCGGAGTGGAACAGGGTGAAGTCCAGGGTCAGCGCACTGCTCGGCTTGATCTGCACGTCGATCAGGCCGCCCTTGCGGGTGCGTTCCTGTTCGAACCAGGCGGTGCCGCCCATGTAATTGACGCGGCCACCGGCCGAACCTGGCAAGGCGCCAGCGACTGCCGAATCTGCGGCAACGCCGTCATACCAGACGCCATTTTCCTGGCCGACACGGCTCAGTTTGCGCTTCTGATAGAAGCCCTGCAGCATCACACCCATGGTGTTGGCATCGTTCTTCCAGTTCAGCATGCCGCTCACTTGCGGATCTTTCTTGCCCGAGTTGGACGAGTACACGGCGCCCAGGCTGACCTGGCCCGTAATTTGTTTCTTGAAGTCCAGCGGTTTGCGCGATTCGATATCGATCACGCCTTGCGCGCCGCCTTCCAGCAGGTTCGCTTGCGAACCTTTGTGCACGGTGACACGGCCGATCAGTTCGGATGGAAACAACGAGAAGCTGACGCTGCGGCCGCCGCCGATGATGTTGTCGGCAAACCAGTCGCCGCTGCTGACCGAGTGGCCATTGAAGGTGGTCAGGGTCAGGCCGAACGGTGTGCCGCGCAGTGCCACGCGGTCATTCTCGCCAAAGCTGCCTTCGTTGCCGCCAGCAGCGGCGACGCTGACGCCTGGCACGCGTTGCAGCGAGTCGGCGATGTTTTTGTCAGGCATCTTGCCCACGTCTTCAGCCGTGATCACTTCGACCAGGCTGTCGGAATTGCGTTTTTGGTTCAAGGATTGTTGCAGCGATGCGCGGATACCCGTCACGACGACGGTCTGGCCTTCATCAACTTCAGCCGTTGCTGCCGGCTTGGCTGCCACGACTTCCTGAGCCTGCGCCGAGAAACTCGCGCCTGCCACCAACATAGCCACAGCAGCGGCGATAGGCGTCAAATTGCGTGCTGCAGAGCTAGCTGTCAAATTGCGTTTCATGTACTCCCCCTTGATTTAGGCTCCAGGATTGGACCCTTTTCATTTTTAACGTAGATCTTCTTTCCAGCCCGCCCACTCTCGCCGGCATGCTGCAGACCCTTCGGCACAACCACTTACAAAACCAATTCAACGCCAATATACTACTATCCAATACCAGAACACTACCAGTTGCAACTTTTTTTTTATAACGTTGTTTGAATCACACAGACCACTTTATCCAAATCAATCCGTAGCCCGTATGCAAGGCTTAAATGAGGGGGAAGCCAGGCATAAATTGTTGCCCTGATAATTCAAATTGGTTTTATAACGGCCTTTTTTGGTATTATCCAGCGACACAAAACAGATACAGAGCGCGTCTGCAACGCGCCGTAACGGAGACCCTCAGCGTATGACAACCCTGGCTCACATCATGCAAGGCCTGGGGCAGACGAGTAGCCTGCCCCTGTACCAGCAACTGCAGCGCGCGCTGCGCGAAGCGATCGACAAGCGCATCCTTGGCCCCGAAGAAGCCCTGCCGGCCGAGCGCCAGCTGGCCAGCGACCTGTCCGTCTCGCGCATCACCGTGCGCAAGGCCATCGATGGCCTCGTCAACGAGGGCTTGCTGGTGCGGCGCCCCGGCTCGGGCAATTTCATCAATACGCGCATCGAGAAGAATTTCGCCAAGCTGACCTCGTTTTCCGAGGACATGCGGGCGCGCGGGCGCACGCCCCGCAGCGTGTGGCTCAAGCGCGCAGAGGGCACCGTCACGCCAGAAGAGGCCTTGCGCCTGCGGCTGTCGCCGGGCGCGCCCGTGTACCGCTTCCACCGCATCCGCTATGCGGACGAGATACCGATGTGCCTGGAGTACGCGACCATCGTCGCCAGCTGCCTGCCGGCGCTCGACGCCGTCGACGTGTCCATGTATGACGCGCTGGAACAGGCGGGCAACCGGCCCGTGCGCGCCTTGCAGCGCCTCAGTGCCTTGTTGTTGACAGGGGAACAGGCCAGCCTGCTGCAGGCGCAGGAAGGCGACGCGGGCTTGTCGGTGGAAAGACTGGGCTTTTTGCGCGATGGCCGCGCCGTGGAATTTTGCCGCTCCTACTTCCGCGGCGATATGTATGACTTCGTGGCCGAATTAAGTACCAATTAATACCAGCCGCGCGAATTTCTCAATACCAGATAACACCACTTATTGCAGTGCAATATATATGCCGACAACGCGCCTGTATATGCACAGCCATGGTGCAATCATTGGCGGCGATTATGTGGCCTCATGCGGAGAATATAAAAAAAGGGCGCATAACGCGGTTTTGCGCATTGCAGCAAAACATGCCGTTATGCGTCAGGCAGCGGGCACCGCGCGGCGGCACAGGCACAGCAAAATCACGCCCAGCGCCACGCACAGCCAGCCGAACAGCGGCCCCAGCCATCCCGCCCAGGTGGAGACGGACGGATGCGCCGGCAGCGGCGCCAGCAAGGTGCTGCCCGGCATGCTGCTGCTGGCGCGCTCCGCCAGTACCCGTCCATACGCATCGCTGACCGTCAGCACGCCCTCACGCGCCGCGCGCAGCACCGCGTAGCCGTTTTCCACGCCGCGCACCACGGTCATGCGCGCGCCCATCCAGGCGTCAAACTGGAAATCCCAGGCCGGCACCAGCATCGTCTGCGCCCCGGCCGCGCCATACGCTTGTCCCAGGGGAGCGAAATGCATGTCCTTGCAGATGGCCAGGCCCATGGCCTGGCCCGCCACCGGCTGCACGGCATACGCGCTGGCAGCAAGAAAGTCGCGCTCGGGCGGCGCCAGATGATGTTTTTGATAGCTGACGGGCGCGGCGCCATCGGGAGAAAACAGCCAGGCCAGGTTGCGCCGGCCGGTAGCGTCGTGCACGCCGATGCCCACGGTGATCCACACGCCCGCACTGCGCGCCAGCGCCTGGAAACGCTGCCCCACGGCGTCCGCCTGCGCCGGTGTCAGCACGGCTATCTTTTCCGGCAACAGCACCAGCCTGGCGCCCTGCCCGGCCAGTTGCACGACGTGGCGCGCATACTGGTCCCAGATGGCTTGCGCACGCGCCGGCGGCGTGGCCGGACCGATAAAATCATCGATGGCCACCAGCCCCGCCAGCGGCCCGCCTGATTCAGGCGCGCCCTGCACGCGCCAGGCGCCACCCGCCCACGCCACCACCAGCAGCAGTGCGGTGGCACCCGCCGCTGGCGCATATGCGCGCCCACCGGCCAGCAGCAAGGCCAGCGCCGAGGGCAGCAGGCACAGCAAAAACAGCAGGCCAGGTACGCCCGCCAGGGCAGCCAACTGCAATATGGCAACATTGTCAGCTTGCGAATACGCGAGGCTGCCCCAGTTACCGTCTGGCAGCAAGGCCGCCATCAGCGTATCGATGGCGACCCACAGCACGGGATACGCCAGCACCGTCCAGCCGGAGCGGTAGCGCAGCACGAGGCGCCGCGTCGCCAGCACTACAAGCAGCCACAACAGTGCCTTGAGGAGGATCACGGCCAGCACAGCCGGCAAGGGCATCAGCAGGCGAAAATAGGCAACGTTGGATGACAGGCCCAACATGGCGGCCAGGAACGTCATCCAGGCCGCATCGCGGCGCGACGAGCGCAGAGCCAGCCACAGCACAGGCAACGGCGCCCACCAGGCGAGCCAGCCCAGCGGCTGCGGCCCCAGCACCCAGTACAGGGGCAGGCCCGCCGCCAGCGCGGCGGCGATTTGCCACAAGCACCGGCGCAGCGGGCTACTGCCGGCAGCCGGGGCAGACAAGATATCGAGCATGCTCATGCTTTCAAGGGGAGCCAGATTTCCACGCCGCCGCTACCGCTGGCGGGATCGAATTGCTGGTCATAGCGTTCAAAATCGGGCGCGTCGGCCACTTCCAGCCCGGACTGGGGCAGCCACTCGTTCCACAGCGTGTGCCAGGTGGCGCGGATGGTGGAAATATGCCCGCGGTGACGAAACACGGCATAGCGCCGCGCGGCGATGCGCAGCCGCGTCCAGGCAGCGGGGGCCTGGGAAAAGTCGCTCATCGGCATGGCGCACAGGTAATCGAAATTGCCCGCCTCGTCATTGTTGCAGCACACGCCATACACCAGCTGGCCGGGCGCCACATGGGGCAAGAAGCGCTGCCACAGGGAGGGGATGCCGGCAGAAGTTTCCGCCCGATATCGTTCGACCAGGCCGGCCAGCAGCAAGGCGGGCCCAGGCTCGAAACGGGGCGCTTCCAGGGGCACGCCCGGCGCCACATCCATTTTGATGGCACTGACCAGCGCGATGTTGCCTACATGGCGCTGCTCCCGCACTCTTTCCGGCGTCATCTGGAACTGTTCGCGGAAAGCCCGTGTAAATGCTTCGTGGGAACTGTAGCCAGCCTGCAGCGCAACACTGAGAATGTCTTGCGCGCCCTGCGCCAGCACGAGGGCGGCCTCGCTGAGCCGGCGCGCCCGCACATAACGCATCACGGAGTGGCCCGTGGCCAGGCCAAACGCGCGCGTCATGTGGCACGGCGAGGCGCCGCCCACGCGGGCGATATCACCGAGCGAGATATTCTCCGCGTAATGCGATTCGATATACCAGAGTGCCTTGGCCAGATAGTGCATGAACGCTTCCCGTTGAACGAGCAGCGACTGTAGCATTTTCAGCAAGCCTTGACTTGACCGGAATTGCGCAATACGGGCTAAGTAGGTCGCAATAAATTATTGTGATTTCTGACTTCCATACCCGGCGCTCTGCGGTGTTGCCCGCTGCTAGCAGTGCTCGCACTGCTAGCAGCGGGCGCCTTGCAGAGCATCCGGTTCTGTTCTTCATAACTTTACAATAATTTCCCACGACCTACTTAGCGGAACACCTGACAAAACCGTAGCGAGCGGCAGTGATTTGTGGCTGAGAAGCGCAACCGTACTGAAGTACGGGGGCGCCGAGCCGGTGAGCATCGCCGGCAGCAAAGCGCGACGCGCAGCAGGTTTTGACAGGTGTTCCTATTTTCTGACGTGCTTTTCATGTACCAGCTGGCCGCTACTGATGCGTGCCAGCTCGGCCATCTCCTGGGCCAGGAAGGCCAGCAGGTCATCGATGCTGACGATGCCGGCAAGGCCGCCCAGGCGATTGACCACGGGCAAGCGGCGGATACCGTTGACGCGCATGCGTTCGATGATGTCGTAGACGTCTTCGTCTTCGCTGGCCGTGAGCAGTTGCGCACTCATGATGTCGCCCACCAGCAGGCTGGCCGGGTCGAGGCCCAGGGCGATGACGGAAATAACGATGTCGCGGTCGGTGAGGATGCCGATGGGGACGCGCTCGCCGTTCGGCTGTTCGGCCACGATCAGGTCGCCCACATGATGCTGGCGCATCAGCAGCGCGGCGTCCTGCACGCTGGTGTCACGCTGGCAATGGATGGTGTGCAGGGTACAGATGTCGCCGATACGCATGTCGTCACTCCGTTTGAGACAGAGTGTCCACGCTACGCCGTCCCGCCGTGGCAGGCTTTGCGCCAGATCAAATGAAACGGGTCTTACTTTTCTTCGGGGGGCGGCAGGAAGCAGGCTTCGACGATCTGCAGGTCGTTATCCTTGGCGAACTCGCGCACGAAGTGAAACGCCATCGGCTCGATCTCGCGCAATTTGGTGTTGACCACCACCGACTTGACGCCATTGACGACGGTCGGGCGCACGTAGGGCGAATACTGGAGGTGCGCATTGCGCCCGCCACCTTCGGGATTGAAACAGGACATCACTCCACAAAGGCGCTCGGCCCAATCGCTGGGTCGGAATTGCTTGCCATTGCTGGTGAGACCAAGGATGAAGAACTCGTCTGAGAGTTCCCCTGTTTTTTGAGATAACTCGGCCATGTGGCTTGTCGGGACTGGATTGCGTGAATGGCCCCGGCGGGTAAGCCGGGCTGGTAATTCAACTACGTTTGCTGCGGTAAGCCAGTATTATATCTTATAGAAGACTTGGGTTCTACCTCGATCTGCCCTGTCGCTGCAAACAGGGGCCGGCACGCGTAACGCGCCAGCCCCTATTTTAACCTTGTTCCACGCGCAAGGCGCATGGATGGCGCGTGTGCACCCGCGTCAGCCGAGGAAAACGGCGCCCGACATCAACAGCAGCAGCAGCATCCACAGCAGCAAGGCGCGCCAGACCAGGCCGACCGTGCTCTGCAATGCGCGCGCGCCCGGCTCTTCGCCGGGCAGGATATCGCTTTCGCTGTCGCTGTCATCGACGGCCATGTCGGGGGTCACCAGCACTCGGGCCGCCGTTTCCGCTGGCGTGCCCAGGCGTACGCCCATGGCGCCGCCGCCGGCCGTCAGGATGATGCCGATGGCCTCGTCCTGCCAGCGCTGGGCGAAATTGCGCCAGGCATAGATGGCATCTTCGAAATTGCCGACCACGGCAAACGCCACGGCCGTCAGGCGCACGGGGATCCAGTCGATCCAGTAAAAGGCGCGCGCGGCAAACTGGCCGAACGCTTCATTGCGCATGTGCTCGGGTTCGTTCCAGGCGCGCGCCAGGTATTCGGCCACGCGGTACATCACGGCGCAGGCAGGGCCCAGCGGCATCAGGAACCAGAAGAAGACGCCAAATACATTGCGATGCGTGGTGATCAGGGCTTTTTCCACGGCGATGCGGGCGATTTCACTCGCCTCCATGCCCACCGTGTCGAGCTTGGTCCAGTCGGCCAGCAAGGTACGTGCGGTCGCTTCGTCGCCGGCGCTCAGGGCCAGCTGGATGGAGGTAAAGTAATGGCTGTAATGGCGGAAGCCCAGGGTCAGGTAGACGATGAGGACGTTCCAGGCAAAAGCCAGCAGGGTCAGCTGATAATGCTGCAAGAGCCAGTACACGCCTGCCGTCGGCACCATCAGCACGCCGATCATGAGGAACCAGCCCATGCGGCCATGGTTGGCATGGCCGGCATTGAACCAGGTCTCCATGCGCATTGCCAGGCTCTTGATTTCGGCGTAGATCGGATTGTCCGCGCGCAAAGGTTTGAGCTGCTCGATCAGCAATGCGCAAAGTATGGAGAGAAATGTCATCAAACGTCCTTTTTGTCTTTTTCAGCAATACCGCAATGCCCGCTACGATAGCGCAGTGCCGTGCTGGAATCAAACTTATTACGTGCGCGGCACTATTTTACGCACGCAAGAGGTGAAACAGATTGCGCAGCATGCCGGCAGTGGCGCCCCAAATGTAGAAGCGTTCGTAGGGCATGGCGTAGAACGAGCGCCGTCCGCCGGGCAATTCCACCGACAGGCGCTGATGGTTGAGGCCATCCATGAGGAAGGCCAGCGGTACTTCGAAAATTTCCGCCACTTCGGACGGGTCGGCGCGCAGTTCGAACGGCGGCGTCACCAGGCCCACCACGGGCGTGACCTGGTAGCCGGTGCCCGTCAGGTAGTCGGGCAGGTGGCCCAGCACTTCGATGTGTTCGCGCGCCAGGCCGACTTCTTCCTGCGTTTCGCGCAAGGCCGTGGCGATGGGCGACGCATCGAAGGCTTCGCTGCGCCCGCCGGGAAAGCTGACCTGGCCCGCATGGCTGCTCAGATGATCCGTGCGCATGGTCAGCAAGATGGTCAAGCCATGCGGCCGTTGCACGAGGGGAATGAGCACGGCGGCGCGCACGGGCACGGCGCGGGCGGACAGGAAATCCTGGGTAATCTCGGGTTGCCAGTCAGGCTGTTCGGCCAGGCGCTGGCGCAGCCAGTCCGGCGTCAGGCGCACGGCGTCCAGCGCCGCCTCGCCGGCGATCGAATCGATAGCTAGCTGTTGTGGATCAAATGCGATGGTGGCCATGCAGCTTGTCCCATAGACAATTCAGAATAAAAAAAGGGGCGCCGAGAGGCACCCCTTTTCCCAACGCAGACGCTGATATTACGCGCTTGCTTTCGCCACAACGCGGCGATTTGGCAATTTTTCTTTGATACGCGCCGATTTACCCGAACGCTCACGCAGATAGTACAGCTTGGCGCGGCGAACATCACCACGGCGTTTCACTTCGATCGAAGCGATCAGCGGCGAGTACAGTTGGAACGTACGCTCGACGCCTTCGCCGGACGAGATCTTGCGAACGATGAAGTTCGAGTTCAGGCCACGGTTACGACGGGAGATAACGACGCCTTCGTAAGCCTGGGCGCGCTTGCGCGTACCTTCGACTACGTTGACGCTGACGATAACGGTATCGCCTGGTGCGAATTCAGGAATGGTTTTACCCAGACGAGCAATTTCTTCCTGCTCTAATTGTTGAATCAAGTCCATTTTTAACACTCCGAAAACCATCATGCCGGCGCACTGTGGATAGCAAGTATCCGCCCGGTAGAGGATGGGTAACACAATTTGGGCAACATGCCCGGCACTACTGGCCACCCTGCCGGCCGTCAGAGACGGCTTACAGGCTGGCCAAGAATTTTTCGTCGGTCTTGCTGAGCAAGCCGGCGGCGCGTGCACTGACCAGCAGGTCAGGCCGCTTCGTCGCGGTCGCTTCCAGCATGCGCTGGCGGCGCCACTTGACGATCTCGGCATGATTGCCACCCATCAAGACGGGCGGCACGGCCATGCCTTCATATGTTTCCGGCCGCGTGTAGTGCGGCGAATCGAGCAAGCCATTGACGAAGCTGTCCTCGATGGCCGATGCCTCGGTGTTCAAGACACCCGGCAACAGGCGGATCACCGCATCCATCAGCGCCATGGCGGGCAATTCACCGCCCGACAGGACAAAGTCGCCGACGCTGATTTCTTCGTCGACGCAACGGTCCAGCAAACGCTGGTCCACGGCTTCATAGCGGCCACACAGGATCACCAAACCAGGTTCGGCTTTCAGCTGCGTGACGCGCTCGTGCGTCAGCGCACGACCTTGCGGCGACATGAACACCACGCGGGGCGCCGCCAGGCCGAGATCGGTCTGGCGTTGCTTCGCGGCATTAATTGTCGCTTCGAGGGGACGCGCCATCATCACCATGCCGGGGCCGCCGCCATACGGGCGGTCATCCACGGTACGGTGATTGTCGGTGGTGAAATCACGGGGATTCCACAGCGACAAGCCACACTTCCCCTGCTCGAAGGCGCGCCGGGTCACACCCGACTGCGTCAGCGCGGCAAACATTTCCGGGAACAGGGTCACGACATCAAATTGCATCGCTCACCATCCTGCAATGTTTGCCCGGCGCAAAATTATGCGCAGGCGGTTTAATAATCGAGGCCCCAGTCGACCGTGATCTTGTTGGCGCTCTTGTCAACGTTAATGACAAACTGGCCAACAAACGGGATCAGGCGCTCAGGCGCCTTTTCAACGGTCTCATCGGCACTGGCTACGGGCGTAACGCGCAAGATCGACTGCGGACCATTGCTCATCATGTCGTGCACTGTGCCAAGGCACTCGCCTTGCAAATTCTCGACTGTCAGTCCGATCAGATCGGACCAATAAAATTCATCGGCCGTCAGCGTCGGGAAATGGCTACGCGGAATTTGCACAGAAACGCCTTTCAGCGCTTCTGCGGCATCCCGCCCGACCACACCCACCAGCTGGGCCACGACGTCGCCGCCGTGCAACTTCGCTTGCCTGACTTCAACATCATGCAAGGTCGGTTTATCAAACCACCAGGTTTTAACGCTTAATAATGCATCCGCGTCGTCGGAGAAAGGAGTGATCCTGACCCCGCCAGCAATGCCATAAGCACCGGAGACATAGCCTACCTGTACCAGGTCATCGGGGACTTTCACCCCGGATGCAGTCTTGACCGTCAAACCAGTGATCTAATTAAGCTGCTGCTTTGTTGTTGCTGGCAACCAGGCGAGCAACGGTTGGCGACAATTGTGCGCCAACGCCTTGCCAGTAGGCCAGACGGTCTGCGGTGATACGCAGTGGAACTTCGCCACCTTGCGCCATCGGGTTGTAAAAACCGATACGCTCAATGAAGCGACCATCGCGGCGATTGCGCGAATCTGTAGCGACGATGTTGAAGAACGGGCGCTTCTTGGCGCCTCCACGAGCTAAACGAATAACGACCATAATATTTCCAAAAAGTGTGCTGAGGCGGAAAAAGCCGCAAATTATAGCGCGCTTTACCGCCAGGCAGCAAGCGTTATGATGACGGGCGTGTAATTTGGGCTAATCAAACATTATGACCAGTCATGGCCGAAGACGCAATAGGCGTCTGCGCCTATCGTGCCGGCCATGGCTGGAAATCACGCCAAATCATTGTATAAACGCCACAGGAAAGTGCTATCGTTGTGCGAGACAATGACCGATACTGGCAATCTTTACCGATGAGCAACTCTGGAGTCCCATGACCACCGCTACCATTTTGCAACAGTCGCACAAGAACAAGGCCTTCACCACCTTGCTGGCCTTCCTGCTGGGCATGCTGGGCGCACACCGCTTCTACCTGCATGGCAGCAAAGACCGCTGGGGCTGGCTACACCTGGCCGCCCTGCCCGCCTCCTTGCTGCTGCACCAGCTGTTTCCCGAGGCCGACTGGTTTTACCAGATATTGCCGCTGACCCTGTCTGCCCTGGTCGGCTTCCTGGAAGCACTGGTACTGGGCCTGATGCCGGACGACAAGTGGGATGCGCGCTACAACGCAGCCTCCGGCCGCCTGTCGGACACGGGCTGGCCCCTGGCCGTGGTGCTGGTCGCCACCTTGATGCTCGGTGCGGGCGTGCTGATCGCCACCATCGCGCGCCTGTTCGACTTGCTGTACACAGGCGGCGCCTACGGTTAATTTCCGCACGGAAATGGCACCAGATATTGCCTCGCGCACGCACATGTAAGTGTTGGTAAGCAATCATGATTTTCCCCTATACTGCATTCACAATGCCGACATTACTGGCATATTCCACACCCCTAGGAGAAGATCATGATTCGTCGCCCACTCATCCTCGCAGTCGCCATCACGGCCCTGTTCAGCACCTCCGCCTTCGCGCAAAACCTGTCGCCGAAGGCGCAATACACCTACGACACGAAACAGGCGAACACGCGCTATGCGGACGACAAGAAATTGTGCGCGGAAGAAAGCAGCTCGAAAGCCCGCATGCAATGCCTGCGCGATGCCAAGAGCGAATACGACCAGGCCATCATCAATGCCAAGGCCGCGCAAAGAGCAGGCAACGCCAACGTTGGCCAGCAAAACAAGCAGCCGCCGCACCAGATTTGCGCCGAATGCGGCAAGGTGCTGGCAGTCAATGTCGCCGAGAAGGCCGGTGAAGGCGGCGCGCTGGGCATGATAGGCGGCGGCGTGGCCGGCGCCCTGCTGGGCCGCCAGGTCGGCGGCGGACGCGGCAAGGACTTGGCCACCCTGGCCGGCGCCGCTGGCGGCGCGTATGCCGGCAAGCAAGTCGAAGGCCACATGAAAAATGCCAAGACCTGGACCGTCACCGTGCAATATGAAACGGGCGCCAAGGCCGACTTCGCGTTTGACCAGGATCCTGGCCTGGCCGCTGGCGATTTGGTACGCAACTCGGGCAATGGTATCGCCAGAAGATAAGCTTCTGAAACAGAAAAAAGCGCTGGAGAGTGATCTCCAGCGCTTTTTTTTCATTCAGCCAGCTTGCGCTGACCAAGTTTCAACTTAAAACTGCTCTTCCGACAAGGCCATCACACCGGCGCTGCCATCGATGATGGTGGCGCGCAAGCCCGGCGCTTGCGACAGGATGTGGTCGGCAAAGAAACGCGCCGTGGCGATTTTTGCCTTGTAGAACGAGGCGTCGCCGCTGCCCTCTCCCAGCCTTTGCTGCGCCACCACGGCCGCGCGCGCCATTTGCCAGCCGCCCAGCACGATGCCAGCCAGCTTCAGATACGGCACGCTGCCCGCAAACACGGCCTTGACGTCCGTCTTCATGTTGGCCACCACGTATTCCACCACCGCTTCGAGCGCGGCGCTGCCTTCGGCCAGGTGGCGCTGCATGGCCTGGAAGTCGGCGCCGGAGAGCTCGCCCAACTGGGCTTCCGTGGCGCGCACCTGGGCGATGATGGCTTTCGCCACGGCGCCGCCGTCGCGCACCGTCTTGCGGCCCACGAGGTCGTTCGCCTGAATCGCCGTCGTGCCTTCGTAGATGGTGAGAATCTTGGCGTCACGGTAATGCTGGGCAGCGCCTGTTTCTTCAATAAAACCCATGCCGCCATGCACTTGCACGCCGTCGCGCGTGACATCCTGCGACATTTCCGTGGCCCAACCCTTGATCACGGGCACCAGGTATTCATACGTCGCCAGGCTTTCCGCGCGCACTTCGGCCTCCGGATGGTGGTGCGCCACGTCGCTGATGGCCGCGCCCACGTAGGCCAGCGCGCGCGCCGCCTCCGTCTGCGAGCGCATCGACATCAGCATGCGGCGCACGTCCGGGTGGTGGATGATGGAGACCGGGCCGGGCGAACCGGCCAGGTCGCGCGACTGCACGCGGTCCTTGGCGAACGCCACCGCCTGCTGGTAAGCGCGCTCGGCCAGGCCGATGCCTTGCAGGCCGACGCCGAAACGGGCCGCATTCATCATGATGAACATGTATTCGAGACCGCGGTTTTCCTCGCCCACCAGGGTGCCGATGGCGCCGCCGTGGTCGCCGAACTGCAGCACGGCCGTCGGGCTGGCCTTGATGCCCAGCTTGTGCTCGATCGACACGCAGTGCGCGTCATTGCGCGCACCGAGGCTGCCATCGGCGTTGACGAGGAATTTCGGCACGATGAACAGCGAAATGCCTTTCACGCCAGCGGGCGCGTCCGGCGTGCGGGCCAGCACCAGATGGACGATGTTTTCCGCCATGTCGTGCTCGCCATACGTGATGAAAATCTTCGTGCCGAAGACTTTATAGGTGCCATCGTCCTGCGGCACGGCGCGCGTGCGCACGGCGGCCAGGTCGGAACCGGCTTGCGGCTCCGTCAGGTTCATGGTGCCCGTCCACTTGCCCGACACCAGGTTTTCCAGGTAGACCGCCTTTTGCTCATCGCTGCCGGCCGTCAGCAGCGCTTCGATGGCGCCGTCCGACAGCAGGGCGACCAAAGCGAAGGAGATGCTGGCGGAATTGAGCATTTCGATGCACGGCGTGGCCAGCAGCTTCGGCAAACCCTGGCCGCCGAATTCAGTCGGATGCTGCACGCCCTGCCAGCCCGCTTCGCCATACGCCTTGAAGGCTTCCTTGAAGCCCTTTGACGTCGTGACCTGGCCGTCGTGCCAGAAGCTCGGTTCCTTGTCGCTGGGCCAGTTCAGCGGGGCCACCACGGCGCCGCAGAATTTGGCGTTCTCTTCCAGCACGGCTTCGGCCGTGTCGGGCGTGGCATCTTCGCAGCCAGGCAAAGTGTGGATTTCGGCCAGGCCGGCCAGTTCGTTCATGACGAACAACATATCTTTCAGCGGGGCTTGATAGCTCATCTATTTCTCCAAGAAAAAAGCCACGCGCGGCTCGCCGTGTGGGGCGGGCCGGCGTGGCTTTGTCAATAACAAAACCTGAATGGGTAAGACTTAGCCCAGTTCCTTGACCAGTTGCGGCACGATCTCGAACAGATCGCCCACGATGCCGTAGTCGGCCACGGCAAAGATCGGCGCTTCCGGATCCTTGTTGATGGCGACGATGGTTTTCGAGTCTTTCATGCCGGCCAGATGCTGGATCGCGCCCGAGATACCGACGGCGATGTACAGCGATGGCGCGACGATCTTGCCCGTCTGGCCCACTTGCCAGTCGTTCGGCACGAAGCCGGCGTCGACGGCGGCGCGCGAAGCACCCATGGCGGCGCCCAGCTTGTCGGCCAGCGGTTCCAGGATGTGGAAGTTCTCGGCCGAACCCATGCCACGGCCGCCCGACACGATGATTTTCGCGGCGGTCAGTTCAGGACGGTCGGACTTGGCCAGCTCGCGGCCCACGAAGGCCGATTTGCCGGCATCGGCAACGGCGGCGACGGTTTCGGTGGCAGCCGAACCGCCGGTGGCGGCAGCGGCGTCGAAACCGGTGGTGCGCACGGTGATGACCTTGATCTTGTCGCCAGATTGCACGGTGGCAATCGCGTTACCGGCGTAGATCGGACGCTCGAACGTATCTGGCGAGTCGACCTTGGTGATTTCCGAGATTTGCGCCACGTCCAGCTTGGCAGCCACACGCGGCAGGATGTTCTTGCCGTAGGCGGTGGCTGGCGCCAGGATGTGGCTGTAGTTGCCGGCGATGGCCAGCACTTGCTCGGCCACGTTTTCGGCCAGGCCGTCGGCGAAGTATGGCGCGTCGGCCACGATGACTTTCGTCACGCCGGCGATTTGCGCGGCGGCAGCGGCGGCAGCCGAGGCGTTCGAACCTGCGACGAGCACGTGCACGTCGCCGCCGCACTGGGCAGCCGCGGTCACGGTGTGGTGGGTGCTGCCCTTTAAGGTAGCGTTGTCGTGTTCAGCAATAACTAATGCGACCATGATGTGTCCTGTAATTGTTCTGGATAAACGGCGAAGCCGCGCTTAGATGACTTTGGCTTCGGTACGCAGCTTGGCGACCAGCGTGGCCACGTCTGCTACCTTGATGCCGGCCGAGCGCTTGGCTGGCTCGACGACTTTCAGGGTCTTCAGGCGTGGCGCGACGTCGATGCCCAGGTCTTCCGGTTTGACGGTCTCGAGCGGCTTTTTCTTGGCCTTCATGATGTTCGGCAAGGTCACATAGCGTGGCTCGTTCAAACGCAGGTCGGTGGTGATAATCGCTGGCAAGGTCAATGCCAGGGTTTCCAGGCCGCCGTCGACTTCGCGCGTGACGGTGACTTTACCGTCTTCCAGCACGACTTTCGAGGCGAACGTGGCCTGCGGCCAACCCAGCAGGGCTGCCAGCATCTGGCCGGTCTGGTTGCTGTCGTCATCGATGGCTTGCTTGCCCAGGATGATTAGTTGCGGCTGCTCTTTCTCGGCCAGGGCTTTCACCAGCTTGGCCACGGCCAGCGGCTCCAGTTCGGTCGTCGTTTCCACCAGGATGCCGCGGTCGGCGCCGATGGCCATGGCGGTGCGCAAGGTTTCCTGGCACTGCGTCACGCCGCAGGAGATGGCGACCACTTCCGTGACCTTGCCGGCTTCTTTCAGGCGCATCGCTTCTTCCAGCGCGATCTCATCGAAAGGGTTCATCGACATTTTGACGTTGGCGGTATCGACGCCAGTGCCGTCACTCTTGACGCGGACTTTGACGTTATAGTCGACCACGCGTTTGACGGGTACCAAGACTTTCATAGCTATGCCTTTGGGAAATTATAAAAATGACGGATCAAGTGCTGATTGTGCGTTCGATTATAAGAGAAATTTGAATCCTGAACCGAATTTAAGCACGATCGTGCGATTTTTTGTTAGAGCAATCCATCTAAACTGTCCAGCTTCGGGGATTCCAGGGGAGTCTGCCGCTACGCTGCAGGGCAGCAAAAGGGCGTGAAAGTGAAGCAAAAACGGTGCGGCAAGGTATCCAGCAGGCCGCGCCACGGCGGCCACGGCCGGCAGAATTATTTGCGTTGCATGAGGAAGACGAATTCGGTGCCCGTCTGCACATGCGACAGCAGGGCATTGCCCGTTTGCTTGGCGAAAGCCTGAAAGTCGCGCACGGAACCGGGATCGGTTGCCATGATGCGCAGCACTTCCCCGCTCTGCAGCTCTGACAAAGCCTTTTTCGCCTTCAGAATCGGCAACGGGCAATTCAAGCCGCGCGCGTCGAGTTCTTTGTGAAATTCCATAATCTCGGTATCAAGTAGTGTGTCGCTCATCATCAATATCCCACCATTGTTTTGTTGTACTGATTTTCGACATACTACTCTAAATCAGGGGCATTGACGCGCTGCACCAAAATAGTTCATCGGCTGTTGTGGGGTCACAACGGGATTCCACACGGCAAAACGGCCCGCAAACATCGTCTGCGGGCCGTTTTCAAGGGACTATGGGGCGCAAACCCCGCATATCCTCTAGCTTACGCCTGTGTGGCACGTTCGCCGACCCAGGCCGGTACGCCAGCCAGGGCGTTCGCCAGACCACTCGGATCGGTACCGCCCGCTTGCGCCATATCGGGGCGTCCGCCGCCTTTTCCGCCCACTTGCTGTGCAACGAAGTTCACCAGCTCGCCCGCTTTGACACGGGAAGTGGCGTCCGCCGTGACGCCGGCGATCAGGCTGACCTTGCCATCTGTCACGCTGGCCAGCACGATGGCAGCCGTCTTCAGCTTGTCTTTCAGCTTGTCCATGGTTTCGCGCAGACGGGCCACGTCGGCGCCATCGAGCACGGCGGCCAGCACCTTGATGCCGTTCACATCGACGGCTTGCGTGACCAGCTCATCGCCCTGGCCGGAAGCCAGCTTCGATTTCAGCGCGGCCAGTTCCTTCTCCAGCGCCTTCACATGGTCCTGCACCTGTCCGATACGGGCAGTCAGCTCTTCCGGCTGCGCCTTCAGCGCTTGCGCTGCTTCGACCAGGCGGCGGTTGATGGTTTGCACCAGCGCCAGCGCGCCCTCGCCCGTCACCGCTTCCACGCGGCGGATGCCGGCGGCCACGCCGCTTTCGGCGATGATCTTGAACAGACCGATATCGCCCGTGCGCTGCACGTGGACGCCGCCGCACAGCTCTTTCGAGCTGCCGATGTCGAGCACGCGCACTTCGTCGCCGTATTTCTCGCCGAACAGGGCCATCGCGCCATGCTTGACGGCATCGTCAAACGACATCAGGTGGGCCTGCGTGGCGCGGTTTTCCAGGATCTCTTTATTGACGATGGTTTCCACGGCGACGATCTGTTCCACCGTCATCGGCGCATGGTGGCTGAAGTCGAAACGGGTTTTGTCCGGATCGACCAGCGAGCCCTTTTGCGCCACATGGCTGCCCAGCACTTCGCGCAAGGCCTTGTGCATCAAGTGCGTGGCCGAGTGGTTGCGGATGGTGCGTGCGCGCTTGGCCGTATCGACTTGCGCCGAGACGGCGTCGCCCACTTTCAACACGCCGGACTCGAGCACGCCGTGGTGGCCGAATACGTCCGCCTGGATTTTCAAGGTGTCGCTGACGGCAAAGCTGCCGGCGCCCGAGGCGATCACGCCCTGGTCACCCACCTGGCCGCCCGATTCCGCGTAGAACGGCGTGGTGTCGAGCACCACGATGCCATCCTGGCCGGCCTTCAATTCCGTTACCGGTGTGCCGGCCGCGTACAGCGCCACGACCTTGCCGCTGAAGGTCAATTGATCGTAGCCGACGAAGGTGTTTTTCTCGCCCGTGTACTCGACCTTGCTGTCCTTGTGCGTCTTGCCGCCCTTGCGCGACAGTTCCTGGCTTTCCTTCAGGGCCGCGTCGTAGCCCACCTGGTCGAACGTGATATTGCGTTCGCGGCAAATGTCGGCTGTCAGGTCCGGCGGGAAGCCGTAGGTTTCGTACAAAGTAAATGCGGTGGCGCCGTCGATGCCCGTGGCATCCTTGGCCAGCTGCGCTTCCAGCACTTTCATGCCCGTTTCCAGGGTTTCGCCGAAACGCTCTTCCTCGGCTTTGAGCATGTTGGCAACGTTGTCTTTCGCTTCTTCCAGTTCCGGATAGGCGCCGCCCATCTCGATGGCCAGGTCGGCCACCAGCTTGTAGAAGAATGGTTTGGTCTGGCCCAGCTTGTGGCCATGGCGCAAGGCGCGGCGGATGATGCGACGCAAGACATACGCGCGGCCTTCGCTGCCCGGAATGATGCCATCGACGATCATGAAGGCGGCGGCGCGGATGTGGTCGGCGATCACGCGCAGCGACTTGTTTTCCAGGTCCGTGGCGCCCGTTTCGCGCGCGGCGGCGCGGATCAAATGCTGGAACAGGTCGATTTCATAGTTCGAATGCACGTGCTGCAGCACGGCGGCCAGGCGCTCCATGCCCATGCCCGTGTCGACGCACGGCTTCGGCAGCTTGTGCATGACGCCCGCTTCGTCGCGGTTGAACTGCATGAACACCAGATTCCAGATTTCAATGAAGCGGTCGCCATCTTCGTCCGGCGAGCCCGGCGGGCCGCCAGGAATGTCGGCGCCGTGATCGTAGAAGATTTCCGTGCACGGACCGCATGGGCCCGTATCCGCCATCTGCCAGAAATTGTCGGAAGCGTAGCGCGCACCCTTGTTGTCGCCGATGCGGATGATGCGTTCGACAGGCACGCCGATTTCTTTGGCCCAGATGTCATACGCTTCGTCATCTTCGATGTAGACAGTGACGGTCAGCTTGTCAGCCGGCAAGCCATACACCTTGGTCAGCAGTTCCCACGCGTATTGAATCGCGTCGCGCTTGAAATAGTCGCCGAAGCTGAAGTTGCCCAGCATTTCAAAGAACGTATGGTGGCGCGCCGTGTAGCCAACGTTTTCCAGGTCGTTGTGCTTGCCGCCGGCGCGCACGCAGCGCTGCACCGAGGTGGCACGCGTGTACGGACGGCTGTCCGTGCCCGTAAACACATCCTTGAATTGCACCATGCCGCTGTTCGTCAACAGCAAGGTCGGATCGTTGCCTGGCACCAGGGAGCTGGAACGGACGATGGAATGGCCCTTGGATTCGAAAAATTTGAGGAACTTGTCGCGGATTTCAGATGATTTCATGTTTTTTTGGCAAAGAGTGGCGGCAGCTTTAAAGGGAAGATTATACGTGATATGGGGTGCGGCAATGATGGCTGGCCAGGGCATTGTTGCGCCCGTGCCAACATCGACAGCCTGCCAGCTCAGGCCGGGTCGTGGTGGCTGGCACAGGCGTGCACAGTGCTGGCAACGGCGGCGCCCCCCGCCGTGGCTGTGGCGCCGGCAGCGGCATTGCAGTCGGCGCAGCGGCCGTACAGGGTCAATTCGTGGCGCTCGACGACAAAGCCTTGCGGCGCCATGCGCTTCAAGTCGCCCGGGCAATCATGCACGTCGAACACGCGCTGGCACGTGGTGCACTGGAAATGGTGGTGGTGGTGATTGGCGGCCGTGTTCGACTCGTAGCGCGGGTTTTCGCCCGGCAAGGTCACCACGTGCACTTTTTCTTCCAGCACCAGGGACTTCAAGTTGCGGTAAACGGTGGCAATGCCCAGCTGCGTCACCTGCAAGCTGGCCTGCACCAAGATTTCCTGCGCCGACAGGGGGCGCTGAGCCGACTCGATGGCGGCTTGAATAGCGGTTTTTTGACGTGTTGTGCGTTCCATAGCCGACAGAATACACCATCCGCCTGCATCTCCCGCCCGGAAAACTGTCACACAGTAATGATAATGGGTTATCATTATCATCTTCGGGCAGTCGCCCCATCCGGCAAGCGCCTGCCCAAACCCCGCAAACACCGATAGCCGATAAAGGAACTCTTGCCCATGTCCGTCCGTCCTCAACAACCCACTCCCCTCGCGCTGGCCATCATGCTGGCCTTTGCCGCCCCTGCCAGCGCCCTGGCGCAGCAAACCGCCACCTTGCCAGCCGTCACCGTTTCGGCCAGCGCCCTGGCCCTGGGCAGCGACGACATGAGCACGCCAGTGACCGTACTGGAAGGCGAAGCACTGGTGCTGGCAAGGGCTGCGACCCTGGGCGAGACCCTGGCGGGACAACCCGGTATCACCGCCAGCCATTTCGGCGCCGGCGCCAGCCGTCCCATCATCCGCGGCATGGATGGCCCGCGCGTCAAGGTGCTGTCCGATGGTGCCGAAGTGCAGGATGCGTCGACCATCAGCCCCGACCATGCTGTCGCGGCCGAGCCGATGCTGTCGGAACAGATTGAAGTCTTGCGCGGCCCGTCCGCGCTGGCCTATGGCGGCGGCGCCGTCGGTGGCGTGGTCAACGTGATCGACAAGAAAATCCCCACGCGCGTGCCGGCGAAAGGTGTTGAAGGCAGCGCGGAAGTGCGCGCCAACTCGGCGGCTCGCGAAAAGGCGGGCGCCTTTGAAGTCACTGGCGGCTCCGGCAACATCGCTTTCCATGCGGAAGGCGTCAAGCGCGATGCGAAGGAATACAAGGTCGGCAGCGGCTGGGAAGGCGGCTCCAAGGTGGCCGGCAGCTACAACAAGACGGACACGGGCAGCGTGGGCGTGTCGTGGGTGGGTCAACGCGGCTTCCTGGGCCTGGCCTTCACCAGCCAGCATGCGGACTACGGCTTGCCTGGCCACAACCACGAATTCGAGAGCTGCCACCCGCACGGCACGCACCTGCATTGCGGTGGCCACGACGGCCACGACCACGGTGCCGAAGAGGAACATGACCACGCGCACGGCAGCGTGCCCTACGTGAAGCTGAAGAGCGAGCGCTGGGATGTGCGCGGCGAATTGCGCGATCCCGTGCCCGGCTTCGCCAAGCTGCGCCTGCGCGCCGCATTCACCGATTACAAGCACGACGAAATCGAAGGCACGCAAATCGCCACCACGTTCAAGAACAAGGGCCACGATGCGCGCCTGGAAATGGAACACCATCCCGTCTTCGGCTGGCGCGGCGTGGTGGGCCTGCAAACATCGAAGCGCGATTTCTCGGCACTGGGCGAGGAAGCGTATGTGGCGCCGACGGTGACGAAGAAGCACGCGGCCTTCCTGGTGGAAGAATACAAGCTCGACCAATGGCGCTTCGAGGCGGGCTTGCGCCACGAATGGCAAGACATCACGGTCGACAGCGCCACCCTGCAGGACCGCAGCGCCAAGGGCACCTCGATCTCCTTGGGCGCCGTGTGGAAATTCGCGCCCCAGTATTCGCTCGGTTCGACCATCTCGCGCACGCACCGCTTGCCCAGCGCCGAGGAACTGTATGCGCACGGCGTGCACATGGCCACGGCCACGTATGAGCTGGGCAATCAAAACCTGGGCAAGGAAACGTCGAACAATATCGACTTGACCTTGCGCAAATATGCGGGCGCCACGACCTTCTCGGCCAGCGCCTACCGCAACAAGGTCGACAACTACATCTTCGGCTCCACGCTGGACAACCACGAAGGCTTCCAGCTGATCCAGTACGCCCAGCGCGACGCCACATTTACGGGCATGGAAGGGCAAATCCGCCAGCAGCTGAACCCCATGTTCGGTGCCAGCGTGTTCGGCGACTACGTGCGAGCCAAGCTGGCCGACGGTGGCGCAGGCAACAATAAAAACTTGCCGCGCATCCCCGCCCAGCGCGTCGGTGTAAAAGTTGACGCCAACTGGCAGGCGTGGAGCGGCGTGGCCGAGTTCTACCGCGTGGGCAAGCAAGACAAGGTCGCCGCGTTCGAAACGGCGACCCCGGGCTACAACATGCTGAACCTGTCCGCCAACTACGACACGCGCATCGGCACGACGCCGGCCCAGTTCTACATCAAGGCGAACAACCTGACGAATGAACTGGCGTACAGCCATACTTCGTTCATCAAGAACGCGGCGCCGTTGATGGGGCGCAATGTCACGGTCGGCATGCGCGTAACTTTCTAAGCTGTTTGAAACGTAGGTCGGCTTAGCGCGCAAGCGCGTAAGCCGACAACACCAATAACGTCAACAATGTTGTCGGATTACGCGGGGCTTTGCCCCGCTAATCCGACCTACGCCATGGATGGAATAATATCTATCCTGTCCGTACAAAATCCATCCACACCCCAGGCCAGCAGTTCGCTGGCCCGTTCCGGGGTGTTGACGGTGTAGCAGAACAGCCCGTATCCCGCCTCCTTGACTGCCAGCGCCAGCGCGCGCGTCAGCTGCTGATGGTTGCAATGGATCGCCACCACGCCCAGTTCCTTTGCCGTGCGTTCCCAGTCAGCGGGAATGGCTTCGACCAGCCAGCCGCGTGCCAGTTCCGGCGCCGCCTGGCATGCCGCTTCCAGTGCGGCGATGCTGAACGACGATAGCAGTGGCAATAACTCTCCTGCAGCAATTTCCTTTGCGAAATAATCGCGCGTGGCCCGCGCCACCGCCGCGCCCGTGGCCACGTCAACGCCGGGTGCCGGCTTGATTTCGATATTCATCCAGATGCGCTGCGCCTTGCAATACGCCACCACGGCGTCAAACGTGGGCACGCCCTCGCCTGCAAACTGCGGGCCGAACCAGGCGCCCGCTTCCATGGCGCCCAGCTGCGCGGCCGTGTAATCGCTGACATGGCCGCTGCCGGCCACGGTACGGCCCAGTTCCGGGTCGTGCACGACGACGGGCACGCCGTCGGACGCCAGCATGACGTCGAACTCCACGGCGCGGTAGCCGTAGGCCAGGCCACAGCGCAGGGCAGCCAGGGTGTTTTCAGGCGCCAGGGTGCCGCCGCCGCGGTGCGCCAGGGTGCGTGGATAGGGCCACATGATGTTCCTTTATCGTGATGAGGTTGTCGATCAAGACAGCTTGCCATCATCGCGCGCAAGCGCCACTGTGTAAAGGACGCGATCCCGCGATTGGCGCCACATCCGCACGGTTTCGTCGCAACCGCGTTGCGCCCGCGTGCAGAGCCGCCCATAATTGCCGCATTGCCAACCCGAGCGCCCACCTGAAAGCAGTCCCGCATGCACACTACCGACGCAGCCCCGCGCAAGACGGGCTTTCCCTACCAGCGCCTGCTGGCCGATGCCCGCTATGCGCTGCTGCTCAACGTCCTGTGTGCCCTCTTCATCACCTTCGTGCTAAGCGGTGGACAAAGCTTCTGGCTCAACCTGCTTGCGTCGATGTGCATCGGCAGTATTGCTTTCCTGCTCATCGACGGCATCCGCCTGGCGTGCTGGGGCGAACAGCGGCGCGTCCCATTGCTGCCCTTCACTGCCCTCATCATCGTCAGCGCCGCCGTGGCGCAAGTCGGCGGCACCATGCTGTTCGGCTGGCTGGCCAATATCGACGTTCCCGCGCCCGTGTCCATGTCGCCACGCAACGTCGGCATGACGGTGTTCACACTGGCGGCGGCGGGGGCCGCCATCCTGTTCTTTAGCGGCCGAGAAAAAATTGCGCGCCTGCAAATGGAGGCAGCCCAGGAAAAAGCCCGCGCCGAATCCGTGGCGCGCCAGGTTATGCAGGCCCAGCTGCAGCTGCTGCAGGCGCAGATCGAACCGCACATGCTGTTCAACACGCTGGCCAATCTGCAGGGCCTGATCAGCTTTGATCCGGAGCGCGCCCAGCTGCTGCTCGATCAATTGATCCAGTATCTGCGCGCCACCCTCTCTTCCTCGCGTGCCGGGTCCACCACCCTGGAGCAGGAGTTTTCCCTGATGCAAGCCTATCTGGGCCTGATGTCCACCCGCATGGGCGCGCGCCTGCGCTTTACGCTGGACTTGCCCGAGGCCTTGCGCGATATCAAAGTGCCACCCATGCTGCTGCAGCCGCTGGTGGAAAACGCCATCCAGCACGGCCTGGAGCCGAAGATCGAAGGCGGCCATATCCACGTGCAGGCGTCCACGGACGGCGGCGTGCTGATCCTGACGGTTGCCGATGATGGCCTGGGTCTCGATCATCCGGGCCAGACCAAGGGCACGCATCTGGGCGTGGCGAATATCCGCGAACGCCTGCGCGGCATGCATGGCGATGCCGCCAGCCTGTCGCTGGCCGCCAACCATCCGGCAGGCGTCGTCGCCCGCCTGACACTCCCCCTTCCACCCACCATCACGAGTCCCCTCGCATGAGCCACCACACCCCGCGCGCCCTGATCGCCGAAGACGAACCCATCCTTGCCGCCGCCCTCGCGCACGCCTTGCAACGGCTGTGGCCGGAACTCGACATTGTCGCCACCTGCGCCAACGGCGTGGAAGCCTTGCGGCAAGGCCTGGCACTGCAGCCCGACATCCTCTTTCTCGACATCAAGATGCCAGGCAAGACGGGCCTGGAAGCGGCCGAAGAACTGGCGGAGCAGTGGCCCGACGGTATTGTGTTTCCCCACATCGTGTTCGTCACGGCCTACGATGAATACGCACTGGCCGCCTTCGAACATGCGGCCGCCGATTACGTGCTAAAACCCGTCAATGATGCACGCCTGGGCAAGACGGTGGAACGCCTGCAGCAGCGCCTGCGCGACAGTGGTACAACAACAGCGCCCCCAACGGCAGGGGCAGGGGCAGCCACCACGACGGTACCCTTGGCGACGACGGAAACGGCGTCCGCCAGCGATGACAACCTGGCCCGACTGCTGAGCCAGCTGCAAGCCATGCTGCCGCCGGCGCCGCGCCTGCAAATGATACGGGCCGCCGTCGGCAACAGCGTACGCATGATCGCCCTGGCCGACGTCGTGTATTTCGAAGCGCTGGACAAATACATCAACGTCGTGTGCCGGGACAGCGAAGCACTGATACGCACGAGCCTGAAGGAACTCTTGCCCCAGCTGGACCCGCAACAATTCTGGCAAATCCACCGGGGCACCATCGTCAACGCCAGCGCCATCGCCACGGCCGTGCGCGACGACGCGGGCAAGCTGTCGCTGACCCTGCGCCAGCACCCGGCGCAGCTGCGCGTCAGTCCCTTATATGCCCATCTGTTCCGCCAGATGTAAAACGGTTACAACACCTGACAAAACCTAATGCAGCTGGTGCTTCAGGTCCGACAATTCATCGTGCACCTTGAGCACGGCGCTCTTCATTTCCGGCGTCACGCTGGACGCCGTGCCACAGGCCCGCTTGGCGCGGTCGCCCAACGACTCCATCTGGTCGACGGCCTGGCGGATGCGCGCATCGTCTTGCGTGTCGATGGCTTGCCGCACGGCACTCTTTTGCTGGTCCAGCTGGTTGATGCAATCCTTCAAGTCCATGGGCATGCCCTGCTGTTTGCCGCACAGCTGGGCCGCCTGACCGATCGCGTGTTCGATGGCGCCAAAGCGCCGTGCCACTTCCTTTACCTGCATCATGATGTGTCCTCCCATGCTATCTGCAGTTGGATCGTCAGGCCGATCCAAGGTTCCCCACCGCCCGCCAAGGCATTGAAATTTCCATGAGGCACTTTTTTGTAAGCACGTGTGACATTTTAGATAATTATCAAATCCTTCAGATACATTGGCGTACCTGAACCACCATGCCCTCCATGACCTCTTTGCCACCCCTGCCCCGCCGCGCGCCCGGCCTGCTGCTGATCGTCTTGCTGCACGCGGGACTGGCCTATGTCATCGTGCAGTCGCGGCCGCGCCTTGCCTCAGACGAGAACCTGCCGCAAGGTCCGGCCATCAGCTGGCTGCGCCACACGCTCCCGGCGCCGCCCAAGCCCCTGCCCTTGCCCTTGCCCAGCATCAAACCAGCTGCCGCGCGCGTGCCACGTCTGCCGAGTTTGCCCATCTTGGCGCCCGTCAGCCGCCCCCTGCCCGCCGCCAGCGTCACGCAGGCACCAGCGCCAGCAACGCCGGAAGCGATCACGGTGACGCCAGCGCCCAGCGCGGCCGATATCCTGGCGCAAGCCAAACGCGACGTGGGCAAGATCGACAGGGAGTTGCGCAAGGAATTCCCGCAGCGCGGCGAACAAAAACTGGACGACACGGGCTTCAAGCGCATGCAGCAAGGCTTTGCCGAGGCCTACGCGGCCGTGCCGCCGAAATGGTATGAAGCGTCAAAAATCGAGGAAGTGGGCGCGAATGCGGCCAAGGGCAGCCGCACCTACAAGATCACCAGCGCGCTGGGCACCTTGTGCGTGACCACGGGCGCAGGCAGAAATGGGGAAACGATGATCGGCAACTGCCCCAAATAGCCGCTCAACCCACCGCTTCGCGCGCGCCCAGCGGCTGCAGATGGCGCAAGCGCAAGGCGATCAGCACGCCGCCGCCCAGGCACAGGCCCAGCATGATGATGACGCCCGTCCAGCCATCGAAGCCCCACATCATGCCCGAGGCGGAACCGATCAGGCTCGATCCCAGGTAATAGAACAGCAGATAGAAGGCCGAAGCCAGCGCCTGCGGCGCGCGCGCGCGGCGGCTGACCCAGCTGCTGGCGATCGAATGCGAGGCAAAGAAGCCGAAGGTGGCCAGCGCCATGCCGATGACGATCAGCGGCAGCGAGTCGAACAGGGTCAATACAATGCCGGACAGCATCAGCGACAGCATGATCCACAGCACGCCGCGGCGCCCCAGGCGATCCACCAGGCGTCCCGCCCAGACGGAACTGAAGATGCCGATCAGGTACAGAAAGGCCAGCAAGCCGACCGTGCTCTGGCGCAAGTTGAACGGCGCGGCCAGCAAACGGTAGCCGATGTAGTTGTACAGGCTGACAAAACACCCCATCAGCAGGAACGCCAGGCAAAACAGCCACGGCAAGCCCCGGTCGGAAAAATGCTGTTTGATGGCGTGCGGCAAGGCATTCCAGCCACGGGTACTGGGCACGAAATTTTTCGATGCGGGCAGGCTGCGCCAGAATTCCGCCGCCGCCAGCACGCCGGCCACGCCCAGCGCGCCCAGGGCCCAGCGCCACGAGAGGAAATCGCTGAGCATGGAAGCGATCAAGCGCCCCGACATGCCGCCAAAGGCGCTACCGGCAATATACAAGCCCATCGACAGGCCCAGCGACGGTCCCTCGATTTCCTCGCCCAGGTAAGCCATGGCCACGGCCGGCATGCCGCCCAGGGCAATGCCCAGCGCCGCGCGGATCGCCAGCAGCTGCGCGTAATCCTGGGCGAAGGCGGACAAAATCGTCAATATGGCGGCGGAAAACATCGACGCCACCATCAAGGGCTTGCGGCCGATGCGGTCCGAGACGGCGCTCAGCAGCACCAAGGAAATGGCCAGCAAGCCGCTCGACACGGACAGGGACCAGCTGCTCTGCGCCGGCGTCAGGTGGAACTGCTGTGACAGCAGCGGGAACAGGGGCTGGATGCAGTACAGCAAGCTGAAAGTGGAAAAGCCGCCGAAGAACAGGGCGCGGTTGCTGCGCTTGAATTCAATGGACCCCTTGGCGATGGCCGAACGGGGAGCGGGAGCAGAAACCGGGATGGCCGATGGGGCAGCGGGGGCAAAAGCGAGCGATGAATCAGACATGGCCGTGTTTCAAAAGAGAAGCGAATCTGCATGTTAGGATTGCCAACTCATATCGTCCAATATATATTTAAGGCCCAACTCATACTTTAAAACGATTACTGGACGAACATGGAACTGCGCCACCTGCGTTACTTTGTCGCCGTCGCCGAAGAGCTGCACTTCACGCGCGCGGCCGAACGCCTGCACATCGGCCAGCCGCCGCTGAGCCAGCAAATCCAGGCGCTGGAAGCGGAGCTGGGCGCGCAGTTGTTCGAGCGCAACAAGCGCTCCGTGCGCCTGACGCAGGCGGGCGCGCTGTTTCTCGACGATGCGCGGCGCATACTGGCCCTGTCGGAACAGGCGGCCGTCACGGCGCGCCGGGCACAGCGGGGCGAAGCGGGCGAATTGCGCATCGGCTTCACGTTTTCCACGCCGTTTACGCCGTATTTCGCGACCGTCATCAACCGCTACCGCCAGCAATTCCCGCACGTCACCCTGACCTTGCATGAAATGGCCACATTGCATCAGCTGGAAGCGATCTCGGGCAGGACGATGGACCTGGGTTTCGTACGCCCGCCGGAAACGACGTATCCGGACGACATCCGCCTGACGCAATTGCGGCAAGACCCGCTGTTCCTCGTGCTGCCTGTCGCCCATGCGCTGGCGGCCAAGGAGGCGATTGCCATTGCCGACATGGCGGGCGAAGGTTTTGTGATGTACCCCAAGGATGCGGGCACGGGGATTTATCCGCAGATCTTCCGCCTGTGCAAGGCGGCCGGCTTCGTGCCCCAGGTGACGCAGGAAGCGGGCGAAGCGTCGACCATCATCGGCCTGGTGGCGGCCGGCTGCGGCATTTCCGTGCTGCCCGCCTCGTTCGACCGCATCCGCATGGATGGCGTGTGCTACCGCCCTATCGCCGACCCGCAGGCGACCACCAGCCTGTTACTGGCACAACGGGAAGAAGAAACGTCGCCGCTGGTGGCGGCGTTCGTCAAACTGGCCGAGGCAGCGGCGCTGGAAGGGGGAGCGTAGGTCGGATTAGCGGCGGCACGCCGCGTAATCCGACAACAGCGTTGGATTACGAATAATCCGCGTCCAGCTCCGAACCCGCGTAGTTTTCCAGGTCCTCGAACAGGCTTTTCATGCTGGCCCGCGTCAGGATTTTATGCACGACGGTGCAGCTGCGGCGGTAGGATTCTATGCGGTCGAGCAACACCGGGTGATGCTGCACGGGCACCTTGGCCACCAGGGCGGCCCAGCCTTCCTCGAAGTCGGGCTTGTTCTTGCGCACGGAACGCACGAAGCGTTCAAACTCCTTTTGACCCGTGCGCGCCATGATGCGTCCGCCGCCTTCGATGGCGAAGATGATGGCCACGGCAATCACACCCTCGGCATTCAGGTCGCTATCGCTGACGGGGCCGTTGTCATGGTGGCGGCGCAGCCAGCTGGCAAGGCGCACCACAGCTTGCACTTCCTTGCGCTGTTGCAACTGCACCGCATACTTTTCATAGCCGGCCCAGTTCTGGTTCGGGTCGGCCTGGCAAATATCGATGAACAGCTCGCGCAAACGGCGCTGCAGGTAGACGGGGTCCTGGTCATATTCACCGACGAGGGCGTCTTCCGGCAGCTGCGACAATTCCTTGATCAGGCGAAAGCCCACCTGGAACGCGTGCTCGGCGCCGTGCTCGACGAGGAAGTCGAGGGCGGCCTGGTCGCCTTCATGCGTGACGGCCTGCTCCAGGCCCAAGGACACGCCGCCCACCGTCAGGAACAGCGCTTTCTGGATGCCGTCGGCCGTGCGTTCATTCGTGAACTTCTCGGCCACCATGGCCGTGATGCCCGTCAACTCGTCGGCCAGGTCCAGCGCCGCATCCTCGCGCGGGTCGTTCGGCAACAGCTTGATGGCGCGCACCAGGCGCGGAAGATTTTCTACAACAATTGCTGGCAGCATTAGACGTTTCCTGCTTTCATTACGAGAAAATACCGGTGCCAAGGCTGCGGCGCGTGCTGGAGCGCGGCGCGCTGCGCGTGCTCGGCACTTGCTTGCGCAGGCGGTACAGCAATTCCTTGGTACTGCGCTGCAACATGGTCGGCTCTTCGTCCGGGTCGTCCGAATATTCGGCATCGGCCAGGTCGGCGCTGTGGCGGAAGTCGGGGAACAGTTCGAACAGCGAGCGGTCCCAGCCGTCTTCATTCGCTTGCGCCAGCTCAATGGCCAGCGGCACGACGTCGTTGTCCGACGAGGTCACGCCCGTCACGTACGGTCCCTTGATGACGATTTCGCCCGCCACTTCGAGGATTTCCTTCGGCGCCATCGAGAACAAAATGGCGAACGCGGTGGCGCCCCAGTCGGTGGCGGACGCTTCGAGCAGCAGCTCGCGGCGGCGCTCGGCGTCGTCGGTGGAAAACACCACGCCGTGGATGTGCGCGAACAACGACTCGGCGATGCGTTCCGGATCATCCTCGATCTGGTCGTCGCTCCAGGTGGCGGCGATGAAGGCCAGGCTGTCGGCCCAGGCCTTCGGCGGCACCAGCAAGGTGGCCAGCGACATCTTGCCGCCGTCAAAGCCGGCCAGGTGCAGGGCCGTCACTTGCGGCGGGATGGCATTGAGCACTTCCACCACGGCCAGATCGCCGTACTGGTCGGCCGCATCGGCAAACGCCTGCTCGGCGTGGCCCAGCGAACCGGACAGCACCAATTCCATGACCTGTTTCGTCAGCGCGGGCAGGTTGCTTTTTTGTTCGGTATTTTGATCCTTGTTATCGGCCATGGTCGTCTCCATCCTGGTCAAACATCTGGGCGAAATCGTCGGTGGCTTCGTCTTCATCGTGCTCGTCGTCGCCGTCGTCATTGGCCGCCAGCTGGTCGAGCGACTGGTCGTCGTCGTCCCACAGGCGCGGGTTCTTGTGCAAAAAGGCCGTGATGATGGCCTGGCGCGCCAGGTCGGGGAAGCTCTCTTCAATGGCGGCATACATCTTCGCCGCTTCCGGCGCAGCGCAGGCGGCCATGGAAAACACGCGGGCCGGGTCGCCGAACTCGTAGTCTTCACTCTCGGCCAGCAAGCCTTTCGGGTCGCTGAAGGTGATGTGGTCGACCAGCGCGAAGGCCAGCATATTCACGTCTTCGATGCCGCCGCCGCTGGCGTACTCGCTCACCAGCGCGTCGACCATGCTTTTGTAGTTCTTGCGGTTTGGCGGGTCGCCGAGGATGCCATCGATCTGGCCTTCCAGCTCGCGCGACTGGTACGCGAATTCAGGGTGTACTCTTCTCATGCTGTGCTTTCCAATGTGATGCTGGGCACTTTTACATAAAAGTAAAAGCACCATTGTTTGTTGTTTTTCAAATCATTCAGGCTGGCCGGGCGACCGCCAGCAGGCTTAGTCTGCTGGCAGTACTGTGCCATGCAGGCGGAACACGCCGCACCACAGGGCATAGGCTTCCGCTTCCGGATCGATGATGATGCGGTGGTTCACGCTCTGGTCGTATTCGGCGCGCTTGACCGGGTCCGCCAGGATTTCATACGCCTTGGTGACGCTCTTGAAGCGCGCCTCGGCGCCGGGGGCCTGGTTGCGGTCGGGGTGGAAGCGCATGGCCAGCGAACGGTAAACCTTCTTGATTTCATCGTCGCTGGCATTGGGCGCGACACCGAGGACGTTATATAAATTTTCCATAAATGGCTCCGGGGTCACGTTTTGTTTGCTAATTAAAGGCAGATTATCCTATAGAACGGCGCCCGCGTCGCTTGCATGCTGGGATATGGGGGCAAATACGTGCTTATAAAGCGCTTGCGGTACGGTAAAATGCTTTTTACTGTCACTCTTCCGCATTGATCAATGAGCAACGATAAACCGAATACCGCCGCGCCAGCGCTGGCGCCCAATTTCTTGCGTAACATCATCGAAGCCGACCTGGCTGCCGGCACCCACGTGCGTCCCGGCCTGCCCCAGGTGATCACGCGTTTCCCGCCGGAGCCGAACGGCTACCTGCACGTGGGCCACGCCAAGTCGATCTGCGTCAACTTCGGCCTGGCGCGCGATTACGCCGGCCAGTGCAACCTGCGCTTCGACGACACCAACCCGGCGAAGGAAGAGCAGGAATACGTCGACACCATCATGGACAGCGTGAAATGGCTGGGCTTTGACTGGGAACCGAAGCATGCCGATGGCCAGAGCCACCTGCACTACGCGAGCGACTATTTCGACCAGCTGTACGCGATGGCCGAGTACCTGATCACGGCCGGCTTTGCCTATGTGGACAGCCAGAGCGCCGAAGACATGGCCGCCAACCGGGGCAATTTCGGCCAGGCCGGCAAGAATTCGCCGTTCCGCGACCGTCCTCGCGACGAATCGCTGGCCCTGTTCCGCGCCATGAAGGCGGGCCAGTTCAAGGATGGCGAGCACATCCTGCGCGCGAAGATGAGCGAAGATGCCATGAGTTCGCCGAACATGAACTTGCGCGACCCAGCCATCTACCGCATCCGCCATGCACATCACCACCGCACGGGCGACGCCTGGTGCATCTATCCGATGTACGACTACACGCACCCGATCTCGGACGCGCTGGAAAACATCACGCATTCTATCTGCACGCTGGAATTCCAGGACCACCGCCCGTTCTACGACTGGCTGCTGGAAACCCTGGCCGCCGGTGGCTTCTTCCAGCAACCGGTGCCGCACCAGTTCGAATTCTCACGCCTGAACCTGACCTACATCGTCACCAGCAAGCGCAAGCTGCGCCAGCTGGTGGAAGAAAAGATCGTCGACGGCTGGGACGACCCGCGCATGCCGACCCTGGTGGGCATGCGCCGCCGCGGCTACACGCCGGAAGCGATTCAATTGATGTGCGAACGCACGGGCGTGACGAAGTCCGACGGCTGGATCGACTACAGCGTGCTCGAAGGCTGCCTGCGCGAAGACCTGGACCCGAAGGCGCCGCGCACGGTGGCCGTGCTGCGTCCGTTGAAACTGATCATCGACAATTTCCCTGAAAACGAGAGCGTCGAATGCACGGCGCCCGTGCACCCGCACTTCCCGGAACGGGGCTTGCGCACCTTCCCCATCTCGCGCGAGCTGTGGATCGAGGAAGACGATTTCATGGAAGTGCCGAACAAGGGCTATTTCCGCCTGTATCCGCCAATAGCCGACAAGCCGGGCAGCCGCGTGCGCCTGCGCTACGGCTACGTGATCGAGTGCACGGGCTTTGACAAGGATGCAGACGGCAAGGTCATCGCCGTGCATTGCACCTACTTCCCGGACAGCAAGTCGGGCACGGAGGGCAGCTCGACCTACAAGGTCAAGGGCAATATGCACTGGGTCAGCGCGCCGACGGCGATCCCCGCCGAAGTACGCCTGTACGACCGCCTGTTTACCGACCCGCAGCCGGACGCGGGCGGCAAGGACTTCAAGCTGGCCCTGAACCCGCTGGCCAAGGAAGTGGTGCAAGCGTGGCTGGAACCGGGCGCGGAACTGGCCCAGCCGGAACAGCGCTTCCAGTTCGAGCGCCACGGCTATTTCGCGGCCGACCGCGTCGACAGCCAGCCGGGCAAGCCCGTCTTCAACCGCATCGTCACCCTGAAAGACAGCTGGCAGCCCGCCAAGTAAGGCGCCGCACGATCCACAAAAAAACCGCTGCGGCGGTTTTTTTTCGTTCCCAACAGAAATATTGCCTGTTGACTATATTCACGATAATTTTGTATATTAGGCAGCTATTGAGCAATTTACAATGTCGTTAGTGCTTGTGCAACTTGGTACAGCCTCCAGCACACAGGCGGCACCCGATTCCTCTTCCTGATGCGGATGGCGATGTCTACTACTGCCGGCAAACACTTATCTGCTGAAAAAAAACCGCTCTGGCTGCTCGGCGTCGTGATGTCGCTGATGGTGGGCCTGCTGTTCTACATGGCCGCCTCGCTGTCGATCGAAAACGATGCCAGCGAGCTATTCAACAATCTGTCGCGCAATACCCAGAAAAACATCGCATCACGCCTCAAGTCGTATACCAACTTGCTGCGCGGCACGGCCAGCCTGTTCCGCGCCAACGAACATGTGAGCCGCGAGCAATTCCACCGCTACGTGGCGAACATCGCCTTGCAACAGAACTACCCGGGCGTGATGAATCTCAATTACAGCCAGGAACTCGACGAGTCGCAGCGCGCCACCTTCGAAACGGCCATGCAGCGCGACTATCCGCCCGGGCGCGACGACTATCCGGCGTTTGCCATCCATCCGCCCGCCCCGCGCCCCCGTTATTCCGTACTGATGTACATCGAGCCGATCGCCAGCGCGCCGGAAAAGTATGGCTATGACATCGCTTCGCGGCCCCTGATCGCCGAAGCGCTGGAACAGTCGCGCGATACCGGGCAGCTCAGCAATTCCGGCGTGCCCGTGCCGATGGATGGCCGGCCGCAGCTGACGGGCATGGCCATGCGCCTGCCCGTGTACCGCTTCGGCATGCCGACCGGCACGGTGGAGCAAAGGCGCACGGCCTATCAGGGTTCCGTCGGCATCGGCTACGACCTGGTGACGATGATGCGCAGCGCACTGGCCGACATGCCGGTACGCAATGTCCGCCTGACCCTGTTCGATATCGGCCCGCAGGCGCGCGAGCCGCTGGACTTGCCGCACGACATGCGCCCCATCTTCGACAGCACGACGGCGGGCATGCATGCGCCATGGTGGCTGCCCGGCAACTCGGGCCGTTACCTGAGCAGCACGATGCTGATCGAACACAATGGCCGCGTCTGGCAAGCGCTGTTCAGCGTGCGCAAGAGCGACCTGTACACGCGCTTCGACGCCTTCCTGCCGTGGCTGGCCCTGCTGACCGGCTTTGCCAGCACCATGCTGCTGTACATGCTGTTTCATGCCCTGGCGTCGTCGCGCCGGCGCGCCATCCAGATGGCGACGGGCATGACGGAGGAATTGCGCGCCAGCCAGATTCGCCTGCAACTGTCGCACCAGAAACTGCGCCGCCTGGCAGCCCACGCCGACCGGATCAAGGAAGAGGAGCGCAAGCGCATCGCGCGCGAAATCCACGACGACCTGGGACAGAACCTGCTGGTCTTGCGCATCGACGCCGACATGCTCGCCTCGCGCACGCAGCGCCGCCACCCGCGCCTGAACGCCCGCGCCCGCTCGACCCTGGAACAGATCGACGCCACGATTAAAAGCGTGCGGCAGATCATCAACGACTTGCGTCCCACCGTGCTGGACCTGGGCGTGAATGCGGCCGTCGAATGGCAGGTGGCGCAATTTCGCCAGCGCACGGGCATCGCCTGCGAAGTGAGCGAAAGCCATGACGACATTTGCCTCAGCGATCAATGCGCCACGGCCCTGTTCCGCATCCTGCAGGAATCGCTGAGCAATATTTCCCAGCATGCGAATGCCAGCCGCGTGCAAGTCAAGCTGGAAAAGTGCCGCGACACCGTATCGATGAGCGTCAGCGACAATGGCGTGGGCGCGGCCATCGACGGACGCAACAAGCTGGGCTCGTTTGGTCTGGTGGGCATCGAGGAGCGCATCAAGTTACTGGGTGGCACTTTCTACATCGAAAGCAGCCCCGGCGCAGGCATGAGCGTGCATGTCAGCGTGCCGCTGGGCGCGGACGCCACGGCGTTTCCCTACCAGGAGAATGGCCGAGCCAGCGCCTGACAGCCATGTCCCGCATGAAACAAGCTCCGCTTGCGTATTTTGTAATTAGATGCAATATTGATGTAGAACAACTCAGCGCCAGCCCGCCATGGGCCAGGCATTCCTCGACCATTTACCAGGAGTACGCCCCGCCGCTCTCCCTTGTTGCACTGTATTTCCCACAACGCTCTTTACCACAAGGACATTCATGGATACGAACGACAGTTTCAAGGCAATTGCCGATTTGAATTTGGACGCGATCAAAGTCAAGCTGATGCATCGGGAGTCAGGCGAAGGATGGAGCCTGGAGAAGGCCAATGCGGTGGAGTTCGAGTACCGGCGCTTTCTGATCCTGATGAAACAGTTTCCGGAAGAAGAAACGGCGCCGCTGATGGATGTCGATACCTTCTGGCACTACCACATCCTCGACACCCTGAAATATGCGGCGGACTGCGAACAGGTGTTCGGCTACTTCCTGCATCACTTTCCGTACATCGGCCTGCGCGGCGAAGACGACGAAGCAGCGCACCGGCACGTGGGCGAGCGCATGAAGCAGCTGTATGAGCAAACGTTCGGGGAAGATTATATCCGCGCAGAAACGGCGTATTCGGGGCGCGCCGTACAGGCGGCGTATTCGGGACGGGCCGTGCAGGCCGCGTATTCAGGGCGTGCGGTACAGGCGACGGCATACTCGGGCCGGGCCGTGCAAACGGCGTTTTCCAGCGCGGCGGTGCAGGCGACCGCGTATTCAGGGCGCGCGACGGGGACAGCCAGCACGGCATTTTCCAGCGCACCCGCCACCTTGGCAGCAGCGCTGCTCAAGTCGTCTTCGAGCGGCCTGGAAATGGGGCGTTTCTATGTCGATCGTCCGGTGCTGAACCGCGACCCGCAATAGAAAAAACAGATGTGGCTGCCGCACGCGGCAAGCCTGACTTACCCAGACGGCACCTCTCAGTTTGCCGTCTGTCAGGCGCTCTTAGGCAGCCATCAACTCGCGCAGTTCACGAATGCTGAAATCGCTGATTTCATGCATGCGGATGAGGATCGTGGCGCCGATCGGCAAGGTGTTATGACGAATCTTGCTGATGACCGGTGGCGCCACTTCCAACGCTCGCGACAGGGCGGCATCGTTTTTCAGCTGCAGCTTGTCGATGATTGCATCGAGGACGCGATTCGGGTTGTAGGTAGGCAAAGAGGTAATTTGTTTGAGAGACATGATCGAAAATCCGTACTTGTTGTATTAAGGCAAAAAGAAACCGAATGTCTCTTCTGCAATAATTCAGGGTAAACACACTAAAAAGCGCCATCACTTATGCGGCTTTTAGGCCACAAACAATATAATACACGCTATTGTTGATTTTTGCGTAACTTAAAGCAAAATTGTGATAATTGAAGAGAATTGACGCACTTGGAATGTGCTAGAGGATAACTCAAATCGGGAAAATTTGCTGCACGTCATCAATTTTTACGATGAGCAACACCGCCGTGCATCAGCCAGACTATGGCCATGAGGGTGCCCAGGCGGGCCATATCGGCGGATAAATGCCAGCCTTGCGCGACCAGGCCGGCCGGGGTGGCCGGAAGGCAGGTGCCGGGGAAGGCGCCCACGCGGCACCAGGCCAGTTGCCGGCGAATTTCATCGGGCGGCGGTGGCGGCTGCAGCGCACGTTCGCGACGCCGCATATAGGCACGCACCTGTTCCTTGCTGGGGTGACTCGTAGCTCGCATGGATCGCTCCTGCTGACGGGAAACTGCGTCGCGCTAATTGTAGATGCCGAGCCCGCCACAACTAGCCAGGACGCGTGACGACATTGCTCACCATATCGCCAGCGCGCCATGATGCGTTTGCGTTGCATCAAATGGCAAGGCCCCGGTGTTGCGCCGAAGCCCGCACTGCGCCATGCTCCAGCGGCCTGGCGGCCAATAGCTGGCTCTTATTTCTTTTGCTGGCGCACGCGCTGTTGCTGTTTTTCCTGCGTTTGCTGGCGATTCTGCTTGCGCTCGAACAGCGTGACTGCATCTTTCTTGGCTTGCTCGGCGGTACGCATTTCCTCATGCGTATCGTGCGGAACAAAAAATTCGGCATCCTGCGCCGCCACGACCAGCTTGATGGCGGCGTCGTCGTCGAGGTCATACAGTTCCGTCAGGACGGTGGTGACCTCGTCCAGGTATTCTTCGTAAGTGAGGGTGGTCATGCTGTAGTCCTTAAGTGAATGGCGCGCCGCCGCAACGGCGCGCTGCGCACCGGTCCGGCAAAGTGCGCAGATAACCGGCCATTTTACCCGATGCCGGCCGTATCGGCAGACAGCGACTGCAAGGCATCGGCCACGCGCGCGTAGCGCAGGCGCACGCCCAGCTCGCGCTTCAGGCGCGTATTGTGCAGGCGGCGCGATTCGGACATGAACGACAGCAACATCGGCGTGACCACTTGCCGCAGCTCGGCACGTGGCAGGCGCGGCGGGCGCGGCAGGCCAAACGTATCGGCCACGGCATCGAAATATTCCGCCATCTTGAGTTCGCTGTCATCGCTGGCGTGATACACGCGTCCCGGTTTGCCGCGCCACAAGGCCCGTTCGATGATGCGCGCCAAATCATCGGCATGGATATGGTTGGTGTACACATCGTCGCCCGCAGCCAGGGCCGGCGTACCTTCGCGCAGGCGCTTCAGGGGCAGGCGGTCGGACGCATAAATGCCGGGCACGCGCAGGATGGCCACGCTGGCGCCGCGGCGCGCGCCCCAGGCACGCAAAACCTGCTCCGCATCCACGCGCCGCTTCGCGCGCGCATTGCCCGGCGCCGTCGGGCGCGTCTCATCGACCCAGGCGCCGGCGCAATCGCCATACACGCCGCTGGTACTCACATACACCAGGCGTGCATGCTCGGGTAAAATGGCGGCCAGATTGCGCGTGCGCCGGTCCAGCAAGCCCGACGACAGGGGCGGCGCCAGGTGCACGATCGTCGGCGCCAGTCCCGCCAGCCGTTTCAGGCTGGCGCGGTCGTCGAGGTTGGCCACGATGGGCACGGCGCCGGCTGCCCGCAGCTGCGCGCAACGCGCCGGCTGGCTGGTGACGGCAAAGACACGAAAGCGCGCGCGCAGCAGGGGCAGCAGACGCAGGCCGACGTCGCCGCAGCCCAGGATCAGCAGGCGCGGCAAGCCCACCGGCTTGCGCAAAGAGTGCATTAACATATTTTTCATCTCAAGGATTGTATGACTTTTCAAATTACTGTTCAGCCCAGCGGCCACCAATTCAGCTGTGAAGCGGACGAAACCGTCCTGTCGGCGGCGATCCGCGCCGGCGTGGGCTTGCCGTATAGCTGCAAAAGCGGCGCCTGCAGCTCCTGCAAGGGCAAGATCGTGTCCGGCAATGTACAGCATAAGCCATACCAGGCACGCTCCCTGACGGAAGATGAAGCGGCCGCCGGCTACTCGCTGCTGTGCTGCGCCGTGCCGCAGGGCGACCTGGTGGTGCAGGCGCGCGAAGTGGCGGGCAGCAGCGACTACCCGATCAAGAAAATGCCGTCGCGCGTAACCACCATCGAAAAAGTCGCGCCCGATGTCGTCGTGCTGACCCTGCAGTTGCCGGCCAGCGAGCGCCTGCACTACCGCGCCGGACAGTATATCGAAATCATGCTGCGCGATAACAAACGCCGCAGCTACAGCATGGCCAGCGCGCCCGTCGACGGCGGCCCCGTGAGCCTGCACATCCGCCACATGCCGGGCGGGCTGTTCACCGATCAGGTATTTGGCAACATGAAAGAGCGCGACATCCTGCGCTTCGAAGGCCCGATGGGCACCTTCTTCCTGCGCGAAGACTCCGACAAGCCCGTCGTGCTGCTGGCCTCGGGCACGGGCTTTGCCCCCTTGAAAGCCATCGTCGAGCACATGATCAACGAGCAATCGCCGCGCCCGATCACCCTGTACTGGGGCGCACGCCGTCCGCACGACCTGTACATGGATGCGCTGTGCCGCCAGTGGGCCGCCGACTTGCCGCAGTTCACCTATGTGCCCGTCGTCTCGGAAGCGCTGCCGGAAGACGCCTGGAGCGGCCGCACGGGCTTCGTGCACCAGGCCGTCATGACCGACCTGCCCGACATGTCCGCGTATCAGGTGTATGCCTGCGGCGCACCGATCGTCGTCGAGTCGGCCAACCGCGATTTCGTGCAATTGTGTCAACTTCCAGCCGACGAGTTCTACGCGGACGCCTTCACCACCGAAGCCGACCTGGCCAAGTAAGCGTTACCTTCCAGACAGCGGGGCGCGGCTGGTGCGGCGCCCGCTACCACCACCGCTCTACCCCGCTGCTTCCCGGAAATTTCATGTCCCTCGCGTCCGCCGGCAACGGCTTCAGTATCCTGCGTCACCGCAATTTCGCTTGTTACCTGTCCGCCCGCGTGCTGGGCACGCTGGCCGTGCAGATGCAAAGCGTGGCCATCGGCTGGCAGGTGTACCAGATCACGGGCAGCCTGTTCGATCTGGGCCTGATCGGCCTAGCGCAGTTCGCGCCCTTCCTCGTGCTGATCTTGCCGGCCGGCCACGTAGCCGACCGCTACAACCGCCGCAACATCATCGCCTGGTGCCTGGCGGCGCAGCTCGCTTGCGCGCTGGCCTTGCTGGCGTTTACGTTAAGCAATATTTCCATCGTCTGGCCCGTGTTTGCCGTGCTGGTGCTGTTCGGCAGCGCGCGCGCCTTCATGATGCCGGCCACGCAAGCCGTGCTGGTCAACATGGTGCCCACGCAACACTTCAGCCGCGCCGTCGCGCTCAGCTCGTCGAGCTCGCACGTCGCCATCATCCTGGGGCCTACGCTGGGCGGCCTGCTGTATTACTTCGGCCCCAAGGTGGTGTATTTGATCTCTTCGGCTTTGCTGGTGCTGTCCGTGCTGCTGATGCGCGCCACCACGCCGGCGCCGCAAGTGGTGAAACGCGAACCCGTCAGCTGGCATACCTTGCTCGAAGGCTTGCGCTTCGTCTGGTCGAAACCCATCGTGCTGGGCGCCATTTCGCTCGACCTGTTTGCCGTGCTGTTCGGCGGCGCTACGGCCCTGCTGCCGGCGCTCGCGCATGACGTGCTGCATATCGGCCCCGTCGGCCTGGGCCTGCTGCGCACGGCACCAGGCGCCGGCGCCGCCCTGTGCTCGATCGTGCTGGCCATCTTCCCCATCACGCGCCGCGTGGGCGCGTGGATGTTCGGCGGCGTGGCCGTCTTCGGCCTGGGCACCCTGGTGCTGGGCAGCACCAGCTATTTCCCGCTGGCGCTGGCGGCGCTGTTCCTGATGGGTGCCGGCGACATGGTCAGCGTCTACATCCGCCACCTGCTGGTGCAGTTCGAGACGCCCGACGAGATCCGCGGCCGGGTCAGCGCCGTGAATGCCGTTTTCATCGGCGCCTCGAACGAACTGGGCGAATTCGAATCGGGCTTGACGGCCGGCTGGTTCGGCCTGGTGCGCGCCGTGCTCTTCGGCGGTGCCGCCACCCTGGCCGTGACGGGCGTGTGGGCCGTGCTGTTCCCCGTGCTGTCGCGCATGGACCGCTTTCCCCACCACGAAAAGGAAACGGCCGCCAGGACGGCCACCGCGGCAGGCACATAAGCTATAAGATGCGCTATTGCCACTGACTGACTTGCAGCATGAAAATCACGTTTCCCTTGCACAGCTTCATCCGCAGCCGCCCCCACCTGAGCATGGCCACGGCCATCGGCGTGGCGGCCGGCCTGCTGCTGCCCTCTTCCTGGCAAGAGATGACGCGTTTGCTGACGGCGTGGAATGTCGCCGTCTGGTTCTACCTGGCGACGATGGCCTGGATGATGATGCGCGCCAACCATCACAAGGTGAAGGTGATGGCCGCGCGCCAGGATGAGCGGGCCACCACGGTCCTGTCGGCCCTGTCCGTCGCATCCGTGATGAGCCTGGTCGCCATCGTCTCGCAACTGTCCTCGATGAAAGACATGGCGCCGGACGAACGCGCGCTGCACTACGGCTTGACGATCCTCACCCTGGTCGGTTCCTGGTTTCTCGTCGGCACCCTGTTTTGCTTTCATTATGCCCACCTGTATTACCAGGCAGACCCCACGCTGCGCCCCCTGAAGTTTCCCGACGACGAGCAAAACCCCGATTACTGGGATTTTCTGTATTTCGCCTTCACCATCGCCGTGGCCGTGCAAACGTCGGACGTCTGCGTGCAGACGCGCCTGATGCGGCAGATCGTGCTGGGACAATCCGTGCTGAGCTTTTTCTTCAACCTGGTCGTGCTGGGACTGTCGATCAACATCGCCGCCGGCCTCATCAATGGATAAAGCTGACTCGGCTTAAAAAGATTCTGCAAGGAAACTTGACCTGGCTGAAGGGTTAAGCTCATCTTAATCGTGCGCACCCTCTTGAAATACCGGAAAGAGGAGTAAGATAAGTTCCATGCACAGAGGTCATGTGCATGAGGCAGCAACCAGGCCGCAGCACGCCTGAGATGGGTTTTTTTTGAATTGACAGGAGTAAGCATATGCAAATCAATATTCATACCGACAGCACCATCGCCAACACCGCTGGACTGAACGAACATGTGCAATCCGTACTTGAAAGCGCACTGAACCGCTTCCGCGACAACCTGACCCGTATCGAAGTCCACATCAGCGACACGAATGGCCCGAAAGGCGGCGCTGACGATATCCGCTGCGTCATGGAAGCACGCGTTGCTGGCTATCAACCGATTGCCGTGACCGAACAGAACGCCACCGTGCATCAATCCGTTGCCGGCGCCACCGACAAACTGAAACGCGCCATCGATAGTGCCCTGGGCCGCCTGCAAGACAGCAAGCGCCACGCCACCGGCAAGAATGCCGTGATCGATACGGCTGAAGCGGAAGAAACCGCCGAGTAACTCCCCCCCACAGCAGCACTCTTCAGTGACCAAGGCAGCCGTTCAAGGCTGCCTTTGCACATCCGCCCCGCCTTTCGCGCGCGCCAGCAAGAATGCCAAAACCAGCAGCATTCCAGCGCATGGACGCGAGAATGAAATAATTGTCGTATTTCCCACAGTAAGTGACATCAAGCAAGCCTTTGCCGTTACAGCCAAGGCCGCTTTACGCTATCATGAAGCTACCGGCCCTCTGCTCGCGCGCGCCGGCTTTTTGAAAGTATGATTGTGGAACAGATTGGCAACTTCGGCGCTTCAGGCTGCAACATCGGCGATTTACAGCTATTTAGCGATGCTGCGGACAGCCAGACGGCTGCGATGCTGGCGCCCTGTCCCGTCATGCGCCTCGAAGCGGGCGAAGCCATTGCCGACAGCCAGGGCACCAGCCTGTACATCGTCCTGCGCGGCTCGCTGGCCGTGGCAGCCGACACCCACACGGGCATGGATGACGGCACCGTCAGCAAGGTCTTGCCCGGCGAAAGCGTGGGCGAACAATCGGTACTCGATGAAGCGAGCAACCTGGCCGCCATTTCGGCCCTGGAAGAAACCGATTTGCTGGTGATCGACGCGGCCGTCGTCTGGGAATTGATCGAACAATCGAACGGCCTGGCGCGCAACCTGCTGCGCTTGCTGTCCTTCCGCATCCGCGCCGCCAATGCCCTGTTGCGCCGGCGCCAGAAACTGGGCGAATTCTACCGCCAGCTGTCGATGGTCGACAGCCTGACGGGCCTGTACAACCGCGCCTGGCTGACCGACTTACTGCCGAACATGATCATCACCGCCCACGCCAGCGGCTCGCCGCTGTCGCTGGTGATGATAGACCTCGACCATTTCAAGCGTTTCAACGACACGCACGGCCACCAGGCGGGCGACCAGGCGCTGCGCATCGCCGCGCAAGTGCTGGGCGCAGCCCTGCGGCCGACGGATTTTGCCGTGCGCTATGGTGGCGAGGAAATGATGGTGATCTTGCCCGATACCAACGAACACGTGGCCCTGCGTGTGGCCGAGCGCCTGTGCGAACGCATGCAGCACGCCGTCATCTTCGCCGACATGCGCAGCGCGCTGCCCCACATCACAGGCTCCTTCGGCGTGGCCAGCCTGGCGGCCGAACAGGACGACGAGGCGCTGATCGCGGCCGCCGACGCGGCGCTCTACCGGGCCAAGGCATCAGGCCGCAACCGCGTAAGCACCTGAGAAAACGCCCATGGCGTCGTTGCAATGCCTCGTCGTACATTCGTACTGCCTTCGGCACTGCGCCTAGCCCTGGACATTTTCTCAGGCGCTTCCGGCGTAATAATGATCAGGCGGCCTTGCTGTCGGCCGGCTTGGCCGCATCATCCTTCTTGCTGCTGTGCGCGGCAATGAAATCCGCATAGCCCTTCTGCACCAGCTCGTACGTCTTGTCGATATTGCCGGCGATATCGCCATTCAGTACTTTCAAGCCGTCCAGGATGTCGCGCGCTTCCTTGAAGCCTTTTTCCATGCCGCCGCTGATGGTGTCCATGAACTTGCTCAGGGCCGCATCGTCGTCCATGCCGGGATTCTGTTTTTTGAACGCGTCAAAAAAACCCGTCGACAGCGACACGATGCGGCTCGCCGTCGCTTCGGCGCTATTGTCTTGCGAGGCCGCGTTCTGGATCGCATCGTCGCCGTACTGAGCCTTCAGCGCTTCATTGATATTCGTGATGGCCGTCTTGTACAGCAGCGCCAGCGGCTCGTTTTCCGAACCGATCGAGACATTCAGCGACGCCTGCATGATGGAGGCGTTCAACTGCAGCTTGCTGCGCTCGTTCACGCTCATTTCAGTGTTGACGCCATCCTTTTTCTGGACTTTATCGTCCTTGCCGGCAACGCCCGTACTGACGGAAGTCACGGAAGGGGTGGAATTGCCGCTTGCGGCGATGGGAATTGACACGATAGACCTCCTTGAACGGGCAATATATGCCACCATGCGGGAAACGCCATGATGACCATCCTCTCGTGTAGTATCGGCAGGTTTTCAGAAAACTGTAGCCGCGACGCTTTGAGCGGCCCAGATAACCAATTAAGCAACGACCATCAATGACTACCCAGACTTTCCTTTGGCACGACTACGAAACCTTTGGCGCCCAGCCGCGCCGCGACCGCCCGGCCCAGTTCGCGGCCATCCGCACGGATGCCGAACTCAACGAGATCGGCGAGCCCATCATGCTGTATTGCCAGCCTGCAAATGATTTCCTGCCCGACCCGCAAGCGTGCCTGATCACCGGCATCACGCCGCAGCAATGCTTGCAGCTGGGCGTGCCGGAGCACCAGTTCGCCGCCACCATCGAAGCGGCCTTTTCGGAACCGGGCACCATCGGCGCAGGCTACAACACCATCCGTTTCGACGATGAAGTCACGCGTTTCCTGTTCTGGCGCAACCTGATCGACCCGTATGCGCGCGAATGGAAAAACCACTGCGGCCGCTGGGACATCCTCGACGTGGTGCGCATGACGCACGCGCTGCGCCCTGAAGGCATGCAATGGCCGAAGCGCGACGATGGCCAGACCAGTTTTAAACTGGAACACCTGAGCAAGGCCAATGGCCTGCTGCACGAAGCGGCGCACGATGCGCTGTCCGACGTGCGCGCCACCATCGCCCTGGCCCGCCTGATCCGCGAAAAGCAGCCGAAACTGTTCGAATTCTGCCTGGCCCTGCACAAGAAGGACAAGGTCGCCAGCGAAATGGGCATGCACCTGGCCGCCAGCGAGCGCCAGCCCTTCCTGCATGTGTCGGGCATGTTCCCCGCCGAACGCGGCTGCCTGGGCATCGTCTGGCCGCTGGCCACGCACCCGAGCAATAAAAATGAAATTCTCGTCTGGGATTGCGCCTACGACCCGCGCGAACTGTTCAGCCTGGACGCCGACACGATCCGCACGCGTTTGTTCACGCGCAAGGAAGCCATGCCGGAAGGCATGACGCGCCTGCCCGTGAAAAGCGTGCACCTGAACAAGTCGCCCATGCTGGTCGGCAATTTAAAGACCCTGTCGCCGGCCATGGCCGCGCAATGGGGCATCGATGTGGATGCGGCGAAGGTCAACGCCCGGCTGGCCGCCACGGCGCCGAACATGGATGCGATCTGGGCCGAAGTGTTCCAGCGCCCGGGCGCGAACGTCGCGCTGGACGTGGATGAGGATTTGTACAACGGTTTCGTCAGCAACGACGACCGCCGCCTGCTCGAATCCTTGCGCCGCGACACGCCGGCCAAGCTGGCCGCGGCCCGCCCCTCGTTTGCCGACGAGCGCCTGCAGGAATTGCTGTTCCGCTACCGCGCCCGCAATTTCCCGCAAACCCTGAGCGAAGCGGAAAGCCTGCGCTGGGAACAGCACCGCGCCGCCCGGTTGTTCGACGGCGACGGCAACGCCCGCACCATCGAGATGCTGTTTACGGAAATCGACGTGCTGTCGGAGTCCGTGGATGAGCGGGGAGAAGAGATACTGGGCGAGCTGTACGATTACGCGGAGATGGTCGCGCCCATGCGCGACTGAAGTACCAAGCCGGGTAGGTCGGATTAGCGGGGCAAAGCCCCGCGTAATCCGACAATATTGTTGACGTTACCGGTGGTGTCGGATTACGCGGCTACGCCGCTAATCCGACCTACGCCGCTTAAACCGCACGGTGTTGATTGATCGCATCGCGCGTCTCGATCGCCACGCGGCGCGCCGCATCGGCATAGTCTTCGCCCGCTTGCGGCGTGGCGTAGATGATGGCGCGCGACGAGCTGATCATCATGCCCATGCCGTTCGCCGTCTGGCCCGCGCCGACGGTGGCGGCGATATCTCCGCCCTGGGCGCCGATGCCGGGCACCAGCAGCGGCATGTCGCCCACGATGGCACGCACTTGCGCCAGTTCTTCAGGGAAAGTGGCGCCGACGACGAGTGCGCACTGGCCGTTCTTGTTCCACTTCTCGGCCACCAGGCGCGCCACGCGCTGGTACAGGGGCACGCCGTCCGTGTCGAGAAATTGCAGGTCCGAGCCGCCCGGGTTCGAGGTGCGGCACAGGATGATCACGCCGCGGTCCTTCCACGCCAGGTAGGGATCGAGCGAATCTTCGCCCATGTAGGGGTTCACGGTGACGGCGTCGGCGCCATAGCGCTCGAACGCTTCGCGCGCGTATTGCGTGGCTGTCGCGCCGATGTCACCGCGTTTCGCGTCGAGGATCAGGGGGATGTGCGGATAATTCTCGCGCACGTAGCGGCAGATGTCTTCCAGCTGTTTTTCCGCGCCCAGCGCGCCGAAATAGGCGATCTGCGGCTTGAAGGCGCAGGCCAGGTCGGCCGTGGCGTCGATGATGCGCGTGCAAAAGGTGGTGATTCCATCAGGCAGATCGCGCAGTTCGGCCGGCAGTTTCGCCAGGTCGGGATCGAGTCCCACGCACAGCAGGGAATTATTGGCCGTCCATGCGGCGGATAATTTATTGATGAAATTCACGGCACACCTTCTCTATATTCAGTTGCAAACCCCGTATTGTAACGCGGCGCGGTCCTGTCAAGTCAGCCGGTGGCGGCGGCCTGCACTGATTAAACCGACATTGCGGGCCGTTTCAGGTATATTTGCCGCATCCCTTTTACTCTGCACGGAAACCATCATGCAAATCACCAGACAATTCACCCAATGGCTGCGCCTGACGCTGAGCATCACCGTCCTGGCCGGCATCCTGACGGGCTGCGGCTACAACGACTTCCAGAGCAAGGATGAAGCCACCAAGGCCGCCTGGGGCGAAGTGGTCAACCAGTACCAGCGCCGCGCCGACCTGATCCCCAACCTGGTCAATACCGTCAAGGGCTATGCCACGCACGAGCGCGAAACGCTGGAAGCGGTGACCAAGGCGCGCGCCGCCGCCACCAGTTTCCAGATCACGCCCGAAGTGCTGAACGACCCGGCCGCGTTCGAGAAATTCCAGCAAGTGCAGGGCCAGCTGTCGTCAGCCCTGTCGCGCCTGATGGTAGTGTCCGAGAAATACCCGGACCTGAAGGCCGATACGAGCTTTCGCGACTTGCAGTCGCAGCTGGAAGGCACGGAAAACCGCATCACCGTGGCGCGCCAGCGTTACATCGTCGCCGTACAGGATTACAACGTGCATGCGCGCAGCTTCCCGAACAACCTGACGGCCATGGTCTTCGGCTACAAGGTCAAGCCATCGTTCACGGTGGAAAACGAAAAAGCGATCTCGACCGCACCGACCGTCAACTTTGGCAAATAAGATGAAAGCCTGGTCCTACCTCGCGGCGCTGGCGACGGCGCTGCTGCTGTGGACGATGGCGCCGGCCGGCGCACAGGGCTTGCAGCCCGTGCCGCCGCTGGCGGCGCGCGTGACGGACAACGCCGGCATGCTCGACGCGAAGCAAAAGGCGGCGCTGGAAGGCGTGCTGGCCGATTACGAAGCCAAGACGGGCAGCCAGATCGCCGTGCTGCTGGTCAAGAGCACGGAACCGGAAGCCATCGAGCAATACAGCATCCGCGTGACGGATGCCTGGAAGCTGGGCCGCAAGGGCGTCGATGACGGCGTGCTGCTGATGGTGGCGAAAGACAATCCATCGTCCCTGCGCCGCCTGCGCATCGAAGCGGGCCGCGGCGTGCAGGGCGTGCTGACGGATGCGCAGTCGAAACGCATCCTGCAAGACGTGATCGCCCCGCATTTCAAGCAAAATGATTATTACGGCGGCCTGGTCGCTGGCGTGGGGTCGATTGCCACCTTGCTGAACCAGGAGCAATTCCCCGCGCCCGCCCAGCAAAAGGCGCCGGCCACCGTGGAAGCGGGCGGCCTGACCTTCTGGCTGCCGCTGCTGTTCTTCGGCTTTCTCGTCGTGCTGACCGTGTTCCGTTCGCGCGGCGGGCCTAACAGGCTGCAGCGCGGCAGCAACTGGTCCAGCGGTGCCACGGGTGTCGTGCTGGGCAGCATTTTGAGCCAGGCGCTGAACAACCGCGGTGGCGGCGGAGGCTTCGGCGGCGGCGGTGGTTTTGGCGGTGGCGGCGGTGGTTTCGGTGGCGGCGGCGGCGGCTTTGATGGCGGCGGCGCCTCGGGAGATTGGTAATGACGAAACAACTGACATTCGGACAACGCTGTGGACGCGCTTTAAAACATTTGCGCGGCACGCCGGCGACGGCGCGCCAGGCGTTTCCAGAACGCACCCTGAAAGCCATCGAGACGACGATTGCCGACGGTGAAGCGATGCACCAGGCGGAAGTGCGCCTGATCGTCGAAGCGGCCCTGACGCCTGGCATGGCCTACCAGGGCGTGAGCAACCGCGAGCGGGCGCGCGAACTGTTCGCCCAGTATGGCGTGTGGGATACGGAAGATAACGTCGGCGTGCTGATCTATATCAACCTGGCCGAACACCAGGTCGATATCGTCGCCGACCGCAACGTGGGCCGGCGCGTCACGCCGGAACAGTGGCAAGCCGTATGCCGCACCATGACGGGCGGCTTCAAGGATGGCAATTACCACGACAGCACGCTCGATGCCTTGCAGCAGTTAAATACCTTGCTGCAAAGCCACTTCCCCGCCAATGGCACGCGCGGCAACCAGTTGCCGAACGAACCTATCCTCCTCTGATTCCTTCCCGCCGAGGCGATTACATGAAACTAGTCAATAAAACCGCCATCGTCACGGGCGCCACGCAAGGCATCGGCCTGGCCTGCGCCACCCGCCTGATCGCCGAAGGCGCGCAGGTGATGTTGGTCGACATCAAGGAAGAAGGCGCGCAGGCGGCCGCCGCCCTCGGCCCGCAGGCGCGCTTCTTTTGCGCCGACGTCAGCCAGAAGGCGGACGTGGACGCCATGCTGAAGGAAACGCTGGCCCAGTTCAGCCACATCGATATCCTCGTCAACAATGCGGGCGTGACGCACGCGGCCGATTTCCTCGATGTCTGCGAAGACGATTTCGACCGGGTCATGCGCATCAACCTGAAATCGATGTTCCTGTGCGGCCAGGCCGTGGCGCGCGAGATGGTCAAGCGCAACAGCGGCTGCATCATCAATATGTCCAGCGTGAATGCGGAGCTGGCGATCCCGAACCAGGTGCCGTATGTGGTGTCGAAAGGCGCCATCAACCAGCTGACCAAGGTCATGGCCTTGAACCTGGCCACGCACGGCGTGCGCGTGAACGGCATCGGCCCGGGCACCATCCTGACGGAACTGGCCAAGCAGGCGGTGCTGTCGAGTCCCGAGGCGCGCCACACGATCCTGTCGCGCACCCCATTGGGCCGCTGCGGCGAACCGGAAGAAGTGGCCGGTATCGCCGCCTTCCTGGCCAGCGACGATGCCACCTACATGACGGGCCAGACCATCTATGTCGATGGCGGACGCATGGCGCTCAACTACACGGTGCCCGTGAAAGAGTGAAACAAGCGAGTTATATCAAAAAATAATAATACATATCTAAAAAGATCATTAGACACATATCGTGCGACGCAGCATAATGCACCTGTCTCCACTATTCTCCTCCAAGAAAATAGTTTTAAGCCCGCTTTCACCAGCGGGCTTTTTTTTTGCTGTCACTCCTGAAACATGGCCATTCTTGTCACGATGCCCAATCTTCCCGGTCATTCTGCCTGCCGAAAAAAAATGTTGCGGCGTGTCATCAGCCCGTCATGTTGGCTCCCTATACTTGCTTCATCTGCTGTACAGGCAACCGATATGCCTGACTACAGACAGGTGTGCCGCGATGGCACACCACTCCCCTTTATGACCGTGGCGCGCGTCGGCAAGGCGCGCGACATGGTGAGCACCTAGCAACTCTCAACTCTTGACCCATTTCATTTGGGTTTTTGGCCCGCGTCCCCGCGGGCCTTTTTTTTGCCTGATCGGCAAGCTCTTGCGCAAAAACATGGTGACCTGCCACGCACATGATATTGTGACTGCCTTTCCACCGTCCTGACGCACCATGCTTGCACCCTTGCTCGAACTCTGTTTTGCCGACCGCCACGCACGCCTGCGCTACCGCACTGCCCTGGTGTTGTATGCCCTGGTGATTTTGATCGGCGACATACCGGGCGTGCGCGCGGACGTGGGCCAATATGCGTCGGGCGGCGTGCTGCATTCCTTCGGCTATGGCGTACTGGCCCTGATCCTGTTCAGCGGGACGAAAGGCGGCATGGCGCGCCGGGCGCTGCTGTCGGTGCTGATGGTGGCGGCCATGGGCGCGCTGGACGAGTTCATCCAGAGTTTCCTGCCGTGGCGCCGTGGCGCCGTGAGCGACTGGATGGTCGATATCACGGCCGCGACGGCGGTCTGCCTGCCGCTGTGTTTCCTCTGGCCGAAAATGGTCGCCTCTGCCCTCGGCAAGGGTAAGCCGCAACCGACTGCCTGAATGCAGCATGACCGCCCGTCAGGCGCGGTCCGCTTCGCTATCCTGCAATGCCAGCGGCAACTGCCGCTGGCTGCGCGCACCAAGGCGCCGCATCAGGGCGCGCGTCTCGCGCCGGCTGCCGGCCCCCATGGCGCGAGCCGCATCGCGCTGCATGTCCAGCAACTGTTCCGAGCGCGCCAGCCGCACCAGGCCATGCAAGGCCTGCGCCAGTACATGGCGCGCACGGGCATCGCGCGCAGTGCCGCCGACGGCCAGCACCAGCTCATCGATGAGTTTTTCGGTAGGACCAGATGACATTTTTTCTCCCGATTCAACAGTGAGGAATCGTGCAGGCGCACGACCTAATGATTACCAGCATCGTTTATACCAAGCACGGTAATTCAACGATTGATCTGGCTCAATCGCTGATGATGGCGGCAGAACATCCCGGCGCCGCCATGCTCTTACATGCAGCCATCGCTGCTATCCGCATCATTGCGGGTGCCGATCCTGAGTGTTCGACCATGAGGAGACCAAGATGAGATCGAAAAAAAACCTGCTGCTGGCCGGCCTGGCCTGTACCTTGCTGGTGGCCTGTCATTCCACGGACAGTACCAGCCTGGCGCGCAGCAATAGCGGCGAGACCTATGCCGCACCGGCCGGCACTGCGCCGCAAGGCAGCATGCCGGCCAGCAGCACGGCCAGCACCGCCGCCGATACCGGCAACGACATGAGCCAGTCCACCATGAACATCAGCTACGCCACGGTGCAGTCGATAGTAACCGTACCGCGCGGCATGGATCAAGGCAGTGCCGACATGCAGGCGGGCACATCGGGCACCGCCGGCAGCACCTCGGGTGCGGCGGGCAATATGCTATACCGCGTCACCTTGCGCCTGGACGACGGCACGACACGCACCTTCATGCAAAATACCCAGCCCGTCTTCCAGATCGGCGAGCGGGTCAGCGTGCAAAAAGGCGTGATACAGCGCTATTGACGGGTACCGGGGCTTGCCGATCCCTGCCGATGGCGACTGCACAGGGCCGCATCAGGCCAAGGCCAGGGTCAGCGGGCGGCTGCGCCCCTGCACCATGGCCGAGGGCCAGGCCGGGTCATGCGTCAGGTTGTGCAATTGCTTGCCGTCGAGCAGAAAGGTGTCTTCCACCGTGCTGCCGGGCAGACTCGGGTGGAAGGCCAGCGCCATGCCCCGCTTGAGGATGATTTCCGTGTGCGCGCCGGCCGCAACTTCGGGCGCCAGGTAGCCATGGATGCCGCCCTGCCGGCTGGTACGCACCGTATCGGGCTGGCCTGCGAACGCGTAAGCGCTGTCGAGCGCGTGATACACCATGCTCAGCGCGTGGCCCGTTTCGCAAGCGTCGAGCGCCACCGCTTCCAGCGCCAGCATGGCGGCATCGGCATCGTCCATGGCCAGCGCCGCGCCATCGGCGCGATGCTGCGCCGGGCCAAAACGGCGTTGACGAGTGAGGCTGGCGCACAGGCCGAAACGCCGCGCGCACAGGGCCAGTACGACTTGCGTGCCCAGCACCACCTGGGCCGGCGGCGCGCGCCGATACCGCTGCTGGCGCTCCTCGCCGCTGACCAGCACATGCACGGCCTGCAAGCCCCTAAGCCACAGCGCGCGCACGCAGGCGGCAGCCAGTTCCTGCTCGCTCCAGTCGGGGCGAGCATGGCGCAGCGCATCGGCCGCCGCGCCGGCAGCCAGCTGCCCCACCTGGCGATAGCGCTGCTGCTCCGATTCCAGCAGCACCAGCCGCTCTTCGCGCAGGGCCACGGGCAGGTTACGCTCGTGCAAGCCTGGCCGGTCGGACAAGACAGGCGCACCAGCGGCCGCATGCTGCACGAAATGCTCGCGCAACTCATACAACTGCGGCTGCATCCAGGGCGACACTTGCCACGTCCATGGCCCGCGCACTTCTTCCTCGCGCATGCGCATGGCTTCGGCTTCGTCCGTCAGGATATAGGCCGCGTCGCGCGTCACCAGCACTTCCGCGCAGCCGCACTCGGCCGTATGGCTATGGCTGTTCGATGCGCCCGCCGTGGCCCAGGCAAACCAGTCCACGCCGCGCAAGCGCAAGGCACCGGCACGTTCCTGTTCCAGCCAGCCCCGCATCTGCGCCAGCTTGTGCGCCACTTCCAGTTCCAGCGGCCAGTTCATGGCCGCCCCTCGTCCGGGTTCAGGCACGGCACCACCCCGCCTGCCCTGCCTGGCGCCAGCCGGGCCTCCTGTTGCTCATGCATAGCTGCTCCCTTCCTATATGGAAACGTCAGACCCGCATGCGCATAAAAAGTTCGGCGCCCGGATTCGTCTCAGGCTTGCAGTCTATGACTTCCCCCTATTTTTGCAAGCAGCTATTTCGCCAGCTCGCTCAAGACAGCCATGTACATTTGCAGAGGCAGCAGCAACTGCTTTTCCGTGATGAACTCGTCTTCGTAATGCCCCGTGTACATCGCCGATCCGCACCTGCAGGGCTGCCGGCACCACCGGGGATGGTGATGTTCACCTGCGGCGGCGCAGGGGTTTTCAGGAACGGTTGCAACGCTTCCCCGTCCATGCCTCAGACTGGTACACGTACAGCGCGATGCACTTGCTCAGCGGCACCTGCTCATCCTGGATCGCGTTCATCGCCTAGCGAGTTTTTTACCGATCAGTACGCAAATTCCCGATTCGCATTATCATGTACACAGCCTGTCTTCCCCGCCATGCTGCCATGGGTGACCCTGCCAGCGTCAGGGGATAGACAAATCGTCCATTGTGATTTTCCACCACGTCCCGATATCGCTACCATGATTCCATTTTCCATACTCGACCTCGCGCCCATCGCCGAAGGCAGCAACGCCAGCCAGTCGTTCAAGAACACGCTGGACCTGGCGCAGCACGGTGAACGCTGGGGCTACAACCGCTACTGGCTGGCCGAACACCACGGCATGCCCGGCATCGCCAGCGCCGCCACGGCCGTCGTCATCGCCCATGTGGCGGCCGGCACGAAAACCATCCGCGTGGGTGCGGGCGGCGTGATGCTGCCGAACCATTCGCCGCTGGTCATCGCGGAACAGTTCGGCACGCTGGAAGCGCTGCACCCGGGCCGCATCGACCTGGGCCTGGGCCGCGCGCCCGGCTCCGACCAGACCACGGCGCGCGCGCTGCGCCGCGACCTGCAATCCGACGCGGAACAGTTTCCGCAGGACGTGCTGGAATTGATCGACTACATGTCCGACGAGCCGCGCCAGCGCGTGCTGGCCGTACCCGGCAAGGGCGCAAAAGTGCCCGTGTGGATACTGGGGTCGAGCCTGTTCGGCGCCCAGCTGGCCGCCCACCTGGGCTTGCCGTATGCGTTCGCTTCGCACTTCGCGCCGCAGATGATGCTGCAAGCGGTGGCGTATTACCGCGAACACTTCAAGCCTTCCAAACAATTGGCCAAACCGTACGTGATGCTGGGCTTTAATGTATTCGCCGCCGACACGGATGCCGAGGCGCATCTGCGCGCCACCTCGATGCAGCAGGCGTTCGTCAACCTGCGCACGGGCCGCCCGTCGCGCCTGCAGCCGCCCGTGCCCGGTTATCTGGAGCAGCTGGGCCCGCAGGAACGCGCCATGCTCGACTCCGTCCTGTCGTGCACGGCCATCGGCGCGCCGGACACCGTCAAGGCAAAGCTGGCTTCCTTCATCGCCGAAACGGGCGCCGACGAGCTGATGATCACCTCGCAAATTTTCGAGCACCAGCACCGCCTGCGCTCGTATGAAATCACGGCGCAGGTGCATGCGGAGCTGGCGCAGCAGCAGTAAATCTTCCTCCCTCGGTATATCCCCGTATACCCTTTTCCCGGCCGTCGGTAACGATCGCCGGGATTTTTTTGCCGGCCTTTTGTCTACGTTACAGCCGCAAAACCGGCCCTGTCCGGCAGGATATGCGCAGCCCCGCTATCATGCTGATCCAAAAGCGTCATTCCAGGAAAGTTGTATCGCATGAAATCCGCACCCTCTCATCTCGACGCCAGCACGCTGCTCAGTTCCACCCGCATCCTGTTGTTCGCCCTGTCCGCCGGCGTGCTCGTCGCCAGCCTGTACTACGTGCAGCCGCTCACCTCGATGCTGGCCGCCTCGTTTGGCGTCAGCGTGCCGCAAGCGGGTTACCTGGTCACGGCCACGCAGATCGGCTATGTGCTGGGCATCGTGTTTCTGGTGCCCCTCAGCGACGTGCTGAACCGCCGCCAGTTGCTGACGTGGATGCTGATCGCCAAGATAGGCGCCCTGCTGCTGGCTGCCACCAGCCAGAACATCATCGTCTTCGCCATCGCCAGCGTCTTGATGGGCATCACATCCAGCGCCTTGATGGTGGTCACGGCCATGGTGGCCTCGTATGCGCCCGACCATAGCCGGGGCCGCATGGTGGGCACCGTCATGACGGGCTTGTTGTTGGGAATTCTGCTGGCGCGTACCGTATCCGGCACAGTGTCGCAGATCAGCGGCGGCTGGCGCAGCGTCTACGTACTGGCCGCCATCGTCGTGGCCGCCCTGCTCGTCATGCTGCGCCGCATCCTGCCGAACGAGGCGCCACGTGGCAAGCTGCAGTACGGCAAGCTGATGGCCTCCTTGGCCGACATCATCCGCCAGGAACCCCTGCTGCGCCAGCGCGCCCTGTTCTCGGGCCTGGGCCTGGGTACCTTCAGCGTGTTCTGGACGGGCCTGACCTTTTTGCTCAGCGGCGCACCGTACCACTATTCGGAAATGCAGATCGGCCTGTTCGGCCTGGCAGGCGCCACCGGCGCCTTTGCCGCGAATACGGCGGGCCGCATGGCCGACCGCGGCTATGCGCGCCAGGCCACCTGGCTGCTGGCCGTCGCCTCGATCGCGGGCTGGGCCCTGATCGGCTTCGGCGCGCATTCGCTGGTGCTATTGCTAATAGGCATCGTCCTGCTGGACATGGGCGTGATGGGCTTGCAAGTGACGCACCAGTCCATCATCTATAAACTGGCGCCGCATGCGCGGGCAAGAGTCACCACCGTGTTCATCGCGGGCGGCTTCATCGGCGCCTCGGCCGGCTCGGCGCTGGCCAGCGCCAGCTTCGCCGCTGGCGGCTGGCCCGCCCTGTGCATGGTGGGCGGCGCCATGCCGCTGCTGCTGTTGCTGGTGTGGAGCAAGTACCGCCACGCGCAGCGCAAGCTGGAACGGGCGGCTTGATCCGGCGCTGCGGGGCCAACACTGCGGCGCCAACAATGTTGTCGGATTACGCACGGCCTCGCCGCGCTAAACGACCTACGCCTGTTCGCTTGGAGCAAGTGCGTAGGTCGGGTTAGCGCGCCAGCGCGTAACCCGACAAAACATGCACGGACCACGTCTTATTTCGCGGCTTGCTCGCGCGCCTTGCCAAACGCATCGCCCGCCTTCCAGGCCGGCATTTTCGCCGCGTTGGCCACGGCTTGCCCCAGGTTCAGCGTAAATTGCGCCTGCTGCGTCATGCCGGACAAATCCCAGCTGGCATCGTACTCATCGGTGACTTGATGGTAGCGGGGGCCATACGCGGCCGCCTTGGCTTTCGACGCCGCCACGTCCTTGATGTACTCGCGGCCGCCATTGATGGAAAACGCGGGCACGCCCGCCTTGGCAAAGCTGAAATGGTCGCTGCGGAAATAGCCGCCGGCCAGGTCGGGACGCGCGGCAGCGATATGCATGCCCATGGCTTTGGCGGTTGCCGCCGCCATCGCGCCCAAGTCCGTGCGCTCGCTGCCTTGCGCGCCGATATCATGCGTGGCACCGACGAAATTCAAGCTATCGAGGTTTAGCGCGGCCGCCGTTTTGTTCAGGGGCCACAGCGGGTCGGCCGCATACGCGGCGCTGCCCAATAAACCCTGCTCTTCGGCCGCCACCCACAGGAAAATCTGCGTGCGCTTCGCCGGTTTCTTGACGGCTTCCTGCGCCATGGCCAGCAAGCCGGCCGTGCCCGAGGCATTGTCGACGGCGCCGTTGTAAATCGTGTCGCCCGCTTTTTCGTCATCCTTACCTTGCTTGCCCAGATGGTCCCAGTGGCCGCTGTAGATGACGGCTTCATCCTTCAATGCCGGGTCGGTGCCTGGCACCATGCCGGCGATATTGAATTGTTCCACCTTGCGCACGGCCGATTTCATTTCACCGCTCAGCTTGGCGTTCAAGGCGACGGCCTTGAAGTCCTTGCTTTCCGCTTGCGCGCGCAAGGCGTCCAGGTCCTGCCCGCCGGCCGCAAACAGACGGCGCGCCGCGTCTTCCGCGATCCAGCCCTGCAGGGGAGTGCCGGCAGTGCGATCCGCCAGCTGGAAGCGCTCGCTGCCGCTCCAGCTGTTCTGCACCACGCTCCAGTCGTACGAGGCGGACGGTTTCGTGTGGATCAGCAAGACGCCAGCGGCGCCCTGGCGTTTGGCTTCCTCGAATTTGTACGTCCAGCGGCCATAATAAGTCAGCGCCTTGCCCGCGAAGCGGTTCGGATCAAGAGCAGTGGCTTGCGGGTCGTTGACCATCATGACGACGATCTTGTCTTTGACATCGGCGCCCTTGAAATCGTTCCAGCCCTCTTCCGGCGCCGTGATGCCGTAGCCGACGAACACCAGCGGCGCATCGAAGGTGTGCACGGCAACGGAGTCGCCCGTGGCCCAGACCCAGTCCGGGCCGAACGCCAGCGGCACGGCCTTGCCCCCGGCCAGCGCCTGCAGGCTGCTCTCGGCAGGCAGCGACTTCACGCCGGCGATTTGCACGCTCTGGCGGTAGCTGTTGCCGCGCACGGGGCGCAAACCGGCCATCTGCGCCTGGGTTTCCAGATACGCCACCGTCAGGTCGGCGCCCCGTTGGCCCGTGCCCCGGCCTTCCAGCAAATCGTTGGACAGGAAGGCCAGGTGGGCGCGCAAGGGCGCTTCCTGTACCACGGGCAAACCGGCAGCGGCGTGCGCGGAAAACGCCAGCGCAGTCAAGGCGAGGGAAGAAAACAGCTTCTGCATAAGATCCTTTGGGTAAGAGGAGGAAAGCGGTCCGGCGGATAGCCGGGCCGGCGATTGTATGCCATGGGGAAAGATGGATCAAAATGCGGACGAAAAAAATCCCCGCAACAAGGGCGGGGAAATACGATGGAAAAAGCGTCAGACCAGCAGGGCCGCCGCCAGCGATTCGATCTCTTCGGCCGATTCATCGAGTATCGTGTGCAGGGTGCTGCCACCAATCCCGAAGTCGATCTTCGCCGCCGCCAGGCGCCGCTCGGCGCTTTCCGGCGGGTGCAGGGGCGAGCCAACAGGCGACAGATCGTTGGCCAGCACCAGGGTCGCGCCCAGGGTGCGGGGCGGGAACGGGCTGCCGCCGTGCCACATGCCTTCCACGGCCTGCAAGACCATGTCGGGCACTTGCAACTGGCGCAGCACGCCGCGGCCGATCAGTTTTTCGCCGTATTCGATCCAGTCTTCCGTGTTGTCATCGAGCAAGCCCGGATATTCCTCGGCGCGCGACAGCAGATAAAAGCCGCCCACCTCGTGCACGATGGCGGCGAACATGGCCGTTTCCACGTCCACATGCGTGACTTTCCGCGCGATCACCTGGCTCAACGCCGCCACGTGGGCCGTGTGCTCCCACAGCTTGGCCCCCTTGGCGCGCAATTGCGGGTCGGTGATCTGGCTGCCCAGCTGGCGCACGATGACCGATGCCACCATCGACTTTAATGTGGCAAAGCCCAGGCGCGAAACGGCTGCGCGCACATTGGCGATTTCATTGCCGGAACGGTTGTAGGCGGCCGAGTTGGCCAAGGCCACGACCCGCGCCGACAGCAGCGGCTCGGCCATGACCATGCGGGCGGCCGCTTCGATATGGCAATCGGGGTCGTCCAGCGCTTCCTGCAACTTCAAGGTGGCCTTGACGTTGGCGGGGAACGTCAGCTCGCCCTTGCTCGCTTGCAGCGCGATAATCTTGAATACTTCCAGTCTGTCCATGGGTCGATCTCCGGTACGGGCTTGTTCAAGCTCTGCTCTATGGAGGGGCCGGGAATGCGCATGTACTCCCGGCCCTGCTCCCGTTTCCGGCAATATTACAGCAAGTTCTGACTCAAACCTATTACTTTCCGGAAACTTTCCCTGCCACGCCTTCGACAAAATAATCCATCTTCGTCAGCGCCGCATCGTCCAGCACGCCTTTATCCAGGCGCACCTTGCCATCGTTATCCTTGATCGGTGCACTGAAAGGATTGAGCTTGCCAGCCACCAAGTCTTTCTCGCGCGCCAATACAAACTGTTTCACATCGGCGGGCACGGCGGCGTTGATGCCTTCCAGCTTGACCATGCCATCCTTGATGCCGCCCCAGGTACTGCTGGACTTCCACGTACCGTCCAGCACAGCCTGTGCCTGCTTCGTATAGTACTCGCCCCAATGGTGGGTGACGGCAGCCAGCTGCGCCTTCGGCCCGTACTTTTTCATGTCCGAGTGGTAGGCGATCGCATACTTGCCCTTCTCTTCCGCCGCCTGCACCACGGCGGTCGAGTCCGTGTGGTGGGTGACCACGTCGGCGCCCTGGCCGATCAGGGTGATGGCCGCGTCGCGCTCTTTGCCCGGGTCGAACCAGCTATTCACCCACACCACTTTCACTTCCGCCTTCGGGTCGACGCTGCGCATGCCACGCGTGAAGGCATTAACGCCCTGCAACACTTCCGGGATGGGAAACGCCGCCACGTAACCAGCCACATGCGTCTTGCTCATCTTGCCTGCCAACACGCCGGCCAGGTAGCGGCCTTCGTAGAAACGGGCATTCGTGTTGGCCACGTTGACGGCCGTCTTGTAGCCAGTCAGGTGGATGAACTTCACATTAGGAAATTGCTTCGCCACTTTCAAGGTGGGATTCATGTAACCGAACGAGGTCGTGATGACCAGCTTGCTGCCCGTTTGCGCCAAGTCGCGGATCACGCGTTCCGCATCGGCGCTCTCCGGCACGTTTTCCACAAACTTGGTGGTGATCTTGTTGCCCAGCGCCTTTTCCATTTCCTTGCGCGCCTGGTCATGCTGGGTGGTCCAGCCCGCGTCGCCGATGGGGCTGATATAAACAAAACCGACATTCAATGGAGCGGCGGCGGGCGCGGCGGCCATGGCAGGCATCAGAATGGCACTGCAAACGGCGGCGCACAGTAATTTCTTGGACATGGTTTTCCTTGTGGTGAGTGATTAATTTCCGGGATTGAAATTTTTCCCCAGCGAAGCGGGCATGTTGAGCTTGATGTAATTGGCATTGCTGGAAATGAGCACGAGCACGACGATGGCCGCCAGATACGGCAACATCGACAGCAGTTGCGAAGCGATGGGCACGCCCAGCGCCTGCGCATGGAAGGTCAGAATGGTGATGCCGCCAAACAGGTAGGCGCCGCCCACCACGCGCGCGGGGCGCCAGGTGGCAAACGTGGTCAGCGCCAGCGCGATCCATCCGCGCCCCGCCACCATGCCCTCGACCCACAGCGGCGTGTACACGAGCGACAAAAACGCGCCGGCCAGGCCACAGCAGGCGCCGCCGAACAGCACGGCCGCCAGGCGGATGCGGCGCACGGGGTAACCGAGCGCATGCGCGGAAGCGGGCGACTCGCCCACGGCGCGCAGCACGAGTCCCGCCCGCGTGCGGTACAAAAACCAGGCGATGGCCACGCACAGCAGCAGCGACAGATACACCATCGGATGCTGGCGGAACAGGGCCGGCCCCAGCACGGGAATGTCTTCCAGGAATGGGATGCCGAAGCGGCCGTTCTGCAAGCTGTTGCCCACATACTTCAGGCCGATGTAGGTGGAGGCGCCCGCGCCGAACAGCGATAAAGCCAGGCCCGTCGCGTACTGGTTCGTGCCCAGCCACACGGTCAGCCAGGCAAAGAAGCCGGACAGCACCATGCTGGCGCCCGCCCCCGCCAGGAAGCCCAGGGTGGGGCTGCCCGTGTTGACGGCCACGGCAAAGCCCGTGATGGCCGACACCAGCATCATGCCTTCCGCGCCCAGGTTCACCACGCCCGCCTTTTCATTCACCAATAAACCGAGCGCGGCGAGCATCAGCGGCGTGCCCGCATTGATGCTGGCGGCGATCAAGGGCGCTATCGTCAGGGCCAGGTTATCCATGTTTTCTCCAGCGCAATTTATATTGGATCAGCACGTCGCAAGCGAGCAAGGCAAACAGCAAGATGCCCTGGAACACGCCCGTGATCGCGCTGGGCAGCCCCAGGCGCGATTGCGCCAGTTCGCCGCCGATATAGAACAGGGCCATGACGAAGCTGGAAAAGAGGACGCCGACGGGATGCAGCCGCCCCACGAAGGCGACGATGATGGCGGCAAAGCCGTAGCCGGGCGAGACCGTGGGCGTCAACTGCCCCATCGGTCCCAGCACTTCGCAGGCGCCCGCCAGGCCGGACAGGGCGCCGCAGATCAGCAGGGACGACCACAAGGTCTTGCGCGAAGAAAAACCCGCATACCGCGCGGCGGCCGGCGCCATGCCGCCCACGCGCAGGCGGAAGCCGGCGATGCTGCGCGACAAATACAGCCAGCCGCCCAGCGAGGCCAGCAAGGCGAAGATGATGCCCACATGCAAGCGCGTGTCGCTGATCACCATCGGCAACAGCAAGCCGTCGGACAACAGTTTCGACTGAGGGAAGTTGAAGCCTTCCGGGTCGCGCAGCACGCCGTACACGAGATAGCTGAGCAGCAATTGGGCGATGTAGACCAGCATCAGCGAGACGAGGATTTCGCTGGCGTTGTAGCGGTCGCGCAGCCACGCCACCAGGCCCGCCCACACCATGCCGCCCGCCATGCCGGCCAGCAGGGACACGCCGATGACGGTCGCGCCGCCCACGCCATCGTCCAGGTACAGGGCCGCCGCGCCGCCGCAGATGGCGCCCAGGGTCAGCTGCCCTTCCGCGCCGATGTTATAAATGTTGGCGCGAAAGCAGATGGCCAGGCCCACGGCGATCAACAGCAGCGGCGCCACCTTGATGCCCAGCTCGGACCAGCCGTGCGCGTCGCGCAAGGGTTCCACGAAGAAGACGGCCAGTCCCGCCAGCGGATCGTGTCCCAGCGCCAGAAACAGCAAAGCGCCGCACAGCACGGTGAGCAGCACGGCCAGCACGGGCGACAGCCACGACATCAGCCGCGACGGGGTGGGACGGGCTTCCAGGCGCAAGGCAAACTTAGCCATGGGCTACCTCCTGTGGCCACAGCCCGCTCATCCATTGCCCCACCTGGGCCACGCTGGCCTCGCCCACCTCGAGCGAAGGTGAAATTTTTCCTTTCGCCATCACCAGCAGGCGGTCGCTGATCTCGAACAATTCATCGAGTTCCTCCGAAACGACGAGCAGCGCGCAACCGGCGTCGCGCAGCGCCAGCAACTCGGCGCGGATTTGCGCGGCGGCGCCCACGTCCACGCCCCAGGTCGGCTGCGCCACCACCAGCACGGTGGGCTCGCGCATGACTTCGCGTCCGACTATGTATTTCTGCAAATTGCCTCCAGACAAGCTGCGCGCCAGCGACTGCGGCCCGCCCGCCTTCACCTGGAAGCGGGCGATGATGGCGGCCGCCCGCTGCGCGATGACGTGATGACGCACGAAGCCGTGGCGGATGGTGGCGGGGGTCTGCAAGCTCAACAACACGTTATCGGCCAGCCCCATGTCGGGCACGGCGCCGCGACCCAGCCGCTCCTCAGGCACGAAGCCGAAGCCCAGGGCGCGCCGGCGTCCCGGCGGCAAGCGGCCTGCCGGCGTGCCGTTCAGCACGATGCTGGCGGGGGCCGCGCGCATGTCCTCGCCCGACAGCGCGGCCAGCAATTCCTGCTGGCCATTGCCGGACACGCCCGCGATGCCGACGATTTCTCCCGCGCGCACGTCGAAATTAATGTCCGTCAACTGCGTGGCAAACGGGTGGCTCTTCGGCAAGTCCAACTGCCGCACGCTCAGCATGACGGCACCGGGCGTGCGCGCCACGCGCGTGACGGCGGGCGGTTCGGCGCCGATCATCATGCGCGACAGGCTGGCCGCCGATTCCTGAGTGGGATCGCACACGCCCGCGTTCTTGCCGGCGCGCACCACCGTGCAGGTATGACACAGGGCGCGGATTTCGTCGAGCTTGTGGCTGATGTACAGGATGCTGCAGCCTTCGGCCGCCAGTTGGCGCAAGGTAGTAAACAGTTTCTCCACGGCGCCCGGCGTCAGCACGGAAGTCGGTTCATCGAGGATCAACAGTTGCGGCTTGGCCAGCAGGGCGCGCACGATTTCCACGCGCTGGCATTCACCCACCGACAAGGTGTGCACGTGGCGCTGCGGTTCCAGGTCCAGGCCGTACTGGCGCGCCGTCGCCTCGATGCGCTGCGCCAGTTCCGCCATGTTGGTGCCGGCGGGCAAACCGAGGGCGATGTTTTCCGTCACGGTGAGCGTGTCGAACAGGGAAAAGTGCTGGAACACCATGGCGATGCCCAGCGCGCGCGCAGCCGACGGGTTGGCGATCTCGACCTCGCGGCCATTCCACAGGATGCGCCCGCCATCGGGTTGCACGGCGCCATAGATGATTTTCATCAAGGTCGATTTGCCGGCACCGTTTTCGCCGAGCACGGCGTGAATCTGTCCGGGCGCCACGCTGAGGTGGATGCCGTCATTCGCCACCACGGACGGATAGCGCTTGCTGATGTCGTGTAATTCGAGACGTGCCGTCATTGTTTTTTTCGTGCCTCGCTAAGTTGTCCGTCTATCGATCGGCGCGGCATCAAGCCATCGCGATAGCTATCGTATCGGCATCCGCGGATGCTTGGGGGCTGGCGTTTGGCAGTCCATTTCTATTTCTACAAAAAAACAACACCTGTATACAATTTTGAAAAAAATTAGCTGCTTTACAGCCCCCGCCTTGCCCCACAAGGGCTGGAAGATGCGATGATTATATGCAAGAAATGATAGTAGGTATGTAAATACTGCATATTATCTGACGCCGCGCCTCTCCCATCATGGATTGAACGGCGCGCATTCTGCGGCAACGCAGCGCATCATGCGCCCTACGCGCCCCGCCATCCCTTGTATCCGTTTTCCAACACCGCCATCAGGAGCCGAAAGTGCCAAAAACCATACCGTGTCTATTGCTCTGCCTCACTACCACCCTCGGCGTGGGTGCAACCGCCCAGGCTGCCGAATGGAGCGATACCGCGCTGAGCTGGCGCGCCGGCAATGATTACCGCGAGCCGTTCAATCCCGATGACATCAAGAAAAACATCTTTGCCATCACGCACGCCAGCGGCTACAAATACGGCAGCAACTTCGTCAACCTCGATTTCCTCATGTCCGACAGCAAGGACCCTGGCGCGCTGGGCAAGACTTCCGGCGCGCAAGAGGCGTATCTGGTGTACCGCAACACCATCGACATCGGCAAGGTGCGCGGCAGCGACATCAAGTTCGGCCCCGTGCGCGGCGTCGGCGTCACCCTGGGTTTCGATGTCAACACGAAAAATGACGTCGGCTACAACTCGCGCAAGCGCATGCTGGTGGCCGGCCCGACCTTGATGTGGGACGTGCCCGGATTCTTCAATACCAGCCTGCTGTTGCTGCGTGAAAGCAATGCCCCCAGCGGCGCCTTCCCGCCCATCTCGCAAGTGACGGGCCGCTACACGTATAAAACGCACGCCATGCTGACGGGCGCCTGGGGCATTCCCCTGTCGCCGCTGTTCTCGTTCGAAGGCTTCTTTAACCTCATCGACTCCAAAGGCAACGATGAAGTGGGACGCAAGACGGCGGTGGAAACGAATATCGACATGCAGGTGATGTTCGACGTGGGCGCGGCTCTGGGCAGTCCGAAAAACACCTTCCGCGTGGGCCTGGAATACCAGTACTGGAAGAACAAGTTCGGCAACTCGGCCGCCACCACGGGCAATGTGGGCCAGACGGCGAAGACGCCGATGATACGCGCGGAGTACCATTTCTAAGAATCATTGTCACGCATCAACATCCACGGTCGCGCCTGATGCCAGCATGAAGCTTTCCAGCTGGCGGAGAGCGCGACCGTGGAACAACTGCTGCCGTATTACGAGCGTGAGCTGGGCTTGTTTCGCCAGTACACGCGCGAGTTTTCCAGCCGTTATCCGAAAGCGGCCGGGCGCCTGCTGATCGCCGGCGACACCTGCGAAGATCCGCATGTCGAACGCCTGATCCAGTCCGTCGCCCTGCTCACGGCCAGGGTCACCAAGCGCCTCGACGACGCCTATCCGCAATTCACCCATGCCCTGCTCGACACCCTGTACCCGCACTATCTGCGGCCGTTTCCCGCATGCTCCATCGTGCGCATCGCCGCCGACGAGGCGCCCGGTGGCGGCCAGCTGGCGCATGTCCCGCGCGGCACCGTGCTGCGCTCGCAGCCGGTGCAAGGCGTGGCCTGCAAGTTCACCAGCGTGTATGACGTGACCCTGGCGCCGCTGGCCGTTTCTCGCCTGCATTTTTCAGCCATCATCGACGCGCCGCCCGGCCTGCGCCTGCCCGACGGCGCCAGCGCCTTGCTCAGCATTCAATTCACCAGCAGCAGTGACAACTACCATCTGGACCAGCCGGGTTTTGCCAACCTGCGCCTGTTTGCCGATGGCGAACCGTCCGTGCGCGCGGCCCTGCTCGACGCCCTGTTCCTGCGCGGCGCGGGCGCGTACGTGGCGCTGGATGAACACAGTCCGTGGCTGGCTGTCGATGGCACGCCACTGGCGCCGGCCGGCTATGCGGACGACGACGCGCTGATCCCCATTTCCGCCCGTTCGCACCCGGCGCTGCGCCTGCTGACCGAGTATTTCGCCTTTCCGGAAAAATTCCATTTCATCGATATCGCCTGGTCACGGCTGGCGGCCCTGTTGCCGAAGCAATGCCGCCAGTTCACCTTGCACCTGCCCCTCAAGGGCGTGCGCAGCGACAGCCACGAGGCGCGGCTCTTGTCCGGCGTCAGCCGCGACAACCTCTTGCTGGGATGCACGCCTGTCGTCAACCTGTTTGCCAAGTCCGGCGTGCCGATCCGCCTCACGCATACCGAGCCCGACTACGCCCTGCTGGCCGATGCCACGCATGCGTTTGCCTATGACATCCACAGCATCGAGGCCGTTACCGTGGTGCGCAAGGACGAGGCCGGCGAGCGCCTCAGCACTTTTTTACCGCTGTATGCCTCGCTGCAGGGTTCTCAGGCAGAGCATGGCCTAACGCAAGGACAGTATTGGCTGGCGCGCCGCGACGAAACGGTGGCGGCCATCAGCCCCGGCCATGAAATGCGCCTCTGCCTGATCGACCCGCAATTTTCGCCGGGCAGCGCGGCCTGCGCCACCGTCTCGACGCAACTGCTGTGCAGCAACCGCGACTTGCCCACGCAGTTGCATTACGGCTTGCCCGGCGGCGACCTGCTGGCCGAAGACGTGCCCGACGGCATCCCCGCGCGCTTCCTGCGCAAGCCCACGCCCAGCATGCGCTTCCTGGCGGACACGCACTGGCGGCTGATTGCGCACCTGTCGCTTAATTACTCGGGCCTGACGCAAGCGGGCCTGGGCGAATTCCAGAAAATGCTCAGCCTGTACGACCTGCCCCGTTCGCCCACCACGCAGCGCCTGATCCAGGGCATCGTCACGCTGGAACACGGCAGCACGCGCGCGTGGATGCCGACCGTGCCGTTTCCCACCCTGATGCCCGGCATCGCCATCCGCCTGGGCATCGACGAACAAGCCTTCGTCGGCAGCAGCATCTATATTTTTGCCCAGGTGCTGCAGCGCTACTTCGCCCTGAACAGCCAGCTCAACTGCTTTAGCCAACTGACGCTGCTGTCCCAGCGCAGCGGCGAGGAAATCCTGCGATGCCCGGAACGCAGCGCCGACGCCATCCCAGCGTGATCCAGCAAATGCTCGACGCGCCGCAGCGCTTCGAGTGCTTCCAGGCGCTGCGCCTGCTGCTGGCCTGGCTGGCCGAACACGGCATCGATGAGCACACGGCGCTGGCAAAGATCATGCGCTTCGACAACAGCGTCTCGCTGCGCTTTCCCGCCAGCCAGATCGAGGCGCTCACGACAAACGGCATCGCTGATGCCGATGCCTTGCTGCAGGCGCTGCTGTCCGGCCACAGCCAGCACATCCACCTCACGCCCGCCTTCATGGGCCTGCTGGGTTGCCAGGGCAGCTTGCCCAGCCACTATTCGGAGCGCATCGCCGCGCACCAGCATAGCGAGCGCGACACCAGCGCGCGCGCTTTTCTCGACCTGTTTTCCAGCCGTGCCGTCACCCTGTTTTACCACGCGTGGCAAAAATACCGCATCGAGCAAGCCAGCCACAGCGGCGCCTTCCTGTCGCGCCTGCTGGACCTGGCCGCCTGCCAGTCGGGCCAGGGCCAGGGCCAGGACGAGGCGGCGATCGGCCTGTACTCCGGCTTGCTGCAGCAACGCAACATCTCGTCCATCGTCATGGCGCGCATCCTCGGCGACCACTTTGGCGTGCCCTGCCACATCGACGAAGCGACGGGCGCCATGGACGCACTGGCGCCGCGCGAACAAACGGCGCTGTGCATGGCCAATGCCGTGCTGGGCCAGCGCGCCACCATCGGCGAGCGCTGCCGCCGCCCCGACCTGGCCGTACGCCTGCGCCTCGGTCCGCTCACGGCAGAGCAGCACGCCAGCTTTTTGCCGCGCGCCCCGGCCAGCGAGGCGCTGCGGCACATGCTGATGCTGTTCGGCCAGCCGCTCGTGCGCTACGAGATCGTGCTGGTGCTGCGCGCCAGCGAGGTAAGGGGACTGGCATTGACGGCCAACGGGCAAGCTGGCCTCGGCTGCAACAGTTTCCTCGGTGCTGCAGCATCACCGCGCCACCGCGACGACATGCATTACGAAATGCAATTGATGCCCTCACTCAAAGATTGAAGCTTGCGGCGGCGCAAAACGCCCGTGTTCGCTATTGCTACAGTCGGTCAACGATTCCTACCGTGAAGCGATGCGCGATGAGCCAGTTCCCCGATACGACAGCGGCATGGACGGCATTAACGGGCGACATGCAGGGCCAGCGCCTGCTGCGCCTGCACTTTCCGCATGGCGACGGCCCCGCCGGCATCCAGTTCCTGGCCAACAGCCTGGACGCCAGCGAAAGCCTGTCGCGCGATTTTTCCCATGTGGTGGAAGTGCTGTCCGACGACGCCGCCATCGCGCTCGACAAGGTGATGGGCAAGATGGTGACCGTCGAACTGGTGCGCGAAGACGGTACCTTGCGCTACTTTAATGGTTACGTGTTCGAGTTCCGCTTCCTGCGCACGGACGGCGGCTTCGCCTTTTATGAAATGGTGCTGGAGCCATGGCTGTCGCATCTGCACTTGCGGAAAAACAATGTCGCCTTCCACGGCCTGACGGTGGCGGCGCTGACGGACAAGGTCTTCGATGACTACCTGATGCGCGACTACAAGCTGGCCGCCAGCGGCCTGGACCCCGCCATCACCTACACGTGCCAGCACAACGAGAGCGACCACAACCTGCTGCACCGCCATTGGGAACAGCTGGGCTGGCACTACCGCTACGAACACCGCCTTGACGGCCACACCTTGTGGCTGGACGACGACAGCACTACCGGCAAGTCCATCGATGGAGAGTCGAGCGCCATGCCCTTCCAGCACCAGGCCGGATCCCTGGAAGACGATGGCGTACATCAATGGCGCACGGTGCGGCGCATGACCCCGGCCCAGATGACGGTGGCCAGTTTCAACTTCAAGAATCCGCGCAGCGCCCGCGCCAGCCGCGACTCGCTGAACCGGCAAGGCGCCGTGCCGTCCCTGGAAGTGTATGAAAACACGGGCAGCTACGGTTTTAAAAACATCGACGATGGCGAAGCCCTGGCCCAGCGCCGCATGGAAGAGGTTGATGCCCAGGGCCAGCTGTTCGAGGCGCAGGGCAATGACCGCACGGCGCAGCCGGGACGCTGGTTCACCCTGGACGGGCATTTCGACAGCGCAGCTGGCGAATACCTGATCCTGTCCGTGCACCACTACGCCAGCAATAACTATCAGCAAGGGCACGGCGCCACCTCGCACTACAGCAACACATTTACGTGCATCCCCCGCGCCATCCCCTGGCGCCCAGGCCGCAATTTTCATAGCCGCGAACCGAAGATCTACGGCGTGCAGACGGCGACCGTCGTCGGGCCGCCCGGCGAGGAGATCCATACGGACGGTTACGGAAGAGTCAAAGTGCAATTCCACTGGGACCGCCTCGGCACCTTCGACGACAAAAGTTCGCCGTGGATACGCGTGATATCGAACTGGGCCGGCCCGAATTTCGGCCACATCAGCCTGCCCCGGGTGGGCATGGAAGTGGCCGTGCAATTTCTCGACGGTAACGTCGCCATGCCCATCATCATCGGCTGCGTCTACAACGCGCGCAATATGCCGCCATAGGAGCTACCGGCCAACAAGACGCAAAGCGGCATGCTGAGCCGCTCGTCAAAAAAAGGTTCCGCAGCGCACGCCAACGCCTTGCGCTTCGAAGACCGCAAGGATGCGGAAGAGCTATGGCTGCATGCGGAAAAAGACCAGCGCATCGAAGTCGAGCACGACGAATCGCACTGGGTCGGCAACGACCGGCGCAAAACCATCGACCGCGATGAAACGGTGCACGTCAAGCGCGACCGCACGGAAACGGTGGACCACGATGAAGACATCACCGTGCACAACAACCGCCGTGAGCGCGTCGACCACGACGAACACATCGACATCGGCGACAACCGCCGCGAACACGTGGGCGGCAACGAGCAGGTGCAGATCGACGGCCACCGTTCGGAACGGGTGACCCTGGCCAAGGACGAAACGATCGGCCTGGCCAAGGTGCTGACCATCGGCGCAGCCTACCAGACCACCGTCATCGGCGCCATGAACACCACCGTGGTGCTGGCGCAGGCCGAGCAAGTCGGCCTGACGAAAAGCGTCATCGTCGGCGCCGACAGCACGCTCACGGCCACCGATTCGCACACGATGACTATTGGCACGTCCAGCATCACCATCACGCCGGGACGCATCGAACTCGTTGCCGATGAAATCATCATCCGCGGCAGGTCGAAGGTGCAGATCCATGGCGACGACATCGACAACAACCCGGGCTGACGATGAACGACGCCGGCACAGCCCATTTCAACATCCCCAACCTGCTCTTCGACAACCGCACGCCGCACGCGGCCAGCCAGTTCGACATGGTCGACCAGTTTGGCGAGGCCTTTCATGTGGTGGTGGCACGCATGGGCTACACCTTGGGCCCCTGCGGCGCGGACGGCCTGGCCAGCCTGCTGCCCATGGTGCGTCAGTCGCCGCTGGCTACGCAAGACCGGCACCTGGACGGCGACACGCAGGCGGGTACGGTACAGGAAAGCGACTTCGCGCCCTATAAACCGCGCTGTGACGTGATCGTCAATGGCGTGGCGCACGCGCCGCGCGGGCAGGCGATGCCGCAATTTCTCGTCAACCTGAAGGTGCGGTCAGAAAAGAAGACCCTGATCGACAAGACCTTGCAAGTGTGTGGCGAGCGCGCCTTCCGCAAGAAAGCCGTCCTCACCCGCCTGGCGCAGGGCTGCGCCCGCATCGCCACCGTGGGCTTGCTGCGGCCCAATCCGTGGCAGCTATCCGCACCGGAAGCGTTCCTGCAATTGCCGCTGCACTACGCCTACGCGTATGGCGGCCAACGCCGCATCGAAGCCGATGACTGCAACGCGGCGGCGCACGATTCCTGCCAGGCCAATCCGCTGGGACGGGGCTTTGCGCGGCACTGGTACCTGGATGCGAAACAGATCGACGAGGTGCCCGCACCGCGCATCCTGGATGTATCTCTGCCATGCACGGCCACCCAGTTCTGGCATGGCGCCGGCGGCAAGGAACTGCCCGCGCCGGCGGGGCTGGCCGTTATCGGCCGTGGCTGGCTGCCGCGCCGCGCGCTGGCAGGCAGCATCGTGGTCAAGGACAAATGGGATGCCGATGAAGTCCCTACCCTGCCGGAAGACTTCGATTTCGCCTACTGGAACAGCACGCCGCCCGACCAGCAATGTCCGCACCTGGCGGGACTGGAGCAATTCACCTTGACCAATCTGTGCCGCCACGACCATCGCTCGGCCCGCATCGACCCGCGCGGCAACACGGTGCTGCGTTTCGGCCTGCCGCAACAGGTGCTGTGCCTGCTGCTGGCAGACAAGAACGACCAGTTGCTCGTCTGGCGCCTGGCCATCGATACGGTGCTGATCGACCCGCAAGCGAGCACCGTGGAGCTGGTCTGGCGCGCCCTCGTGCCGGCCGACGCGGGCCAGGTCGCGTCGCGCCTGCTGCACGCGATGGAGCCGGCGCAGATCGCACGCATCGAACTGCTGGAACAGGCGCAGGAAGCACTGGGCAAGGCGGCCAGGCAAGGTCAAAACAATGACAAATGAAACCGTCACCAAAGCCTCGCGCTTCTATTGCGTCAGCCTCAGCCCCGACATTTGCAAGACGCCCGTCGGCTCCAGCACGCCGCCTATTCCCTACAGCATCATCGGTGAATTCTCGGAAGCACAGAACGCTTCGCCCAACGTCAAGTCGCACAGCGAACCCGTCATCCTGCACCAGCGCAGCACCATTCCCACCGTCAAGGGCGACGCGGCCGGCAAGGCGGGCGGCGTCAAGAGCGGCACCGTCGGCAAGCAGGTCGACACCAAGGTCGCCAGCCCCATCCACCGCGCCAACGGCGCCAGCCTGGTGCAGATGGGGCGCGAAGTATGGATGAATTCGCGCAATACCGTGGGCAAGATTTACGAGCGGGGCGCGGAGGCGGCCAAGCCCGTGCTCAAGGACCTGAAGGCGGCGATACGGGAAACGGCACAAGACTACAAGGAGCATGGTTCGAAGAGCATGCATGGCGCTGCCGAAGACCTCGTGGATGCGGGTGGCACCGTCCTGACAGGCAGCGCCGTGCTGGGAGTCGCCGGAGTGGGCGTTGCGGCAACTGGCGTTGGCCTGCCGGCAGCTGCCGCGATGGAAACAGCGGCAGCAACCGGCGCAGTTGCCGGCACGGCGACCGTTACGACAGGCACGGCAATGGAAGCATCGGCCACGGTGCTCGACCAGGCGACGGACTACATATTGACAGGCAAGACACCAGATTTGCTCAATACCGCCTCAGACATCGTCATGAATGCGGCAGGCACATTATTGCAAACGGCAGTGTTCAGCAAGATTCCCGGCGGAAAAATACTGAGCAAGTTTCTCGGCAAAAAAACGGCGCCGACCATCAACAAGGTCAAGGACAAGCTGGTCGGCAAGAAACCGGACAAGCCGCCCCCAAAACTCGACAAACCTCCCCCAAAAAATGGCGGTGACGACGGCAAGAGCCGGGGCAAGAAGGAACCGAAATCGGAAGCCCCCTCCGACTGCTGCCCCAAGGATAGCGGCCCGGCCAAAAAACCCGTCAAGGGCCGCAAGCCCGTGCATTTCGGCACGGGCCAGGAAATCCTGTACCAGACGGATTTCGCGCTCGAACGCAGCATCCCCATCGCCTGGACGCGCTGCTATCGCTCCGGCGCCGAATGCGAAGACTGGGGCTTGCTGGGCGCGCGCTGGTCCACGCCCTACACCACCAGCCTGTCGCTGTGCGAAGCCGGCATCGTGTTGCACGATGACAGCGGCCGCGCCCTGCGCCTGCCTGGCCTGGAACCGGGCCAGCAACACGACAGCCGCAAGGAAGGTTTTACGCTCACGCGCGACGGCGCCGACACCTTTACCGTGCTATGGCGCGACGGCAGCATCGACCGCTACGCGCGCGCTGAAGACGGCTGGCTACCACACGGCTACGACGGCGTGAACGCCATGCTGGCCCCGTCGACGCCGATTGCCACGCAGCGTTTTGCGCTCGTGCGCAGCGAGGGGCGCGATGGACGCGGCATCAGCATCGACCGTTTCATGGAGGCAAAACCGGGCGAAGTGCTGCTGCGCCTGCGCAGCGATGACGGCAGCGTGCTCGAAGCCATGCGCGGGGAGTCGGAAAAGGCCATCCACATCGAGAGAATCGACGAGGTATTACCCGACGGCAGCCGACTCTGCCATGTCCGCTACGACTATGCCAGCGAAACGGACGATGCCCAGCCGCCCTTCGCGCCCCGCCACAACCTGGTCAACCAGTCGAATGCCCTGGGCGACACGCGCCGCTACAGCTATCGTCACCACCTGCTCACGTCGTGCAGCAGCTACACGGGTTTTAGTTACGAGCTGGAATGGATCAGCCTGGACGCGCTGCGCGCCCGCTGGAGCGGTTCCCCATTGAGCGAACCGGAACTGGCGCAGCGCCATCCCGTCAACTTGGCTAATAGCTACCAGGCGCGCGCCATCGTCACGCGGGCGCACGATGGCAGCGAGCATACGCGCATCGATTACGTGGACAACGACACCAGCCGCGTCACGGAAAACGGCGGCGTCCTCGAATACACATTCGACGCCAACTTGCTGGTCACCGAAGTGCGCCGCGTCATCGACGGCAAGGCCGCCTCGCTGGGCCGGCGCGAGTGGGACCGCGATGGCATGCTGCTGGCCGATATCGACGCCAACGGCGCCGCCACGCGCTACACCTACGATGCATCCGGCAACCTGACCCGCAGCACCGATGCCAAGGGCAACAGCAGCAGCATCGGCTACGACGGCAAGAACCAGCCCGTCTCCTTCACGGATGCGCTGGGCAACACCGCACGCCGCGAATACGATGCGGCAGGTCGTCCCGTCAGCATCACGGATGCGCTGGGCCACGTCACGCGCTACCGCTACGACCAGCGCGGCCAGCTGGTGGAACTGATCGACGCCAGGGGCGGCAGCAAGCATTTCCAGTACAACCGCCAGGGCTTGCTTACCAGCTACACGGACTGTTCCGGCCACAGCAGTGAATACAGCTACGACAGGCAGGGAAGGTTGACGGCGGCACGCGATGCCATGGGCCACGTCAGCAGCTATGAGTACGATGGCCTCGGCCGCCTGACCGGGCTCATCGCACCAGACAAAACACGGGAACACTACGCCTACGATGCAGACGGCAATCTGGTCTCGCACGTGGATGGCGCCGGCCAGCAGACGCGCTACCGCTACAACGGCCAGGGCTTGCCCGTGGAGCGCACGGACGCCGTCGGCCAGACGGTGCAGTACCGCTACGATGCCGCACTGCAACTGACGGAATTGATCAACGCCAAGGGCGAAAGCTACCGGCTCGCGTATCACGCGGAAGGCTGGCTGACGTCGGAAACGGGCTTCGACGGCAAGCGCACGCAATACAGCTATGACCGGGCCGGCAACCTCACCGCCACCGAGTGCGGCAACCGGCGCACGCAGCTGCTGCGCGACGCGCTCGGTTTGTTATCCGTCAAGACCACGGCGGACGGCGTGGTGCGCTACACCTACGATGCGCTGGGCCGCCTGACGGCCGTATCCGCGCCGCAAGCCGAACAGCGTTTCTTCCACGATGCGCTGGGCCAGCTGACCGAAGAGCGCAGCGCATATTTTCTGCAATTCCTGCCCGACGCCGGCAGGCTGCCCAACGCCCCGCGCATGCCGGATGCCAGCTTTGTCATGACGCACGCCTATGATGAGCTGGGCAACCGCATCCAGACGGTCTTGCCGAACGGACGCCGCATCGACACCTTGCGCTACGGTTCCGGCCACTGGCATGGCGTGCTGTGGCAAGGCAAGGCCGTGGTCGATGTCGAGCGCGACAAGCTGCACCGCGAAAAGCAGCGGCAGCTGGGCAACAGCGGTTTGCTCGCCACGCGCCAGTACGACCCGCAATCGCGGCTCACGCAAATGACCCTGGCGCGCGGCCCCAATGCGCCCGCCCCCGTGCGCGAACGCCGCTTCGAATACGATGCGCAAGGCAACCTGAGCACCATTTTTCAAACAGGCACCACCACTGCCGGCCCGCTTGGCAAACTCAGCTATACCTACGACCCCGTCGGCCAGTTGCTGGCCGCCGTGCAACCGGGCCTGGCCGAACACTTCGCCTTCGATCCGGCAGGCAATCTGCTCGACAAGGCTCCCGCGCCTGGTAACGTCCTGAACAGCTATGGCGATACCGAATACGATTACGACGAACAAGGCAATGCCACCAGCAAGCGCTTCCATCCGCCGGGCAGGGAGTCGACCTGGAGCGACCTGGAACTGCAATATGACGCCGAAAACCGCCTCAGCCACGCCACCAGGACGGAACGCCAGTCACGCCACCGCGCACACTATTTCTATGACGCCTTCAGCCGCCGCATCGCCAAGCGGGTAGACGAAGCACGCTGGAGCAAGCAGCAAGACATCACCAAAGACCAGCCCGCCCGCACGAACGCCACCACCACCTTCTTCGTCTGGGATGGCGACACGCTGGCACAGGAACTTGGGCAAGAAGACACGATCACATACCTGTACGAGCCGGACAGCTTCGTACCGCTGGCAAGGATCGCTTCGCCAGCCTGTCGCCAGGCCAGCACGGTCCACCTGCCGCGCGTCGCGCAATGGGATTTACCGGCCACCCGCCACGACGCCGAACTGCAGGCAGCGATTGCGCAAGAACAGGCGGACACCGAAACGCTGCAGGTATCGGCATGGCAAGGTATCCAAGCGGCAGCCGATGACGCGGCAACACACGACCGCATCACCCAATACCACTGCGACCACCTGGGCACGCCGCGCGAGCTGACGGATGCGCAAGGAAACGTGGTCTGGAGCGCGCTCTACAAGGCTTGGGGGCGCTTGCTGCACACTGAGGGAGAAATCGAACAGCCGCTACGGTTTCAGGGGCAGTATGAGGATGGGGAAACGGGGCTGTTTTACAATCGCTACCGGTACTATGACCCAGAGCCAGGACGTTACCTGACGCAAGATCCCATCAGATTACTGGGAGGATTGAATTGCTATCGATATGCCACAAATCCAACTGGTTGGGTCGACCCACTAGGACTATCAAAAAAATGCAATAAAAATACAAATTGCGATCCATGTATTGGAAAAAATCCAGCAGCTTGGGCAAGCCAATGGCAAGGACATGGTGAATACAAAGGCAGAGACAATTGGAAAAATACCATCTTAAAAGCAAATACCGTTATTTACGGAGGAGTTCCAGGGCAATCGGGATTTTATTTTGACGAAGATACATTAAAAAAAGCATCGGGAAGCAAGTCAAAGCTAGGCGAATTATTGCAAGTATTACCGCATAGAAAATTTGGCTATCGTCCAGACGTACAGGCTTATAGAGTTAAAAAAGATACGTGTGTAGCAACAAGCGTTGCAATGGCTCAAGATGCTACTATTTTTGGCAATGGTGGCGGCCAACAATTCTTCTTGTCTGATTTCAAAACCAAAGTTATAAAAATTGGTACAAAAATAAAATTGAAATGACATATATTATGAAAATGCATACTTCTGATGGATCCCTTAATGCCGGGAAATACATATCCGTATTTAAAGGTATGAAACGACATGACCTACTTTCACAGTCAAAAAAACAAATATGGAAAGACTGGATAACAAGAGATGATGAGGTAATATCCTACAAAACAACATTGAAAAATGAAAAAAATCCAAGAGAGACTTTAATTTTAATTGTCTTTTTTGAAAAAAATGATGGCCCCATAAAATTCTGGGACTTTGGACCAGAAAATAACATTAATGAAATTCAATCAAAACCAGAAGGGAAATATACGAAAATTATGAGGAACTGGTTTTTTGAAAACTTTCAAATTACTCTTCCACAATCTGGGTCATGGGGTGAGGTAGATGCATTTTATGATCCTCACAACCTTACGACATCAATTATTTGTAACTATCGATATCAGTACTCATGAAAGACAATTTAAAAGGCTACTTCAAGAACAAAATATTCATAAAATCAAGCTCAAAATTTGACTTGTTTTTCACTCTAAACGATACTTTCTCTTGCAGTCTTAGGACATACCACCCAACACTGCGGCACCCGCACATCAGATTATCGTAAAAAAATTTCGCATGACCTTAACGATCCCTCCCTACATCGGCCGCTTCGCCCCCTCTCCCTCCGGTCCCCTGCACATGGGCTCGCTCGTAGCCGCCATGGCCAGTTATCTCGATGCGAAGGTGCATCGCGGCACGTGGCTGCTGCGCATCGAGGACCTGGACTATGACCGCAATGTCGAGGGCGCCGATATGGCGATCCTGGCCACCTTGCAGCGCTGCGGCATGACGTGGGATGGCGAGGCGACGTGGCAGAGCCGCAGGCTGCCGCTGTACCAGGCGGCGCTGACGCGCTTGCAGGACGATGGGCTCGTGTATGCGTGCGGCTGTTCGCGCAAGGAGATCCACGATTCGGTGTTGCAGGCAGGTGTACCCAAAGGCGGGGCCGCCGTGTATCCGGGCACCTGCCGCCACGGTCTGGCGCCGGGCAAGGCGGCGCGGGCCTTGCGGTTGCGCGTGCCAGAGGGGCCGCAAGCCGTGTATGGCTTTGCCGACCGCTGGCATGGTCCGCAGCGGCAGGACCTGGCTGGCGAGGTGGGCGACTTCGTCGTGCTGCGCGGCGATGGTTACTGGGCGTACCAGCTGGCCGTGGTGGTTGACGATGGCGTGCAGGGCATCACGCAGGTGGTGCGCGGGGCGGATTTGCTCGATTCGACGCCGCGCCAGCTGTATCTGCAGGATGTGCTGGGCTTGCCGCATCCGGGCTTTCTGCACGTGCCTGTGGTCAACAATGCCAGCGGCGAGAAACTGTCGAAGCAGACGGGCGCCATCGCCTTCGATACGGGCACGCATGCCGGCGAACTGCTGGCGTCGGCGCTGCTGCCGGCCGCCCGCTTCCTCGGTCTCGACGTGCGCGCCGACGACGTGGAAGATTTCTGGCGGCAAGCCATTCCTGCCTGGGCGCAGCGGCTGGCGCGCCTTCCCGAGCGCACATAAAAAAACCCGCCGCGGCGCAAGCCGGGCGGGTTGAAGCAGGCGCTGGCCGCAAGGGCCGGCGCCTGGTATCAGGCAATTAGAAGTTGCCCTTGAATTGCACACCAAACTGACGTGGCTCATTGATGAAGCCAGTGCGGTTGTTGAAGTCGATGGCGCCCGTGATGCGGCGGGTATCGGTGATGTTGCGGCCAAAAGCGGCCACTTCATACTTGCCAGCATCCCAGATGTAGCCTACGCGCAAGCCGCCTTCCAGCAACGATTTGCCCGTGTATTCGGCCGCTTCGTACAGGAAGAAGTTGATCTTGCTGCGGTATGCCCAGTCCGTGAACAGGAACAGTTCGCCGTTTTCCAGCGGGATCGAATAGCGGCCGGTGGCCGTGACGATCCATTTTGGCGCCTGTGGCAGCGGATTGCCGTTGATAACGACGTTGCCGGCGGCATTGATCGGATCAAGAATGGTGCAGGACGCAAAACCGCATTTGCTGACGGCCAGGCCAGCGTCATTGATCTGGGTGAAGTTGTAGCTGCCACCCAGGGACATTTTCAGGCTAGGCGTCACGAAGCCTTCCAGGTCCAGCTCAACGCCACGGCCGCTGGTCTTGGCAGCATTGATCAGGCGGTTGACGTTCGAGCTGCCGCCGACCACGGTCAGTTGCTGGTTCTTGATCTCGTAATCGTAAATGCTGAAGGCGACGCGGGCGCGGCGGTTGAACAAGTCAGCCTTGATGCCGGCCTCGTAGGACAGGATGGTTTCCGCATCAGCGATGGTGACAGGCACCTTGTCGCCAGCTGGCGCGATACTCGGCGCGCGGAAGCCGGTGGCGATGCGGGCGTAGAAGTTCACGTCCTTGTTGTATTTATAGGTACCGCTCAAGTCCCAGTTGACCTTGCCCTTGCTGACATCGGCGCTGGTGGGGGAGATTTGCTTCACGCGGTCCGCTTCGACCGTGTTGAAATCCTTCTTGTCCTTGGTATAGCGCAAGCCGCCGCGCAACATGAAATCTTCGTTGACGGCGTAGTTGACGGAACCGAAGGCGGCCCAGGCCTTGTTTTTCTGATGGCTGGCCACGTGCGAGGTCAGTGCGCCCGTGTCGCTATTGAAGTTGTCGGTGAAACCGTTGGCATCTTCATCGAAGAAATACAGGCCCGACTGCCAGTTCAAAGGACCGGCGTTTTTCGATTCGACGCGGAATTCCTGGCTGTACTGGGTGACGCCGCTGATGCCGCCAGCCGTCTCCACCTGGAATGGCAAATTATTCGAAGGGCCAGGTACGCCGCCGTCGATGTCGCCATGGCTCAGGTAATTGTTGACCTTTTCATAGCCGGTGATCGAGAACAGCTTGACGCTGTCCAGGTCCCAGCTCAGGCGGGCGCTGGCGCCGCTGGTACGCAGGCGCTGGAAGTTCTGGCCATTGGTGTACGATTTTTGCGGGTCGAAACCATCGACCAGGTCATTCGTGCCCTTCTTGATTGCATTGGCGAAGAACAGGCGCGCGCTGCCGGTCGTGGTGCGCTGATGCACATTGAACAGGGCGTTGAACGTGGTGTTCGGTGCGTACAGCAGTTGCACGCGCTCGGCGTGTTCGTTGTAGCCGTCCAGCGCATCTTTCTTGCCCGTAAACGTGTTGTCGACATAATTGTCGCGGTGCTGGCGCAGGGTCGAGACACGCATGGCCCATTCTTTGCTCAGTGGCACGTTGACGGCGCCATCGAAATTGGTCGTGTTGTGCGTGGCGGCGGAGACGTTGTAATAGCCTTCGACCTTCTCCAGCTTGGGCTTGGCCGATTCGAATTTCACCACGCCGGCCGGCGTGTTACGGCCGAACAGGGTACCTTGCGGGCCGCGCAACACTTCCACGCCGGCCACGTCAAAAATCGGGAAACCCTTCAAAATGGGATTTTCTTGCACGACATCGTCGTAGATCAGGGAAACAGGTTGCGATGCAAACGTATTGAAGTCCGTATTGCCGTAGCCGCGGATGTAGAAGCGGGGAAAGGTGCGGCCATTCGACGATTCCACGTTCAGGCTAGGCACTTTGCCGGCCAGCACGCGAATATCTTGTCCGCCGGATACCAGCACGTCGAGCTTCTCGTCGCGCAACAGCGATACGGAAACGGGCACGTCGCGAATATTTTCCTTGCGGCGCTGCGCCGTCACGGTCACGGTTTCCAGCTGGCTGGCGGCAGGGGTCGTATCAGCAGCGACTTCATCAGCATACGCCGAGCCGATAGGCAAGGCAGCGGACAGTGCCAGCATGGCGGCGCTTTTGGCGCACAAACGCTGGTGCATCTTGGACATCTTGGTCATGTTGTTTCCCAGAAGTTTAAAAAAGAATTGCGAAATCTGTCTTCCAACCTGTCTCCGGCTTATGTACGGCGCTGGCGTTCTCTGCACCGTCATGGTGCAGCAGCGCGAGCGGATGTTTCTCCGCTCCTGGCGTCACTGGCTCTGCCCTGGCTGTCGTCCAAGCTGACAGCGGTGGCGGCCGCATCTCTGGGATGTCTGATGAACACCAACTTTTAAGTAAGGCGCCAATTTAATTCAAGCGCCTTATGCGCTGCAAGAATATTGTTATGTAAAATATTCATTCATCAACATAAAGGGCTGACTAGTGGTTATTCAGCCACAACAGCGCCAATGCGTGGCTGTTTCACCCGATGATTTGCTGCACGGCGCGCCTTTTTCTCATGGCCTGCAGAAAGCAGAATTGGCGTCCTGCAAGACAACCCTGAGGGTAAAAATAGTTGTAATATCGCCAGAATTGAGCTGCCATGCCGCCCCATCCCAGTGCGGCGGCGGTACCCCGCACCATCGTCGATCGCCTCCATGCCAGAACCGAGCCAGCCCAGCAACGCCGTCCCGTCCTCCATCGCCGCCGCCCAGGCCGCCCATTTACTGCTGCGCGCCCATTGCGACATCGTCTGGAGCACGAAAACCTTCGGCCAGTTCGATGCCGACCAGCCCTCCTGGCGCGCCTTCACGGGCCAGACCGAAGCCGAACTGCTGGGCCGCGGCTGGCTCAATGCCTTGCATCCGGACGACCGCAACTTGCCTTACGTCATGCCGTCGCACCTGACGAGCGTGTTCGAAGCGGAATACCGGCTGCGCCACGTCAGCGGCACCTACCGCAATATGGTCGTGCGCATGCTGCCTGTGCTGGCACCCGACGGCAGCATCGTTGAATGGCTGGGTTCGCATTGCGACGTGACGCAGCAACGGCAGACGGAACAGCGACTGCGCCTGGCCATGCAGGGCGGCCGCATGGGCACGTGGGAGATCGATCTGGGCAGCGGCAGCATGGCCGGCTCCGACGCGTTCAAGGCCAATCTGGGCCTGCCACCTGCCAGCCACATCGACTACGCGCAGCTGACCGGTGCCATGCTCGACGGCGAACTGCAGCACTGGCAAACGGTGGTGCATGCCGCCATCGCCAGCGCCAGCGATTTCGAGATCGACATCCGCGTGCGCTGGCCCGATGGATCGCTGCACTGGGCGCACATGCGCGGCACCTGCACCAGCGACGGCGCCGGCAACGTGATCGCCCTGTCCGGCATCTCGCTCGACTTGACGACCAGCAAGCAGAACGAAGAAACCCTGCGCCTGACCCTGGAGGCCGGTGAAGTGGCCACCTGGAACTGGGACATCGTGGCCGACCGGGTCACGGCCGACAGCAATATGGCGCGCTTGTTCTCCGTCAATGCAGAAGCGGCCAAGGCGGCACCGCTGGCACGCTACCTGGACCTCATCCATCCCGATGAGCGCGAGCAAGTCAGCGCGCAGATAAGCCAGGCGGTGCACGCGCACACGCCATTCGAGGCCAGCTACCGCATCGGCGCCGGCGAGGGCCAGTACCGCTCGGTCATTGCGCGGGGCCGCGCGGAATACGCACCCGATGGCACACCCTTGCAATTTCCCGGCGTCCTGCTCGACATCACGCGCCAGAAACAGGTGGAAGATGCGCTGCGCCGCAGCGAGGAACGCTACCGCACCCTGATCGAGCTGATGGACCAGGCCTTTTGCGTTATCGAAATGCTGTACGACGAGCAAGGCCGCCCCATCGATTTCCGCTACCTGGAAGGCAACGCCGCCTTCGTCAAGCAGTCGGGTCTGGACAATGCCATCGGCAAGACCATCCGCAGCTTCGTGCCCGAGCACGACCAGCACTGGTTCGACCTGTACGACCAGGTCGTCAAGACGGGCGAACCCGTGCGCTATGAAAACGAAGCCGTGGCCATGGAGCGCTGGTTCGAAGTCTTCGCCGCGCGCCTGGGCGGCCCCGGCAGCCGCCTGCTGACGGTGCTGTTCAGCGACATCAGCGAGCGCAAGCGTTCGGAGCAGCAATTGCGCCAGCTGGCCGACAACCTGTCCGAGATGGACCGGCGCAAGACGGAATTCCTGGCCACCCTGGCGCACGAACTGCGCAACCCGCTCGCGCCCATCCGCAACGGCTTGCAGATCATGCGCCTGGCTGCCGACAAGCCCGCCACCATGGCGCGCGTGCGCGACGTGATGGAGCGGCAAGTCAATCAGATGGTGCACCTGGTCAATGATTTGCTGGACGTGGCCCGCATCACGCGGGGCAAGATCGAACTCAGGCTGGAACGCGCGGACTTGAAAACCATCATCGCCAGCGCCGTGGAAACGAGCATGCCACTGATCGAAGCGGGCCACCACCAGTTCCAGATGCAACTCGCTGAAGACCCGCTGCAGCTCGATGCCGACCCCACGCGGCTGGCGCAAGTACTGGGCAATTTGCTCAACAATGCCGCCAAGTACACGCCCGCCGGTGGCCATATCAGCTTGCGCGCGGTACGCGATGGCAACGAGGCCTTGATCGAGGTCAGCGATAGCGGCGTGGGCATCCCCGCCGAGTCGATCGCCACCATCTTCGACATGTTTACCCAGGTGGGACAGAACATGGGCCGCGCGCAGGGCGGTCTGGGCATCGGCCTGTCGCTGGTGCGGCGCCTGGCCGAGCTGCATGGCGGCAGCGCCACGGCGGCCAGTCCCGGCACCGGCCTGGGCAGCACCTTCAGCGTGCGCCTGCCCCTGCTGCTGGCGGAAACGAAAGCGCCCGCCGCACCGGCCGCGCCGGTCCACGGCGCCAGCGGCCCCCACTTCCGCGTGCTGGTGGTCGACGACAATATCGATGCGGCCGATACCCTCGCCGCCGTGCTCGACATGATGGGCCATGCCACGCAAGTGGCCCACGATGGCGCGCAGGCGCTGGCCATGGCGCCGCAATTCTTGCCAGACGTTATCTTCCTCGACATCGGCTTGCCCGGCATGAACGGCTACGAGGTGGCGCGCGCGCTGCGCCGGATACCGGCCGGCGCCAACGTCGTGCTCGTCGCATTGACGGGCTGGGGCGCCGAAAACGACCGCAGCCAATCGAGCGCGGCCGGCTTCGACCACCATCTGACCAAACCGGCCAACCTGCTCGCCATCGGCGAATTGCTGGCCACCCTTTCCACACCTAAAACACCGACAAACCATGACTGAATCCCCGAACCACATCCGCCGCCACCTCCTGCTGGCCAGTGGCGCCGCCCTGCTGTGCCCGGCACCGCTGCTGTTTGCCGCACCCGCCACCGGCATCGCCGCCGCCCATACACAACTGGCCGCGCTGGAACAGGCCGCTGGCGGGCGCCTCGGCGTTGCCGCCTGGCGCCAGGGCAGCGAGCTGCGCGTTACCTATCGCGCCGACGAACGTTTCCCCCTGGCCAGCACCTTCAAGGCGATGCTGGCAGGCGCCGTGCTGGCCCGCAGCGTCAGCCAGCCGGGATTGCTGGATCAGCACGTGCGTTACGAGAAAAAGGAACTGGTCACGTATTCACCCATCACGGAAAAGCATCTGGCCGACGGCATGAGCGTGGCCGACCTGTGCGCCGCCGCCTTGCAGTACAGCGACAATAGCGCAGCCAATTTCTTGATGACATTATTAGGCGGGCCGCAAGCCGTGACGGCATTTGCGCGCAGCATCGGCAATACGGTATTCCAGCTGGAACGCTGGGAAACGGAACTCAATAGCGCCATCCCCGGCGAAGTGCGCGACACGGCCAGCCCCGCGTCGATGGCGCACAGCTTGCAGCAATTATTGTTGGGAAATAGCTTGCCGGCGCCGCAGCGCCAGCAGCTGGACGCCTGGATGCGCGGCAACACGACGGGCGACAAGCGCATCCGCGCCGGCGTACCGGCCGGCTGGCAGGTGGCGGATAAAACGGGCTCGGGCGCGCATGGCAGCGTCAACGATATTGGCGTGGCCTACCCGCCCAGCGGCGCGCCGCTGGTCATCGCCGTGTACTACACGCGCGAACAGAAAAAAGCGGACACGAACCAGGACATCATCACGGCCGCCACGCGCATCGTGGTGGCCGCATTGGCGTAATTACTTCGGCAGGGAAGCCATAAAGCCCGCGTAAGTCGACCAGGCGGGGTCGGCCGCGCTGCGGATTTCAATCGGGAATTTCGGACGCGATGCCAGCGCTGTGTTGAGGCGGTTGAAAAACTCTTCGCCCGACTGCGTGTAATAAATCCATTCGCGCAAGTTTTCACCGGTCGACACCAGCGCCAGCGTGGCGAAGCCGCCCTCTTCCACCACGGGCGCCAGCGCCGCTTCCAGCTCTTCCATGTGCTCGCGCTCGTTCGGCGCGGGCATGCCTGTTTCATCTTCGTAGCGCCAGGCGATGATGATGCGGTCCGGCTGCGACGACAGGTCCCAGTCGTCATGGAAGGTGTCGACATAGCGGTAGATGATGGCCATCTCGTCGCTATGCGTGACGATGGTGCCCCAGCTGCGGGCGGAAGTGGAATTTTCGTTCATGGTTGCAACAGTCAAAAAAATAAATCGAGGAGGCGCAGCTTACAGCACTGGTGGGCAAGTCACATTCCAGGCGTCATACTGGGCGCCGCTCTTGCGCAGCCAGACGCGGGCGTAGCTGTCGCGGTCGCTCTTGAACACCAGCGCATAGCGCTCTTCGGCGCGCGGTGCGGCGGCGCCCACGTCGACGGCCGCCAGCGTAAACTTCAGCGCACGCAGCGGCGCGCAGGCCGTGTTACCCGCCATCAATAATCGCGCCCGCTCCAGCAGCGGCTTCTGGTACAGCAACACGCCTTCCAGCTCCACATCGGGTATCCGTTGCAGCATGCGCACGGGTTCAGCCACCGCGCGGCAAGTGCCACGGTCGAGCCAGGCGTAATACTCCATGCCCGCCTCCTGCCAGCGCGCCTGCTTGCCCTCGCCGTGCAGCACGAACTTGGTGCGCTGCGTACGGCACAGCGCACCATGACCGCGATACGGCGACGTTTCCACGCTGCCCACCACTTCGCTACCACGGCCGCCTACCACGGGCACGCTCTCGAACACGGTGCGCGCAGCGGGCTCGCCCGGATATTGCTGCGCATAAAATTCCAGCAAGGACGCGCGCTGCTGCGCATCCACTGCCACCACCTCGGCGGCGCTGGCTGAGATGCACACGGCCGATACGGTAAAGAGCGCTACAGAGCGCATGAAATATCCTGGCATGGCATTCCTTCAATCGACGTTCAGGGGCGGGGATCGCCCAAGCGCAGATTATATAGTTACCAGGAAATACAGGGAGGAGCGGGCGTCAGGACGTGCGCCAGTTGGAGAAACCAGCTTGATCTTTAGTCAGAAGTTGTCTTGCTGTCCAGTACTTGCCGCAAGACGTGCCGCTTTGCAGCCAGCGCTGCGTCCGTCAAGCTCCACTGCTCCAGCCGCAGCGCGTACGCCGGCGTCATCATCCACCCGAACACTTCCGCCTTGTCTTCCTCGGGACCGTAAGCGGCGTACAGGCTGACGAGGCCAGGCTGCGGGTGGCCCAGGTTCTGGAAGCCCTTGCCGTAGGCCGTGGCGCCGCCCTGGCCGTAGGCTGTGCCGGGCGGGTTCAGGGCCAGCCAGGCGGGGTCACGGTAGTAGAAATCGTTGAACAGGCGGTATTCGATGAAGTGGTAATACTCGTGGTGCACGCGCAGCTCCATGCCGGATGGACACAGGGCGGCCAGCAGGTTGTCGGCGTAGACGACGCTGTCGATTTCCGGCGCCGGCATGGCCAGGCGGCGCTGGCCGTCCACGCTCAGATCCTTGACAAGGACGACGTGGCGCAAGCCCGTGCGCGCGAAGACGCCGACCGGGTAGCGCTCCATGGCGGGCAGTACGATGCTGAGCAACAATTGCAGCCCGGCGCGGTCTTGCTCCGACTCTGTAAAGGCGCGCGCCGCGCTGTCGGGCATGGACAGGGTCCAGGCGGGCAGCAGTTGCAAGGCCCCCAGGCGCGCCGTGGCGATCGCCTGCAGTTGCGCCACGCTGGCGTCCTTCGGTGCGACGGGCGCATAGCGCACGCTCCAGTCGCATTCGCTGCGCATGCTGTCTTGCTGGGCGGCACGCTCGAACGCCTGCACGTCGGCCGTCGATGGCGCAGACGGGCCGACACTGGAGCAGGCGGACAGCAATGCAAGGGCAAGACAGGACAACAGGCGGCAAGCAGGCATGGGATCTTTCACAGGCATAAAGTGGGGCGCAATCGCTGCGCCCCATTGTACAAGCCGCAGTTCCTCACGCCATCAACGCTGGTAATGCTTGAAGAAATTCCAGCTGATCACGGTGGCGTCCGGGCCCAGCTCATCGCTGAAGGGCCAGCCGGGAGGACCGCCGCTCCACGCGTGATTCATGCCCTCGACCGTGTACTTTTGCGCGATGACGGCGCCGTTGTGCAGATACGTGTCGATGGAATAGCTGCGGCCGTACGGCACCGTCTGGCGCACGATGCTGTCGGCACGGTAGCGCACGCTGTCATTGTCGAGGCCATCGTCGCCAACATCGCTGGTCTGCAGGAATTGCTCGATGGTTTGCTCGCCGTTGACGGGGTTGACGACGATGTCGGAAGTGCCGTGGAACACCATCGTCGGCATCAGGCGGCGCGGCGAACCGGAGCAGCGCCAGGCATCCTTGCCGCGCACTTTCGGGTCGAAGGAACTACCGTTGAACAGCGAATCGGCGGCCGTGAGCATGCCGATGGCGCCCTTGTACATGCCGCCCGAATGCACCATCACGGCAGCGAACACGTCCGAATAGCAGGCGGCCATGATGGAAGCCATGGCGCCGCCTGCCGAGATGCCCGTCACGTACACGCGGCTGTCCTGTACCGCATACTTGTTCTTGACCTTGTTCAAGATACCCATCAGCACGGCCGGCTCGCCCGTACCCCGCTCCTGATTCAGCGGCAACATGAAATTCCAGCAGCGCATGGGGTTGGCCGTGGCGTTCTGGCGCGGATAGACGACGATGAAATTCTCGCTGTCGGCCAGCTGGTTGTAGCGGCTGACGGCGGCCATGCTGTTGGGTTCGGAACCGCAGCCGTGCAACATCAGCACCACGGGCAGCGGCGTGTTCGGATTGTAATTGCTCGGTAGCCAGACCTGGTATTCGCGCGTGCCCCACAGGCTCGCGTACAGGCCGAAGTCCCACTGGCCAGCGGCCGCCGGCAGCGCGGCCAGCAAGCCGCAGGCGGCGATGATTGCGGATAAGAAGTGACGCAGTTGCTGATGCAGATGTGCCATGCCAGTCTCCTGATTATTATTCACGACGAAAACAGCGACAACGACCCGGCTTGACGCCCGTCAAGCCGGCACTTCTACCCCCCCTTAAAATTTGTAGCCCGCCTTGGCGATGATCTGGCGCGGCGGGCCATAGAAACCGTCGAGGATGAAGACGGCGGGAATGTTGTAGCCATCCGTGCGGTAGCGCTTGTTGCCCAGGTTGCTGCCGTGCAGGCTGAAGGTCCAGTTCTTCGGCGCTTCCCACACGACACCAGCCGTCCAGATGCTGTAGCCGCCTTGCGCCAGGGTTTCGCTCAAGTCCGTGGTCGGGTAGACCTTGCTGCGATAGCCGTAGCCGACCATGCTGCGCAGGGCGCCGCCGAAGACGTCGCGGTCCGTGCGCGTCACATTCAAGCCCACTTGCCGCGCTGGCGTATTGCTGAACTTTTGCGTATCCGCAATGTTCTTGCCGCCGCTCATGAACTCGTCATAGTTGGCATCGAGCAAGGCGAGGAAGCCGTTGACTTCCCACTGGCGGTTCGGCCGCCACGAGAATTCGAATTCCGCGCCTTTCACCGTCGCCTTGCCCGCATTCGTGAAGTCGCCATAGAAGCCCGGCACGCCGCCCGGCTGCACATAGCTGGTAAACACGGACAACTGAATATCCTTGTAGCGGTTGTAGAACAGGGCCACGTTGGCGTCAAACGTGTCGTCGGGTGCCGCGTATTTCATGCCCACTTCCAGCGCGTCGAGTTTTTCATCCTTGTAGGGGCGCGCGGAATCGGGCACCACCAGGTTGTTGGCGCGCACGTTGTAGCCGCCCGACTTGAAACCGCGCGACAGGTTGCTGTAGAAATTCGTCGTCTTCGACGCTTCATAGCGCACGGAGATTTTCGGCGAGGTATTGCTGACCGACAAGGACTTGTCGAAGTCGGCCGCCGTCTGGATGGGCCGCGTGAAGCCCACGTCGGCAAAGGCGCGGTTGAGCACGATGGCGCGCTTTTCCTCGCGCGTGTGGCGCAAGCCCGCATTGATGCTCCACACCCTGCCCAGCGGCCAGGTCCAGTCCGTGTACAGCGCCGTGCTGTCCGTCTCTACCGTGCTGACAGCGGCCGTGAACTGGCGCCCCAGGAAGTTGTTGTAGATGCCGCCGCCGGCCGTGCCTTCGAAGCGGTACAGGCCGATCACGCCGGCGCCGTAGTCGCCGCTATATGACGCCTGCAATTCCAGGCTTTTCTGTTCGTCGCGCGAATCGCCAAACACGTCGGCAATCGGTTGCGGCAAGCCGTCGAAGTCGATGGTTTGCTCGGACGTGCTGCGCCGCTTGGCGCCGATCACTTTCACGGACCACTCGTTCGACAGCGTGTAGTTGGCCACCAGCGAACCGCCCCGGTTGTGCGTGAAGTTGTTGCCCGGCATGCCGCTCTGGATGTCATACGCATCCATGCTGGCGGGACGCTTGAGCGGGTCGAAGGCGCTCACGCCCATGCGCTGGAAGCCGCGCACGCCCGACTTGTCATCCGTGGCGTCCAGGCTCAGCACGACGGTGAGGGGGATGTCCTGCGAAAAGTAGCCGACGGACAGGCGCGCTGCCGTGCTGTCCTGGTCGCTTACCTGTTCGCCATTAAATGTGTTGCGGCCGAAGCCATCGCGGTCCAGCTTGGCGGCCGCCAGGCGCGCGCGCCAGGTGCCATTCTCGTTGGCCAGGTTGAAGGCCGCCTTGAAGTTGCGCTGGTTGTAATTGCCAATGCCCACTTCCGCCGAGGCGCCGTTTTCCTTCGCCAGGGGGCGCGAAATGTACTTGATGGCGCCGCCGATGGTGTTCTTGCCGTACAGGGTGCCTTGCGGGCCGCGCAGTACTTCGATGCGCTGCACGTCGAACACGTCGAGCAGCGCGCCTTGCGGACGGGCCATGTAGACGTCATCAAAATAAATGCCCACGCCCGGATCCACGCCCCAGACGGGGTCGGCCTGGCCCACGCCGCGAATGAAGGCCGTCAGCGTGGTATTCGTGCCGCGCGAGGCGTACACGGTCAGGTTCGGCACGCGCTCCTGCAAGTCGGCCAGGTTCTGGATATTCGCCCGTTCCAGGGCCTTGGCGGAAAACGCCGTGACGGCCAGCGGCACGTCCTGCAGCCGCTCTTCGCGGCGGCGGGCAGAAACCGTCACGGTTTCCATGCGTTCTTTCGCATCGCTGGCTTCCTGGGCCGTGCTGGCAGCAGCGGGAGTGGCTTCCTGCGCCTGGGCCTGGGTGGCAAAGGCACCGGCAACGGCAAGGGCGGCGGGCATTAATTTCAAAGCAAGTTTCATAGCGTCTCCAATGTCAGGCTTGCTTACCACCAGGGAAGACGGCCGGATTCCAGGATCGCAAGACGTAACGGTACCCGCGCGCAAAAAGCGTGCACCTGCCCTGCGATGACTGTTTCCCGGCCCCTGCCCGTGCGGCGAGTGGCCTGTTTATTTTGAATGTGTGGCGAGGAAGGACTGCAACAAGGTATTCACACGCTGCGCCTGGTCCAGGGGCGTGGCATGGCGCGAGTTCGCGATGATCTCGATCTCGCACTGCTGAAACTGTGCGGCAAAGGCCCGCTTGCTGGCGACGGGCGTGTAATCCTGGTCGGCCGCCATGATGAAGACGGGCATGGCCAGGGCCTGGAAGTGAAGTTCGATATCCCAGTGGAAAATGGCGTCCAGCGCGGCCAGATAGGCGCGCTTGTCCATGCCTGCCATCTGCGTGGCGAAGCGCCCGACCAGCGCTTGCTGGGATGGATCGGGAAACAGTTTCTTGCCGATGATCTTGCCCATGGATTTCAGGCCGAAGGTAGCGATCACCGTGCGGCGCAGCCAGTAGGCAAACAGCAAAGACGCCGGCTTGCTGCCCTGAAACGGTTGCGAGTTGATCAGGCACAAACTGGCTACCCGGCCGGGGGCGCGGTTGGCCATTTCCAGGCCCACCATGCCGCCCAGGGAAAAGCCGACGATGTGCGCACGCGGCACGTCGAGCTGGTCCATCAGGTTGAAGAGGTCGTTGGCGAAGTCGCCGATCTGCCAGTCGCCGTCTGGCGCCGGACTGGCGCCATGACCGCGCATATCGGGCACGATCAGGCGATAGCTGCTGCCGAGCGCGTCAATTTGCGGGCGCCAGTCTTCGGCGCAGGAACCGAGGCCGTGCAACAAAAACACGGGATCGCCCTGCCCCTTGCCCAGGTCGAGGTAATGCAATGGAACATCGGATGTCGTGTGACGCCGCATTCTGTCTCCTTGCTGTTGAACATGCTTTGTGTTCAGGTGCAGGAATATGTTTTCCTGCTGTTGGAAAACATAATACGGAATCCGAATTCCGATTTCAAGTTAAATCGATAAATATCTTAAGTCAGGTAATTTAAAGCAACACGCACCAGTTCATCTTCCAGTGCCGCGCCCGACAAAAAGGAAAGCGAACCCGTCAGGGTATGCTGGTTCAGGATACCCAGCAGCACGGGCGGCACCACCATCATCGCCTGCGTGGGATTCGGGTGGCGGATGCTGGACGACTTGCTGGCCAGCACGGCGACCGTGCGTTGCGAAATCAGATGATTGATCTGGTGCACCCTGTCGCGAAATTGCGCATCCTGCGACGCGCGCGTGATCAAGGCCCGCAAGACGCCGCTGCGCCCGCCATTCACGGCCACGAACATGGCCACCATGGCGCGGATGAAGTCTTCCAGGCTGCGCCCTTCCCACTGGCGCAACTCCGTCAGGGTCTCGACCTTTTCCACCATGTCGGAAAAAAAGCGCTGCAGCAGCAAGCGGCTCAAGGTGTCCTTGTCGCCTAATAAACGGTAAAAAGTACCGACAGATGTTTCCGCCAGCCTGGCAAGGTCGGCCACGCCGATTTCATCGAAACGGTTTTCCGCCAGCAACTGTTCGCCTACCAGCAGCAGACGCTCGAACGCCTGCTTGCTGCGCGCCTGGGTGGGCTCCGGTGGAACGATCATCTGCGGGAAGGGCATCGGGAAGGAAGGCATGCGGCGTCGGCGTCTCGAATAGTGGAACCTGAGTTCCGTTATGGGTGCGCGTATTGTAACGCGGGAGACGGCCGATGGGGAGCGCCGCGTGGCGCCCTGGCGTGTGCTACCTGCCCTGCCACTCCATGTAGACGTCGGCGCGCTGGTAATGCGCGTCGCCAGCGGGCCGCGCCACGTGGGCAAAGCCGCTGCTTTCATACAGACGGATGGCGGGCGCCAGCTTGCTGTTCGATTCCAGGAACAACAGTTGCGCGCCGCTGGCCTCGAAGGCGTCGAAGGCCCGTTCGATCAGCCGGCGCGCGATGCCCAGGCCCTGGCACTCGGGCGTGACGGCCATCTTCGACAGCTCGATGCTGGCCTCGCCGGCGCGGATCAGGGCGCAGGTGCCGACGATCTTGCCGTCCAGGCGCGCCAGGAAAATCTGCCCGCCAGCGTCGAGAATCGAACGTTGCGGATCGGACAGCACCATGTCGTCCAGCGCCTCGACATAGAAATAGCGTTCCAGCCATGCAATATTCAGGCGCTTGAAATCGGCCGCGTAGGGCGCGGCGTAGTCGATGATTTCCACGGCAGCCCGCTCGCGCTGGCGCCGGCAGGCGGCGATCATCTCGCCGAAACCTTGCGATTGCAAGCGCGCTTCCGCGCGGTCGAGGCTGGCCATCAATTGCGGCGTACCGTGTTCGAATACCGTATCGACGGCTGCGCGCACGTCATCCCACAGGGGCGCCATGGTGCGCAGCAAAGCGCGCCCCGCGTCGGACAGCGCCAGCAGGCGGCGCCGCTCATCCTTGGCGTCCGGCAGCTCCACCACCACGCCAGCGTCGAGCAGCTTGCGCCCCAGTTGCACCACCACCGGATGCGTCTGCCCGATCTGCGCGGCCAGGGCCGTGATCGCCGTGGGACCGTTGTCACGCAGCAGCAATAACAGGGGGAAACAGCGCGACGTCAGTTCGACGCCGGCCGCCAGATAGCTGGTATCGACACCGGCATACAGTTGATCGGAAAGACGGCGCAGGCGGCTGGCCAGCATCAGGGAACCATAGGTTTGCAGGTTGGAGGACATGAGATCGGAATATATGTAAGTAGTTACGTATACCCTAACGCAAACCAGTTTCCTTGGTCAAGAGGAAGTATCCGCCACACAACAGGCCACGTCGGAGTCAGAACACGCCAGCCTCGCCCGCATCAAACGCTTCCTTCCACAGACGGTAGCCCTCCAGCTCGCTTTCATGAACGGGTTCATGGCCAATCAATGACTGCCCCGCCGCCGCGCCCGGACTGCGATTCGGAGCGTGGCCTATCCTGACCGTCCAGCTGCCCTCGTGCGCCGCAGCCTGCGCCTCCTCGGCCGTGTCAAACTCGTATTCGCCGTACGCACAGCCGATGATCAACAGGTAATCGTCCTCCGTTGCCACGATGTCCTTGCCGCCCAGGTAAATCGCCTCGCCGCGGCCGACCTCGACTGTATCTATCTTCAACACCTTGGAAACAGAAAACTTGCCGCCCTCGTCTTGAGAAAGCAGCAGATCTCCTTGCTTGAAAGGAAAATTTTTATAGTCGCGAGGGAAGAAATTTCCTGCAATCATGTGTATTCCTGTCAGTTTATAGTTACATCAATCTTCATCGGCCAGCGCCGCTTGCAGCCTGGCCGCAAATACCTGCCCGATCAGTTCTCCCAATCCCGGCCACACCTGCGTCAGCCAGCGCTTGCCCTCCTCGCTCGGCGCCACATACGGCGCGTCGCGCCTGGCGCAGTCCAGGCCGATCGCGATGACTTGCCCCGCATCCTCCAGGCCACCCGCGATCATGGCGTCGATAGGCATGGCGATCAGCTCGGCGGCCAGATGCGGACGCAGCAGGCAAGCGGGGGCGATGATGGCGAATGACGCCTCCATGTAACTCCAGCAGTTGGTGGGCCAGTGGGCAGCCTTGACGGCATCGAGGAAGGCCGCGTCGCTGAAGGCATCCGGCTGGGCTTGCGCCTGCACATAAAAGGCGGCAAGGGCGACGAGTTGTGGCGGGGAAGTCCAGGTAGGCATCGATAATGATCGAGGAAGGCGGCGATGGCGGACTGTAGCATGTCCGATGGGCACGCTGGAGCACGGCCCGGCAGCTCCTCCAGCAAGAACCCGGAACGGACCGAACTGAACTTAACCGGCGCCGCTACGCTTGAACACTACGGTGGCGCGCGGCTGGGCGTCGCGCTCCAGGTGATACGTAAGGGTTGAGCCGTCGGCGCTGATGCTGATGGTCCACACATTTGTGGCCGCACCCTTGACCAGCATGGCCGTGTAGTCGTCGGCCAGGAACGATTGCGACAAGGCCGAGCCAGCTGTACTGGCCATGCCGCCATACATGGTCACGGCGTCGGGCGTACCGTCCGCGTGGCGGTGATCGTGCTGCAAGGCCAGTCCCGCCGGCGTGCGGCTGATGATCCAGGTTCGCGACTTGTCCTCGCCCACCTGGAACGGCACCTTGATTTGCCGCTCGCCGCAAGCGGCAAAGTCCGCATGCAGGCGCTTGCCCGCGAAATCATGCCGCGGATCCTTGGGATACACCAGCACACCGTCAAATTGCTGGCCGCACAGGCTTTCCAGGGTCGCGAAGAATTGATCGCGTGCATCTTGCGCTTGCGCAGCGGCCGGCAGCAAGCCCAGCAAGGAAGCGAAGACGGCGCTGGTGACGAGTGATTTCATGGAGTTCCTATCGAGGGAAAATACGCAAACCCGGGCAGCCAGCCTGGGCTGGCCATCCGAGGCTGCCATGGTAGCGGGAACGGCAGTCCTTTAGCAAATCATTACAAATTTCAATATGCTAATATCTGGTCCGCCTTGGGCATGCCCTGGCCCCATCTGGCGCCAGGCCCCTGCATCTCCACTCAATCGAGGACTATCCATGTCGGTCTACGCCATTACCATCCCCTGCTTCGCACAAATGCTGCGCTCCCTAAGCACCCTGCTAAGCAAAGGCGAAGAACGCGCCCAGGCGCTGGGTTTTGAGGTACAAAACCTGCTCGACGCGCGCCTGGCACCCGACATGCACACCCTGGCGCGCCAGGTGGAATTCACGTGCACGCAGGCGCAGGAAGCCGTGTGCCGGCTGACGCAGAAAGCGCTGCCCCAGCTCGCCACGCCCGCCGACATGCGGCAAGCCAAGACGCTGATCGAGGACACCCTGGCAATGCTCGCTGCGGCGGATCGCGCAGCGGTCGATGACAGCGCGCAGCAGCCCGTGTCGATCACCCTGGCTGGCGGCTTGAGCTTCGACATGACGGGCCTGGAATACGCGCTCAACTGGGCCACGCCGCAGTTCTATTTTCACCTGGTGACGGCCTACAACATCCTGCGGCATAACGGCGTGCCGCTAGGCAAGGCCGAGTATGTGCAGCATATGTTTGCGTATGCGCGCCAAGCATAATGACTTGCATGTTTGAACAAGGAAACCCATGCTGCTCTCACTAGACGATCCCATCTGGCCCACCCTGGAAGGCGGCTACCGCATGCCCTACGACGTGGCCGCAGCGCTCAAGGCCATGCAGGCGGGCGAAGACGTCTGGCATGAACTGTGGGAAGAGCTGCACCACCAGGGCGACGTGGGCGTCGCCTCGTACGCGGCCGTGCCCCAGCTCGTCCACATGCTGGGCAACGCGCAATCGCGCGAGGAAGATTTTTATGCGCTCATCGCCCTGATCGAGCTGGAGCGCCACCGCAAGCACAATCCGCCGCTGCCGGACTGGCTGGCCGACAGCTATCAGGCAGCCTGGGCGCAGCTACCGGCCATCGCCGCGCGCGACCTGCAAGGCCAGCAGGACCCCGTCATGCTGGAATCCGTATTTGCCGTGCTGGCCCTTGCCAATGGCAAGCTGCGGCTGGGCGCTGCCCTGCTGCACATGGATAGCTCGGAGGTGGACGAGTGGCTGGAAGAGCGGCTCGGCTGGACCGAGGTCTACGGCGAAGATACCTGACAGTCAGAAACGCTCGTCGCGCAGCGCCGGCAGCACCAGTTCGCGCACGAACGAGGCATTCGACAGGCTCAGCAGCATGCGCACGACGGCAACGACGTCATGCACGGGAATCAGCTCGCCCTCGCCCCGCGCGGCGGCGTCCGCCAGAGGCACGGACAAGCCATCATAGGTATTCAGATAGCCCAGCTGCAGCGCCGTCACGGCCAGTCCCTGTACGCGGAAACCTTCGCGCAAGGCATCGGCGATGCCGTTCAGGGCGAATTTCGAGGCGCTGAACGTCACTTCCGGGCGGCCGCTCTGGCGCAGGCCGGACGTCGACCCCGTGAGTATCAGCTGCGGCTTGCTGCTGGCCAGCAAGCGGGGTACCAGGCGCTTGAGCAGCAATATCGTCGCCGTGATGTTGATATTGACCATGTCGACGATGGCCTCGTCCGCATCGCCGAGAAAAGCGTAGTCATCGCTGAAGGCTTTTTCTTCCCACACGCCCAGGTTGTAGATCACCGCATCCAGCACGGCGGGCGCTACACGCGCGATGCGTTCGACGGCCTCGGCCGGTGCGGCCAGGTCCGCAGCGATCCATTGCAGCTGTGTGCCCTGGCCGGCAGGCAAGTCGGCGGGTTGCTGGCGCGATACGCCGATGACGGTATGTCCGTCAGCGAGCAAACCGTCCACCAGCGCGCGCCCCAGGCCCCGGCTGGCGCCCACGATCATGATGTGCATTGTGTGTCCTTTCCAATGAAGTCAACGCCGATGATAGCGGCGTTGTATTAAGCACAGCTGAGGCTATTCCCCATACGCACCGCATTTACTCACACGGCGGAAATGCGTATGCTAGGTCTGGCAATCTCCGATAACACACAAGAACGAGACACATGCCTACTTCCAACACCGCCGCAATCAACGCCGCAAGCCGTCCCCTCACCAAGCAAGACTATAAAACCCTGTCGCTGGCCGCCCTCGGCGGCGCGCTGGAATTCTACGATTTCATCATCTTCGTCTTCTTTGCCAACGCCATCGGCCAGCTGTTCTTCCCACCGGAAATGCCGGAATGGCTGCGTTTGCTGCAAACCTTCGGCATCTTCGCCGCCGGCTACGTGGTGCGTCCGCTGGGCGGCATCGTCATGGCCCACTTTGGCGACTTGCTCGGCCGCAAGCGCATGTTCACCCTCTCCATCCTGATGATGGCCGTGCCGACCCTGCTGATCGGCTTGCTGCCGACCTACGCCACCATCGGTCTGGCCGCCCCGCTGCTGCTGCTCTTGATGCGCGTCTTCCAGGGCGCGGCCGTGGGCGGCGAAGTGCCGGGCGCCTGGGTGTTTGTGTCCGAACACGTGCCGAGCCGTTTCACGGGCTTTGCCTGCGGCGTGCTGACGGCCGGCCTGACGGTGGGCATTCTGCTCGGCTCGCTCGTCGCGACGGGCTTGAACACCGTCTACACGCCGGCAGAAATCACCGATGGCGCCTGGCGCTATCCGTTCTTGCTGGGCGGCCTCTTCGGCTTTGGCGCCATGTATCTGCGCCGCTGGCTGCATGAAACCCCCGTCTTTGCGGAAATGCAGCAACGCAAGGCGCTGTCCACGGAAATGCCCCTGAAATCCGTGCTGCGCAGCCACCGCGGCGCCGTCGCCGTGTCAATGCTGCTGACCTGGATGCTGTCGGCAGGCATCGTTGTCGTCATTTTGATGACGCCTGCCCTGCTGCAAAAGATCCACCACATCGCGCCGCGCACCACCCTGGTGGCCAATACCGTGGCCACCCTGTGCCTGGCCTTCGGCTGCATCATCGCCGGCATGCTGGCCGACCGCCTGGGCGGCAAGCGCGTGATCTTCGTCGGCTCCGTGCTGCTGGCCATCAGCACATATATCTTCTACACCACCGTCGGCAGCCGCCCCGACCTGCTGCTGCCCCTGTACGCGATGACGGGCCTGTTCGTCGGCGTCGTCGGCGCCGTGCCCTACGTGCTGGTGCAGGCGTTCCCGGCCCAGGTGCGCTTCTCGGGACTGTCGTTTTCCTACAACTTGTCGTACGCGATTTTCGGCGGCCTGACGCCCGTGGTCGTGACCCTGATGCTGAAGAACAACGTGCTGGGCCCCGCCTATTATGTAATCGGCGTGTGCGTAATCGGCATGCTGACGGCGCTGTTCATCAAGGACCAGCGGCAGACCGTGGGACGCTAAACGCGCCGCCTGCGCCCCAAGCCGCCTTCGGGCGGTTTTTTTTCGCCCCCGATTTGTCGCGCTGCACCAAATTCTGAAAAGGCGTTTCACATCGCGGAATCTGAACCGCCAGACTCAGCCATTGATGCTCTCACTTTTTGAAAATTCATTTCACATCCTGAAAAATCATAATTAAGCCATTGAAAAACAAAGACTTAATTTAAGTTATATGTCTTATATAAGACTTGAACATTGGCGCGAATCGGCCTACTATTTAGTCATGCAGTTTGCTTCGACAAGACGTTGTGGCGCACTCGGCGATTTTCTCAAACATAGCTTTTCTTTTTAGGAGATTCACATGTCCCAATATCAAGACGACATCAAGGCTGTTGCTGGTTTGAAAGAGCAACAAGGCAGCGCCTGGAACGCCATCAATCCCGAGTCCGCCGCCCGCATGCGCGCCCAGAACAAATTCAAGACCGGCCTGGACATCGCCCGTTACACGGCCAAGATCATGCGCAACGACATGGCTGCCTACGATGCGGACCCATCCAAGTACACCCAGTCGCTCGGCTGCTGGCACGGTTTCATCGGTCAACAGAAGATGATCTCGATCAAGAAGCACTTCAACAGCACCGACCGCCGCTACCTCTACCTGTCCGGCTGGATGGTTGCCGCCCTGCGCTCCGAGTTCGGCCCGCTGCCAGACCAGTCGATGCATGAAAAGACCGCCGTCACCAGCCTGATCCGCGAACTGTACACCTTCCTGCGCCAGGCCGATGCCCGCGAACTGGGCGGCCTGTTCCGCCAGCTGGACGCGGCCCAAGGTGCTGAGAAGCAAGCGATCCAGGCCAAGATCGACGGCCACATCACCCACGTCGTGCCCATCATCGCCGACATCGACGCCGGTTTCGGCAATGCGGAAGCCACGTACCTGCTGGCGAAACAGTTCATCGAAGCGGGCGCCTGCTGCATCCAGATCGAAAACCAGGTATCGGACGAGAAACAATGCGGCCACCAGGACGGTAAAGTCACGGTGCCACATGAAGACTTCCTGGCCAAGATCCGCGCCATCCGCTACGCCTTCCTGGAACTGGGCGTGGACGACGGCATCATCGTTGCCCGCACGGACTCCTTGGGCGCCGGCCTGACCAAGCAGATCGCCGTCACGAATGAACCAGGCGACCTGGGCGACCAATACAACTCCTTCCTCGACTGCGAAGAAGTGTCGGCCGATGCGCTGGGCAATGGCGACGTCATCCTCAAGCGCGAAGGCAAGCTGCTGCGTCCAAAACGCCTGCCAAGCAACCTGTTCCAGTTCCGCGCCGGTTCCGGCGAAGAGCGTTGCGTGCTCGATTGCATCACCTCGCTGCAAAACGGCGCCGACCTGCTGTGGATCGAAACGGAAAAACCGCATATCGCGCAAATCGGCGGCATGGTCAGCGAAATCCGCAAGGTCATCCCGAACGCCAAGCTGGTGTACAACAACAGCCCATCGTTCAACTGGACCCTGAACTTCCGCCAGCAGGTGTATGACATCATGAAGGCCGACGGCAAGGACGTGTCCGCCTACGAACGCGCCCAGCTGATGAGCGTGGAATACGACCAGACGGAATTGGCGATCACGGCCGACGAGAAAATCCGCACCTTCCAGGCCGACTCGGCCCGCGAAGCCGGCATCTTCCATCACCTGATTACCCTGCCGACCTACCACACGGCCGCCTTGTCGACCGACAACCTGGCCAAGGAATACTTCGGCGACCAGGGCATGCTGGGCTACGTGGCCGGCGTGCAGCGCAAGGAAATCCGCCAGGGCATCGCCTGCGTGAAACATCAAAACATGTCCGGCTCGGACATCGGCGACGATCACAAGGATTACTTCAGCGGCGAAGCGGCGCTGAAAGCGGCTGGTAAAGACAACACCATGAACCAGTTCTGAGTTTTTGGTTTGGCTGTAGATTGAAAAACCCGCTTCGGCGGGTTTTTTTGCGTCTGCGCTGCGGGCAGGCGACCATTTCGTAGGTCGGCTTAGCGGAACGCGTAAACCGAAATGCACAGCCGCAGGCGCATCGGGCTTTGCGGACTGCGATCCCGCCAGCAATAGCGCTGATACCAACTCACTTACCGGCAATCGATATCGATCTCGTTCTGCCCGGCCTTGCTGCCTTTCCTGTAGGTAAATTCGCACACGCTGACACTGTCGTCCATTCGCCTCGACAGCGTTACTTCTCCATGCACGCCATAGCTGCATTGCAGCCACTTGCCATCTGGATAGCGGCCTTCCAGTCGGTAGCTGAGCGTCGTTTGCCCTTTCTTCTTGCGCTCCTCGCTGGGCACGAGCTGGCCCCTGCGCTGCGGTGCGCCATCGATAGGCGCTGCGGCGCTCAGGTAGAGCTGGCTGTCGATATACGGCGCCCAGCCAGCCGGTACGCCGGTCAGGCTGATCGATGCCGCAGGCACGCTCTCCGGACAAGCATATGAGGCGGTCACCGCAGCCTGCGCGAGCACCGGGAAAAGGCAGCAGGCGACGCCGGTCAACAAAGGTTTAGGTTGCATGGATGCTCCCCTATTCGATGACGAAGAAAGCATCGGCATTGTTGCTGGGATCGATATGCAAGCCATTCTTGTATTGCCCTTTGGAACGCAGGGTGCGCGAAGTCACGATGCCCAGGCGCTTGCCCGACCACTGATCCATGACAATGATCCCGTCCAGCGTCTGTCCCATATACAGGGCTGCGTGATTGCCTTGTTGATGATTCGCATACTTACCGTTGATAAACGTGGCAATGGCCGTGCCCTTGCGCAGCAAGCGATTTCCCAACGCTGCCTCCCCCTGCTTCCAGGCCAACGGGGCTGGCGCGCCCGCGTAATGGCGGACCAGCGCGACGCATTGATGGTTGCCGACCATGGTGGTTTTTTCCAGTTCGTCGACTTTGGTATAGGTGTAGGACATGGGACTCTCCGGGGGTGGTGGGAGAGGCTTACGATACATGGGGGAAAAATATGGGGAATTGAGATGGGATAAGGTTTGAGGGGGAGTAATGCAAAACCGCGCCCGCGTGCCAAGCCAGTCTCAGTCCAGCCGGCTGGCAGCGAAGCGAGAGGGGGATTCGAATCATAGCTGGCAAAGCGCATGGATGGCTGATTTCGACGGATGGTAGATTAAAGAATACCCCCAACGATGCCCTTACCAAAAAGTTGGCTACCTACACCATGAATTAATGCAACAAAAAATATCCATTCGAGCTAAGGATTGAAAATCCTTGTGTCGGTGGTTCGATTCCGCCCCGGGCCACCAATAATAAGCAATAAAATCAAAGAGTTACGCGCACTTGCCCGTAGCTCTTTTTTTCGCTCTTACTAAAGATAGCCTATAGGTAGGATACCTATTAGGTACGGCCAATCCTAGGCTGTAGGCTTGCGCACGCTGCCGCTGCTGTACGAGTAAAAGAAGTGATAGTAGGTGAACGAGTGACACCTCAGACATTTCCCCCATGACTATCGCCACTGTCGAAGCAGGGGGCGTAAAAATTTTCCCCAATTTTCCCAAAAAATGAGCCGTCATAGTAGCCAATATACAGCAGTGGCAACGCACAGTGGGAGCGTGGTAACGGGGTTAAGTGAGTTACAAATAAAAATCGGCGGCTATCGTAAATTGACGGCCGCCGATTCGAGTCAGGCTCAAAATTGCAGATTAGTCATTACGAAAACCGGTTGAGCCCAGGTAGTTCTGTGCAAGCTCCTCGGCTTCTTTTTCAGCGCGAACGATGCTGATTTTGTCGTTTTGCACTTTCGTCTTTACACGGAGGTAGATATTGAACGACTCCATCGTCTCGCCTGCTGAGCGCAACTCACCCTCAATGATTGCCTTTATGACACCATCGTCTTTGTAGCGATCTTTGAGTTTTTGATACGCGCGCATTTCGAGCGCCTCACCGGCAGTGCCGGATACTTGCTTAATTGCATTGGTAAGCATGCTATGACTCCGTAGTTAGGGGTAGGTTTTTGGTGAACTCGTTCACCGTTAGGTATTCTGCCCCATTCAAGATAGGGATAAAATGTCCACATCTACCACGACGAATGCTACCCTTGACAAAACAAAAATTACATGAATTCGAATCAGCATCTATCGATCTCATGGATGCTGAACTCCAGTTATTGCTCACCATGACTTGGGAGCACGAGCAGGGTAACGGACTCACGCAACTTGGCAACTTATCCAAGCTAGTTAAAGAAAAGGTTGGAGAGTCTTCCCACATATTCGAGACGGAACGTGATCGGGAATCAGCCGCCTGGGCGATTCTTAACTCACTTCAGCATGCAAACAACATTGGTGTTAACGAAAGGGGACTCTCATACTCGTTGCTAGACTGGTCAATATCGCCGACTAATAAGGATTTATTGCGCCTCCATCGGGAAACTAAAGCGCCGTACTTTGTCGTAGTTTCGCTGGTGCGGGAGGCCAAAGCAGCGCTTGATGATCGCACCCCCAAGGGCCGCATCATGCAGCAAATACGCACAAGGATTCGTTTGATTGGCGAGCGCGAACAATTCCCATTTCACGTGCCAGCATTAGCGGCTTGCATTATGGCGATTGCTTCCCGTCCAGGAAGGATTGTTCAGTCCGAACTCATTGCCGAAGTCGAGAGCTATGAAAAGGGGGTCGAGGGAATAGCTGCCGATCCTGCCCGTATCAAGCGAATGGAAATTGTCGCTGAGCTGCTTCCAACAGCAAAGCAAATTCGACTAAAGATAGATCAGTGCTACTCTTGGAGCGATTTGGCAAGTTTCAGTGGGAGCCGCACAAGCCTTAACGCCCTCAGCCACTATACACAGCTGAACCACTATGGATATGTCTCCGACGCACGATTCTCCCCTCAACGCGTCGCCGTAAAAATTCTCCCCTCCGATTTTTTCTATAGCCAATTCAGCATCTGGTTCTTGCGAGCGTCAACACTGATGTTTAGTGGGGATGACCGAGAAACTAGAATACTTCGACGCAGCATTATCGATTCGGATCGAGCGAATATTCGTGTATATGACAAGGGAGTTCTTGATTCGTTGGCCCTACTTGTTCCTCTTGATGATCCCAATCATGACATTGGGCGGCAACTGGCACTTCTCTTGATGCGGCTAAATTTGGAATGGCAAAAGCGTCATAGTAAGCCTAAAGAATCTGCAGAATTTCTCGAGAAATTACCCCCCAGCCTTCGACATCTTGTCGTCAGTCATGGGATGCGGCGCAAGATCGTCAGCTCTAAAAAGACTATCTTATATTGTTTGGCTGGATTAATTGCGGAAAATAGTTACAGGTATCGACATCAGAATAAAGATAAGCTAGAACCACTAGGAATCAAAAATCGATCCGATTTTGATGATTACGTTTCAAAACTCATACACCAACATGGCTTTCAGTACAGTTCGGAGACACTACGCAGAAGGCGCTCTAATTGGCATCGCGAATTTTTAGATCGTGTACCTGAAATCTTCGGCCTTGATGATGCCTCAACTTGATGTTCGGCCGAAAAACCGTTGCGGCGGAAGGCAACCGAAAGATTCCCTTGGCGCCTGTAAATGTCGTTGCTGCCAGCGCTTCCCCACCGCTCGCAATTGCCAAGTATCCAATAGTTGAGATTTGCTCAGACGCCATATATTAATCTACTCACTATATGGAATTTATCAACAAGAATTCATGGAAATTACATGTCATCATCTTCATAAGAATCACGTGCACCCCTAACGCGATTAAATGCCGACTTCCAGCTTTCACTCTTAGCAGGCTCATCTAAATAGGGCGCAATCTTCCCAAATAGATCATGGACCTGCATTCTTGATAAATTTATATTTTGACGTAACTGAGAAAGAGCAAACTTTTCATAGCTATCAAACCCCTCTTTGACACATCGGCCAAACTGCGCCAAAGCAGCGGGAAATTCAACAGGAATTTCAGTGTCTTTTACTTTGTGCTGATGCACTAATAAAGGTATTCCAAAGAAATAGGCTAGCTCTGGAATTACTCGTAACACAAAGCGTCGAGCCTTTATACATACTTTCAAATTATCAACATCAGTCCCCATCGCCAACTCAAGTTTCGACAGTGATGCACCCGCCATCCATAGTTTTGTTAGTTTTTTTAAATATGGCAAAGCATAGGTAGCTTTCTCATCATCATTCGATATTTTTACGAATACGCCGCCAAATAGATCTTCAAGCGTATCGTCGCGAATAATCATTTTGAAAAATCCAGCATTCCTAGATATCCATGCGAACATCCAACTACACCATTTTTCGACCGAATCCAGCTTTAAAATCAGCTCCGGAGTGACCTCTTTTGACAGTGCCGAAACTACCGAAACTGGTATGCCTAAGGTAGACGCAATCTGCAATTCATCATTATCAAATTCATCATTATTGTTATGGTTTTCGTAGAATTTTATAGCTGCGTTAATCCGTTCAGAAATCCAATTTTTGTCGCCTTGCTTGATAGCACGGTAAGCTCCTAAAGACCTTGATATGATTTTTGAAATTTTCTCAGATACGTCTTTCCCTGCCACTGAATTGCCCAGTCTGGAAATAACATAACGCTCAACTTCATTGGCGGTGGCTGTATTAGCATGCACACGATCAAGTATTGCAGTTATCGGATCGTCAATAACTAAACATTGATCAGATTGCGCAAAAATTTCCTGCAGACTATTCCAATGGCTACCAATTATACCTTTATTGAAATCAACTCCAACAACTTTACCTGGAACAACTAACACAATACCATTAGATTTTGAACCAGCCCGGCCTGCGCGACCGGCTGCATTAAGAAGATCTTGAGCTTCCAATACCTTACGTCTATCCAAGTTTTCATCAAATCTACTATCTTCTGCAATAATTACCAATTCGCTAGGAAAATTCATGCCTTGAGCTACCGTAGAGGTTGCTACCATTACCGCAGCACCATCTGGGCGTGCATATATAGATTCGCATAGGTGACGTTCCTCCGTTAGCAGAAGCCCGTGATGAACAACACACTGATTATTCAGGCGACCATTCTTTATATCGATATAAAGATGATCAGCGCCACCCATTTCCAACTCAGATATTTTTAATAATTTATTTTCTTTTTCATTAAGTCTCACAGAAGTCCTGCCGCCAAGCTTTTTTAATTTAGCAACCGCGCTTGCAGCATTTTTAATAGTTTGGAAAAAGACAAGAGTTTTCAATCCCGACTTTGCAGCTTCATTTGCAATTCGAGAAGAAACTTCACCAGAATTAGGCGTAATCTTCCAGTACTTATTGGCGCCAAGATTGATATTTTCACTAAGCAGCGGCAGTAGCGCATAATCCACTTTCTTCCTAGTTGCCCAAGTCTGTTGCAATCCGAAAAGCCCTAAAGGTTGGCAGATTAACGCTTCCTTGTCTTTAGTAGAAGGAGCAATTGTTTTTCCAACTTTGCTAGATATTACAAGTCCTTTAGAAAGCTCTTCTAGTTCGACTTGTCGATAAACAACACTCCCTCTTAGCTGTCGAGTAGGTTTCCAAGCAAGTGAGAGTTCCAAGCAAGGACGGCCGGTAAAGCTCTGTAGCCAACTGGCAATTTCGCCAGTGTTTTTCATCATTGCAGAGAGTAAGAGGAAGTCTGCTGAGGGTGCCAAAGAGGCGAAGCCGAGTATACAAAGCATTGAGTCGAGAGCCCTCCTCCCGAAAGCGTTAGCGTCATTGTGAAGCAGATGGCACTCGTCAAACACTAACATGCCAACATCTTCAAATCCCGAAGGATTGACACTGATTTGCGCAAGGCATGCTTCCGGCGTCATCACGACCACTTCTGGGGTATTTGTCGAGATGTCGTTGAAGGAGATATCTAGTAGATTTTCTTGGGTTACATGCTCACTGGGAAAAACTCGCTTTAGCGCGGCTGTTACCTGCCCGACCAACGCATTAGTGGGTGCGAGGAACACAACTTTCTTACCCATTAACAACGTTGAGTTAATTTTTAATTCTGAAAGAGTTGACTTCCCCGCCCCAGTTGGAAATCCTACGGCAGCAGAAACCCCAGGGTTCAAATACCCTTTATCAATCGCCTCACGATGATTTCGCCAAAGATATGGTCTTCCAATTGCAATCCGTCGAATAGATTCCCGCCATTTTTCTGGAGACACCCCAGTAGGCGGGGGGATACCATGAATTGTTATCCCCGGTAAATCTAAGCTTAACGCTATAAGCAACGACGCTAAATGATGGGGGCCGGAGAAGGCACCAATCTCTTTCGTAAGCCATTCCTGGTCATCGGGAGCTGCCGATGCTAAGCCTTTGACCCGGAAAAATATCTCTTGAGCATTTTCCGACTGCAGGTCTTGGATATGCAACAGTTCTTGAGCTAGACGAATGACGCCTTTTAAGATTTCCAAGTAGAGCGCTTGGATAGCAGCATCTGCCATAGAATCGTAATTTCCGAGATCGAGTGTTGGTATCGTTTGCTGACACAACTGCTCAAGCTCTCCCTTCGCAATTCCTTGTACAGCACCAATTAAGCTCAAAACGATTGGATTTTGGCCATCTTCTGCCTGAATTTTAGTAGCAAGTTCCGCAGCATCCGGAGTAGCCTCTGCAATTAAAAATAAAAGTATTGCAGCTAAGTCCGTAGATATACTTTGAGCACCCAAGTAACTACGATTTGGTGCATCTCCAAGAATGCTATTTGCGTTAAAACTTAGCACATGGGCCGACCCCGCAACGAATGCAGCAGAGGCTCTATCCAATCGATTCGGAGTACTTGCTACCAATGCCTCGTTAGTCAGAGCTAAACGACGCATTCGATTAATCACACCTCTAAGAGCATCTGTCTCGACGTCCAATCCTTCACGAATGCGCAGGCGTGCAGCAGATATTTCCGCAAATACCTTGGCCATCTCTTCGGGCAAGCGATCTCTGTCCAGACCCTGTAAAGGAGGGGAGCTTCTAATTAGACGAGATGTTATCGGATCGTACATTAGTTTTTTTCCATTTTTTTGGCGAATTCAATAGATTTAACCGCCAACTTATCGAACCAATCTCTTATATCAGAAGAGTAAAATACTTCGCTCCGACGTCGATCTATTTTTCCAGAAATGGTAGTCGAATATCCCTTGAATAAATTAGCATAGCCCGCGTCGCTATTAAACTTATCATCGATAGTGACCGAAACCCGATACGCCCTTGCATCTTTCCATATAACTTCCTCAATTGCTTTATCGACATCGATATCTGATCGATTTTCTAAAAGATGGGTTAATTGATCTGTTAGTTCATTGTCACGATTGCCCAATTCCATTTCCGCAAACTCTTTCCAAATACGACCAACCAAATTTTTCGTATTTGTCGTTGCTTTCTCTTCGCAAATAACAACCAACGAAACCGATCTTTTTTTCTTATCGAATTGGACATGGACACCATCGAATCCCTTATGGGCATGAATAGTGTGCGGATATGCAATAACGTCTGCAAGACCCTGCATATGCGCTGAAATCCAAGATATCACTTGAAACATCCAGCCATCCCGATGAAAGGGATATTCTGGATCTACAACTGTAAGAAGTTTAATTGCGCCGTCTAAGGCCGTTGACTTCCCTTTTGTCGCGCTAACGCTTAACTCAGTAAGTACACGGCGAACGTACCTACTCTGCCCCATGGCTACTCGTGCGATAAGCTCTGCAAGCTTGTCGTCATCTACGACCTCCCACCGGCAGCCCGCCCAATTGGTTTTATCTTTTATCGGCTTGAAAGTTAATGGCATTAAAGTACCTAATTGTCTACGGCAATCTGCGTCAAGTTGCTATTGCATCAAGCATACCATCAGTCACTATAGGATGTCAGTGCCCGCAAGAAATTAAGGATAGCGCTACGCAGGCCAATTCTGCATCAAACGAGCACTACGGAATAAGCACACACTCGTATCCAAAGTGATTGCTCATGAGCAATTTTTGCAGAAAAAGAACGTCATCATCCCGCTCAAGTTCCTCAACACAACCCTTGTGTTGATATATTGGCATCAAAATTCGGATTGGGCGAGGCTTTTTGATGGGACAGACATAGCCTGCCCCTATTTGGGGCAGCCACTCAGCACTTTGTAGTGGTCAACCCATCCCGGACACTACGTTAAGTTTTTCTTCGGTGACGGCCGGTGCCAACCCCTCATTGAACTGATGTGGCCGTATCCAGTTATACCGGTGCATCAGGTAGTGGCTAATATCCCGTTGTGCTTCCTGTGCCGTCAGGTAACCAGTTGACGGCAGCCATTCAGTTTTGAAGCTGCGGAACAGCCGTTCCATCGGGGAGTTATCCCAACAATTTCCCCGACGGCTCATACTCTGTCGTATCCGATAGCGCCACAAGCGCTGACGGAATTTTCGACTGGCGTACTGGCTACCTTGATCCGAATGAAACAGCAGCCCCTGTGGTCGACCTCGCTGCTCGTAAGCCATTTCCAGCGCTTGCACAACAAGGTCGGCGTCGGGTCGTAGCGAGAATGCCCAGCCCACCGCTCGGCGAGCGAATAAGTCCAACACCACGGCCAGGTAATACCATCGGCCTTGCGCCCAGACATAGGTGATGTCCCCGCACCAGACCTGATTTGGCGCCTCCACTGTGAATTCACGGTTGAGGTGGTTCGGAATATCGACCCGCTCCACCGTAGCCTGCTTATAGGCATGGCTGCCAGGCTGTTTGCAGACCAGTCCCAACTCCTCCATCAAACGACTGACTTTAAAACGGCCAATTGCCGTGCCTTCCTCGCGCATCATGCCCATGATGCTGCGACTTCCCGCCGAACTGCGACTCTCGACAAACAGCTCGTGCACGCGGCTACGCAATGCCATGCGCTCAACATCAATGTGGCGGACGCGCTCCCGATGTGCATACAGGCATGACCGCGCCACGTCGAACACCGCGCAGATCAACTCGATTGATTCGTCACCACAAATCTGATCGATTACCTCGTACGTTCTATCCCTTCCGACATCAAGAGCGCGGTAGCTTTTTTAAAATGGACTTCTCCCGCTCGAGACGCTCAATGCGTGCTTCGAGTTCCTATATTCGCTGCTGATCAGGCGTCATTGCCTTACTCTGTGGCGTGATGCCTTGCCGCTCCAACTGAAGCTGCTGCACCCAGCGGCGCAGCACTGATTCGCCGATGCCGACCGACCGGCTTGCCTCTGTATGGCTATATCCTTGATCCAGTACCAGGCATGCCGCCTGCCGTTTGAACTCAGGGGAAAACGTACGTCTTTGCTTGCTCATCAAACACCTCTCCATGGCGAGCATTCTCGCCTAAATCAGTGTCCGGGTACATTAAACCACTACACATTGACCGTTGAGCACCGCAGGTGCGAATAAGCAGGTGTGAAGTTAGCTAACCAAAGGTTAGCTAACTTCACCTATCCTGCCCCGCTTCGCGCAGCGACTAAACCACAAAAATCATCGGACGCAACTTCGACCGAACCATTTTTTTGCAGGTACGAGAGCAAATTTAGCAGGAATGTATGCCGAAACTAGCACGGTAGTTCCGCCCTGTGCAGCGACTGAAACCCTTAAATCACCGGGTAACACCACGACCAAACCATTTTTTTGCAGGTACGAGAGCAGATTTAGCAGGAATGTATGCCGAAAGTAGCACGGTTGATCAGCGGCAATTGGCAGCGTCCAAGTGGGAACATTTGACATGCATCTGGGCCGACCTTGATCAATGTCAGGAACAAATTTTCATAGTCTGCTGTACGAGTACTACACGGCAATAGCACGCTTCTCCCCCGATGGCTGCGCCTTTCCGCGTGGACAGAAAGAGCTCCCCCTGGAGGCGGTCAAAACGATTGCTGACAGGTATTGATGGCGTGAGATGCCAGCAGTCGCATGCACATGTGGCGGCGATACAGCAACAGGAGCAATGAAATCTGGGCCGCGCCAATGTATCTATCACATGAAGAATGCGCTGTCGATTGCCGAATTTTTAGCTGCTAAAGCTTCCACGAACCCGCTCCTGTGTCCAGCCTTGATCTCACACAAAGTGCGCGGCAGGCTTGATCCAAGTGGCATGGCAGGCCGATTCTTGTTGCACCAGCGATTACGGCATTCGATACTGGACCCATGTTTTCGGAATAATGATTGCGAGCGCGTCTCGACGAAGGACGAATCGGTCGCAGGGCAAGGCCTGCGGCATATGCCATTCGCCCCGGTGCTGCCGCTGGCATTTTTGATTCACGAAGGGGGACGCCATGAAAGCAGCGACAGCCGAATACCTGAAAGAGCGCCGCGTGGAACCTCGCATGGGCGAAGAGCGCTTCATCCGCCTGGGCGAAGTGCTGGCAACCTGCGGCAAGTCGCGCAGCAGCGTTTATGCAGGCGTCAAGGAAGGCCGCTTCCCCGCCCCTGTCAAGCTGCAGGGACGCTCCTCTGCATGGCTCAGAAGCGAGGTGCTACGTTGGATGCAAGCGTGTATCGAGGCCAGCAGACCTGCAAACACGGCATCCTCAATAATCGACACTTCATCAAGCATCAGGCCAATCGGTAACAAAGGGACCAGAGCCAAATGAAGCCGGAAAAGTACCGGGATACCTGCGGCATAGATACGCTCACCTCCGCCGCTGCGCCACCCTGGCATCCCTCATGGCCTCGATCAAATAATCTTCATCAATGCCCAATCCAAGGCAGCCAAAGATGATGTCGGCGCAGTAGTCGTACAGCAAATCAATCACTTCGGCGCTGCGCTCCTTCTGGATTTTCTCCAGTATGATCTGCATGTCGCTTCTCACACCTTCCTCGGCCACGACGCGGCTCAGCGCCGGGAACACAAGGCCGTGCAACTGCTCCAACGCTTGCCTGCCAACTTGGCTTACGCAGCGCTCCACCTTTCTATCGTCCATGGCAACTGGAAGGAGGCAATGCCGCCTGACGGGCTTCGGTGGACGCATGTGGGCCGCGTCGAACTCTGTACGCGGGTCCAGCCCATCATGCAGCATCTGGCGTGCGACTGCGCGGCGGCATCGAGCAAGCGTTGGCGATACCTCCGGGTAGTGGCCGAATGTCAGGGCATTTTCCTTGCCGTCCTTCTGGCGAAATTTCATGCGCCAGACCTTCGAGCCAGTCGGCATGACTTCAACATACAGGCCGTAGCCGTCGAATAACCTGAATGGTTTGTCCCCAGGCTCCGCCTGTATCAGCTGTTGCTCTGTCAGAGGTTCAATTCGTCTTGGCATGGCTGTCTCCTTAACGACGCGGCGCTGGCCACACCAGTTCCAGCGATCCATGATGGCCTGGCTGCGGCGTATCACCGCGTTCCACGGCTTCCAGGTAGTCGGCCCACTCCTGCATCATCTTGCGGCGCTCCGACAGGAACTGGGCGCGGTCGTAGGCGCTGGCCACCTTGTCCTTGGGCGCGTGCGCCAGCTGGCGGTCCACCACTTCATGACGGTAACCCAGGCGCTCCTTGATGGTACTCATGGCCAACGCCCGGAAGCCGTGGCCGGTCATGCGGCCCTTGTAGCCCATGCGGGCCAGCGCCACCAGCATCGTGTTGTTGCTCAGCGGCTTGTCGTGGTCGCGCTGGTTGGGAAACAGATATGTGCCGCGGCCTGTGATGGTGTGCAGCTGGCGCAGCAAGGCCAGCGCCTGGCGCGACAGGCAAACGTGGTGATTGGTCGTGTCGGGGTTGACGGTCAGCTTGCCGCGCTTCATGCGCTGCCAGGGAATGATCCACTCGCCCTTCTCCAGATCGACTTCGCTCCATGGCGTCTCTATCAGTTCGCTGGTGCGCACGAAGACCAGCAGCATCAGGCGCAGCGCGATGCGCGTCGGCTCGAACATGCGCGCCTCGTTGCGCGCCAGCGTGTCCAGGAAGGCGGGCAATTCATCGGCATCGATGGCGGCGAAGTGCGAGACGCGTTTGGTCTTCAGGACGTCCTTCATGTCCACCACCAGGTTGCGGTCGGCCAGGCCGCACTGGATGGCGTAGCTGAATATCTGCGAGCAGACGGCCTTCAGGCGATGCGCGATCTCGGTGGCGCCGCGCTCCTCGATCTTGCGCAGGGTATCAATCAATTCGCGGTGCCTGATTTCCGTGATCGGCCTGTCGCCGATCCGTGGAAAAATATCGGCTTCAAGACGCTGCAGCATGTTCTTGGCAGTACGCTCGCTCCATGTTGGCACCTTGTTTGCGTACCACTCCCTGGCGATTTTCTCGAAGGTATTGGAGGATTTTTCGGCGGCGAGCCGCCTTGCGTCGTCGCGATGCTTGGCGGGGTCTATTCCTTTCAGCAGCAATCGACGCGCCTCCAGACGCTTTTCTCGCGCATCCTGTAGCGTAACTTCTGGATAAGGGCCGAAGGTGAGCCGGTTTTCCTTGCCGTCCAATTGGCGAAACTTCAAACGCCAAATGCGCGAACCGCTGGTTGCGACTTCAAGATAGAGTCCAGCACCATCAAATAGCTTGTAAGGTTTTTCCCTGGGCTTGGCATTCCTGACCTGCATCTCGGTCAGCGAAACGTTGTTCTTGGCCATGGTAGTCTCCCTCGGCACAATGCCGGAAACTACTTTTGACCAACTTCCGGGGGCAAGGTTCCTAGAGCCGGGGGCATACGACCTAGGTAATGCCCCCCGATGAGCTGGATGCAGCTGGACAGTACTGGACGCCAGAATACAAAAAAACCGCTTTAGCACGGGCTAAAACGGTTTTTTGTGGACGTTCTGGGACTTCCTTGAACTGGCCAATTTGTATCTTTGGCGGAGAGAGGGGGATTCGAACCCCCGATAGAGTATTACCCTATACACGCTTTCCAGGCGTGCGCCTTCAGCCGCTCAGCCATCTCTCCTGAAGGCAATGCGCGCGTCTTGCTTGCTCACATTGTGTACTGCATATCGCTTGTCGCGAAGCCGCAGATTATAGCAAAGATTCTACAGACTGCCAAAGTTATTTACCCAGGGGTAAAAGTTTGGCCAGACCCGGCGGAAGGATGCGCGCCAGTGCTGCGCACGGCACTTCCGGAGGGACTGGCCTGTCTGTTACGACGTTTCTTTCAGCTGATCCAGAATCGCCGGGTTTTCCAGGGTCGAGACGTCTTGCGTGATCGTCTCGCCCTTGGCCAGCACGCGCAGCAGGCGGCGCATGATTTTGCCGGAGCGGGTTTTCGGCAGGTTGTCGCCGAAACGGATTTCCTTCGGTTTCGCGATCGGGCCGATTTCCTTGCCGACCCAGTTGCGCAGCTCCAGCGCCAGTCGTTTCGCTTCCTCGCCCGTCGGACGCGCTTGCTTGAGCACCACGAAGGCGCAGATCGATTCGCCTGTCGTGTCGTCCGGACGGCCCACCACGGCCGCTTCGGCCACCAGCGGGTTGGCCACCAGGGCCGATTCGATTTCCATCGTGCCCATGCGGTGGCCCGACACGTTCAAGACGTCATCGATGCGGCCCGTGATGGTGAAGTAGCCCGTTTCCTTGTTGCGGATGGCGCCGTCGCCTGCCAGGTACATCTTGCCGCCCAGTTCTTCCGGGAAATAGCTGGACTTGAAACGCTCGGGGTTGTTCCAGATCGTGCGGATCATCGACGGCCATGGGCGTTTTACCACCAGGATACCGCCCTGACCGTTCGGCACGTCCTGGCCCGCTTCGTCGACGATGGCGGCCATGATGCCCGGCAATGGCAGAGTGCAGGAACCGGGGACCATCGGCGTGGCGCCTGGCAACGGGGTGATCATGTGACCACCCGTTTCCGTTTGCCAGAAAGTATCGACGATCGGGCATTTCTCGCCGCCGATGTGCTTGTAGTACCACATCCACGCTTCCGGATTGATCGGCTCGCCAACCGTACCCAGCAAACGCAGGCTGCTCAGGTCGTAGTTGCTTGGATGGACTTTCGGGTCCACGTCGGCCGCCTTGATCAGCGAACGGATGGCCGTCGGCGCCGTGTAGAAGATGCTGACGTTGTGCTTCTTGATGGTTTCCCAGAAACGACCCGCGTTCGGGTAGGTCGGGATGCCTTCGAACACCACTTGCGTGGCGCCCACGGCCATCGGGCCATACGCGATGTAGCTGTGGCCCGTCACCCAGCCGATGTCGGCCGTGCACCAGAACACGTCGTCGGGCTTGATGTCGAAACTCCACTTCATCGTCAGCGCGGCCCACAGCAGGTAGCCGCCGCTCGAATGCTGCACGCCCTTCGGCGTGCCCGTCGAACCGGAGGTGTACAAGATAAACAGTGGATGCTCGGCATCGACCCATTCCGGCTCGCATTGCGCGCTCTGGCCTTCGACCAGGTCGTGCAGCCAGGTGTCGCGGCCGGCCACCATCGGCAGGTCGCTGCCCGTGCGTTTATACACGATGACGTTTTTCACGCACTCGCAGCCGCCCAGCGCCAGCGCTTCGTCGACGATGGATTTCAATGGCAGCTTCTTGCCGCCGCGTAATTGCTCGTCGCCCGTGATGACGGCGACGGCGCCCGCGTCGATAATGCGTTCCTGCAGCGATTTCGCCGAGAAGCCGCCGAACACGACGGAGTGCGTGGCGCCGATGCGCGCGCAGGCTTGCATCGCAGCAACGCCTTCGACGGACATCGACATATAGATGATGACGCGGTCGCCCTTGGCGATGCCTTTGGCTTTCAGGCCGTTGGCGAACTTGCAGACTTTTTCGTGCAGCTCGGTATACGTTGCCTTGGTGACGGTGCCGTCATCCGCTTCGAAGATGATGGCCGTCTTGTCGCCCAGGCCATTTTCAATGTTGCGGTCCAGGCAGTTGTAGGACACGTTCAGCAGGCCGTCTTCGAACCACTTGTAGAACGGCGCGTCGTCTTCGTTCAGGGTGCGGGTGAACGGCTTTTTCCAGCTCAGGTTTTCGCGCGCCAGCTTGGCCCAGAAGCCTTCGTAGTCGCGTTCGGCATCGGCCACCATGGCGCGGTAGGCGTCCATGCCGGAAATCGTTGCCTGTGCGGCAAATGCTGCCGACGGTTCAAATACGCGCGACTCTTCCGGTCCCTGCTGCTCAGTGCCCTGCCCTTGGTTCTCTATAGCGGCCATGCTAGTCTCCAGTGTAGTAATTGTTTGTTAACACAATATTCCTGCTGTCTTACGGACGCCTTACATGCAGCGTTTTCCTCGATCCATTCTAACCATAATCGCCACTGCCGACGGGCGTCAAGCGTACGTCCTTCAGCCTTCAGGATGAAAAACCGACAACACCGTAACTACTTGATGCCACTTTGTGTTTCATCAAGGCCAAGAATCCAAATCGAGGGTATGCGCAGTGATCAGCAGCGAGTGTAAAATGTCGGGCATACCAAAAATTGGTATTTACCCCCAGGAAACTCCAGATGATCGACCACTCACAAAAGCCCTCCCATAGCAAACTGCATCCCCTGTCCGCCTTCATCTTCATGTCGCGCTGGCTGCAGCTGCCGCTGTACCTGGGCCTGATCCTTGCCCAATGCGTCTACGTATTTCATTTCTGGGTGGAACTGTCGGACCTGATCGGCGCCGTGTTCGGCAATGACGCGGCCCTGCAGCACGTCTTGACGGCCGTGGCCGTACCGGGCAGCGCCCTGCCGACCAAGCTCAATGAAGCGACCATCATGCTGGTGGTACTGGGCTTGATCGATGTGGTCATGATTTCGAATCTGTTGATCATGGTCATCATCGGCGGCTATGAAACGTTTGTCTCGCGCATGCACCTCGACGACCATCCGGACCAGCCGGAATGGCTGTCGCATGTGAATGCGTCCGTGCTGAAGACGAAACTGGCGATGGCCATCATCGGCATCTCGTCCATCCACCTGCTGAAGACCTTCATCAACGCCAACTCGTACAAGATCGAAGTGATCATCGCGCAAACGGTGATACACATGGTCTTCATCCTGTCGGCGATGGCGATTGCGTACACGGACCGCATCATGACCGTCACGCAGAACCAGGCCAGAGCACCACACTAAAGAAAAGAAGCCCATGGCTGCCAGCGGCGGCCATGGGCTTTTAGCAAAGAGTCCTACCCTTCTTATCCACCGCGAGAACACCATGACTGTCATAAAGCAAGAAGACCTGATCGAATCCGTCGCCGCAGCGTTGCAGTACATTAGCTACTACCACCCTGCTGATTACATCGAGCACCTGGCGCGCGCCTACGCGGCCGAGCAAAGCCCGGCGGCGAAAGATGCGATCGCGCAAATCCTGACCAACTCGCGCATGTGCGCGGAAGGCAAGCGTCCGATTTGCCAGGACACGGGTATCGTCAACGTCTTCCTGAAAATCGGCATGGGCGTGCGCTTCGAAGGCTTCTCCGGCACGGTTACCGACGCCGTCAACGAAGGCGTGCGCCGCGCATACAACTTCGACGACAACAAGCTGCGCGCTTCCATCGTGGCCGACCCGCATTTCGACCGCAAGAACACCAAGGACAACACGCCAGCCGTGGTGCACATGGAACTGGTCGAAGGCAATACCGTCGACGTGAAAGTCGCTGCCAAGGGCGGCGGTTCGGAAAACAAATCCAAGATGATCATGATGAACCCGTCCGACTCGCTGGTGGACTGGGTCATGAAGACGGTGCCAACGATGGGCGCCGGCTGGTGCCCGCCTGGCATGCTGGGCATCGGCATCGGCGGTACGGCCGAAAAAGCCATGTTGATGGCAAAAGAAGTGTTGATGGAAGACATCGACATGTTTGAGCTGAAACAGCGCGGCCCGCAAAACAAGCTGGAAGAACTGCGTATCGAACTGTGCGACAAAATCAACTCGCTGGGCATCGGCGCGCAAGGCCTGGGCGGCCTGACGACCGTGCTCGACGTGAAGATCATGATGCACCCGACGCACGCCGCATCGAAGCCGGTCGCCATGATTCCGAACTGCGCCGCCACGCGCCACGGCCACTTCGTGCTGGACGGCTCCGGCCCCGCCTACATGACGCCGCCATCGCTGTCGTCGTGGCCGGAAGTGCACTGGACGCCTGACACGGAAAAATCCAAGCGCGTCGACCTCAATACCCTGACGAAGGAAGAAGTCGCCTCGTGGACGCCAGGCCAGACCTTGCTGTTGAATGGCAAGATGCTGACGGGCCGCGACGCCGCGCACAAGCGCATCCAGGACATGCTGGCCCGTGGCGAAGAGTTGCCGGTCGACTTCAAGAACCGCGTGATTTACTACGTCGGCCCCGTCGATCCGGTGCGCGACGAAGCCGTCGGTCCGGCCGGTCCGACGACGGCAACGCGCATGGACAAGTTCACCGACATGATGCTGGAAAAAACGGGCCTGATCGCCATGATCGGCAAGGCCGAACGCGGCCCGGTCGCCATCGAATCGATCCAGCGCCACCAGTCGGCTTACCTGATGGCTGTGGGCGGCGCCGCCTACCTGGTGTCGAAAGCCATCAAGCACGCCAAGGTGCTGGGCTTTGCCGACATGGGCATGGAAGCGATCTACGAATTCGACGTCGTCGATATGCCGGTGACGGTGGCCGTGGATGCGAAAGGCACTTCGGTGCACAACACGGGCCCGAAAGAATGGCAGGCGAAGATCGAGCAACTCAATAGCGTCAGCAAGATTCCCGTGACGGTCGCTTAAACAAGCTCTACCATAGACGCCGCGCGGCAACATCAGCGCGGCGTTTTTTTATCTTCAACGGTTCCCTATGACTTTTACTGCAAGCACTGCCCGCCCAAACGCGCCCATCGGCATTTTTGATTCCGGCGTGGGCGGCCTGTCGGTGCTGCGCCATATCCGCGCGCAGCTGCCGCAGGAAGATTTGATGTACTTTGCCGATTCCGGCTATGCGCCGTATGGCGACAAGACGGAACAGCAAGTGGTCGACCGTTCGCTGGCCATCACCGCCTTTTTATTGCAGCAAGGCGCGAAGGCGCTGGTGGTGGCGTGCAACACGGCCACCATCGCCGCCATCAAGGCGCTGCGCGCGCGCTACCCGGATCTGCCCATCGTCGGCGTCGAACCGGGCCTGAAGCCGGCGGCGTCCATCAGCCGCAACGGCAAGATCGCCGTGCTGGCAACGGAACGCGCCTTGCGCGGCGACAAGCTGCTGGCCCTGCGCGAACAGGTGAGCGCCGCCACGGGCGCCACGTTCATCTTGCAGCCCTGCATCGGCCTGGCCGACCGCATCGAGCAGTGCGAGCTGGGCAATGATCCGACGGACGCTACCAGCGCCATGCTCGAACGCTACATCGCGCCCATGCTGGCGCAAGGCGTCGATACCCTGGTGCTCGGCTGCACCCACTACCCCTTCGTGCAGGACGCCATCGTCCGCACGGTGCGCGCACACACGCAGGAAACAATTACGCTGGTGGACACAGGCGACGCCGTGGCGCGCCAGCTGGCCCGCTTGCTCGACGCGGCAAGCCTGCGCCGCATCGACAACGACGCCCCGCGACTGCAGGGCTACACGACGGCCAAGGTCGAAGCATTGGCGAAAGCCTTCTCCGGTTTGCTGGACTTGCAGCCGCCCGTCACCCACCTGTCCGTGTGAGCGGTGTGAGCAAAAGCGACCGTTTTCATGCAATCTTTCGATTCTTTAAAAAAGACTGCATTTAGATTTGCCACTTCGCCGAGTTCTTTGTATAATTCGGCACCTGTTCAGCAAAACAGCTAAACAGGCAAGTAAGACAGTGGTGGCTGTAGCTCAGTTGGTAGAGTCCAGGATTGTGATTCCTGTTGTCGTGGGTTCGAGCCCCATCAGCCACCCCACAGAATGCGTAGGAAAATAAAAGGGTTACATGCTTCGGCTTGTAACCCTTTTTTCATTTCCGCACACATGCATGAGGCAACATCAGCCTTCTTCTCCCGCAGCATGTCAGGCGAAGGCAATCCAAGCTTCGGCACCATTTTTAAGGTGACGCATGCACTCGGCTTGCAATTTCGCGCCGCAGCGCTGAACACCTGACTACTCATCAGGCGTGGCAGCGGAAAGACTAGCCTGCCAACACCGACTGCACCGTCGTCGCCAGGTCTTCCAGGCGCACGGGTTTGACGAGGAAGTGGCGGAAGCCCACGGCCAGCGCGTCGTCCATGTACATGGGCAGGCTGTGGCCGGTGACGGCGATCAGCACGGCGTTGGCCGTCTCGGGATTGTGGTGCAGGCGGCGGCCGATTTCGATGCCGCTGATGCCGGGCATTTCGATGTCGAGGTAGACGGCGTCGGGCACGCACAGCTTGACTTGCTCGACGGCCATCTGCCAGTTGCGCACCACCACCGCGTGGTGGCCCAGCGCTTCGAGCAGCATGGCCAGCGATTCGCCCACTTCCTGGTTGTCGTCGACCACCAGCAGATTGAGTTTGCGCGCAGCACTTGCCGGCTGGTCGCCCTGGCGGCGTTCCGAGGAGGAACTGCCTGGTGTCGTTTCAGTTGTCTGGCTCATTGTACCTTCACGTCTGACGGCTGCAAAAACGGCAGTATACAAGAAGCGCGCGTAATGCCGTCGCACCCCAGCAATGCTGCCAAGCAGCAATCCAGGCGCCCCGCTGTACCGCGCCAGCAACACTTCCCCACCCCGCGCGGAGAAAGCCAGCCCTACGCAGTTTGCGCAATTGACGGATAAAATGAGAATCATTATCATTCTTATCCCCTTGCGCCGGATGTCCACGCCACGCTGTTGTCGCGCCGCCTGCTTGCCCGCGCAAACATTGTCACTACGGAGATCCATGCATGGCCGCCACACTTTCCACACTGCCGTTTTCGCTGCGCCCCTGCGCCCTGGCCATCGCCCTCGCCTGCCTGGGCACTTCCCTTGCCGCGCAGGCACAGGAAGCCAATACGGCCAGCACAGCCGATAACGCCGGCCCCATCCTGGAATCGATTCAGGTCAGCAGCAACCTGCTGGGCACCAGCATGGCCGCCAGCACGAAGAATTTCGCGGGCGCGCGCACGGTGGTGCAAAAGGACGATATCGACAACTCGGGCGCGACCAGCCTCAGCGATGTGATGCGCCGTATTCCTGGCGTGCAGATCAGCGACAACTCGGGCAGCGCCGGCAGCGCCATCGCCCTGAACATCGGCGTGCGCGGCCTGGCCGGACGCTATTCGCCGCGCAGCACGGTGTTGCTCGACGGCATCCCGATGTCGGTGGCGCCGTATGGCCAGCCGCAACTGTCGTTCGCGCCCGTCAGCCTGGCCAATGTCGAGACGGTCGATGTGGTGCGCGGCGGCGGCGCCGTGCGCTTCGGTCCGCAAAACGTGGGCGGCATCATCAACTTCAAGACGCGCCGCGTGCCCACCACGCCAGGCATCACGGGCGACGCCAGCGTGCGCTACAACTCTTACAGCGAAGTGGGCCACAATACGCAGGCCAGCGTCTTTGCAGGCACCCAACTCGACAGCGGCCTGGGCCTGGCGTTGCTGTACTCGGGCATCCGCGGCAGCGACTGGCGCGTCGGCAGCGACGAGAAGGTCAACGACTTCGCCCTGAAATTTCGCTACGACCTGAGTCCCACGGCCGAGGTCTACGGCAAGCTGTCCTACTACGACGTGACGTCGCGCACGCCGGGTGGCCTGACGGCAGCCCAGTACAAGGCGGACCCGTTCCAGAACACGCGCCCCACCGACTTCTGGAGCGGCGAGCGCAAGGCCTTCGACATCGGTTACCTGAATGCCCTGTCCGGCACGCAGGAATTCGAGGTGCGCGCCTATTACAACAAGAGCTCGCGCGAAAGCACACTGATCAGCGGAAAAAACCTGGGCCACCAGCCGCGCAACTATGAAACGACCGCCATCGAGCCCCGCTACACGCAGCGTTTTACCACCGGCAAGGTTTCGCAGGACGTCACCGTCGGCTACCGCTACCTGGCCGAGCGGGCCGACGAAACCATCTACAACGTGCTCATCGCCAGCGGCGTGCAACAAAAGCCGACGCGCTTCGCCAACAATGCCACCGATGCGCAAGCCGTGTATATCGACGACAAGATCGCCATCGATGCCTGGCGCATCACGCCGGGCGTGCGCTACGAGCATATCAAGACGGAACGCTACAACCACTTGCCGGTCGACCAGAAGATCGAATTGCTCAATAACAAGGCCCTGCCCTCGCTGAACGTGGCCTACTTGCTGAGCAACAACGTGACCCTGTTCGGCAACTACAACAGCTCGTTTGGCGCCGTGCAAAACACGCAGCTCAATGCGCAATCGAGCAAGAATCCGCTGCAGCCGGAACTGGCGAAAACAGCCGAGCTGGGCGCGCGCTGGAAGAGCGGCCAGTTGTCGGCCGAGGCGACCTTGTTCAACATCAAGTTCGACAACCAGATCCAGTCCGTCGGCAGCGGCGAGAACGTCGTCTTCTACAACGTGGGCGCCACGCATCACCGGGGCCTGGAAACGGCCGTCGATTACCATTTCGACCAATCCGGCCCGCTGGCCGGCTTGAACGCCTACGCCACCTACACTTACACCAAGGCGACCTTGCAGGATGGCGCGAACGCGGGCAATGACGTACCCTTCTATTCGCGCACCACGGACACCGTCGGCGCCCACTACCAGCTGGGCGCCTGGGGCTTCGATTTGTCGAGCAGCCACCAGAGCCGCCAGTTCGCCGACGAGGCCAACACCGTGGTGGAAAACCCGGCCGGCAATCTGGGCGTCATCCCCGGCTTTCGCACCTGGAACACGCAAGTAAAATGGAAAGTGCCGGGCCAGAAGGGCCTGGAGCTGGTCGCCGGCGTCAACAACCTCGCCGACAAGCGCTACTTCACGCGCACTTCGGACGGCAACCTGGGCAAGCTGGTGGGCGCACCGCGCATGGTCTATCTGCAGGGCCGCCTGGCGTTCTGAGCGCTGCATGCGGCAGTGCCTATCGAATCAATATGCTGCCGCAGCCGCACATACCCTCAAAAAAACCTGCATCGTTGTTGTTACGATGCAGGTTTTTTTACGCCCGAATGTTACAAAAATACTGCCATGCAAGAAGGTTAGTAGTCGCGCTCGCCTTACATCGCGGCAGCAATTGCTTCACCATGGAAATTAATTGCAATACAGACACCAATAATTTCACAATTGCAAATATTTTAGTCGGCCCTGGTGTTTGGTGTGAGTTTTGGTGATATCATTTAAATGTCATTTAAGAAATTGAATTATCCTACAATCAACTAAATTGGAACACCATGAAAATGCCAGCCACCCTCCTGAAGATTGCCGCATTGGCCGCCCTGGCCACCGCTGGCACAGCCAACGCCGCGACCGAACTGGTGGTCAATGGCAGTTTTGAAAACAATGTCATCTCCTCATCCTGGGCTGCGCTCAGCAGCGTGACAGGCTGGACCTCGTCAGCCAGCGGCAACTCGGCCTTTGAAATCCAGAAAGGCGCCACGCAAGGCGGCCAAGGCGGCTTCAACCCCGTCGCCGCCGCCGGTACGCAATACCTGGAACTCAACGCCGCGAGCCTGACCTCAGTATCGCAATCGATCGCCACCACGGCCGGCGGCACGTATGCGCTGTCGTTTGCCTATTCGGGCCGCCCGGATACGCCAGGCGGTGCGAGCAGCCTGATGAATGTCTACTGGGGTTCCACTCTGCTCACGCCAACGGCCCTGATCGGCACCACGAGCGGCGTGTGGCAAACCTACAGCCAGAACGTGTCCGCGCTCGGTTCGTCCACCCTGCTGCGCTTCGAATCGATCGGCCCGGTCTCCGCACCGAGCTATGGCTCCTATCTGGACAATGTCTCGGTGACGACTGCCGTGCCGGAACCGGAAAGCTACGCCATGATGCTGCTGGGCCTGGGCTTGCTGGGTTTCATGGCACGCCGCAAGACTGCCGCCTGAATCCAGGGTCGTTGCGCAACAGCCGCTCCGCCACTTGGCCGGGCGGCTTTTTCATGGGCAAACGGGTGCATTACTTCAGGAAATGTTGCAAGGAAGAATTAAATTGGCGCTACAATAGCGGGGCATCAAGCAATGCCAAGCATCGCACCGCCAGGGCCCCTACCCCGCCCTGATTATCAGCACGCATTTTTTGAACAGGATGACTGGCGCTGCCGGGCCCGATCGCGCTCCCGGTACGGCCACCACACACGCACCATGTCTGCAGAGAAACCCATTACCGAAACCAGCTCCTACGGCAAGGATACGCCCGTGGGACGTCCCGACATCGATGGCCGCGCCGGCATTTTCGTGCCCACTGCGGAATTTGACCTCGACAACACCACCACCATACGCAAGGGCGCGGGGATCGTCGGCTTCGGCAACCTCGATGGCACCCTGACCGTGTATTTCGAAGCGAACCGCTTCGACGAAAGCAATCTGCACAAGTGGGAGCACAAGGCGCGCAAGGCGTATGACCGCATGGTCATGGGCGCACCCACCGTGTCAAAGGCGAAGATCGATGCGCGCATGCTGGAACAGGTCGGCATCATCGATGGCATGGGCATCAATCTCAAGCATCCGGAACGCCTGACGCACTGGCTGACGATCTCGAACGTGCCGGACACGGCGCCGGAAGCGCCCGTGGTGCGCTGGAAAAACCGCTAAGTAATCCTCAGGCGGGAAAGCGAGGCGGGGTGCCAGGCACGAGGTGTTGTCCTACATCGCGGCGGACATTCATCCGATGCCCGAGAGCATCAATTCAACCTATGATGAAAGCCTGACCACACATTCCTCACTACTCAGGAGTACGACATGTCCCGCCTCATCCCGATCAGCTTTGGCGCCTTGCAAATAGGTCTGGCAGCGGCGGCAATGTACATCCTGTGCTCGGCGGATGTGCTACACCAGAATTCGGTATATTTCCACTAGTAAAATGACATAGCCGGGCAAGCAACGCTTGTCCGGCTATGTCCTGCATGCAAGCGCAATAGATTAGCGGTGGCCGTGGTAGCGTCCATGCCCGCCCCAGCCACCGCGGTGTCCACCGTAGCGTCCAAAACCAAACATGAAGTCCAGCCCGATCGATACGGGTGGATTGTAATAATACGGTTGTGGCGCGTACACGGGCGCCGGCACATACACAGGTTGCTGCACATACACTGGTTGCTGCTGCACGTAGACGGGTTCATTCGTGTATTCCACGCGCGGTGCGCTCATCCCGCGGCCCGACTGCACCGGCTCGGACGAGACCGTATGCCATTCATAAGGATTGTAGGCTCCCTGCGGCGCGCGCGAACCGTAATACGCGGGACCGGGGGGCGCCACGGCGCAGCCACCCAAGGCGGCCAGCGAGATTACTGCCAACAGGGTTTTCATCGTAATTCTCCTAATGTGTACTACCAGTACTATAAGAAATTACGCCGGGCTTTGCTGCGCTTTTACCGATTGTTACACGCCGAAGCACGCCGCAACATGAGATGTGGCAAAGCCGCCACAAGCGGGCCAGGCGCCAGGTTTCCTCAAATAAACGGAATCGCGCAGGTGTCGATGGCCTTGCCAGCGGCATCGTAGCGCTGCACGCACACCTGATAGCGCACGCCGTAATCGAGTTCGACTTGCTCGACCTTGCCATACCTCAATTTCCAGCCGGGCTGCACGCGCTGCTTGCCCGACAGTGCGGCCACATCCTGCGGAATCGCCATCGCCGTTTGCGTCTCGCCCTGGCGCGCATCCTGGCGCCGCGCCACGTCGATCGATACGCTCACGGCCAGGTCGACCCCGCCGTCCACATAGGCCAGCGTGGGCGCGCCGCGCTGCGCCCGCATCACGCCCCAGGCGCAAGGCTTGCCGTCCGCATCGCATTGCTTCAATTGCGCCAGGGGAAAATACTCAGGGGCAATCTTGCCATCCTTGATGGGCCAGCTGGTGCGCACGCCGTCGCGCTTGCCCGTCAGGGGATTGTCCCAGCTCAGGCTATTCACGACGGCCACGGTCTGCCCCGCCTGCAAGCCCGCAGGCGTGCCCAGCGATGCGCAAGCGGAAAGCAGCAAGCCGCTGGCGGCCAGGGAGGAAAGTGTCAGGATGCGCTGCATGGTAAGCCTCTTGTGATGGGATGTCCCGAAGGTATGTTTCGAGGGTAACAGAATCGGCAGCGACAGCGCCGTTGGCTGGCGCACATAACAGAACGGGCGGCACCCTTGCAGGCGCCGCCCGTAGCGGAGTCGGCCATGCCGGGAGACGCGCTCCCGGCGACAGGTGGATCAGTCCAGCTTCCAGGCGTAATCGACCTTGGTCCAGGTTTGCGCTGCGGCGCCATCCTTGGTGCCCGGCTTGAACTTGCATGCGGCCAGGGCCTTGATGGCGGCCTTGTCCAGGTTCTTGAAGCCGCTGCTCTTGTCGAGTTTCGAATCGGCAACGCTACCATCGGCATTGACCAGGAAGGACATCGACACGGTGCCCTGCTCTTCGTTCATCAGCGAGGCTTTTGGATAGTCGGCCTTGCAGTTCTTGGCATCGAACGACGCCGGCACCTCTGCCGCAAAGGCGGTGGAAGAAACGGACACCAGCAAGGCTGCTGCAACACTCATCAAACGCTTATTCTCAAACATGTGCTTCCCCATGATTATCAGATACGGTAATTACTACTTCCTGAGCGCTGTTGGTCGCGCTTAAAACTCTTCCCACTCGTCATTGCTGCCGGCGCCTGCCGCCTTGCGTGGCGCAGGAGCGGCCACGGGAGCGGCCGCTTCCGGCTTGCGGGTCAGCGACTTCACCGGGCGCAATGCCGGCGCAGGCTTGCGCACGGCGACGGGCGCGGCGGCCACCGGGGCCGGCACATACGCTGCCGGCTTCTCTTCGCCTTCGACCAGTTTGAAGATGCTGACCACATGGGCCAGTTCGGCCGCCTGGTCTTGCAAGCTTTGCGCCGCAGCGGCCGCCTGTTCCACCAGGGCCGCATTTTGCTGCGTCATGCCATCCATCTCGATGATCGACAGGTTGACCTGTTCGATGCCGGCGCTTTGCTCCTGGCTGGCACTGGCGATCTCGCTCATGATGTCGGTGACGCGGCGCACGCTGTCGACCACTTCGCCCATCGTCACGCCAGCCTGGCCTACCAGGCGCGTGCCGCGTTCCGTCTTCTCGGCCGAATCGTCGATGAGAATCTTGATTTCTTTCGCGGCGCCAGCGGAGCGCTGCGCCAGGTTGCGCACTTCCGAGGCCACCACGGCAAAGCCGCGGCCTTGCTCGCCGGCACGCGCCGCTTCCACGGCCGCGTTCAGCGCCAGGATGTTGGTCTGGAAGGCGATGCCATCGATGACGCCGATGATGTCGACAATTTTCTTCGCCGATTCATTGATCGAGCTCATGGTGTCAACCACTTGCGACACCACGGAACCGCCCTTCAGGGCCACGTCCGATGCAGTGGCGGCCAGCTTGTTGGCTTCACGCGCATTGTCCGCATTCTGTTTCACGGTCGAAGTCAGCTCTTCCATGGCGGAGGCGGTTTTTTCCAGTGCGCTGGCCTGCATTTCGGTGCGCGAAGACAGGTCGATAATGCCGTCGGCGATTTCATGCGAGGCCGTGCCGATGGTTTCCGTACCGACCCGCACCTGGCCGACGACGCCGACCAGGCTATTGCGCATTTCTTTCATTTCCGCCAGCAGGCTGGAATTGTCCGAGCTTTGCGTGTGGATGCCGATCGACAGATCGCCCTTGGCGATGCTGCCGGCAATCGAGGCCGTATAGTCGGGTTCGCCGCCGAGCTGCTTGAGCAGGCCACGGGTAATGATCAGTGCCGCCGCCACGCCCATCGCCACGGCCAGTACGCCGAGGATGATCATGAACAGGCGCGCGCTGTCAAACGCCTTGCGGGCATCCGATTGCATCTGCTCGTTCAACTTGTCTTCCAGGGTGGCCAATTGCTCCAGCGCATCGATCCATTTTTTCTGTACCGGGCGGATTTCCTTGATCATCACGCGCGTGGCGCCTTCCGCATCGTTGGCCATCCACAGTGCCGACGCCTTGGCGATGGCCGGCATGGCTGCCGCCTCGTATTCCTTGATCGAAGCGAGCAAGGTTTTTTCTTCGGCAGTCGACTCGACGGCGAATTTCTCTTCGAGCTTTTTCTGCGTTTCCTGATAGGTGCTGGTCTGCGTCTTGATACGCGCCATTTCCGGCTCCATATCGCTCGCGTCAGTCATCAGGGTGAGGATGCGCAGCGAGGTGATGCGGTCGCTGACGTTGCCACGCATGTCGATCACCAGGCGGGTGACGACATTGTTGACATTGATCACGTGATCGAGACGTTCCTGGATTTGCGCCATGCGCGCGATGCCGAGGACGGTCACGGCCACCAGCAGAACCAGTACCAGGGCGAATCCCAGGCCCAGGCGGGTACCAACCTTCATTTTTGCTAAATTCATTTCGGCTCTTCGTAAATGAAACTATTGATAAGAATTTTTGCCCGGCACGACAAGACGAAGGCCGCGAGACACCGGTATCCGCCCTTACCCATTGGTATGCTGGCGGTATCCGGCCGCACGCAGCCTGGGGTACTTCCTGGTCTACAACAGCCCTGAAAACGCCAGTGACTGCGAATGCAAATTTGTTCCACATACTGAATTGTTGACACCGTTAATATGAAATCAACATCAAAAATTCATATGAGAAATATTTGTCTATAATCAATTATAGGTGTAAATTTTGCCTCAAAGCAAGCAATAAGTACCTGAATAAATGCCTGATTAACTTTCTTCGGGGAAATGGCAACAACGCCGTTTCTTGCCTACTAGAAATGCCCCAAGGCAGTGCGGGCGTGCGCCGAAACAGCGCATTTACAACACATGGCGTAGCCATATTGGATCGTTTGTGGAGAGGTGCTCAGAGGAAGGGGAAGTGCGGACAATACCACTGCGCCGGGGCAGCGGTATAGACAAGTTGAATCAATTGTCCCAGCTGCAATGCATCGCATAGGCGTGGCACTCTGTGCCAAAGACAAAGACGCTCCAGATGGCGCCCAATTGTCCGGCCAGGCGGCGCTGACCCGATGATACCAGTTGATACCAGTGCGGCTCTTTGCCCAGCAGTTCGGCCAGTTCGCGCTCGAAACCGTCATATAGACGCGCATCGAGCGGCGCGCGGTCCGCCTCACTGATCGGACACAAGCGCTCGATCAGCCACTGGCGCGGCGTGCACAAGGCGCCGCTGCACACGACTGTTGCTATCGGCTGCAGGCGCAGGCCGTCCGGCGCTATCTCCAGCGCGCGGCACAGCGCGTCAAAGGACGCCTGCGGCGGCAGCGCCGCCAGATAGGTACAGGCGAAGAGGCTGCCATCATCCTTGAGCGCGCTGACGGCCAGCAGGTAGCCGTCGATCAGGCGCGCAAGGCTGTGGCAGTCACCGCTCATCAGGCGGGCAGAGACAGGCGCGCCGCCGCTTCCAGCAGCAGGCGCGGGTCGCCCGAGGCCAGCTTCTTCGAATCGGACAGGGTCTGGCGGAAACCGCGCGCGCCAGGCAGGTTTTGCATCAAGCCCAGCATGTGGCGCGTGATGCTGTTGAGCTTCAGCCGCCCCGCTTCCTTTTCCAGCTGCGCGCTAATATAGGGAATCATCGCTTCAAGCACCTGTTCGCGCGTTTTCACGGGCGTGTCGTCGCCGTAGTAGCGCTGGTCGAACTGTGCCATCACGTACGGGTTGTGATACGCCTCACGGCCCAGCATCACGCCGTCGAGGTGCTGCAGATGCAGGTCGATCTCGTCCAGGGTCTTGATGCCGCCATTGATAATGAACTCGAACTGGGGAAACTCGCGCTTCAAGCGGTAGGCATAGTCATATTTGAGGGGCGGCACTTCGCGGTTTTCCTTCGGGCTCAAGCCTTTCAGGATGGCATTGCGCGCATGCACGATAAACGTCTTGCAGCCGGCATCGGCCACGGTGCCGACGAAATCGCGCACGAAGTCATACGACTCGCTGTCATCGATGCCGATGCGGTGCTTCACCGTGACGTCGATATCGACCACGTCGCGCATGGCTTTCACGCAGTCGGCCACCAGTTGCGGCTCGGCCATCAGGCAGGCGCCAAACGCGCCCTTCTGCACGCGCTCGGACGGGCAGCCGCAGTTCAGGTTGATTTCATCATAGCCCCATTGCTGGCCCAGCCTGGCGCTGGTGGCAAGGTCCTTCGGGTCGCTGCCGCCCAGCTGCAGCGCCACCGGGTGCTCTTCCTCGTTGAAGCGCAAATGGCGTTCCACGTCGCCATACACCAGCGCGCCCGTCGTCACCATCTCGGTGTAGAGCCAGGTGTGGCGCGTGATTTCGCGGTGGAACTTGCGGCAATGGCGGTCGCTCCAGTCCATCATCGGGGCGACGGACAGGCGGCGGGAAGGCAGGGTTAGGACAGTCACAATACGCTCGCTACAAAAAAGGGAATCCAGAACGGCAAACCCGCTGTGTCGCATCACCGCAAGGTTATGCAAGCACAGCGGGTCTGGTTGGCGCGGCGACGCAGCGCCGCACCACTACAACAATTACGAGTCGCGGCCGGCGCGCTTACGCTCGTTTTCTTTCAGGAAGCGCTTGCGCAGACGGATCGATTTAGGCGTGATTTCAACCAGTTCGTCGTCGGCGATGAATTCCACCGCGTACTCCAGCGACATTTGCACTGGTGGTACCAGGCGCACTGCTTCATCGGTACCCGACGAACGCACGTTGGTCAGCTGCTTGCCCTTGATCGGGTTGACGACCAGATCGTTGTCACGCGAGTGAATACCGATGATCATGCCTTCGTACACTGGATCGTTGTGGACCACGAACATGCGGCCGCGATCTTGCAGTTTCCACAGGGCGTAGGCAACAGCGGCGCCGTCATCTTGCGAGATCAGCACGCCGTTACGACGGCCAGCCATTTCACCACGGGTGTTGTCGACTGGCGCGTATTCGTTGAATACGTGGCTCATCAAGCCGGTGCCGCGGGTCAGGGTCATGAATTCGCCCTGGAAGCCGATCAGGCCACGCGCCGGGATCAGATACTCGAGACGCACGCGGCCCTTGCCATCCGATTCCATGTTTTGCAGGTCGCCACGACGACGGCCCAGCTCTTCCATGACGCCGCCCTGGTTGACTTCTTCCACGTCGACCGACAGGTTTTCAAACGGCTCGTGGCGCACACCATCGACCATCTTGTAGACCACGCGCGGACGCGATACGGCCAGCTCGAAGCCTTCGCGACGCATGTTTTCGAGCAGAATCGTCAGGTGCAATTCACCACGGCCCGATACTTCAAAGATCGTATCGTCGTCGGTCGGCGCTACGCGCAGAGCAACGTTGGCTTTCAGTTCGCGGTCCAGACGGTCACGCAATTGACGCGAGGTCACGAACTTGCCTTCGCGGCCAGCCAGTGGCGAGTTGTTGACCATGAAGTTCATGGTCAGGGTTGGCTCGTCGACGGTCAGCATAGGCAGCGCTTCCGGGGTATCGACTGCGCACAGGGTCGAACCGATGCCGATTTCGTCGATACCGTTGATCAGGCAGATGTCGCCGGCAACGGCTTCGTCTACCAGCACGCGCTCCAGGCCCTTGAAGTTCAGCACCTGGTTGATGCGGCCTTTGATCGGCGTGGCGCCTGGACCGTTGATGACCAGCACGTCCTGGCCGACCTTGACGGTACCGCGGTTGACGCGGCCAATGCCGATCTTGCCGACGTACGACGAGTAGTCGAGCGAGGTGATTTGCATTTGCAGCGGGCCTTCCGGATTGTCATCACGGACAGGCACGTGTTGCAGGATCGCATCGAACATCGGCTTCATGTCGCCGCTGCGCACGTCTTCGGTCAGGCCGGCATAGCCGTTCAGGCCCGAAGCGTAAATGATAGGGAAATCGAGTTGTTCGTCGGTAGCGCCCAGTTTGTCGAACAGTTCGAACGTCTGGTTGATGGCCCAGTCCGGACGTGCGCCTGGACGGTCGATCTTGTTGACGATGACGATAGGCTTCAGACCCAGTGCCAGCGCTTTGCGCGTGACGAAACGGGTTTGCGGCATCGGGCCTTCTTGTGCATCGATCAGCAGCAGAACCGAGTCGACCATCGACAGAACACGTTCCACTTCGCCGCCGAAGTCGGCGTGGCCTGGGGTGTCGACGATGTTGATGTGGGTGCCTTCGTACTCAACAGCGCAGTTCTTCGACAGAATCGTAATGCCGCGCTCCTTTTCCAGGTCGTTCGAGTCCATGACTCGGGTGTCGACCGCTTGGTTTTCACGGAAGGTGCCGGATTGGCGCAGCAGCTGATCCACCAGCGTGGTTTTGCCGTGGTCAACGTGGGCGATAATGGCGATATTACGAATTGCGCGTTTTGTATTTGACATGGTCGTAGTAGTTACTGAAAAACTGCGGAGTGCGTACAAGGTGTACGAGATACCCGAATGCTAATCTATTTCCGGAACCGCGTAGTATAGCATGTTGCGTTGCAACGCTATCTAAAAATGCTGGCGGCTCCCGCAGTCGGGGACGATTTGTTTAAAAAAGCGACACGGTTTAACGAGTGTCGCTGGGTAATATGACGTTGCTGTGACTTATTGATGTGCCGTGGCGATCAGACGCTCCGGCGCCAGGATGCTGTATTCCTGCAACTGGCCCGTGCCCAGCAGCTTGCTGTCGTGATACACGCGCACCCTGCCCGGTTCGGCTGGTACGGCGACCTCTTCCTTGCCCAGTGCGATGCGCTGGCCGTGCAGGAAACGCTTGGCCAATTCTTCGGTCAGCTGGACGGCGGGAAAACTCGACAATAATGCATCGACGGGCGCAAGCAAGCTCAGCGGCGCGGCATGCGCCGTCAGCTCGTCCAGGGTGACGACGCCGTCCAAGGTCAGGCTGCCCACCTGCGTGCGGCGCAAGGCGTTCAAATGGCCGCCGCAACCGAGGGCATGGCCGATGTCTTCGCCCAGCACGCGGATATACGTGCCCTTGCTGCACATCACGGACAATTTCAGGAACGGGGCTTCGTAGCCGAGGAACTCGAGCTTGTGGATGGTCACCGGGCGCGCTTCGCGCTCCAGGGTGATACCGGCCCTTGCATACTCATATAGGGGCTTGCCGTCGCGTTTCAAGGCCGAGTACATGGGCGGCGTCTGCAAAATCGGTCCGCGGAACTGCGCCAGCACGGCTTCGATCTGCTCTTCGGTGACGTTGACGTCGCGCGTTTCCAGCACCTCGCCCTCGGTATCGCCCGTATCCGTCGTCTGCCCCAGGTGCACCAGGGTTTCGTAGGTTTTATCGGCTTCCAGCAAGTCCTGCGAGAACTTCGTGGCCTCACCAAAGCACAGCGGCAGCAAGCCCGTGGCGAACGGGTCCAGCGTGCCCGTATGGCCCGCTTTTTTGGCATTCAGCACGCGCTTGGCCTTGATCAGGGCATCGTTGCTGGACCAGCCCACGGGCTTATCGAGCAGCAAGACGCCGTCGACCAGGTCGCGCACCCGCTTGATGCCCGGTGGTTTCTTCGGACCTGCCACGTTTATTGCTCGTCCGCTTTGTCTGCAGGCTTTTCGTCCGGCTCGGCGTCGGCCGCGCGCGTGGCGTTGGCCTTATCGATCAGCAAGGACATTTCCATGCCGCGCGACGTCGAGCTGTCGTGCACGAAATGCAGCATCGGCAGGGTATGGATGTGCAGGCGCTTGCCCAGCAAGCCACGGATGAAGCCAGACGCGGCCATCAGGCCTTCGGTGGTGTTCTTGATGGCTTCCTTGCTGTCTTTCAACATCGTGAAAAACACCTTGGCATGCGCGTAATCGGGCGTGATCTGCACTTCGGTGATGGTGATCATCGTGCCCACGCGCGGGTCTTTCAATTCGTAGGCGACGATTTCAGCCAGATCGCGCTGGATCTGGTCGGCCACGCGCAAGCCGCGCGCTGGCATGGTTTTGCTATGTTTAGCCATGATTTTATGCTGTCCTAAGTGCCGCAGGGCGCATGAGTCAAACGGTTGCCCGTTGACCAATGCGCCCCACGTGTTTGCGCGGACATCACTATGTCCGCGCCAATACTGCTGTGATTACAGGGTACGAGCGATTTCCTGGACTTCGAACACTTCCAGGGTGTCGCCAACCTGAATGTCGTTGTAGTTGCGCAGCGACAGGCCGCACTCCAGACCGGCGCGAACTTCTTTCGCATCGTCCTTGAAGCGTTTCAGGGAGTCGATCTCGCCACTCCACACCACGATGTTGTTGCGCAACAGGCGGACGGAAGAAGCACGCTTGACCACGCCATCGGTGACCAGGCAACCGGCAATCGCGCCCACTTTCGAGACCAGGATAACCTGGCGGATCTCGACCTGGCCGATGACGGTTTCACGTTTCTCTGGTGCCAACATGCCCGACAACGCCGACCGGATCTCGTCGATCGCATCGTAAATGATGTTGTAGTAGCGAATGTCCACGCCATTCGACTCGGCCAGCTTGCGTGCCTGGGCATCAGCACGGGCGTTGAAGCCGATGATGACCGCTTTCGAGGCGACTGCCAGGTTGACGTCCGATTCCGTGATGCCGCCGACTGCCGCGTGCACAACTTGTACGCGCACTTCGGAGGTCGACAGTTTCTGCAACGAACCAACCAGCGCTTCTTGCGAACCTTGCACGTCGGTTTTGATGATCAGTGGCAAGTTTTTCACTTCGCCTTCGGCCATCTGGTCGAACATGTTTTCCAGTTTCGCAGCTTGCTGCTTGGCCAGTTTCACGTCGCGGAACTTACCTTGACGGAACAGACCGATTTCACGCGCCTTGCGCTCGTCAGCCATGACGACGACTTCTTCACCGGCAACCGGCACTTCCGTCAAGCCCTGGATTTCGACCGGAATCGAAGGACCGGCTTCAGCGATGGACTTGCCGTTCTCGTCCAGCATGGCGCGAACACGGCCATACGAAGAGCCAGCCAGAATCACGTCGCCGCGTTTCAATGTACCGGACTGCACCAGAATCGTCGCGACAGGACCACGGCCCTTGTCCAGACGCGCCTCGACAACCAGGCCGCGCGCTGGCGCATCGACCGGTGCCGTCAGTTCCAGCACTTCGGCTTGCAACAGCACTTGTTCCAGCAGGTCGTCGATACCCTGACCCGTTTTGGCCGAGACCGGCACGAATGGCGATTCGCCACCGTATTCTTCCGGCACGACTTGCTCGGCGACCAGTTCCTGCGTCACGCGATCCACGTTGCCACCAGGTTTGTCGACTTTATTGATCGCCACCACCAGCGGTACGCCGGCTGCTTTCGCATGGGCAATCGCTTCTTTCGTTTGCGGCATCACGCCATCGTCGGCGGCAACCACCAGAATAACGATGTCGGTTGCCTTGGCGCCACGAGCACGCATGGCGGTAAACGCTTCGTGGCCCGGGGTGTCGAGGAAGGTGATCATGCCGCGTGGCGTATTGACGTGGTAAGCGCCGATATGCTGCGTAATGCCGCCCGCTTCGCCGGAGGCAACCTTGGCGCGACGGATGTAATCGAGCAACGAGGTCTTGCCGTGGTCGACGTGACCCATGACGGTGACCACCGGTGCACGTGGCTTCGACTCGAAGTGCGCGTGTTCGCCCACATCAGCCAGCAGCGCTTCCGGATCGTCCAGTTCGGCGGCAAACGCCTTGTGGCCCATTTCTTCCACCAGAATCATGGCGGTTTCCTGGTCCAGCACCTGGTTGATCGTGCACATCTGGCCCAATTTCATCAAATGCTTGATGACTTCGGATGCCTTGACGGACATTTTGTGTGCCAATTCGGCCACGGTAATCGTTTCCGGTACGTGCACGTCTTTGACGACGGCTTCCGTAGGAGCCTGGAAGTTCGATTCACGGTCGTCATGGTGCGTCGGGCGACGGCCCTTCGCGCCACCGCGCCAGCTGTCACGGCCGCCCGGGCCGCTATTGCCGCGTGGCTTGGGACCACCGGTGGTGCCGCGTTTTTTCGCGTCATCGGACCAGGTGGACGATACATTCGCCGACTTGATGGATTTCTTGTCTGCAACAGCAGGCTTCTTGTCGCCCGGCTTGTCGCCAGGTTTCTTGTCAGCAGGCTTGTGCAGGGTGCCTTCCGGCGCCTTCGGCTTGACCGGAACCGGTACGGGTTCAGGTGCCTTGATGGCGCGGCGTGGCGCGTTCATCATGGCCTTGATCTGGGCAACTTCGTCGGCAACAGCCTTGCGTGCACGGTCCGTGGCTTCCGCTTTGTCAGCGGCTTCCTTGGCGGCAACAGCAGCGGCGGCAGCTTTCTTCTTCGCTTCTTCGGCGGCAGCAGCTTTTTTCGCTTCGGCAGCGGCGTCGTCAACGACAGGCGCAGCGGCGCTGACGGCAGGCGCAGCAGCAGCCTTGGCAGCCGCTTTCTTCGCTTCCGCTTCAGCTTCTTTCTTCGCAGCCAATTCAGCCTGTTGTGTGGCTTTCGCCTGGGCTTCTTTTTCCGCGTCGAGCTTGGCCAGACGTTCTTGCTTTTCGCGCAGATCAGCTTCCTGGCGGGCGATCAGTTCAGCCTGTTTACGGGCATCTTCTTCACGGCGCGCCACGTCGGCGGGATCGATCACCGGTGCGGCAGGCGCGACCGGTTCTGCTGCGACCGGCGCAGCTTCGTCACGCTGGACGAAAGTGCGTTTCTTGCGCACTTCCACCTGGATGGTGCGCGACTTGCCGGTGGCGTCAGCTTGCTTGATTTCAGTCGTTTCCTTGCGGGTCACGGTGATTTTTTTCTTTTCTGTGTCAGCCGCTGCGCCGTGTGTGCGGCGCAGATGATCCAAAAGCTTGTCCTTATCATCTTTCGACAATGGATCTGACGTCGAACTTTTCTCGACGCCGGCAGAACGCAGCTGCGTCAGCAGCAAATCTGCAGGCATCTTCAGTTCGGTGGCAAATTGGGCTACGTTGTTACTCGCCATTCAGTCCTCTTTTCTATGTGTCGCGGAGATGATAAAGATACTCAAATTAAGCCTTTGCGGATTCGGCCAGACTCCATGCCTTGGCTTGCAACGCCTTGGCACGATCGTCATATTTCGAGTCAACCAACTTCATCTCATCGTCGGTCACATCTTTAAATTCACTTGTAATCAGTTCACGCGCACGGTCCGCAGACAAGGCCAGGATTGCGCCAAATTCGTCGTATGCCAGTGCTGCAAATGCTTCAACGGTCTTGATACCAGCCAGACCCAGCTTGCCGGCGGTAATGCGGTCCATGCCTTCCAGACCTACCAACGCCTCGTCCATGCCTTCCAGACCCTCTTCCGAAGCAATCGCTTCGGTCACGAGCGCATCACGCGCACGGGTACGGAGTTCATTGACGGTATCTTCGTCAAACGATTCGATTTCCAGCATTTCGGAAATTGGCACGTAAGCGATTTCTTCCAGACTGGCGAAACCTTCTTCCACCAGAATATCGGCCACTTCCTGGTCGACATCGAGCTTTTCCATGAACAGGATGCGCACGGCAGCCGTTTCCTGGGCAGCTTTGTCAGCCGATTCTTCGGCCGTCATGATGTTGATCTTCCAGCCGGTCAGGTCCGAGGCCAGGCGCACGTTCTGGCCGGAACGGCCGATCGCGATTGCCAGGTTTTCTTCGTCCACGACGACATCCATCGCGTGTTTTTCTTCATCGACCATGATCGACGACACGTTCGCCGGCGCCAGGGCGCCGATGACGAACTGCGCCGGATCTTCCGACCACAGCACGATGTCGACACGTTCGCCACCGAGTTCGCCGGTGACAGCCTGCACGCGCGAACCGCGCATGCCGACGCAGGTACCGATCGGGTCGATGCGCTTGTCGGCCGTGTAGACGGCGATCTTGGCGCGTACGCCGGCATCGCGGGCTGCGGATTTAATTTCCAGCATGCCTTGCTCGATTTCCGGCACTTCCAGTTCGAACAGCTTCATGATGAATTCTGGCGCGGTGCGCGACAGGATCACTTGCGGGCCGCGCATATTGCGGTCGATGCGCAAGATGTAGGCACGCACACGGTCGCCGATACGCAGATTTTCTTTCGGGATCATCTGGTCGCGTGGCAGACGCGCTTCGATCTTGCCCGATTCGACGATGGCGTCGCCGCGTTCCATGCGCTTGATGGTGCCGGTGACGAGCGAATCGCCACGTTCCAGGAAATCGACCAGGATCTGTTCACGTTCGGCGTCACGCACGCGCTGCAGGACGACCTGTTTGGTATCCTGGGCGAAACGGCGGCCGAATTCAACGGATTCGATCGGCTCTTCGATGTGGTCATCGACTTCGATATCGGAAATCTGTTCTTTTGCTTCGAAATGCAGGATCTCCTGATCCGGCAATTGCAGGCCCGCTTCATCAGGCACCACGTGCCAGCGGCGGAACGATTCGAATTCGCCCGTTTCGCGGTCGATCGAAACGCGGATGTCTACCTCACCCTCATACCGTTTCTTCGTGGCTTGCGCCAACGCGAATTCGAGGGCGCCGAAGACGACATCTTTATCGACGTTTTTTTCGCGCGCCAGCGCGTCAACCAATAATAAAACTTCGCGGCTCATGCTTTGCGTCCCTTAAAAACCACCTGCGGCACCAAGCGTGCCTTATCCACATCCGCGAGCGTAAACTCCAACATCGCCGGACCATCCTTACCTTCAAATTCCAACGACAATTTATCGCCCACGGGTTCTTGCAAGATCCCCTGGAACGATTTCCGGTTGTTCGTACCCGGCATCGCCACATTCAGCTTGACGATGATTTCCTGACCTGCGAAACGGACAAAGTCTTCCAGCTTGCGCACCGGACGATCCAGACCCGGGGAAGAAATCTCGAGACGCTCGTAAGGAACGTTCTCTACCGTCAACACATGCGATAACTGGTGACTCACCGTGGCACAGTCTTCGACCGTGATCGGACCTTTTTCAGCGGCATCGGCGGCGCTGAAATCAATAAAGACGCGCAGCATTCCGCGCTCGGCACGTTCGACATCAACGAGCTCATAGCCCAGACCTGTAACTGTCTTTTCAATTAATCCCAACTGCTGCAAGAAATTCTCCAGAAATAAGGCCCGTTTTCGGCATGACAGCGCCATATTGAGCGCCGACAACATGCAAAAACACGCATTCAAGTCATATATGGCCCCTTGCGGAGCCATGACAAACGGTTCAACAAAAAAAAAATGGGCATCTGCCCATCTTCCTGTATTTCCCCAACCAGATAAGCACTCCCCGCCAAACAACCCTGCGGAGAACTTTTATTAGGCTGCAGATTATAACCTCTTATTAACTTCGCCGCAATGCCGCACACAAGGAGAGGCCCGGCTTACAACAGTTACAAGAGCGCGCGCCCGCGGCAGATTATCGGGCGCACGAGAAGAAATCCCCTGATTTAACCTTTGCTGCGACGGCGCGGCATGCCATCCATGCCGCCACGGTCCATGCCGCCACGCGGCTGACCACCGGAACGCGCCTGACCACCGGCACCACCGCCCGCATTGCGGCGCGGCCCCGTATTGGCAAAGCCGAAGGTCGTTTGCAGCGGATCGGGCTGGCGTGGACCGCGCTGCGGCGCGCGGCCTTCGCCACCGGCAGGACGACCCTGACCCTGGCCTGCCGCACGCGGCGGACGACCCTGGCCTTGCGGCGCACCGTCGAACGATGCCGACGAGCGCGGCTGGCCACCCTGGAACGGACCTTGCGGCTGGCCACGGCCAGGACCACGCGCTTCGCCTGGACGGCCGGCGCCGCCTGGGCGACCCTGGCCTTGCGGACGGGCAAACTGGCCTTGCGGCTGGCCACGGCGCGGTGCGACCGGGAATGGATCGGCGTTGCGGTTGCTGACATCGATGCGGTTGCCATTCGGCTCGTCATCGCGGTCCTTGCGTTCGACCTTGCGCGCTTCGCGGCCCTTGGCGGCGCCAGCGGCACGGGGGTCGCCCGATGCCGGCATTTTCTTTTCAATGCCGTAGGCGGTCAACAGATCGCGTACGGTATTTTCTTCCATCTCTTCCCAACGGCCGCGTTTCAGGCCGCTCGGCAGGGTCATGGCGCCGTAGCGGGTACGGATCAGGCGCGAAACGGTCAGACCGATCGCTTCGAACATGCGGCGCACTTCGCGGTTACGGCCTTCGCCGATCACCACGCGATACCACTTGTTGATGCCTTCGCCGCCGCCATCGGCGATCTTCGAAAATTGCGCCAGGCCGTCTTCCAGCTCGACGCCGGCCAGCAGCTTCTGGCGCATGCCCTCTTCCAGCTCACCCAGGGTACGCACGGCGTACTCGCGGTCGATGCCGTAGCGCGGGTGCATCAGGCGGTTGGCCAGGTCACCGGAAGTGGTAAACAGCAGCAAGCCTTCCGTGTTGAAGTCGAGGCGACCAACGGCCAGCCATTTGCCGGCTTTCATGGTCGGCAGGCGGTCAAACACGGATGGACGGCCGTCCGGGTCGTTGTGGCTGACGATTTCGCCGGCCGGCTTGTGGTACACCAGCACGCGCGGCGGCTTCTTGCTGACGCGGCGCTGAATCAACTTGCCATTGATGCGCACGTGGTCGCTTGGCAGGATGCGCTGGCCGATGTGGGCCGGCTCGCCATTCACGGACACGCGGCCCGACACGATCAGGTCTTCCATGTCGCGGCGCGAACCGAGACCGGCTTCGGCCAGCACCTTGTGCAGCTTCGGCGCGTCGTCGTCGGACGTCAGGTCGCGGCGCACGGCCACTTTCTGCACGCGGCCCACGCCGCCTTCTTCGCTGTCGAATGCGTCGGAGGTGACGAACGAGAAGACAGCATCAGCATCGCTGAGCTTACCAGGCGCAGCCTGGCGGCCCTTGCCCTTTTTACGGCTCTTGCCGGCATTCTTGCCAGCGCCCGGCACGTCGTTGCGCGGACCGCGCGGCAGGCGCGGGCCGGACACGAGGTTGCCTTCGGCATCGAACACATCGGCGACAGGCGCGGCGGCTTGCTCGGCGGCAGGCGCTGCTGCAACGGCTTCGGCCGCCTGCGGCGCTTCGGCGCGCGGCGGCTGGCGCAGTGCGCGTTCCGCCTGCACGCCACGCATCTGGCGCGGACCACGGGTAGGGCGTGCTTCGGCTGGCTTGTCAGCGACGACTTCCGGCGCGGCTTCCGCCTCGGCGGCAGCGGCCTTGGCGGCGGCGCGCGCGCGCGGCGGACGCGGCGCCGGGGCAGCTACGGCTTCGGCAGCGGCTTCCGCGGCGTCGGCGACGGCCTTCAGGGCCGGCTTGGCGCGGGTTTTCTTGACGGCTGGCGCAGCTTCAGTTTCAGCAGCGGCGACGACGGGCGTGTCGGCGGCCACGTCGGCTTTCGTGCGGCGCTTCGGCTTGGCAGCGACGGCATCGCCGGCGGCGGCAGCAGCGCTTGCAGCCACTGCATCGGCTTCGATCTGGGCCTTGGTGCGGCGCTTGGGCTTGGCAACGATGGCTTCGTCGCTGGCGATTACTGTCTCGGGTGTGTTCGGATTATTCATTCTTCGTTTCTTGGCTGTGCTGACCTGGCGCAGCGTCAACCGTTAGTTCTGGCGCAGGGTCGTGAGTGTAGGCTTCGTCCGTGGGCGAAGCATCGGGGCCGGCATCAAGGCTTGCTGTCACATCTACATCTGTCACAGCCGTATTGCTACCTGCACCAAGCTGGGGGACAAGCTCATTGCTTGCCTTGTCAAAATTTTCTTGCAGGGCCGCTTCCAGGGCTTCGAGCCCATTGCCCTGCATTTCACTGATTTGCTGCAAAGGCGGCAGCTGGGACAGCGAATGCAAACCCAGGTCATCCAAAAACTGCTTGGTGGTGGCCAGCAAGGCCGGCCGTCCCACCACGTCGCGGTAACCGATGGCATCAACCCAGCCACGGTCTTCCAGCATCTTGATCGTCTGCGAATTGACGGCAACGCCGCGGATTTCCTCGATATCGCCGCGCGTCACCGGCTGGCGGTAGGCGATGATGGCCAGGGTTTCCAGGGTCGCCCGCGAATACTTGGGCGGCCGCTCGGGCGTCATGCGGTCAAGATACATCTTCATTTCCGGGCGGCTTTGAAAGCGCCAGCCCGAAGCCAGACTGACGATCTCGATGCCGCGCCCTTCCCACTCTTGCCGCAATTCTTCCAGCAATTGCTTGATCGTGTCGGCGCCGACGCCGACGCCACGCACGCGACCATTCTCGTCCGCATCGACGAACAGCTTTTTCAGGCTGTGGATCGTCAGCGATTCACGAGCGCACAGCAACGCGGTTTCGAGGACTTTTTTAGCCTCAATTGTATTCATAGCAATTCTGTGCGGATGTGTATTGCAATTCGTAGGCAGAGAAAGAAATCAAAAACGTTCATTTCAACGTAACAGATGGCAGACATCGATGATGACGCCGTGCTGGGTTACAAGTTGAGGCTGTTTTTCCGACGCCTTGGCCGATGCGCGCAAAGCGGGATTAAAGCGGATGCAGTGAAAGTCCTGCCATCCATGGCGCTGGCCTTAAATAACCAGCAATGAAACGAACTCCGGAGCGGCTGCTATTCCCGTGGCGAAGATTCAGCCAGACAGGAGAGCGACAGTCGTCGTTTCATCCAACGATGCCAATTGTACCTGATAAAAAGCGGAAAAGCGCAAAACCGGGCAAAACACGCGTTTTACCCGGCCCTGGCGCGACACATCGCCCGCTGCCCGCATCACAGGGAGGCGAGTTTCTCCGAAAGAATGGCCGATGCACCCAGGAAAGCCGGGTACTGCGCCGTAATGACGAAGGTCGGCACTTGCGACACATAATTGGCAAAGCGGCCCTTGCGTTCGAAGCGGGCGCGGAAACCGGAGCGGTCGAAGCGCGCACCCAGGCGTGGCACGATGCCACCGCCGATATAAATACCGCCGAGCGCGCCCAGGGTGACGGCGACGTTGCCCGCCACCGTGCCCAGCATGCAGCAGAACGCCTCGATGACGTCGTCGCACAGCTGGGATTCGCCAGCCAGCGCGCGGCGCGTGATTTCCGCCGCAGGCAAGGCTTCCGCCGGCACGCCCGCGCGGTCGGCCAGGGCGCGGTAGATCAGTTCCAGGCCATCGCCGGAAATCAGGCGCTCGGCCGAGACGTGCTCGTATTCGCGCCAGGCAAATTGCAGGATACTCACTTCCACTTCATTGAACGGCGCGAAGCTGACGTGGCCGCCTTCGCTTTGCAGGGCGATCCAGCCGCCGTGCGAAGGAATCAGGCCCGACACGCCCAGGCCCGTGCCGGCGCCGATCAGGCCGATGGCCGTGTTCGGACGGGCCGTGCCCGCGCCCACCTGGTGCTTTTGCTCGTTCGACAGCTGTGGCAAGGAACGCGCCAGGGCCGTGAAATCGTTGACCACGTCCAGGGTCGTGAAACCGCACTCTTCGCGCATGGCGCGGATCGAGAACGACCAGTGGTGGTTCGTCATGCTGAGGAAATCGCCGTCGACCGGGTTGGCGATGGCGATCACGGCATGGCGCACGGCTTGCCCGCCGGCGGCGGCAATGTGCGGCAGGGCCAGGTAGGCTTGCAGGGCGGCGGACAGGCTCGGGTAATCGGCACAGGGCAGCACTTCGACCAGGGTGATGTGGCCGGCGGCCACTTCCAGGGCGAAACGGGCATTGGTGCCGCCCACGTCGGCCAGCAGGCGCGGTCCATCGGCGAAGGCGGAAGTCGGCAGTACGGGAGAAGACGGAGCGCTCATGATTTTAAATGATGAAGTGGGACGCATGGGACGCCAAGCTTAAAGGATGAATGCGCCCGGAGGCAAGCAAAGTTTGTAGTTTAAGTACATCAAAACCAGCCTTTATTGGTAGTTCCACTCCAAATGCAACAAGCGGCGCCAAAATTACTCAAAAACAATGATTTATAGTAAGTACTTGCACACGGCAAGCGCGCAAAAAGCATGCTGCACAGCAGCAGGAATCGCCTTGAAAGCAAAGTATGCCGGAGTTTGCGCAAAGCCGCTTTGTACGGGATGGCGCAGGCGTGGTGCTGCCGTCCCGGCCGCCTGGGAAAGGCGTTTTCGTATTATTACTACCGGTTTTTACGGCTCACGAGGGCATGCCTTCGCCCAGCAGACTGGCAGGCGACGGCTGGTCCGAGCGGTAGGCGGCATTCCACGCATCGAGGCCGCCATGCAGGGGCTTGGCACGGTGAAAGCCGTGCTGGTGCAACAGCTTGGCCACTTGCGCGGCCGTCACGTCGTTGGGACAACTGCAGTACACGATGATGTGGCGGTCCTTGTCCATGGCGATCATGGCGGGCACGGGTTCCTTGCCATTGAAGAACAAGGCGCCCGGCACGGCCGGCTCCAGTGCTTGCGCCGTGGCGCTGCGCGCGTCGACCATCAGCGGTTCCTCGCCCTGCTCTATGAGTTCGAGCAATTCATCGATACCGATGCGCTCGATCTGCAAGGCCTGGCGGAAACGCCGGCGCTCGAGGAATTTATACAGCAGGAACAGGCCCAGCAAGGTGGCCAGCATCAGCAAGGCCGTGCTGCCCATAGTGCTGAGCAAGTCGAGCACCTGCTGCACGCTGGCATGGAAAATCACGCCGACGACGATGCCCGTGCCGCTCCACAGCAAGGCGCCCAGCCCCGCGTACAGGAAGAACAGGCCCGGCGGCGTACCCAGCGCGCCCGACATGGGCGCGGCCACGGTATTGAATCCCGGCACGAACTTGGAGACGATCAGGGCTTTCGGCCCCCAGCGCTTGAATTTGTCTTCCGTCTGGCTGACGCAGTAATCGGGCGACAGCGAGATGCGGCACAGCAGGCGCAGGATGCGCTTGCCGAAATGGCGGCCCGCGCGGAACCACGTGAAGTCGCTGATCAGGCAGGCACCCAGCGCGGCGGCCAGCACCAGCCCCCCATTCATGTCGCCATCGACGGCCAGCGCCCCCGCCACCACGAGGATGGGAAAGGCGGGAATCGGCAAGCCGAGCTGCTCCACCAGCACGATGCCAAAGACAATCAGGACACCGTAATGTTCGAGCAGGTAAATGAGGTTGGGCATGGGCGCTATCTTACCGTAAAAGCGTGTTTAGATTTGCACGCCCTTCGGGATAGCACTCAATAGCGTGCGCGTGTACGGATGCACGGGATTGCGGTACAACTCATCCGAATCGGCCAGCTCCACCACCTGCCCCTTGTGCATCACCATCACCTGGTCGGCGATGTATTTGACCACCGACAAATCGTGCGAGATGAAGATGTAGGACAAGCCGAATTCATCCTGCAAGTCCTGCAGCAGGTTGAGTACCTGCGCCTGCACCGACACGTCCAGCGCCGACACGGATTCGTCGCACACCAGAATTTCCGGCTGCATGGTCAGGCAGCGGGCAATCGCGATGCGCTGGCGTTGCCCGCCCGAAAACTCGTGCGGATAGCGGTGGAAAGCCTGTTCCGGCAGTCCCACCTTGTCGAGCAGCCAGTAGGCCTTGGCGATGCGTTCCTGATCGTTCGCGCCGATCTTGTGGATGCGCATCGGTTCGAGCAAGATCTGGCCGACAGTAAACCTGGGGTTGAGCGAAGCATACGGATTCTGGAAAATGATCTGGATGCGGCGTTTATACGGCAAATACTCCTTGTTCGGCATGGAAATGAGGTCCTTGCCGTGGAACATGGCCGTGCCGCCCGTCGCCTGGTGCAGGCGCAATAAGGTCAGGCCCACCGTCGTCTTCCCCGAACCGGATTCGCCCACCACGCCCAGTGTTTTCCCGCGCGGCAAAGTGAACGACACATCCTTGACGGCCTGGAATTCGCGCTTGCCGAACAGGCCTACACGCGTATAAAAGCTTTTGCTTAAATTATTGACTACCAGCACGGGTTCATCGCCCGGCGTGTAGCCGCGCGTGCGCTGTTTCACTTCCACGCCGGGGCCCGCCTTGCCTTCCATGTAGTCGGCAATCACGGGCAGGCGCCACGGGCGCTCGTCCAGCGAGGGGCGGCAATGCAGCAGGGCTTTCGTGTAGCTGTCTTGCGGCGCTTCAAACACTTGCCGCACTTCCCCCGTTTCGCGCACTTCGCCGTGGCGCATGACGATCACCTGGTCGGCGATCTCTCCCACCAGGCCCAGGTCGTGGGTAATGAAGAGCACGGACATCTGATGTTTCTTTTGCAGCGCCGCGATCAGGTCCATGATCTGCTTCTGGATCGTCACGTCGAGCGCCGTCGTCGGCTCGTCGGCGATCAGCAGTTTCGGTTCGCAGGCAATCGCCATGGCGATCATCACGCGCTGCTGCTGGCCGCCCGACATCTGGCTCGGGTAGGCGTCGATCTTGCTGGCGGGATCGGGGATGCCCACTTCGTCGAGCAACTCCAGCGTGCGCGCGCGCGCCTGCTTGCGGTTCATGCCCATGTGCTGGCGCAACACTTCGGCGATCTGGAAGCCGACGGTAAACACGGGGTTCAGCGACGACATCGGCTCCTGGAAAATCATCGAGATATCCTTGCCGCACATGGTGCGCCGCTCGGCGATCGACAATTTGAGCAAGTCGCGCCCGCCAAAATGGATGCTCGATCCGGGATCGATGATGGTGTTATCTGGTGGCAACAAGCCCATCACGGCCAAGGAGCTGACGGACTTGCCGCTGCCCGATTCGCCCACCAGGGCCACGGTGCTGTTGCGCGGCACGTTGAACGAGATGCCCTTGACGGCTTCGAACGTGGTCTTCTTGTCCAGGCGGAAGGTGACGCGCAGGTCGCGCACTTCCAACAGGTTATTCTGGTCCATGAGCAACTCCTATTTCACTTTGGGGTCGAGCGCATCGCGCAAGGCATCGGTAAACAGCGAGAACGCCGTCACCAGCACGGCCATCGCCGTGGCGGCGGCGGTCAGCTGCCACCATTTGCCCAGGATCAGTTCATTTTGTGCCTCGTTGAGCATGCTGCCCCACGAGACGGTGCCCACCGGCACGCCAAAGCCGAGGAAACTCAAAATCACTTCCGCCTTGATGAAGCCCACCACCAGAATCGACATTTGCACCAAGGCCACGTGACTGACGTTCGGGAAGATGTGGGAAAACATCTTGCGCCAGTGCGAGGCGCCGATGGCGTCGGCCGCCATCACGTATTCGCGCGCCTTGTGCTTGATGTACTCGGCGCGGATCAAACGATACGGCCCCGTCCAGCCCGTCAACCCCAGGATCAGCACGATGGTCAGCACGCCCTTTTGCTGCAGCACGGCCGCCACCGTCAAGATCATCAGGATCGACGGAATCGAGGTAAAAATGCTGTAGAACCAGTTGAAAAAATCATCGACGATGCCGCCGAAGTAGCCGGACACGGCGCCAAAAATCGTGCCCAGCACGACCGCCAGCAAGGCCGCCACCAGGCCCACCACGATCGACGTTTCGCCGCCCTTGATGGTTTTCTGCACGATGTCGTGGCCCCACTTGTCGGCGCCGAACGGCAAGGTAGCCGCCTTGTGCGCGATCAATTTTTTGGCCTTGCCCATGCCGGCGCGCAAGGCCGTCAAGTCGTCGGCCAGCGGGTCGGTGACGCCGTACATGTCCACGCCGGCAGAAGGATTGCTGCCCATCTGCGCGCGCAGTTCGGCGATATCGTCGGCCAGCGGATCGAGCACGTTGACGGGTGTCGGCGCGCTGCGCTCGTCCGCCAGAGGAATGGCGCCATCACCGGACGCGGACGCATCCTTGTCGGCACCGATGAAGGTGGGCGGCGCATAGCTGACGGCCACTTCGTCTTCCCAGTTCGAGGCGAGCAGGCCGCTGGCAGAGGCCAGTACCAGCAGGAAAAAGGCGCCGACCACGGCCAGCGATACCATTGCAATCTTGTCGCCGCGCAAACGGCGCCACGCCAGGGCCCACAGGCCGGGCGATGTATGAGGTTTCGACATCGTCTCTTTCTACTTCAGTTGTACGCGAGGATCGACCGCCTGGTACAGCAGGTCGGTGAGCAGGTTGAAGAGCATGGTGGCGGCGGCAACGTACACGGTGATCGCCTTGATCACCGGAAAGTCGCTGCGCTCGACCGCCAAAATCACTTCACGCCCGATGCCGGGAATGCCGAAAAAGCGTTCCAACAGGAAAGCGCCGATCAGCAGGGCCGGCAAGTTCGACATCACATAGGTAATGATGGGGATGCCGGCGTTGCGCAGCACATGGACCCACATGATGCGGCCTTCCTTGAGGCCCTTGGCGCGCGCCGTGCGCACGTAATCCTGGTTGGCCTCGTCCAGCACGAAGGTGCGGAACAGGCGCAGGGTCGGCGCGATCGACACGGCCAGGCCAATCAGAATCGGCAGGGTCGAATAGCGCAGCAGGTTTTCCCAGAAACTGTCGCCCCAGCCCTGCACGGGGAACAGGCCCAGTTTATAAGCAAAACCGTACTGGAAGACGATGATGTAGACGAGGATGGAAATCGACATGCCCACCGTGCAGGCGATCATGACGGCGCGGTCCGTCAGCGAGCCGCGCACGAAGGCGATCGCCAGCGCCAGCGCCACGCCAAAAAACGTTTCCAGCACGGTCAGCGGAATGAGCACCATCATCGACGGCCCCAGGCGCGACGTAATGATGTGCGACACGGATTCCCCCGTGGCCCAGCTCTGGCCAAAGTCGAACGTGACGATCTGCTTGATGAAGATCCACAGTTGCACGTAGTACGGCTGGTCGACACCGAGTTGGCGGCGGATGTTGGCGATGCTTTCCGCACTAGACATCTTGCCGGCCAAAATGTAGGCGGGATCGCCGCCTACCCAGTTGAACAGGATAAACACCAGCAGGACGACGCCCAGCATGGTGGGCAGCATCTGCCATAGACGGCGCAGGATATAAGCGAACATAATAATTCCTTGTTTTTATAAGCTGCGCTTATTTTTTAGCCGAGTCAGCAGCAGGCGCTACTGGCGTGCCCGTGCTGTCGATATCCATGTAAGCCCACTCCTGGAACAGGATCGGGTGCTTCTTGTAGCCTTGCACCGTCTTTTGCGCCAGCATGTTGCGATAGCGCGCATAGCCGATCAGGGCGCCCGCGTTCACTTCCAGGCGGCGCGCCATCTTGTGGAACAGCTCATCGCGCTCGGGGCTGGCCGGCATCGCCTGGCTGGCCGCGTACCATTTATCGTACTCGGGGTCCTGGTAGCAGCCGTTGTTGTTCTGGTGCGTGTTCGGGCCGTAGAACAGCTGCATGAAGTTGTCGCCGTCCGGATAGTCGGCCAGCCATGGCGCCGTGCGCGTCTGCATCTTGCACTGCTTTTCCGTCTTTAAAATATCGGAAAAGATCATGCGGTCATTTTCCATGCGGATGCCCAGCGAGTTGTACGTCTTGCGCCACATTTCCGCCTGCAGCACGCCATTGGCTTCGTTGCGCGAGGCATAGCGGATCAAGAGCGGCTTGCCGTCCGGCAAAGTGCGCCAGCCATCGGCGCCCTTCTTGTAGCCGAATTTATCCAGCAGTTTATTCGCCAGCACGGGATCGTATTGCAACAGCGATTTGTAGTGCGGATCGTAGCCGACCACGCCCGGCGGGATCGGATAGTCGAGGCGCTTGGCCTGGCCATTCCAGATGATGCGGATTTCCTCGTCGATATTGTGCGCCATGGCAATGGCGCGACGCAGGGCGATCTTTTCCTTGCTGAAGCCGCCCAGGGTCGGGTCTTGCATATTCCAGTAGTAATAGCTGATCTCGGGATCGAGCAGGCGCGACAGTTGCACGCCCTTCTCCGCCAGCTCGGGACGCAGCTTGCCGTTCAGCAAAGCCTTCGGCGCCAGCGGGCCGTCGAGCCAGAACACGTCCGTGCCACCGCTCTGGAACGACAGCCAGCGTGACTGGTCTTCGATCATGACGGAAATTTCGATGCGGTCGATGGCGGGAATGCGCTTGCCCTGCATCTGGCGCACGATGCGCTGGTCGTCCGGATCGTCGCCAGCCATGAAATTCCACGTCTCGGGCAAGTGCTGCGGGTTGCGGTTCAGGACGATGCGGTTGCCGCGCGTCCATTCACCGAGCGTGTAGTAGCCGGTGCCGACGGGATTCGAACCCACTTCGCCCTTCACGTCGCCATACTTGTCCACCACTTCGCGCGCCACGGCGGCCGTCGGCACGTAGGCGAGGATCATGGGAAAGTTGAAATCGGTCTTGGTCAGCGTGATGCGCAAGGTGTACGGGTCGAGGATTTCCAGGCCCGCCACCTTCTTGTTGAAATCGAGTTTGTTCGACTTGCCTGCTTCCTTGGCCAGGTCATCGAGGCCCACCACCTTGCCTTCGAACAGCCAGCTGTGGGGCGAGGCCAGGCGCGGGTCGAACAATCGCTTCCACGAATATACATAATCGGCCATCGTCAATTCGCGGCGCTTGCCGCCGAACGCGGCGTCGGGCGTAAACAGGATGCCTTTTTTCAGGCGGATGGTGTAAGTCTTGCCGTCGGCGGACACTTCCGGCATGGCGGCGGCGGCGCCCGGCACGACCTTGACGGGGCGCGCCAGGTAGTCATACGTGTACAGGGTATCGAAGACGGCCTGCGTGATGTGGTTCGAATACAGGTCGCGCGCGGTAGCCGGATCGAAGCCCGTCTCGGCGGCCGGCAGGATATAGCGCAAGGTTTTTACCGGCGCGGCTGCAGGGGCAGGGGCCGCATCGGCGGCAATGGCCGCCAGCGGCAGGGTGGCCAGGCAGGCGAGCAGCGCCACGCGCCGCATCCATGGTGACTTCATGTAATACCCTTCATCTCGATTATCTGTCGCACCGTATTGGTGCGCTTGTACTGGCTTCCCCCTGGGATACAGGAGTCCACCGCCAAAACCAGTCCATCCTCGCAAGATCTATGCCTTGTTTGTCGCCAGCCTGGCCGCGTGCAGACGAGCTGGAAAAAGGCGTAACGATAACGCATATTTTGTTCGCCGGGAGAAAAGCCGCAGCACTGGCGTGACGTGCAGCCACGCTCGCCTGCCTCGCGGGAAGAATTTTCCGCAGCGCAGCATAGGCAAGCGGATGCCGTGAGAAATCCACTTAGCAGTAACCCTTACGGCCGCCAATGACAACTGTTTTTATGACAGTACGGAAAATACGCATCGCAGTGCAACATTGAAATAATTGCAAATATTGAAACACATCAACATTATAAAAAACACTGTTGTTTCCATGCTGAAAGAGCATACGTACGCGTTGACAAGGTTTCTCGGAAAATGATCTTATCGATGACGGCACCTTATAAAAATGCCGACTTATCCACAGCGATTGCCGACGCAGCAATCTTTATCACCCTGGCAAAGCTGTGCCGCACAAGGGCCAGCCGAGCACACTTTCGGAGTTCTGAGAATGATGATGGAAACAGTGATGTCCCGCTCCGTACGCCTGATTTTTTCGGGTAGCGTAGCAGCGCTCAGCCTAGGCATGATGGCTGCGCCGGCAATGGCGCAAGACGCCAATGTGCAACGTGTGGAAATTACAGGCTCGAGCATCAAACGGGCCACGGCCGAGACCGCATCGCCGGTACAGGTCATCACCCGCGACGACTTGATGAAATCGGGCAAGGCCACCGTCGCCGAGTACCTGCAAACCCTCACCGCCGATGGCGCCGGCTCCCTGCCGACGGGTTTCGGCAACGGCTTTGCCGCCGGCTCCACGGCCATCTCGCTGCGCGGCCTGGGCGCCACCTCGACCCTGGTCTTGCTCAATGGCCGCCGCATGGCGCCGTTCGCGCGCGCTGATGATGGCCAGAAGAGCTTTACCGACCTGTCCACCGTACCGATGCAGATCGTCGAACGCATCGAAATCCTCAAGGACGGCGCCTCCTCCACGTATGGCGCGGACGCCATCGCCGGCGTCGTCAACATCATCCTGCGCAAGGACTTCGAAGGCCTGACCCTGAAAGGTGACACGGGCATTTCCGGCGACAGCGACGCCAAGCAGCACCGTGCCTCGCTGACCTTCGGCAAGGGCAACCTGGACACGGATAAATTCAACGTCGTCGTCAACGCCGAATACAGCAAATCGGACATGCTGATGAACAACGAGCGCTCCGGCCGCAAATGGATAGGCAAGGCTGACCTGCGGCCGTATGGCTATGCGATCAACACCCAGTTCGCCGGCGGTTACATCAACGGCAACAACGATGCGAATGCATCACCAGCAGGCCTGATCCGCGACCCCGTCACCAACAACTATGTGTCCCTGCCCGGCTGCTCCACCTTGTCCGTGTCTTCACCGCAAGATCCAAAAGGTGGCTGTCTGTGGCACCACGACCAGTTCCGCTCGATGCAGCCGAAGATCGAATCGATCAACCTGTACACGCGCGGCACCTGGCAAGTCAATGCCGATACCCAGGTGTACGCGGAAGCGGGCTATTCGAAGCGCGATACGGCCTTTACCCTGATACCACCGTCCATCACGCCGACCATCGCCTTTCCGCCGAATGCCACCAGTCCCACTGGCGTCGTCAACTACGGCTCCGGCGCCGGCACCACCATTGTGCTGGCCGCCAACCATCCGCAAAATCCGTATGGCGTACCCGTGCGCGTGCGCTACCAGGCTTTCGACGTGGGCGCCAGCACGCGCCAGGCGAATAACGAGTTCAACCGCATCGTGCTCGGCGTAAAGGGCAATGCCATGGGCTGGGATTACGATGCCGGCTACACGCATTCGGAATCGAAGCTGCACCTCGATTACAGCAACATGTTGAACATGGCCGTCGTCAAGGATGCCCTGGGCAATCCGAACAGCAAATATTTCCCGTACTATATCGGCGCGCAGGCAGGCAATAATCCCGCCTCGCTGTACGCGGCCATGGTGACGAACGCTACCTCCGACTCCACGACCAAGCTCGACATAATCGACTTCAAGGCTTCGCGCGAACTGATGCAGCTGCCCGGTGGTGCCATGGGCCTGGCCGTCGGTGCGGAACACCGCCGCGACAAGCTCGACAATCCATCGCTGTCGGGCACGGAAAACGGCTCCATCAACTCCAGCTATGTCGCCGCCAAGGGTGACAGCAAGGTCTCGGCCGTATTCATGGAAGTGCTGGCGCCCGTCTTCAAGACGGTAGAACTGTCGGGCGCCTTGCGTTACGACAAATACGACCGTTTCTCGTCGACCACACCGAAACTGGGCGCCAAGTGGACGCCACTAAAAACCTTCGCGGTGCGCGGCACGTATTCGGAAGGCTTCCGTGCTCCAGGACCGGCCGAAAGCAATGCCAACTCGCAATCGACGGGCACCTCGACGGTGAGCGATCCCGTGCGCTGCCCGGGCGGCACCCGCCTGCCGGGCGCCAATGCCAGTGACTGTGAACTGCAAGTGGCGGCCGTCAAGATCGGCGACCCCAGCCTCAAGCCGGAAAAATCCAAGGGCTACACCTTGGGCCTGGTGTGGGATCCGTTCAACGATACCAGTCTGTCGCTCGATGGCTGGAAGATCAAGCGTGAAAACGAGATCAATCCGCTGCCGTACAACGAAGCGGCCGCCCTGCCGACCGCCATCCGCGCCGACAACAATCTGACCATCAATGGCGTCGTCACGCCGAACACGGGCACCTTGCTGATCACCAAGGCGCCGTACCGCAACTCCAGCTTTACGGAGATCAAGGGGATCGACCTGGACATCAAGCAGCGCGTGCGCCTGGGCGACTACGGCCGCGCCACGTTCGGCCTGACCTGGACCCACATCGCCTCATGGGTGCGGGCCGAGTCGTCCACCGTGCGCTACCAGTTCGCCGGTACGCATGGCAATTGCGACACCTCCAACTGCGCCGGCACGCCAAAGGACAAGATCAATCTCACCGGCTCATGGGACCTGGGCAACTGGAACGTCAGCGGCGTGCTGAACTACCGCTCGGATATGAAAAACATCCTGTTTGAAGGCAAGCCGTGCGCTTCCAAGCTGGCCGATGGCAGCGCGGCGCCGAACGGTTGCAAGCTCGCCTCGTTCACCACGCTCGACCTGTCGAGCCGTTGGAACGTCAACAAACAGTTGCAATTATTTGCTTCGATCAACAACGTGACCGACAAGATCGCGCCGCTCGACCCGCTGACCTACGGCGGTATGAGCTACAACCCGATGGATGCCAGTGGCGCCATCGGCCGCTACTTCAAACTGGGCGCCAGCTACAAGTTCTTCTAAGCTGACACCTGTATCCTGACGCAAGGCGGTGAGCAATCACCGCCTTTTTTCGTCGGTGACTGTGGCGCCAGGTCACTCATCCGCACGCATATTGCGCCAGCGCAAACCTTATTTTCTGCGCACCTGTAAAACTCCCTTGCAAGCCAATTGGCCAAACCCACGCCACAGGAGTGTCAGATGACGCAAACCCGCAGTCCCTCACCTACCTTGCGCCTGCTGTGCGCAGCCTTGCTCGGCGCGTATGGCCATGCGGCCATGGCGCAGGACTCCCGCACCGCCGGCGAGTCCCCCGTTATGCAGAGAGTCGAAGTCACCGGTTCCTCCATCAAGCGGCTGGTTTCGGAAACAGCCACCCCTCTCTCCATCTTCAAGGCCGAAGACTTTGCCAAGCAGGGCCTGACCACGGCCCAGGAAGTCCTCAACAAGATCCCCTCGAATTCCTCCAGCATGGGCAGCGGCAATGCCGTCGGCGGCAATACCAGCGGCTTGCCCACGGGCGGCCAGGCCAGCGCCGACTTGCGCGGCCTGGGCGGCGACAAGACCCTGGTGCTGCTCAATGGCCGGCGCATCGCCAACCATCCGTATGACGGTGCCAGCGTCGACCTGAACATCATTCCCATCGCCGCGCTGGAGCGCGTCGAAGTGCTGCGCGACGGCGCCTCGGCCATCTACGGCACGGACGCCATCGGCGGCGTCATCAACTTCATCACCAAGCGCTCGATCAATGTCACCAACATTACCGCCGAAGTCATCGCGCCCGAACACAAGGGCGGCGGCGAACACCGCATCAACCTGTCGACGGGCTTCGGCAAGCTCGATACGGACGGCTACAATATTTTCGGCGTGGTCGATTACCACAAGCAAAATGTGCTGACCTCGCAAGACCGCGATTTTTCCCAGACCGGCGTCTTTCCCGAGCGGGGCGTGAGCGTGACCAAAGGTACCAGCGGCACCACCTTCCCAGGCAACTATTTTGATGCGGCCGCAGATGGCGGCAAGGGCCTGGCCGGCAATCCGTACGCTGCCGCAGGATGCAGGCCGCCGCTGGCCATCCCCTCCGGGAGTGGCACTTGCCGCCAGGATTACACGCGCCAGATCGACGACCTGCCGGAACAGGAACAAGTCGCCTTCTTCGGCAAGGGCGCCTTCAAGCTGGGCGGCGGCCACCTGGCCACGCTCGAATACTTGCATTCGGAAAACAAGGTGAAGGCGCGCACGGCGCCGCCACCGCAAACGGGCTTGATCCTGCCCATCAGCAGCAAATACTATCCGGGCAATGCGGGCGGCGTGCCGGTCCAGCCGGGACTGTCGGGACAGCCGCTGAGCGTCAACTGGCGCCCCATCGAGGCAGGTCAACGGCAGATCGATTCCACCGGCAAGGCGGACCGCCTGGTGCTGGCGCTCGAAGGCGAGCTGGCGGGCTGGGACTACAAGACGGGCCTGAGCCATGCGATCAGCAAGTCGTCCGAGAAATTTACGGGCGGCTACGTGCAGGATGCGGGTTTTGCCGCTGGCGTGCTCAATGGCATCCTGAATCCCTTCGGCGAACAGGATGCGGCCGGCAAGGCTTACCTGGACAGCACCGCCCTGCGCGGCGAAGTACAGAGCGCCAAGGTCACCACCACGGGCTTCGACATCAAGGGCAGCCGCGAACTGATGCAACTGGCCGGCGGCCCGCTGGCCATCGCTCTCGGCGGTGAACTGCGGCGTGAAAAAGCCGACTTCAATGTCAACCGCGATATTGCCAGCCAGGCCGCCAGTTCCGGCCTGTCCGGCTCGCTGTCGAAAAGCGGCTCGCGCACGATCCAGGCCGTCTTCGGCGAAGTCAACTTGCCATTGATCAAGGATCTGGAAGTGCAGCTGGCCGCCCGCTTCGACCATTACAGCGACGTGGGCAGCACCACCAATCCCAAGCTGGCCCTGCGCTACCAGGCCAGCAGCGCGCTGGTGCTGCGCGGTTCGGCCAGCACGGGTTTCCGCGCACCGACCTTGTTTGAAAAGAACGCTCCGCCGTCGAAGAACGATACCAATGACTCCTACAACGACCCGATTCTGTGCCCGGGCGGCGTGCCGCAGCCGGGCGCCAATCCCCTGCGCGATTGCGACTTGCAGCAATTCAAGCTGCAAGGCGGTAATGAAAAGCTGAAACCGGAAAAATCCACCACCTTCGCCTTCGGCCTGGTGCTCGAACCGGTCAAGGAAATCACCGTCGCCGTCGACTACTGGAACATCCACCTGAAAGACAAGATTTCCTCGCTGCCAGAGCAATCGATCTATGGCAACTACGAAAGATACAAGGCCTTGTTCCTGCGCAATCCCGACGGCTCGCCTTTTGCCATTCTCGACCTGAACGACAACCTCGGTGAAGTGAAAACCGACGGCATCGACGTGAGCCTGAATGCGCGCCTGGGCCGTGGCGCCTACGGTGATTTCAGCGTGTCAGTGGACGGCACCTGGACCCACAAGTATGACTACCAGAACGAGCGCGGTGGCGAATTCATCGCCAACGTGGGCCGCTATGCGGACAACAATCCCGTCTTCCGCTGGAAGCACACGGCGGCGCTGAACTGGCGCATGGGCAACTGGGGTGCCACCCTGTCGCAATCGTTCAAGTCCGGCTATACGGACCAGAACAATGTTGCCGATCAATACAAGCACGATGTGCCGTCCTACAGCCTGCTTGGCGTGTCGGGCAGTTATGCGTGGAAGGGCTTGTTGCTGACGGCTGGCGTGAAAAACCTGCTGGACAAGGAACCGCCGTTCTCGAACCAGGGCACGATGTTCCAGAAAGGCTATGACCCGCGCTACACGGATCCGATCGGGCGCGCGTATTACCTGCGCGGCAGCTATACGTTTTAAGGGGAATTTTCAGGTCGATAGATAAAACAGGCAGCGCTGGCAACAGCGTGCCAGCAACAGAAAAGCGGCGCCGTCAGCGATGATGTGCGCCGTTTTATTTTACCCATCTGAGCACGGCTGACAAGGGCTCACGATACTTTATTACTGAAGGATTATAAAAAAAACAGGAAAATGTTGCATTTCATCCAAAAAGTCCGCCCGAAATTGACAATCTGAATCGTGAATGTTTTGATGAGGACCCTGAAAATTTACAGAATTTTCATTGGTGGATTTTGAAATAAACAAATAAATTGCTAGCAGACAACAAGTTATTTCAAAATAAATGCCATCTTTATCACAATACCAAGGAATTTCAGATGATGATAGAAAATGTAATGTCGCGCTCCTTGCGCCTGATGTTTGCTGGCGGCATGGCCCTGAGCATGCATGCCGCGTATGCGCAAGAAACAACAGATGGCACCATGCAGCGCGTGGAAGTCACCGGTTCGAGCATCAAGCGCCTGGCATCGGAGACAGCGCTGCCGATCACCTCGATCAAGGCCGATGATTTCGCCAAGCAAGGCTTGACGACGGCACAGGAAGTCCTGTCCACCATTTCCATGAATCAGAGCTCGCAAAGCAGCTCGCAATCCGTAGGCTCCGGTACGGGCGGCCAGTCCGTCGCCGACCTGCGCGGCATCGGCGGCGACAAGACCCTGGTCCTGCTGAACGGCCGCCGTATCGCCAGCCACCCATTCAACGGCTCGTCCGTCGACCTGAACATCATTCCGATTTCAGCCCTGGAGCGCGTTGAGGTGCTGCGCGACGGCGCCTCCGCCATCTACGGTACCGATGCCATTGGCGGCGTGATTAACTTCATCACCAAGCGTTCCGTCAAGGGCGGCTCCGTCACGGTCGAACATTACGAGCCACAAAAAGCGGGGGGCGGCGACGAGTCGCGCCTGAACCTGTCCGGCGGCTACGGCGATCTGAACAAAGATGGCTTCAACGTCTTCGGCGTGGTTGACGTACATCGCCAGTCGGCGCTGAGCACGGCCGACCGTTCCTTCTCGAAGAGCGGCTACATCCCAAGCAAGGGCGTGGATAACCTGAGCGGCACCACCTTCCCTGCCAACTTTTACGATACCGGCAATGGCCTGATCGGCAACCCGGCCTTCGCCGGCGGTTGCGTGGGTGAGAACCTGTACAAGAATACTTCGGGCAAGAGCACCTGCGCCATGGATGTCACACCATTCATCCAGGCCATCCCGAAAACCCAGCAGGAATCCTTCCTCGGCAAGGCCAGCTTCAAGCTGAACCAGGATCACCTGGCCACCATCGAATACCTGCACTCGCGCAGCACCAACGAGGCGCGCATCTCGCCGCCGCCGATGTCGAACATCGGCATCCTCATGTCGTCGAGCTCCCCTTACTATCCAGGCGGCAGCGGCGGTGTACCAGCCGTGGCGGGCCTGTCGGGCGCGCCGCTGGACATCAGCTGGCGTCCGGTGGCGTCGGGCCAGCGCAGCGGCTTCGACACCAGCACCTCGGACCGCCTGGTACTGGCTTCCGAAGGCGTCCTGGGTGCGTGGGACTACAACGTCGGCCTCAGCTACTCCGTCAGCAAGGCCACCAGCGCCTTCACGGGCGGCTACCTGAATGACCAGCGCATCATCGACGGTATCGGCAATGGCATACTGAACCCGTTCGGCGCGCAGAGTAGCGCTGGCGATGCGTACCTGAAGGACTCCGTCCTGAAAGGCGAATACCTGAGCGCGAAGATGACCAGCACCGCGGTCGACGCCAAGGTCAGCCGCGAGCTGTTCAACCTGCCGGCTGGCGCCGTCGGTTTCGCCGTCGGTACGGAATTCCGCAACGACAAAGCCGAGTACAACGTGAACCGGGATCTGGCCGGCCAGGCGTCGAGCTCCGGCTACGCCGAAGCGCAGAACCAGTCGGGCAGCCGCAATATCGCCGCCATCTTCTCGGAACTGAGCATTCCTGTCGTGAAAGACCTGGAACTGTCGCTGGCAGCCCGTTATGACCACTATAACGACGTCGGCGGCAGCTTCAATCCGAAGGTCGGCGTGCGCTGGCAGCCAACGAGCCAGGTGCTGCTTCGCAGCTCCTACAACACAGGCTTCCGCGCACCAACACTGTATGACCTGCATGGTCCGCAAACCAAGACCTTCACGGCCAACAAGTACGACGATCCACGCCTGTGCCCAGGCGGCGTCGCGATTCCTGGCGCCAACAGCAATGTCGCCTGCGGCGCGCAGCAGTACATCCGCTCGGGTGGCAATCCGGACGTCGGCCCGGAAAAATCGAAAACCTTCAGCGCCGGTATCGTCATCGAACCTACCAAGTCGCTGACCGTCTCGCTCGATTACTTCCAGATCAAGCTGCGCGACAAGATCGGCACCGTGGCCGAACAGACCCTGTTCGACAACTACGCAAAGTATCAGAACAACTTCATCTATACCGCTGATGGCAAGCTCGATTACGTGCTGGCCACCCTGGGCAACCTGGGCGAAATGCACACCTCGGGCATCGACTTGGGCCTGAACTGGAAATTGCCACGTAGCCAGTATGGCAACTTCACGTTCGCCTTTGACGGCACCTGGGTACAGAAGTATGAGTACCAGAACGAACGCGGCGGCGAATTCGTGCAAAACGTGGGCGTGTATGGCGACAATGCACCGGTATTCCGCTGGAGACACAATGCCTCCCTGCAATGGAATATGGACAAGTGGAATGCCACGCTGTCGAACAAGTACATGAGCGGCTACCGCGACCAGAACTATGTCGATCCGCAATTCGAGCAAAGCGTCAAGGCTTACTCGGTATGGTCGCTGTCGGGCGCGTACTCCGGCTTCAAGAATACCGAAGTCACCGTGGGCGTAAAAAATCTGCTGAACGAAGATCCACCGTTCAGTAACCAGATCGGCACCTTCCAGTCCGGCTACGATCCGCGTTACACTGATCCGCTGGGCCGCACCTTCTACGTGCGCGCCACGTACAAGTTCTAAGTACACCTGACACAAGCTACTGCGCGTCGCGAGTAGCGGCCTGCGATGCTCACTGTGCTCAAGCACAGTTCCGCGTCTCGGCCGCAACTCGTTGCCGCTCGCTACGCTTTTGTCAGGCGAATTGAATTAAGTAAAAAAGCCCGGAAAGCTTTAGCTTTCCGGGCTTTTTTTCATGCTGCACGCCACCTTATTCCGCGTCGCCCTGCAGGCGGCGCAGCTTGACGGCCGCCGCCAGGTTTTCCAGCACGGCCACACTGGCGCTCCAGTCGATGCAGCCATCGGTGACGGATTGGCCATAGATCAATTCCTTGCCCGGGATCAAATCCTGGCGCCCGGCCACCAGGTGCGATTCCACCATCACGCCGACGATGCGGCTGTCGCCGCCGGCCACCTGGCTGGCGATGTCGGCACACACGGGGATCTGGTTTTCCGGTTTTTTCGAGCTGTTCGCATGCGAGGCGTCGATCATCAGGCGCGCCGCCAGGCCTTGCGCCGCGATGGCCTTGCAGGCCTCGTCCACGCTGGCCGCGTCATAGTTGGGCGTCTTGCCGCCGCGCAAGATGATGTGGCAATCCTCATTGCCGTTGGTCGAGACGATGGCCGAGTGGCCGCCCTTCGTGACGGAAAGGAAATGGTGCGGCTGCGAGGCGGCCTTGATGGCTTCCACGGCGATTTTCACATTGCCGTCCGTGCCATTCTTGAAGCCGACCGGGCACGACAGTCCCGAGGCCAGCTCGCGGTGCACCTGCGACTCCGTGGTGCGTGCGCCAATGGCACCCCAACTGATCAGGTCGGCGATGTATTGCGGGCTGATGACGTCGAGGAACTCCGTGCCAGCCGGCAAACCCAGCTCATTGATATCACGCAACAATTCGCGCGCCATGTGCAAGCCGTCGTTAATGCGGAAGCTGTTGTCCATGTACGGGTCGTTGATCAGCCCCTTCCAGCCCACCGTGGTGCGCGGCTTTTCGAAATAGACGCGCATGACGATTTCCAGTTCGCCAGAGAAACGCGCACGCTCCTTGACCAGCAGGCGCGCATATTCCATCGCCGCCTTGGTATCGTGGATGGAGCACGGCCCGATCACCACCATCAGGCGGTCATCCTGGCCGTGCAGAATGCGGTGCAGGGCGATACGGGCGCTGGCAGCGGTCTGTTCGGCTTGCTCCGAGCAGGCGAATTCGCGGATCAGGTGGGACGGCGGGGTCAATTCCTTCATTTCGCGAATTCGCAAATCATCGGTGCGGGGCATCATTTTCTCCAAAATTTAAGGAAGGGTAAAACATCTGGGTAAAAAAAAACCGCCATCAGTGGCGGTTTTTTAGAATTTGCTGGGATCTCGTTTTTTGCTGCTACGTGAACCGACCGCTACTCCACCGCCTTTGGGTTGGAATTGCTAAAGTAAAAATAAGCGGTAAAAAAGTGGCGAGCGAACATGCGAGTCATCCATAAGTGATGAACGACTATAAACCTAAATTGCAAGGGTTGGCAAGCATATTTGTCGGCAAAGCCGCATGCCGCTGCCGTTTTACACGGCAAAGCGCGTAAAAAAGCATAAAAAGTTGCGCGCCACTAGACCGGCATGGCCAGTCCAGTCCAGTGTGGAGCCCGTCGTGGCGCGCACACCACACAACGCCCATTGCGGCGACGGCAAACGACACACTACTGATCAAGATCTAATCACGGGCAGACCGGACGGACAAGACTCAAGGACGCATCGACGACCTTTGATTGCCTGACCTTTTCCGGAGAACACAATGAGCCCTACCCCCTTGTTTCAGCCCGCTGCCTTTTCGCCACCACGCCTGGGCCTGGCACTGGCCAGTGCACTGCTGAGTCTACCCGTCCTGGCACAAGACAATGCTGCACCTGCGCCCCTGCAGCGCGTGGAAATCACCGGCTCGAACATCCGCCGCGCCCAGGCTGAAACAGCCTCGGCCGTACAAACCCTGAATGCGGCCGATATCGAGAAATCGGGCAAGGCCAGCGTGGCCGAACTGCTGCAAACCCTGGCCGTCGACAACCAGGGCTCGGTCCCTACCAGTTTCAGCGGCGGCTTTGCCGCCGGCGCGTCGGGCATCTCGCTGCGCGGCCTGGGCACGGCGTCGACCCTGGTCTTGCTGAACGGGCGCCGCGTGGCGCCCTACGGCCTGGCAGACGACGGCCAGAAGGTATTTGCCGACCTGAACATCATCCCCCTGGAAGCGGTGGAGCGCGTGGAAATTCTCAAGGATGGCGCCTCGGCCATCTACGGCTCGGACGCCATCGCCGGCGTCGTCAACGTGATCCTGCGGCGCGATTACCAGGGCACGGCCGTGAAGGGCAATTACGGCAAGACGAAAGACTGGGACGGGCGCGAGGCGCGCGCATCCATCACGCACGGCTTCGGCGATATCGACAACGACCGCTACAATGTGCTGCTGAACCTGGAATACAGCGAAAAAGGGGCGATCTCGAACCGCGACCGGGCCGGACGGGGCGCCGTCGGCCGCAGCGACTTGCGCGACCTGGGCTTCAGCGCGCAGGAAACCCTCAGCGGCGCCGGCGCCATCACCGACAACAATGCGGCGGGCAGCGCCGTCAACGGCAACGTGCGCAATCCCGACACCTTCGACTACTATAACCGCGGCAACCTGGGCGGCGTGGGCTTTACGCGCACCTTCCCCGGCGCCGCCTGCGGCAACTTCACAAACCACCCGCAGGGCGATCCAGGCGGCGGCTGCCTGACCGATGCCGCGCAGCAATATGGCCAGATCCAGCCCAGGCAAAAGAACATCAATTTCTTTGGCCGTGGCGCCTGGCAACTGACGCCAGCGCTGCAAGCGTATGCCGAACTGAACGTGTATCACAGCGAATCGAGTTCCGTCACCACGCCGTCGACCATCAGCGGCTCGGTGGGTTTTCCGGGCGGCCCCGTCAGCAATGCGGCTGTGGCGCTGGGCGCCGGCCATCCTGACAATCCCTACTTCGGCCGCGCTGCACGACTGCGTTACCTGGCCGCCGACGTGGGTCCGCGCACCTCGGAAGTCGATTCCACCTTCACGCGCTTCGTCGCCGGCATCAAGGGCAGCGTGGCGGGCTGGGACATCGACAGCGCCCTGCTGTACTCGCAAAACAAGGTCGCGAACGAGCGCGGCGGCTTCCTGCAGCGCGACGTGGCCTTCGCCCTGCTCAACCCCAGCGACGCCAATGTGGCTGCGGCCCGCCTGAACCCTGCCTATGCGGCCCTGCCCGCCGGCAGCGTATGGCGCATCGCGGAAAACGCGGGTCTCAATTCGCCCGCACTGTACGCGGCCCTGTCGCCGCGCATCTCGAACGACGCCAAAACGCATATCGCGCAGATCGACTTCAAGGCCAGCCGCGAAATGGGCAAGCTCGACGGCGGTAGCCTGGGCCTGGCCGTGGGCGCCGAATTCCGCCACGAGTCGACGGAACTGCAGCCCACCGCAGGCACGGAACGGGGCAATATCATCTGCCTCGGCTATTCCGCCTACAAGGGCAGCCGCAACGCTTCGGCCCTGTATGCCGAAGTGCTGGCGCCCGTGCTGAAAAGCGTGGAGCTGTCGGGCGCCCTGCGCGCCGACCACTTCACTGACGTGGGCAATTCCTATACGCCGAAAGTGGGTGTGAAATGGACGCCGCTGCGTGAACTGGCCCTGCGCGGCACCTTCGCCAAGGGTTTCCGCGCACCCGGCGCGGCGGAAAACGGCGTTGGCGGCCTGGCTGCGTTTTCCACCGCCAGCGACCCGCTGCGCTGCGCGCTCGGCGTGACCCTGGCCTGCGACCCGGCATCGATCGCCGTCATCACCGCGCCCAATCCCAAGCTGTCGCCCGAGCGTTCGCGCAGCTATTCCGTGGGCGCCGTGTGGGACCCGCTGCCGCGCACCAGCCTCTCGGTCGATCTGTGGCAAATCCGCCGCAAGAATGAGATCAACCAGGAACAGACGGACACAGCGATTGCGCAGGGCCACGTGGCACGCGACCCGTCCACGGCCAGCGACAAGCCCGGCGATCCGGGTGCCATCACGGCCGTGCTGGCCAGCTATGTCAATTCCGCGCAAACGACGGTGCGCGGCATCGATATCGACGCGCGCCAGCGCTTCAACCTGGGCGGCGACCATGGCAACCTGGTGTTCGACCTGAAGTGGACGCATCTGTACAAATGGCTGCGCACGGAGCAGGACGGCACGCAGCGCGATTTCGCCGGCACGCACGGCAATTGCGATGTTTCCAACTGCATGGGCACGCCCGGTGACAGGGTCAACCTGAGCGCCACCTGGGAGCGTCAGAACTGGCGCGTCTCGACCAATGTCAACTACCGCGCGCCGCTCGACAATATCAGCTTCAAGAACGATCCGGACGGCTGCGCCACGCATTTCGCCGACGGCACCGATGCGCCGCGCGGCTGCCGCATCGCCTCGTTCACGACGGTGGACCTGACGGCCCGCTGGCTGGCCACACCCAAGCTGGAAGTGTTTGCAACGGTGCAAAACCTGTTCGACAAGATCGCCCCGCTCGATCCGCTCACGTATGGCGCCACGGGCTACAACCCGCTCGACTATGCGGGTGCGGCGGGACGTTTCTTCAGTGCCGGGCTGAAGTACAAATTCTGAGGAATCCAGCAACCATGTTGGCACGGCCGGTGGTGTTGGCGTGATGGTGGTGTCGGGTTACGCGCTTTGCTGAGGAATCAGAAAGGCGGGAGCGTAGGTCGGATTAGCGGGGCGAAGCCACGCGTAATCCGACACCATTGTTGACACTGCCATTGGGGGTGTCGGCTTACGCGACTAACCCGACCTACGCAAACCATCCAAAAAATCAGGCTGTGCCGCCGACGGTAATGCCATCGAGGCGCAGGGTTGGCTGCCCCACGCCCACGGGCACGCTCTGCCCCTCCTTGCCGCACACGCCCACGCCCGAATCGAGGCGCATGTCGTTGCCGATCATGCAGACGCGGTTGAGCACGTCCGGACCATTACCGATCAGGGTCGCCCCTTTGACCGGATAGCTGAGCTTGCCATTTTCGATCATGTACGCTTCGCTGGCCGAGAAGACAAACTTGCCGTTGGTAATGTCGACCTGACCGCCGCCAAAGTTGACGGCATACAAACCATTTTTCACGGAAGCGAGGATTTCACCGGGGTCCATGTCGCCGCCCAGCATATACGTGTTCGTCATGCGCGGCATGGGCAGGTGGGCGAACGATTCGCGGCGCGCATTGCCCGTCACGGGCATCTTCATCAGGCGCGCATTCATCGTGTCCTGGATGTAACCCTTCAGGATGCCATCCTCGATCAGGGTCGTGCACTGCGTCGGGTTGCCCTCGTCGTCGATATTCAGGGAGCCGCGCCGGCCGGCCAGGGTGCCGTCGTCGACCACCGTGACGCCCTTGGCCGCCACGCGCTCGCCGATGCATCCGGAAAACGCGGACGAACCCTTGCGGTTGAAATCGCCTTCCAGGCCATGGCCGATCGCCTCGTGCAACAGGATGCCGGGCCAGCCCGGTCCCAGCACGATGGTCATGGGGCCGGCGGGCGCGGGGCGCGCTTCCAGATTCACCAGGGCCGAGTTGACGGCGTCTGCCGCATATTGTTCCAGCACGGCATCACTGAAATAGTCATAGCTGTAACGCCCGCCGCCACCAGCCGAGCCCGTTTCGCGGCGGCCATTCTGTTCCGCGATCACGGTCAGCGAGACGCGCACCAGCGGGCGGATGTCGGCCGCCAGCACGCCGTCGCTGCGCAGCACCAGCACCACGTCGTACTCGCCGGCCAGGCCCGCCATCACCTGCACGACTCTGGGGTCTTTCGCCCGCGCCATCTTTTCCACACGCTCGAGCAGTTGCACCTTGGCCGTGGCATCCAGCGAGGCGAGCGGATCATTGGGCAGGTACAGCGAACGCCCGCCTTGCGGCTGCATCTGGCCCGCGATCTTGACTCTGCCGGCGCCCGCGCGCGCGATGGTGCGCGTGGCTGCTGCCGCTTCCAGCAAGGCCCGCTCGGAAATATCGTCGGAATACGCAAAGGCCGTCTTGTCGCCGGACACGGCGCGCACGCCCACACCCTGGTCGATGGAAAAACTGCCCGTCTTGACGATGCCCTCTTCCAGGCTCCAGCCTTCGCTCCTGGTCGACTGGAAATACAGGTCGGCATAGTCGACCTTGTGCGTAAACATCGTGCCCAGGGCTTTGAGCAGCTTGTCTTCGTCCAGGCCGAACGGCGTGAGCAGGATGTCGCGCGCCACGGCCAGGCTGGACAGATTGGGTTCAAATGGCTTCATAACTCTTTCTCACAATTCAATTCACATCGTCCGGTGCGCCAGCGCTGGCAAGGATTCGCGCACGCCGGCCAAAAACACCAGGTCGATTTCGCCGCTGACCACACCCTCGCCTTCGGGCAACACGGCTTTCACTTCGCCCCAAGGGTCGATCAGCATGCTGTGGCCCCATGTGCGCCGGCCGTTCGGATGCAAGCCGCCCTGCGCCGAGGCCAGCACATAGCACTGGTTTTCGATGGCGCGCGCGCGCAACAGCACTTCCCAGTGGGCGCTGCCCGTCGTATGGGTAAATGCGGCCGGCACGACGATCAGCGCGCAATCGCCCATGGCGCGGTACAGCTCGGGAAAGCGCAAGTCATAGCAGATGGACAGTCCGACCCGGCCAAACGGCGTCTCGATGGCGCGCACTTGCGCACCAGGCACGATGGTGCGCGATTCATTGTACGACTCGGTGCCGCGCGTAAAACCGAACAGGTGGATCTTGTCGTAGCGGCCGGCCGGCTCGCCTTGCGGGTCGTACACCAGCGTGGTGTTCAAGACCTTGCCCTCCTCGCCGGAGATCAGGGGCAAGGTGCCGCCGATCAGCCAGATGCCGTGCTGACGCGCCATCTGCGCCATGCCATCCTGGATCGGTCCGCTACCGGGCTGTTCCGCATGGGCCAGCTTGTCCGTTTCCTGCTGGCCCATGATGGCCCAGTATTCGGGCAACACCACCAGCTGCGCGCCAGCGGCGGCGGCCTGTGCCACCAGGCGTCGCGCCGTGGCCAGGTTGTCTGCCACGGACGGCGAGGAAATCATTTGTACTGCTGCGACTGTATGCATCATTGCCACCTCTTCTCCATTCGAACGCCTCGCCTATTTCGCCACCGCCTCCACGGCCGCGGCGGCAGGCACGGCGACAGGCTCCAATTTACCACCATCGAGCTTGGTCACGACGGGCGACTTCCACGGTCCGGCAATCTGCATGTGATAGGTGAGCGCCTTCATCACGGGGGCACGCAGGAACAATTGCGCCAGGAAACTACCCAGGCCGATGACGGGGTTGACGGCCAGCGCATACACGAGCGGCCCCGTGCCCAGGTTAAATTCGGGGATCACCACCACGTGCAAATTCGTCGTTTCATTGGCGATATCGGCCTTGCCATCCATCAGTACGGTGGCCGCCACGCCGTGCATCTTGAGGTTGTCGGTGCTCACCACGCCGCGCTTGATGCTGGCGTTGGCCGTGATGCCGTCGAAGGCCAGGCCTTCGGAAAACACATCGTGGAAATCGAGTTTCAGCAAACGGGGCAAGGCTTGCAGGCTGAGCACGCCCAACAGCTTGGCCGCGCCCGGATCCTGCTTGAGGAACTGGCCCGACTCCACATTCATCTCGATCTGCCCCGACAGGGTGGGAATGTCGAGCGAATACGGCAAGCCGTTCCAGGCGATGTCGCCGCTCAGGCGCCCCTTGCCGCGACGCACCGTATCGGCAAAGCCGAAGCGGTCGAGCAACTTGCCCGCATCGACGATATCGAGGCCGAAACGCAGGCTGGTCGTGCTTTGACCATCCTTGATGACCCATTTGCCATTGCCGCTCAGCGCACCATCGGGATTCGACAATTGCAGCTTGCCCACGCGCCACTCGCGCCCGCCCGCCGCCATGGTGTTATAGGCCTGCAACTCCAGCCGGCCGATCTTCTTGTTGAACAGTTCAAATTGCTCGGCGATGATATCGAGCGACGGAATCGACTGGGCACCGCTCTTGCCTTCCAGTAAACTCTTCACATCGTTGGCGGCCGATTCCGGAATGATCAGCGACGACAGGCGCGCCGTCATCTTGCCCAGGCCGGACGGCGTTTCCAGCCACGTCACATAGCCCGACACTTGTTTCGCGTCAATATTGGCTTGCCACACATCCTTTTGATGCGTGGCGCCCACCACCACGTTTTCCAGCTTGCGCTCGCCCAGCATCAGTTCGCTGGCGCGCGCCGCCATCATGTCCGGCACCACATATTGCGCGATATCGGGTGCGTCGTCGGCGTTGCCACCGGCATCGGCTGGCGCCGTGGCGTTGCCGGCGATTTCACCGCCGACGGCGATCCAGCTGTCCACGTCCAGGGTTTTCATATTCACGTTGAGCATCATGCCGCTGTCCGGTTCCGGCGCCGGCACGTTCACGCCGATGCCGCCGCGCACCAGGCGCCAGGCATCCTTGCCCTGCTTCTGGCGCTGGTAGCGGGCGGCGATGCCAGAGCCCAGCGCGATGCGGATATCGTCCGTGCGCAGGCCGGCGCCGTTCGCCGCATTGCCCGTCAAGGTGAATTTCACGGGCAGGCTGTCGCCGGCAGGCTTTTTCAGGGGCGCGGGGAAATCCAGGCCCAGGCCCGTCAGCGGCGACTCGACATTGACCACCACCTGGTGGTCGCGCGCCGTGATCAAGCCGCTGTAGCGCGCGCCGCCATTCAAATGCTTCGCCAGCCGCTGCAACACGGGCGCCGGATACGTCTTGCGCAAGCCGTCGATGGTCATGTTGCCGGCAATTTTCACCTGGATGGAATTGTCCGCCTGCGTGCCGCCCGAGATGGCCAGCGGCCCGCCCAGCAGGCTGCCGTTCAAGCCATTCAGGTTGACGCCCTTCTCGTTAAATTCGATCTTGCCCTGCGTGCCCAGCACGGGCGGCATGTCGTGGAACAGCACCACGTCGTTGCCCGCCAGCTGCAAGCTGCCCTGCACGGTCGCCTCGAGCATGCGCTCGATCGGCAAGTGCAATTTGAGGGCCAGCCTGGCGTTGCCCGTCGCCGTCGTTTCGTCCGTGAAATGCTCGATCCAGCCCAGCACGGGACTGGCCGCCACGTACTTGAGGAATTCCTGCATCGGGCCGGCGGCATTGCCCTCGATATCGAGCAAGGTGTCGAACACGGTCAGGTCGGGAATTACGGCTTTGACATTCGTCAGAGCCACGCCGCCCGTGGTGGCCGTGTCGCCGCGGATTTCCATGCGCGCCCGCTCGAAAATAAAGCTGCCCTTGATTTTTTCCGCCTGCGGCCACAACGGCGCCTTGCCCGCCAGCGGTCCGTTTTCCGCCAATTCGCCCGGTGCATAATTGAGGATGCCGTTCTCGAGCTTGCCGGCCACGCGAAAGTCGCCGCGATTGCGCTGGGCGGGCGTATCCCCCTTGAAGGGGAAATGCTCGAGTTCGCCGCGCAGGCGCAGGCTGACATCGCGCGCCACGCCGCCTTCCAGCGCGCCCGTCAGCCAGTGGCGCAGGTGCTCGGGCGTTTGCAGCGGCAGATAGCGGCCGATGGTGTTGATATGGAAATTGTCGATCGTGCCCGTCAAATCGACCTGGCCCAGGTTCTTGCCGTCGAGCGGCATGCGGTGCGTGCCCTGCAAGGCGACGCGCAAGCCTTGCTGATCGAAGTCCAGCTTGTCCAGCCCGACTTGCAGCATATTGCCCGCTTCAAAGGTCCAGCGCGCCTGCATGGCGAATTGTTCGAACGGCAAGGCCGGCTCGCTCAGGTAGGTGGGGAACTGCAACACCAAATCCTGCGCATCGATGGCAATGCTGCCGCCCTTGTCATTGGCGTCGATGCTGCCGGTCAGGTGGTCGAAGCCGGGAATGGCCGGTGCAGCCGCCTGTGCAGGGCTGGTCGCCGTCTTCGCCACGGCCAGGCGCGCCGGCTGCGCATTCAGGCCCAGATCGATGAGCTTGCCGCGCAAACGGTAGCTGGCGGGCGTGGCCATGTCGCCTTCCCATTGCGCTGAAAAATCCTGCAAACGCCCGCGCGGCGCCAGGGCATCGAGACGCTGGCGCTGCTGCTCGCCCAGCGGCAGCTTGTCGGCCAGCGCGGCCAGGGTGTGCAAATCGAGCGACTTGGCCGTGATTTCCGTGCGCGCCGGCTTGCGCTTGGTGGCGGCGACAAAGCGTTCGGACAGGGTCGTGGGCGGCAGGCTGAGGCCATCGCGCGTTTCCACCGCGAAATTCGTCAGCTCGACCTGGTGCCCATTCGCGCCGAAGGTGGGTTTGCCGTCCGGCACCTGCGCCGACAGCTCTTCCTTTGCCGAAATGCGCCCGCTGACCGACAGCAAGTCGAGCGGGGCGATATGCTCGCCCAGTTGCGCCTGCACCTCCGTCAGACCCACATCGGCCGTGAAGCCGGCCAGGCGCGCGTGATCCAGGCTCAGCCAGGCGCGCAGGGCGCCCTTGCCCTGGCTTAATTCAAACGGGTAGTCGAGATAGCGGCGCCAGGCGGCCAGGTCGGCGTTTTTCAGGTCGGCGTACAACTCGCCCTTCCACATCGACACATCCGAGATGCGCGTGCTGAAAGGGGGATGGCTGAAGTGCGCGCGCACATCGATGGGCGCGGCCAGACTGGCAGGCGGGGTGGCCTGCAAGCCCAGCCGGTGGCTGCGCCAGTGGTTGCGCAGCAGCAAGTTAACCTGGCTTAAAGCCAGCTCCGGCGTGCCACGCGCTTCGTCGGTCCAGCGCACCTTGCCGTCGCGAATGATGATCTCATGCTGCGACAGCAGCCAGTCGGCACCCTTGCCGTCGCTGCCTTGCTTGCTGTCGACCAGCACGCCTGCCACATACAGCTTGCCATCCTTGCTGCGCCGTACGTCCAGGTCAGGCCGCGTGATTTCCAGCGTATCGAAGCGCACGGAACCGAGCACGCTCCACCATGACACGGTGGCCGAAACGCTCGGCAGGCTCAGCGCCTGGCGGCCCGTCTTGTCGCGCAGGCTCACGTCGCCGAGGAAGAGATTCGGCCGCACGCCATGCCAGGAGGCATAAATACGCGCGATACTGACAGGGTTGCCCAGCGCGCGGCTGGCCGCCCGCTCGATATCGCCCTTGTAGTAATCGATATTCGGCAGGATGGCGTAGCGCAGGAACAAAAACAGCACGGCGAAGGCGAAATACGCCAGCAGCACCAGTTTGATGGTAAAACCCAACACATGGTGGGTGGCCAGATTGGCCATGCGATAGGCGGCACGCAGCCGCTGCCAGCGCAAGGCCAATGGCACATGTTCTGTCACGCTTGCTTCTGGCGGTTTTTGCATCAATAAGCTAATAAACTGGCCCGGCGTCAAATAATGGCAAAAATCGTCTGCATTCGTGGTGCGCGCCTGCATCCTTGCGCTTGCTTCTGAGCAAAGCCTCCCTTACCATCGTCCGGAAGAGCATGCACTGCCGGCGGCATTCGCGCCAGCGGCACAATTTTACCGCATCCCCCGCCGTTCACAGCCAAGTTAAACAAGAACCATGCACGCAGCATTCACGAGACCCTTACCGACACCATGAGCACACAGCCTTTGATCTCCGCCTCCCGTTTCTACCAGCGCTGGCTGAGCGCCGCCCCCGAGCGCGCCGCGCAGATAACGCAACTGGTGCGCGCGCCGCTCGACGGGCTCGATTTTGCCGCTGCGCTGGCCGAGCAATCGAACGCCGCCACGCCGCCGCTGCCGGCCGAGCGGGCCATGCGCCGCCTGCGCAACCTGCTCGTGTGCGGCCTGATCGAGCGCGATCTTTGCGGCCAGGCCGACTTGAACGAGGTCGTCACGGCGATGACGGGCTTTGCCGATTTCGCCATCCGCACGCATGTGGACGCCATCATGGCCGAGATGGTGGCCTTGCACGGCATGCCCGTCGGCGAGGAATCGGGCGAGGAACAGGCATTGATGGTGCTGGCGATGGGCAAGCAGGGCGGCGGCGAGCTGAATGTCTCGTCGGACATCGACCTGATCTTTGTCTACCCGGAAGATGGCGATACGGTCGCTACTCAGCCGGGCCAGCGCAGCCTGTCGAATCACGAGTTTTTCATTCGCATGGGCAAGAAGCTGATCGCCGCCCTGGCCGAAATCACGCAAGACGGTTTTACTTTCCGTGTGGACATGGCCTTGCGTCCGAACGGTAACTCGGGTCCGCTGGCCGCCAGCCTGGGCATGGTGGAGCAATACCTGATCGTGCAGGGCCGCGAATGGGAGCGCTACGCCTGGGTCAAGGCGCGCGCCGTGACGGGCAAGCCGGAAGATATTGCGTCGCTTGACGCCATCGTGCGCCCGTTTGTCTTCCGCCGCTACCTCGATTTCGGCGTCATCGATGCCATCCGCACCATGCACGGCCAGATCCGCGCCGAGGTCAACCGCCAGGAGCGGCTGCACCCGGACCGCAGCAACAACGTCAAGCTGGGCCGCGGCGGCATCCGCGAAATCGAATTCCTCGCGCAAGTGTTTCAATTGATACGCGGCGGGCGCGATGCGGAACTGCGCGAGCGTTCCACGCGCGCCACCCTGCGCACGGTGGCAGACAAGGGTTTGCTGGAACCGGCCATCGTGGAGCAATTACTCGGCTCCTACACTTTCCTGCGCAACCTCGAACACCGGCTGCAATACCTGGACGATGCGCAAACCCATACCCTGCCCGCCAACGAGGCCGACCGCCTGGTGGTGGCGCAGATGATGGGCTTGCCCGACACGCCTACCCTGCTGGCCCAGCTCGAAGCGCACCGCGTGTTTGTCGCCGGCCAGTTCGACGAGATGTTCAGCGACAAGAGCAGCGGCACGCCGCCGGCCGACACGGGCATCGACCCGCAGACGTCGAACGACTGCGCCGCCTCGGACCAGCAGGAAGCCATCGAGGCGCGCTTCGCCGCGCTGGGTTTCCACGAACCTGCCGCCTGCGCGCGCCGTTTGCTGGCCACATGGCAGGCGCCGCGGCTGCAATCCTTGCCCGAGGCGAGCCGCACGCGCCTGGTGGCCCTCGTCAATTCCGCCCTGCCCCTGATCACCGATTGCTCCGTTTCCAACGGTAACGCCAGCCAGCTGGCCACCCTGGGCCGCCTGCTCGACTTTTTGGAAGCCATCGCGCGCCGCTCGGCCTATTTGTCGCTGCTGACGGAATATCCCCATACGCTAGAGCGCGTCGTGCGCATGGTGTGCGCCAGCGGCTGGGCCGCCACCTTCCTCACGCAACATCCTATCCTGCTCGACGAACTGCTCGATGAACGCATCCGCAACACGGTGCCCGATCCAAATGCGCTGGCACTGGACCTGCAGCGCCAGCTCGACGACGCGCCCGGCGACACGGAGCGGCAGATGGATATCCTGCGCGAAACACACCATGCGCAGCTGTTCCAGTGCCTGGCGCAAGACCTGGCGGGCGACCTGAGCGTGGAAAAGCTGGCCGATTACCTGTCGCAGCTGGCCGACATCATCGTCGCCGCCACCGTGCAAGCCGTGTGGCAAACCTTACCCACGCGCCACCGCGAGGTGCCGAAATTCGCCGTCATCGCATATGGCAAGCTGGGCGGCAAGGAACTGGGCTATGTCTCCGACCTGGACGTCATCTTCCTGTTCGACGACGACGACCAGGAAGCGCCCGGCCTGTATGCCAAGCTGGCGCAGCGCTTCATCACCTGGATGACCTCGCACACCTCGGCCGGCATCCTGTTCGACATCGATATCGCCCTGCGCCCCGATGGCGCCTCGGGCATGCTGGTTTCCAGCGTGCAGGCATTCGAGCGCTACCAGGGCAGCGCGGCCTGGGTGTGGGAGCACCAGGCGCTCACGCGCGCACGCTTCTGCGCCGGCGACGTCGCCATCGGCAAGCACTTCGAACGCATCCGCGACACGATCTTGCGCAAGGAGCGCCCGGAAAACGGCCCGCTCAAGGGTGAAGTGGTGGCCATGCGCAAGAAAATGCTGGACGCCCACCCGCCCCGCCCCGGCAGCTTTGATTTGAAACAAGATCCGGGCGGCATGATCGACATCGAGTTCATGGTGCAATACCTGGTGCTGCAGCACGCGGCGCAGTATCCGCAGCTGACGGCCAACTCGGGCAATATCGCCCTGCTGCGCCTGTGCGGCGAACTGGGACTGATCGACGCGCAGCTGGCCGCCCTGGTGGCCGACGCCTACCGCGCGCTACGCAAGCTGCAGCACCAGTTGCGCCTGCAGGGCCACGACCTGGCCCGGGTGGAACCGGAAAGAGTGCGCGTGCATGCGGACAACGTGATGCGCCTGTGGCACACGATCTTTCCCGCAACGATTGCATAAGCCCGGCGGCGGCGTATGATACGTACAGGCAATTCCACTTCCCAGTAGTGCCGTACAACCGGCCGCGCCGGGGTTGCCTATCATCCCAGGAGACAGCGTATGAAGACGAGTGTAAAAACGGGCATCCAAGCCCTCGTTGCCAGTTTCATCCTCTGCGCCATGCCGGCAGCGGCTTGGGCAGCCCCCAAGGGCAGCGCGGACGAAGCCATCGCCATGACCAAGCGCGCCGTGGCCATGATCAAGGCCGATGGCAAGGAAAAGGCCTTTGCCGCCATTGCCGATCCCGCCAACACCAGCTTCCATGACCGCGACCTGTACATTTATGTGTACGACATGAACGGTGTCACCCTGGCGCACGGCAACAATCCCAAGATGGTCGGCAAGAACCTGATCGACCTGAAGGACAATGAAGGCAAGGCCATCGTCAAGTCGCTGATCACCACGGCCAATACGCCGGCCGGACGCGGCTGGGTAGACTTCAAGTGGCCCAATCCGCTGACCAAGGTGGTCGAGCAAAAATCCGGCTACATCGAACGGGTCGACAATATGATTGTCGGTTCCGGCATCTATAAATAAGCCACGGCAAGAGGAAACCACGCCCGCATGCCGCTCCATTACCTGTCCCGCCTGAGCGGATCGGCACGCGATACGCAAGCCAACCTGCAGCTCGGTTGCGTGCTGGCGCTGGTGGCCGGCGCCGTGAATGCGGGCGGCTTTCTGGCCATCGGCGGCTACACTTCGCACATGACGGGCATCGTTTCCGGCATGGCCGATGACCTGGCGCTGGGCAATATCACGCTGGCCCTGGCCGCGCTGGGCGCCTGGCTGGCCTTTGTCAGCGGTGCGGCTGTGACCGCCATCATGGTGAACTGGGGCAAACGGCGCCGGCTGCACAGCCAGTTTGCCGCCAGCCTGCTGCTGGAAGCGGCCCTGTTATTGCTGTTCGGCCTGACGGGCAATTATCTGGCCACCATGCCCGACGTGCTGGGCCCCGTCACCATCTTGCTGTTGTGCTTTGTCATGGGTTTGCAAAACGCCATCATCACCAAGATTTCGGGCGCCGTCATCCGCACCACGCACGTGACGGGCCTGTCCACCGATATCGGCATCGAACTGGGCAAGATGGCGTATTACAACCGGCGCCACCTGCCGGACCGCATGGTCAAGGTCAACCGCGGCAAGCTGAGAACGCACAGCCTCTTGATCAGCTGCTTTTTCATCGGCGGCGTCAGCGGCGCACTGGCCTTCAAGCACATCGGCTTTCCGGCCGCCACCATCCTGCTCGCCGGCGTGCTGACCCTGCTGTCCGGCGTACCCGTGCTGCGCGACCTGCGCGTGCTGTGGCGCTTCTACCGGCGCCGCTTTTATTCGCACGGCCACGAATAAAAAAACGCCCCGAAGGGCGTTTTTTGCAGGCTAGCCAGGAATTACTTGGCCGACATCAGTGCGACGGTGGTGTCGAGCATGCGGTTCGAGAAACCCCACTCATTGTCGTACCACGACGATACTTTCACCAGACGGCCCGATACCTTGGTCAGGGTCGAATCGAAGTTCGACGAAGCCGGGTTATGGTTGAAGTCGATCGATACCAGCGGTTCGGTCTGGTACGTCAGGATGCCTTCCAGGGCGCCTTCCGATGCGGTTTTCATCAGCGCGTTGACTTCTTCCACCGTGGTGTCGCGCTTGGCGATGAAGGTCAGGTCGACCAGCGAGACGTTGATGGTCGGCACGCGGATGGCGAAGCCGTCCAGCTTGCCATTCAGCTCAGGCAGCACCAGGCCAACGGCGGCAGCAGCGCCCGTCTTGGTCGGGATCATGCTCATGGTGGCCGAACGGGCGCGGCGCAGGTCTTCATGCATCACGTCGGACAGCACCTGGTCGTTGGTGTAGGCGTGCACGGTGGTCATCAGGCCCGTTTCGATGCCGATGGCGTCGTTGAGTGGCTTGACCAGCGGTGCCAGGCAGTTGGTGGTGCACGATGCGTTCGAGATGACGGTGTCGGTCGATTTCAGTACCGAGTGGTTGACGCCGAACACGACGGTCGCATCGACGTCCTTGCCGCCTGGTGCCGAGATGATGACTTTTTTCGCGCCGCCCTTCAAGTGAGCCGAAGCTTTCTCTTTGGTGGTAAAGAAGCCCGTGCACTCCAGCACGACGTCCACGCCCAGCTCGCCCCATGGGATTTCAGCAGGATTGCGCTGTGCAAACACGCGGATCGGATCGCCATTGACGATCATGTTGTCGCCTTCGACGGTAACCGTGCCCGGGAACTTGCCGTGCGCGGTATCGTAGCGGGTCAGGTGGGCGTTCGATTTGGCATCGCCCAGGTCGTTGATGGCAACGATCTGGATGTCCTGTTTCTTGCCGCCTTCATAGAAAGCGCGCAACACATTACGGCCGATGCGGCCGTAGCCATTGATTGCAACTTTGATCGTCATACTCTGCTCCTGATTAAAAAAGAAGGTACATGCACGCCCCTGGCGAGCACATCGCCAGGACCGTTAAAAATCAATATTAGCCAGCGATAACGGCTTTCACCTTGGCGACAACGTTCTCGACCGTGAAACCGAAATGCTTGAACAGCACGCCGGCAGGCGCCGATTCGCCGAACGTGTCGATACCGACCACGGCGCCTTCCAGGCCCACGTATTTGTACCAGAAGCTGGTCACGCCCGCTTCGATGGCCACGCGCGGCACGCCCTTCGTCAACACGCTGGCCTTGTAGGCGGCGTCCTGGCGGTCATACACGTCGGTCGACGGCATCGATACCACGCGCACGTTGATGCCTTCCGAGGCCAGCGCGCTGGCGGCAGCGACAGCCAGTTCCACTTCGGAACCGGTAGCGATCAGGATCGCCTTGGCGTCCGCCACGTCGTTCAGCACATAGCCGCCGCGGTAGATATTTTCAATTTGCTCGCTGGAACGCTCCTGGTACGGCAGGTTCTGGCGCGAGAAGATCAGGGTCGACGGGCCATCCTTGCGGCGCACGGCGGCGCCCCAGGCAGCAGCCGACTCGACGGTGTCGCATGGACGCCAGTTGTCCAGGTTCGGGATCAAACGCATCGACGAGACGTGCTCAACCGATTGGTGCGTCGGGCCGTCTTCGCCCAGGCCGATCGAATCGTGGGTGAACACGAAGATCGAACGCAGTTTCATCAGCGCGGCCATGCGCAGGGCATTGCGGCTGTAGTCGGAGAACGTCAGGAACGTGGCGCCGAACGGGATGTAGCCGCCGTGCAAGGTGATGCCGTTCATGATGGCGCTCATGCCGAATTCGCGCACGCCGTAGTTGATATGGTTGCCAGGCTGGCCCGAACGCACGGCCACGCACTCTTTCCAGTTGGTCAGGTTCGAACCGGTCAGGTCGGCCGAGCCGCCGAGGAATTCCGGCAGCGACGACGCCAGCGCCTGGATGGCGTTCTGGCTGGCCTTGCGGGTGGCGATGTTTTCTTTCTTCTCGACGCAGGAAGCGATGGCGGCGCTCAGGGCCGCTTCGAATGCCTGTGGCAACTCGCCCTGCATGCGGCGGGTCAGTTCAGCGGCTTGTTGCGGGAATTCGCGGCTGTAGGCGGCGAAACGCTCGTTCCAGTCCGCTTCCAGCAGGGCGCCCTGTTGCTTCGCATCCCAGGCTGCGTACACGTCGGCCGGCATCTCGAACGGTGCGGCATCCCAGCCGATGTATTCGCGCACGGCAGCGATTTCTTTGTCGCCCAGCGCGGCGCCGTGGACCTTGTCGCCGCCTTGCAGGTTCGGCGAACCCTTGCCGATGATGGTCTTGCAGCAGATCAGGGTTGGTTTGCTGGCGGTCTTGGCGGCGGCGATGGCGGCAGCCACGGCGGCAACGTCATGCCCGTCGACGGCGCGGATGACGTTCCAGCCGTACGCTTCGAAGCGGGCCGGGGTGTCGTCCGTGAACCAGCCTTCGACTTTGCCATCGATGGAAATGCCGTTGTCGTCGTACAGGGCGATCAGCTTGTTCAAGCCCAGGGTGCCGGCCAGCGCGCACACTTCGTGCGAAATACCTTCCATCAGGCAACCGTCGCCGACGAAGGCGTAGGTGTAGTGGTTGACGATGTCGTGGCCAGGCTTGTTGAATTCAGCAGCCAGCAATTGCTCCGACAGGGCCATGCCGACCGCGTTGGCGATGCCCTGGCCCAGCGGGCCGGTGGTCGTTTCCACTCCTGGCGTGACATCGACTTCCGGGTGGCCCGGGGTTTTCGAATGCATCTGGCGGAAGGCCTTGATGTCATCCATCGACAGGTCGTAGCCCGTCAGGTGCAGCAGCGCATAGTGCAGCATGGAGCCGTGGCCGTTCGACAACAGGAAACGGTCGCGATTCTGCCATTTTGGATTCGCTGGATTGTGGCGGTAGTGACCACTCCACAGGGCAACTGCGATCTCGGCCATGCCCATCGGCATGCCTGGATGGCCGGAGTTGGCCTTTTGTACAGCGTCCATTGCCAGTGCGCGGATCGCATTGGCCATTTTGGTAGTCGGGAGCGTAGTTGTCATGATGGTGTGGGTCAGTCGCGAGTTTGGGATTCGTTTGCAACAGCGCGGACAGGGAAGCCGGCTGCTTTCTGTAGTCAACTATTTTACCAGACTGGGGGGCTGCAAATTAGAATTGCGGCGTACTGGCCCGCCAAATGGCTATACTTTGACGTCTTTCCACCCCACTTACCCCCGTTGAGGATTTGCATGCCGCGTTTTTTCTGCCCCCAGCCGCTCGTCGCCGGCGCCACCGTCTCCCTGCCGGAGGCAGTCGCCCACCATATCCAGGTCGTGCGCCTGGCGCCGGGCGACGTCATCACCCTGTTCAATGGCGAAGGCGGCGAAGTGCAAGCCAGCCTGGTGGCGGTCGCCAAGCGCAGCGTGACGGCGGAAATCCAGGCGCACGTGGCGCGCGAAGCGGAACTGCCGTATGCCGTGACCCTGGCGCAGGCGCTGCCGGAAGCATCGAAAATGGACTGGATCATCGAAAAAGCCATCGAACTGGGCGCGGCCGGCATCGTGCCGCTGGCGGCGCAGCGCTGCGTGGTGCGCCTGTCCAGCGAGCGGGCCGAGAAGAAGCTCGCGCACTGGCAAGGCATCATCGTCTCCGCCTCGGAACAATGCGGACGCAACCGCCTGGCGCAGCTGGCGCCCTTGCAAGACTTCAATAGCTGGAGCAGCCAGCAAGATTTGCATAAGCGCATCATCCTGACGCCGCGCGCGCAGCAGTCGCTGGCAGACTGGGCGCGCCACCAGCCGCCGCAAGCGATTACGGTGATGGTGGGACCGGAAGGCGGATTTTCGGAAGCGGAAGAAAAAGCGGCCCTGGCCGCCGGCGCCATCGGCCTGTCCATGGGGCCGCGCATCCTGCGCACCGAGACGGCGGGCCTGACGGCGCTGGCCACCCTGGGCGCCTTGTGGGACGGTATGTAAATAGCATAAAAAAAACGCAGTACGGTTTCCCGCACTGCGCCAGTGACGCGACATCGTAGCGATGTCACGCCAGATCAGTGGACGGCCCTTGCCGGCGCCGTCCAGGCTGTCTAATTAAAACGTGTACTCGGCACCCACTTTCAGGGTGCGTGGACGCCACACGTAGCCGGTACGCACGTTCATCGGACGGTCGCGTTCGAAGACGTTGTTGATGTTCGCCAGCAAACGCAGGTTTTTGATGCCCGTGTAAGCAAAGTTCAAATCAGTACGTACATCGCTGGCAACGCGGCACGACAGATCATTGGCGTCCAGCGCTGCCAGTGCCTTACGGCAACCAGCTTCGCCCCAACGCGCTTCATCCGTCTCGTCGTAGTTCAAGGACTGGGCCGAAGTGTAGTTGACGCGCACGCCAGCCGTCATCGGACCCTTGCGCCATGCGGCGCTGAGCACCGACACGACACGAGGCACGCCCAGGTTGCCTACCGTGTTAGGACGGTATGTATTGGCATCGATATCCCAGCTACGCAGTTTCAGGGAAACGGTGCTCGCCAGACCCAGGGTCACGGTACCGTACTCGCCTGCCGAGATGCGGCCGTTCAAGTCGATATCCACGCCTTGCGAATCGGTCTTGCCGAAGTTTTCATAGCTCAGCAACAGCGACTGGATGGTACCTGCACCCCAGGCGATGTTCGAACCTGGCTTCAGCGTGTTGGCGCGGGCAGCCAGGCGACGGTCGGTGTCGCTGATTGGGTTGCGCACCAGTTTGTCCGAATAACCGGCATTGTCTTCACGCTCCAGCACATACGGCACGTCGCGGTAGTCGATCTGGTCCTTGCGTTCGATCTTGAAGTAATCGAGTGCAATGGTGAAGTTCTTGACCGGCTCAGCCACGAAACCTACCGTGATGCTGCGCGAGGTTTCCGGTTTCAGGGTCGAGCTCGACGAAATCATGGCCGGGATCGACGTCAGGCAACCCGAGTTGTAGGCGGTGGTTGCATCTGCCTTGTCGCTGGCATTGCCGTTACGCAGGATATCGCGAATGGCAGTTGCCGTATCGCAACGCTTTGGATCCAGCGAGCTGTTGAAGAAGCCGGTCAAGCCCACTTTACCCAGGGTTTCCGGGATATTTGGAGCACGGAAACCACCGGAAACCGTACCACGCAACAACAACTGTGGCACGACTTTCCAGCTGGCGCCCAGTTTAGGCGACACGTGTGCCGAGAAGCCGGGTGCTTTGTCCAGGCGCAATGCACCGTTCAGCTCCAGGCCTTTGACGACTGGCGCATTCAACTCCATGTAAGCGGCGCTCGTCGTGCGCTGACCGTCGATCCACAGCGAACCCTGGCTGATGATCTCGGCGTTCATGACGTTGTCGAGCGACTTGATCTTCTGCTTTTCCTGGCGCACTTCTGCACCAAAGGCAAAGCTCAATGGGCCGGCTGGCAACGCCATCAGCTCACCGCTCAGCTTGCCTTCGAGGAAGTTGGTCGACAGTTCCGCATCGGTACCGATCACAGGGAACATGCTCGCCAGCAATGCATCGCTATTCTGGCCACCAAGCTTGTACTCGCCGCTGACGATAGCGGCAGGCATGCGGTCACGGTGCGGGCCGCGGTTGCGCGAGGTACCGTCACCGCCGGTGCGGCCAACCGTAGCTTCCCAGTCATAGGCGCCAATCGTGCCTTCCAGGCCTGCCATGACGCGGTATTGTGTGGCTTTCGATGGCGCGGACCAGTCCAGGTTGCTGTCCATGAAGCGATAGTCCAGACCAACCGGGAAGTTATATGGATTGTAAGGCGAATTGGCTGGCAGTTTTGGCTTCTGCACGCTTTGCGATTGCTTCTTGTTGCCGTCGAACCAGTTCCATGGCGAACCTGCCGCCATGCCGAATGGCAGTGGCTCGTAGTTGGTACGGGTTTCCGAGTACGACACTTCGGCGAAACCGCGCGTCGTGTCACTGAGCTTGAAGTGCAAGGCGCTGTACATGTTGACGCGCTCGGCACCGTCCGACCATGGGTTGATTCCATTCAGGTCGCTGGTGCACAGACCCGTGGCATTGATGACTGAGCAGCCCTTGACGGCTTGACGCACGGCAGGATTGCCGCCACCGGCGGCCTGGTTCAAGTTACCTGGGTAGGACGTCAGCGAAGGATCGCCGAAAGCGGTGCTGACAACTTTCTTGTGGTAGGAAGGATATTTGCCGATCACGTCAGCCAGTTTGTAACCCTCGCGCTTGTAGCCTTCGATGTTGAAGAAGACGTTATAGCGGTCTTTTTCCAGGTCACCATAACCAGCCAACACACCAACAGTGGTCTGCTTGCCGAGGCTATCGCTGGTCGGTTGCTGGTAATTGGCGCTCACGCTGACGCCTTGGTAGCTCTTGCGGGTAATGATGTTGATCACGCCGGCGAGGGCGTCGGAACCGTACACGGCCGATGCGCCATCTTTCAGCACTTCCACACGCTCGATCGCGTCAGCAGGAATCGAATCGACGTTGACAAAGGTTTCCTTGCCGCCATCGGCGAAGGCATAGTTCGACACGCGGCGACCGTTCACCAGCACCAGCGTGGCGCTCTTGCCCAGGCCACGCATGGACGCGCCGGACGCGCCGCGCGCAAAGCTGCTCGAGGAACCGTCATCCTTCAGGGTGCCTGTGTCGAACGACGTCAGGGTATCGAGAATCTGGCGCACGGTATTTGCACCGGTGGCCTTGATTTCGTCGCGACGCAAGACGGTCACTGGCGAAGCAGTTTCCGTGTCCATGCGCTTGATGTTCGAACCAGTCACTTCAACACGTTGCATGACCGGCTCTGCGGCACCTGCGCTGTTTTGTGCATGGGCGGAGGCAGCAATGGCGCTCAAAGCAAAAAACACCGCCTTACTGATAGGGCTTAATTTTGGTTTACTCAGCATCATGTTTTAGCAATCTCAACTTGTAATTTTTAATGAACACCAAGCGACTGGATCACAGCGGCTCGCGTGGCACTTTATGTGTCGTAACTCTTGACACAGGTAAGTATCTGTAACAAGAAAAATATTGTCAATTACCATTGCCGAATCAGTTAGCGATTGCATGAAAAATTTCCAAACAGGCTTTTTTTGTTGTTTTTTGACATAAAAATGCGGCGATATCGCACAGTCCCCAGCCATCCTTTGCGTCGCTGGCGGACAAAACGCACCAGCCAAGATGCCCTTGCGTTCGCCATTTTTCGGCAGGCTGGCATGGCAATTCTCCTATGAGGCGACGCAAAAAAGCACGGTTGGCGAGTGCGCGCGGCGAGTCGGCCGGCTGCGTGAAACACAGGTCGCTGGCGTCACCTTTGATGCAAAACAGATTTTTCAATGGATTGCGCATCTATTATCAAAATGAAATATTGAATCACACACATTTTTCATGAAAATATCAATGCACAAACAATCAATTGTTAAATCTGCGGCCGGCATGTCGGGTGGCGCGCAGGGTGCTCAGGCCATGCAGTCAGCGCGGCACTGCCGCTGCCAGCGCCATGGCCTGGTTGCGGAAGCTGCCCGTCTTTACAGGTAAAATAGCGACGCGGCGCGCGATGCGCCACAGACTCTCTGCTAGATACGGAGCCCGGCAATTTTTGAAAATACACACCATGTTACGACTCAATGAAGTAAAACTCCCCCTCGAACACGACGATGCAGCCCTGCCCGCCGCCATCCTGGCGCGCCTCGGCATTACCGCGGACGAGCTGCTCGGCTTTACCGTTTTCAAGCGCAGCTACGACGCGCGCAAGCGCAGCGCCGTGGTGTTGATTTACTCGCTGCATGTGGACGTCAAGAATGAGGCGGCCGTGCTGGCGCGCCTGGGCCACGATATCCATCTGATGCCCGCACCCGACACCGACTACAAATTCGTCGCCGGCGGCGAACAGCTGGCCGGCCACACGCATGAAGCGCGCCCCATCGTCATCGGCACGGGGCCATGCGGCCTGTTCGTGGCGCTGATCCTGGCGCAGATGGGCTTGCGCCCCCTCATCCTGGAACGCGGCAAGCAGGTGCGCGAACGCACGGTCGACACCTTCGGCTTCTGGCGCAAGCGCGAACTGAACCCGGAATCGAACGTGCAGTTCGGCGAAGGCGGCGCCGGCACCTTTTCCGACGGCAAGCTGTACAGCCAGATCAAGGATCCCAAGCACTACGGCCGCAAGGTATTGACAGAATTCGTCAAGGCCGGCGCGCCCGAGGAAATCATGTATGTGAGCAAGCCGCACATCGGCACCTTCCGCCTGGTCAAGATGGTGGAAGAAATGCGCGCCAATATCGAACAGCTGGGCGGCGAATACCGCTTCAGCAGCAAAGTGGTCGATCTCGACATCGTGCCCGGTGCCGACGGCGGCCAGGTACGCGGCGTGGTGCTGGACAATGGCGAGACCATCGCCAGCAACCACGTGGTGCTGGCCATCGGCCACAGCGCACGCGACACCTTCGAGATGCTGCACCGCCGCGGCGTGTACATCGAAGCCAAGCCATTCTCGATCGGTTTCCGCGTGGAACACCCGCAATCCTTGATCGACAGCTGCCGCTTCGGCCCCAGCGCCGGCCACCCGATTCTGGGTGCTGCCGACTACAAGCTGGTGCACCACGCCAGCAATGGCCGCTCCGTCTACAGCTTCTGCATGTGCCCGGGCGGCACGGTGGTGGCTGCCGCCTCGGAGCCAGGCCGCCTGGTGACGAACGGCATGAGCCAGTACTCGCGCAACGAGCGCAACGCCAATAGCGCCATCGTCGTCGGCATCACGCCAGCCGACTATCCGGGCGACCCGCTGGCCGGCATCGCGCTGCAGCGCGACCTGGAAGAGCGCGCGTTCGCCCTGGGCGGCGGCAACTACGATGCGCCAGGCCAATTGGTGGGCGATTTCGTGGCGGGCCGCGCCTCGACGGAGTTCGGCAGTGTGATTCCTTCGTACAAGCCGGCAGTGCACCTGACGGATCTGGCGCCGGCCCTGCCCGAGTACGCAATCACGGCCATGCGTGAAGCGTTCCCGGCATTCAACAAGCAGATCAAGGGCTACTACAAGGCCGACGCCGTACTGACGGGCGTGGAAACGCGCACTTCCTCGCCGATCCGCATCAAGCGCCGCGACGACAACCTGCAAAGCCTGAATACGCGGGGCCTGTTCCCGGCCGGTGAAGGCGCCGGCTATGCGGGCGGCATCCTGTCGGCGGCCGTCGATGGCATCAAGGTGGCAGAGGCGGTGGCGCTGTCGATGGCGGCGCGCGAAAAATAAGCAACGACTGCCGTGCCGCACGGCAAGGCAAAAAAAACGCCCGGGTTTTCACCCGGGCGTTTTAGCTTTCAGCCTGCAACAGACTTAGAACGTATAGCTACCGCGCAGATACACGGTACGGCCAATGGCGTCCGCGTAGCGTGGATCATAGCCAGCCTGGAAGGTGTTGGTTTGATAGCTCAGTGGCGGTTCGCGGTCGAACAGATTGCGCACACCGGCAGTCAGGGTCACATTCTTGGTGGCGGCAACCGTTCCGAAAGCGTCAAAGGTGGTATAGGACGGCACTTTGTTCTCTTCATCCTGGTCCAGGTAGCCAGACTTGTAATGAGCCGACATGCCGGCACTGAAGATACCGCTGTTCCAGTTCACGCTGGCCGTATGCTGCCAGCGGAAGATCGGACCGGAGCCGGAGAAGACACCCACATTCTGTTTCCATTTACCGCCTTCGGCACTTTGATAATCGTACTTGTTGACGTAAGTGCTGTTGGTGATCAGGGCGAAAGTGCCGAAGTCGCTGGTGCGCAAACGGTAGTTGACGCTCAAGTCGAGGCCGCGGGTCTTCACGCCACCCAGGTTCTGGGTACGCAGGTCGACATAGCCGCAAGTGGCCGGATTCGGGCATTGTGAACCGTCGGTAGCCAGGTTGCCGTTCGCCGTGCGGTGGTACACGGCAGCGTAGGTAACCGGGTCGCCAAACACATCGTCTTCCTGCAGGGCACCGATCGAATGGTCGAGCTTGATATCCCAGTAATCGATACCAATGCTCAGGTTGGCGATGGGTTCGAGTACGACACCCACGGTAATGTTGCGCGACTCTTCAGGCGACAGCTTTTTATTGCCGCCAAACAAGGCCTGGAACTGCTGTTTGCAATTCGTTGCCTTGGGCTTGCCAGGCAATGGCGTGCCATCCGGGCAATTGATCGGATCATCACGCTGACTGGTATTGGTGTACGTTTGCGAAGAATTGATCTCATACAGCGATGGCGCGCGGAAACCGGTCGAATACGAACCGCGGAACAGCACTTCTTTTGTCGGCTGGAAGCGGAATCCAACTTTCGGATTGGTCGTATTGCCGAAATCGCTGTAACGGTCATAGCGCACGGCGGCGGTCACGTCCAGTGTCTTGAGGATAGGCACGTTCAATTCGGCGTACACGGCTTGCGTGGTGCGCGAACCTTCATCATGCGTTTCCGGATCAATACCGGTACTGGCAACGACCTTGGCGGCATATTCCGAATTGGCGGTGCTGAGGAATTTCTCATGTCCCACTTGCGCACCCACGGCCAGAGCGGCAGCGCGACCAGCACCCATCCAGTCACCGAGTTCGCGGCTTGCATTGAAGTCGGCGACCTTGGTCGTGCCCTTGGCATTACGAACATTGCCGTTCAATGCAGCACTTTCGATCAAGGCCATGCCGGCCGCATCTTGCTCGCCAAATGGATTGATGATGCCGTTCAAGACACCTTTCGTGATAATGCCGCCATCGCTGTAGCCCATCAGATTCACAGCGACCTTGTTTTCATTGAAGGTCAGCGCCGCGTTGTAATCCCAGCCAGCGAGGTTGCCATTCAAGCCAGCGACGAGACGCTGTTGCTTGTTGATATTTTCATCAGCGCGCGAACCGTTCGGCAAATCGCGCCATTTGACGTTCACGAAGCCAGGCTTGACGCCGGCAGGCATGAAGTTGGGATCGACGTAATTGGCATTGAGCGGAATGTTCGGCGTGAAATTGCCATTGCCCGGGTAGAACGGATTTGGCGAGCCATCGAGGCGCGTGCGGTTCTGGCGCAGGCCACCATACGGTACAGGGGCGATGGCGCTGTAGACCTTGCTTTCGCTGTTCAGGTATTCAAGGCTGATCTCGTGATTCGCGTTCAGCTTCAAGACGCCTTTGAGCAAGCCGGTCGTGCGCTTGCTTTTCGGTACATAGTCCACGAAGTTCGAGGTCGACATATTGCAGCTGGTACCATCGCCACTAGGTACGAGGAAGGTGCCGGCAGCGCAGCTAGGCGCGGTCGGATTGCCAGTCTGGTCGTCCTGATAGTAATTGGCGGGACTGGTGGTCGGCGAAATGCCACCTGGATAGCGCTTGTTGTAATTGCGCTGGGTACCGGTAATGGCACGCTGGCTCTGGGTATCGAGCATACCGAAAATATTGAAGCCATCTTTATCCAGGTCGCCATAGCCGAAACCGACATTCGCATTCTTGGAGAAGCCACCCGATTGTTCCGGCATATCGCCACCGATGCTGACGATGCCGCCCTGGAAGTCCTTGCGCGTGATGAAGTTAATCACGCCACCGACGGCATCGCTGCCGTACAGCGACGACGCGCCATCGCGCAACACTTCGACGCGTTCGAGCGCGGCAAACGGGATCATGTTCAAGTCGGGCGCGGAGCTGTCGAGCGCATTGTTGGCCATGCGCCGGCCATTCAGCAAGACGAGAGTCTTGTTCGCGCCAATACCGCGCAAGTCGGCGAACGACGCGCCGCCGGTACCCAGTCCGACGACCTGACTGGTGCCTTGCGAAGCCTGCGAAGCGCTCAGGTTCGACATGACTTGCTCGATGGTGGTAATACCCTGTTTTTTCAGGTCATCCATTTTAATAATGGTGATCGGCACCGAGGTTTCACCATCGATCCGCTTGATGGCGGAGCCGGTGACTTCAACACGCTGCATGGGTGCATCGTTCTGTTGTGCCATGGCTGGCTGGGCCAGCATGGTCAGGCCAGCGACGACAGCGCTCCCCGTAAACATCAAACGCAAAGAACGAGACAAGACTGTTTCCATCATCATTGCAAACTCCCTTTGATATAGTTTTATGTTGCATTATTATCATGTAAACTCGGCGCCACTGAACTACGGATGCGGCGCTCCGTGCAGGGCGGCTATCTGCTCATTAACATTCTTATCGCTATGAAAACCGTATTCAGGCTTCCGCCAAAGGGTTTCCCGAATTTAATGAATGATGCATGGCCGCCGTGCCACTACCGGTTAAAGGCCCAGCTGCCATCGGCAAACTGAACCTTAATGAGCCATCAAAACACGCGGAATTGGAAGGTGTCAACGATGTACTGAGCGCAGGAATAAAAAACAACAATTTATAATTCAGTAATACTGTTTTGCACAATGATGGTGTACGGTATGCACCAGGAATCAGCGTCGCTGCACTATGTCAGTGAGGTTTTTTCACGCCTGCGGAGAGGCCAGCGGCAGTCTGATCTGTATATGACAGCCGGGAACGCAATCGATGGCGCACACCTGACCACCCAGTTGTTGCACGATGGTGTAGACGATATGCATGCCCAGGCCGGAGCCGCCCTGGCCCCGCTTGGTGGTGAAGAACGGTTCAAACATATGCTCGCGCACGGCGGGCGCCAGGCCGACGCCATCGTCGGAAAACTCCAGCAGCAGCCAGCGCAAGGCCGCATCATCCGCGTCCGCCTCGATGCGCGCGCGTATCGTGATGCGCCCCGGCCCGCCCTGCGGATAGCCGTGGCGGGCGCTGTTCATCAGCAGGTTCGAGAGGATTTGCGACAATTTCCCGGCCGCCAGGCGCACATGGCAATCGGGCGCGATATCGAGTTCCACGCCCAGCGCCGCCTTGCGCAGTTCCGGACTGTGCGCCGACACCAGGCCGTGCACATAGTCGTGCAGCGCCAGGTCGGCCACGTATTCGCTGACCTGGTCCACGGCCAGCTGCTTGAAATTGCCGATCAGGTCGGCCGCGCGCGCCAGGTTGCGCTCAATCAAGGCCGCCGCGCCTTTGAGCGATTCGGCAATGTCGATCAGTTCGGCGCGGCTGACCTTGGCGCCGCCCAGCAGCTGCACCAGCTGGTCGGCATAGCTGCTCATGCTCGACGCCGCCGTCAGCGCCACGCCGATAGGCGTGTTGACTTCATGCGAGACACCCGCCACCAGCGAACCGAGGGCCGCCATCTGTTCCTGCTCGATCAGGTTCGCTTGCGCCACCAGCAGCGATTCGGTACGCACGCGCACGATTTCCTCCAGCTGCTGCGTGCGCTCCTGGTGCTGCAGCTCGGCCGCGCCGCGGGCCGAAAAGATCGACAACAGCAGCAAGGCCAGCAAGCGCTTGTTTTCATCGATGGGACGCGTGTCGATGGCCGACAGAATGCCCAGGGTCTTGCCTTCGGTATCGATCAGCGGCATGCCGACATAGCTTTCCGCCTGCATGTCGACCAGCAGGCTATCGAATGGAAAGCGACGCTGGATGTCGCTGCCATGAAAACACATGCTCTGGCAGCTTACGTCCTGGCAAGGCGTGTGCTGCAGGCTGTATTCGATATTCGGCTGGTAGCCGTCGCCGCCCCACAGGGCCAGCGTGCGGATGCCTTCGCTGCCATCGTCCATGTGCACCAGGCGTCCGGCGATCACATAGTGCACGTCGAGCGCTTCGGCCAGGTCCTTGACGAGGATGCGCAGGAAGTCGTCGCCACGGGCGCGCGCCGTCGAGGCCGTAATCGAGCGCAGGGCCGCTTCCGCCAAGGTGCGTCGCTGCTCGGGATCGAACAGGGGTTCTCGCGAATTCACATCAAACAACGGAATACTCATGAATGCTCCTGCGCAGCATTGGAAGCGCCAGCCAACCTGCCGGCGTGGCACCCCTCAGCCATGGCCCGCCCGAGCGGACCTGCCGCGATTGTACCCCTGGCTATTGTTTAATAATACAGATACGCAGGAATTTTTTATAGCCAGCCGGAACGCTTGAACAAGTAATACATATAACCGCAGACACAACTCATCAGTCCCACGGCCACGGGATAGCCGTATTGCCAGTCCAGCTCCGGCATGAACTTGAAGTTCATGCCCCACACGCCGGCAAACGCGGTGAATACGGCGAAAATAGCCGCCCAGGCCGCCAACTGCTTGTTCACTTCGCTCTCGTCGATGGCCACCATCGACAGATTCACCTGGATGGCCGTGCTGATGGTGTCGCGGATGGTGTCGAGCGTGCCGTTGATGCGCGCCAGATGATCGTGCACGTCGCGGAAATACTCCTGGGTATCGTGGCACAACGGCGGCACCCTCCCGCCGTGCAGCTTGCCCACCGCTTCCATCAGGGGCGCCACTACGTGGCGCAAGACCATGACTTTGCGTTTCAATTGGTACAGCCGTTCGATATTGTCGCGCTCGGTGCCCCGGTCGAAGATGCGGTCCTCGATCAGTTCCAGCTCCGATTCCAGCGCATCGAGCACGGGAAAGTAACGGTCGACGACGGCGTCCATCAGCGCGTACAGCACGAAGGCCGAGCCCTGGCGCAGCAAGTGTGGTTCGCGCTCGGCGCGCGCACGCACGCCAAGAAAACCTTGCGAGCTGTTGCTGCGTGACGAGAGCACGTAATTGGCACCGACAAAGATGTCGACTTCACCCATGACCAGTTCGTTCTCGACCATTTCCACGGTTTTCACCACGGCAAACAGGGAGTCGCCATACTCCTCGATCTTCGGTCGCTGGTGTCCGCGCTGCGCGTCTTCCACCGCCAGTTCATGCAGGCAAAATTCGTGCTGCATCTGTTTCAGCTCGTCCGGCGTGGCGTCGAGCAGGGCTACCCAGACGAAACAGTCGGGGCGCTCGACGTAATCGCTGATATCGTCAATCGGCAAGTCGGCCAGTTTTTTGCCATCCTGATAGGCCACGCAGTTAATCAGCATACAGTTCCACAATGAAAGTTAAGACCGGACGAAACAGCCCGGCAGGCGCCAGCTTACCTTATCGCCTGCTGTGGGTGTTGTGGGTGTTGTGGCGTGCAAGAAACGCCGGGAGGGAATGCGGACGGGACAGACGTCCCGTCCGGAAGATAGATCAATCGTCTTTGGCGCCGTCGATGCCCAGTTCGGAGATCTTGCGGGTGATGGTGTTGCGGCCGATGCCCAGGCGCACGGCGGCGTCGTTCTTGCGCCCGTGCGTATGCTTGAGCGCCGTCTTGATCAGGGCCGACTCGAATTGCCGTCCCAGCACGGCCATGACTTCCTGCTGCCCGGCGCCCAGCATGCCGGCCGCCTGTAATTCCAGCAGGCCGATCCAGCCCGGCGGCGCACCGGTGGCAGGCGCGGCCGCTTCGAAGACCTGGCCGCCATGCGGATGAGCCACGGCCGGCGTCGGCGCTTCGCCCGCCGCTGCAGTGGCCGCGCCATCGCTCTGCCCCTGCGTCAATTCCAGCGGCAAGTCCTTGATTTCCACCGTCTGGCCCGGCGCCATCACGGTGATCCAGTTGCACAGGTTTTCCAGCTGGCGCACATTGCCGGGCAAATCGAGGCCGCTGAGAAATTGCATCGTCGGTTCGCTCATGCGCTTGGCTTCCACGCCCAGCTGGCGCGCGCTTTGCACCAGAAAGTGGCGCACCAGGATGGGGATATCCTCGCGCCGCTCCCGCAAACTGGGCAGGCGCAGCCGGATCACGTTCAGGCGGTGATACAAGTCTTCACGGAACAGGCCGTCGCGCACGCGCTGCTCGAGGTTCTGGTGCGTGGCCGTAATGACGCGCACGTTGGCCTTCATCGGCTGGTGCCCGCCGACGCGATAGAAATGGCCATCGGACAGCACGCGCAGCAAGCGCGTCTGCAAGTCGAACGGCATGTCGCCGATTTCATCAAGGAACAAAGTGCCGTTCTCGGCTTGCTCGAAGCGGCCCCGGCGCGTCGTCTGAGCGCCCGTAAATGCCCCGCGTTCATGGCCGAACAATTCGGACTCCAGCAAATCCTTCGGGATCGCCGCCGTATTCAGGGCAATGAAGGGCTGCGCCGCGCGCGGACTGTGCTTGTGCAGCGCACGCGCCACGAGCTCCTTGCCGGAACCCGATTCGCCCGTGATGAGCACCGTCACATTCGATTGAGACAGACGGCCGATGGCGCGGAAGACTTCCTGCATGGCCGGCGCCTGGCCGAGGATTTCCGGCGTTTCAGACGGGCCCGATTCGACGCTGGTCTCGCGCAGGCTCTCTTCCAGCGCGCGGCGGATCAGCTCGACAGCCTTGTCGATGTCAAACGGTTTGGCCAGGTATTCGAAGGCGCCGCCCTGGAAGGCCGCGACGGCCGAATCGAGGTCGGAAAAGGCCGTGATGATGATGACCGGCAAGCCGGGAAAGCGCGACTTGACCGTCTGCAGCAATTCCAGGCCGGAGGCGCCCGGCATGCGGATATCAGACACGAGCACTTGCGGCGTGTCAAATTCCAGTGCCGCGATGGCGTCGCGCGCATTGGCAAAACTCTTGGTGGCGAGGTTTTCCCGCGCCAGGGCTTTTTCCAGCACCCAGCGGATTGATTCGTCGTCGTCAACTATCCAGATTGGCTTCATTAGTGTGTGCGTCCCGCAATGGATTTCATGGGTGGGATACTTCCTCGCTTATGGCAAGGGGAGAACGATCCTGAAATCGGTGTATCCAGGCCGGCTTTCGCACTCGATCACACCCAGGTGCTGTTGCACGAAGGTTTGCGCCAAGGTCAGTCCCAGCCCGCTGCCGCCATCCCTGCCCGACACCAGCGGGTAGAAAATCCGGTCACGGATCTGGGGTGCGATGCCCGGTCCATTGTCAATGATATGCAAGTCTAATGCCAGGTTGTAGCGGACCTTGGCCAAGGTCACCTGGCGCGCCACGCGCGTCTTGAAAATCAGCTCCGCATCGCCCGCTTCGATGCGCTCGGCCAGCGCCTGCGCCGCGTTGTGCGCGATGTTGAGCACGGTCTGTATCAATTGCTCCTTGTCGCCGCGAAACTCGGGAATCGACGCATCATAATCGCGCGAAATGGTCAGGCCGCTGGGAAACTCGGCCAGGATCAGGCTGCGCACGCGCTCGCACACTTCGTGGATATTCACGTCGCCCACGATGTGCGGGCGGCGGTGCGGCGCCAGCAGGCGGTCGACCAGGGTTTGCAGGCGATCCGCTTCCTTGATGATGACTTGCGTGTATTCGCGCAGCTCGCTCAGGTGCAGGGCCGGCAGTTCCAGCTCCAGCAGCTGCGCCGCGCCGCGGATGCCGCCCAGCGGGTTCTTGATTTCATGTGCCAGGTTGCGGATCAGCTCCTTGTTGACCTGGCTCTGATCGAGGATGCGCTCCTCGCGGTCGAGTTTTAATTGCTGCACGTTTTCGCGCAGCTCGATCAGCACGCCGTCGCGTGGCGCGTCGAGCGCGCTGACGATGCTGTGCACGCGCAGCGGCTCGCGCCCCAGGCGTTCCAGGCTCAGGTCCTGGCGCAAATCGGAAAACTTGTGTTCCAGCGCCTGCGCGCAAATCCCGGCCAGCTCCTCGGGGTTGAGGAACAGCGCCGTCAGCTTTTGCCGCGACAGGGCCTTCAATGAGCTTTCCAGCAGGTTTTCCGCCGCCGCGTTGGCATAGCTGATGCGGCCGTCGCCGTCGAGCAGGATCACGGCCGAAGCGAGCAAATCAAGACCGGCCAGGTGGGCGGGACGGCTGGAATGGTTGTCTATTGTCATGTACTTTACCGAATATTCGCAATCTCGCGTTTCAGGGCCTCGACGTTCTGCTGGGTCCGGTTGATATTCTCTTTCAACTGCGCCGCTCTTTCCTGATACTTGGCATAGTTGCGTTCATTGCCCTGGCGTTCAGGCTGGCCCTCGTTGAACTCCAGGCGCTGGGCCGCCAGTTTCTGCTCTTCGCTGCGCAATTCGTCCTGCAGGATCTGGCGCCGGTCCAGGTCGCGCGCCCGTTGCTCGGCGCCATCGACCTTGGGAAACGCGCCAGCGGCAGGCACCGCCGTGGCCACCGCCTGCGTGGCGGGCCGCGCAGGCGCACCGGCCAGCGGCGCCGTCTTGCGTGGCGGCTCCGTCATGGCGCCCGGTAAATCGAGCAGCTGGCAATGCGCGCCAGCCCGCTTGTCCGTGTACGTCTTGTGTCCTTGCGCATCGGCGCACACATACAGCTGCCCGTGCGCCTGTGCCGCCGCGCCCAGCAATCCTGCCATCAGCGCCATTCTGTAATGCTTGGTCAATCTTCACTCCTGTCGGCTCGTGCCGCATCGTTCCTGGGCCGACTATACAACACCGCCCAGTGACGCCATAACAAAAAACGCGGGCAAGACCATCGCCTCACCCGCGTTTTTTATTCACTACCGGCAAGTTGCCGGCATGGCGCCATTACAGCGAGTAGTACATGTCGAACTCGGCAGGATGCGTGGTCATGCGCATGCGCTGCACGTCCTGCATTTTCAGTTCCAGGTAAGCGTCGATCATGGAATCGCTGAACACGCCGCCACGGGTCAGGAACTCGCGGTCCTTGTCCAGGGCTTCCAGTGCTTCTTCCAGCGAAGCGCACACGGTCGGGATCAGCGCGTCTTCTTCTGGCGGCAGATGGTACAGATCTTTCGAGGCGGCTTCGCCCGGATGGATCTTGTTGGCAACGCCGTCCAGGCCAGCCATCAGCAGTGCGGCGAAGCACAGGTACGGGTTCGCCAGTGGATCCGGGAAGCGCGCTTCCACGCGGCGGCCTTTTGGATTGGCCACGTGCGGAATACGGATCGAGGCGGAACGGTTTTTCGCCGAGTACGCCAGTTTCACTGGAGCTTCGTAGCCTGGTACCAGACGCTTGTACGAGTTGGTGCCCGGATTGGTGATCGCGTTCAGTGCCTTGGCGTGCTTGATGATGCCGCCGATGTAGTACAGGGCGAAATCGGACAGGCCGGCATAGCCGTCGCCAGCGAACAGGTTTTTGCCATCTTTCCATACGGATTGATGCACGTGCATGCCCGAACCGTTGTCGCCAACGATAGGTTTCGGCATGAAGGTGGCGGTCTTGCCATAGCTGTGCGCCACGTTCCACACCACGTATTTCAGGTTTTGCGTCCAGTCGGCGCGCTCGACCAGGGTCGAGAAGCGGGTACCGATTTCATTCTGGCCTGCGCCAGCGACTTCGTGATGATGTACCTCAACCGGGATGCCCAAGGACTCCAGGATCAGGCACATTTCCGAACGCATGTCCTGGAAGCTGTCTACTGGTGGCACTGGGAAGTAGCCGCCCTTGACGGTAGGACGGTGGCCGCTGTTGCCGCCTTCGATGTCCTTGCCGGTCGACCACGAACCTTCGTCCGAACCGATCTTGACGAAGCAGCCCGACATGTCGATCTTCCAGCGCACGCTGTCGAAGATGAAGAATTCTGGCTCAGGGCCGAAGTAGGCGGTGTCGCCCATGCCCGACGATTTCAGGTAGGCTTCGGCGCGTTTCGCGATCGAGCGCGGGTCGCGGTCATAGCCCTTGCCGTCCGACGGTTCGATCACGTCGCACTGCATGAACAGGGTCGTTTCTTCCATGAACGGGTCGATATTGGCCGTGTTTGGATCCGGCAGCAAGATCATGTCGGACGCTTCGATGCCTTTCCAGCCAGCGATCGAAGAACCGTCAAAGGCGTGGCCCGACTCGAATTTGTCCATGTCGAAGTGCGACACGGGAACCGTCACGTGCTGCTCTTTGCCACGGGTATCAGCAAAGCGGAAATCAACGAATTTGACTTCGTTTTCTTCTACCATCTTCAAGACTTCTGCGGCTGTCATTGCCATGCGTATCTCCTAAATGAATGTGGGGTGAGCCGACCTTAATGCGTCTGGGCTGATGAAGCGAAGCAAACATTGCGTGCCACCAAAACTCATAAGGATCATAGCAGATTCCATGCCAGCTTCAGAAGCGCCCTGGCGCCAACAACAAAATGACTGCCATCCCTGTGAAAGTTTTCCTGCCCGCGATTTTCCTGCTGAGTTTGAGTCATTCAAGAATGCACTATGCAAGTGCAAAAAATGAATAACGCACCATTATCGTGCATTTTATGCGCATTTCTAAAAAATGCCTTCTTGTGGTGCATCCACCGCGCAGCGTGACTTCCCATTTGCGGGGCGCGGACGGCGCACTATAATCGACCACACCACCCCACTTTCATCGAGGACGCCATGACTACCGCCGCCGACATCCTGACCACCGCCCGCAGCCGGGCCAATGAAGGTACGCCGTATGCCGGCGCCGTCACGCCGCAGGAAGCGTATGACTTGCTGCAAGGCGATGCCGCTGCAAAGCTCATCGATGTGCGCACGAATGCCGAGCGCGACTGGGTCGGCCGGGTCGACATCGCCGATACCCAGCATGGTGCGGTGCAATGGGCCACGTATCCGGGCGGCGTACCAAATCCCGACTTCCTCGCGCAACTGGCTGCCCAGGCCGGCAAAGACGAGGTGCTGCTGTTCCTGTGCCGCTCCGGCGTGCGTTCACGCCATGCGGCCAAGCTGGCGACCGAGCACGGCTACGTGAACTGCTTCGACATCCTCGAAGGTTTTGAGGGCGACAAGGATGCCGACGGCCACCGCAAGCAGATCGGCGGCTGGTGCAAGGCGGGGCTGCCGTGGCTGGGCGCCTGAAACCAGGAGTAACGGAACACCTGCCGATGACGGCCATGCGTCGGCCAGAGGCAAGTCCCGCCCTGGCTTGATGCTTCAGGCTGGCTCACCCGCCTCTGGATGTTCGCCCATCAAGGTCAAGATGCGCTTGCGCACGAAATTGATGTGGCTGCGCAAGCCGTACAAGCCATCGGCAAACGACAGGGGAATCGAGATCTGGTTGACCATTTCCTCGATCTGGTCGAGCCGTTTCAATTGCGCCGCATACACTTGCGCGCGCTGCTCTGGCGGCACGTCTTCCAGCGCCTGCTCCACCGTGCGCAGTTGGCCATACCAGCGGTACACGCGCGAGCGGATGCGCCACACGTACAAGGGTGGCACCACGCGCGACAGCGGCAAGATCAATGCACCGAGCGCCACTACCAGCACCCACATGCGGTCAAAGAAATTGGCCAGCCAGAAACTCATATAGCGCTGCAGCACGGGCGCGCCATCCTTGTAGAACTTCAGCGCTTCGGGCGCGACGGGAATTTCCGTGTAGCGCGCGGACGGGAACTGCCCCTGTTGCTGGAACCAGCCCGTGCCGCCGTGAATACTGGCCGCCGCCTGCACGAACAGGTCGATCAAGGCCGGATGCAAGTCTTCGCGCGCGACCAGGGTGGCGGTCGGTGCGATCAGGTGGTAATCCTGCGCGGGGATGTTACGCCCCAGGTCGACGATACCGCGTGGCAAGACCACATGCGTGAGGAAAGGCAGGCGCCGCGTGTACGCCTCCGCTTGCGAAAAATCAAACAGCTTGATGCCCGGCGTTTGCAGCAGCATCTGGATCAGTGGCGCTTCCGGCGCCGAGCTGAACACGAGACCATCGATGCGCCCTTCCAGCAGCTCCACCGTGGCCGGCGTGTTCTGCAAGTCGCTCACCGTCAGCTCGTTCGCTTCCACGCCATTGACGGACAGCAACTGCCGGAACAGGCTGGGCACGCCCGTGCCTTCCGGTCCCAGGTTGATCTTCATGCCTTTCAATTGCGTCAGTTCCGTCACCGCCTTGTCTTCGCGCAGGAACAGCCAGACGGGTTCCGTAAACAGGCTGCCCAGCGAAATGAGGCCATGGCGCTCGGCATCGGCATGCTCCGTCGAGCCGCTTTGCACGAAGGCGATATCGGTCTTGCCGCTATTGAGGCGCTGCAGGTTTTCCTGCGAGCCCAGCGACGGCTGCAAGGTCACCTTGATGCCGTGCCTGGCCAGGGTGGCTGCGTATTTCTTGCCGAATTCTTCGTACGCGCTATTGTCCTGCCCCGTCGACAGGCTCACCTGGCGCGGCGGCGCCGGGTCGACCAGCCAGTAGGCGAGCGCGCAAAACGCGCCAACCAGCAGCAGGGTGGGACCGGCGGTGGCGAGAAAATCGCGCACGGAAAAGCGGCTGAACGCGAGGATTTTGGACATGTGGTGGCGCATAGGTTTCATGGGTGGCTACGATGCCAAGAAAACCTCAACTATGCAAGGCACTTTCACCGGCGCGGCATGGCCAAATCCGCTACAGTGGCAAATCGATCCCTGCCCTACGGAGCCCCGCATGCTGAAAATTCTTGGAAAAGCCGCCTCGATCAATGTCCGCAAAGTCCTGTGGACGTGCGAGGAACTCGATCTGCCGTACGAACGCGAAGACTGGGGCAGCGGCTTCCGCGCCACGGACGACGCCGCCTTCCTGGCCCTGAATCCGAACGCCATGGTGCCCGTGCTGGTTGACGGCGACCTGGTGCTGTGGGAATCGAACACGATATGCCGCTACCTGTGCGCCCAGGCGGGCCGCGACGACTTGCTGCCAAGCACGCCCCGCGCCCGCGCGGAAGTGGAAAAATGGATGGACTGGCAAATGGGCGACCTCAACAACAGCTGGCGCTACGCCTTCCTGTCGCTGGTGCGCCACAGCCCCGCACACCAGGATGCGGCGCAGCTGGCGGCCGGCATTGCCGGATGGAACAAGATGATGGGTATCCTGGAACAGCAGCTGCAGCGTACGGGCGCCTTCGTCTGCGGCGAAGCCTTCAGCCTGGCGGATATCGTGCTGTGCCTGTCCGTCAAGCGCTGGCTGATGGCGCCGATGCAACGCCCCGACTACCCTGCCATCGCCGCCTACCATGCGCGCCTGGCAGATAAAACCGCCGTGTTTGCCGGCTAATCGAGCTCGATTGCCTCGACCGTGCCGCCGATGACGTAGCAATCGCCATCGCGGCGCACTTCATCCAGTGTCGCGGGATCATCGTGCGTGTAGGTGCCGTCGACATCGACGCACCAGACGTCGCCGAAACGCTGCAACTTCACGCCGCAGCAAATGCGGTTGATGAAGTTGCCTGGCGTCCTGAGCAGCACTTCGCGCACCGCGCCCACCGTGATGGCGACCTGGCGCCAGACATTGCCGTCCAGCGCATGATTTCTTGCATACAAGACGATGCGCACGGCTTGCACGCCCCCGGGCTGATACAGTTGTTCGATGGAAACGAGCGCGCCATCGTCAAAGCGGTGATATTGCTGAAAAATCTGCTGCGTCTTGTCCAATTGCACTCCCTCAAAAAAAAACCGGCCCGTGAAGGCCGGCTTTCAGCTGCAACAATACCTTAATTCGTGCACTGCTTGGCCACGCCTTCGGCCGGCGCGGGCGCCTCGATCAGCGGCATCAGGCTCGGCGCCAGCGACACCAGCAGTTGCACGGGCAAGGCGCTGGTGAAATCGTAGTTTTTCGATTCCGGTCCGCGCACATACGCCGTCATGCTGCCATAGAAGCGCTCGCCGATATTGAACACGAACGTGGCCGAACGGTTCACATAGCGCGACTCGATCAGGCGGCCGCCAGCGCCATACACGTCGAAACGCTGGTCGCCCGTGCCCGTCTTGCCGCCCATGGGAATGGGCACGCCGTCGGCGCCGACAAACGCCGTCCTGGCTCGCTTGGCCGTGCCATCCGACACCACTTCGCGGATGGCCTTGGCCACGGCTTTCGCCACGTCCGGCGACAGCACTTGCTCCGCTTCCACCTTCGTGCCCCGCTTGACCATGGTGTCGTACGGCGTATTGGCGGCGAAATGCATGGAATCGATGCGCACGCTCGGTTTGCGCACACCATCGTTGATGATGATGCCCATCAACTCGGCCAGCGCGGCGGGACGGTCGGCCGACGCGCCCAGGGTCGTCGCATACGACGGCACCAGCGAATCGAACGGGTAGCCCATCTTCTTCCACTGGCGGTGGATTTCCAGGAACCCCTCCACTTCCAGCAAGTTGGCGATACGGCGGTCCTGCGCATGCTTGCGGTGCGTATTGAACAGCCATTTATAGACTTCCTGGCGTTCCTTCTCGCTGGCCGCCACCATCTGCGACAGGGTGGAGCCTTCGTGCTGGCGCAGATACGCCACCATCCACAGCTCCAGCGGATGCACATTGGCCAGATAACCGCGGTCGGCCAAGGACCAGTTTTCCATCGCGTACTGCTGGTACATCTTGGCGACGCGCTCGGGCGGCACTTCGTTTTGCGATGGCAGGTTGGCGTTGAGGAAATCGCCGAATTCCGCCACCGTGCCTTTCGGATTGATGGTACGGAAGATATTTGCCAGGCGCACGGGCGTCGGGCGGATGCTGGCCAACAAAATCTTTTCCTGCTCGTCGACGCTCTTGCCGCGGTACTTCTGATAGAAGCGGTGCAGGAATTCACGCCCTTCCTTGTCGGCAAAACGGCTCAGGTACTGGGCGCGGCGCGGATCGTCCGCGTCCGCCAGCAGGGAGGCCGAGGAATCGGGACGCGAGAACATGTAGTAGCGGGCCACGTCGCGCATCAGCCGCACGAACACCAGGTTGGTCGACTGGCGCAGCGCCTGCTGCACCGTCATGATGCGGCTGTCGTCAAGCTTGGAGAAGTTGCCGAAATGATGCAAGCCGCCGCCCGTGAAGAAGCCTTCACCCGGATTGCCCGAATACTGGCGTTGCATGGCGGCCGCCAGCATGGCGGGCAAGTTGCGCGCCTCGCCCAGCGGCAATGGTTTCAAGTAGGCAATAGCCCACTGCGACAGCATGTCCTTCGGATCGACGGCAATCTTGCCCAGCTCGGCGGCGCCCATGCCGCTGTAGCGCTGGTGCAACTGGTCGATGATGTCCAGATACGTGACCAGGGTGCGCAGCTTGGCCGTCGAACCGAGGTCCAGCTTGGCGCCCTCGTTGATGTCGAGCGGCTGGTCAAAATTATCCGTTTGCACGCGCAACAAGTTGGCTTGATCGCCCTTTTGCAGCAGGGTAAAACTGTAGACCACGTTGGCCGGGTCGCCATTGCCCAGCATGCCCTTGCCCGTCAGCCCGGCCGCTTTCGCCACTTCCGGGTCGCGCAGCTCGCGCAAGACCTTGGTAACGGCGTTTTGCGCCTGCGCGTCGAGCGTGCTGACCACTTTCAGGTCCAGGCGGTCGAGGTTGTACAAGCGCGGGTCGCCGAGCATGCTGGCCAAATGGTTGCGCACGGCATTCGAGGCCTTGCGCGTGACGAACGAGGTCGATGCTTCCGATTGCACGCCCGAGGCCGACGACGGGCGCAGCTTCTGGGCGATGGCCGCATCGCGCAGCTGCGGCGAAATCACGCCCGCTTGCGCCAGCAGGCGCAGATGGCTGTTGGTCAATTCTTCCAGGTCGGCGCCGCCGGCCACCAGGTAATGCGAAGGACGGCGCTGCGCGATCAGCAAGCTCAGCGCCTGCTTGTAGGCCAGCGCACTGTCCGGCTGGTCCATATTACCCTTGAGCAAAGTTTTCACCTCGGCAAACGGCCGGCCATACCAGACCCACATGCCGTCGCCAATGCCGTTGACTTCGCCAAAGCCGCTCTTGGCCGACAGCGGCACGGTATTGAGGTAATTGACGACGATCTTGCGCCGCGCTTCCATGGTGTTTTCGCCATCCTGGTACGAGCGCAGGCTGGCCGAAATCATCTGCAGCAATTTATCCTGCATGGAACTGGTGCGGCCGTCTTCCGAGTGGCGGTATTTTTCGATCTGCGTGGCCAGGGTGCTGCCGCCACCACCGCGGTGGCCGCCGAACAGGTTCAGCGCCTTGTCGAAGACGGCCTTGCTCAGGCGGTCCCATTCCACGGCAGGGTTACGCTCGGGCGTGCCCGGATCGAGCAATTCGCGGTTTTCGATGAACAGCAGGCTTTGCACCAGCGCGGGCGGCGCGTCGGCAAAGCCGTCGAACATGCGCTCGGGATAGCTGGCCGCGAACAGGGGCGCGGCGCGGCAATCGAGGATGGTCAGTCCGGCGCGGTTTTTCTCGTGATACGTGGCAAAGATGCCCCGGTCGACCAGCTCCACCATCTTCGGCGACATGCGCGCCTGCGCCGTGACGGCATAGTCGCGCGCATTCAGCTTGGTGATGAAGTCAGGCAGGCTGGCATAGCCGAGGCGCTCGTCATACGGGCCGTGCTGCGGATAGCGGATGGCGCCCGCTGGCGCGGGGCCTGGCTCGACCTTGAACGTCAGTTGGCGGTCCAGACGCGTGAAAAACTCGGCCTGCAGGGCCGAGGTGCGCACTTCGCGCATGACGAACCAGGCCACGCCGGCGATCAGCGCCAGCACGATGATGGCAAAGATCGGCCAGATGCGCGAACGGCGCTTCTTCGGCGGGCTCGCCGGCGGCGGTGCCTCGGCAGCTGGATCAGAGGGTGGCCGCTCTTGCGCGGCCAGGTTGACGCCTGTGTCTTTCATGGGATGCTGGGGTAAGGTTGGGTTTGGACGGCGCGGAAAATACGGTAGCAATACCGCTCCGCGCAGGATAAGACGAGGGCCGGCCGGGGCCGGTCACTACAGAGCTTGCTTAACATGATGTCCATACCGGTGAATCAAAAAAACACGCTGCTGCACAGGCAGGCAACCCCGCGTTTGACACGCCAGGTTCCTGTTCACCATTCCACCACATCGGCATCAAAACGACTGGCGAGCGCACACAAAAATCTTGCTTCATCGAAGATTTTCGCAAAAAAACAACGTCTGGGAACGTACGCTTGCGTACTAAGATGCAAGGCGGGCTGGACGCCGGCGAAAAAGCCGCCGGCGGCCGGGCTGGCAGCAGCTCAGATGGTGGTGTATTCCGCCTGCAGGGCATCGAGCGCGGCGCGCATGTCCGCAAAGGCGGCCGCCGCTTGCGCGGGTTCGCCCTTCACGCCCAGTTCGATATGCCGGCGCGTCTGCGCATCACCCACGCTGGGCAGGCTGAACACCTTGATCAGCGGAAACTCCGCTTCCAGGCGCACCATCAGCGGCGTCAGCAGGGATTCGGCCGTTTCGTACACGAGCAAGGCATGTTCCGCATGCGGCACCTGGTTGAACAAATGACTGTAATGCGTGTCGAGCACCCATTCGATCATGGGCCAGGACATGACGGGAAAGCCCGGCACGAAATAATGCTCGCGCACGGCAAAGCCGGCAATCTTGTTGTACGGATTCGGAATCAGTTCGGCGCCTTCGACAAATTCCGCCATTTTCAGGCGGTGCAGGTTTTCCGGCGAGTTCAAGTCGGCCGGCACGCCCGCCTCTGCTCCCATTTCCGTGATGCGCTGCTGGATATTGACCTTGCCTTGCGGATGCAGTACCAGCGGCAAGCCCAGCGCATCGGCAGCCGCCTGGCGCGTATGGTCGTCCGGCGTGGCGCCGATGCCGCCAAAGCTGAAAACGATGTCGCCGCTGGCAAAGCTGCGCTTGAGCAAGGCGACCAGGCGGGCCGGTTCGTCGCCCACGTATTCCGCCCAGCTCAGCTGCAAGCCACGCTGCTTGAGCATACTCACTACTTTCGGGAAATGCTGGTCAGTGCGCTTGCCTGACAGGATTTCGTCGCCGATGATGATCAATCCGATAGCCATGGAACTTCCTCGTTCGATTCGATTAGTGAAGGTCAGGCGTCCGCCGGCGCCACGTCGGTCATGCCGCGTACGCCCCGCAAACGCGATAGTGCTTCCAGGCAGTAATACTGGAACCACAGACCCGTAAAGATAAAGATCAGTACATACAGCCAGATGGCGAACGCCGCCAGGAAGGGGAAGAACACCACCGACATCACGCCGCCCATCCACAGCATGCCCGGCACGGCGCCGGCCGCGCCGGAGACCATGCCGATGGCCAGCAGCGGCCAGCGCTGCGTGCGCATGATGGCGTGGCGCTCTTCCACGCTGGCGTAGTCGGCCATGGCGTCATATGCCATCACGCGGTAGGTCAGCCAGCCCCACAGCACGGCTTGCCCCACCAGTGCGGCGGGCGGAAACGCGTACAACGGCAGCATGAGCACCCAGACGACGATGAACAGCAAAAAGGTAGCCAGGGAAGTCCCGACGCTGCCGAGCAGGCTGCCGCCGTGTTTCTTTTCCAGCTGCGGAAAATGCCGCCCGCCAATGTGGCGGCCGATGGCCGGCATGGCGAACAGACCCATGAAAATGAGCGCCGTCAAGATCATCAGCGGCAACAGCATGAACATGGCGATCAGCGGCACGATCACGGCTTTCAGCACGCCGAGGCCGAAGGTGGCCAGCACCTGCCCGCTGGTGCGGAAGAAATCGTACTGCGTAAACAGCGCATGCAGGCTGTCGATCAGCGGCTGCAGCCCCACATACAGCAGGGCGCCCCACAGGATCAGCGACAGGATGAATGGCGCTACGCTTAACAGCAGTATCTTGCCGTGCAATTGCGATAGCAAGGCGCGGCCATACGAATTCAACACATTACGCATCAACGGCGTCCTTTTCGTTTGATTCCTGCAAACTCCACCATGCGGCGCAGGCCCAGCCATTGCTGCTGCCAGAAGCCGCGGCCATACTCGCGTCCGGGGCGGCCCACGCCATCGCTATCGATGCGGGCCAGCTGGTCGCGCACGCCCGTGCGCGCATAGCCGGCCGCGAAATTCGCGGTGCCCAGCAGCATATCCCAAATCGGCAAGACCACGCCGAAGTTGCAACCACCCATGCTGCCCTTGCCTTTCGACTCATGCCCCACGCCGATCGCGTGGTGCGTGCGGTGGAAACGGGGCGAGATCAACAGCCGCTCGCCAATGCGGCCGAAGTGTATCCTCACATTCGCATGCTGCAAGCTTTGCAGAATGCGCGAAATCGACACCAGCAGCACATATTGCCCAGGCGGCACGCCGATACCGAGCGCCACCAGGGCCATCACCACGTCGCGCAAGAAATCATCGAGCAAGTGGTTGCGGTCATCGCTCCACAAGTTCATGTTTTGCTGGCTGTGATGCAGGCTGTGCAAGCCCCACCACCAGCCGAAATGGTGCGAAGCACGATGGTAGCAATAGTCGACGAAGTCCAGTATCACAAAATAGATGATAAAACTGAGCAAGGGACTGATGCCGGGCAACAGCGACTCCAGGTTCAGGGGATGGATATTATCGAAACGCAAAGCGCCGGCCAATGCATCCATCAGCGGATCGAGCGTGAAGAAGACCAGCACGGAAAACAGGCCGATGCGGTGCAGCACGGTGTAGATAAAATCGTTCCAGCGGGCGCGCGGGTCGGTCATTTTTTGCGCGGGAATCAAGGCTTCGAGCGGACGCAGCACGAGAAACAGCAGCACCAGTTCGCACAGGCCGATCAGCAGCCATTCCGTGCCTTCGAACGCTTCTTCCGTGAATTCGCCAAAGCCCAGGTGATACACGAGGGGGTTGACGATAGTCTGGAACAGCCAGCCTTGCGCCACGCCAAAGGCGTCGACCACGGCGTCGATGGCGGGCGTGACGAGGCTGACGATGTCGGCGGCGGTCATGGCTGGCCCTTCTTCTGCGCGTAGGCAGGATGCTCGCGCAAGGTGGCAAAGCAGAAGCCCTTGTCTTGCAAGCCGGAAATCAAGGCGTCCAGATTGGCGGGCGCCCACGCATCCTTGCGCGACCAGATGCCCATGTGCGCAATGAAAATATCGCCGCTGCGCAGGTTGGCCAGCGCTTTCTTCAGCAGCATGGCGTTCGGATACTTGTCGCTAGGCAATTCATCGCCGGAATACCCTGCCGGCGCCCAGCCCGCATGCTGGTAGCCGCAGGCACTGCCGGCCGCCAGAGTGCGCGGCGACGTGTAGCCGCCCGGCGCGCGCCAGAACGGATCAAGCTTATGCCCGGTCAACTCCTGGAAGCGCGTATCGACGCGGCGCAATTGCTCGCAAAATTGCTTATCGCTGAATGAGGCCAGCTTGCCGCCATCCTTGCCGAACTGGGGCTTGACCTGGATCAAGCCGTTGGCCAGATCCTTCTTCCAGTACACATGGTCAAATGTATGCGTACCGAACGCATGGCCTTCGGCGACGCGGGCTTTCCAGTACGGCGCCCAGGACGGATCGAGCGAATAGTCGCCGCGCGTGGTTTTTTCATTGGCCAGGAAGAACGTCGCCTTCACATGGCGTTGATTGAGCACGTCGGCAATCAGCTGCGCTTGCGACTGGCTACCCGTGTCGAACGTCATGTAGAGGGTGCCCTTGCAGGCGGCCGGGGCGGCAGTGGGGGCGGCAAAGGCGGTGGCAGATGCGGCTGGAGCGACAGGTGCGGCGGCATGCGCGGGCAACAGCATGGTGCTGGCGCACAGCAGCATGGCGGGCACGCCGCCCGCGAAAGTGAGGCGTTGCATCATCACACCCGTCATCACATGCGCGGCGAGTGAGTGGCGAAATACACGCCATGCGGCGAGCGGCCCACCGGTATGGTCTTGATCACCTTGCGCGTGGTCAGGTCGATTACGGCCACTTTCTTGATCCAGCGCAAGGTCACCCACATCGTCTTGCCATCGGGCGTGATCTCCATGCAGTCCGGGCCACCGGGCACATTGATGGTGCCCACGTTTTCCAGAGTTTTCTGGTCGATGATGTTGATCGTGTTTGACACGCGGTTCGAGACAAACGTCATGCGATTGTCACCGAGCGCGCGGAAATTATGCGTGCCGGCGCCCGCCTTGATGCGCTTGACGGTCTTTTGCGTGCGCCAGTCGATCACTTCCACGTAATCGCTGCCCATGATGCCCACCAGCAAATGCTTGCCGTCGGGCGTCATCGTGATGCCGGCCGGCGCCGGACCGACAGGCATGGTCCATTTCACCGTCTGCGTGGCCAGGTCGATGGCGCTGACCTGGTTGCTGCCCTGCTGCGTAATGAAAGCCATGGTGCTGTCGGCCGTGAAGGCCATATGGCTGGGCAATTTTGGCAATGGGATGCGCTTGGCCAGTGTCAGGTTCTTGCCGTCGTAGCGGTACAGGTCGATGCGGTCCAGGCGCAGCGAGTTCGAGATGAACCATTTCTGGTCCGGCGAAAAGCCGATCTGGTACGGGTCGAGAATATTGCTGATGCGGCGCTGGATCTGGCCCGACACGGGGTCGAGGAAAATCAGTTCATTGCCGACGGAACTGGCAACGATCAGCGACTTGCCGTCCGGCGTTTCCATCAGGTGATGCGGTTCCTTGCCGACGGCAAAGGTGGACAGGGGAGCATAGGTTTTCTGGTCCAGCAGTTGCACCGTAGCATCACGGGAATTGAGCACCACCACCACTTCGGCTTGCGCCGTCGATATTGCGGAAACCAGGCACAGCGAGGAAAAAACAAGGCGGCGTAGACTGCGGAACATGGAAGAAATCACTGTTAAATACAAAACAGGCATTTTACGTGGAACACTGTATTTATTGTGTGAAATCCCCCTTAAATGCTGCCGGCAGCCACACATCGCCGTCATTTGCCCTTTTTCCCTGTGCCGCGCCTGGAATGGCGCTTTGCAACTCATTGCTCTACAATCTGAAGCTTTCATCGCCTACACAAGGATTATCATGACCACCACCACTACCGCTTCCGGCCTGCAATACATCGATACCGTCGTCGGCGAAGGCGCTGAAGCGCAAGCCGGCAACAATGTTGTCGTGCATTACACAGGCTGGCTGCAAAACGACGACGGCAGCGCCGGTTCGAAATTTGACTCGAGCAAAGACCGCAACGACCCATTCGAATTCCCGCTGGGTGCCGGCCGCGTCATTCAAGGTTGGGACGAAGGCGTGCAAGGCATGAAAGTGGGCGGCAAGCGCCAGCTGATCATCCCGGCAGCACTGGGCTATGGCGCACGCGGCGCCGGCGGCGCGATTCCACCGAACGCCACCCTGATTTTCGACGTCGAACTGCTGGGCGTATAAAGCTGCCAGGCAGTCCAGACACTGCCTGCCGCCAGACGCCGTCCTTGTGACGGCGTTTTTTTTTGAGTATCCCCTCTAATGCACGGCGCGCTTTTTTCACTATGATGTCAGGCACTGCAGCACGCACGGTGGCCACTCCGCCGGGCCTGCCGCACTTTTCCAGCGATTCCATCAGCACACAGGAGCCATCATGAGTTTACAAGAGCAATTCGAACAAGCGCAGCTCGATTCCAAGACCCTGTCCGAGCGTCCGGACAATATGACCTTGTTGAAAATTTACGCCTTGTTCAAGCAAGCCTCGAGCGGCGACGCCACGGGCGAGCGTCCTGGCATGACCGACTTCGTCAACCGCGCCAAGTTTGACGCCTGGGCGGCCCTGGCCGGCACCTCGAAGGAAGAGGCGCAACAGCAATACATCGACCTGATCGAAGATTTGAAGGACTGATCGTCGCTCTCCTGCCCCGACAACTGCCGGGGCAGTATAATTTCTGCATGACACCATCACCGATTTCCCGGGTTTCGCTGGCCGATGCCGCCGACCTGCCCCGCTTGTTCGACGTCTGGCACCTGTCCGTACGCGCCACCCACGATTTTCTTGCCGATAGCGATATCGCCTTCCTGATGCCCTTCGTCCGCGATGAGCTGGCCAGGGTGGCGGCCGAGCGCCTGCTGCACGTGCTGCGCGCCGATGATGGCGTCGCGTATGCCTTCCTGTGCGTCGAGCACGCGAGGATCGAGATGCTGTTCGTGCATCCCGACCAGCGCGGCAGCGGCGCCGGCAGCGCGCTGGTTCAGCATGCCCTCGCGGCCCTGGGCGCCACGGCCGTCGATGTCAACGAACACAACACGCAGGCATATGGCTTTTACCAGCACCTGGGCTTTATCGTGGAAAACCGCTCGCCGCTTGATCCATTCGGCAAGCCTTTCCCGATTTTGCACCTGAAACTGGCCAAAAATGCCTGAAAACTCACAAAAAATCACGAAAACAGGCCGTTAACGTCGAAATGGCTACCAAAACGGTAGCCACTCTTACATGTTGAAACGGCGTTAAAACTTACTTTTTGGCCGCCGCCAGCGCTCGCGCGATCCAGCCATCAAACGTCTGCTGGTGGTACTTGATCCAGCCGGCCGTATGGCGCGCGATATCGGCTTGCGTGCTTTCGCCGCGGCGCATGCGCTCGTTCTGCGCATTGATATCGGCCACGGGCAGTTGCATCACCTCGAACAGCTTGGCGGCGGCCGGATTTTTCTCCGCCCAGGCCTTGTTGGACACGATGCGCGCCGTGTTGACGGCAAAGCCGTAATCGCTGCCCTCGTCGAGGCGGGTATTCACCTTGTCCGGATTAGCCGAGAATGGCACTTTCAGCCAGACCACGTCCTTGCCCGGCACCAGCACGCCACTCACCCAGTACGGCGTCCACGTGTAGTACAGGATCGGTTCGCCACGCTTGTAGCGGCCCAGGGTATCGGCGATCAGGGCCGCATAGCTGCCCTGCACGTGCGTCACCGTCTTGCGCAATTTGTACGCATCCATGTGCTTCTCGATCAGCGCTTCGCAGCCCCAGCCGGGGTTGCAACCCGTCAAATCAGCCTTGCCGTCGCCATCATGGTCGAACAGCTTGGCCAGGGTGGGATCGCGCAACTGGTCGATATTCGTGATGTTGTACTTTTCCGCAGTCGCCTTGTCGATCAGATAACCTTGCGCGGCAGGCCCCGCATACTGGCCGGTGCGCAACAACTTGGCGTCGCCGCCCGCATTGTTATAAAAATCCTTGTGCATCGGGTCCCAATGCACGGCCATGAAGGTGGCGTCACCGTTGGCGATGGCGATATGTGCGGTCGGGTATTCCACTTCCTTGATCGGCTGCACTTCGTAGCCCAGCCTTTCCAGGGCCTTGTCGACCAGCATGGTCTGGAAGGTTTCTTCCGCGATCGAGCTTTGCAGCGGCTGCACCTTGACGCCCTTGCCGGGTAACTCATTGGCGGAGGCGGCCGGCGTTTGCGCCATGGCCAGGCTGGTGGTCAGGGCCAGGGCGGCGATCGCCAGGGCGGAAAACAGCTGGAACTTGCGTTGCGATTTTTGCGTCACTTTAAAATTGTCAATTTGATGCATGTGGTTCCTTTATTGTGCGTTGGCCAGCGTTGCTTGCTGTTCAACATTATTTTTCTTCGTATTGCCGCGCACCAGGCGCAGCACGAAACCGGCGGGACCCGTCTGATACCAGTGGCGCACGCCACGGCGCGGCTGACCCATCGCTTGCGTCAAACGGTCCAGGGTGATGGCCAGCAGCACGATGCCCAGGCCACCCACGGTTGCCAGGCCCATGTCCAGGCGACCAATACCGCGCAGCACCATCTGACCCAGGCCACCGACGGCGATCATCGAGGCGATCACGACCATCGACAGCGACAGCATCAGCGACTGGTTGATACCGGCCATGATGGACGGCATGGCCAGCGGAAACTGCACGCGGGTCAGCAACTGCCACGGCGAAGCGCCATAGGCACGGGCCGCTTCGATCAGGTCCGGACGCACCTGGCGGATACCCAGGTTGGTCAGGCGCACCAGCGGCGGCAGGGCGAAGATGATCGTCACGATCACGCCTGGCGCATTACCGATACCAAACAGCATCACCACCGGCACCAGGTAAACAAAGGCAGGCGTGGTCTGCATGGCGTCCAGCAAGGGGCGCAAGATATTCTGTGCGCGGTCACTGCTGGCAAGGAAAATGCCCAACGGCAAGCCGATTGCCAGACAGAAGGCCAGCGACGTCAACACCAGCGACAAGGTCGTCATGGCTTCCGGCCAGATGCCCAGCATCGACACGAGCAGCAGCGCCAGCACGGTGCCGATGGCCAGGGTGCGGCTGGTAAATTGCCATGCCAGCAAGCCGATGATGGCGATCACCGTCAGCGACGGAGCGGCCAGCAGCACGCCTTCCACGCCGGACAATACGCTGTCGATCGGCGCGCGCACGGCCTGGAAGAACGGGCGGAAATGCGCCACGACCCAGCCCAGGCCCTGGTTGATCCAGCTTTCCAGCGGCAGCGAGCCATCGAAAATCTGTGTCAGGTGAAAGCCGGACGCCTGTTCCGGCTGCACGGCAGGCGCGGCGGCGTCGAGCCATGCGGTGCTGGCGTCGGTGGGCGGCGTCAGCGCCCAGGGATTGATCTGGGCGGCCTGTTCAACAACAGGTTCTACGGTAGAAACGGTGCTTGGGTTCATGCTTGTCCTTTCTGTTGTTGTTCGGCTATGGCTGGCGTATCGCGGTCGAGGAACTTCAGCAAGGTTGTCTTGCTGATGGCGCCGCGGAAGCTGCCGTCATTGGCCACCACAGGGACGGCGTAGGGCAGTTGCGCCACCTGGCCGAACAGGCCGGCGACTGGCTCATCTGCATTGATGGTCTGCACGTCGGGCAGATAGGCATGTGCCAGGCCCAGCGGTCCCACATGGCCGTCGAGCGCACTGCGCAGCGAATCGACCGAGACGACGCCGAGGAACTTGCGCTGCGGATTGACGACGTAGGCAAACGCGCGATCCTGCTCTTCCAGCATCGACAGCGCGGCGCGCGAACCGCGGCTCGGCGATTCCGACACCACGATCTGGCTCTTGCGGGCAATATCGCTGGCCTTGAAGACGGCCGCAGCATCGACGCCGCGCACGAAGTTGCGCACATAATCGTTGGCCGGTTTACGCAAAATTTCTTCCGGTGTGCCTACTTGCACCACGTGGCCGTCTTTCATGATGGCAACGCGGTCACCGATGCGCATGGCTTCGTCGAGGTCATGCGAAATGAAGACGATGGTGCGGCGCTTGATCTGCTGCAAGCGCAGCAGTTCCGATTGCATTTCCGTACGGATAATCGGATCGAGCGCGGAAAACGCTTCATCCATCAGCAAAATCGATGGATCGCAAGCCAGCGCACGGGCCAGGCCCACGCGCTGCTGCATGCCGCCCGACAATTCGTCGGGATAGCTGGCGCCGTAGCCGTCCAGGCCTACCTGCTCCAGCGCTTGCTGGGCCAGCGCATGGCGCTCGGCCTTGGGCATGCCTGCCAGTTCCATGCCGAAGGCAGTGTTGTCGAGCACGGTAATTTGCGGCAGCAGCGCGAACGACTGGAACACCATGCTGATGTCCTTGCGGCGCAGGGCACGCAACTGGGCGTCCGGCAAGGTGTTGATGTCGTTGCCATCGATCAGGATGCGGCCGGCGGTCGGCTCGATCAGGCGGTTCAGCATGCGCACCAGGGTCGACTTGCCGGAACCGGACAGGCCCATGATGACGAAGATCTCGCCCGCTTCAATGGTAAAGGTGGCGTCGAAGACGCCGATGGTGCAGTCGGTCTTGGCCAGGATATCCTGCTTGCTGGCGCCCTTGCGGACGAGTTCAAGTGCTTCTTCTGGCTTGTCGCCGAACACTTTGAACACATGGTCGATAATGATTTGTTTTGCCACGATGTGGTTCTCCCTCGATTTGACGAATGGAATGAAACCCAGCAAGCTGCTAGCTTGCGGCGGGAATCAGCAAACCCTGTTGCGTCGGCTACGCCACGGCGCAAAAGCACACGGGAGCGACAGTAAACAGGGGGTGACACGCGTATGACCAGCGGATGGCCAAAGCCGGTGCCGGGGTGCCGTGTGCGTGCTAAAAGAGGCTGTGGTTCAGGACTTTTAACAACGCTAGCGCCATGCAAATACATGGCACCAAATGTATTTGACCGAAAAAATCGACCAATCTACTTTTAACTGGATGCGGGTGTAAAACCCGAAGAATTATTCACCACTCAGCGAGCGGAGAGTACTGCGAAGCAGAAGGTGAAACGCGGTGTAGCTGTTGTAAATATGACTCAAGTATAACGCAAAAATCCACCAAAGTCCAATGGCTTTCCAAATAGAAATGTGCTAGCAATGTTCGTCAGCGTACAGTCAGACGCAAAAAAGGCGAAAAGCGACGTGTTTGCATCGTCTTTTCGCCCATCGCTGCCACGCTTGCCCTAGCACCAAACAGGGTGCGAGACAAGCGGGTGGAACGCCATCAAACTGCTTCGGTAAACACCTTGCGCATCTTCTCGGCAATTTTGCCTTCGATGGTGGAAGCAAAGGCGCTGAGCATGAAGCCCAGCTTGATTTGCAGTTGCGCCTGCTCTTTTTCCAGAGTCAGCGAACCATCGACGCCGCTGCGCTCGAAGCGCAGCACGTCGCCATCCCAGGCGCACGCCAGGTCATATTCCTGGGCCAGCTTGTCGGCCACTTGCTGCGCCGCTTCGCGCGCCTTTGCTGCTGTCAGCTTATGTTGCTGAACTATATTTATATCCGCCATCAAACGATCCTTTTATTATAAAAACGGGGCCCTACGGCCAGCATCATACCAGCCACCATGCGGCAGGCGCGGCCGCAGCGGGCACTGGCCTGGCAAAAAACGCCCGCCGTCCCGCATCTCGTTTGCGCGGGATCAAACCGGATACACCGAAGCGGGACGACTATTCCAATTCCAGCTGCGCGTATCTTGGAGAGCTACCATGGACCAGAAAGTCATCGTGCCGGTCGAAGCCGTGCTGACCAAATGCGTGTCCCTGCCCGTCGGCTATGTCCCTACCCCCTCGGCGCCGTACCGCCAGCACCGCAAAAATGCGCAACTGACCCTGCAGCCGGGCCCGCCGCGCCTGAGCGAGGCAACGGCCCGCAACCTGGCCGCCGTGCCCGTCGGTTCGCGCGTGCTGATCTGGAAGCAAGACCCGTCCGTCAGCGACCTGGGCACGCGCAAGGCCTTCTTGCCCGGCCTGATCCTGCAAGGCCCGCGCGACGCGCGCATCACGTTTGGCGAACCGGGCATCGCGCAGGTCAGCCCGAATGCCTTCGGCGACTTCATCGTCTCGCCCAACACGGACCAGTTCGATGCCGTGCACACCTTTGCCATCGTGCGCATGACGCTCACCATGTACCAGCGCGCACTGGCCAGCAACGACACGGCGCCGCCCCTGCCCTGGCAATGGAATAGCGCCAGCAATACAGCGCCCCTGCGTGTGTTCCCGCACGGCTTGCCCAATGTGATGAACGCGTACTACAGCCGCAGCGACAAGGCCCTCAAGTTCGGCGACTTCATCCCCAGCGGCGCCACCGAGCGCGTCTACACCTGCCGCTCGCTCGACATCGTCTCGCATGAAACGGGGCACGCCGTGCTCGATGGCCTCAAGCCGAACTGGCTGCTCAGTAACAATCCACCGCAAACGGGCGGCTTGCACGAATCGTTCGGCGACCTGACCGCCATCTTCCTGGCCCTGTCGCAGCTGGACCAGGTGGAAGCGGTGATTGCCCAAACCAAGTCCGACCTGCACGACAAGACCTTCCTGGCCGACCTGGCGGAACAGTTCGGCCTGGCCCTGGGCCGGCCTAACGGCTTGCGCAATGCCGACAACGACATCAAGTTGTCGGAAGCAGGCACGGAAGTCCACGCCATCTCGCAAGTGTTTACAGGGGCCATCTACGACATCCTGGCCGACATCTTTGCCCACGAACGCCAGCCCCAGCTGGAAGACGACGCGGCCGTGCTGCACCGCTGCGGCGACTACCTGCGCAGCCTGGTCCTGCGCGCCCTGGTGGCGTCGCCCGAGCAAGCCGCCACGTATGCCGACGTGGCTGGCCACATGCTGACGATCGCCGAGGCCGACGGCAATGGCGCCTACCTGGACTACATCCGCAACAGCTTTACCGTGCGCGAAGTGCTCAAGGCGAATGCCATGACAGAAGATGGCCAAATGAGCTTTGCCGCCGACATCGTCGACGGGGATGGTGCCGTGCAAGACAGGCGCGCCTGCTGCGGTACCATGAACCACGCGGAATACAGCGAGTCGGATCAATTGCTGGAAGCGGAGCGCGAAGCGCTGGCCGCCTGGTGCCGCAGTTACGGCGCACGCTAGAAAGTACGACAGCGCAGTACCAGCGCAATACACCAGCGCACCAGCGCGCCCGCTTCAAACCTGCCAGACTGGCCCCACCAACATCGACAACAAGGAGCAGCATGAAAATTTCAGCCCGCAGCAGCGGCGGCTTTGCCGGCCTGAGTGAACAGTATGACATCGATACGCAGGCCCATCCGGCTGGCCCCGGACTGGAAGCGGCACTGGCCAGCAGCGGCTTTTTCACGCATCAGCAAGCCACGGGAGAACAGCTGGGTGCCGATATCCCCCGCTGGCAGATCACCGTTGACGCGCCCACCGCGCGCCGCACCATCACATTTGCCGAGGATGGCAGTGCTGAAAATGCACGTTGGCAACAGTTGCTGACGCAAATACGTGCCAGCGCCTGATTTTTCTGGCATGTATTTGGTATCGATCTTGATTTGAGTAAAACAAAAACACCACACGGCAAGTCAGCACGCTGCCCGCACTGCGCCCTGCCGCATCGGGCGACTGTCGCTTTCTTGCCGCGTTCGTCATGGCAACGTCCCGGATAGTCGCTGAATTGCACTCTCTGCACGGCAACGGCAACGCGAAAAAATGAATTTGCTTATACGTATTGTATATAAGCGGGATTTGTGAGAAATAGCGAATTGCCTTAAAATACAATGCTTTGCTTTAGTATGCGCCGCCGAGGTTCCTGCAGGCGCTACAGCACCTCCCCCAAAAATTGATAGGACTGTTATGACCCACGTTGTCACCGAATCCTGCATCGCCTGTCGCTACACCGACTGCGTCGATGTCTGCCCGGTAGATTGTTTCCGGGAAGGCCCGAACTTCCTGGCGATCGATCCGGACGAATGTATTGACTGCGCCGTCTGCGTGGCAGAGTGCCCGGTGAACGCGATTTTCGCGGAAGAAGACGTGCCGGGCGACCAGCAAGCCTTCATCAAGATCAACGTCGATCTGGCCCGCAACTGGCCTTCGATCACCAAGACGAAGGCTGCCTTGCCGGAAGCCGAGCAATACAAGGACGTCAAGGACAAGCTCGACATGCTGGTGCGCTAAACGCACGGCAGTTGCGGCGGCCATTCCGATGGGGATCGTCCTCCCCGCCGGGGCGTAGCGGCAAATAAATATACAAAAAGCAGCGGAAACGCTGCTTTTTTTGCTTTTAAAACATCGTTGCAGGTCTATCCACGCAAGTGTGGCGCGCTGTCACATCGATGCGCAAACTATGGACCTATGCGCGGTAAAGCACATTTTGTCCTCAACAAATATCGTAGAATTGGATTATGATATTTGAGCCGATATTGGCGCTTGGAATTAAACAAGGACTCTATATGCTTTACCAACTGCACGAACTGCAACGCTCTTTCCTCACTCCGGTGATGCAATGGGCAGACATGTCCTCCAAGTTATTTACCAACCCGGTTTCCCCACTGGCCCACACTCCGTTTTCGCAACGCATCGCAGCCGGCTACGAGCTGATGTACCGCCTTGGCAAAGACTACGAAAAACCGCAATTCGACATCAAATCCGTGCTCGTCCAGGGCGAGAGCGTCGACATCCGCGAACACGTTGTCGTGACAAAACCGTTTTGCCGCCTGATTCACTTCAAAAAAGAAGCCACTGGCTTGCAACAGCCCAAAGTTTTGCTGGTTGCCCCCCTGTCCGGTCACCACTCGACCCTGCTGCGCGATACCGTGCGCGGCTTACTGGCCGAGCACGATGTCTACATCACCGACTGGACGGACGCGCGCATGGTACCGCTGACGGAAGGCCCGTTCCACCTGGACGACTACATTTACTATGTGCAGGAATTCATCCGCCTGCTGGCGCCTGACTTGCACGTGATTTCCGTCTGTCAACCGACCGTGCCTGTGCTGGCCGCCATCTCGCTGATGGCGACGGCAAAAGATCCGCACATGCCGAAGACCATGACGATGATGGGCGGCCCCATCGACCCGCGCCGCTCGCCCACGCAAGTGAACAACCTGGCGACGGAAAAGAAATTCTCGTGGTTTGAAAACACCGTGATCTACGCGGTGCCGCCGAACTACCCTGGCTTTGGCCGCAAGGTGTATCCGGGCTTCCTGCAGCACGCCGGTTTCATCGCCATGAACCCGGGCCGCCACGCACAAAGCCACCGCGAGTTCTACATGCACCTGGTGACGGGCGATGACGAGCCGGCGGAAGGCCATCGCCAGTTCTACAACGAGTACAACGCCGTGCTGGACATGCCGGCCGAGTACTACCTGGAAACCATCAAAACGGTGTTCCAGGAATTCAGCCTGCCGACGGGCACCTGGAAAGTGGGCGGCCAGCTGGTGCGTCCGCAAGACATCACGAATGTGGCGCTGTTTACCGTAGAAGGCGAACTGGACGACATTTCCGGCGCCGGCCAGACGCAGGCGGCGCATGACTTGTGTTCCGGCATCCCTGCCGAGATGCAGCAAGATTTCGTGGCGCCGAAATGCGGCCACTACGGCATCTTCTCGGGCCGCCGCTGGCGCGAGGTCATTTGCCCGAAAATCGGCGAATTCATCCAGAAACACGGCTGATACACAGCATATCCATCAAAACGCCACGCCAGTTCACACTGACGTGGCGTTTTTTTTATACCCAGCTCATGCGCGCGACGTTTCGATTTTCACTGTCGGGTGCGTATTGACAAAGATCTGCTCGACTCGCGGTTCGCCCGGCCCCGGCTTCTTCATCGCATAGCCATTCACGGGCTGCGAACGGTTCACCCACAGCGCGTAATACAGATGGTCGGCGCGCGGATCTTCCGTATTCGGGTGGATCAATATCGTCAGGCCCAGGCTGTTCAACTGCAGCCACGGCACGATCACGGGCAGCAAATCATTGGTAAAGCCGAAATAGAACGAGGGCGTCACGTGCGGGCCGCGCGGCTCCAGGTTCCAGTCGCCCAGCTCGATCTGGAAGCGCTCGGCCGCCCACTTGCGTATCAGCGCCGCCTTCTGGTAACTGTCTTCATCAAAATAAATATGCGCGTGATAACTCTCGATATCCGTGTAGGCGCGCGGCTTGCCCGGCAAGGTTTCCTCGCCGGGCCGCACGCTGACAGGGCGCGGCGTGGGCGCCGTATCCGTATGCTCGCCCCACGGACTTTTACCGGGTGCTGGTTGCGCGCGTTTGACGGCGCCATCCTGCGCCAGCACGGAACCAGTCAGGCTAGAGGCGGCCAGCGCCGCCACCAGGCCGCCGCCACGCAAGACCGTGCGGCGTTGCGGCGAGAGGAGATTGGCCCATTCCAGATCGATGGCCGCGTGTTGCGTGTTGTCAGACATGTGAGTTCCTGATTTTTAGATAAGTAATAAAAAGTGCTCAATGAAAAGGTCAGGGCCAGGCGCATTGCCGAAGACAGTACGAAAGTACGGCGAGGCGATGCAACGCCGCCATGGCCTTTTTTGAGCGCTCTTAAAAGGACACGGTGGCGCGGGCGTAGTAATAGCCGCCCAATACGCCTAATGGCCCCGAGTTGTCATACGCGCCCGTGTACTGCGCCAGATTCGACGCGCTGCGTGCCTCGCGCGGCACCTGGCTGGGCTTCTGGTCGAAGACATTGTTGGCGCCTACCGTCACGTTGATGCGCTTGCTGATGTCGTAGCCGACGCTGACATCCGTCACGAAGGCGGCCTTCAGTTGATAATCGCCGCCTGTGATGGCGTTCAGGCGCTTGAGTTTGCCGTAGCGCGTCTCGCGCAGGTTGAACGTCCAGCCCGCTTTTTCATATGCCAGCGTGACGATCTCCTTGTCGCGCGGTGCGCGGTACAGCAAGTCATACTCGGCCGACTTGCTCAGGGTGCCGATATTCGGCAAGCCTTGCAGCACCGTTGGCAGTGCGGCCTTGTCCACCAGACTCGTATGGTTGAGATTCGCCGCCGCCGTCCAGCGCAGCTTGCCATCGGCCACGCGCAGCACATCTTCCGCCGTGAAATCGATGCCGCGCGTGCGCGTGTCGCCCACGTTGGCAAAGTAATGCGCGACGAGGCCATTACCCACCGTCAAGCCCGCCGAGCGCAGCAGGTTCTCAATGACGGTTGCTTGCGCCGCCGTCAACGGCCGGCCGCTGCCGTCGAGCGCCACGCCCGAGCTGCGATCGATGCCGATGTTCGACGACACGCCCAGGCGGTCGCTGACTTTGATTTGATACGCATCAACGGCCAGGCGCAGTGTCGGCGTAGGATTGATGGTCAGCCCGGCCGACAGGTTCGTCGATTTTTCCGGTTTCAACGCTTGTGCGCCCAGGGCCCGCGCCGCGGCCGAGCTTGGCTGCGCCAGGGTGTAGGGAACGCCCGCATGGTCAGACGTGTTCGAATACGATTGCGTCACCAGGTTGGGCGCGTGGAAACCATTGCTGACGGTGCCGCGCACGGCCACGGCGGGCGTGACGTCATAGCGGGCAGACAAACGCCCCGTCGTCTTGCTGCCGAAATCGGAATACTTCTCGGCACGCAGGGCCGTGTCGAGCAGCCATTGCGGCGTCAATTTGGCGCCCAGGCCGATATACGCTGCATAGCTATGGCGTGCCGTGTCGGACGCATCGACGGGCAGGTAGCCGGCCAGCGCCGACGAGCCGCTGCCCTGCCAGGAAGCAGGTTCGCCCGGGCTGCGCTGCTGCGTTTCATGCGAATACTCGAGACCGACGCTGAGGTCGGCCGGTTCGCTCAAGCCCAGCGGCACGGGACGGCGCAGGTCGGCGTTGGTGGTCGAGCGGCTGTAGCGCTGGTTGCCGATGTCAAAATCGGTCTTGCCACCCGGATAGGTCAGCGAGTAATTGGCCGAATTTTCCACGCCCACGTCGATATCGTCGCGGCCGTAGGTGCTGCTGATATCCCAGCTCCAGCCCGCCGTCTCGCCCTTGATGCCACCCGTCAAGGAAAAGTCGTTTTCGCTCGTCGTTTCATACGGCGTGAAGCCGTCGGGATACACGGACAGCAAGCCTTTGTTGTTATTGAAAATGGTATTGGGCAGGCGGAAATTCTGCGCCGAGCGGGCATTGCGGTGGGCATACGTGCCGAAGCCGTACAGCTGCACCTCGTTCGACACGTCATAGCCGACGTTCGCGCTGAGCGAGGCAGTCGTGCTTTGCGGCACGCCCGTATTGCGCCATGGATTGCTGTTGCGGTTCGCTTCGGCCGGGTTCGGCGAAGCGCCGGCGGGCAAGCTGTTGTTCGGTCCCAATTTGACCAGCTGGCCATCGCTGTTGCGCACGGCCGGATACGACAGATAGCCGGCATTCAGGCCGAAATTGCGCACGGCGATGCCCTGGCGCTGGACTTCGGCGCCGAAGTGGGCAAAGCCGTGTTCGCCCAGACGCGTGCCGCCATCGATGCGCGCGGAACCGTTCGTGCCGTCGCCATCGTAGGTGGAACCGAGCTGCGTGCTGAAGCTGCCCTTGTCATCGGATTTCAAGATGATGTTGATGACGCCGGCGATGGCGTCGGAGCCGTAGATGGCCGAGGCGCCATCACGCAGGATTTCCACGCGGGCAATGGCCCCCGTGGGGATCAGGGCCAGGTCGGTGGCGACGGAACCGGGAAAGCCATCCTCATTGACGATGGCCGTCGTATGCCGGCGTTTGCCGTTGACCAGCACCAGCGTATGCGACGGGTCGAGGTTGCGCAGCTGCCCGGCGCGCACGATGCTGCCCAGGTCGGGCTGCACGCGGGCCGGCAAGTTAAACGATGGCAAGGCCGTGTCCAGCGCATCGAGCAGGTTCAACTTGCCTGTAGCTTGCAATTGCTGCGCGCTGATCACGTCGATGGGCGCGGCGCTGTTGGCCACCGTGCGGCCCGTGCCGCGCGCGCCCGTGACGATGACGGCGTCGAGCGCGCCAGCGCCATCCAGGGCGGCTTGCGCATGCGCCAGGCCGGGCGCTGCCAGCGCCAGTACGGCCACCGAGACGGCGTGTGCCAGTTGCCGCAGGCGTGGTGCGGGGTAGTGCTTGTGAATCAGTTCCAACATACGAAAACATCCTTTCAAAGTCGTCAACACAGTGGTTGCAGACTAAAGGATGGACAAACAAACAAGAACGAATGGTTTCGTATTTAGATATTTCGTTTTGGCAACGAACAACAGTGGCGCGATAGCTCAGGGATTCGGTGGCGCCGTCGCCAGGCTCTGGTCGAGCCGCTTCCAGTAATCGCGTTCCAACCGGGCCGTGTCGATATCGCGCGCCGCCTCGTTGAAGCGCTTTTGCTGCACCGCGCCGTCCGCGGTGCGCTGGAAGCACACATGCACGGGGCGCTCCTTGAAAACGGTATCGATAATGGCGATGCGCTCACGCTCGGCCTTGCTGAAGTTGCGTCCCATCAGCAAGTGCTGCAGAACGTGTCGCTCGATGACGATCACGCGATATCGCTTGATGAACAGTTTCTTCAGATTCGTCGCGTCATTCAAGCCCTCTTCCGTCTTCAGTTCGCCACGCGCCACCATGCCATCGAACTGCTCGCCATTCGAATAGCCGGCCACGGTGCCGATGCGCAGCTTGCCCAGTTCGGCCAGGGTGGTACCGGGCACGCCATCCTCCTTCAGGTAGGCCAGCACCCCCTGTGTGTTGCCAACCGGAACAGAAAAGTGGCAGAGTTTTTCCCGCTCGGGCGTGCGCCAGACGGCCAGTAAACCCGCGTAGCGGGGACTGCTCAAACCAAACTGCATGGCGCGCTTCCACGGAAAATACTCATACTTAACGACATAGCCCATGCGTTCGAAGACGGCGCTAACCATGGCGCCCGACATGCCATCGGCAGGCAGGCTATGGGAAATGAAGGGCGGCCAGTCTTCCGCCGCGAAACGGACGATGCGCGAACTGGCAGCGCCCGGCGTCGCCACGGGGGAGGTCGCCTGCCCGTGCGCAAGGGCAAGCGTAGAGTGCATGAGCAAACAGAAGGGCAAACCAACTGTCCGGAGGAAACGCATGTTTGGCTCCTATGGCCTGGCGCACCTGGCAGTGCAGGCGCGGCAACAGGGCTGGCGGTCGGCTTTTTTTAATCACAGGCTTGATAAAAATCATGCTCCCACAAAAAAAAGAAATTGCAAAGTTGTTTATTTTCACTTTGACATTCCCGCAGGAAATAAAATACGATTGCGGCGCGCCTGCAACAGCTCGCCATGGCACACCTTATCCCTCTCACGAAACAGGTTTTTACTTGTGCGCGCGCCGGATGGCCGATAATGGCGTTTTACCGTATCGAAGATGACCGTGCCGCACCCTGCCCCTCCCTCACTTGCCGACCAGATCGAAGACTTGCTGCCGCAAACGCAATGCACCAAATGCGGCTACAACGGCTGCCGCCCGTATGCGGAAGCGATAGCCGCCGGCAGCGCCGACATCAACCAGTGCCCACCGGGCGGCGCACAGGGCATCGTGCGCCTGGCCGGCTTGCTGGGCAAAAAAGTCATTCCGCTCAATCCCGTCAACGGCCTCGAACGTCCGCGATCTGTCGCCTATATCGATGAATCGCTGTGTATCGGCTGCACCCTGTGCATCCAGGCTTGCCCGGTGGACGCCATTGTCGGCGCCGCCAAGCAGATGCATACGGTGGTGTCCAGCCTGTGCACGGGCTGCGACCTGTGCGTGGCACCCTGCCCCGTCGACTGTATTGTGATGTACCCGGTCAGCGGCGACGCCACCGGCTGGGATGCCTGGAGCCAGGCGGAAGCCGACGATGCGCGCGCGCGCCACGATTTCCGCACACGGCGGCTGCGCCGCGAAGCCGAGGCCAACGACGCGCGCCTGGCCGCCAAGGCCGTCGCCAAGATGCAGGAAGTGACGCAGGAAGTGCCTGTCACGCCCGATGAACAGGCGGAGAAGGAACGCAAGCGCGCCATCATCGCCGCCGCCATGGAGCGCGCGCGCGCCAAGGCCGCCGCCAGCGTCGCCGCCCAGACCGAACCGCCCGCCCCCACCACGCCGAAAAAAGACGCATGAACGCCGCCAAACGCCTGGAAATCTTTACGCGCTTTCGCGCCGCCAATCCGTCGCCAAAAACGGAACTCGAATACACGACGCCGTTCGAGCTGCTGATCGCCGTGCTGCTGTCGGCGCAGGCGACGGACGTGTCCGTCAACAAAGCCACCCGTTTGCTGTATCCGGTCGCCAATACGCCAGCCAAGATACTGGCCCTGGGTGTCGATGAGCTGGCCAGCTACATCCGCACCATCGGCCTGTTCCGCACCAAGGCCAAGAACGTCATCGCCACCTGCCAGATCCTGCTGGAACAGCACGGCGGCGAAGTGCCGCGCGACCGCGCCTCGCTGGAAGCCTTGCCCGGCGTGGGCCGCAAGACGGCGAATGTGGTCATGAACACGGCGTTTGGCGAACCGACCATGGCGGTCGACACGCATATCTTCCGCGTCTCGAACCGCACCGGCATCGCGCCGGGCAAGAATGTCGATATCGTCGAGCAAAAACTGTTGAAATTCATACCCAAGGAATTCCTGCACGACGCCCACCACTGGCTCATCTTGCACGGCCGCTACACATGCACGGCGCGCAAACCGCAATGCTGGAACTGCATGATTGCCGACTTGTGCGATTACAAGAGCAAATCGCCGATGCCGGCCGTGGTGTAGGCAAAAAAACGGCCCGAATAGGGCCGATGGAGTCGCTGCGTAGGTCGGATTAGGCGCAAAGCGCCGTAATCCGACAACATTGGAGCTGTCGGATTACGCGCGACGCGCTAATCCGACCTACAACAACACCATATTGTCGCGGTGAATCAGCTCATGGCCTTCCATATAGCCGAGAATCGACTCGATCTCGGTGGAGGGCTTGCGCATGATGCGGCGCGCTTCGCCGCTCGTGTAGTTGGACAGGCCGCGCGCCACGGGTACGCCGTCGGCATCGACGCAGGTAATGACGGCGCCGCGGCCGAATTCGCCGTTCACGCCCGTCACGCCGATCGGCAACAGGGACTTGCCTTCCTGGCGCAGCTTTTGCACGGCGCCCGCGTCCAGCACCACGGCGCCGGCCGTGTGCAGATGATCGGCCATCCACTGCTTACGCGCCGTCAACTGTCCCGTTTGCGCCAGCAACTGCGTACCGATCGCTTCGCCCTGCGCCAGGCGGCTGAGCACGTCGCTGTCACGGCCCCAGGCGATGATCGTATGAGCACCGGACTTGGCGGCGCGCTTGGCGGCGAGGATTTTCGTCAACATGCCTCCACGCCCCAGGCTGCTGCCGGCGCCGCCGGCCATCGCCTCCAGGGCCGGATCGCCCGCCACACCTTGCGTGATCAGGTAGGCGTTCGGGGCCTTGCGCGGGTCGGCCGAGAACAGGCCGTGCTGGTCAGTCAGGATGACCAGCGCATCGGCCTCGATCAGGTTGGCCACCAGGGCGCCCAGGGTATCGTTGTCGCCGAACTTGATTTCATCGGTGACGACCGTGTCGTTTTCATTGATGATCGGCACCACCCCCAGGCGCAGCAGGGTCGTCAGGGTGGAGCGGGCATTCAGGTAGCGTTCGCGGTCGGCCAGGTCGGCGTGCGTCAGCAGCACTTGCGCCGTGCCCAGCTGGTGGGCGCGGAAGCTGCTTTCATAGATTTGCGCCAGGCCCATCTGGCCGACGGCGGCGCAGGCCTGCAATTCGTGGATATCGGTGGGGCGCTGCTCGAAACCGAGGCGCAGCATGCCTTCGGCGATGGCGCCGGAGCTGACCAGCACGACTTCCTTGCCCAGCGCGCGCAAGCCGGAAATCTGCGCAGCCCAGCGGGCAATAGCTGCATGGTCGAGTCCGCGGCCATCGTTGGTGACCAGCGAGGAGCCGACTTTGATGATGATGCGGGTAGCTTTTTGAATCACGGAATCCATGGGGCGGCGCTCTTCACTTAATAGACGTCAGCGCGCAGGACGCAGCAGCAGCAAGGCCAGCCCCGCCGTCAGCTCCATTGCGCACATGAACAACACAAAACCCTGGGGCAAGCCGAAACTGATGGCCGCGTACAAACGGCCGGCGGGCTGCGCCAGGACCAACATTGCAGTGATATCGCCGAGGATGGGCGGTTCGCCCTGCCGTGCTGCGAACAGCGCCAGGAGCGCGGTAGCGCCCCAGACACCGACATGGGAGGCGTAGAACTGGCTGTAGCCATTGACGCCATTGAGGAAGATGCCCATGCCGGCCGCCATTTCATCGGCGAACAGCAGGCAGGCGACCACGCTCAGCCCGTAAGCATACGCGATCAGATGCAATACACGGCGCTGCCACGCTTGCTTGCGCGAAGACGCGACAGCGACCGCCTGTACTGACATCAGGATACAGCCTTAATCGAGGATCTTGAAACGCGGATCATCCGGGTCGATCGACGAGATACCGCGTGCTTCTTCGGTCATCTGCGTTTCTTCGGCACGGCTTTCGCTGTGTTTCTTCGCTTCCAGATGCTGATAAATCGCATTCACCAGTTCCGGGCAACCCTGATGGTTCAGCGCGGAGATCTCGAAGACGGGACCTTTCCAGGCGAAACGCTTGAGGAAGTCCTTCACCAGCTTCTTGCGGTCTTCTTCCGGCACCATGTCAAGCTTGTTCAACACCAGCCAGCGCGGCTTGTCGACCAGCGACTCGTCGTATTTCTTCAGCTCCTTGACCAGCGCCTTGGCTTCCTTGACCGGATCGACGTTGGTTTCAAACGGCGCCAGGTCGACGATGTGCAACAGCAGACCCGTGCGCTGCAAGTGACGCAGGAATTGATGGCCCAGGCCGGCGCCTTCGGAAGCGCCTTCGATCAAGCCGGGAATATCGGCGATCACAAAGCTCTTCTCGTGCGACACGCGCACCACGCCCAGGTTCGGGTGCAGGGTGGTAAATGGGTAATCGGCAATTTTCGGACGCGCGTTCGAGACGGCCGAAATGAACGTCGACTTGCCGGCGTTCGGCATGCCCAGCAGGCCCACATCGGCCAGTACCTTCAGTTCCAGGCGCAGTTCGCGGCGTTCGCCTTCCTTGCCCTCGCCTTTTTGGCGTGGCGCGCGGTTGGTCGAGGACTTGAAGTGGATATTGCCCCAGCCGCCTTCGCCGCCCTTGGCCAGCATTTCGGTCTGGCCGTGTTCGGTCAGATCGGCCAGGATTTCGCCGCTCGCGTTGTCGATGATCAAGGTGCCGACCGGCATGCGCAGATGGATATCATCGGCGCCCTTGCCATAGCAATCTGCGCCACGGCCAGGCTCGCCATTGCGAGCCTTGTGCATTTTGGAGAAGCGGAAATCGACGAGCGTATTAATATTGCGGTCGGCGACTGCCCAAATGGTGCCGCCCTTGCCGCCATCGCCGCCATCGGGACCGCCGAAAGGCCGGAATTTTTCACGGCAGAAAGAGGCGCAGCCGTTGCCGCCATCGCCCGCGATGACTTCGATTTTTGCTTCGTCGATAAACTTCATAATTTTGCCGCCATAAAACTAAAAAGGCTCTACCTTGGGCAGAGCCTTTCGATTGAAGGCTTGCGCCTTACATCATGCGATCACGGCGGGGCGAACTGGCGCCCCGCGATGAATTACGCTGGTACTGCTGCGTTAGGTACAACGGTCACGAATTGCTTCGAGCCAGCACCTTTGACAACGAACTTCACTTTGCCCGCGATCAGCGCGAACAAGGTGTGGTCTTTGCCCATGCCTACGCCTTCGCCGGCGCGCACTGGCGTGCCGCGTTGACGAATGATGATGCCGCCAGCATTGATAGCTTGGCCGCCGTAGACTTTAACGCCCAGACGTTTTGATTCTGAATCACGGCCGTTTCGCGTTGTGCCGCCGCCTTTTTTATGTGCCATTTAAGACTCCTTGATAGCTGATTAATTCAAACAGCGGCGATTAGCCGTTGATCGAAACGATTTGGATTTCGGTAAAATTCTGGCGATGGCCTTGATGCTTTTGGTAATGCTTACGACGACGCATCTTGAAAATTTTGACCTTATCATGGCGACCATGCGCCACAACCGTAACCAGTACCGTTGCACCTTCGACCAATGGCGCACCAAACTTAATGGTGTCGCCCGCGCCTACTGCGAGAACTTGATCGATGGTGATTTCGGAACCAATGTCTGCCGGTATCTGTTCTACTTTAAGTTTTTCGCCAGCGACAACTTTGTATTGTTTGCCACCGGTTTTTATGACCGCGTACATGATTTGAAACCTCATCAAATGTTGAAAGAATTTGTCCCACTGCCACGCAAAGCAAGCCGTACACAACAGGGGGAACCAGCGATTATACACGGACTGAGAAATTGCGTCAAAAACTATTCACAAAGCTTGACGATCGTGGTATGTCGACAACCTGACCATGATGTCAGGCTTGCGCCAGGCGGACAGAAAAGCACGCGCCAGTGCCAACAAGGTCAAACAATTGCTCTACAGTCATAGGCAAACATCACGCTCGCGCAAGCCTTGTCGTATAATCGCCGCACCCACAATCTAATGCAGGTTCGCCTTGTCTGACGCTAACAAACACGTTAACCAAAACACCATCGTGCAAACGATTGCCGCCGATATGGACGCAGTCAATACGGTGATCCGCCAAAAACTGCACTCCGACGTGATTCTGATTAACCAGATCGCTGAATACATCATCAGTGCAGGCGGTAAACGCATCCGTCCCGTGCTGATTTTGCTGGTGGCCAATGCCCACGCCTATCGCGGCACGGCGCACCATGAACTGGCTGCCGTGGTCGAATTCATCCATACCGCCACCCTGCTGCACGACGATGTCGTCGATGAATCGTCGATGCGCCGCGGACGCCAGACGGCCAACGCCCTGTTCGGCAATGCGGCCTCGGTACTGGTGGGTGACTTCCTGCACTCGCGCTCGTTCCAGCTGATGGTATCGCTGAACAATATGCGCGTCATGCAAATCCTCTCCGACGCCACCAACGTGATCGCCGAAGGCGAAGTGCTGCAGTTGCTGAACATGCACGATCCGGATGTGACGCAAGAGAGCTACCTGAACGTCATCCGCTCGAAGACAGCCAAGCTGTTCGAAGCGTCGGCGCAACTGGGCGCCCTGATCGCCGGCGCCAGCGAAGACGATATCGAAGCGGCTGCCGAATACGGCCGCTCGCTGGGCACGGCATTCCAGCTGATCGACGACGTACTCGACTATGCAGGCGACGCCACCGAAATCGGCAAGAACGTGGGAGACGACTTGCGCGAAGGCAAACCGACCATGCCGCTGATCTGGCTGATGGAAAACGGCACGCCAGAGCAACGCGAACTGGTGCGCAGCTGCATCGAGCAAGGCGACGAACAGCATTTCGACGCCATCCTGGCCGCCATCACCAGCAGCGGCGCCCTCGACTACACGCGCAAGCAGGCGGAAATCGCCGGCAAGCGCGCCGCCGATGCCATCGCCGGCTGGCCGGACAGCGTCTACAAGCAATCCATGCTGCAACTGTGCTCGTTTGCCGTGGACCGCAATCACTGATCGCGTTTCATTATCAGCAATAAAAAACGGCGCCACTGGCGCCGTTTTCTTTATGTGCCGCTGCTGCGTTCGTGCTCCATCGCCGCGCCCGCCAATGCCTGCACGATGGCCGGCTCCGCCTCCAGCCGTTCGCTGTAGCGGCTGCCCAGGTAATCACGGCGGTCGCGCACCAACAGGGTAAATTTATACAGCTCTTCCATCACATCGACCAGACGCTCGTAATACGGCGACGGTTTCATGCGGCCCGCCTCGTCGAATTCCTGATACGCCTTGGCGACCGAAGACTGGTTCGGGATAGTCACCATGCGCATCCAGCGTCCCAGCACGCGCAAGCCGTTGACGGCGTTGAACGATTGCGAACCGCCCGACACTTGCATCACTGCAAGGGTGCGTCCCTGCGTGGGCCGCACGCTGCCCGTTTCCAGCGGCAGCCAGTCGATCTGCGATTTGAACACGCCCGTGACGGCGCCATGCCGCTCGGGGCTACACCACACTTGCCCTTCGGACCACAGCGACAGCGCGCGCAGCTCCTGCACTTTCGGATGCTCGGGCGAGACGCTGTCGACCATGGGCAAGCCGTGCGGATCGAACACGCGCGTCTCGGCGCCAAAGTGGCGCAGGATGCGTTCCGCTTCCAGTGTCAGCAGCTTGCTGTACGAGCGTTCGCGCAAGGAGCCATACAGCAGCAGGATGCGCGGCGCATGCGTGGAAGCGTTGACCGGCGCCAATTTATCCAGGCTGGGCAGATCCAGGTGCGCAGCGCTGATATTCGGTAACTCATTGGCCAGCTCGTCCATCTCAGACCACCGGCTTGCCGTCGGCGCCCACCACGGCCTGGCCGTCTTCCTTGACGAATGCCCCTTGCTGCGGCAGCGGCAGGATCTCCAGCACTTTTTCCGACGGCCGGCACAGGCGCACGCCGAGTTCCGTGACGACGATGGGGCGGTTGATCAAGATAGGATGGGCTTGCATGGCATCGAGCAGGGCCGCATCGCTCAGCTCGGGATTCGCGAGGCCCAGCTCATCGTACAGGGTGCCCTTGTCGCGCATCACGGCGCGCACGGACAGGCCAGCACGCTTGACCAGGTCGACCAGTTCCTCGTGCGATGGTGGGTGCTTGACGTAATCGATGATGACGGGCTCGACGCCCGTGTTGCGGATCAGGGCCAGGGTGTTGCGCGAGGTGCCGCACGCCGTGTTGTGATAAATGGTGATCGTCATGTCGTGGTTTCCTTCAGTAAATGTGGTTCGCTGACGCAGCAAGGCGCGCCAGCGCAGCAGTTCTCGCTCAAAAAGGCCAGCAAGCCGTTCATGCCCGCATAGTTGGCGGCATAAATGATGGAGCGGCCCGCCTTGCTCGCCGTCACCAGATCGGCGTGCGCCAGTTCCTTCAGGTGAAACGACAGCGACGATGGCGCAATGGCCAGCGCCTCGGCGATTTTCGTCGCGGCCATGCCCTCCGGCCCCGTCTGCACCAGCAGGCGGAACACAGCCAGCCGCGATTCCTGCGCCAGCGCCGCCAGCGCCGCGATGGCAGCCGTGCTCGTCAGCGGCCCGGCTTGCAGCGTCATTGCGTTTTCATTTTCCATACTTCAATAATAATCGAATTATGGAATCAATGCCAGCAATCGCGATGCGTACGTAACCCAGCGCACCGACCGATAGGGCCTATCGGTCTACCTTGATGACAAATCACTGCGATTGGTATCCCATGACACGCTCGACACCCCTGAAAATCCTCGGCTGGAGCCTGGCCGCCCTGCTGGCCCTGATCGCCCTCCTCGTCATCTTCGTGCTGACCTTCGACTGGAACCGCGCCCGCCCCTACATCAACGAGAAAGTGTCGGAAAGCACGGGCCGCAGCTTCGTCATCGCAGGTGACCTGCAAGTCAAATGGAAGCGAGGATTGAAGACGGAGCCGGGCTGGCGTCGCTATGTGCCGCGCCCTGTCATCAGCGCGCAGGACGTGCGCATGAGCAACCCGGACTGGGCCACGGCAGGCCCGCAACTGGCCAGCGCGAAACGCATCGACGTGGCCCTCCATCCACTGCCCCTGTTGCAGCATCGCGTGGTGCTGACGGACCTGGCGCTCGAGGCGCCAAACATTGCCCTGCAGCGGCGCGCCGACGGCAGCAATAGCTGGACCTTGAAGGATAACGGCCCTTCGCCATGGGAGGTGGAAATCCAGCGCATGGCCTTTGGCGACGGCGCCATCCGTTACCTCGACGAGGGCATCGCGCTGGACTTGCGCGCCAAGGTCAGCTCGACGGCGCCCGACGCCACGCCGGGCGACGCGCCGGGCAGCGCCCCCGTGGAAAAATACGGCATTGAATTTACCCTGGGCGGCAGCTACCGCAAGACGCCCGTGACGGGCGGCGGCAAGGCCGGCGCCGTGCTGTCCCTGACCGACAACAACACCGTCTATCCCGTGCAGGCGCACGCCGTGCTGGGCAAGAACAAGGCCAGCATCGCCGGCACCCTGACGGATCCGCGCTCATTGTCGGGCATCGATTTGCAGCTGAGCCTGGCCGGCGCCAGCATGGCCGACCTGTACCCGCTGACGGGCGTGCTGCTGCCGGAAACGCCGGACTACGCCACCAGGGGTCGATTGCTGGGCAAGAAGGATGGCGCCAGCTGGAGCTGGACGTACCAGAACTTCAAGGGCACGGTGGGCCAGAGCGACCTGGCCGGCACCCTGCAATACCTGCCGCGCCAGCCGCGTCCCTTGCTGCGCGGCGAAGTGACGTCGCAGCAACTGCGCCTGGAAGACCTGGGCCCCACCATCGGCGCGGACAGCAATGCGCAGAAACAGGCGCGCGGCAAGGCCGCCGTGCAGCCCGACAACAAAGCCTTGCCCGTGGAACAGTTCAACACGGCCAAATGGAATGCGCTCGACGCCGACGTGAAGTTTACCGGCAAGAAATTGGTGCGCACGCACGATATCCCGCTCAACGACGTCGTCGCCAACATCCACATGAAAGACAAGGTACTGAGCCTGACGCCGCTCAACTTCGGCATGGCCGGTGGCGACATCACTTCGAATATCACGCTCGATGGCCGTCAAAAGACCATCGCCGCGCAAGCCAAGGTGACGGCACGCCACCTCAAGATTCGCGAACTGTTTCCCAAGCTGCAATCGATGCAAGCGAGTTTCGGCGAGGTGTATGGCGACGCGGCCCTCACGGGCCACGGCAATTCCGTCTCGGCCATGCTGGCCAGCACCAATGGCGAGCTGGCGGCCACTGTCAGCGAAGGCTCCGTCAGCCAGTTCATGCTGGAACTGGCCGGCCTGAACCTGGCCAATGCCGTCTTCGTGAAAATCTTCGGCGACAAGCAAGTCCACCTGAACTGTCTGGCCAGCGATTTCGCCGTCACGAATGGCCAGGCCGACGTGCGCCGCTTCGTGCTCGACACGGACACGGCCGTCGTGAATGTCACGGGCAACGTCAACCTGGCAAGCGAAACCCTGGACCTCGACGTGCGCCCGCGTACCAAGGGTGCCCGCATCATCACCCTGCGCACGCCGCTGTACGCGAAAGGCACGTTCAAGAATCCGGACGTGGGCCCGCAAAAAGGTCCGTTGGCATTAAAAGCCGGCGCCGCCGTGGCGCTGGCCACCATCGTCACGCCGCTGGCCGCCCTGCTGCCGCTGGTCAACGTCGACAAAGCCCCCGACACGGACTGCGCCGCTGTCATGGCGCAAGCGAACGCCACGCGCAAGGCGCCCACTTCACCGGCGACAAAGGCACCGGCGAAAAAAGTCAGCGAAGCGGACATCAAAAAGGCCCAGCAGGAAAAGAAATAGACCTTGACGCAGCCGCTTGAAAGCCGCCCCGCCATCTGCTGTAATGAAGGAAAGCGGGGTGTGGCTCAGCCTGGTAGAGCGCTGCGTTCGGGACGCAGAGGCCGGAGGTTCGAATCCTCTCACCCCGACCAGCATCGTCCAATGCCGTCAGCACCTCGCCTTGCCGGACTTCGCGTCACAAATCAGCTCGTTGGGCGATACAACTTTCTGAGAAGGCGTCTATGCCATGATGAATCATTTGCCAGAGCAAGCAGCAAATAAGAAGAAAGCCTATCTGCTTGGGCTGCTCATCGGATTTCTCCCGATCCTCGCCTTTTTCCTGCTCCTGATCGATCACCCGACTGAATTGCTTGGGATATTCACAGGTATCAGCGTGCCTGTTTCTTTGGGCATCGTTCAAGCTGCAAAAATCAGGCCAAATCACAATGGGAGAACAGTATGGATTGGTTTTTATTGCAACACTCATTGTCGTGGTGCTGTTCCTGATTTTCCTGCAGCAATGGGGACGAGCCTTGAGAGGCATGCCATGGTAATCGCCACCAAAGCAGCCGGAGCAGTCAACGCCGGCGTCAGGAAACAGACGCCGCTCCACAAGCAAGCGCCCTAACAAGGAACATGGTAATGCGCCCAAGCATGACACGAACACCTCAGGTGAATCAAGGCAAGCGTACGGCATCTGGCGCCATGCACACCAGGCTGTCACGTGACAACAGCAACGCTGTTGAAAAGGCCAGCAACAGCATTACATGGGGTATCACGATCATTTCGGCCATCAGCCTGACCCTTACATTGCTTGGTTATGGCGTCGCAATGGCGGTTGAAACGACATTTGGCATACCACACCAGACAGTCTATACATCCGTATTGGACCTCCTCGGATTATCGGTATATGCCATGATTTCCGCAGTTCTGGAAATCGATGAAATCAAATGGCAGCCGATGCTTGAACAGACTTGGCCACTCGGCCTTGTGGCGACAACGGGCATGTTCATTTTTATATGCGTCCTGCTTTACTCAGGAACCCGCCAAGCCAAAACACTCATTGGACCGAATAGTTTCTGGCGCTATTTTTGGCGCCCGACAAAACATGACTCAAGCGGCCGCTTGCTGGCCAAGGGGATGATCGAATCAAGCTTATTCGGCGGATTCATATTCATTAGTCCATTCTGGCTTGCTGGTGTTCTCATATTCACCGTGATCCTGATTTCCAGCGTCCCCATGCTTGGCATGCAACTGGGAACCCTCTACTTCAGGAAGTTTGTAATTAGCCCCGCCACTTGCGAGCCCGTCAGAGCGCATGCAGCGCTGCTGCAGATGTTGTCTGCCCCGCGAAAAAAGACTGTGCCTGTCATCTCGACAGCCAACTGCGTTGCGCTTTTCAAGGATGAAACCCGGGTGGCAATTGGTCGGGTGGTCGTCTCGACACCTGCTGCTATCGTGCTGTTCGAGCCGGTCAGCGGTTCTGCGCGGCGAGTGCCGATAGGCGAATTAACCGTACAAGTTGTCGATCATGTTCCAGCAATCGATCGCCCTCAACCCTAGCGCAATCCTGAAGCACTCAAACCGATGACTCACACCAGTCCGGTCAGATAGTAAGTAGCAATCACCAAAAACACGACACCCGTCTTGATCACGGTGATGCCGAAAATATCGCGGTAGGACTGCCGGTGCGTCAGTCCCGTCACGGCCAGCAGGGTGATGACGGCGCCGTTGTGCGGCAGGGTGTCCATGCCGCCGCTGGCCATGGCCACCACGCGGTGCATCACTTCCAGCGGAATGTGCGCCTGGTGCGCGGCGGCGATGAAGCTGTCGGACATGGCGGCCAGCGCGATGCTCATGCCACCCGAGGCCGACCCCGTGATGCCGGCCAGGGCCGTCACCGAGACGGCCGCATTGACCAGCGGGTCGGGCACGCTGCGCAGCGTATTGCTGACGGCGATAAAACCGGGCAGCGCGGCAATGACGCCGCCGAAGCCATATTCAGAGGCCGTATTCATGGCTGCCAGCAAGGCGCCGCCGACGGCGGTTTTCGTGCCTTCGGCAAAGGAATCCTTGATGCGCCGGAAGGCGGTGGCGCATACCAGCAAAATGCCCAGCAACAAGGCCCCTTCGACGGCCCAGATGCCGACCACGGCGCTGATCGAGGTGGTCACGGGCGCATGCAGGCCCGGCAGCTCATCACTGGTGATGACGTGGCTGGCGCCATACCAGCGAGGTATCGCATGCGTCAGCAGGAAATTGGCCACCCCCACCAGCAACAGCGGCGCAACGGACAGCAGCGGCGACGGCAGATTCGCCGGGTCGGCCGGCGCGACCGGCTCGCTATCGCCGCCATAGCCTTCGCCGCTGGCCATCACCGAACGCCGCCGCCATTCCAGGTAGGCCAGGCCCGTTGCCACCGTCAGCACGGCGCCGATGGTGCCCAGCCAGGGCGCGGCCCAGCCCGTAGTCTGGAAAAAAGTGGTGGGAATGATGTTCTGGATCTGCGGCGTGCCGGGCAAGGTGTCCATGGTGAAGGAGAAGGCACCGAGGGCGATGGCGCCCGGCATCAGGCGCTTGGGGATGTTGCTTTGGCGGTAAAGCTCGGCCGCAAACGGATACACGGCAAACACCACCACGAACAGCGACACGCCGCCATACGTCAGGGCCCCGCACACGGCGACGATCACGGCATTGGCGCGCGAGCGGCCGATGTAGCGGATGGCGGCCACCACGATGGACTGGGAAAAGCCGGACAGTTCAATCAGCTTGCCGAACACGGCACCCAGCAAAAATACAGGAAAGTAGAGCTTGATGAAGCCCACCATCTTTTCCATGAAGATGCCGCTGAAGACGGGCGCCACTGCCGACGCGTCGGTCAGCAGCACGGCGCCCAGCGCGGCCACGGGAGCAAACAGGATCACGCTGTAGCCACGGTAGGCGGCCAGCATGAGGAAGGCCAGGGCGGCCAGCACTATCAAAAAAGACATGTCGTTCGGACCTCTGCGCAAGAATTTATCGACTAGCAACCATGCAAAAAGTACCACGATTTATGGCGTTTTCCTATTGGCCATGTCAATTTCTGCGCAGGTGCAAACACGGCGGGCGCTTCCCGGCGCAGTAGATCGCTGCCCGCACGCATACCTTTTGAGTATCGAATGGATACCCAATCGGTGTTGGACGCCACCGCACCAGTTATCTATTCTCCATATATCAGATAACAATCAAGGTGATATCTTGCCGCAAAGCATAAAACCACAGCAGCACGCGGCCAGCCTGCCGCCGGAACCGCGCGATGGCGGCCAGGCCGCCGGCGGGCTGCGTCTGGCCGACTGGTCAGTATCAGCCGTGGCCGCCGGATTCATGGCCGTGCTGGTGTCGTATGCGGGTCCGCTGGCGATTTTTTACCAGGCGGCCCAGGCGGCGCACATGAGCAATGCCATGTTTGCCTCCTGGGTCTGGGGCATTTCCATCGGCGCGGGACTGGCGGGCATTTTCCTCAGCTGGAAGCTGCGCCTCCCCGTCATCACAGCCTGGTCGGCACCCGGCACGGCACTCCTGATCACCCTGTTTCCCGCCATGCCGGTCAGCGAAGCGGTGGGCGCGTACTTGACGGCCGCGCTGATCCTGCTGGCCATCGGCGTGACGGGCCAGTTCGACCGTCTGATGGCGCTCATCCCCAAAGGCATTGCCAGCGGCATGATGGCCGGTATCTTGCTGCCATTTGGCCTGAATGCCTTCAAATCCATCGGCTCGCTGCCACTCCTCAGTTGCGGCATGATCGCCGCCTACCTGGTGTTCAAGCGCCTGCTGCCGCGCTACTGCATCGTGCTGTTGCTGCTCAGCGGCGCGCTGCTGGCCTGGGCCGGCGGCCACACGCACTTTGACGGCATCACGCTGGAGCTGGCCACGCCGCGTTTCATCGCGCCCACCTGGTCGTGGGCCGGCACCTTCAGCCTGGCGCTGCCGCTGGTGCTGACCACCCTGACCGGCCAGTACCTGCCCGGCATGGCCGTGCTGCGCGGGGCCGGCTATGACAGCCCGGTGCGCCCCATCCTCACGGCCAGCAGCCTGGCTTCGCTGGCCGTGGCCTGCGCGGGCGGCATCACGATCGCCATCGCCGCCATCACCGCAGCCATGTGCACGGGGCGCGATGCGCACGACGATCCCGCGCGGCGCTACATCGCAGGCGTGGCCAACGGCCTGTTCTACCTGCTCGCCGGCCTGTGCGGCGGCTCGCTGGTGATGCTGTTCGCCGCCCTGCCGCGCGAACTGGTGGCCACCCTGGCCGGCCTGGCACTGCTGGGCGCCATCACCGTCAACCTCGCCGGCATAGCGGCGGCCGAACACCACCGCGAAGCGTCCGTCATCACCTTCCTTGCCACCGCCTCGGGCATGAGTTTCCTGGGCCTGGGCTCGGCCTTCTGGGGCATTTTGATCGGCATGCTGGCCTGCTGGCTCCTGCATGCCAGGCGGCGGCAGGCCGTGCGCCCATCCTGACGCCCATCCCGCACTTCCCTTCACCACACCCGCGCGCCCATCCGGCCGCGCGGCTGGCCCTCCACAACCCACAACAACACCCAGGAGACTTGCATCATGCGACATATCGACGTACACGAATTATCCGACAAGGCCCGTTTCAACCGCTTCCACGCCGGGATGCTACTGTGGTGCGCCGTCATCATCATCTGCGACGGCTATGACCTGGCCGTCGCCGGCATCGCCCTGCCCTCGATCATGAAGGACATGGGCGTGACGGCGCAAAACGCGGGCTTCATGGTCAGTTCCGCGCTGTTCGGCATGATGTTTGGCGCCATCTTCCTCGGCACCATCGCCGACCGTATCGGACGGCGCAAGGCAATCGCCATCTGCATCGCGCTGTTCAGCGTCTTCACGGCGGCGGCGGGCTTCACGCACGATCCGTACACCTTCAGCGCCATGCGCTTCCTGGCAGGACTGGGCATCGGCGGGGTGATGCCCAATGTGGTGGCGCAGATGACGGAATACTCTCCAAAGAAAATCCGCGCCACCATGGTCACCCTGATGTTCAGCGGCTATGCCGTGGGCGGCATGCTGGCGGCGTTGCTGGGCAAGGGACTGCTGGAAACCTATGGCTGGTCGTCCGTATTCATGGCCGCCGGCCTGCCCGTGCTGCTGATACCCGTGATCCTGAAAACGCTGCCCGAATCGATGCCCTTCCTGATCCGCGAAAACCGCCTCGATGAACTCAAGCAGATCGTCACGCGCATGGAGCCGTCGTATCGTCCCGATGCCGGCGACCGCTTCGCCCTGCCCGCGCAGGACCGCGCCGAGGGCGCGCCCATCGGCAAACTGTTCCAGGATGGGCGCGGCTTCAGCACCGCGATGTTCTGGATCGCCTTTTTCATGTGCCTGTTCATGGTCTATGCGCTCAGCTCCTGGCTCACCAAGCTGATGGCCAGCGCCGGCTACAGCCTCGGTTCGGCCCTGACCTTCGTGCTGGTGCTGAATTTCGGCGCCGTCATCGGCGCCGTCGGTGGCGGCTGGCTGGCGGACCGTTTCAACATCAAGTATGTGCTGATGGGCATGTACGCGCTGGCGGCCATGTCGATTACCCTGCTTGGCTTCAAGGTGCCGACCGAACTGCTGTTCCTGCTGGTGGGCCTGGCCGGCGCCTCGACCATCGGCACGCAGATCGTCACCTATGCCTATGCGGGCCAGTTCTATCCGATGGCGATCCGTTCGACCGGCATCGGCTGGGCTTCGGGCGTGGGCCGCAGCGGCGCCATCCTGGCGCCCATCGCCATCGGCACGCTGGTCGGCATGGCGCTGCCACTGGAACAGAATTTCATGGCCATCGCCATCCCCGCGGCCATCGCCGTCATCGCCGTATCGCTGATACGCCACGGCCGTTCGGCCTCGGTGCAAGCGGCACCGGCGATGCCGCCACGCGCGCGCGCCGTTCAATCATAAGCACCACGACATCATGACAACAACGGAGACCAGCATGAACAACACTATCGCCTGCACGGCACTGATCGCGGCAGGATGCCTGAGCACGGGTGCACACGCCCAGCAAGTAACCATGTACGGTCTGCTTGACCTGGGCATGGCCTACACCACCAATGCCAACGCCGCCGGCGACAGCATCGTCAAGATGCCGTCGCTGACGGCCTCGCTGCCCTCGCGCATCGGCTTTCGCGGCAGCGAAGACCTGGGGGGCGGCGCGCAAGCCATCTTCGCCCTGGAAACGGGCATCGGCGCCGACATGGGCACCATGGGCCAGGGCAACCGCCTGTTCGGCCGCGCCGCTTATGTCGGCCTGAAAAATGCCTACGGCCAGCTGATGCTGGGCCGGCAGGTGAACATGACTTTCCTCGCCACAGCCAGGTCGGACATCATCGGGCCAAACATCTTCAGCATCAGCAGTCTCGATCTGTACCTGCCCAATGCGCGCAGTGACAATGCCATCGGCTACCTGGGCGTGTTCAAGGAATTGACGGTGGGCGCCACTTACAGTTTCGGGCGCGATGCGTCTTCGGCGGGCGGGCCCGCCGCCACCGGCTGCGCGGGGGAAGTGCCCGGCAATGCGCGCGCCTGCCGCCAGGTGACGGGCATGCTGGCCTGGGATACCAGGACATGGGGCGCCTCGGCCTCGTACGACCAGCTGCGCGGCGGCCCCGGCGCGGCCAACGGCCTGGTGCGCGCAGCCGATACCGACCGGCGCATTTCGCTCAATGGCTACGCGGTGCTGGGACAAACCAAGATCGGCGGCGGCGCCATCGAGCGCCGCATCGATGCGGCCAGCGACAGCCGCCTGGGCCTGTATTACCTGGGCGCGTCCTACACCTTCGACGGCCCGTGGCAGCTCGATGGTCAGCTGTCGCGCCTGGACGTCAAGGACAGCCCGAAGGCATCCAATCTGGCGGTGCTGCGCGCCACCTATTACCTGTCCAAGCGCACGGCCGTCCACGCCTCCCTGGGCCGCATGCAGAACAAGGGCGGCGCCGCCATCGCCCTCGATGCCGGCGGTACCGTGGGCGCGGGGCTGAATCAGTCCGGCGTGCTGATGGGCGTGCGCCACGCGTTCTAAACGGTGCCTCCCCACGTCGGGCTACAGTTCTTCCTTGACGTGGGGCAGCTTGCAGGCGTCGTAGATCTCATAAATTACGCTGAGCATGTTGGACAGTTCTTCCGAGCGGTCCATCAGCCGCACGCTGAAGATGATGGGCGATACGGCGCGCCGGTCGTCGATGGCGCGGTACACCACGTCGTTGCGCTTCATGCCCTGCAGGCTGTCGGGCACGATGGCAATGCCCTGGCCGGCGCCCACCAGGCCGATGGCGATCTGCAGCTCGCGCACCTCGATCACCTGTTCCGGCACGATCATGCGGTCGCTGAAGGTGGCCAGCACCTGGTCGGCAAAACTGGGCCGGGGTGACTTCGGATAGACGATGAGCGGGTCGTGCAGCAGGTCGTTCATCTTCAGCGGCCCTGCTTGCGCGGCGAGCCGGTGCCCCATGGGCAGCGCCACGATCAGCGGCTCCTCGCGCAGCACGATGCGGCGTATCGCGGCATCCTCGCGCTTGAGGCGGCCGAAGCCGACATCGATACGGCCTTCCTTCAATGCCTGCAGTTGCTCCATCGTGGTCATTTCGTGAAAACTGATCTCCACCGCCTGATAGCGTTCGCGAAAGCGCCGCACGATCTCCGGCAGCAGGCCATACAGGGTAGAGGCGACAAAGCCGATCGACAAGGTGCGCTCGATCTTGCCCACGCGCTGGGTCATGGTCTTCAGGTCGGCAGCCTTGGCCAGCAGCTCCTGCGCATGCGCATGAAAGAAGCGTCCCGCCTCGGTCAGGCGCAAGGGACGCGATCCCTTTTCGATCAGCTGCACTCCCAGCTCTTCTTCCAGCTGCTGGATCTGGCGGCTTAACGGCGGCTGGGCGATGTGCAGGCGCTCGGCGGCCCGCGTGAAATTCTTCTCTTCCGCGACGGCGACGAAATAGCGCAGGTGACGCAGCTCCATATATACCTTTTAAGTATTGAAACCATACCGAAACAGTGTTGGACGTGGGGTGTAACGGGGAATATCGTACACATACCTGCTCACATTATACAAATTAAATATGATACTCAGCATAGAAACCATCCTCGCCGACGTGCCAACCATCCGCGCGCACAAGATGTCGGTAGCCACCATGAAGTCGCAGACGCTGGTGCTGGTGCGCGTACGCTGCGCCGACGGCATCGAGGGCTGGGGCGAAGCGACCACCATCGGTGGCCTGAACTATGGTGAAGAGAGCCCGGAAAGCATCAAGACGAATATCGACACGCATATCGCCCCCTTGCTGGTCGGCATGGAGGCGAGCGGTGTGGCCATGGCCATGGCGAAAGTGCGCAAGACCATCCAGGGCAACCGCTTTGCCAAATGCGCGATCGAGACAGCCTTGCTTGATGCGCAGGGCCAGCGCCTGGGCGTGCCGCTGAGCGAACTGCTGGGCGGCCGCGTGCGCGATGCGCTGCCTGTCGCCTGGACCCTGGCCAGCGGCGACACGGCGCAGGACATCGCCGAAGCGCAGCAGATGCTGGAACTGCGCCGCCACCGCATCTTCAAGCTGAAGATCGGCTCGCGCAGCGTGGCTGACGATGTCTCGCATGTGCTGGCCATCAAGCGCGCCCTGGGCGACGCGGCCAGCGTGCGGGTCGACGTCAACCAGGCGTGGAGCGAGCTCGATGCCATGCGCGGCATCGCCGCACTGCAGGATGGCGGCGTGGACCTGATCGAACAACCGGTGCGCGCCGATAACACGGCCGCGCTGGGCCGCCTGGCTGCCCGTTTCGACGTCGCCATCATGGCCGACGAGGCGCTGCACGGCCCCGGCGACGCCTTCCGCCTGGCCTGCGCCGGCAGCGCCGACGTGTATGCCGTCAAGATTACCCAGTCGGGGGGGCTGATCCCCGCGCAGCAAGTGGCCACCGTGGCACAGCTGGCCGGCATCGGCCTGTATGGCGGCACCATGCTCGAAGGCAGTATCGGCACGGCGGCCAGCGCCCACCTGTGCGCCACCTTTGCCGACCTGTCATGGGACACGGAATTATTCGGCCCCCTGTTGCTGACGCAGGAAATCCTGCGTGAGCCGCTGGTCTACCGCGACTTCATGCTGCAGGTGCCCACCGGTCCCGGCCTGGGCGTACAGATAGACACCGACAAACTGCGCCGCCTGGTGCGCCAATAAGGAGATTGCCATGCTGTTTCACGTGAGGATGGATGTAAAACTGCCGCCCGACATGCCACCAGAGCGGGCCGACGCGCTGAAGAAGGAAGAAAAAGCACTGGCGCAGCGCCTGCAGGAACAGGGCCAGTGGCGCCATCTGTGGCGCATCGCCGGCCAGTATGCCAACGTCAGCATTTTCGATGTGGCCGGCAACGAGGAGCTGCACGCGCTGCTGCTGTCGCTGCCGCTATACCCCTACATGCAGATCGAGGTGATGCCCCTGTGCCGGCACCCGTCGTCGGTCCGCGCAAACGATCTTTAACCGCCGCAGCATCATTCCCAACAGAGGAGACAAACATGACACACAATGACATCGATACCCTGGTAAAAAGCTGGATCGTCGACGCCGCCGACCGGCCGGCCCATCCACGCGTGCAGGCCATCGTCCTGCGCCTCGTGGGCGATCTGTGCAAGGCCATGGAAGACCTCGATATCCAGCCCGCCGAATTCTGGACTGGCCTGGACTTCCTTGCCAACGCGGGCGCCGCACATGAACTGGGCCTGCTGGCGCCAGGTCTGGGCCTGGAGCGCTTCATGGATATCCGCGCCGACGAAGCCGAGGCCAAGGCCGGACTGCAAGGCGGCACGCCGCGCACCATCGAAGGCCCGCTGTATGTCGCCGGCGCCCCCGCAAGCGAAGGCTTTGCCCGTCTTGACGACGGTAGCGAAAGCGCGCAGGCTGAAGTGCTGTTCATGCAGGGTACCGTCTATGACCAGCAGGGCAAGCCGCTGCCGGGCGCCAAGGTCGAAGTCTGGCACGCCAACCTGATGGGCAATTACTCGTTCTTCGACCAAAGCCAGTCATCCTTCAATCTGCGCCGCACCATCTACGCCGACGCACAGGGACGCTATCAGTTCCGCAGCATCATGCCCAAGGGCTACGGCTGTCCGCCGGATGGCAGCACGCAGCACCTGCTGGACCTGCTGGGCCGCCATGGCCAGCGCCCTGCCCACATCCACTTTTTCATCAGCGCCGAAGGCCAGCGCCAGTTGACCACGCAGATCAACATCGATGGCGATGCCTACCTGTGGGACGACTTCGCCTTTGCCAGCCGCGAAGGCCTGGTGCCGGCCGTCACGCATGTCAGCGATGCCGCAGCCATCGCCGCGAAGGACCTGCAACAGCCGTTTGCCTCGATCGACTTCGACTTCCACCTGTATCCGGAAACCGCAGCCGCACCGACCTCGCAAATCGAACGCAACCGCGCAGCCGCCTAGAGGTCATGCCATGATCCCCATCCACCCATACCGGCCAACCGCTGCGACGGCGCCCGATCTCGATGCCTTGCTGGTCGAGGACCAGGCCACGGGCGACCATCGCCTGCACCGCAGCGCCTTCACCGATGAAGCCCTGTTCGAACTCGAGATGAAGCACATCTTCGAAGGCAACTGGATTTACCTGGCGCATGAAAGCCAGATCGCCAACAACAATGACTACTACACCACGCACATTGGCCGCCAGCCCGTCTTCATCGCGCGCAACCGCCTGGGCGAACTGAATGCCTTCATCAACGCCTGCAGCCATCGCGGCGCGCAGCTGTGCCGCCACAAGCGGGGCAACAAGGCCACCTATACTTGCCCTTTCCACGGCTGGACCTTCAACAACAGCGGCAAGCTGCTGAAGGTAAAGGACCCGGAGAACGCGGGCTATCCGGAATGCTTCAACAAGGAAGGTTCGCACGACCTGAAAAAAGTCGCGCGCTTCGCCAACTACAAGGGCTTCCTGTTTGGCAGCCTGAACGACGACGTGGCACCGCTCGAGGAATTCCTCGGCGAAGCCGGCAAGATCATCGACATGATCGTCAATCAGTCGCCGGACGGGCTGGAAGTGCTGCGTGGTGCCTCCACCTATACCTTTGAAGGCAACTGGAAGCTGCAGGCCGAAAATGGCGCGGACGGCTACCACGTTTCGGCCGTGCATTGGAACTATGCGGCCACCACGAACCGCCGCAAGGAACAGCTGGAACAGCGCGAGGACAAGATCCGCGCCATGGATGCGGGCAACTGGGGCCGCCAGGGCGGCGGCTTCTATGCCTTCAAACAGGGGCACATGCTGCTGTGGACGCAGTGGGCCAATCCGCAGGATCGGCCCAACTTCGCGCGCCACGCGGACTACGCGCGCCAGTTCGGCAAGCCAACAGCGGACTGGATGATCAGCCGTTCGCGCAATCTTTGCCTGTACCCGAACGTCTACCTGATGGACCAGTTCGGCTCACAAATCCGTTTGCTGCGCCCGATCTCCGTCGACAAGACCGAAGTAACAATCTACTGCATTGCGCCGAAGGGCGAGGACGACGAAGCGCGTGCGCAGCGCATCCGCCAGTACGAAGACTTCTTCAACGTCAGCGGCATGGCCACGCCGGATGACCTGGAAGAATTCCGCGCATGCCAGCAGGGCTATGCGGGCAGCGCCATGCCATGGAACGACATGTGCCGCGGTGCCACGCACTGGATCGAGGGCGCCGACGCGGCCGCGCAAGAGATCGGGCTGGAGCCAATCATGAGTGGCGCGCGCACCGAGGATGAAGGCCTGTACACGGTGCAGCACCGCTACTGGCTCGACGTCATGAAACGGGCGCTGGCGGCCGAAGGAGAACAGCCATGAGCGCCATCGCGCAGCACGACATCGCCAGCTTCCTGTACCGCGAAAGCCGTCTGCTGGACGACGAACAATGGGACGACTGGCTCGATTGCTACCACCCGGATGCGCAGTTCTGGATGCCGGCCTGGGACGATGACGACACCCTGGTCACCGATCCACAGCGCGAGATTTCGCTGATCTTTTATCCGACCCGCCAGGGCCTGGAAGACCGCGTCTTCCGCATCAAGACCGAGCGTTCCAGCGCCACCATGCCGGACACGCGCACCAGCCATAACATCGCCAACATCGAGCTGGAAAGCCAGGACGGCGCCATCTGCACGGTGCGTTTCAACTGGCATACGCTGAGCCATCGCTACAAGCGCGACTACAGCTACTTCGGCATGTCGCGCTACATCATCGACTTTTCCGGCGCACAGCCGCTGATCCTGAACAAGTATGTCGTCCTGAAGAACGACTACATCAACCAGGTCATCGACGTGTACCACATTTAACAAGCTTTACCAGCAAGGAGACCGACGATGAGCCATAACATCGCCCTGCAATTCGAAGACGGGATCACCCGCTTCATTTCATGTAACGACAATGAAAAGCTGTCCGATGCGGCTTATCGCCAGAAAATCAACATCCCGCTCGATTGCCGCGATGGCGCTTGCGGCACCTGCCGGGGGCACTGCGAGTCCGGCAGCTACGACCTGCCCGCGTCGAGCTATATCGAGGATGCGCTGACGCCGGAAGAAGCGGCGCAAGGCCATATCCTGGCTTGCCAGATGCGTCCCACCTCCGACTGCGTGGTGAAGATCCCGGCCACCTCCGCCGCCTGCAAGACGGCCGTGGCCAGCCACGCCGGCACCGTGGCATCGGTACGGCATCTGTCGCCATCGACGATCGCCTTCGCCATCGACCTGGCCAATCCTGCCGCACTCGACTTTCTGCCGGGCCAGTACGTCAACGTGGCCATTCCGGGTACCAGCCTGACGCGTTCGTACTCGTTCAGCTCGGCCCCAGGCGCGGCACAGACGCAGTTCGTGGTGCGCAATGTCCCCGGCGGGCAGATGAGCGGCTACCTGAGCGACGCGGCCCAACCGGGCGCAGCGGCCAGCTTCGCCGGTCCCTATGGCAGCTTCTACCTGCGGCCAGTGCAACGCCCTGTCCTGCTGCTGGCGGGCGGTACCGGCATCGCACCATTTTTGTCAATGCTGGGCGCACTGTCCACGCACGGCTTTCCCCAGCCCGTGCGCATGGTGTACGCCGTCACCAATGAGCACGACCTGGTGGAACTGGAGCAGCTCGCCCGCATCGCCTCTGCCCATCCGCAGTTCTCCTACGTCACCTGCGTGGCGGCGGCCGACAGCAACCATGCGCGCAAGGGCTATGCGACGGCCCACGTGGAGCCGGCATGGATGAACGGCGGCGATGTCGATGTGTACCTGTGCGGCCCTGTCGCCATGGTCGATGCGGTGCGCAACTGGCTCAATGAGACGGGCGTGACACCCACCAACTTCTACTACGAGAAATTCTCGGCAAGCAGCGGAGTGTGAAAAATGAGTGATCGTCAACGATTTTCCGACAAGGTCGTGCTGGTAACGGGCGCGGCGCAGGGCATAGGCCGCGGCGTCGCGCTGCGCGCCGCGCGCGAAGGCGCGCAGCTGGTGCTGGCTGATCGCGCCGATCTGGTCGAACAGGTGGCCGCCGAAGCGATTGCCCTGGGGGCGCGCGTCAGCGTCTGCAAGGCCGATCTGGAACACTATGCGGGCGCACGCCAGTTGGCCGAACTGGCCATGGCCGATTTCGGCCGCATCGACGTATTGATCAACAATGTGGGCGGCACCATCTGGGCACAGCCTTTCGAGGTCTACCGGGAAGAACAGATCGAAGCGGAAATCCGCCGTTCGCTGTTCCCCACTCTCTGGTGCTGCCGCGCGGTGCTGCCGGCCATGCTGGAACAGGGCGGCGGCGCCATCGTCAATGTCTCGTCGATCGCCACGCGCAGCATCTACCGCGTGCCGTACGCGGCGGCCAAGGGTGGCGTGAATGCGCTGACGGCCAGCCTGGCGCTGGAAAATGCGGAACACGGCATCCGCGTCAATGCAGTCGCCACGGGCGGCACGGAAGCACCGCCACGCGCGATTCCGCGCAACAGCACGCCCCTCAATGAGCAGGAACTGCGCTGGTACCAGGGCATCGTCGACCAGACCATCGCCCACAGCGCCATGCACCGCTATGGCAGCATCGATGAACAAGTGGGCGCGATCCTGTTTCTCGCCTCGGATGAAGCATCGTACATCACGGGCAGCGTGCTGCCTGTCGGTGGCGGCGATCAGGGATAAGGGACGCACATGCCAATCGCAGACATCAATGGACTATCGCTGCATTACCGCAGCGAAGGCGACGCGCGCCAGCCTTGCCTGGTGCTGTCGAATTCCCTCGGCACCGACCTGAGCATGTGGGATGCGCAAGCCGAAGCACTGGCGCCGCACTTCCACGTGCTGCGCTATGACACGCGCGGCCATGGAGCCTCCGGCAGTCCGCCCGGCCCCTACAGCATGCAGATGCTGGGCCAGGACGTGGTGGGCCTGCTCGACCACCTGCGGATCGGCCAGGCGCATTTCTGCGGCCTGTCGATGGGCGGCGTGATCGGACAATGGCTCGCCATCCATGCGCCGCAGCGCCTGCACAAGCTGGTGCTGGCCAATACAGCGGGCAAGGTAGGCACACAGGAAGGGTGGAATAGCCGCGCGCGCGCCGTGCGCCTGGAGGGACTCGACGCCATCGCGGACGGCGCGGCCGGACGCTGGTTCAGCCAGGGATTCGTCGCCGCGCGCCCGGCCACCATCGCCGCCATGCTCGACAAGCTGCGCCAACAGAATCCACAAGGCTACGCCAGCTGCTGCGACGCTCTGGCCGAGGCCGACCTGCGCGGCGCCATTCATGCCATCGTTGCACCGACACTGATCATCGCCGGCATCCTCGATCCGGTCACCACGGTCTCCGACGCCATGCAGATGCAGCAGGCTATCTTCCATGCGGACGTGGCCACCGTCGATGCCTCGCACCTGTCGAACATCGAAGCGGAACTGGCCTTTACGGGACTACTGCTGGACTTCCTGCGCGCAGACTAAACCCTGCGACGCATCACGCTGCGTCGGCCAGCAATGCCGGACGCAGCGCGCGGATGCGCAGCTCCGTGAAATAGCCGCCCGCCTCGTTGTAGCGCAGGTAGTGGCGGCCGCAGTTCAGGCAGCGCGCCACCTGGCTCAGGTTGGCGGGATAGTAGCGCGGCGCGATGGGCGCATCGATGCTGTCATAGCGCGTGCCGTGCGGGTGGTATTCGGCAAACGTCGGCTCCTCGTACGGGTCTTCGCGCAGGGTGCCGATTTCTTCAAACCGATCCAGCTCCAGCGAAGTGGGCAGGCGTTGCCAGGCATCGAGCGGCACGGCGCAGCAGCTGCATTTTTTTGTCACCAGGGCCGACGCGGCGGCCAGTGCGGACAAGGCGGGAAAGTCGATGAATATCATGCGTCAACCAGTACAAGGGTGCGGCCCATGGCAACGAGCCTGGCCGCGCCCCTTATTTTAGCGCAGTCGCATCCTGCCGATACGCGCACCGCATTTCGCCAGGAGCAGCTCCAGCAGCATCAGCATGCAGCCGGAAATGAGCAGCAGCGGCATCAGCGCGCACATGCCGGCCGCCACCAGCCAGGCCAGCGCGGACGGCGAGGTCCAGGCGCCCGGCAGCAGCCGGGGCAAGCCCAGCGAGCCTGGCAAACGACGCTTGAAAAACATCACCCAGCCCGACACCAGCGAAAACAGCACGCTGGCGCCGAACAGCAGCAGCAAGGCCTGGTTCCACCAGCCGAACTCCCCGCGATGAAATGGAATGCCGATGGCCGTGGCCTTGCCGAACGCTGTCTGCGCCTGCCACCCCGCATAGTACAAAGGCTTGCCGCTGTAGGCGTCGAATTGCAGGTCGAAGCGCAAGGTGGGCTGGCTGCGGTCGGCCATGGTGGCGCGCCACACATCGTCCTGGCCGGCCGGTGCCGTCAGCTGCACGGCGATGGCCGGTGCATGGCTGCGCGCCACTTGCCAGGCATCCTGCCAGTCGAGCGGAGCGCCCTCCTCGCGCGAATGCAAACCGCGCGGCACAGGCGGCGGCGCCTGGCCGCTGGCATCGCGCAGCGCGCGGATGCGTCCGCCCGCCTGCTGGCTCCACGTCAACCCTGTCGTCAGGATCACTACGCTGACGACGCCGAGCGCCACGCCGAGAAAAGCATGCCACTGGCGCCAGCCATTGCGCCCCCGCGCGCCCCGCTTCGGCAAGCCAGATTGCGCGCCGCGTGGCCACCACAGCACCACGCCCGTCACCAGCATTACCATCAGCCAGCTGGCGGCCAGCTCGATCATCCAGCGCCAGCCATCGTTTTGCAGCAGGCGCGAATGCAGCTTTTTCGCCCAGTTGCCGAAGCGTTCGCTGCCGGCCAGGCTGCCCAGCACGCGCGCATCATACGGATTCACATACACGATGATGGCTTGCGCGGGCAGGCCGAACTTCGGCCTGGGGGGCGTGGCCGGCGCGGCATGTCCGCCATGGCCCGCATGTTCATCCTGCGCGCCGCCGGGCGGCGCAAACGCCACCTGCACCGCGTCGTCCTGCTGAAACGGCGGCACCACGTGTTGCACAGTCCAGCCGCGCGGCGCCGCCCGTTCGGCTGCCGCCACGGCGGCGTCCAGCGGCAGCATGGATGCTTGCGGTGCCACATGGTCGAGGTGCTGGTACAGCCTTGCCTCGATCTGCGGCGTGAACACATACAAAATGCCCGTCAGGGTGGCCACCAGCGCGAATGGCGAGGCGATCAGCGCGGCCCAGAAGTGGATGCGCCAGTACAGGCTTTTACGCCGTGCAATGAGAAAGGTGTGATCGTCCATGGCCAGCCTCACAGTGCGTTGAAGGTATAGCCCAGGCCCAGCATCACGCTGCGCGGCGCACCGGGCGTGTACTGGTTCTGCGTATTGGCCGCGTAACTGCCCACACCCGAATAACTGCTGCTGGCCGAATCGGCATAGCGTTTGTCCATCAGATTGCGCACCTGCGCCCATGCTTCCAGCCCGCGCGCGAGCTGGTAGCTGGCGCGCAGGTTCAGCAGTGCGTGGCCCTTGTACTCCACCGTATTGGCGTTATTCATCCAGTAACGGCCCTGGTGCACGGCTTCGAGCGCGATACGCGCGCCGGCCACGGGCTTGTAGCCGATCTCGATCGAGGTGATGTCGCGCGGCGCCTGCGGCATGGTGCGGCCGCTGTAATCGAGGCTGGCGGAGACCTGGTAGCGCAGGTAGCGGTGGCGCGCGATGGCCGTGGCGAAGCGCGCGTCGAACGGGCCGCTGTCGTAGTTCAGGCCCAGCTCCAGCCCTTCGCTGCGCGTGCGTCCCGCATTGCGGTTTTCGCTGTTGCCCGGCGAGAGCGTATAGCTGACGATGGTGTCGCGCCCGTCGAGGCGGTACAGGGCCGTGTCGAGTTTCAAGCGGCCCTGCAAAAAGGCCCAGCGCAAGCCCAGTTCATAGTTGTTGTAGACAGACGGCTGCAGGTCGGCGATGCCCGTCTTGCCATACAGCTGGCTCACCTCGGGCGGGGTAAAACCCTGGCTGACGTTCGCATACGCGCTGCCCGCCTGGCCGATGGCGTAGGTGGCGCCCAGCTTCGGGCTCACATGCGAAAAGCTGCGCGACTCGTCGGGCGCGCCGTAATTGACGCTGCCGCCGGGCGCCAGCTTGTTGTGGTAATCGTAGCGGATGGCGTCAGAGCGTCCGCCCAGCACCACGCGCGTGCCGGCCAGCGGAGAAAATTCCCATTGCGCGAAGACAGCCGTGTTGAGGATATCCGTCTGGTAGTCGCGCACGCCCTGCGGATTGGACGCATTGGCCAGCGTATAGCGCAGGTAGCGGCCAGTGGCCGCATCGCGCACGATGGACAGGTTATCGCTGACAAAGGGATTATCACTCTTGTCGACATACACGCCGGCAATCAGGCGCGAACGCAGCCACGCGAATTCCTGCTGGTGTTTCACGTCCAGCCCCAGCGAATCGACGTGGTTGTTGTTGATGACGCCCTTGCACAGCATGCCTGCGCAGCTGCCGATGGAATACGCGGGAATCTGCCCATGGTCATTTTTGCGCGTAAACACGGTGACGGTGCTGGTGCCATGGGCCGTCGTCGCGCCCTCCCACGCCAGATTCATGCGCGTGGTCTTGTCCTTGCGGTAGGTAAACGTGTTCAGGCTCTTGCCCGGATTGGCGCGGTAGTCATTCTCGAACAGACTGCCCGTCATGGCCGCATCGAGATCCGTGTGGACGAGGGTGGCGCGCAGCTGCGAGGTGGGGCTGAGCGCATAGTCGGCGCGCAGCGAGAACGAATCCTTGTCGCCATAGCTGTACTCTTGCCAGTTGTCGCGCGAACGGCGCGAGCTGTAATGAGAAAAGCGCAATCCCAGCGGACCCCAGGTATCGCTGGCGGAGGTGTCGTAGCGGGTGTAGCCGCCCACGTTATCGCGCCGCACGCCCACCTTGGCCGTCGGCGTGGCGCTGGCGCCGGCCGTCAGGAAATTGACGGCGCCGCCCACGGCATTGCTGCCGTACAGCGACGAGGCAGCGCCCTTCACCACTTCCACGCCGCTGGCCCCCGCCATGTTCATTTCATTGAGCGAGTTGTGATTGAAGACGCCCAGCGGACGGATAGGGATGCCATCTTCCAGGTACTGGTAGACGGCATTCGTGCCGATGGGCTGGCGGATGCTCATGCTGTGCTGCTCGTTGCCCAGGTCATTCCAGTACACGCCGGCGATGCGGTTGAGGATATCGCCCATGGTCTTGGGCTTGTCGCGTTCCAGGGTTCTGGCATTGACGACGCCGATGGCCTGCGGCGTCTCGGACAGCCACGATTGCGCGCGCGAACCGGAAACGACGACGGTGTCAATGGCGTGGTCGGTTTGGTCAAGTTGCTGCGCCCGCGCGCAGGGGTAGGCCGCGGTGATGGCCACGGCCAGTACCAATAATTTCTTGTTCATGTGATTCTCGTTTAAGTGTGCGGATGCGGCGCGTCACACCGCAAGGTGAACAGCGCCAACATTGAAAAAGCAAAAAAACTTAAACGAGGCTGGGCGGCGCGCGCGACTGCGCGGTGGACCAGATGAACAGCGGGGATGGGGACTGGTAATACAGCGCCGGGAAAATGGCCGTACCGCTGGCCACAAGCAGCGGCAGCACGGGGCTCGTTGGCGGCAAGCCGACGGAACCCGCATGCGTGGAACAGAAAGCGCAATGCTCCATCTGCATGGCCTTGCCGCCGGATTTTTCGTCGGCGGCGCCGCCATCGGCTTGAAGAACCTGGACAAAACGGATGCCGGCCACCGAGCAGATTTCCGCCCAGCCGGAGCCGGATTCCTGCTTGGCGTTGGCGACGGCCTGGGAAATCGATGGTGCGAGCGCCGCCAGCAGGATCGCAAAGCAGGCGATCCAGGCGGCAAAGCGGCGCGTGAACAAGGTCATTCCCATGGCCGCATTTTACCAGCGGCAGCCGGGACTGGGTAGCGCAATGCCGCTCAGGCGGCCGGGCAGGCGGCGTTGCCGTTGTCAAAAGCACGCACCACGCTGGCCGCATCGGCGGCGATGCGGTGCACGGCGCGGCGGTGGCCCAGCACCAGTTCATCGTAGCCGGCGCCCACCTTTTCATTGGCGATCGTGCGGCAGGTCACCACCTTGTTGCTGGCCAGCTGGCGCACGCTCCACACGGCATCGATCAGCGCATACTGGCCCATCACGGACTCGAAACGCTGCACATTGGTGCTGATGCGGTACACGGGCAGGTTATCGGGATGCGGCGTGCGGAACACATCGATGGCGCCCAGGTCGTCCGTCACGGCCGTGGACAGGGCCTGGCCGATTTCGCCAGCCAGCGGTCCCGCCCAGCGCTGCTGCTCCAGCAATTCGATGCGTCCCGACGGCGCCGTCACAACAAACTGGTTGCGGCTCACCTGCTGCGGCACGCTGACGGCCAGCACCTCGACATAGTACTTGACGGGTTTGTCCGGCTGCGCGTCGGCGCCGCCGCTGAGCGTATAGAAATGCTCGGGCTGGGGCGTGGAGCAGGCGCCCAGCAGGCTGCCAGCCAGCAGCGCGGAAAAAATCGGTTTCATCATTTTTTTTCATCTCCTTTTTTACCGCGGATCAGGGACTCGGGATGACGTTCCAGGTAATCCGACAGGGCATTGAGCGATTGCAGGGTTTGCGTCAGTTGCTGCAAGGCCTGGCGCACGTCCGACTGCAGCGGCGAATCCTTTTGCAGCACCTGTTCGGCCGTGCCGAAGGTCTGTTTCGCCGCCGTCAGGGTATCGCGCATTTCCGGCACCACCTGGCCATCGAGCTGTTTGAACAGGGTATTGGCCTGCTTGATGGTGGCGTTCAGGTTATTGCCGATCTCCGCGTATGGCACCTGATCGAGCTTGCGGGCGATGCTGGCGATCTGCGTCTGCAGTTCGTCCAGGGTATTGGGCACGGTGGGCACTTCCAGCGGATACCTGTTCAAGTCCAGCGCCACCTTCGGCGCTTTCGGGAAGAAGTCCAGCGCGATGTACAGCTGGCTGGTGAGCAGGTTGCCCGTGCGCAGCTGAGCGCGCAAGCCACGGCTGACCATGCGTTCGAGCAGCTGGTGGCCGGCCGATCCTTCCGCATCGTCGACGGCCGTCTTGAAACGCATGCCCAGGCGGGCCGGATACAGACTGACGGTGACGGGCATGCGGAAGTTCTTCTTCACGGGATCAAATTCGATGCCCACCGAGCGCACCTCGCCCAACACGATGCCGCGGAAGTCCACCGTGGCGCCAGGCTGCAAGCCACGCAGGGACTGGTCGAAATAGAATACGGTGGTGATCGCCTCTCCATCGGGTTCGCGCATGGCGCTGGCCTCGTCGGCCGCCAGACGAAAATTGGTATTGGCCGGCGCCGGCTCCTCGGGCTTGCGGCCGTTTTCCGCCTCGAAGGCGATGCCGCCTACCAGCATGGCCGCCAGCGACTGCGTATTCAATTTGAAGCCGCTCGAATCGAGGCGCACGTCGACGCCGCTGGCATGCCACCAGCGCGCATTCTTGCCGACGAACTGGTCGTACGGGGCGTTCACGAAGACCGACATGGTGATGCCATTGCCATCCTTGTCCAGCGCGAAGCTGACCACCTTGCCCACGCGCAGGCGGTGGAAGAACAGCGGCGAACCCACGTCGACGGAGCCGAGACTGTCCGCATGCAGGGTATACAGCTTGCCCTTCTGGTCACCGGCCACGGCGGGCGGGTTTTCCATGCCGACGAAGTTCTCTTTTTTGGCTTCCGACTTGCCCGTGTCGACGCCGATGTAGGCCCCCGACAGCAAGGTGCCCAGCCCCGTCACGCCGCTGGCACCGATCTGCGGGCGCACCACCCAGAAGCGCGAATCGGCGGTGGCGAAGCGCCGCGCTTCCTTGCTCATGTCGATCGTCACCAGCACCTTGCTCAAGTCCTCGCCGAGGGTGATGGCGCGCACCTGGCCAATATCGACATCCTTGTACTTGACCTTGGTCTTGCCCGGCTCCAGCCCTTCGGCACTCTTGAAGCTGACTGTCACCGTGGGGCCCTGGTCGAGGATGGACTTGGCGGCCAGGCCGGCGCCGATCAGCGCGGCCAGCAGCGGAATGAGCCATACCAGCGACGGCAGCCAGCGGCTGCCCTGTTCCACATCGGGTTCCGGCAACGGGGGGACGCCCTGGCCACCCGTTTCGGAAAGGTCACCGGCTTCTTTGTCAGACATGCTGTTCTCCAATCACTGTATTGTTTCCGGTATTTGCCACCACCACGGGTTCTTCCTCTCCCGGCACCTGCTCGTCGACGGGGTCCCAGATCAGGCGCGGGTCGAACTGCATCGCCGCCAGCATGGTCAGCACCACCACGGCGCCAAAGGCCAGCGCGCCGGGTCCGGCAGTGATCACGGCCAGTGACTTGAAGCGCACCAGCGCCACCGTCAGGGTGACGACAAAGATGTCGAGCATGGACCAGCGGCCGATGAATTCGACCATGCGGTACAAGATGGTGCGCTGGCGCGGCCGCCAGCGCGAACGCCGCTGCGCCGTGAACGCCAGCAGCGCCAGCACGCCCAGTTTCAACATCGGCACAACCACGCTGGCGATGAAAATGATGATGGCCAGGCCTTTCGAGCCGCTGGTCCAGAACAGCACCACGCCGCTCATGATGGTGTCGTCCTGTGCGCCGAACAGCGATTGCGTCACCATCACGGGCAGCAGGTTGGCGGGAATGTAGAGGATCATGGCGGCGATCAGCAAGGCCCAGGTGCGGTTGATGCTGTCCGGTTTGCGTACATGCAGGGTCGTGCCGCAGCGCACGCACGCCAGATGCTTGCCCTTGCCCAGCGGCGGCGCCACCAGGCCGCAGGCGTGGCAGGGCGCGATCTTCGCGCCCGGCGCGAAGGCCTTGTAGCGGATGCCCGGCAGCGCTTGACGGGTCAGGTCGTCGCCGAGGTTCCACAGGGCCTTGGGGTCGAACGAGACGACGATGGCCAGCATCAGGGTCAGTGCGCCAAACGCGAACAGCCCCGGTTGCGGCAGCACCGTGGCCAGGCTGGTCATCTTCACGACGGTAATCAGGATGCCGATCATCAGCACTTCCGTCATGCCCCATTCGCGCGCCGTCTGCACGGCGCGCAGCACGCGGTTAAAGCCCGGCACCTTGACGCCGCCGCGCAAGCCCAGCGCCACATACAGCAGGGAAGCGAGTTCGATGGCGGGAAAGAGGATGGTAAACAAGAACACCATCGTCGCCACGATGTGCATCTGCTCGGACCACAGCACGCGGATCGAGCCGAGCAAGGTGGCGCTGGACTTCAGTCCATTGACGTCGAGTTCAACGATGGGAAAAAACTGCGCGATCAGGAAGACGAAGGCGGCGCCCAGGGTCAGCGCCACCACCTTGGTCAATTCAGCCGATGCGCCCCGCGCGTGCGCGCCCCGGTATAGCACCGAGCGGCAACGGATGCAGCGCGCCTTTTCGCGTGGACGCAGCGGACGTTTGCGGTACAGCACGCCGCAGTCATGACAGCTAATCAGGTCGTATCGGTGCACAGTTGAAGTTTGCCGGCGCCCGAAGCGCGACTATCCCATGTCAATGCCAGCTATCATATTACAAACCCGGCATTTTCCTGCACTGAGGCACTATTCTTTTCCACTCCCCCGCAGCAGCGCCTCCACGGCGCGGCCGATTTGCAGCACTTGATCGTCGGCGCCGGCCAGGCCGCAAATGCCCAGCCCCACAGGCAGTTCGCCTTCGGCGTGGCACGGCAGCGACAGCGCGCAGCCGTCGAGGAAGTTGATCACGCTGGCGTTGCGCAGCACCAGACCATTCGTGGCAAAGAAGGTGGCGTCGTCCGCTTCCAGCGGCGCGACCTGCGGCGCCAGAACCGCCACGCTGGGCATCAGCCAGGCGTCGAATGGCGCCAGACGCTGCTTCGCGATGGCGATCAGGCGCGCACGCGCATCGAGCAGATCGATGTAGTCCGCTGCGCCTTGCTGCTGGCCGCGGCGGATGCGCGCCGCCACGCGCTGGTCGTATTGCGCGCCCTTCTTTTCAAGTAACACCTTGTGCCAGTGCCACGCTTCCGCCGCCACCAGGCCGCCGCCGCCATTGATACCCGGCAGTTCCAGCAATTCCGGGAAATCGAACTGTTCCACCTGCGCGCCTGCCGCACGCAATTTGTCCAGCGCGCGCCCGAAAGCCTGCTGCACCTGCGGCTCGACATTGGCGCCTACGTAATCGCTGGTAAAGCCGAAGCGCAAGCCTTTCAGGGCTGGCGCGCCATCGGCAATATCGTGGCCGGACAAGGCCGCATACAGGATGGCGCAGCAATCGACGCTGTGCGCGATGGGGCCGGCCGAATCGAGGGAGCGCGACAGCGGCAGCGTGCCCGCCAGCGACACGGAGGCTGCCGTCGGCTTGAAGCCGGTCAGGCCGCAAAACGCGGAAGGGATGCGGATCGAGCCGCCCGTGTCCGTGCCCAGCGCGCCGGCCGCCATCGCCAAGGCCACCGTGACGGCGCCGCCCGAGGTGGAGCCGCCCGCCACGCGCGTGTGGTCGTGCGGATTGCGCGGCGTGCCGTAATGGGGATTCAAGCCCAGGCCGGAGAATGCAAATTCGCTCATGTTGGTGCGGCCCAGCAGGACGGCGCCGGCCGCGCGCAGGCGCGCCACGGCAAGCGCATCGGCATCGGCGGGCGGCGCGTCGGCCAGCGCCAGCGAGGCGGCGCTGCTGACCTGCCCCCTGACGTCGAACAGGTCCTTGATGGAAACAGGCACGCCGGCCAGCGGCGAGGCAACGATGCCCGCGGCGCGCGCCGCATCGCTGGCCCGCGCTTCCATCAGCGCCTGTTCGCCATCGAGGCTGACATAGGCATAGCCGCCCTGCGCCCGATGCGCCTCGGCGCGTGCCAGCATCTGCTGTGTCAGTGCCATACTGGTGATGCGGCCGGCGGCCAGGTCGGCAGCCAGTTCGCGGATGGTCTTGGTCAACTGGGTCATTCTCTTATCCTTCCACGGGCAGGGTTTGCACGGCATAGCGGTGCTGCAGGCAGCGCTGCAAGGCTGGATCATACAGCTCCAGCGCGAACGCGTCGCCATGGCCCATCTCGCCGATGATCGGTTGCGTGCCGCAGAACATCGCGCTGCCCACGGGCAGGGTCGCTTGCCCCGTGTAGCGCAGGATCAGGTCTTCCGGCGACAGCATGCGGGTCACGGGGCCGTCCTGGTACAGGGCCGGCACGCCCGCCCGTTCGCGCCACGAGCGCATCTGCAATTGGTCCCAGTGGCCGGCCACGTCGGCATAGCGCCACAGGGTATCGCCCACGGGCTTGCCGCACATCTGCTTGGACACCGTCACGCCATAGCTTTCCACCTTGCGGTCCGTGTGGTCGGAACCTATCCCCACCAGCAAGCCGTATTCGGTGGAAAACAGCACGAACTCGGCCTCTCCCGAGGAATCGCGGCCCGGCACTTCGATGGCGGCATCGCTGGACAGCAGCGCCGCCGCCACGCGGTAAAACGTCGGCACGCTTTTCGGGCGCGCCACGCCGATGGCTTCCAGTTCGGCGATATGGTGCTCGACCATCGCCACGTCGCGGCCCGTCCAGCCGGCGATGATGAGATTATCGATGTCGAAGGTAACGGGGCCGTGGCCTGCCAGTTGAAAACTCAATGTCGTCATGATGTTATTCCTCAAGAGGGCCGCGGCCCGTTTCTCTGGCCGCGAAAACGGCGGCGCCGGTGATCAGCAAAGCCGCCGCCACATACAGCGAGACGGCCATGGTGCTGTTGTACGAGCGGTACAGGCTGGCGATGACGAGGGGCGCGAAGCCGCCGCCGATCACGCCGGCCAGAGTGTAGGCCAGCGAGGAACCCGCATAGCGCACCTTGGTGGGGAATTGCTCGATGACGAAAGCCGCCTGCGGGCCGTACATGATGGCGTGGATGACCAGGCCCACGACGACGGCCGCAACGATGGCGGCAGGGCTGGCCGTATCCAACAAGGTGAAGAAGGCAAACGCCCACACCAGGCCCAGGATGGCACCCAGCGCATACACGGGACGGCGGCCGATCTTGTCCGACAGGGCGCCAAACAGGGGCACCGACAGCGCATTGCAGGCCGTGCCGATCATGATGGCGGTGAGCGCCAGGGTCGAGGAAAGGTGCAGCACGGTCGTCACATAGGTCAGGGTGAACACCACCACCAGCGCATACAGCACGTCCGAGCCGATGCGCACGCCGCCGGCGATCAACAGACGGCGCCAGTAGATGCGCAGCACGTCGCCGATCGGCGCTTCGGCCTTGGCGTCCTGCTGGTCGAGTTCCTTGAACAACGGGGTTTCCTCGATGCCGCTGCGTATCCACATGCCGAAGGCCACCAGCAGCAGGCTGGCGATGAATGGCATGCGCCAGCCCCAGTCCATGAACGCTTCATGCGGCAGCAGATAGGTGATCAGGCCGATACAGCCCGTCGCCAGCAGGGTGCCGAAAGATGGCCCCACCTGCGTCCACGAGGCGTTGCGGCCACGCTTGTCCGGTGCCCCGTGTTCGACGGAGATCAGCACGGCGCCGGCCCATTCGCCACCGAGCGCGATGCCCTGCACGAAGCGCAGCGCCACCAGCAGGACCGGGCTCCAGATACCGGCCGTGGCATACGTGGGCAAGAGGCCCATCAGGCCCGTCGTCACGCCCATCAGCATCAGGGTCACCACCAGCACCCAGCGACGTCCCAGCTTGTCGCCCAAGTGGCCGAAGATAACGCCGCCGATGGGACGCGAGATATAACCGACCGCATACGTGGAAAAGGCCAGGATGGTACCTGTCAGCGGATCGAATGAAGGGAAAAACAGATGATTGAAGATCAGCGCGGCCATGGTGTTGTAGACGGTGAAGTCATACCATTCCAGGGTCGTGCCGACCATGCTGGCCGTGGCCAGGCGGCCCGTCTTGGACTTGTCGCCCGGTGCCTGCGCCGTCGGACGCGCAGCGTTTGCCGTTGTATATGTGGTCATTGCCTACCTCTCTCGTCAGTTTTATTGCAGGCCCGGCGCAGGATGCTTTGCCCTGCGCCGTGGCCCGTGTCTCGTGTTATCCGTGCCGGCAAGATGTGCGCGGCCGTGTCAGGCAGCGTGCAGGTCGGCCTCGCGCAGCTGCCAGGACAGTTGCAGGATGGCCGCCTGTTCGCCGTCGAGCCCCAGCGCCGCACTGGCGGCATTGGCCGCCGCCACGGCGGCGCTTTCCGACGAGGCGTCGATCAGGAAGATCGGGTCGAGCACGCGGCCCTCCTTCCGCTCCGCCGGCAGGGGCCCGGACAGCTTCGCGTCGGGTGTCAGCACGCGCGTGGCAATCACGCCGTCGATCTGCCGCAGCTTCGTCCCCAGCACCGCCAGGCCGGCCACCGCCTGTGCATCCTGGCCGATGGCTGGCCCACCCAGGCGCAGCACGGCCAGCCAGGCGCCCGTGCCCATGCCCGTTTCCGCCTCAATGGCACAGACGCGGCGCATCGGGTCAAGCATGCGCTGCAGATTCGTCACCGACCATGGCGTCTGCTGGCTGAAGGCCTTGAAGTAGTCTGGCGTCTGGAAGGCGTCGAGCGAGTCAGTGCGGTACAGGCCCAGGTATTTACGGGGACCGCGCAGGCTCTGATAGCGCGTGCCGCTGACAAAACCGGGAATGCGCACGCGCTCTTCCACGTGCTCGCGGTCATACCAGCGGTTGAAATCGAGTTCGTGTTCGGGGTCGGCGCTGGTCCAGACAAACAGGATGCCGGGCAAGGTGGTGGTGAACGTCGTCATGATGGTTCCGTTTGCGTTGTAAGTGGGTGCAAACCCAGAATAGGTGGCACACCATCACTTGGCAAACGGGTTATTCTGAACGCGACTGATAAGTTTTTCTTGTGGGTCGCGCTGGGGACGGGCCAACAATGTTGTCGGATTACGCGCTGTGGCGCTAATCCGTCCTACGCCACGACATCATCCGGCGCCATATTCCTCGCCCAGTCCCAGGGTGAACCTGGCCGCCTCCTCGCACGCCAGCATGGCCACCAGCTGGATCGCTTCCGTGGTGATGTCTTCGCTGTAGCTGATGACGATGCGCTGCGGTGCCAGGGCGCTGACGCAGGGAATCAGGGCGATGTTGCCCTGCTCGATTTCTTCGCGCAGGGGCGCCAGCGGCAGCACGGCGATGCCGAAGCCGGCCTTCACCAGGCGCACGATGGCGGAGATCGAGCTGACGCAATGCACCCTGCCTAACTGCACGCCCTCGTCCTGGCACAGCGCCTTCAATGCGGAATGAGGCTGCGAGCCCCGGTTCATGGTGATGATCGGGTGCTGCGCCAGTTGCGCCACCGTGAAGGGCGCCCCCGTGTCGGGCCAATCGGCAGCCCTGCCCGCCCAGCCCATGGCAATGGCGCCGCTGCCCGTGCTGCGGATATGGTCGCCCGTCAGCATGTCCGTCTGCAGCGCGATATCGAGCTCGCCCTGCTGCAGCTGTTCGTGCAGGCGGCGCGTCGATTCGGACGTCAATTGAATCTCGATGCCCGGATAGCGCTCCTGCACGCGCTGCAGGAACGGGATCAGCCAGGTATGCACGATGGTTTCGATGACGCCGATACGCACTTCGCCCGTGATCTGCGCGGGCGAAGAATTGGCCGCATACATGTCACGGCACAGTTCCAGCATGCGTTCGGCGTACACGAGCAGGTTGCGCCCTGCGAAAGTCAGGCGGATTTCACGCGCGTCGCGGTCGAACAAGCGCGTGCCGAAGTCCTGCTCCAGCGAGGCGATGCGGTTGGAAATGGCCGCCTGCGTGATATGCAGCTTGTCGGCCGCCGTGCGGAAACTGCCCAGCCGCGCAGCCCAGACAAACGCTTCGAGAAAACGGGTATTCAATTTGGCTCTTCAATCAATGGGGGGTTCTTCTTCACAGTGTGAGTGTCCGCCCCATTGTAAGCCAAAGTACCCCTCCCTATTTCTCCGCCAGGAAGTCGAGCAGGGTCAGGGCGACGATCTTGCTGGCCTTGCGCAAGTCGTCCAATGCCAGGCGCTCATCGGCCTTCTTCGCGTTCGACTCGGGCACCGTGCGCGGGCCGGCGCCATACAGCACGGCGGGGATACCCCGTTCGCCATACAGGCGCGCATCCGCATACAGGGGCGTGCCGACGGCAGGAATCGTCTCGCCAAGGATGGCTTGCGCATTTTTCTGCAGGCTGGCGACCAGCTGCTCGGAACCGGGCAAGGGCCGCAGCGCGTGCGACAGCAGCAGGCGGCGGATTTCGACCCGGATGCCAGGTTCGCCGCTCACGGCGTCTTCGATCAGCGCGCGCACCTGTGCTTCCACCGCCACAGGGTCTTCTTCCGGGATCATGCGGCGGTCCATCTTCATGACCACCTTGCCCGGCACCACATTGGTATTCGTGCCACCGTCGATGCGGCCCACCAGCATGGTGGGCGAATCGATGCCGGCGACTTTTGACTTGATCTTTTTCAGCTCCGGCAACTGGCCGTAGATGGCGTTGAGGATCTTGTTGGCTGCCTGCAGCGCGTCATGCCCCGTCTCCGGCATGGAACCGTGGCCAGACTTGCCGTGCACGGTGATTTCCAGCTGCAGGCAGGCGTTGTGCGCCGTGACGATGCCGTAGCTGAAACCGGCTGCGATGACGAAATCGGGCTTCGTCAGATTTTGCTCCAGCAGCCAGCCCGGCCCCAGCAAGCCGCCGAATTCCTCGTCATACGTAAAGTGCAGTTCCAGCTGGCCCTTCAAGGCAATACCCAGCGCTTCGAGCGCGCGCGCAGCAAACACATAGGTGGCGAAATCGCCTTTTGACACGGCCGTCGCGCGGCCATACATATAGCCGCCGTCGATCTGGCCGCCATATGGCGGATACGTCCAGTTGTCGCCGGGCGGCACCACGTCGCCATGCGCGTTCAGGGCCACCGTCGGCCCGCCCTCGGCATACGGGCGGCGCACGATCAGGTTGGTGATGCTCTGCATGCCATAGGCCTCGACCTGGTCCGCAGGTACCGCATGCTTTTCCGCCTGCCAGCCATATGCCTGCAACAGCTGCGCCACCAGCTCCGCATGCGGCGCGTTATTGCCGGGCGGCGTATCCGTCGGCTGCTGCACCACCTTCTGTAAAAAGGCGACTTCTTCGTCGAAGTGTGCGTCGATCCAGGCCGTGATTTTTTCTGCGTGCGTAGTCATTTTGCTCCTTGCATGGTCTGTTGCAGCCAGGCGCCCAATTCGCTGCGCTCGGCCTCCGTCATATTGGTCAGGTTCCCGATCGGCATGGCTTTCAGCTCGATGGCCTGCTTGTAGATTTGCGCCGCGTGCTGGCGGATTTGCGTTTCATTATCCAGCATCATGCCGGCCGGCGCCGTGGCGAAACCCGCTTGCGTGGGCTGGGCCGAATGGCAGGTGGCGCAGCGCTGGGCGATGATGGCATGCGCGCGCTGGAACTGCGCGGCAGGGTCCACCGCAGGCGCGGCCGCCACGGGCGCTTTCGGCGCGATGGCCACGGCCACGGCCAGCAGCAAGGCCACGCCGATGGCCGGATAGCGCCACTCGACCCGGCCCTTGTGGCGCAAGTTGAAAAAGTGGCGGATGAAGACGCCGGCCGCCATGATCAGCGCCAGCACCAGCCAGGCGTGATCGTTGCGGTAGGTCATCGCGTAGTGGTTGCTGATCATGATGAACAGCACCGGCAAGGTAAAGTAATTGTTATGCACGCTGCGCTGCTTGGCCTTCAGGCCGTGCCTGGGGTCGGGCAGCTTGCCGGCCGCCATGGCTTCGACCATCTTGCGCTGGCCGGGGATGATCAGCATCAGCACATTGGCCACCATGATGGTGCCGATCATGGCACCCACGTGGATGTAGGCGGCGCGCCCGCTGAGCAAATGCGTGAGCACGTACGCGGCGCCGACGATCAGCGCAAACACCGTCACGCCAAACCACAGTTCATATTGCGCCAGCTTGGAGCGGCACAGCAGGTCGTACACGGTCCAGCCGATGACGAGGGTGGCGATGCCGATGCCGACGGCCTGCCCGCTGGAGATATCGGCCACGGCCTTGTCGATCATCATGGCCTGGGCATTGAAATAATAGGCAATCGTCAGCAGCGCAAAGCCGGACAACCAGGTGGAATACGCTTCCCATTTGAACCAGTGCAGCTCCTTCGGCAGTTCGGCGGGCGCCAGCAGGTATTTTTGCGGGTTATAGAAGCCGCCGCCATGCACGGCCCACAGCTCTCCAGAGACGCCCTTCTTCGCCAGATCCGAGCCAGGCGCAGGCGGGCGGATCGAGTTGTCGAGCCAGACAAAATAAAAGGAAGCACCGATCCAGGCGATGCCCGTGATGACGTGCAGCCAGCGGACAATCAGGTTCAGCCACTCCAGGCCGTACGGAATCAGATAGGCAAATACTTCCATAAATTTCCTCTAGTCAGACCGAACCCATATTCGTGCCAATCTACACAAGATAAACGGAATTACCGCCCTTCACATGAAAAATATCGTATATTTGACATATTCAAATCGATATACAACAGAGCCGCCGCCACATGTCCAGCCTGCCGCAACACCTCGACCTGCACCTGATCCGCATCCTCTACCTGCTGCTGGTGGAAAAGAATGTCTCGCGCGTAGCGCTCAAACTCAATCAGCCGCAGCCGTCGATTTCCGCCTCCTTGCGCAAGCTGCGCGAACTGACGGGCGACCCGCTGCTGGTGCGCGGCGCGCGCGGCATGGTGCCCACCCAGCATGGCGAAAGCCTGCTCAATCCGGCCAAGCGCATCCTCGACCAGACGGAGAGCCTGTTCATCAAGAAGACGCCGTTCGTGGCGCAGGAAGAGGCGCGCACCTTCCATATCGCCGCGCCCGACTACCTGGACAGCCAGTTCCTGCCCAATGTGGTGGCCCAGTTGCGCCGCGGTTCGCCGAAAAGCCGCGTCGTGCTGCACAGCCTGGGACCGGGCATCGATCATATCCGGCAATTGTCCGACGGGGGTCTGGATCTGGTCATCGCCAACTGGGATGAACCGCCCGCCCATCTGCACATTTCGAAGCTGTTCGAAGATCCCATCGTCTGCGCCATGCATGCGGAAAACGCCTATGCGCGGCGCACAGCCAGCGACGCCATGACGCTCGACGATTATCTGAGCCTGCCCCACGTGGCGCCGTCGCAGATGATGCCGGGCTACCACGGCGTGATCGACTCCTTCCTCGAACGGCAAAACCTGCAGCGCAACGTGGTGGTCGAATCGGCGTATTTCGGCCTGATCCCCTACATGCTGACGCAGACGGACCTGGTACTCACCACGGGCCGCCAGTTCATGCGCTTCTATGAAAAGACCCTGCCGCTGAAAACGTATACCGTGCCCTTGAAATTCCCGCCGATGCGCTTTTACCAGTTGTGGCACCAGCGCGTGCACCAGGCACCCGAGCATAAATGGCTGCGCGACCAGGTCAGCGCGGCGGCCAAGGCGCTGGTACAGCGATAGGCGCTATCAGCACGCGCATATAATGGATGCAGGAACGGGGCGCTATCATCACTGCTTGCATGATCGGAAAACCATGACCACCCTTTCAGACCTGAACGCCGGCAGCCAGGCCGATTTTATCGCGCAGCTGCATGGCATCTACGAACATTCGCCCTGGATCGCCCAGCGCGCAGCTGCCGCGCGGCCGTTTGCCAGCCTGACGGCGCTCAAGACGGAATTGCAGCGCGTGCTGGCCCTGGCCTCGCCCGAAGAACAACTGGGACTCATCCGCGCCCACCCCGAACTGGCCGGCAAGGCCGCCGTCGCGGGACAGCTGACGGCCGAGTCGACGCGCGAACAGGCCAAGTCCGGCCTGAACCTGTGCAGCGCCGACGAATTTGCCACCCTGCAGCGCCTCAACAGCGAGTACAACACCAAGTTCGGCTTTCCCTTCATCCTGGCCGTCAAGGGCCCGACGGGCGAGGGTTTGACGCGCCAGGACATCATCGCCACCTTTGCCCGGCGCCTGAAGAACCGCCATGCCGATGAACTGGCCGAATCGCTGCGGCAGATCAAGCGTATCGCCGAGCTGCGCCTGAACGAGCTGTTCGACGTGCGCCTGGACTTCGGCCCGGCCATCATGCAGCACGCCGAAACCTTGGCCGGCTGGAGCGACAGCGATTACAACCTGACCTGCGCCTACCTGACGCCGGCGCACCGGAAAACGGCCGCGCAGCTGGCCGACTGGATGCTGGAGGCCGGCATGCAGGTGCACATCGACGCCGTCGGCAATGTGGTCGGCCGCTATCTGTCCGACGCACCCGGCGCAAAGACGCTGATGACGGGATCGCATTACGACACGGTGCGCAACGGCGGCAAGTACGACGGCCGGCTGGGCATCGTGCTGCCGATCGCCGTCGTGCGCCACCTGCACGAACGGGGCGAAAAGCTGCCCTTCCACGTCGAGATCGTCGGCTTCGCCGAAGAGGAAGGTGTGCGCTTCAAGAGCACGTTTTTGGGCAGCACGGCCGTCACGGGCAGGTTCGACTTGTCGCTGCTGGAACAATGCGACACGGATGGCGTGAGCATGCGCGACGCGCTGGCCGCCGCCGGTCACGAGGCGAGCGCCATCGGCGCCATCGCGCGCGATCCGGCCGATTTGCTCGGCTATGTGGAAGTGCATATCGAACAGGGCCCCGTGCTGCTCGAGCGTGACCTGCCGCTGGGCATCGTCACGGCGATTGCCGGCAGCTCGCGCTACCTGCTCCATCTTGGCGGCGTGGCCAGCCACGCGGGCACCACGCCCATGACCATGCGCAAGGATGCGGCCAGCGCGGCGGCCGAAATCATCCTGCTGGTGGAACAGCGCTGCAGCCAGGGCGAAGCGCTGGTGGGCACCGTCGGCCAGCTGCAGGTGCCCAACGGTTCCGTCAACGTGATCGCCGGCGCCTGCACCCTGTCGCTCGATATCCGCGCGGCCAGCGACGCGGTACGCCAGGCGGCCGTCGACGACATCCTCGATGGCATCACCGCCATCTGCGCGCGGCGCCAGATCGACTACCAGCTGGAACTGCTGCTGTCGGCGCGTGCCGCGCCGTGCGCGCCATGGCTGATGGCGCAGCTGGCGCAAGCCGTGGAATCGGTCGGCATCGCACCATACGCGCTGCTGTCGGGCGCCGGCCACGACGCCATGGCCATGGCCGCCATCACCGACGTGGCCATGCTGTTTACGCGCTGCGGCAATGGCGGCATCAGCCACAATCCGCTGGAAACCATGACGGCCGACGACGCCGACATCGCGGCGCAAGCCCTGCTGCATTTCTTGCGGAATTTCCAGCCAAAAACCTAGCCGTGCGCCTGGCGCCAGCGCGCCAGTTCCTGCGCAAGATGGCCAATCAAGGGTTGCCAGCCACCTGTCGCAGGCTGGCGGAACAGCCGCATCGTGGAATACCAGGGCGTATCGAGGCGCCCGGCCATCCAGCGCCAGTCCGGCAGGTAGTCGGGCAGCAGCAGCCAGCACGGCTTGCCCAGCGCCCCGGCCAGATGGGCCACGGCCGTATCCACGCTGATGACCAGGTCCAGGTTGGCGACCAGCGCCGCCGTATCGGCCATATCACCGAGCGCCGCGCCGCCGGCGACCAGGGCGAGTGATGCCGATGTGTCGTTTTCGCCGGCCCCCTTCTGCAGGCTGACAAACTGCACGCCATCCACCGCGCTCAGCGGTGCCAGCACGTCGAGCGTGGCCAGCGAACGCGCATCGTCGTTTTCAAATTGCGCACTGCCGCGCCAGGCCAGGCCCACGCGCAGTGGCGCCGCCGGCAGGCGCGTACGCCACGCCGCGACGGCCTGCGGCTGCGCCCACAGATACGGCAACTGGGCCGGAATTGTCTCCAGGGTGGTGCCGCACAGACCGGGCAGGCTCAGGATCGGTGCCCAGTAATTCCAGCCGTCGTCCGGCACGGTCTCGCCGATGGCGAATACTTCGTCTATCTCCGGAAGGTCTAGCAGCAGCGTCTTGAGCGGCGCATGACATAGCAGCGAGATGCGCGCCGCGCCCAGTTGGCGCAGGCAGGATGCATAGCGGCACAGTTGCAGCATGTCGCCCATGCCCGCTTCGGGACAGATCAGCAGCGACTGGCCGGTAAGCGGCTCGCCCTGCCAGCGGGGAAAGCGAAAATACGCGCCAAACATGGTCGGCTGCGGCCGCGCTTCGAGCATCTGCCAGCCTTCGAGAAGGCGGCCCTGGCGCAGCAGCAGATACGACAAGTTGTAGCGCGCATTGGCGTAGTCGCCATCGAGTGCGATGGCATGGCGGTAGCAGCGTTCGGCCTCGGTCTCGCGCTGCATGGCGGCCAGCAGCGCGCCCAGGTTGGACCAGGCGGAAGGCATTTCCGGCGCCAGCGCCAGCACGCGCCGGTCGATGCGCTCGGCCTCCACCGGGCGACGCATCGTCATCAGCAGCGCGCCCAGGTTCTGCAGCAGATGCACGTCATCGGGCACTTGCGCCAGCGCGCGCAGGTAATAGCTTTCCGCTTCTGCCAGCAAGCCTTCCTGTCCACGCATCCAGGCCAGGTTGGCCAGGGCGAATACATGCCCGGAGTCGAAGACCAGCGCCTGCTGGAAACAGGTTTCGGCGCCGGCCGCATCGCCACCGGCCAGCAGCTCGCCGCCGCGCGCCGCATGCGCGGCGGCAGGGTTGGCTTCGTTATCGAAATGGAGAGTGCTCATTGCCGGTTGCCTGTGATCGCAAGGCGCCCAGCATAGCACCGCCGCGCCAGCGCAGCTAGACGGCCACGGCCCGCTCCAGCATCGCGTGCAGCAGCACATTGCAGCCCGCTGCCAGGTGCTCGGACTTGGCATCCTCGATTTCATTGTGGCTGATGCCGTCCTTGCACGGCACGAAGATCATGCCGGCCGGCGCCAGCCTGGCCGCGTAGATGGCGTCGTGACCGGCGCCCGACACCACGTCCATTACGGAATAACCCAGCTTTGCGGTAGCATTGCGCACGGCGCCCACGCAGTCGGGGTGGAACGGACATGGCGGGTAATAGGACACCCTTTCCAGTGAAATGCCCAAGCCTGTTTTTTCGCGCGTGGCGTCGATGAAGGCCGTGATCTCGCCATGCATGGTGTTGAGCAGTTCGTCGTTCACATTGCGCAGGTCGATGCTGAACTTGACTTCGCCGGGGATCACGTTGCGGCTGTTCGGGAACACCTGCACCATGCCCACCGTGCCGCGCCCGTACGGCGGGTAGCGGTTGGCAATGGCGACGACTTCCTGCATGATGACGGTGGCCACCTGCAGCGCATCCTTGCGCAGGCCCATGGGCGTGGGGCCAGCATGCGCTTCCATGCCTGTCACCACGCAGTCGTACCACGACAGGCCCATCACGGCAGGCACCACGCCAATGACTTTATCGGCGTCTTCCAGCACGGGCCCCTGCTCGATATGCGTTTCGAAATAGGCGCCGATCGGATGGTCGCCCGGCACCTGATCGCCCTTGTATCCGATGCGCGCCAGCTCCTCGCCCACCGTTTTACCTTCCGTGTCTTTCGCCGCATACGCGGTTTCGAGCGAGAAGGCGCCGCAAAAGACGCCGGAACCCATCATCACGGGCACGAAGCGCGAGCCTTCCTCGTTGGTCCAGAACGCCACCTCGATGGGCGATCGCGTCTTGATATTGAGGTCGTTCAGGGTGCGCACCACTTCCAGTCCGGCCAGCACGCCGTAATTGCCATCGAACTTGCCGCCCGTGGGCTGCGTGTCGATATGGCTGCCCGTCATCACGGGCGGCAGGGTATTGTCGGTGCCGTCGCGGCGCATGAAGACATTGCCGATCTGGTCGATGGTGATGCTCATGCCCGCCTCGCGGCCCCAGCGCACCACCAGGTCGCGCCCCTGTTTGTCGAGGTCCGTCAGGGCCAGGCGCTTGACGCCGCCCTTTACTGTCGCGCCGATCTGCGCCAGTTCCATCAGGGCTGCCCACAGCCGTTCGCCATTGATGCGTAGATCATCCATTATTGTCTCCTGACTTCATGCGGTGGTGGCGGCAAACGCCGGGCGCTCGATATAGCGCCCTGCCCCTTCGACGGCCGTCAGCTCGCCCTGGTGGAACACCACCTTGCCGGCGGCAATCGTGGTGCGGGGGATGCCGCGCACGGTGCGCCCTTCGAAGACATTGAAGCCCCCTTTGGCAAACTGCGTGGCGGCGGAAATGGTGCGCGTGCCCTGCGGGTCCCACAGCACGATGTCGGCATCGCTGCCTGCCGCGATGACGCCCTTGCGCGGATACATATTGAAGATCTGCGCCGCATTGGTCGACGACACCTTGACGAATTCGCAGGGCGTGAGCATGCCGGAATTGACGCCAGCATCCCACACCACGGCCATGCGTTCCTCGACGCCGCCGCAGCCGTTCGGGATGCGCGTGAAATCATCCTTGCCGGCCGCCTTCTGCTCGGCGCAGAAGGTGCAGTGGTCGGTGGCCGTCGTGTGCAGGTTGCCGCTTTGCAGGCCGTGCCACAAGGCCGATTGATGGTGCTTGCCGCGAAACGGCGGACTCATGACGTGGCCCGCCACGTAATCGAAATCATCGCTCTGGTAGACGCTGTCGTCGATCACCAGGTGGCCCGCCAGCGCTTCGCCATACACGCGCTGGCCGTTGGCGCGCGCCCGCGTGATGGCGTCGAGCGACTCGGCACACGAGACGTGCACGATGTACACGGGGGTATTGAGCACATTGGCGATCGCGATGGCGCGGTTGGCCGCCTCCGCCTCCACAGCGGGAGGACGCGACAAGGGGTGCGCCTGCGGCCCGGTAATCCCCTTTTTCAGCAAGGCTTGCTGCAATTGAAAAACCAGTTCGCCATTTTCCGCATGCACGGTGGGCAATGCCCCAAGTTCCAGCGAACGGGTAAAGCTTTTCACCAGCGTTTCATCGTCGGCCATGATGGCATTTTTGTAGGCCATGAAGTGCTTGAAGCTGTTTACGCCATGCTCGCGCACCAGCACTCCCATTTCCTCATGAACCTGCTCGCTCCACCAGGTGATGGCCACGTGGAAGGTGTAGTCGCCGGCCGCCTTGGCCGACCATGCGCGCCACTGATGATACGCCTCGATCAGCGACTGCTTCGGGGCAGGAATGACGAAGTCCATGATGGTGGTGGTGCCGCCCGCCAGTCCCGCCGCCGTGCCCGTGAAAAAGTCGTCCGACGTCACGGTGCCCATGAAGGGCAAATTCATGTGCGTGTGGGTGTCGATCCCGCCCGGCATCACGTACAGGCCGCCCGCGTCGATCACGGTGGCGCCCACCGGCACCGGCAAGTCTTCGCCGACGGCGGCAATCGTGTCGCCCTCGATCAGCACATCGGCGCGGAAGGCCCGGTCGGCGTTGACGACGGTACCGCCACGTATCAGTGTAGTCATCTTGTCTCCTTCTCGAAAAGATCAGGACTGCGGTGCCTGCTGCACGCGTGCTGCCGCCTTGCCCTTCATCATGACGCCGTAGACGACTGCGGCGATGGCCACGCCCACGAACCAGGCGTAGGTATAAATGGTTTTAAAGCCTTCGGCCACGCCGGGAAACGCCGTGGGAAAGGCCGCGTTCAGAAAGCCCGGGATATTCGGCAGCACGGCGATGACAAAGGCGATCAGCGCCGCCATGTTCCAGCCATTGCCATACGAGTAGATGCCGTCATCGCGGTACAACTGCCTGACGTCGAGCTGCGTCTTGCGCACAAAATAATAGTCGACGATGAGGATGCCGGCGATGGGGCCCAGCAAGGCCGAGTAGCCGATCAGCCACGTGAAGATATAGCCCTGCGTCGATTCGAGCACTTTCCACGGCATCATGACGATGGCGATGAAGGCCGTGATGTAGCCGCCCATCTTGTAGGAAATCTGCTTCGGCGCCAGCGAGGAAAAGTCGTACGCCGGGCCCACCAGGTTGGCCGCCAGGTTGACGCTGACCGTGTCGATCAGCAGGATGATCAGGGCGACCAGCACGGCGGCGCCCGTCATGCGGCTGGCCAGGTCGACGGGGTCCCAGATGGCCTTGCCGTACATGACCACGGAGCCGGCAGTGACGATCACGGCCAGCATGGCCAGCAATCCCATGGGCACGGGCAAGCCGACGGACTGGCCGATCACCTGGTCGCGCTGCGTCTTGGCGAAGCGCGTGAAGTCGGGAATGTTCAGTGCCAGGGTGGCCCAGAAACCCACCATGGCCGTCAGCGATGGCCAGAAGACGCTCCAGAACTGGCCCGCCTTCTTGCCGCCCGGGATAAACTGCGATGGCTGGTCCAGCAGCGCCCCCACGCCACCAGCCTTGCTGTGCACCCAGTACAGCAGCACGAAGCAGATGAGGATTTTCAGCGGTGCCGTATAGGTTTCGAGCTTGCGGATCGACTCCATGCCGTGCAGGATGTAATAGAACTGGATGGCCCAGAAAGCCAGGAAGCACAGCAACTGGCTGCCGTTGATGCCCAGGCCCGCGATCTTCTCGCCGCCCAGTTCATGCCCCATCAAGACGCCCATCAGGGTGTAGATCATCTGGCCGCCGAACCAGGTCTGGATGCCGTACCAGCCGCAGGCGACGATGGCGCGCATCAGCGCCGGCAGGCGCGCGCCCATGGTGCCGAACGAGGCGCGCGCCAGCACGGCATACGGGATGCCGTACTTGGTGCCCGCATGGCCGATCAAGAGCATGGGCAGGAGCACGATGGCGTTGGCGAGAAATACCGTGAGCACGGCCTGGTAGCCGGACATGCCGCTGTCGATCAGGCTGGCCGACAGGGTGTAGGCGGGAATGCACATCACCATGCCCACCCACAGCGCGGCAAAGTGATACCAGCGCCAGGTGCGCTGCGCTGCCGTGGTGGGCGCCAGATCTTCATTCCACAGCTGCGTATTGCCTGAATAGTCGTGGTTCACAGGTGTTCTCCATCGGTTAGGCCGCCGGCATCTTGAATGACGCCAGGGATACGGCATTGTGTAAACTGCGGCAGTCTAGCTTACTGCAAAGACAGGCAACAGTTTATAAAATAAACGTACGCAAAAAACGTGCCCTACGCCGTTTCCGCCAACGCCCGTGGATTCCTGGGATCCTGCGTCCAGTTCATGTATGGCTTGCCCGTGGCCTGCGGCACCATCGTGATGCAGCCCTGCACCGGACAGGTGATTTCGCACAGGTTGCAGCCCACGCATTCCTCCTTGATCACTTCATACGTGCGCGTGCCGGCGGCGTCGATCAGTTGCGCAATCGACTGGTGCGAGGTGTCTTCGCAGGCCACATAGCACTTGCCGCATTTGATGCAGTCGTCCTGGTTGATGTGCGCGATGACCTGGTAATTCATGTCCAGGTATTTCCAGTCCGTCGTGTTGGCCACGGCCTTGCCGGAAAAATCGCTGATGCGCGCATAGCCCTTCTCGTCCATCCAGCGCGACAAGCCATCCTTCATCTCGTCGACGATGCGGAAACCATGCAGCATGGCGGCCGTGCACACCTGCACGCAGCCGGCACCCAGGGCGATGAATTCGGCCGCGTCGCGCCAGTTGCCGATGCCGCCGATGCCGGAAATGGGCAAGCCGCGCGTTTGCGGATCGCGGGCGATTTCCGCCACCATGTTCAGGGCGATCGGCTTGACGGCAGACCCGCAATAGCCGCCGTGCGTGCTGGCGCCGCCCACGATGGGCAAGGCCACCATGCGGTCCAGGTCGAGCGAGGTAATCGAGTTGATGGTATTGATCAGAGAGACGGCGTCGGCGCCGCCCGCCTTGGCCGCGCGCGCCGGCATGCGCACGTCCGTGATATTCGGCGTGAGCTTGACGATGACGGGTAACTTGCTGTGCTTCTTGCACCAGGCGGTGACCATCTGCACATACTCGGGCACCTGGCCCACGGCCGCGCCCATGCCCCGCTCCGGCATGCCGTGCGGGCAGCCGAAATTGAGCTCGATGCCGTCCGCTCCTGTCGCTTCCACCTTCGGCAAAATGTCGGCCCAGTAGTGCTCTTCGCACGGCAGCATCAGCGAGACGATCATGGCGCGGTCGGGCCAGTCCTTTTTCACCTGCGTGATTTCGCGCAGGTTGATCTCCAGCGAGCGGTCGGTGATCAGTTCAATGTTATTGAAACCCACCACTTCGCGGTTCTTGCCATACAGCGCGGAGTAGCGCGACGAGACGTTGACGGCGGCAGGGTCTTCACCCAGGGTTTTCCACACCACGCCGCCCCACCCCGCCTCGAAGGCGCGCACCACGTTGTAGGCCTTGTCGGTCGGCGGCGCGGACGCCAGCCAGAAGGGATTCGGCGCCTTGATGCCGCAAAATTCGATGCTGAGATCAGCCATTATGCAGCCTCCACTTTATTGAAGAAATCGGAATGGATGGCCAGTGCGGCCAGCTTGCCATGCTGGACGGCCTGCACCGTCAAGTCCTGTCCCAGCGCCACGCAGTCGCCGCCCGCGTAGATCCCCGGCAGCACCGTGCGAAAACCCGCATCGACGGCGATCTTGTCGCCTTCGCGCTGCAGCAGCGACGCCATCGGGTCGTGCAGCACGTCGGTGTCGAGGCTCTGGCCGATGGCCTTGAAGATGGCGTCGGCCGCCACGTCGAACGTTTCGCCCGTGCCCGCCAGGCGCGTGCCCTGCATCCGCGTTTTCTCGAAACGCATGCCCACCACCTTGCCGGCAGTATCGAGCAGCACCTGCTGTGGCTGGGCCCACGTCAGCATGCGCACCTGGTTGGCCTTGGCGATGTCCTGCTCATGGTGGGTGGCCGTCATGGCGTCGAAGCCGCGCCGGTAGACCAGGGTGACTTCCTCGGCGCCCAGGCGCTGGATCTGCACGGCCATGTCGATGGCCGTATTGCCGGCGCCAATCACGATGGCGCGTTTCGGTACGGGCAGCGCGGCCAGGTCGTCGGCCTGGCGCAGCGCGGCGATGTAATCGACGGCGGCCAAGAGACCCGGCGCATCTTCGCCCGTCAGGCCCAGCTTGCGGCTGGCGCCCAGGCCCAGGCCGAGGAACACGGCATCGTACTGCGCGTGCAGGTCGCGCAGCTGCAGGTTCTCGCCCAGCACCTGGCGACATCGGATCTCGATGCCGCCGATGCCCAGCAGGAAGTCGATTTCCTTTTGCGCGAAATCGTCCGTCAGCTTGTACTTGGCGATGCCGTATTCATTCAGGCCGCCCGCCTTGTCCTCTTTTTCAAAGATCACCACGTCGTGCCCCAGCATGGCCAGACGGTGCGCGCACGACAAGCCGGCCGGGCCCGCGCCGACGATGGCGATCGTCTTGCCCGTGCTTGCCGCCCGCTGGAACGGGTGCGCCGCAAAATGCATGTGGTCGACGGCGTAGCGCTGCAACAGGCCGATTTTCACAGGCTGGCCTTCCGCGTCGTGGTTGCGCACGCAGACATCCTCGCACAGGATCTCCGTGGGGCAGACGCGGGCGCAGCTGCCGCCCAGGATATTCTGTTTCAGGATGCCGGCGGCGGCGCCGTTGATGTTCTTGTCGTGAATGTTGCGGATGAAGCTGGCCACGTCGATTTCCGACGGACAGATGCGGCTGCACGGCGCATCGTAGCAGTACAGGCAGCGGGCGCTTTCGATGGCCGCCTGGCGTGCCGTCAGGGGCGGCGCCAGATCGGTGAAATGGCCCGCCAGTTCCTCGTTGGGCAGGGCGGGATGCGGCAAATAGTTCAAAGACTCGATCATCGCGTATTCCTCTTGTTATGTGCGGCCGGCTCGTAATTTGAAACCTTTACTTCATCTGGGGAAAAGCAAATTCCACACCAGCGCTTGCCGTGTTCGGCCAGCGCTGCATCACCGCCTTGTGGCGCGTGTAGAAACGCACGCCTTCGGGTCCATACGCGTGGTGGTCGCCGAACATGCTGCGCTTCCAGCCGCCAAAGCTGTTGAAGGCCATCGGCACGGGCAAGGGGATGTTGACGCCCACCATGCCGACCTGGATCTGGCGCACGAACTCGCGCGCCACGCCGCCATCGCGCGTGTAGATGGCCACGCCGTTGCCATACTCGTTGGCGTTGATCAGCTCCACCGCATGCACCACGTCAGGACACCGGAGCACGCACAGCACGGGACCGAAAATCTCTTCCTTGTAGATGCTCATGTCGCGCGTGACGTGGTCAAATAAAGTACCGCCGACAAAGAAGCCGTTCTCGCGGCCCGCCACCACATGGTTGCGGCCATCGACCACCAAAGTCGCGCCCTGCTCCACGCCCGAGGCGATGAGTTTTTCGATGCGCTGCTTGGCGGCCAGCGACACGACCGGTCCCATTTCCGCACCATCTTCCATGCCGTCGCGCACTTTCAGTGCGGCCGTGCGCGTTGCCAGTGCGTCGATCAACTTGTCGCCCGCGTCGCCCACGGCCACCACCACAGAGATAGCCATGCAGCGTTCGCCCGCCGAACCGTAGGCCGCGCCGATCAGCGCGTCGACCGTCATGTCCATGTCAGCGTCGGGCATCACCACCATGTGGTTCTTCGCGCCGCCCAGCGCCTGCACGCGCTTGCCGCTGGCGCTGCCGCGCGCATAGATGTATTCGGCAATCGGCGTCGAGCCGACAAAGCTGATCGCCTGCACCACGGGGTGGTCGAGCAAGGCATCAACGGTCACTTTATCGCCCTGCACCACGTTGAAGACGCCGTCGGGCAAGCCCGCCTCCTTCAGCAATTTGGCGTGCAGCAGGGAGGCCGACGGATCGCGCTCGGACGGTTTCAAGACGAAGGTATTGCCGCAGGCAATCGCCACCGGAAACATCCACATCGGCACCATCACAGGGAAGTTGAATGGCGTGATGCCGGCTACCACGCCCAGCGCCTGGCGCATGGACCAGGCGTCGATGCCGCGCGAAATCTGGTCCGTGAATTCGCCCTTTAACAATTGCGGGATGCCGACGGCAAATTCCACCATCTCGATGCCGCGCGCCACTTCGCCCTGGGCATCGGCAAAGGTCTTGCCATGTTCGCGCGTGAGCATGGCGGCAAAGTCGTCCGTGTGCTGCTGGCACAGCTGCAGGTAGCGAAACAGCACGCGCGCGCGCGTCAATGGCGGCGTGGCCGACCAGGAGGGAAAGGCGGCGGCGGCGGCCTGCACGGCCGCATCCACGTCTTCCACGGTACCCAAGGCCACGCGGGCCACGGGTACGCCCAGTGCGGGGTTGTAGACGTCGCCGTAGCGGCCACTTTGCGTGTCGACTTTGGCGCCGTTGATGTAGTGGGTAATCGTATCGAGATCAGTCATGGGGCTTCCTTAATCGAGGTTTTTCAGCACGGTCGCCAGCTTGCCGAACAGCTCGTCGACATGCTGTTTTTCCAGCACCAGCGGCGGCGACAGGGCGATGATGTCGCCCGTCGTGCGTATCAGCACGCCGTCGGCGAAGGCCTGCTTGAAGGCGTTGAAGGCGCGCGTGCCGGGCTTGCCGGCGATGGGATCGAGTTCGATGCCGGCGATCAGGCCGATGCTGCGCAGGTCGATCACGTGCGGCAAGCCTTTCAGGGAATGCACGGCATCCTGCCAATACGCCTGCATGTTTTTCGCGTGGCCGAGGATGTCCTGCTCCTCGAACACTTGCAGGGTGGCCAGCGAGGCGGCGCAAGCGAGCGGGTGGCCGGAATACGTGTAGCCGTGGAACAGTTCGATGCCCGGTGGCGCATCCATGAAGGCGTCGTGGATATACTTTTTGCTGAAGACGGCACCCATCGGCACCATGCCGTTGGTCAGGCCCTTGGCCGTCGTCATCAGGTCCGGCTCGACGTCGAAATAGTCGGCGGCGAACGGCGTCGTCATGCGGCCGAAACCCGTGATCACTTCATCGAAGATGAGCAGGATGCCGTGTTTGGTACACAGCTCGCGCAAGCGTTTCAGATAGCCTTTCGGCGGGATCAGCACGCCCGTGGAGCCGGCCACCGGCTCGACGATGACGGCGGCGATCGTCGAGGCGTCGTGCAGGGCGACGATGCGTTCCAGTTCATCGGCCAGGTGGGTGCCGTATTCGGGCTCGCCCACCGTATAGGCGTTCTTGTCCAGGTTGTGCGTGTGCGGCAGGTGGTCCACGCCCGGCAGCAAGGGGCCGAAAGTCTTGCGGTTGCCGCCGATGCCGCCCACGGAAATGCCGCCGAAGCCCACGCCGTGATAACCGCGTTCGCGGCCGATCAGGCGCGTACGTGCGCCCTCGCCGCGCACGCGGTGATAGGCCAGCGCGATTTTTAACGCCGTGTCGACGGCTTCGGAACCGGAGTTCGTGTAGAAGACGTGGCCAAATTTATGCCCCGTGTAGTCCATCAGTTTTTCCGCCAGGTCGAAGGCGGCCGGATGGCCCATCTGGAAGGTGGGGGCGAAATCGAGCTGGCCCACCATCTCGCGGATGGCGCCGACGATCTGCGGCTGCGCATGGCCGCACGGCACACACCACAGGCCGGCAGTGCCATCGAGGATGGCGTTGCCATCGACGTCCTTGTAATACATGCCTTCGGCCGACACCAGCAAGCGCGGGTTGGCCTTGAAATCGCGGTTGTTCGTAAACGGCATCCAGAATGCCGACATCGATTCCGGCCTTGTTTCGTTCATGATCTTCTCCTTGGGATGGGCTGGCGCGGCGCCAGCATCGTTTTTGACGAAGCGTAAAATAATTTACCAGTTGGCAAAAAGCTGATGTAATAATAGACAGGCCATCTCCAATGGCACAGATACACAAACGGCAAAGTACCCCAACCGTACAGGTCGAAAAACCACTACAGTTTTGTGCAAGGCAGCATAAGGAGCCACCGTGAAGCACAGCGACAGCACAGACGATGCCCCCGAGCAAGGCAGTGGCTGGCCCGTGCTGGACATCGACCGCCAGAAAAAGGGCGGCCTCGTCGAGCAGATCGTCATCGCCATCAGCGTCATGGTGGGCAGCCGCGCCCTGCGCATCGGCACGCGCATGCCGTCCGTGCGCCAGTTCGCCCGCTGCAATGGCGTATCGACCTTTACCGTCGTCGAATCGTATGACCGCCTGGTCAACCTGGGCTTGCTGTCGTCGCGGCGCGGCTCCGGCTATTTCGTCGCGCGCCACGATATCGCCGCCTCGCCGCAGGCGGCACTCATAGCCAACACCCTTGCCAGCCCCACCGCCATCGATGCCCTCACGCCGGACCTGTATTCGGGCGTATCCGATGCCCTGCCCGTGGGCGCGGGCTGGCTGCCGCCCGAGATGTATGGCGAAGCGACCGTGCTCGATGCCGTGCGCCAGGCCATGCGCATCCCCGCCAGCCGGCTGCGCGGCTATGGCCACCCGCTGGGCTTTCCCTCGCTGCGCCAGCACCTGGCAAACAGCCTGTCGGAAGAGCTGTTCCAGGTGGAGCCGGACCAGGTCCTGCTGACGCATGGCGCCACGCATGCCTTCGATCTGATCCTGCGCAGCCTGACCAAGCCGGGCGACACGGTGCTGGTGGAAGACCCCGGCTACAGCAATCTGCAGTCGCTGATACGCCACCACGGCTGCATCCCCGTGGGCATTGCGCGCAGCGAGGCGGGCCTCGATCTCGATGCGCTGGCCGTTGAAGCCGCGCGCACGCAGCCGAAGCTGATGTTCGTCAACACGGTACTGCAAAATCCGCTCGGTACTTCCTTGAGCCAGGCGCAGACGCACCGTCTGCTGGCGCTGGCCGAGCAGTTCGATTTCTGGCTGGTGGAAGACGATATCTACCGCGAGCTGGCGGCACGCGGCGAAGCATCACTGGCGGCGATGGACGGCTTGCGCCGCGTGATCCGCGTGGGGAGTTTTTCCAAGACACTGTCGCCCGTGCTGCGCGTGGGGTCGATTTGCGCCTCGCCGCCGCTGGTGGCCGAACTGGTGCGCGTGAAAATGCTGGCAGGGCTGACGACGTCGGAAATCAACGAGCGCGCCGTCTACCACGCCATCTCCGCGCGGCCCTACAAGCGCATGGTGGAACGCCTGGTGACGCAGCTCGAGGCGGCCCGCGAGCGCAGCATCGACTGCCTGGCGCAAACGGGCATGGCGCCCGTGGCGCGACCGCGTGGCGGCATGTTCGTCAGCGCCGGCTGGCCCGACCTGCAGACACCGGAATGGAATGGCAAGATCATCGCCGACATGGCCTTGAAGGCCGGCATCCTGCTGTCGCCGAACGAATTTTTCATGCTGCGCGCGCCCGAGACGGTGTGGTTTCGCTTCAACGTGGCCTACACCGATACCCCCGTGCTGCAAGCCTTCCTGCAATCGATACGCCCACGCTAAAGAACCTGCCATGGCCAGCGAAAAATCTCCTGCCCTTCCTGTGAAAAATGCCGGTGGCCGGCGCCTGCAAAACCGCGACCGCCTGGAAGCAGACATCCTGGAGCAAGCCGTGCGCGCATTCGCGGAAAGCGGCTATGAAGGCGCGTCGATCGCCACCATCGCCGAGCGGGCCGGCCTGTCGAAGCAAAACCTGATGTATTACTTCCCGTCCAAGCAACTGCTGTACCAGCGCGTGCTCGACGATGTGCTCGACGACTGGCTGGCGCGCATGGAATCGCTGGCCAATGAACACGACGAGCCGCGCGACGTGCTGCGCGCGTACATCGGCGCGAAGCTGCGTTTTTCGCGCGAACAGCCATGGGCTTCGCGCGTGTATGCGCTGGAAGTGATCAATGGCGCACCTCTGTACGGCGCGCAGATACGCGACCGGGTCGTGCCGCTGCTGCGCAAGGATATCGCCGTCTTCGAGGCATGGATCACCGCCGGCCGGATCGCGCCCGTCAACGCCACGCACCTGATGTTCGCCATCTGGGCCATGACGCAGTCGTATGCGGATTTTTCGGCGCAGATGGCCCTGGTGCTGGATCGCAAGCAGCTCACGCGCAAGGATTACGAAGAGGCCGAAATCCTGCTCACGCACATGGTGCAGGCGGCCATCGCCCTGCCTGCGGCAGTGCCCGGCGCGTGATGAAATTTCCAAGGAACAAACGAGCAGTGATAGCATGGCGCGCTGGAGCGTTTGCAATCGCGGCGCCATAGCGACAGGATAAGGAACAGGCATGAAACAATGGTCATCGGCGCGCACCGCGTCATTGCTGGGCAAGGTCGCCTGCGCGGCGCTGCTGGCACTGGCATCCACGGTACAGGCGCAGACAGTGGGCATGATAGACAATCAGCCGCTGAGCGAAACCTGGCTCAACGCGGGCTTTTATTCGTATCACTTTCAGCGCGACAAGAACCTGAACGACAGCAATCCGGGCCTGGGCGCCGAATACCGCTTTTCCACGGTCGCGTCGGTCACGGCCGGCCGTTTCTACAATAGCGACCGCGCCTACTCGAACTACCTGGGCGTGTACTACCAGCCGATCAAGGTAGGCCCGCTGCGCATCGGCGCCGTCGTTGGCGGCTTCAGCGGCTATCCGAAGATGCGCGATGGCGGCTGGTTTCCGGCCCTGGTCCCCACCATCAGCTATGAATACCAGCGCGTGGGCGTGAATATCGCCGTCGTGCCGTCCTACAAGGACCGCCTGTATGGCGCCCTCAGTTTCCAGCTGAAACTCAAGGTGTTCGAGTAACCGTTTGTCCTGATTTGTCGCCGTTCGCTCCGCCATTCCTGCCATTCGTCGCATACACGATGTCTGGCAGCAAGGTTTTACCTATAGTGGATTCATCGCCAACCTGCATACGGCAGCGGCAACCACAGGAGAACGGCATGAAAGACATCAATTCGGCACCGGGCAGCACTTCCTTCAGCACTTTCTGGAGCGAGCTGTGCGCCTACGCGCGCCAGGGCATGGCCGCCCTGCGCGACATGTCCTGGCCCATGCTGCTGGTGTGCTGCCTGGGTCTGGCGTTCCTGATCACCATCTTGCCACTGGCCATCATGCTGTTTGCCCTCGTCATGCTGCTGAGATGGGCAAGCAACAGCGACGATACAGGCACGGACACGAAGGCAGCGAACTCTTCGCAGTCACCGCAATAAAAATTTTCGTCGTGGCAAGAGTGCAATGATTGTTCTATGGCACTATGAGTGCGCGCAGCATTGACGGGCATCAAACCCATCCCGATGGAAGGGTTGAATACGGAACGCTACGCTGAATAGACGATCAAAGCTACTCCCCCTCAGCCATAGGAGTTTTCTGATGACCACGACAGCAAAAGCTACAACCGGCACGACCATTCCCTGCCTGCGCTACCGCGACGCGCCCGCCGCCATCGAATGGCTATGCAAGGCGCTCGGTTTTGAAAAACAATTGATCGTGCCTGACGGCAATGGTGGCGTCGCCCATGCGCAACTGAGCTTTGGCAACGGCATGGTCATGGTGGCGCCGGCCCTCGACAGCGACTATGGCCGCCTGATGAAACTGCCTGGTGACGTCGGCGGCGCCAACACGCAAAACTGCTACCTGGTCGTCAGCGATGCCGATGCCGTCTACCGCAGCGCGCGCGAGGCCGGCGCCGAGATCGTGCTCGACATCAAGGATGAAGATTACGGCGGACGCGGCTTTACGTGCCGCGACCCGGAAGGCCATATCTGGAGCCTGGGCACCTACGACCCATGGTAAGACGGAGAACAATGATTATCAGCACCCTCACCGCCGCCAGCCTTGCGCTGGCTGGCGCTTTCCTGTCCGCTCCCGTCCTCGTGGACGAGCACCTCAACCGTGTCCATCCGCCGTCCGGCAAGGCGCCTTCGACAGCCACTGTAGCCCTGCACCAGAGCCTGTGGATCGCCGACCTGCACGCCGACAGCCTGCTGTGGCAACGCAATCTGAACCGCGACAGCCAGCGCGGCCATGTCGACTTTCCCCGCCTGCAGCGGGCCAACGTGGCGCTGCAAGCCTTTTCCGTCGTCACCAAGACGCCGCGCAAGATGAATATCGAGCGCAATGGCAGCGACACGGACAACATCACGGCGCTGGTGGTGGCGCAAGGCTTGCCGCCCGCCACCTGGAACAGCCTGCTGGCACGCGCTACCTACCAGGCCGACGAGCTGCGCCAGCAAGTGGCCAAGAGCGACGGCAAGGTGCGCGTGATCGGCAGCCGCGCCCAGCTGCGCAGCTTCATCGCCGCGCGCGAAAAGAATCCGGACCTGCTGGCCGGCTGGCTGACACTGGAAGGCGCACATGCGCTCGAAGGCAAGCTGGACAACCTCGATACCTTGTACCAGGCCGGCTACCGCATGGCCGCGCCCACGCATTTCTTCGACACGGAATTGTCGGGCTCCCAGCACGGCCTGAAAAAAGGCGGCCTGACGCCGCTGGGCCGGCAATGGCTGCGCGCCATGGAGCAGCGCAAGATGATCGTCGACCTGGCACACGCCTCGCCGGCCACCATCGACGACGTGTTAACGTTGGCGAAACGTCCCGTGATGGTGTCGCACACGGGCGTGCGCGGCACCTGCGCCAATGGGCGCAACCTCAGCGACGCACAATTGAAGCGCATCGCCGCCCAGGGTGGCCTGGTGGGCATCGGTTTCTGGAATACGGCCGTCTGCGGCAAGGACGTGGCGTCGATCGCGCGCGCCATCGCCTACACGGTAAAACTGATCGGCGCGCAGCACGTGGCGTATGGCTCGGACTTCGATGGCGCCGTTACCACCGCCATCGACGCCGCCGGCCTGCCGCGATTGACGCAGGCGCTGCTCGACGCGGGCCTGTCGGAGGCACAAATCCGCCGCGTGGCGGGCGAAAACGTGCGCGACTTTTTACTCAAGAACCTGCCCGAAGACGACGCCTAGCCCAGTACGCGGATCAAAGCCTGGTCCACCACCTGGCACGGCCGGATGCGTATCAGCTTGCGGTACAGCGGCGGCATGGCGTCGCACAGCACCAGCAGCGCATCTTGCGCCATGGCCGGGCGCACGTACTGGAACTGGGCCGGATTATTCTCCGGCAGCGCCCCTTCCATGGTCGAGCCGTAGGCGCCCAGGGTCATGAAACTGGCGGCGCTGTCGTCCGGGCCGATGGCCAGCACGAAGGTGCCATGCTTGGGGTGGCCCAGGTAGCTTTTGATTTCTTCCTGCAGCGTCGGCGCCGCATTCGCCATCAATTCAAAACGCAGCTGCGCGTACTGGCGCGTGCATTCCATGAACGGCGTGCGGATGGCCGATTGCGCCAGTTTTCCCGGCATGCACAGCAGCAGGTTGCCAAAGGAATCGAGCAAGGCGGCCGCGTCGCCCTGGCCGCCATCGCGTGCGTCCTGCTCCATGGCCGCCTGCAGGAATGGCGCCAGGCCCGCATCGGGCGCATGCGGGTCACAGCGGTAAGTCAGGGCATCGGGATAGCGGCGGCGCAGAGCGCGCACCACGGCATGCTCGGACGGCAAGGTGGCGGGATCGCGCAGGTGCACGTCGTCGCCGGCGTTCAGCAACTGCATTACCTGCGCCGATGTCGCTTCGAACACCAGCGAGCACAGTGCCTGCGTCGCCTCGTGGATGCTCTTGCCGATGAAAAAAGATTTGGGTGCGGCGCCGGACGGCAAGCGCGCATACTCGGTGGCACCGCGCACGGCCGGATAGCAAAAGCTGCGGCCAGCCTGCGCCTGCAGCGGCGCCGGCAACGCCGTGAACGTGGCGCCGCCATCGTAATTGATACCCGCCTTGACGTCGGGCGCGGCCACCACCACGTTGAAGCCGGCCGCCAAAATCGCCCCCGTGCACATGCAGCACGGGTCGAGCGAGGTGACGATGGTCAGTTCGCCGGGCGGCGGCAAGGGCGTGCCCTTGGCCCGCTCGGCGAAATACCAGTCCACCAGCTGTCGCTCGCCATGCGCGGTGGGATCGAACACCAGGCCCTGGCGCACGACGTTGTTATGCATCGATTGCAGCACGTTGCCGGCGCCGTCGAGCAGCACGCCGCCCACGCCGAAGGTGCCCTGCGTCTTGGCTGCCATGGCTTCGGCCGCGGCAATCGCCACGGCGGCCTGGATGTCGATCGTCTTGTTCAAGCGTATCCTGTTACTTCATGTCCAGGTCGGAATTGCCGAAGCCGTGCGGCAGCAGCCAGCCCGCCGTCACTTCCATGACATCGTTTTTCAGGTTCGTCAGGATCACCGGCAGGTCGGCGCCACCCATCTCGAAGATCACCTGGCGGCAGGCGCCGCATGGAGAGATCGGTTCAGCCGTGTCGCCCGTGACGGCCAGCATGGCGAAATCGCCTGGTTTACAGCCATGCGCGATGGCGCTGAAAAACGCCGTGCGCTCGGCACAATTGCACAGGCCATACGCGGCATTTTCCACGTTACAGCCACGGAAGACGCGACCATCCTTGCATAGCAGCGCCGCGCCCACCTTGAAACGCGAGTATGGTGCGTACGCCAGTTCGCGCCCGGCGTTGGCTTCGGCGATCAGTTCTTGGTTGTTCATTTGATTATTTACCTGTAAAACCCGCAAAGGCCGGGGTCGTACCCTCAGGGTACGACCCCAAACCCTGCTTTGGGGCTAAAAATAGTTTACGGACGAATCGTACGGTAAATCACCGGACTGGCCGCCAGCGCCACCGCGCTGATGGCATACGCTTCCTGGATTTCCCTGACGGCTTGCTGCGCCGCCGCTTGCGTGCGCGCATGCACCATGGCCAGCGGCTGGCCGACGGATACTTGCTCGCCCAGACCTACCAGATCCGTCAGGCCGACAGCGAAATCGATGCTGTCCGTCGGACGGCGGCGGCCACCACCCAGGGCCACCACTGCCAGGCCGATGGCGCGGCAATCGCGCACGTTGGCAAAGCCGGCGGACAACGCCGGTGCCGGCACGACGAACGGCGCCTGCTCCAGATGCTTGTCCGGGTTCTCGACCAGGTCCGCCGGGCCGCCCAGGGCGGCGACCATGCGCGAGAAGCGCTCGGCTGCTGCGCCCGAATCGAGGGCCGCCATCAATTTCACGCGCGCTTCCTCTTCGGTGGCCGCCAGGCCGCCCAGCACCAGCATCTCGGCGCACAGCGACAACGTGACTTCGTGCAGGCGCGCGGGACGCGAACGGCCCGTCAGGTAATCCATGGCGCCGCGTACTTCCAGCGCATTGCCGGCGTATGGCGCCAGCGATTCATTCATGTCCGTCAAAATCGCCGAGGTCTGCATGCCCGCGCCATTGCCGACGGCGACGATGCTCTCGGCCAGCTCCACCGATTTGTCGTAGGTCGGCATGAAGGCGCCCGTGCCCACTTTGACGTCCATCACCAGCGCATCCAGCCCGGCCGACAGTTTCTTCGACAGGATGGAGCCGGTAATCATGGCCACTGATTCCACCGTAGCGGTGACGTCGCGGATGCTGTAAAAACGCTTGTCGGCCGGCGCCAGCTGGGCCGTCTGGCCGATGATGGCCACGCCAACTTCCTTGACCACCTTGCGGAACAGTTCATTGTCCGGCACCGTGCAATAGCCGGGAATGGCGTCGAACTTGTCCAGGGTGCCGCCCGTGTGGCCCAGGCCGCGGCCCGAGATCATCGGCACGTAGCCGCCGCACGCGGCGACCATGGGGCCCAGCAGCAGGGAAACCACATCGCCCACGCCGCCCGTCGAATGCTTGTCGACGACGGGGCCAGGCAGGTTCAGCGAACGCCAGTCCAGCACCTGGCCGGAATCACGCATGGCCAGGGTAAACGCGACGCGCTCGTCCATGTTCATGTCGTTGAAATAGACGGCCATGCCCAGCGCCGCGATCTGGCCTTCGCTGACGCTGCCGTCAGTGATGCCGCGCACAAAAAACTGGATTTCCTCGGCGCTCAGCACGCCCTTGTCGCGCTTCTTGCGAATGATTTCCTGGGTTAACAACATGGAATAACTCCAATAAAAATAGGTTTGGGGTCAGTCCCTGCGGGATCGGGATACGCCCATTGGCGTATCCCCCCGACGGGTCTGACCCCAGCTTTACAATTCCAATGATCAGTCAGTTAAACACCGTAAGGTATCCACACGTTTTTCACTTGCGACGCATGCGCCAGCACGGCACGGCCGCCGCTTTGGGCCGCGCTGTACCAGTCGCGGCCTTTGGCGCCACCGACCCAGGTGCGCTTCAGGGTAGCGGCCGACAGGCGCTCGACTTCCGCGCAACCGTCAAGCGAGCCGTCATGGCGCCAGACAGCGTCGATGTCGGCGTGCGTGGCCAGGGTGCGCGCCAGTTCATCGGCATTGCCGCTGATGATGTTGACGACGCCGCCCGGCAGGTCGGACGTATCGAACACCTGGTACAGGTCCAGCGCGGAGAGCGGATGCGCTTCCGACGGCACTACCACCACGCGGTTGCCCAGCGCGATGGCCGGCGCCACCAGCGAAATGAAACCGAGCAAAGGCGCTTCATTCGGGCAGACGATGCCGATCACGCCGACCGCTTCGTTCAGCGCCACGGTGATGCCCTTGGTGGGCGGCTGGTGCGCCAGGCCGTCGTACTTGTCGGCCCAGGCGGCGTAGTAGAACAGGCGTTCGATCGATGCCTGCACTTCCTTCTCGGGATTTTTACTGCCCGTCATGGCGGCGATGCGGGCGGCGAATTCGTCGGCGCGCGCAGCGAGGTTTTCGGCGATGTAGTACAGCACTTGCGCGCGGTTGTGCGCCGTGGCGCTGGTCCAGCCGGACGCCTTGTGCGCCGCTTCGACGGCGTTGCGGATATCCTTGCGGCTGCCCAGGCCCACTTCGGCCAGCAAGGCGCCATTCACGCCAAATACGGGCGCGCTGTAGGCGCTGTCAGGGCGCGCCTGCTTGCCGCCGATATACATCTTGGCCGTGCGGTCGATGGCGAAGGGATCGGCGGCAACCGGTTTCACATTGGCCTTGGCCTTCGCTTCCACCACCGGCAGGGCCGGACGCGCATCTTCGGCCAGGGCAGTCATGTATTCCAGCATGCCTTCGCGGCCGCCTTCACGGCCGAAGCCCGATTCGCGATAGCCGCCGAAGCCACAAGCCGCGTCGAACTGATTCGCGCTGTTGATCCACACCACGCCGGCCTTGATGGCGGGAGCGATATCGAGGGCCAGGCTGATCGACTCGGTCCACACGCTGGCGGCCAGGCCGTACACCGTGTTGTTCGCCAGTTGCACCGCTTCAGGCGGCGTGCGGAAGCTCATGGCGACGAGCACGGGGCCGAAGATTTCAGCCTGCGCCACGGCAGCCGACGTCGACGCGCCCGTGATCAGGGTCGGCGGGAACCACGAGCCATCAAGCGGCAGTTCGCACGCCGGCTGCCACACGTCGCAGCCTTCGGCACGGGCAGAGTCGACCAGCGCGGCGATGCGCTGGCGCTGCACCGGATCGACCAGCGCGCCCACGTCCATCGATTTGTCCAGCGGCGAGCCGAGGCGCAGGTTTTCCATGCGCGCGCGCACCTTGTTCAGGAAGCGCTCCTGGATCGATTCCTGCACCAGCAGGCGCGAACCGGCGCAGCAGACTTGTCCCTGGTTGAACCAGATCGAATCGACCAGGCCTTCCACGGCGCCGTCCAGGTCCGCGTCTTCAAAGACGATGAACGGCGACTTGCCGCCCAGCTCCAGCGAGAGCTTCTTGCCGCTGCCGGCCGTCGCGATACGGATCGCGCGGCCCACTTCGGTGGAACCCGTAAACGCGATCTTGTCGACGCCAGGATGGTTGACGATGGCGGCACCCACCGTGCCGTCACCCGTGACGATATTGACCACGCCGGCCGGCACGCCCGCTTGCAGGCACAATTCGGCGAACAGCATGGCGGTGAGCGAGGTGAATTCGGCCGGCTTGAAGACCACCGTGTTACCGGCCGCCAGGGCCGGGGCGATTTTCCACGACAGCATCAGCAGGGGGAAATTCCACGGCACGATCTGGCCCACCACGCCCACGGCGCGGTAATCGGCAAATTCTTCCGATTGCAGCTGCGCCCAGCCGGCGTGATGGTAGAAATGGCGCGCGGCCAGCGGCAGGTCGATATCGCGCGTTTCGCGAATGGTCTTGCCGTTGTCCAGCGTTTCCAGCACGGCGAACAGGCGCGAATGCTTTTGCAGCAAACGGGCCAGCGCGTACATGACTTTCGCGCGGCCGTGGCCACCCATGCCCTGCCATACGGGCAGCGCGCGGCGCGCCGCTGCCACGGCGCGTTCCACGTCCGCGTCGCTCGCTTGCGTCAGTTCGGCCAGTTGCGTCCCGTCGGCAGGATTGGTCGAGGCGAACAGTTCCGCCGGCTCGCTCCAGGCATTGTCGATGAACAGACCGAATTTGCGCTGGTGGCCATCGAGCCACGCCTGCGCTTCTTTTTGACTTTCGGGAGCAGGGCCGTAGTCCATAGTAGTGAGAATCTCGTTAATTGTTGGCATGACGATTGTTCTTTAAGGTTGTGCGTGACGATGATTGGCCGAGTAGCTGCCGGTGACGTAGTGCTCGAGCTGGCGCTCGATGTCGGTCAGCAGGCTGGAAGCGCCGATGCGGAACAGGTGCGGTTGCAACCATTCGTTGCCCAGTTCTTCCTTCATCAGGGTCAGGTATTGCAGCGCGCTCTTGGCCGAGCTGACGCCGCCGGCCGGCTTGAAGCCCACCTGGAAGCCCGTCTGCTCGTGGTATTCGCGAATCGTGCGCACCATCGTCAGGGCCACTGGGATGGTGGCGTTCACGCCCTCTTTACCGGTGGAGGTCTTGATGAAATCGGCACCGGCCATCATGCAGACCCACGACGCCTTGGCCACGTTTTCCATGGTCAGCAAATCGCCCGTGGCGAGAATCGCCTTCACGTGCGCTACGCCGCAAGCCTTGCGGTAAGCCAGCATTTCGTCGTACAGCACTTGCCAGTTGCCGTTCAGGACGTGCTGGCGCGTGATGACGATATCGATCTCGGAAGCGCCCGCGGCGACCGACAGTTCAATCTCGCGCAGCTTCGTTTCCATGCTCGTCAGGCCGGCCGGGAAACCCGTCGACACGGCGGCGATGGGCAAGCGGCCCTGGATGACCTTCACGGCCGGCTGAATCATCTCGTGGTACACGCACACGGCGCCGGTGCTCAATTGCGTCAGGCCCAGTGCGTCCATCAGGTCCGCACGCAGCGGGCGCATGGCCTTCATGCACAGGCGTTCCACGCGGCCCGGCGTATCGTCGCCGCCGAGGGTGGTCAGGTCGATCATCTGGATGGCTTTCACCAGCCAGGCAGCCTGGTATTCCTTTTTCACCGTACGGCGGTTCGCCAGGCTGGCCGCGCGGCGGTCCGTCGCGGCGCGGTTGACGCGGATCTGGTTGATCCAGCCCAGGTCGAGGCCAACGGCCTCGTTACGCTTGAATTCGGGGTGCATGAGTGTCATAACAAGCTGGTTCCATTAGCAAGTGGTGGTACGCCAAGGTGCTTGGCGAGGGTTTGGCCAATATCGGAGAACGTCTCGGAAATACCCAGTGCGCGCGGGGCGACGCCGGGACCGAAGAAGATCATCGGAATGTGTTCGCGGGTGTGGTCGGAGCCGTGCCAAGTGGGGTCGCACCCATGGTCGGCGGTGATCACGACCAGGTCGCCTTCCTTGAGCTTGGCCATGAATTCCGGCAGGCGCGCATCCATTTCGCGCAGCGCGTCGGCATAGCCTTCGACGTTGCGGCGGTGGCCGAAGGCCTGGTCGAAATCGACGAAGTTCACGAAGGTGAGCGACTTGTCCTGCACTTCATCGGCTGTCTTCAACAGCGCTTCGAACAGCGCCATGTTGTCGACGCCCTTGACGACCCTGGAAATACCCTGGGTAGCGAAAATGTCGCTGATCTTGCCCAGGCCGACGACTTCGCCGCCCGCATCCTTGACGTGGTCGAGCAGGGTCTTGCTTGGCGGCGCGACGGCATAGTCGTGGCGGTTGGAAGTGCGCGTGTAGTTGCCATTGCTGCCCGTGAACGGGCGGGCGATGACGCGGCCGATGTTGTACGGTTCGACCAACTTGAAGGCCATTTCGCACACTTCATACAGACGCTCGAGGCCGAACGATTCTTCGTGCGCGGCGATCTGCATCACCGAGTCGCCCGAGGTATAGATAATCAGCTTGCCGGTGGCGACGTGTTCATCGCCATGCTTGTTGATGATGTCCGTGCCCGAGGCATGGCAGTCGCCGAGGAAGCCGGGCACGCCGGACAGGGCCTGGAGCTTGTCGGTCAGGTCGGCCGGGAACGATGGCGTGGTGCGGGGGAAGTAGCCCCAGTCGAATTCGACGGGCACGCCGGCGATTTCCCAGTGGCCGCTCTGCGTGTCCTTGCCGGTGGAGCGCTCGCGCGCCGCGCCGTAGGCGCCGGTGAAACCGTCGCGCTGGTCGAAGCCGGTGGCCCATTCGCCGCTGGCCAGGTGCGCGGCGGCACCCAGTCCCAGGCGTTCCATGTTCGGGAGTTTCAAGGTCTTGCCGCTTTTGGCGACAGTGCTGGCAATGTGGCCAAAGGTATTGGCACCTGCGTCGCCATACTTGGCGGCGTCTGGCGTCGCGCCAAGGCCGAAGGAATCAAGCAGGAGGATAAATGCGCGTGACATGATAAGGCTCGCTTTACGGAATGATGCGGAATGATGCGGACAGTGTAGGCCGGATTTTCCCGGCCTGCCGCGCGGCAGCGCCGGTGGCCGGCGCGCCGCTACTGCGTAAAAAGTATTTAGGCTTGCGGTTTTTCAGCAACCTTGGAGAGGAAAGCCAGGATCAGCTTGACCAGGTCTTTCGCGCCGATGGCCGCGTATTTCAGGGTTTGCTCGTGCGACAGGGCGAATGGCGACATGCCTTCAGCCAGGTTGGTGATGACGGATACGCCCACCACTTTCAGGTCGCAATGACGGGCCGAGACCACTTCCGGCACCACGGACATGCCGACCGTGTCGGCGCCCAGGCGGGCCATCATGCGGATTTCGGCGGCCGTCTCGAAGTTCGGGCCAGGGTAGGCGACGAACACGCCTTCGTGCAGGGTGATGCCGTTCGAGGCTGCCGTGTCCTTGACCAGGTTGCGCAGATCGGCATCGTAGGCGTTGGCCATGCTGAAGAAGCGCGGGCCGAAGCGGTCGTCGTTCGGGCCGACCATCGGCGTGCCTGGCAGCAGATTGATATGGTCGCTGATGGCCACCAGGCTGCCGGCGTCCACTTCAGGGCGCAGGGAACCGGCGGCGTTGGTGACGAACAGCATTTCGCAGCCCAGCAGCTTCAGGGTGCGGATGGCGCTCGTCATCACGCCCATGCCATAGCCTTCATAGAAGTGGCCACGGCCCTTCATGCAGACGACAGCGACGCCCGACAGGGTGCCGACCACCAGTTCGCCGGCATGGCCGTGCACGGTGCTGATCGGGAAACCTGGCAATTCGTCAAAGCTGATGCTGACGGCGTCCGTCATCTGCTCGGCCAACACACCCAGGCCGGAGCCGAGGATCATCGCCACGCGCGGCTTGAAATTTTCAGGAGCGCGGGCACGGATGATTTCGGCGGCGTGGAAAGGGGTGTTGTTCGACATGGTTATCCTCTGATTGACTAATGATGATGGTTGCTGCCTGCGCGGCCGTCCCCGGTGAAGAAGTACGGCCCAGGTTACGGGTATATATGGTTGTTGCTGGACTATCCAGATGCGTATGGCTGCTATTTTCCGCCACTATGCATCAAACGGAATATGTATGGCAAATACCATTTTTCTTGCCCATTTATACAATTCAAATATAAATGGCCGATATTATAGTCGAGGCTAGCCCAGGCCTGCCATGCCCGGGAAATCCATGCATACAAGCTCCATACGAAGGTTTTTTATGCCTACTTGACACGAACTTGGCACAAGCTTGACACCAAACAGACAAATGTTTAAAGTTCCAGACAAATGTTTAACCCTTCAGCGAAAACTTGTGACCGATACCAATAAAAAAGACCAGTTATATGCGCTGATCCGCAACAATCCCTTCATCTCGCAGCAAGACCTGGCGAGCGAACTGGGCTTGTCGCGCTCGGCCGTGGCCGGCCACATCGCCGGCCTGATACGCGAACGACGTCTGCTGGGACGCGCCTACGTGCTGCCCGACAGCCGCCCCGTGCTGTGCATCGGCGCCGCCAACCTGGACCGCAAGATGCGCACCCTGGCCACCCTGCAGATGGGCACCTCGAATCCCGTGCGCTCGGAAGAGGTGTTTGGCGGCGTGGGCCGCAACATCGCGGAAAACCTGGCCCGCCTGGCTATCCCCGTGGCCCTGCTGACGGCGCTGGGCGACGATGCGGCCGGCCACGCCCTGCAGACGCACGCGGAAGATGCGGGTATCGACATGCGCGGCAGCTTGCATCTGAGCAACACCAGCAGCGGCACCTATACGGCCGTGCTCGATGAGCATGGCGAAATGCTGCTGGCGATGGCCAACATGCAACTCTACGAACAGCTGACCCCGGCCTTCTTGCACAGCCGCCAGCCGCAGCGCGCCGCCGCCGCCCTCACCGTCTGCGACCTGAACCTGGGCCACGACAGCGTGCAGGCACTGCTGGCCGATGCACGCCAGGATGCTGCCCACGCCACGCCGCTGGTCATCGTCGCCGTGTCGCAGCCGAAGATGGCGCATTTGCCGCAAGACCTGACGGGCTTACATCTGCTGATCCTCAACCGGGGCGAACTGGAAACGCGCGTGGCGCGGGCCTTGCCCACGGCGTTTGAGGTGCGCGCCGCCTGCCGCGAAGTGCAGCGCCAGGGCGCGCGCCATGTGATCGTCACCTGCGGCGGCGAAGGCGTGTACTTCACCGATGGCGACGGCCTGGACGCGCCTGTCGTGCACCTGGCCGCGCGCGAAGTGGCCGCCGTCGACGTGACGGGCGCCGGCGACGCGTTTTCCGCCGCCGTCTGCTGGTCGCTCTACCACGACAGCAGCGATTTGAAACTGGCGTGCCGGCGCGGCCTGAAGCTGGCCGCCATGACCCTGGAATCGGCCGCCACTGTCTCCCCCCAGATTTCCGCCGGCGCGCTCGACGACATCGACGATGCCGACCTGGCGCCGCCTCCCCCTACCCTCTTTCAACAGGATTGACACATGACCCAATTACAGAATTTCCTCTTGTTCTCGCAAGAAGTGCTCGCCGCGCGCGCCGCCGGCAAGGCCATCGTGGCGCTGGAATCGACCATCATTTCGCATGGCATGCCGTATCCGCAAAACGTGGAAATGGCGCGCGAAGTGGAACAGATCATCCGTGACGGCGGCGCCGTGCCGGCCACCATCGCCATCATCGACGGCAAGATCTGCGTGGGCCTGTCGCCGGAACAGCTGGAATTGCTGGGCACCTCGCCCGATGCCATGAAAGTCAGCCGCCGCGACCTGCCGTTCGTCCTGTCGCAACGCAAACTGGGCGCCACCACCGTGGCCGCCACCATGATCTGCGCGGAACTGGCGGGCATCACCGTGTTCGTCACGGGCGGCATCGGCGGCGTGCACCGCGGCGCGGAAACCAGCTTCGACATTTCGGCCGACTTGCAGGAACTGGCGCAAACCTCGGTCGCCGTCGTCTGCGCGGGCGTCAAATCCATCCTCGACATCGGCCTGACCCTGGAATACCTGGAAACCCACGGCGTGCCCGTCATCAGCGTGGGCCAGGAAGGTTTTCCTGCCTTCTTCACGCGCGAAAGCGGCTTCAAGGCCGATTTCCGCCTCGATACCGCCGCCGAGCAGGCCGCTTTCATCGATACGAAATGGCAACTGGGCTTGAAAGGCGGCGTGATCGTCAGCAACCCGGTGCCGGCCGCGCAAGCGATGCCCAAGGAAGAAATCGACGCGATCACCACGCAAGCGCTGCAGGAAGCGGATGCGGGCGGCGTGAAGGGCAAGCAAGTCACGCCATTCCTGTTGTCGCGCATCAAGCAGTTGACGGACGGGCGCAGCCTGGCGACGAATATCGCGCTGGTCAAGCACAATGCCCAGGTGGGCACCGCGCTGGCCATTGCCATGCGGGCAGTCGTGGCACGATAATAGGACCGCTGTAAAGAAAGCGCGCATGCCTGTATCAAGGTCTGCGCGCCGTTCCATCGCCAGGCACCACGCAACGCCAAGGAAAGCATGTCCATCGATCTGAAACAGTTAAAGTATTTTCTTGCCGTCGCCGAGGAGAAAAGCTTCAGCCGCGCCGCCGAGCGCCTGCATATCTCGCAGCCGCCCCTGAGCCAGCAGATCATGAAACTGGAAAGCGAACTGGGCGTGCGCCTGTTTGCGCGCACCACGCGCACTTTCGAGCTGACCGTGGCGGGCAAGGCACTGATGAATGAAGCGGCCGAGCTGCTGGCCAAGATGCGCATGACCATCGACACCATCCGCCAGATCGACCGTGGCGAAGTGGGCCGCTTGCGCGTGGGCATCGTCGGCTCGGCCATGTGGGGCCCCATCCCCAGCCTGCTGGAAGAGTTCCAGACCAAATTTCCCCGCGTCAGCTGGACCATTCATGAATTTGGTCCCACGGTGCAGTACGAGGCGCTGCGCGCCAAGCAGATCGACGTGGGCTTCTGGCGCGAACCGAAACTCAATGACGACGACTTGCGCCACGATAACCTGCGCCAGGAGCTGTGCTTCCGCGAAAACGTCTGCGTGGCCGTCAACGAACACCATCCGCTGGCCAAAAACACGGCCATCGAACTGATCGACATCGCCCACGAGCCCATGCTCACCTTGAACCTCGATAAATCCGCGTTTCCCCGCTACCTGGTGCAATGCTGCATCAATGCCGGTTTCGACCCCGTGATTTTCCAGGAAGCGAGCGAGCCGCAAACCCTGCTGGCCATGGTGGGCGCGGGCCTGGGCGTGACCCTGGTGCCGGAAACGACGAGCCGCATCGGCTGGCCCGGCGTCGTCTTCCTGCCGATCAAGACCAATCCGCCGTCGGCCAACCTGTATATCAGCTACACCACGCTCGACGACGCGCCTGTCGTGCGGGCCTTCCTGAATATCATCAATCCCCCATCAGCCTGACAGGCCATTTATATGCGCTGCATATAAATACATAAACAAAAACGTATTTGTCATACATATCTGGCATGATGCATAGTGATCCGGACGCCCATCGTGGCGCCGGTTCCGTGCCTGCCCTGCCCGTCCATTGACGGCGCATTCCAGCCAGCTCCGGCAGCCCCATTCGATGTTGTAACTATAAAAGAGACGGGGCGCGACTGTTGCATGAGCATCACATTGTCGACATAAAAGCACACACGGCCGGCAATGATCTTGTTCAATACGGTGCAATGTTGATAAGGAATTATCATCTCCTGCATCAAAAACAGGCTAAATCGGCCCCAAATTATATGTTTCACCTATAAAAAATATACAATATCGATCTTCCAGGAGCCAATTCATGAAACTTACACAATTTAGTTTGACGATCGCAGCCGTATTTCTGACTGCTCAAGCGTCCGCGGCTACCCCAAAACTGGGTGTCGTGTATGACGCGGGCGGCAAGTTCGACAAGTCGTTCAACCAATCCGCTTTCGAAGGTGCCTCGCGCTTCAAAAAAGACACAGGCATTTCCTTCATCGAAGTTCAGGCATCGAGCGATACGCAAGCCGAGCAAGTCATGCGCGGCCTGGCCCGCAAGAAACTCGACATGATCGCCGCCATCGGCTTTGCGCAAACGCAAGCCGTGCAAAAAGTCGCAAAAGAATTCCCGAACGTGAAATTCGTGCTGATCGACGGCCAGGCCGCCGGCAGCAACGTCAATTCCGTCGTCTTCAAGGAAGAAGAAGGCTCCTACCTGGTGGGCGTGGCTGCAGCCATGGCCAGCAAGAGCAAGAAGGTCGGCTTCATCGGCGGCATCGATATCCCCCTGATCCGCAACTTCGCCTGCGGCTACGCGCAAGGCGTCAAGGCCATCAATCCGAAAGCGGAAATCACGCAAAACATGGTCGGCACCACCTCCGGCGCCTGGAATGACCCGGCCAAGGGTGGCGAACTGGCCCGCTCGCAATTCGAGCGCGGTGTCGATGTCGTCTTCGCCGTGGCCGGCGGCAGCGGCATGGGTACCCTGCAAATGGCCAAGGAAAAAGGCAAGCTGGCCATCGGCGTCGATTCGAACCAGAATGGTTTGTACCCTGGCAGCATCCTCACTTCGATGGTCAAGCGCGTCGACAACACGGTGTATGACAGCTTCATGGAAGTCAAGAACGGCACCTGGAAGGGTGGCGTCAGCTATAAAGGCTTGAAAGAAGGCGGCGTGGATTGGGCACTCGATGCGAACAACCGCAAGCTGATTACGCCGGAAATCGAAAAGCGCGTGTTGGGTGCGCGTAAGGACATTATCGATGGCAAGATCAAAGTGATCGATTACCGCGTCGGCAGCAGCTGCCCGGTTTAATTTTTCTCCGTATCTTCTAGCGCGCCGCCGGGGCCTGTCTCCGCGCGGCGCGTTTCCATGAAACTATCCAGTTATGAACCTATGCAGCCAGCAGTAGAATTTCGCAGCATTTCCAAGCAGTTTGGACATGTGAAGGCGAACGCCGACGTCAGTTTCTCCATCGCCAAGGGCAGTATCCATGGCCTGGTGGGGGAAAACGGCGCCGGCAAATCGACCTTGATGAGTATCCTGTACGGGTATTACCGTGCCGACGGCGGAGAAATCCTGCTCGACGGAAAAGTACAGCCTATCCGCAACAGCCAGGAAGCGATCAATCTCGGCATCGGCATGGTGCACCAGCATTTCATGCTGGTCGAGAACTTCACCGTCCTCGACAATATCATGCTGGGCACGGAAGGCGGTTTTCGCCTGGCCAGCCACCGTGCCGAAGCGGAAGCCAAGCTGCGCGAGATTTGCGCGCGCTACCGCCTCGACGTCGACCCGCTGGCGAAGATCGAAGACCTGTCCGTCGGGGCGCAGCAGCGCGTGGAAATCCTCAAGCAGATTTACCGCAGCGCCAATATCCTGATCCTCGACGAGCCGACGGCCGTGCTGACGGCCCAGGAAACGGCGTCGCTGTTTGAAATCCTGCGCCTGTTCAAGGAGCAAGGCAAGACCATCATCCTGATCACGCATAAACTGCAAGAGATCCTGGAAATCACCGACAACGTCACCGTCATGCGCGGCGGCACGGTGGTGGGCGCCGTGGCGACCGCCGGCACGTCGAAAGAGGAACTGGCCAATATGATGGTGGGCCGCCCCATCCAGAGCCACTTGCCCCGTGCACCGTACAATCCGGGCGCCACGGTGCTGGAAGTGGACGGTCTGCAACTGGCCGATGCGCAACAGGTCAAGCTGCTGGCCGACATCGGCTTCAACTTGCGCGCCGGCGAAATCGTCGCCATCGCGGGCGTTTCCGGCAATGGCCAGAGCGAACTGCTGGAAATTCTGTCGGGCATGCGCTTGCCAACGTCCGGCAAGCTGCGCTTCCTGGACAAGGACTTGCCGTTTGGCAAGCGCACTGACGCCGACGGCTTGCCGCTGGCCTTCCGCGAACTGGGCATCGCCCACATTCCGGAAGACCGCTTGCGCGATGGCGTGGTGAAAAATTTTTCCGTCATGCAAAACACCATCCTCGGTTACCAGGACCACCTGAAAAACCGCTGGGGCTTGTTCAACTTCAAAGCCATCGGCGCGCGCTGCGCGGAGCTGCTGAAAACTTTCGACGTGCGCCCGGCCAACCCGGATCTGCGCATCGGTTTGTTGTCTGGCGGTAACCAGCAAAAGGTGGTGATCGCGCGCGAAGTGCTGGCCAAGCCGAAACTGATGCTGGTCGGGCAACCCACGCGCGGCGTCGATATCGGCACCATCGAAAGCATCCATACGCAATTGCTGGCCCTGCGCGACGCGGGCGTGGCGATCCTGCTGGTGTCCGTCGAACTGGAAGAAGTGCGGGCGCTGGCCGACCGCATTCTCGTCATGTGCGGCGGACGCATCACCGGCGAACTGAAAATTGAAGAATTCGATACCACCCGCATCGGCCTGTTGATGGGGGGAATGCACAAATCATGAATAACGACTTGCCACGCTGGGCGACAGCCTTTGTCATGCCCATGTTAAACCTGCTGTCGGCCTTGCTGGTCGCAGCCCTGGTGATTTATATGCTGGGCGAAGACCCGGCAGAATCGCTGGGTATCCTCGTCAACAGCGCCATCCTCAATCCGGAAGGCTTGAGCTACACGCTGTTCTACGCCAGCACCTTCATTTTCACGGGCCTGTCTGTCTCCGTGGCGATGCAGGCCGGCCTGTTCAATATCGGTTCCGAAGGCCAGATGTATATCGGCGGCCTGGGCTTGACGGTGGCCATGCTGGCCTTCGACCAGACGCTGCCCGCCTGGCTGTTGATTCCGGCCGCCATGCTCGGCGCGGCCCTGTTCGGCGCGCTGTGGGGCTTCTTGCCCGGCTATCTGCAAGCCAAGCGTGGCAGCCACATTGTGGTCACCACCATCATGTTCAACTTCATCGCCGCCAGCCTGATGAACTTCATCATCGTGAAGTACCTGATTCCGCCGGGCGAGCAGAACACGGCCAGCCGCGTGTTTGCGGAAAGCGGCGAAATGCCGCGCCTCTCCACCTGGTTCCCATCCTTGGGCGATACGCCGCTGAACATCAGTTTTATTCTGGCGATTGCCGCCCTGGTCATCTACGGCGTGATGGTCTGGCGCTCGTCGTGGGGCTTCAAGCTGCGCGCCACGGGCCTGAACAAGCATGCAGCCCACTATGCAGGCGTGTCGATCAGCAAGATGATCATCATCGTCATGCTCATTTCCGGCGCGCTGGCAGGCCTCGGCTCCGTCAATTCCATCATGGGTTCGACGCATTATCTGTCGCTCAATTTTGTGGGCGGCGCCGGCTTCATCGGCATCGCCATCGCCCTGATGGGCCGCCAGCATCCGGTCGGCATCTTCCTCTCGGCCGTGCTGTTTGGCGCGCTGATACAGGGCGGTTTTGATTTGTCGCTGGAAAAACCGAATATCCCGACGGAAACGTTCATTTTCATCCAGGGCTTGATCATTTTGTTCTGCGGCGCCATGGAAAACTTCTACGCACCGGCCATTTCCGCCCTGCTCAAGCGCACCAAAGGCTAACACCATGACACTCGACGACTTTCATTTCGCCAGCATCCTGGTATCGACCGTGCGCAATGCGCCAGTCCTGATCTTTGCCGCCATGGCCGGCCTGTTCGCCGAACGCAGCGGCATGATCGACATCGGCCTGGAAGGCAAGATCCTGGCCAGCGCCTTCGCTTCCGCCGCCGTGGCCTACACGACGCAAAACCCGTATTACGGCATGGCCGCCGGCATGCTCGTCTGCGTCGCCCTGGCCCTGCTGCAGGCGTATGTCAGCATCACGCAAAAGGGCAATCAGCTGGTGGCCGGCATGGCCATCAATATCGCCATGAGCGGACTGACGTTTGTGCTGGCGCAATTTTTCTTCCAGCAAGGCGGCCGCACGCCCGACCTCGGTTCGGCGCGGCTGTTCGACGTGGTCTTGCCGGGCACACAGTACGTGGAACACATCCCCTTCATCGGCTGGGTGTATGCCCATTTGATCGGCGGCCATTCCATCCTCGTGTATGTGGCGTTCCTGCTGATCCCGCTCGTGCACTGGCTGCTATACCACACGCGCTTCGGCCTGCGCCTGCGTGCCTGCGGCGAAAACCCGCATGCGGCCGACTCGGCCGGCGTGAGCGTGGAAGCGACGCGCTACCTGGCCATGCTCGTGGCCGGCATCCTGTGCTCGTTCTCGGGCGCGTACCTGGCCATCGTGCAAAGCGGCTTCTTCCTGCGCGACATGTCGGCCGGCGCCGGCTACCTGGCCCTGACGGCCATGGTGTTCGGCAACTGGCGCCCCGTCTACACTTTCCTCGGCTGTCTGATGTTCGGCTTCTTCGCCGCCATCCAGATCCAGATCGAAGGCGTGGACTTGCCCGTCGTGGGCCGTATTCCCGGCTCGCTGATCCAGATGGTGCCGTACGTGGTCACCGTGATCGTGCTGGCAGGCTTGATGGCGAAATCCATCGCGCCAAAAGCCATCGGTATCCCCTTCGTCAAGTCACGTTAAGAGCACCTGAGAAAATACCCATGGCGTCGTTGCCTTGCCCTGGGCATTTTTCAGGCGCTCCCTAAAATGACAAAAAGCGAAGCCTTTGGGCTTCGCTTTTTTTACGCCTGGGCAATCTCGTCCAGCGAGAAATACACGGACAAACCGAGATCTTGCGCCACGCTCACCATCTGGTCGGCACCCTGGGATGCGCCGCCGAGGCGCAGCACCGCATCGCAGTGGCTCAATAAACGCGTCGCATGCGCGTGAAACAGTTCCTCGTACACGGCGTCGCCCACCCGGGTCGAACCAGCCAGCGCCAGCATGGGCAAGGCCAGCCATTCACCGAGCACGGGCATGTGTCCCTTGGCATACAGGGGCAGGCAAACGGCTTGCATGGCCGCCACATTCGCCGCCATCAGGGCGGGATCGTCGCCCGTGCCGGAGCGGTAGGGACCGGCAACCAGTATCTGCATGCCAAGTTTGCGCGGCATCAAGTGCAGCTGCGCATGCTGCAGCAGCATGATGGTCTTGCCGTCGCAGATGCGGCCATCGGCCACCATCTGCAGCGCTTGCGCCAGGGGCAGTTCCAGCACTTCGATATCCTCGCCCTCGTGCGCCAGGCCGCCGCCGTCGCCGATGCGGCTGGCCGGATCGTATTCGGCGACAAAGAAATGCAGGCGCTCGGTCACCGAGCCGGGACTCATGAAGGCTTCGAAGACCTTGTGCACCTGCCCGACCCGGTAACCGGTTTCCTCTTCCACCTCGGCGCGGATGCGCTGTTCCGCACTGGCCTCTTCCAGCAAGCCGGCCGCTGCTTCGATCAGGAAACCATCGTGGCCCTCGCGATACGTGGGAAAGCGGAACTGGCGGATCAGGATCACCGTGCGCTTGATCTTGTTGTAGAGCAGGATAGTGGCGCCATCGCCGCGGTCATAGGTTTCCCGCGTCTGCGTCTGCCACTGACCATCATGGCGCAGGTAATCGAACGTGGTCTTTTGCAGCAGATACCAGTCGTGCGACAGGGTCTGCACCTGCTGGATGCGGACCCGTTCCTGCTTGCTGTTTTCTTCGCGCATGTCATCTCCTTGTGCTTGCATGTACTTGCCTTCGCCGACTTTATCATGCAAACTCGTGCAATATCAAGAAAATACAAGAAAATCCATGCTGACACATCAACGCAAACAATACCTGCTGGACCTGCTCCAGCGCGAAGGCCAGCTCGTCGCCAGGGCCGTCAGCGACGCCCTGGGCTTGTCGGAAGACACGATACGGCGCGACTTGCGCGAGCTGGCAAAAGACGGCTTATTGGAACGCGTGCATGGCGGCGCCCTGCCCTTGCTGCCCCGCTCGCCCGCGCTGGCGCCATTTGCGGGTCGCGAACAGATTTCGCCCGAAGCCAAGCCCGCCATCGGCCGCGCGGCGGGCGCCATGATACAAACGGGACAAGTGGTATTTCTCGATGGCGGCACGACCGCCGTGCAACTGGCGCGCCAGCTGCCGCGCGACTTGCGCGCCACCATCGTCACGCACAGTCCGTCGATTGCCGTCGAGCTGGTGAATCACCCAGGCATCGAGGTACTGATGCTGGGCGGGCGCCTGTACAAGCACTCGATCGTGGGCGTCGGCGCGGCGACCGTGGAAGCCATCGGCCGCATCCGCGCCGACCTGTATTTCATGGGCGTATCCAGCCTGCATCCGCAAGCGGGCATCACCACAGGCGATTACGAAGAAGCGTGCGTGAAACGCGCGCTGAGCGAGGCGTCAAGCCGCACCGTCGTGCTGGCCTCGCCGGAAAAGTTCAATACGGCTTCACCGTTCCAGATCGCGCCCTTGAGCCAGGTCAACGACATCATCGTGCACCGCGACGTGGACGACGCCCTGCTCGCGCCCTACCGCGAGATGGGAATTGCCATCACCCTGGCATGAAAAAAGCGGCCCGCAGGCCGCTTTCAAATGACATCTTACTGCGGCCAGATCGCCTGCAGCACGGCGGCCAGATGATAGCCGCCCTCGATCAGTTGCTGCTTCGCCAGCGCCGAGCTGGGCACGGGATAATTGTCCGGCACCGTCAAGGCCCACACCTTGTACACCTCGCCCTTGCGGCTGGTCTGCTGCGTGGCCGGACCGGCCACCACGTCCGTAAACGCAATCTTGGACGCCGCCAGCGCGGCATCGGCCCACTGATACGGCCAGGTGACAGGGTCGCCGCTATTGGCGCTCACCACCGGCGCGCTGGCGATCACGGTACGCGCAAACTGCTGCGGCGTGCGCGTGCTCAGGCGGCGCATGGCGTAATCGACCACGGTCGTATCCCAGTAGGAATGCAGGGGCTTGGTGGGCGACTTCGGATAGGCGGGAGCTTTTGTTGTCCCCTCTTCCGCCGGCAACGGCGCGGGAATCACGGCATCGGACAGCGCCGTCATCTTCGCATCGTCGAGCAGCAAGTCATTGCCACCGCGTGCATTGAAAATGGCGATGTCATCGATCTGCGCCTGCATGGCGGGCACGAAAAACTGGCCATCCTTGCCGAGAAACGCATTGCCCACATGCAAAGGCTGGTGGATATCGCCCACCAGGTGCGTGATCAGGATCAAGGCTTCGCGCTGGCTGAAGCCGTGCGGATTGCTGGCGGCATCAGCCTTGCCCTGCAGCACCAGGATCGCCTGTTTGAGCGTTTGCACGATATCGTCGTCAGCCGTGCCCACGCCATGGTCGTGGTAGTGCGCATTCTGGAATGGCACGTTCGTGTAGTGGTATTCGCCATGCTTGGGATTGGCCGCGACATAGGTCAGCATTTCCGGCGATTGCGGGCCGCAATACGTGCCCTTCACGCAATCGGGCCAGTTGGCGATCTTTTCCAGGCTTTCGCCAGGCAACAGCAACTTCGCTACTTGCGCCTGTGCCGCGCTACCTTTGAGCAATTGATCGGCAATGGCGCCCACGGCGCGGTGGCCGTCATTGCCCCAGGCCAGGACGTTGCCGGAAGCAAAAGCGGCGCCCAGCGCCAGCACTGTCAGCAGTTTTTTCATGTTCACCATCACTCCTTGCCTTGCGGCGCAGCCTTGGCCGGTTTCGGATACTGCCTGTTGATGTCGATCGGCTGCGCATACGCCGAGCTCCACGTCTGCTCATGCAGGGCGGCGATGCGCTGCGCCATGGCATCGTTGCGCAGCACCACTTCCAGGTTGCGCGACAAATCGAAATAGCCACCCGCCCAGTTGCTCGTGCCGACCCAGGCCAGCTTGCCATCGATGCTCATGGTCTTGCTGTGGATCACGCGCGCAAATGGAATGAAACCCGTCGAGGCCGTGGGAATCGTCACGATGCGGATCTCCACGTTCGGCACCAGGGCCAAACTCTTCAGGTAGGCGATGGCCGGCGCTTCCGTGTTCCAGGCGGACACCATCAGCTTGATCTTCACGCCACGCTGGGCGGCCGCGCGCACGGCGTTGTCGATCACGGCGTAGTACGGACGCGTGCGGTTCGGACCGTAGGACAGCGGCGCGTAATCGAGCAGCTGGATGCGCACTTCGCTTTTCGCTTCGGCCAGCAAGGCGGGCAAGCCCGTTTCCGAGTCGCCCACGCCAGCCGGGTTATACGCATTCGGGCTGGCCAGCAGGAAAGCGTTTTGCGCGTAATTGGCGGGCACCACCTTGCTGTTGAGTACCGTGGCGCGGCTGCCTTGCGACGTCAATGCCTGCGCTTGCCAATCCTGTTCGAAAATGGCTTGCACCTGGCCCACCATAGCGGCTTCCGTGATTTTCAAGCCCGTCTCATGGATGTGCTCGAACGAGCGCCAGTCGAAATTCTGGCTGCCGATGTACGCGACCTCGCCATCGACGGCCAGGTATTTCGCGTGCACGATGCCGTTGCCCGTGATTTTATTGAAATCGATGAGGCGCAAGTCCAGGTTCGGAATCGCCTTGATCCGGGCGATGGTCGCCGCTTCCGACAGGCCCACGCCCTTCTGGTCCAGCAGGAAGCGGATCTTCACGCCGCGCTGGCCGGCGGCCGTCAGGCTCGCCAGCACCTTCTCAAAAGCCGTGCCCGGTTTGCTGACGGCATAGAACTGGGCGATGACGATCTCTTTTTTTGCCGAATCGAACAGCTCGCGCCACACGGCAACGGGCTCGCGCAGGTCGGGATTGGTCAAGCTCGTTTCCACGGGCGAGGTGTGCACCAGCTCAAAGCCGGGAATGGTGAAATCGGCGTGGGCCGTGCCCGCGAACAGGGTAGAGACGAGCAGGGAAACAGATAAATGACGCATGCTTATTCCTTGTAAATTATTTGACGCGCACGATGCGCCCTGCCGCCGTGGCGCTGCCGGCGGGCTTGCCGGCACGCGCGCGCGCGATCAGGTAATCGCTGAAGGCATCGATGTCGCGCACGCCCGTGTCGAGTCGGCGCGTGCCGGCCGCCAGCACGGTAAAACGGTCGCCGCCGCCAGCGAGGAAACTGTTGGCAGCGACACGGTATTGTTGATTGTCTTCAAGAGCAATGCCATTGAGCATGATGCTGCCCGGCAGCACGCGCTGGCCTTGCGGCTGCGTGCTGTCCCAGCGATACGTAAAACCTTCGGACACTTGCAACAGGTTGTTGTCTTCCGCTACCGCGCCCGGCCACTGCTGCTCAAGCAGGGTACGGATTTGCGCGCCGGACAGGCTGACGACGATCAGGGTATTACCGAACGGGACCACGGCCTGGTTCTGGCCCACGTTCGTCATCAGGTCGGCGCCCGCTTCCAGGTCCTTGCGGATGCCACCATTGTTCATCAGGCCGATTTGCGCGCCAAAAGCGCGCGCGCCGAACAGGGTGCTGTCAGCCACCAGGTCGCCCAGCGCGGAAGCGCCGCTGCCCTTGGTACTGCGGCCCACGTTCGGCACGGCGATGGCGGCCACGGGACGCGACAATTCTTGCGCGCTGCGCTGCTTGACCGATTCCAGGTAGGCAGCCACGGCCGGGTCCGGCTCATACATGCCTGGCAACATGACGACGTTGTGCGCGCTGGCATCAATCAGCGCATTCTTGACGGGATCGACCTTGAGCTTGATGCGCGTCAGCATATGCCCGCCCATCTGTGCTTGCGTCACGAGCCGACCATCGACACGGCACAGATAGCCCTGGTGCGAATGACCGCTGATGACCAGTTGAATGGCCGGGTCGAGGCGTTTCACCACGTCGACCACTTCACCTTTCAGGTGGCTGCAATCGGGCTGGTCGACGGCTTCGGTCGTCTCGCCGCCCTGGTGCAGCAGCACGACGAACACGCCCACGCCCTGTGCGCGCAACTGCGGCAAGGTGGCGTTGATGGCGTCCGCTTCATCGCCAAACTGCAGGCCGGCAATGCCGGCGGCCGTCACCACGGATGGCGTATCTTTCAGCACGGCGCCGATCAGGCCCACCTTGACGCCATGCGCCTCTTCGATGCGGTAGGCAGGCAGCAGGGACTTGCCCGTTTGCGTGTCGATGACATTGGCCGCCATATAGGTGTAGCTGGCACCCTTGAAATCGGGCGTGAACTTGCACGCCTTGTCGGCGCGCGAGGAGTCGCAACCGCCGCGCTGCTGGCGCAGCAATTCCGCTTTGCCCTGGTCAAATTCATGGTTGCCGACGGAACTGGCCTTCATGCCCAGCATGTTCATGGCGACGATACTCGGTTCGTCCGCCCACAGCGCCGACATGGCGGGGCTGGCGCCGACCAGGTCGCCATTGCCGACAAAAATCAGCTGCGCATCTTCGCGCCGCCAGGCCTTCAATGCGCCGGACAGGGTATCGATGCCGCCCGCCTGCACCGTCTTGCGCTCGGCATCGGCAACGCTCGTGTAGGTAAATTTGCTGCGATCGAGGTTGCCATGGAAGTCGTTCAGGGCGACCAGGTTCACTTCGATCGGGCCGCTGGGCGCAGGCGCCAGGTTGCTGCAGGCGGACAGGATCAGGATCAGGGCCGCGGCAGCGACCGGAGTGCGTAGGAAGTGAGCCATGGAATGATATTTATTGAAAAGGGGAAGAGTAAACCATCTTGTGTATAAAAAAAACGGCTGGTGTCGCCACCAGCCGTTTTTTAGTTTGCCAAGCTACGAGGCAAGGACGAGATTAGAATTCGTACTTGACCGTTGCTTGCAGTGCCCATTGCGATTCGCCTTTGACTTGACGCGTTTCCAGGCCTTCCACCACAGGACGGGTGTTGTACACATACTTGCCGTTTTCCATACCGGCATAGTCAACGAAGCTGCGCACCTGGCCACCGGCGCCCTGGAAGCCCACTTCATTGATGCGGCCCCATTTGCGATTCAGCAGGTTACCGACGTTCAGGATATCGAAGGTAATGATGCCTTTGTTACCCTTGAAGAAGCCCGGTACTTCCTGGCTCATGCGCACATCGAAGCTGTTGGTCCATGGAGAAAAGCTCTCGTTACGGCCGATCACGCCACCTTTGGCTTTGCGCAGGTCGCCATTGGCGTTGACCACTTTCCAGAACGCTGCCTCGTTGGCGGCGCGCGCTGCTGGCGTCCCACCGGCGAACACCACTTCGCCCGAACCTGGCGCGCTAGGGATGTACATCAGGTCGTTGCCAGCCAGGCCGTCACCGTTCAAGTCATTGTTGATGGTCCAGCTGTATGGTTTGCCGCTACGGCCTTCATAGAACAGACCGAAGGTGGTCTTGTATTCGCCGAAGAAACGTTTTTGCCAGTTGACGTTGGCGGTAAAGCGATCCTTGACCAGATAGTTCGAGTTAGACGCCACGTTTTCGTTCGGATTGAAGACGGCACGGCCGCCCCAGTTCGAGCTCGAGGTCGAAGACGTCAGCGGCGATACTTCAGTGCCATCGGTATAGGTGTACGACGAGCCCCACGACAGGCCATCACGGGTCGGGCTGCGCACCGACAGGGTCAGCACGTTCGACTCGCCCTTGTCGGTATTTTTAGCCATCAGCACCTGGCCGAAGGAGGCGTTGCTGCCAGCCTTGGTCAAGGCGCTGCAATTGGCGCCGCCGATCAGGGCGCCATTTGCATTCCAGCAAGCCGTATTGTAGGCGTTAGGGCCATAGTACATTGGACGGCCATCGCTACCGGTTGCCGTTGGCGCGCCCATGTTCAGCTCTTCGTAGTAAATCGCGCTCTTGGTCTGGAAACGCAGGTATTCCGCGCTGACAATCAGACCCATCCATGGCAGCTCATGTTCGATGGCCAGGTTGGCTTTCCATACCGATGGTTGCGCCAGGTTCGGGCTCAGGGCATCAACCTTCATTGCCGGGATAACCGCTGGCACGCTCATTGGCTGCTTGGTTGGATCGGGATTGAAGAAGCCATCGGTGGTCGGGCAAGTGCCGGCCGACGAGGCGCAGGTAATGTTCTGGGTTGCCATACCGGTGTTCTGGTATGGATTGCCCAGCCAGACGCTCATCGCCGCGCCCTGGAACAAGCCGAAGCCGCCGCGAATTTGCGTCGGACGCGCCGATTCCAGCTTGTAGTTAAAGCCAAAACGTGGCTGATACAAGTTTTCGCCGTCGATGGTATGCGAGTTATCGATACCGAAACCGCCGGTCTGACGACCGTTAGGCGTGGTACGAGCGACAGTTGCCTGTGCTGCACGCGCATTGTAGATCGGCTTTTCACCGATGCGGGTGCCGTCGATGCGCAGGCCGGCGGTCAACGTCAGCTGCTTGTTGACTTCCCAGGTATCTTGCAGGAACAGGCCGATGTTTTTCAGCGAGAACGTCGCCACGGCATCGTCAAGCGTACGGCCTGCTTGTGGCACCTGATAGGTGTACGAGCTAGGACGGCCACGGCTGAAGTTTTCCAGCACGGCTGCCTGCAATTGCGCTGCCGTGGCAGAACCGCAGTTGATGGCGCCGAACGAATAGGCAAACGTGGCACTGCTGTTAATACAGCCGAAGGTGTAGTTACCGTTGACGTTTTGCAGGAACGCATTATAGATGTCGTTCTTGCTATAGTCGGTACCGAACTTGACTTCATGGTCGCCCAGCGACCAGGTACCGGCTGCGTAGAAATCCTTGGTTTTGGTCCCAAGAATATTACGCTGACGGCTCAGTTCGGTACCAAAGTTCAGGAAGCGGTTGCCGGTAGCCAGGTTCGAAGGTGCGCCAGCTGGCAGCGCGCCGCTGAACTGCAGGCCGATTGCCGGCAGATAAGCGTTGTTGCGCGGTACGCTGTCGTAGTCGCGCGACGACACTTTGACTTCGGTCGAGAAGGTCGGGGTCCACTCGGCGGTCCATTGACCAACCAGGGTTTCCAGGCTCTTGTTCTGGTCATACCAGTACGAGCTCAGCGACAGGCCAGTGCCGGAAAAACCGGTGTAAATCGGCTCGGACTGTTCAGTCTTGGTGTAACGCAGCATCATGCGCTGGGTGTCGGTCAGGTTCCAGTCCAGCTTGAGCAACTTTTCCGTCGCCGTGAATTCGGAACCCGCAGGAACTGCCGAAGTACCGGCATCGATACCGTATTTATCCTTGGCAATAGCAACCGCGCTATCGATGGCACCTTGGGTAATAGCAACGTTGGTCTGTGCGCTGCCGACAGGGCCGAATGCTGGCGCGCCGCGCGAGCTGGTGGTTTTTTCGTAGTTGGCAAACAGGAACAGTTTGTCTTCGATCAGCGGGCCGCCCAGGGTAATACCCTTGGTGGTGTCTTTCGATTTTGGCGGTGCGTAGTAAGTGTCGTCGGTGCTGTTGTAACGGTCGCCCGACATGGTGTCGTTACGGAAAGCGTAGTAGACACTCCCCTTGACCTTGTTGGTGCCCGATTTGGTCACAGCGTTGACGTTCGCACCGGTGTAGCCTTTTTGGGTGACGTCATAGTTGGCAACGTTAACCTGAACCGACTGGATCGCTTCGATCGAAATTGGCTGCTTGCCGGTCGCGGTACCGGACGCTTCCAGGCCGAAGGTGTCGTTCACGGCCACGCCGTCAATCGTCATCGAGTTGTAGCGCGAGTTTTGACCGGCAACGGAGATTTCACCGCGCTCTTTGTCGGTTTGCGACAGGCGTGGGTCGGCGCGGGCATAGTCTTGCAGGCTGCGCGAGATCGATGCCTGGGTAGCCAGTTCGGTCGGGCCGATATTGGTGCCGGCACCCATGTTGTTCCGGTTGAAAACCTGATTGCGAACAGCATTGGTGCTGACTTTCACCACTTGCATGTCGGCGCCCAGCGTGGCGTCGACGTTGGCCGTTTCGGCCAGGGCGATATACACGCCTTCGCGTTTTTCTACCACGCCATTCTTGGTGATAGTGATGGTGTAAGGACCGCCTGCGCGCAAGCCACGGGCAACGTAACGGCCTTCCGCATCGGTCGTCACATTGCTGACGGAACCCGATTCGGTATGCACGATGGTAACGGTGGCACCAGCTGCCGGCTTGCCGTCGGTGGCCGAGATACGGCCGCCGATGGAAGACGTAGTGTTCTGTGCGAACGATGGTGCCGCCGCCAGTGCAATAGACAGGCTTAACGCGATTTGCGTTAGCCGAAGTCGCTTGTGATTGATCATCTTTAACCCCAGAAAAGACTATTATTTTTTGAAAATCCTGGATTGCCCCACTGTCCGGCTGCGCCGCACAGCAACACAAACACAACATTTCCTCTTTACGATACTGCAACTGTTACGCCGGCTGGACTGGCTGCTGGCCCTGACAAGACCTTGCACAAATGCCTTTCCACTCATCACAAGCATCGATATTTCAAGCAATAACGGCGAGAAACGTGCTCTCTTCCGTACAACACGGGGCGCTAGCACCTGTGTCATACACCCGACATACCTACCCGGCTAACATGGCAAGCCGCGAGTGTAATTGTTAAATATTTCAAGCCTGTGACATGGCGGCAAGAAGCAGGAAAATGTCGTCATTTATTCCATTGACTGTTCGTTTTCACCCTGCATCTCACCTTTATTTACTGCAAATACCCATCTTCATACGCTATCAGCCATATGAATTGTGACTTTTTAATATCACACTCATCCCACTATGCATCATCAAAAAATGGATGACAAATACGTTTTTTTTTACATATTTATATATTTTAAGTATAAATAACATGTGGTAACTAGCTGCATTGATATCGTGTGACAGCGTCCGGGCTTATGGCGCGAGATTATAAATGAGCAATATGTACTTGAAATTGATTCATCCAGGAAATTGTATAACGTCGTGCATCTGCCTTTAATTGTGTCGCATGGTCGCCACAAAATTGACAAAATAACATCTTAGGGATTTGGGAGAGGAAATGGAAAACGGCCGGAAGATCCGGCCGTTCAAAGAGTATCAGTCGCTAACGTCGTACAACTTACGGTTTTCCGCTCTTGCCTGCCTTGTCGGCAGCGGCAATTTGCGCTTCAAAACGGCTGAAACGGGCATCGAGTGCTTTCAGCAAACGCTGCTTGTCGCCTTCAGCCAAAAACGAATAACGCAGGCTGTTATACGACAGCTTTTTGATTTCCGCATAATCGGTCTTGTACTGGCTGGCAAACAGCACGTACTCATTCGACAGGGTATTGCGCGAAACGCCCGCATCATCGGTGGAGATCACGAAGGGCACGCCGTACTTGCGGTACAGGGTGATCGGATGGGCCTGGCCCTTGATGCCGAGAATGTAATCGTTGCTGGTCAGGTTCACTTCCACGGGAATATTGCGTTCACGCATCTTCTGCATGGTGGCCAGCGCATTGTGCTCGTAGGCGATATCCATGCCATGGCCGATACGGTCCGCGCCGGCCACATCGACGGCTTCGGCGATATGGAACGCCATGCCTTCCGGCGGCACCATGCCCAGCGCCAGCTCACCGGCATGCAAGGCGATCTTGACGTTCGGATATTTTGCCTTGAGGAACTTGAACATTTCCATGTGCAGACTGTAATCGCGCATGGACACGTTCACGCTTTCCTGGCCCACGATATTCACGCCCACCAGCAGCGGATTCAGGCTGGCTGCCTTGAACGCGGCCACCATCGAGGAAAAAACTTGCGATGGCGACAGGAAACGCAGCACATACGCCTGGTAACGCATGGTGAAATTCGCATCGTCGATGCCGGCGCTGCTGGCGTTCACGTTGTCGTTGTAGGCGGTGATGCTTTTCTGGAAGCTGGCGTCCTGCTCCAGGCTGCCTGTCCAGTTGGCCAGCACGGCTTGCAGGGCTGCCGGCGGCAAGCCCGGCGCCAGCACCTGCTGGTCGAACTGCGCATTCTGCACGAACGGCGACAGTTCGAAAATCGTCTCGATGTAGCTGAGGTTTTCCGCGATGGCGCGCTGCTTCAGGGTTTTCAGGCCGTCCGCCGTATTGCTCGACGCCACGGGGCCGAAGTAGCCAAACGTATCAAAGAAAGTACGGTCCGGTGGCGTCTGGATGGCGCCATGGTTGTAGAAATCCTTGGTCGACCAGCGCTGCAACAATTGCGCATACAGGCCAGCATCGGCAAACACTTCCGTGGACGACAGGCAGCCACGCTGTGCGGCGGGCTTGGCGCGTTCGGCCGCCACGACATCCTTGTTGCTTTCGATGCGATACGTCGTCTTGTTGACGCAATAGTTTTCCTTGTCGACCCAATCGAGGAATTGCTCGGCGTAAATGGCGCCCGAGTAATGGTGATGCAAATCGCCGCCCTTGGGCATCATGGAAAAGAACAGGCTCAACTCGGCTGTCTTCGGCTGCGCGCCGGCAAGCAGGGCCGCAAAATGGCGCGCGGTGGCCGCTTCATTGGAAGACGGGGCGGCATGCGCCGTTCCGGTCAATGCCAGCGCGGCGCCAAGCGCCAGGCCAGTGAGTTTCTTGTGCATTCGCGTTCTCGCTCAGGATAATTCGTATGGAACAACGGGTAGGTCAGCCCTGCCCCCGCACATGCACGCATTGCCCGCCTGAATAGGTGGCGGCCACGGCACGGTCGTCGCCCAGCAGCGCGAAGGCAAACAACAATTCCTCCAGGCTTTGACAGCCAGCCGTGCGACGCGCCAGCAGCGGCGTCGATTGCTTGTCGAGCACGATGAAGTCCGCTTCCGTGCCTGCCGTGAAATTGCCCAGGGTACCTTCCAGTTGCATGGCCCGTGCAGCACCCAGGGTCGCCAGGTAAAACATGCGCAAGGCGGGCAGATAGCTGCCTTTCAAGCGTGCTACTTTATAGGCTTCGTTCATGGTTTGCAACATCGAGAACGAGGTGCCGCCGCCCACGTCGGTGGCCAGCGACAGCAGCACTTTCGCCGCATCGGCTCGCTCGAAATCGAAAAGGCCGCTGCCGAGGAACAAGTTGGAGGTGGGACAAATGGCGGCCGCCGAGGACGTTTCCGCCATGCGCGCGCGGTCGCGCTCGTCGAGCCAGATGCAATGGCCGAACATGGCGCGCGGGCGCAGCATGCCGTACTGGTCATACACATCGAGGTAGCTGCGCGCCTGCGGGTGCAGTTCACGCACCCAGCGGCATTCATCCTCGTTTTCCGACACGTGGGTCTGCAGATACGTATCCGGATAGGCGCGCGCCAGTTCGCCCGCCAGGTGCATCTGTTCATTCGTGGACGTCGGCACGAAGCGGGGCGTGATCGCATACAGCGAGCGGCCATGCTTGTGCCAGCGCCGGATCAACTCTTCGCTTTCGCGTGCGCCCGACTCGGCCGTGTCGCGAAGGAACTCGGGACAGTTGCGGTCCATCATGACCTTGCCCGCCACCATGCGCAAGCCGCGCGCCTCGCTGGCACCAAAGAAGGCATCGACCGATTGCGGATGCACACTGCCATACACCATGGCCGTGGTGGTGCCGCAGCGCAGCAGTTCATCGAGGAAAAACTCGGCGACATTGCGCGCATGCACAGGGTCTTCAAATGCGCGCTCGGTGGGGAAGGTGTACGTTTCCAGCCACGGCAGCAAACCGGGCGCTGGCGAAGCGATCATTTCCGTCTGCGGGAAATGCAGATGCGTGTCGATAAAACCGGGCACGATCAGCTTGCCGCGGTAATCGACGATATGCGTGCCAGGCGGCAAAGTCGCCTGCAGTGCAGAGTAATCGCCTGCCGCCAAGACCTTGCCTTCGGCCACGATCAGCAAGCCATCCGCATGCCAGGCGTGCGCCTCCTCGGTGAAAGCGGGATCGGCGTGGAAGTGCAGCAAGCTGGCACGATAAGCTTGCAATGTGGCAGGAACAATCGGCATGACTTCTTTCTATAACGGATGAATGGCGACGCGTGTCGGGCGACGCGGAGGCGCGCTGGCAGAGGCCAGCCGCAGCGGTGCGGCCAGGGCCGCGCTGGCGGCTTCTTCCCACACCATGAGTAATTGACAGGCAACGGAAGCGGCGATCACGGCCGGCGCCTTGTTGTGGATACCTGGCATGCCGATCGGGCACACCATGGCGGCAATGCGCTCGTCCGGAACGCCGCGCGCCTGCAGGCGGTGCTCGAACTGCTTGCGTTTCGTGTGCGAACCGATCAAGCCAAACCAGCCCGCATCCTCGCGCTCCATGATGGCTTGCGTCAAGCGTTGATCGAGCGCATGGCTGTGCGTCATGACGAGAAAACTGCCGCCGGGCGGCGCCATGGCGACAAATTCCTCGGGCGTATCGGTGGCAGCGATGCGCACGTTATCTGGCAATCCCGCAGGCAATGCAGCGGAAAACATGTCTTCGCGTTCATCGACCCAGGTGATAGTGCAGGGCAAATCGGCCAGCGCGCGCACGATGGCGGCGCCCACGTGGCCGGCACCAAACAAGGTCAGATGGGCGCGCGGCGCCAGGCAAGGGTCGACCAGCCAGCGCCGCCCTTCACTCCCCTGCGCAACATGGGTTGCGCGTTCGCGTGAAAACGTGTCGGGCGCCTGGCCCGGCGTGCCAGCGATCAAGCTACCGGCCGCATCGAACAGGGCCGACGCGCTCTCACCATCGAGTGCCGCCAGACGCCAACTATCGTGCTGGCGGCGCTCGCGCAAAGCGGCCAGCAATGTTTTCAGGCTGGCATCGACATATTCAAAAGCCAGATGGACGACGCCGCCGCAGCATTGCCCGAGGCTGGGACCGAGCGCAAAACGCTCGAGCCGCGCATGCGTGTCACCCGTGGCCAGCATGCTCTTGGCGATTTCCACGGCGCGCAGTTCCAGGTGGCCGCCGCCGATGGTATCCATTTGACCATCGAGGGTGACGCGCATCTTCGCGCCCGCTTCGCGCGGTCCGGAACCTTCCACCAGAGCGACCGTCACCAGCACGGATGCCTGCGTGTCATCGTCCATCACTGTCAGCCAGTCGCTCATCGTCAACTCCTTAAGCGGCCACGCCGGCCGCTTGCACGGCCATGACCGCCTTGAGGATTTCCTCGCTGGTGGCGGGGGCATTGAGCGGTGGTTGCACGGCGTGATGGCCCACGCTGGAAATGGCGTCGCGGATGGCAAAGAACACAGAAAACGGCAGCAGCAGCGGCGGCTCGCCCACGGCTTTGGAACGGTGGATGCTGTCTTCCACGTTGCGGTTCTGGAACAGCTTGACGCGAAAATCTTCCGGGCAATCGGAAATGCCGGGAATCTTGTATGTCGATGGCGCGTGCGTCATCAGCTTGCCCGCCGCATTCCACCATAGCTGTTCTGTCGTCAGCCAACCCATGCCCTGAATAAATGCCCCTTCCACCTGACCCAGATCAATCGCCGGATTCAATGACTCACCCGCATCGTACAAGGCGTCCGCGCGCAGCAGTTTCCATTCCCCCGTCAGGGTATCGACCACCACTTCAGCCACGGCCGCGCCATATGCGTAATACGAAAACGGATGGCCCGTCATCGTCTTTGCATCCCACGACAGGCCCGGCGTGGCATAAAAACCATCCGACCACAGTTGTACGCGGGCCAGGTAAGCCTTCTGCACCAGCTCGGCAAACGGCACGACATGGCCGTTGACGTGGATATGGTTATCGAAGAAGCGCACGCAAGCCGCCTCACCGCCATACAGTTTGACCGCGTAATCGGCCAGGCGTTCACGGATCTGGCGCGCCGCATCCTGCGCCGCCTTGCCGTTCAGGTCGGCGCCGGTGGATGCCGCCGTGGCCGACGTGTTCGCCACCTTGCTGGTGTCGGTGGCCGTGGCGCGCACGCGCTCCAGGTCCAGGCCCAGCTCGTGCGCCACCACCTGCATGACCTTGGTATTGATGCCCTGCCCCATTTCCGTGCCACCATGGTTGACCAGCACGGAGCCATCGACGTACACGTGGACCAGCGCACCGGCCTGGTTCAGATGCGTGACGTTGAAGGCGATACCGAATTTCAGGGGCGTGAATGCCAGGCCCTTCTTCAGGATGGGGCTGGCCTCGTTGTAGGCATCGATGGCGCGGCGGCGCGTGCGGTAATCGCTGCTCACTTCGAGTTCGGCAACCAGTTCATGGATCACGTTGTCGACGATGGTCTGCCCGTACGGCGTGACATTACGTCCTTCCACATCGTTGCGGCCGTAGAAATTGAGCAGGCGAATATCGAGCGCATCGCGTTGTAAATGGCGGGCGATTTCATCGATCACGTACTCGATGGCGATGGCGCCCTGCGGTCCGCCGAAGCCCCGGAAAGCCGTGTTCGACTGCGTATTCGTCTTGCCGCAGGCGGCGCGGATATCCACGTCGGACAAATAATAGGTATTGTCGAAGTGGCAGACGGCGCGCGTGGCGACGGGGCCGGACAAGTCCGCCGAATAGCCGGCGCGCGTGGTCATGTCGACCTTGGCGGCAAGGATCTTGCCATCGTCGTCGTAGCCCACTTCGTATTCATAATAAAAACAGTGGCGCTTGCCCGTCACCAGCATATCGTCGTCGCGGTCGGCGCGCAATTTGACGGGACGCTTCAGTTTGGCCGCCGCAATCGATGCGGCCGCCGCCCACAGGGCCGACTGCGACTCCTTGCCGCCGAAACCGCCGCCCATGCGCCGGCATTCGACCGTAATGTTGTGCGAATGCACGCCCAGCGCATGCGCCACCACGTGCTGCATCTCGCTCGGGTGCTGGGTCGAACACAGCACCAGCATGCCCTGCGCTTCCTTCGGGATGGCGTAGGAAATCTGCCCTTCCAGGTAAAACTGTTCCTGCCCGCCCACGTACAGCTGGCCCTTGACCACATGCGGCGCCGTCTCGAACGCTGCCTGGTAGTTGCCGCGCGTCAGCTGCATGGGCGGCAGCACATACGATTGCGCGGCCTTGGCCGCCTGCGGCGTCATGATCGCGGGCAATTCCTCGTACGACACTTGCGCCAGGCGGGCGGCGCGGCGCGCATGGTCGTGTGTATCGGCCACCACGATGAAGATGGGCTGGCCCACGTATTGCACCAGCTCCGCAGTCAGGATGGGATCGTCATGGATGATGGGGCCGCAATCATTGGTACCGGGAATGTCCTGCGCCGTGTAGACAGCGACGACCCCCTGCGAGCCGCGCACGGCCGACAAATCCATGGCCGTGATGCGCGCATGCGGCTTTTGCGACAGGCCCAGTGCCGCGTGCAAGGTACCTTGCAGTTCGGCGATATCGTCCGTGTACGTCGCTTGCCCCAGCACATGCAATTGCGCCGATTCATGCGGGCTGGGCTTGCCCACGGCGGCCCAGGTGGCCGCTTGCAATTCGGGCGTGACAGGATGGTTCATGCTGCTCCTTTCAAGCGCGGCAAGCGTAGGCGTTGATGGCAGTGCGCAGCAAAGGCGCACCGAAGCGTGTTTCCAGCCAGAAGCGGCGCAGCAGGTTTTGCGCCGTCGTCATGCGATAGGTATTCGAGGCGCGCATGTCGGACAGCGGTGCGTAGTCGTCGGCCAGCAAGCGCATGGCGATAACGAGGTTATCTTCCGTCCACGCTTGTCCGCGCAGAAACGCTTCCGTTTGCGCGGCGCGTTGCGGCGTGGCCGCCATGCCGCCAAAGGCGATGCGCGCATCAATGATGTGCTCGCCGTCGAGCTGGAAGGCAAACGCGGCGCACACGGCCGAGATATCCTGGTCAAAGCGTTTCGCCAGTTTATACGTGCGAAAATGCACATTGGCACGCGACAAGGGCACGCGCACAGCTTCGACGAATTCACCGGGCTGCAGATCTTTCTTTTGGTAACCTTGATAGAAATTTTCCAACGGCATGATGCGCTGGCCGGCAAGTCCGCGCAGCACGATCTCGCTGCCCAGCGCAATCAGCCACGGCATCGAGTCGCCGATGGGCGAACCATTGGCCACATTGCCGCCCAGGGTGCCGGCATTGCGGATCGGCAAGGAAGCAAAGCGCTGCCACAATTCCGACAACTCTTGCGGATAATGCTCGCACAGCGCCGCATAGGCATCGTTCAGGCTGGCGCCGGCGCCAATCTGCAGCTTGCCGTCAACGATGGCGATGGTTTTCAGCGCGGCAACGTTACCCAGATAAATGATGTCGCCCAGGTCGCGCAATTGCTTGGTGACCCACAGGCCCACATCGGTGGAACCGGCCAGCAGGCACGCTTGCGGCTTTGCCGTGCGCAGCGCCACCAGTTCATCGATGCTGCGCGGCGCGTGGAAGTGCTGGCCGCCGTGCTCATAAGTGCTCAGGCTAGCGCGCTGCAACCCCTGCAATTGCTGCACCAGGGCATCGCGGTCGAATGCGACATGCGGCAGTTCGCCCATGCGCCTGGCCGCATCGATGATGGGCCGGTAACCCGTGCAGCGGCACAGATTGCCCGACAGCGTATCGTCGATTTCGCAGCGCGTGGGCGTCTCACCGTTTTTCTGCAGATACATGCCCCACAGCGACATGACAAAGCCGGGCGTGCAAAAGCCGCATTGGGAACCGTGGCATTCGACCATCGCCTGCTGCACCGGGTGCAAGGCGCCATCGGGCTGCTGCAAGTCTTCCACGGTAAACAGGGCCTTGCCGTCGAGGGTGGGCGTGAGCTGGATGCAGGCGTTGACGGCCTTCATCTCGACCTGGCCATCCACCAGGCTGCCGATGACCACCGTGCAAGCGCCGCAATCGCCTTCCGCGCAGCCCTCCTTGGTGCCCGTGCAATGCAAGTCCTCGCGCAGGTGCTGCAACACAGTCTGCGTAGGGGCGGCGTTGCGTACTTCCTGTACGGCACCACGATAATAAAAGCGGATCGGTTCTGACATGCTGGCCTCGGTATAGTCCCAGTATAGGAGATTAACACCGGCATATGGGACAACTATATGCAAAGACTGATTTTACTTATCATCCAATATCAATACCCATCAAACACCATAGGGGTGGTTCGCATGCCAGTGCTCGGCAATATCGATGCGGCGCGTGATCCACACCTGCTCATGGCCCTGCACATAGTCGAGGAAGCGCGCCAGCGCCGCAGCCCGCCCCGGCCGCCCCACCAGGCGGCAATGCAAGCCCACGGACAACATCTTCGGCTGGTTCAAGCCGTTCGGATCGCCTTCCGCATACAGCACATCGAAGGCATCCTTCAGATAATCGAAAAACTGCGTGCCCGAATTGAAACCCTGCATGGCGGCAAAACGCATGTCGTTCGTATCCAGGGTGTAAGGCACGATCAGCTGCGGCTGCATGGCAGGCATACCGGCGGCATCCGTGTACGCCACCTTTTCCCAGAAAGGCAGGTCATCGCCATAATAATCGGCGTCATAGCGGAAACCGCCATGCTCGACCACCAGTTTGCGCGTATTGGGTGAATCGCGCCCGGTATACCAGCCTTGCGGGGCGGAACCCGTCAATTCGCGGATGATCTGCACGGCCTCGCGCATATGTGCGCGTTCCGTCGCTTCATCCATGTTTTGATAGGAAATCCAGCGCAATCCATGACAGGCGATTTCATGTCCCAGTTGCTGAAAGGCGGCTACCGCATCCGGGTTGCGCTTCAAGGCCATCGAGACGCCAAACACGGTCAGCGGCAGGCGCCGCTCCTCGAACATGCGCAGCAAGCGCCACAATCCGGCACGCGAACCGTATTCATAAATCGACTCCATGCTCAGGTGGCGCGCAGGGAATGCGGCCGCACCGATCATTTCGGATAAAAACGTTTCCGAGGCGGCATCGCCATGCAGCACGTTGTTTTCCGCCCCCTCCTCGTAATTGAGAACGAATTGCAGGGCGATGCGGGCCTTGCCCGGCCATTGCGGATGGGGTGGCGTGCGGCCATAGCCGATCAAGTCGCGTGGATAATGTTCGTAATTGTTCATGCGGAGGCGCGCCTATAGGAGGACAATGTTGGCTATATGCCCAATCATATAGCCGGGCGCAGTCGCCGGTATATGATTTGCACAATAAGCACATTCACTCACCCTATATACAGGATAGCAAATGGGAAAACTCAGCACGCATGTACTCGATATCGCCCACGGCAGACCGGGAGCCGGCGTCAAGGTGGCCCTGTTTTCCGTCGCGCCGGAAGGCAAAGTGTTATTGAAGATGGATATGACGAACAGCGACGGCCGCTGTAGTTCACCCTTGCTGGAAGGCGACAGCATGAAAGCGGGCCAGTACGAACTGGTATTCAACGCAGGCGACTATTTCGCCGCCCAGGGCGTGGAACTGCCCTCGCCCCGCTTCATCGACCTGGTCACCCTGGCCTTCGGCATTGCGCATACGGATGAGAATTATCATGTGCCGCTGGTGGTATCGCCGTGGTCGTATTCCACTTATCGTGGTAGCTGATGCCACGACGCCAACAATGTTGTCGGATTACGCTACGCTAATCCGACCTACCGGCTCTGACCGCAGGTCGGCGTAGGTTGGCGTAGGTTGGCGTAGGTCGGCTTAGCGCAACGCGCGTAAGCCGACAGCCACCACCAGCACCAGCAGCAAACAAAACCACCAGACGAAAAAAAACCCGACCATTGCTGGTCGGGTTTTTCTCTACTGCGAATAACAAGCCTGACGATAACCTACTTTCACACTGGTTGCAGCACTATCATCGGCGCAAAGTTGTTTCACGGTCCTGTTCGGGATGGGAAGGGGTGGGACCAACTTGCTATGGTCATCAGGCATAACTTGTACTGGCATTTGTCCTCAGTGGAGCGACAAAGCCTGAATCCGGAAGAAGCAAAGATTGGGTAATGAATAGTAGTATCAACAAACACGCAACGTTGTACCGTCTTATCCTCTGTACCTGCTAAGGTTATAGGGACAAGCCGTACGGGCAATTAGTACTGGTTAGCTTAATGCATTACTGCACTTCCACACCCAGCCTATCAACGTCCTGGTCTCGAACGACCCTTCAAAGAGCTCAAGGCTCTGGGAAATCTCATCTCAAGGCAAGTTTCCCGCTTAGATGCTTTCAGCGGTTATCTCTTCCGTATTTAGCTACCCGGCAATGCCACTGGCGTGACAACCGGTACACCAGAGATACGTCCACTCCGGTCCTCTCGTACTAGGAGCAGCCCCCTTCAAATTTCCAACGCCCACGGCAGATAGGGACCAAACTGTCTCACGACGTTTTAAACCCAGCTCACGTACCACTTTAAATGGCGAACAGCCATACCCTTGGGACCGGCTACAGCCCCAGGATGTGATGAGCCGACATCGAGGTGCCAAACTCCCCGTCGATATGAACTCTTGGGAGGAATCAGCCTGTTATCCCCAGAGTACCTTTTATCCGTTGAGCGATGGCCCTTCCATACAGAACCACCGGATCACTATGTCCTACTTTCGTACCTGCTCGACTTGTCAGTCTCGCAGTTAAGCACGCTTATGCCATTGCACTATCAACACGATGTCCGACCGTATCTAGCGTACCTTCGAACTCCTCCGTTACACTTTAGGAGGAGACCGCCCCAGTCAAACTGCCTACCATGCACTGTCCCCGATCCGGATAACGGACCAAGGTTAGAACCTCAAACAAACCAGGGTGGTATTTCAAGGTTGGCTCCACGAGAACTAGCGTCCCCGCTTCAAAGCCTCCCACCTATCCTACACAGATTGGTTCAAAGTCCAATGCAAAGCTACAGTAAAGGTTCATGGGGTCTTTCCGTCTAGCCGCGGGTAGATTGCATCATCACAAACATTTCAACTTCGCTGAGTCTCGGGAGGAGACAGTGTGGCCATCGTTACGCCATTCGTGCAGGTCGGAACTTACCCGACAAGGAATTTCGCTACCTTAGGACCGTTATAGTTACGGCCGCCGTTTACTGGGACTTCAATCAAGAGCTTGCACCCCATCATTTAATCTTCCAGCACCGGGCAGGCGTCACACCCTATACGTCCACTTTCGTGTTTGCAGAGTGCTGTGTTTTTATTAAACAGTCGCAGCCACCAGTTTATTGCAACCCTTTCACCCTTCTGGAGTAAACCAGTCAAGCTACCGGGGCGTACCTTTTCCCGAAGTTACGGTACCAATTTGCCGAGTTCCTTCTCCCGAGTTCTCTCAAGCGCCTTAGAATACTCATCTCGCCCACCTGTGTCGGTTTGCGGTACGGTCTCGTATGACTGAAGCTTAGAGGCTTTTCTTGGAACCACTTCCGATTGCTTCATGCACAAGTGCACTCGTCTCAACCCCTTGAATTCCGCACCCGGATTTGCCTAAGTGCCTTCTATGAGCCAAAAACCAACTATTCCAACAGTTGGACAACCTTCCGCGATCCGTCCCCCCATCGCATCATACGACGGTGCAGGAATATTAACCTGCTTCCCATCAGCTACGCATCTCTGCCTCGCCTTAGGGGCCGACTCACCCTGCTCCGATGAACGTTGAACAGGAAACCTTGGGCTTACGGCGTGGAGGCTTTTCACCCCCATTATCGCTACTCATGTCAGCATTCGCACTTCTGATACCTCCAGCATCCTTTACAAGACACCTTCGCAGGCTTACAGAACGCTCTCCTACCATATATATCTGTGATAAATCACAGAACAATATCCGCAGCTTCGGTGACTGGCTTAGCCCCGTTACATCTTCCGCGCAGGACGACTCGATCAGTGAGCTATTACGCTTTCTTTAAATGATGGCTGCTTCTAAGCCAACATCCTGACTGTTTTAGCCTTCCCACTTCGTTTTCCACTTAGCCAATCTTTGGGACCTTAGCTGGCGGTCTGGGTTGTTTCCCTCTTGACGCCGGACGTTAGCACCCGACGTCTGTCTCCCAAGCTCGCACTCATCGGTATTCGGAGTTTGCAATGGTTTGGTAAGTCGCAATGACCCCTAGCCATAACAGTGCTCTACCCCCGATGGTGATACTTGAGGCACTACCTAAATAGTTTTCGGAGAGAACCAGCTATTTCCAAGTTTGTTTAGCCTTTCACCCCTACCCACAGCTCATCCCCTAATTTTTCAACATTAGTGGGTTCGGACCTCCAGGGCGTGTTACCGCACCTTCATCCTGGCCATGAGTAGATCACTTGGTTTCGGGTCTACACCCAGCGACTGATCGCCCTATTCGGACTCGATTTCTCTACGGCTTCCCTATGCGGTTAACCTTGCCACTGAATGTAAGTCGCTGACCCATTATACAAAAGGTACGCAGTCACGGAACAAGTCCGCTCCTACTGTTTGTATGCACACGGTTTCAGGATCTATTTCACTCCCCTTCCGGGGTTCTTTTCGCCTTTCCCTCACGGTACTGGTTCACTATCGGTCGATTACGAGTATTTAGCCTTGGAGGATGGTCCCCCCATATTCAGACAGGATGTCACGTGTCCCGCCCTACTTGTCGTACGCTTAGTACCACCGGTCCGATTTCACATACGGGGCTATCACCCACTATGGCTCCTATTTCCAGAGGATTCTGTTATCGGTCCGACTATCACGTACAGGCTCTTCCCATTTCGCTCGCCGCTACTTTGGGAATCTCGGTTGATTTCTTTTCCTGCAGCTACTTAGATGTTTCAGTTCGCCGCGTTCGCCTTGCATACCTATGTATTCAGTATGCAATACCCTAAAAGGGTGGGTTGCCCCATTCGGAAATCTGCGGATCAAAGTGTGTTTGCTCACTCCCCGCAGCTTATCGCAAGCTACTACGTCCTTCATCGCCTGTAATCGCCAAGGCATCCACCATGTGCACTTATTCGCTTGTCCCTATAACGTTAGCCTCTCATCATTTGCATGATGAAAGAGCGCTACAGGGATAAGAAAGTACAACGTTGTTGCTTGTTTGTTGATACATACAATCATTACCCATCGATTTGCGTTTTACGGCAAACCGATCAATAAATAATCTTTACTTCTTCCAGATTGTTAAAGAACGAAACAGCTTTGATCGCTAAAAGATCAAACCTAAACCTGACGGCTTACGTTTGCACTTTCAAAGTATTGGTGGAGGATGACGGGATCGAACCGACGACCCCCTGCTTGCAAAGCAGGTGCTCTCCCAGCTGAGCTAATCCCCCTGGGTGTGTTACATACTGATAGGTCTGGCTGGACTAGTGTCCACCTTACCCCCGGGTTTGTTTTTACTGGTAGGGCTGGTTGGACTCGAACCAACGACCCCCGCGTTATCAACACGGTGCTCTAACCAGCTGAGCTACAGCCCCAACGCGGTGCTACTACGACTACTGTTTCTTCTTAATTAAACAGCCGATAAGTGTGAACATTTGATGCGTGAATCAGTTACCTGATTCGTGCAAACTCTAGAAAGGAGGTGATCCAGCCGCACCTTCCGATACGGCTACCTTGTTACGACTTCACCCCAGTCACGAATCCTACCGTGGTAAGCGCCCTCCTTACGGTTAAGCTACCTACTTCTGGTAAAACCCGCTCCCATGGTGTGACGGGCGGTGTGTACAAGACCCGGGAACGTATTCACCGCGACATGCTGATCCGCGATTACTAGCGATTCCAACTTCATGCAGTCGAGTTGCAGACTACAATCCGGACTACGATACACTTTCTGCGATTAGCTCCCCCTCGCGGGTTGGCGGCGCTCTGTATGTACCATTGTATGACGTGTGAAGCCCTACCCATAAGGGCCATGAGGACTTGACGTCATCCCCACCTTCCTCCGGTTTGTCACCGGCAGTCTCATTAGAGTGCCCTTTCGTAGCAACTAATGACAAGGGTTGCGCTCGTTGCGGGACTTAACCCAACATCTCACGACACGAGCTGACGACAGCCATGCAGCACCTGTGTACTGGTTCTCTTTCGAGCACTCCCTGATCTCTCAAGGATTCCAGCCATGTCAAGGGTAGGTAAGGTTTTTCGCGTTGCATCGAATTAATCCACATCATCCACCGCTTGTGCGGGTCCCCGTCAATTCCTTTGAGTTTTAATCTTGCGACCGTACTCCCCAGGCGGTCTACTTCACGCGTTAGCTGCGTTACCAAGTCAATTAAGACCCGACAACTAGTAGACATCGTTTAGGGCGTGGACTACCAGGGTATCTAATCCTGTTTGCTCCCCACGCTTTCGTGCATGAGCGTCAATCTTGACCCAGGGGGCTGCCTTCGCCATCGGTGTTCCTCCACATATCTACGCATTTCACTGCTACACGTGGAATTCTACCCCCCTCTGCCAGATTCTAGCCTTGCAGTCTCCAATGCAATTCCCAGGTTGAGCCCGGGGATTTCACATCAGACTTACAAAACCGCCTGCGCACGCTTTACGCCCAGTAATTCCGATTAACGCTTGCACCCTACGTATTACCGCGGCTGCTGGCACGTAGTTAGCCGGTGCTTATTCTTCAGGTACCGTCATTAGCAAAAGATATTAGCTTTCACCGTTTCTTCCCTGACAAAAGAGCTTTACAACCCGAAGGCCTTCTTCACTCACGCGGCATTGCTGGATCAGGCTTTCGCCCATTGTCCAAAATTCCCCACTGCTGCCTCCCGTAGGAGTCTGGACCGTGTCTCAGTTCCAGTGTGGCTGGTCGTCCTCTCAGACCAGCTACTGATCGATGCCTTGGTAGGCTTTTACCCTACCAACTAGCTAATCAGATATCGGCCGCTCCACGAGCATGAGGTCTTGCGATCCCCCACTTTCATCCTTAGATCGTATGCGGTATTAGCGTAACTTTCGCTACGTTATCCCCCACTCTAGGGTACGTTCCGATATATTACTCACCCGTTCGCCACTCGCCACCAGAGCAAGCTCCGTGCTGCCGTTCGACTTGCATGTGTAAGGCATGCCGCCAGCGTTCAATCTGAGCCAGGATCAAACTCTTCAGTTTAATCTCTGTTTAATGTCATTTCTGACAGGTCGGACAGTATCACTACCATCCAAATCTTTTGCATTACAAAAGATTTGCTCACTCAAAAAACTGACAGGCTACTTCCGAAGAAGTATCCTATTTCATTATTTCTTGTGAACATTTGATATTTTAAGTTAGACGCCAATCCGAAGATTGACGCTGCACTTACATCAAATGCCCACACTTATCGACTGTTAATTGTTAAAGAACGGTATTCGGTACTGCTTATTTGCTACTTTCGCGCTATCGACAAAGCGTTGTGTTTGTCAGCTGCGAAGAAGGAAGAGTATGAAGCTTTTTCAGCATTTCGTCAACCTTCTTTTTTACCCACTTCACTCAGCATTTGCATGCATCGTTCAGCGAGGGGGCGAATTATAGCCTTGGGCTGCGCGTCCCGCAAGGGCTATTTTGCAGCTGAGCAAATATTGCTGTGTGATATCGTAGCGCCAACAATCCCCTGCCTCACCCACTTTGACTCTCATGCCTATCCCACACATCACCCCCACCGCCAATCCCGCACTGGCCAGCGCACTCGAACATGCCATCAATAGCAAGACCAAGCCGCTGGGCAGCCTGGGATTACTGGAAACGCTGGCCCGCCAGATCGGCCTGATCCAGCAAAGCACGCAACTGACACTACACCAGCCTGCCATCATCGTTTTTGCGGCCGACCATGGCGTCGTCGCCGAAGGCATTTCTGCCTATCCACAAAGCGTGACCTGGCAAATGGTGGAAAATTTCCTGGCCGACGGCGCCGCCATCAATGTCTTTGCCCGTCAGAACCATTGCGCCTTGTATATAGTAGATGCGGGCGTCAACCACGACTTCGGCCCGCGCGAAGGCTTGCTCGACCGCAAGCAAGGCCCGGGCACGCGCAACTTTGCCAACGTAGCCGCCATGAGCAAGGAACAGTGCATCGCCGCCATGCAGGCGGGGATGGATCTGGCCGCCACGCTCGATGGCAATGTGCTTGGCTTTGGCGAAATGGGTATCGGTAACACCACCGCCGCCGCCGCGCTGATGCACAAGCTGACGCAAACACCGGTCGCCGATTGTGTGGGCGCCGGCACCGGCCTGTCAAAGGAAGGCATATTGCACAAGCAGCAGGTGATCGAAGCGGCCGTCGCCCATCATGCGGCAGTCAATGAGCCACTCGACGTACTGGCCACCTTCGGCGGTTTCGAGATCGCCATGATGGCAGGCGCCATGCTCAAAGCGGCCGAACGGCGCATGATTTTGCTGATCGACGGCTTCATCGTCAGCAGCGCCTTGCTGGTGGCGGCCCGTCTGCAGCCGGCCATCCTCGATTACTGCGTGTTTTCGCACTGCTCCGATGAAAACGGCCACCGCCAGCTGCTGGCAAGCCTGGACGCGCGTCCGCTGCTGCATCTCGATTTGCGCCTCGGCGAAGGCACGGGTTCAGCCCTGGCCTTGCCGCTGCTGCACGCGGCCGTCAACTTCATGCGCGAGATGGCGACCTTCGCCTCGGCCCAGGTCAGCGAAAAGTCCACGCCAGACTAAGACCATGACCCATCCCGTTTCCGCCGCAATCCATCAGTGCCGCCTGTTCTTCATTGCGCTGCAGTTCTTCACGCGCCTGCCTATCCCGCGCTGGGTGGGTTTCGAACCGGCCTGGCTGCAGCACGCCTCGCGCTACTTCCCGCTGGTCGGCGTGGTGGTGGCGGCCATTTCCGGCGCAGTGTATCTGCTGGCCAGCTGGCTCCTGCCTTCGGCAGTGGCCGTGCTGCTGGCCGTCGCCGCCGGCATTTATCTGACGGGCGCCTTCCATGAAGACGGCTTCGCCGACATGTGCGATGGCTTTGGCGGTGGGCTGACGCGCGAGCGGGTACTGGAAATCATGAAGGATTCGCGCATCGGCGCATATGGCGCCATCGGCATCATCTGCCTGCTGGCCATCAAATGCGCGGCGCTCGCTTCGCTGCCGCCTGCCACGCTGGTGGCGACATTATTCATCGCCCATCCTTTGTCTCGCCTGGCCGCCGTCTCGCTGATCTGGGGCATGGACTATGCGCGCGACGAAGGCAAGGCCAAGCCGATGGCGCAAGAAATGACTACCGCAGAGTTCATCATCGCCGCCGTCTGCGCCCAGTTGCCCGCCATCGCCTGCGGCGTGCTGGGGATATTTGACTGGGCTGCGCTGGTCTTTGCCATCGTGGTGGCGGCAGCTGTCGCATTCTGGCTGGGCCGCAAATGCCAGCGCCGCCTGCAAGGCTACACAGGCGACTGCCTGGGCGCAGTACAGCAACTGGCGGAAGTGGCGATTTACCTGGCCATCCTGTCCAGCTTCCAGCCTCCCATACGCTTCTATTAACATGCGACTGATTTTAGTGCGCCACCCCGCGCCGCAGGTGACCAGCGGCACCTGCTATGGCCGCAGCGACGTGGCGGTGGCGTCGCACGAAATGGCCTCGGCGCGTGCCAGCCTGCAAGCAACGCTGCCGGCCGGCGTGCCGCTGTATGCCAGCCCGCTGCGCCGCTGCGCCGGCCTGGCGTCAGCATTGGCGCAAGACTTGCCTTCCAGCGGCTTGCACTTCGACGCGCGGCTGGCCGAGATGGATTTCGGCGCGTGGGAAATGCAGCCCTGGCACGCGATTGCACGCGCGGACATCGATGCCTGGGCCGCCGATCTGGCCTGGTACCGTCCCGGCGGAGGTGAGAATGTGCTGGCGATGGCCGCCCGCGTCGATGCGTTTTTAGGCGATCTGTTGCGTGAACAACACGAAACGGCAGTCATCATCTGCCACGCGGGCACCATCCGCCTGCTGTCGGCACTGCAAGCCCGGCTGCCATTGGAAGAAACCGCCCTGCTGGCCGCCCGTTCCGCCCACAAAATCGCCTACGGCGCGACGGTCGTCGTCGATTTCTGATCTCGAAGCGTCCAGCCAGCCATTTCAGTCTACGCCTGCTGCACGTATAATGGCGGGGTTTTGGTGCCCGCGCTCATGTCCATGAGCGCAGTTAAACGGGAAACACGATGCCGCTCCCGCGGCGAGCGTGTGCTGCCCCCGCAACGGTAAGCAAGTGTCGCCCCTCCCGACAGGAAGCGGGCGACAAGCTATCTCTGACAACCACTGTGCTTGCTCATCGAGCATGGGAAGGTGGGATAGCGGTACTTGCCAGCCCGGATACCGGCCAGGACAGGTGGAAGTGTGCGAACGGGGATGTTCGCGATCCGAATGGCCCATGGCCATCTTCGATCGTCATCTTCAGTTCCCACTTCTGTTCAATCTGGCCTACGGGGACGTCGGCTGGTTGCATATTACTTACTGAAAATTATCATGACCCATGCTGTTTCCCGCCACGCGGCCCTCACGTCGCTCGCGCTAGCCATTGCCGCGCCTGCCGCTTTCGCCCAAGCCACGCCAGATACCTTCGATCCGATCGTCGTCACCGCCAGCCGCTACCCGCAACACCTGAGCGAAGTCTTGAGCGATACGCAGACCATCAGCTCGGAAGACATCGCGCGTTCTGGCGCCAGCTCGATTGTCGACCTGTTGCAAAAACAACGCGGCATTGAAGTGGCGCGCAACGGCGGCGCAGGCACTGCGGCCAGCGTATTCATTCGCGGTGCGAACAGCAACCAGAATATCGTGCTGGTTGATGGTGTGCGCATTGGCTCGTCCACCCTGGGCACGGCCAACTGGAGCGCCTTGCCCCTTTCCAGCATCGATCATATTGAAATCGTCTATGGTCCACTGAGCACCATGTACGGTGCGGACGCCATCGGCGGCGTGATCCAGATCTTCACGAAAAAAGGCGACGGCGCCACGCGCGTCTCCGCATTCGCCGGTTACGGCAGCAACAACACGCGCCAGGTCGAAGCGCAAGTGGCCGGCTCCACCGCTGGTCCGAACAGCTTCAGCTATGCGCTGGCAGCTGGCAAGGAAAAATCGGATGGTTTCTCGGCCTCGAAGCTCGGTGCATCGCCTGAATACACCTACAATCCAGACAAAGACGGCTACGACAAGGAAAGCTTCAGCGGCCAGTTCGGCTATCAGATGGCCAAAGGCCATGAAGTGGGCCTGACATTCCTGAATAGCGAACTGAAAGCGCAGTATGACGCCGGTCCTGGCTACGATGCACGCAGCAACGAGAAACTGGAAAACGTCTCCGTCTTCACGAAGAACGAATTCCTGCCCAACTGGACCAGTGAACTGCGTTATGCGGAAGCGCGTGACAAGGCCGGTAATGATGGTGGCACCGATTCGTGGAGCAAGAGCCAGATCAACACCAAGCAGACCGACCTGACCTGGCAAAATGACATCCGCTTCGGCCGCGACAACCTGCAACTGCTGGCCGGCTACCGCGATGAAGATGTCACATCGAGCACCACGCCCGAAGTCACGGGCGCACGCCATACCAAATCCTTCGCTGCATCGTACAACCTGGTACGCGGCGCGCACCTGGTCAGCATCAGCGGCCGCCGTGATGACAGCTCGGCATTCGGCACGCACAACACGGGCAGCGTCGCCTACGGCTACCGCATCACCAACGCATTACGCGCCAACGCCAGCTACGGCACCAGCTTCCGCGCACCGACCTTCAATGAGCTGTACTACCCGGGCTATGGCCTGGCGACGAACAATCCGGAACAGGGCCGCAACGCCGAAGTGGGTCTGCGCTACGACGACGGCGTGTCGAAACTGAGCGCCAGCTATTACCACAACAAGGTCAGCGACCTGCTGGTGAATACCTCGCCTTGTCCCGATCCGCTGTTCACCGGCTACGGCTGCGCCTACAACGTCAACAAGGCGCTGCTGGAAGGCCTGACGATTGCTGGCGCACGCAAGTTCGGCGCTTTCAACGTCAGCGGCAACATCGACCTGCAAGACCCGCGCGATGAAACCAAGGACAAGCAACTGGTACGCCGCGCCAAGCAGCACGCCAACTTCGCCGTCGACTACACGGCTGGCGCGCTGACGTCGGGCGCCGAGTGGCAATTGTCGGGCAAGCGTTTCGATGATGCCGCCAACAAGAACGTCCTGGGCGGATATGGCCTGGTCAATCTGTACGCCACCTACCAGTTCACCCGCGACTGGTCGGTGCTGGCGCGCTGGAACAACATCGCCAACAAGGATTACGAACTGGCGCGCTTCTACGCGACACCCGGCTCGAAAGTCTTCGTCGGCGTACGCTACGGCATGAAATAACCCCGTCGTAATGATGTAAGCTGCGGGCGATGGCATGCCGTCGCCCGCAGATGCAGTTCTGCAGTCCCCGTTTTTAAGGCAGTACATGCACCCATTTTTCCGCAACATGCGCCACCGCGCCACTGTGATCCTCACGGTGCTGATCGTGTGCGCAATTGCCAGCCTGATTTTCTCCGGCATGATCGGTTCGATTGCGATTCCGCTCGCCGACCTGCCGTCCGCCCTGTTCCATGTGATGCAGGGCAAGACCGATACCCTCGCCGCCACCCTGCTCGACCTGCGCCTGGGCCGCGCGCTGACCGCGTTTGTCACCGGCGCAGCGCTGTCGCTGGCCGGCGTCATGATGCAGGCGCTGCTGCGCAATCCCCTTGCCGACCCGTATGTGCTGGGCATTTCCGCCGGCGCCTCCGTCGGCGCGCTGGCCGCGCTGCTGTTCATGTGCGCGCTGTGGGTGGTCGACGCGGCCGCCTTTGCCGGCGCCGTCGGCGTGTCCATGCTGCTGTATTTCTTTGCCCGCCGCGACCTGCGCGGCGGCACGGCGGCCGAAGGCGGCGCCTCGCTCTTGCTGCTGACGGGCGTGATCCTGGCCTCGGCCTGCATGGCCATCGTCACCCTGATGCTGTCGATTGCCCCTGAAAGCCGCTTGCGCAGCATGGTGTTCTGGATGATCGGCGACCTGGCCGGCGCGCCCGCGCGGCTGATGCCCTGGCTGGTCCTGGCCGGCGCCCTGGTCTTTGCGCTGCGCAGCGCGCGCTCGCTGAACGTCATGGCCCTGCACGCGGAAGCGGCCAGCACCCTGGGCGTGCGCGTGGGCGCGTTGCGCAAGGGACTGTTCTTCTGTTCCGGCCTGCTCACGGCCAGCGCCGTCACCAGTGCCGGCAGCGTGGGTTTTGTCGGCCTGATCGTGCCGCATGCGCTGCGCTTTGCCTGCGGCCCCGATCATCGCCTGCTGATACCGGCCGCCGCGCTGGCCGGCGGCACCTTCCTGGTACTGGCCGATACCTTGGCGCGTACCGTGCTGGCACCGTTGCAGCTGCCCGTTGGCGTCGTCACGGCCATGATAGGCGCGCCCGTCTTCCTGTACCAGCTCCATCGATTGCGCCGCACATGATACACACCAACCAACTCAGCCTGAAAGCAGGCACGCGCTGCCTGGTGGAAAACCTCACCTGGCACATCAAGGATGGCGAATGCTGGAGCGTGATCGGCCGCAATGGCGCGGGCAAGAGCACCTTGCTGCGCGCGCTGGCCGGCTTGCGCGAACCCGATGCGGGCCACGTGACCATACAAGGCCGCGCCCTGGTCGACTGGCCTTTGGAGGAGCTGGCGCGTGAACGGGCCTTCCTGGCGCAAGCGCGCCACGATGCATTCTCGTACCGCGTCATTGAAACCGTGCTGTCGGCGCGCCACCCGTATCACGACAACCATTACTGGGAAGGCAGCGACGACCAGCGCATCGCCCTGGCGGCGCTGGCATCGATGGAAGTGGAACACCTGGCCGAGCGCGACGTGCGCAGCCTGTCCGGCGGCGAACGCCAGCGCGTGGCGATTGCCGCCATGCTGGCGCAGGATACGCCCTTGCTGCTGCTGGACGAACCGGCCAATGCGCTGGACCTGGCGCACCAGGTCAGCGTCATGGGCCTGCTGTCGAAGCTGTGCCGCGAACAGAATAAAACCGTGGTGATGGTAGGCCATGACCTGAACCTGGCACACAGCGTCTCGACCCATGCGCTGCTGCTGATGGGCGATGGCGGCTGGCTGGCCGGCCCCGTGGCAGAGGTGATGCAGGCATCCATCCTGGGCGACTACCTGGGCCACCCGATCGAGATCATAGCCCACGGCAAACGCAAGATATTCATACCGAAAGAGGACTGACATGAGCGACAACAAGACCATCGACGCGGACACCGCAGCGATCAACGAACGCCACCGCGTGCGCATGGAGCGCAAGAAGGCCATCATCGACGCGGCCATCGCCAAGGCCGACAAGGAAATCGGCATCATCATCGTCAACACGGGCAATGGCAAAGGCAAGAGTTCGAGCGGCTTCGGCATGGCCATCCGCGCCATGGGCCACGGCATGAAAGTGGGCGTGGTGCAATTCATCAAGGGCGCCATGTCGACCGGCGAAGAAAAATTCCTGCGCCGCTTCCCCGACGAAATCAGTTTTCATGCGATGGGTGAAGGCTATACCTGGGAAACGCAGAACCGCGAACGCGACATCGAAAAAGCCGAACTGGCATGGGAGCAGGCGAAGACCTTCCTGGCCGACCCCAGCTACGGCCTGGTGCTGTTCGACGAACTCAATATCGCCCTCAAGTACAACTACCTCGACGTACATAAAGTCATCGCCGACCTGCTGGAACGCCCGGCGATGCAGCACGTGGTCATCACGGGCCGTGGCGCGCCGGACGAATTGATCGCCATCGCCGACACCGTCACCGAAATGGCTGTCGTCAAGCATGCATATGCGGCCGGCATCGGCGCGCAAGCCGGCACCGAGTGGTAGCAGCGCCATGACGCGCACCCTGGTCTTCGGCGGCGCCCGTTCCGGCAAGAGCGCCTATGCGGAAAAGCTGGCCCGCGAGTCGGGCAAGGAAATCGTGTATATCGCCACCGCCCAGGCGGGCGATGAGGAGATGGCCACGCGCGTCAGGCACCACCGTGCGCAGCGCCCGGCCGAGTGGGCGACACTGGAAGAACCGCTGCGCCTGGGCGACGCCATCCTGCGGGAAGCACTGCCCGGGCGCCTGCTGCTGGTCGACTGCCTGACCTTGTGGCTGACGAATCTGATGTTTTCCAGTGGCGAAACCTATCCGGACGTGGGTGACATCGCCCTGCCCGAACTGTTCCACAGCGAGCGCGCGCACCTGCTGTACGCGCTGGCCGAAATCGAAGACACCGGCTGCGACCTTGTTCTCGTCTCGAACGAAGTGGGCATGGGCATCGTGCCCTACGGCGCCATCTCGCGCTGCTTCACCGATGAAGCGGGCCGTCTGAACCAGGCCGTGGCAGCCATCTGCGACAGGGCCGTGTTTGTCGCCGCCGGCCTGCCGCTGCACCTGAAAGGCGCCCCATGCTGAGCGGCTTGTCGCTGCCCATGCTGGCAGGCCTGATGACGGCCGGCGTGCTGCTCGATCTGATCCTGGGCGAGACGCGCCGCTGCCATCCGCTGGTGGGCTTTGGCCGCATCGCCAGCGCGCTCGAACGCCTGCTGAACCGGGGCCGTGGGCGTTTTCTGCGCGGCGCGCTGGCGTGGGTATTGGCCGTACTGCCGATCAGCTATGCCGCCTGGTGGCTGTGCGGCCTGGCCGGTGCGGCCCTGCATGTCTTCCTGCTGTATCTGTGCCTCGGCTTGCGCAGCCTGCGCGACCACAATCAACCGATCGCCGATGCCCTGGCCATGGATGACCTGGACAACGCGCGCCTGCTGACGGCGCGCATCGTCAGCCGCGACACGGCCAACGCCGATGCGGCCAGCCTGGCCAAGGCCAGCACGGAATCCCTGCTGGAAAACGGCAACGATGCCGTCTTCGGCACCCTGTTCTGGTTTGCCGTGGCAGGCGGCCCCGGCGCCGTGCTATTCAGGCTGGCCAATACCCTCGACGCCATGTGGGGCTACCGCAACGAACGCTACGACTGGTTCGGCTGTTGCGCCGCGCGCATCGACGACATATTGAATTACCTGCCGGCGCGCCTGACGGCCCTGTCCTACGTCTTGCTGGGCAAGACCATGGCGGACAAGCAGCGCGCCTGGCACTGCTGGCGCAGCCAGGCCCCCAGCTGGGGCAGCCCGAACGCGGGGCCCGTGATGGCCAGCGGCGCCGGCGCCCTGGGCCTGGCCTTGGGTGGCGACGCCATCTACGACGGCGAGCTGGAACGCCGCCCGCCGCTGGGCACCGGCCGTCCGGCCGAAGCGCGCGACATTGACCGCGCCTGGCGCCTGGTGGCAGAAACGGCCGTGCTGTGGCTGATCTGGGTGACGCTGCTGGCCGGGCTGTATTACCTGCGGGGGAAATACCTTGCTTGAACATGGCGGCAACCTGCGCGACGCCGCGCGCGAATATGGACGACCACTGGCCGACTGGATCGACCTGTCGACCGGCATCAATCCGCACGGCTATCCCGTGCCCGCCAGCAGCGCCAGCGCCTGGCACCGTCTGCCGGAAAGCAACCCGGCGCTGGCTGCCGCCGCCTGTGCCTACTATCACGCGCCAGCCATGCTGCCGGTGGCCGGCACGCAGGCGGCCATCCAGGCATTGCCCCGGCTGCGCGCGCCATCCTGCGTGGTCGTCGCCGCGCCCTCATACGCGGAACACGCGCACCACTGGGGCCAGCATGGCCACAGCTTGCGGCATGTACCGTATGCGCAGCTGGCCAATGCGGTGGACAGCTGCGACGTGATGGTTGTCTGCAACCCGAACAACCCCACCGGCGCGCACATCGCGCCCGAGGTGCTGCTGGACTGGGCAAACAGACTGGCCCAGCGCGGCGGCTGGCTGGTGGTCGATGAAGCGTTTGGCGACACGCAGGCGCAAGCCGGCCTGGGACCGCACGCGGGCCAGCCTGGACTCATCGTGCTGCGCTCGGTCGGAAAATTCTTCGGCCTGGCGGGACTGCGCCTGGGCTTTGTCGCCGCCCATCCCGAGCTGCTCAGCAAGCTGGCCGACATGCTGGGGCCATGGACCGTCAGCGGCCCGGCGCAGCAAGTGGCCCTGGCCGCGCTGACCGACGCGCGCTGGCAGGATGCGATGCGCCTGCGCCTGCGCGAAGAAGGCGAACGCCTGCGCCAGCTGCTCGCCAGCCACGGCATCGTCAGCGGCGGTTGCGCGCTGTTTCAATGGTGGCCGGAAGAAGACGCCGAAGCCTTCTGGCACCATATGGCCCAGCAGGGAATCTGGGTGCGCCTGTTCCGCCACGCCGCCTACGGCATCCGCCTGGGTTTGCCGCCGAACGAAGACGCCTGGCTCCAGCTGGAACAGGCACTCACCACATGGAAGAAGCTATGAACCACTTGAAAACAGCACTGCTGCTGGCGGGACTGATCTCGACCCAGGCGCACGCCGCCATCACCGTACGCGATGACGATGGCAATGCCGTCACCCTGGCCAGGCCCGCGCAGCGCATCCTGGCGCTGGCGCCGCACGTCACGGAGCTGCTGTTCGCAGCCGGTGGCGGCGAGAAAATTTCCGGTGTCGTCAGCTATAGCGACTATCCGGAAGCGGCCAAGAAAATCCCGCAGGTAGGCGACAACCGCCAGTACGACATGGAGCGTATCATCGCCATGAAGCCGGACCTGATCGTCGTGTGGATGCATGGCAGCGCCGAGCGCCAGATCGCCATGCTGCGCCAGCTGAAGGTGCCGATTTATCACAGCGAGCCGCGCAAGCTGGCCGACATCCCGGACAGCATGGAACGCCTGGGCCAGCTGATGGGCACGGAAAAAGTCGCCAAGCCGGCCGCCGCGCAGCTGCGCGCCAAACTGGCCAGCCTGACGGCCCAGTATGCGCAGCGCCCGCCCGTGCGCGTGTTTTACCAGGTGTGGGACAAGCCCCTGTACACCTTGAGCGGCGCGAGCATCATCAGCGACTCCATGCGCGTATGCGGCGCGCAGAATATCTTTGCCGCGATGAAGGTGGTGGCGCCCGTCGTCACGCCGGAAGGCGTGCTGCAGGAAGATCCGGAAGCCATCTTCGGCACCAGCGAAAAAAGCGATCCGCGCAGCGAAGGCGGCCTGGCCATGTGGCGCGCCTTCCCCTCGATGACGGCCGTGCGCAAGAATAATCTGTTCCGCCTGAATGGCGACCTGCTGAACCGCGCCGGCCCGCGCATGATCGAAGGCACGGCCGCCATGTGCGAACAGCTGGAGGTGGCCCGCCAGCGCCGCAGCGCTCCCGCAGCCAAGACGGCGCCATGAGTCACTACCAGCGCATCGCCTGCCTGTCGACGGAAGCCGTGGAAACGCTGTATGCGCTGGGTGCCGAAGACGTCATCGCAGGCATTTCCGGCTTCACCGTGCGCCCTCCCCGCGCACGCGAGGAAAAGACCAAGATCAGCGGCTTTTCGTCGACGAACCTGGAACGCATACTGGCAGTGAAACCGGATCTCGTGATCGGCTTTTGCGACATGCAGGCCGATATCTGCCGCGACCTGGTCAAGGCCGGCATCGAAGTACACCAGTTCAACCAGCGCACGGTAGACGGCATCCTGCGCATGATCGCCGTACTGGCGGCGCTGGTGCAGCGCGAGGACGCCGGCCGCGAACTGATCGCCAGCCTGCGCGCGGACATCACCGCCGCCCGGGCCCGCGCCGCCGCCTGGACGCGCAAGCCCGTGATGTACTTTGAAGAGTGGAATGATCCCCTGATGAGCGGCATCGGCTGGGCGGCGGAATTGATCGACATCGCCGGCGGCACGGACGCCTTCCCGGAATTGTCCGCCCACCCGGGTGCGAAAGAGCGCATCATCGCCGATCCTTGCGCCGTGGTGCGGCGCGCGCCCGACATCATCATCGCCAGCTGGTGCGGCAAGAAATTCCAGCCCGCGCAACTGGCGGCACGCCCGGGCTGGGATGCGATTCCCGCCGTGAAAAACCAGATGCTGTTCGAGATCAAGTCGCCCGACATCCTCTCGCCCGGTCCGGCCGCCATCACAGAGGGGTTACGCCGGATCAGCGACATCATCGCGCAATGGCAGGAGCGCCAGCCATGAACACCCCCTTCCCCACCCTGATGGTGCAAGGCACGACGTCCGATGCGGGCAAGAGCACCGTCGTTGCAGCCCTGTGCCGATTGTTGATGCGCCGCGGCGTGACGGTAGCACCGTTCAAGCCGCAAAACATGGCATTGAATAGCGCCGTGACGGCGGACGGCGGAGAAATCGGCCGCGCGCAAGCCTTGCAGGCACTGGCCTGCGGCATCGCGCCGCACACCGACATGAACCCGGTACTGTTAAAACCGTCGTCGAACACGGGCGCGCAGGTGATCATCCATGGCAAGGTGCGCGCCGAGATGGATGCGCGCGACTACCAGCAATACAAGACCATCGCCATGGGCGCCGTGCTCGAATCGTACGCGCGACTGCGCCAGCAATATGCCGCCGTCATCGTCGAAGGCGCCGGCAGCCCCGCCGAAGTCAACCTGCGTGCGCGCGACATCGCCAACATGGGCTTTGCGGAAGCCGTCGACTGTCCCGTGATCCTGGTGGCCGACATAGACCGGGGCGGCGTCTTCGCGCACATCATCGGCACCCTGGCGTGTTTGTCCGACAGCGAGCGCGCGCGCATCCTCGGCTTTGTCATCAACCGCTTCCGCGGCGACATCTCGCTGCTACAACCCGGCATCGACTGGCTGGAGCAGCAAACTGGCAAGCCCGTACTGGCCGTGCTGCCCTACCTGCAAGGCCTGTTCCTCGACGCGGAGGACGCCGTCGAAGCGACGCAGGCCGAACGGGGCGCCTTCAAGGTGCTGGTACCGCAACTGCCGCGCATCAGCAACCACACGGATGTCGACGCGCTGCGCGCCCATCCCGGCATCGACCTGCAATTCATCCAACAAGGACAGCCGATTCCGCCGGCCGACCTGGTGATCCTGCCAGGCAGCAAGAACACGCGCGGCGACCTGGCCTGGCTGCAGCAGCAGGGCTGGCCCGCCTATCTGGCGAAGCACCTGCGCTACGGCGGCAAGGTGCTGGGCATCTGCGGCGGCTTCCAGATGCTAGGGCAAAGCGTGTGCGACCCGCTGGGCGTGGAAGGCGCGGCAGGAGAGTCAAAGGCACTGGGCCTGCTCGACATGGTGACTGAACTGACGGCGGAAAAGCGCCTGCAACAGGTGGCAGGGCACTGCGCGTTTTCCGGCGCGGACGATGCGCGCGTGGCAGGCTATGAAATCCACATGGGCGTCTCGCACGGCGCCGCCCTGCGGCAGCCGGCGTTCATGATCGATGGACGGCCCGAGGGGGCCGTATCGGGCGACGGGCAAATCCTGGGCAGCTATTTGCACGGCATGTTCGACACGCCCGCCGCATGTTCGGCGCTGCTGCGCTGGGCGGGGCTGGACTCCGGCCACACGGTGGACACCGCCGCCCTGCGCGAGGCCAGCCTGGAGCGCATCGCCGACGCGGCGCTGCCTCTGCTGGATGCACTGGAACGATTGCCACGCTGATGGGGATGTCGGGTTACGCCGTACCGGCTAACCCGACCTACTTGCTGGATCAGATCAAACGCTAGCGGCTATTTTTTCAGGCACATGCCCATGTACGAACGGTCGGTCGAAAACTCGACTGCCATGCTCGACGACACGGGCATGAACATCGAATAATCGGCCGGCACATCGGCCGGGTCCTTGAACACGGCGACGCCATCGAAATCGACGGCTTGCGCGCCCAGGCCCAGCTTGTTGACGGTGATGGTTTCCGCATGCGTCTTGCCGGTCGTGTTATTCGTCAGGGTGGCGGTGCTGCCGGCAACGACGATGTTCGCGCTGATGCCCGACGCCGCGCAGGCATAGCTGCCATTGAGTTCCGTGCCGATCTTCTGCTGTTTGGCCGCCACGATGGTGCCCACGCGCAGGACGTTTTCCTGGTTGCGGCCGTAGCGGTCGATGAACAGCGCCAGCCCGCGGTCCCCGGAGTGCACGTGCACGATGCCGAAGTCCTGGCCACCCTGGCGGGCGACGAGCAAACCGGTCTTTGCATCCTTGACCAGGGTCAGGCTGGCGTTTTCCGCTTCCAGCTGCGGCGATACCGCAGAGCACACGCCTTGCGCGTTGAACACGCCGCCATTGCACAATTGGGCCGCTCCGTCGGCTGCAATCTTGAGACTGCCTTTCGGATGGAAAGGAAAAGCGCCGTTGGAAGCATTGCGCATGGCCCCCAGGAAAATATAGTTGCCGGCCAGCTTGGCCACATCACCCACCGCATAGCCGCTGCCGCTGACGGTCGAGACCATGTTACCCAATTTGATATTGCCCGACAGCAGACGCGTGCGTGCATCGACGGTAACGCTGAAATCTGTTGCCGTGTAGGTGGTCAGATTGCCGGTGGTGGTAGCGCTGAACGTGCCGCTGCGGTCGCTCAAGCCGAACTGCGTCGACAGGACACGGATGGCATAGGTTTTCTTGACGCTGTCAAACGTGATGCGCCAGGTGTCGCCGATATCGGCGGCCACGTCATACACGCTTTCGTCAGCACTGGCACCGGCAATGACAGTCAGGCCAGCCTCTTTCGCCACGGCTTCCGATGCCACCGTCACGCTGTCGGCTGGGACGACGGGAGGCGTGACCACGACAGGTGGTGTGACCGGTGCTTCCGGCGTACCGCCATCGCTGCCGCCACCGCATGCGGACAGGGCAGCGCCCAGGACAAGGAACGTAAGTGCATTTTTCATGTGGTGTGACTTTCGGAAAAAGAGGAGGCCGGAGCTGCCAGGAACACATGCTAGCCTTGCCCGCAATCTATTGCCATGGAACAAATGTTCCATGGACGCCGCCCCCCGCACGCTGCCAGAATGACGGGCGCGGGCGGCACGCAGGCGCCATTTATGTGACAATTCATCGTACTGTCGGCTCCGTTCTTCCTCCTCAGGCTCGCACCCATGACCAGTTCCCCGATTAAAAGCTACCTTCCCTGGGTGGTCGCCACCGCCCTGTTCATGGAGCAACTCGACTCCACCATCGTCAACACCGCCATCCCCGCCATGGCCGCCAGCCTGCATGTGACGCCGCTGAGCCTGAAGGCCGTCGTCACCAGCTACATCCTGAGCCTGGCCGTGTGCATTCCCATCAGCGGCTGGATGGCCGACCGCTTCGGCACGCGGCGCGTATTTTCCGCCGCCGTTGCCATCTTCACCCTCGCCTCCATCCTGTGCGGCCTGTCCGTGAATGCCCCCATGCTGGTGGCCGCGCGCCTGCTGCAAGGGGTGGGCGCGGCCATGATGATGCCGGTGGGCAGGCTCACCATCATCCGCACCTTTCCCAAGTCACAATTGCTGGCAGCCATGAATTTCGTCATCATCCCCGCCCTGATCGGCCCACTGCTGGGGCCCACGGTGGGCGGGCTGATCGTGCACTGGCTGTCGTGGCGCGAGATTTTCTTTGTCAACGTGCCCGTCGGCCTGGCAGCGCTGTACCTGGCGCACCGCTACATGCCCGATTACTACGGCGACAAACCGCGTCCGCTGGACCTGATCGGCCTGGTGCTGTTCGGCACGGGCATCGCGCTGCTGTCGTGGCTGCTGGAAATTTTCGGCGAACATCGCATCGATGCCACCTCGTTTGCCGTGCTGCTGTTCATTTCCATCAGCCTGCTGGCCGCGTATGCCTGGCATTCGAGCGAAGTGCTGCACCCGCTGCTGCGCCTGACCCTGTTCAAGATCCGCACCTTCCGCGTCTCCGTGGTGGGCGGCTTCGTCACGCGCCTGGGCGTGGGCGGCCTGCCCTTTCTCTTGCCGCTCTTGTACCAGCTGGGCCTGGGCTTGCCCGCCTGGCAGTCGGGCTTGCTGATGATGCCGTCGGCGGCGGCGGCCATGGGCATGAAATTCATTTCCGCGCGCGTGCTGGCCCGCTTCGGCTACCGCCAGGTGCTGATCGTCAACACCGTGCTGATCGGCATCACCATCGCCATGTTTTCGCAGGTGGGTGCGGGCACGCCGCTGTACGTGATCGTCGGCATCAGCCTGTGCATGGGCTTTTTCAATTCGCTGCAATTTTCCAGCATGAACACCATCGCGTATGCCGATGTCGACAAGACCGACTCCAGCATGGCCAGCACCATCGCCAGCTCGATGCAGCAACTGTCGATGAGCTTTGGCCTGGCCTTCGGTTCGCTGATCACGGGCTGGTACCTGGGCGACATGCCGCAGTCGGACCGCGCCATGCTCAGCACCGCCCTGCACCACACCTTTTTGACCCTGGCTGCCCTGACGGTGCTGTCCTCGCTGACCTTCTGGACCTTGCGCCGCGACGATGGAGAAAGCATCAGCAAGGGCTCCGACAGCGACGAGGAAGAGGCGTCCGACGTGAAAGCCCAGGCCCTTGTGCAGACGGAAGTGCAAACCACCAAAGGCTGAGCCACATCAAGCTTGCCGCCAGCGCCGCTGGTACTTTTTCCTGACGCTGCTACCGTGACGGCAGGAGGTGCACATGGCGGCCGAGCGGCGCTTTACATGGAAGGGCACGGACCGTCATGGCCAGGCGGTCGATGGCATCTTGCGCGCCGCCGACGCCAGCACTGCGAAGGGTGCGCTACGGCGCCAGGGTATCCTGGCCACCCGTGTGCAGGCTGTGCGCGCCGCGCCCGGCAAAGCCATCACGCGCAAGGATATCGCGCTGTTCACGCGCCAGCTGTCGACCATGATGGCGGCCGGCGTGCCGCTGCTGCACGCCTTCGACATCGCCGGCAAGGGCCACGCCAAACCCGCGATCACGGAGCTGATGCGCGACTTGCGCCAGGCCATCGAAGCGGGCAGCAGCCTGCAGCAGGCCTTTCGCCAGTTCCCGCTGCTGTTTGACGAGCTGTACTGCAAGCTGCTGGCGGCAGGCGAACAGGCGGGCATCGTGCAGGACTTGCTGGCGCGCCTGGCCACGCACCAGGAAAAGGCCATCGCCCTGCGGCGGCAAGTGCGCGGCGCGCTGATGTATCCGCTGCTCATCGTGCTCGTCGCCATCGCTGTCACGGCCATCATCATGAGCGTGGTCGTGCCCGCCTTCCGCCAGGTCTTCGACAGCTTCGGCGCGCCCTTGCCGCTGCCCACCCTGGTCGTCATGGATTTATCCGCTTTTGTTGTCCGCTACTGGCTGGCTCTGTTGGCGGCGCTCCTGCTCGCTTGCCTGCTGCTGCACCTGGCCTGGCGCCGCTGGCCCGCCTTGCGGCGCAACACGCAGCTGCGGGCATTGCACCTGCCCGTCTTCGGCACACTGTTGCGCAAGGCGGCGATCGCGCGCTGGACGCGCACCCTGGCCGCCATGTTTGCCGCCGGCGTGCCGCTGCTCGACTCGCTCGGCCTGGTGGGCGCCGCCTCCGGCCACGCGCTGTACCAGGAAGCGACGACGCGCATCGAGCGTGAAATCCGCGCCGGCGGCAGCCTGGCCCTGGCCATGGAGCACAGCGGCGTGTTCCCCCCGCTGCTGACGCAACTGGCCCTGATCGGCGAGGAATCGGGCGCGCTCGACGCCATGCTGTCGCGTGCGGCCGAGATCATCGAGGCGGACATCGATGCCACGGTGGCCACCCTTTCCGCGCTGCTGGAACCGGCGCTGATAGTGGTGCTGGGCGTGCTGGTCGGCGCCTTGGTGATCGCCCTGTATTTGCCGATTTTCAAGCTGGGCGCGGTGATTTGATAAATCACCCTGCGCAAAACGTCCCCATGTGTTGGCAGATGTTTTACACTGCGGCAGTGCCAGGCAATGTTTGCGCGGCAACATCATCACCTCAGACCCATCCACCATGCTGCAAGATACCCTGCTGTTCGCCGCTCCCGGCAATTTGCCCGTCGCCCTCGTCGCCGCCCTGTTCGGCCTGATCGTCGGCAGTTTCCTCAACGTGGTGATCCACCGCGTACCGAAAATGATGCAGCGCGAATCCGATAATTATGTGGCGGAAGAAAGCGGCCAGCCCTTGCCGCATACGGACCGCTACAACCTGATGCTGCCGCATTCGAACTGCACCGCTTGCGGCCACCGCATCACGGCCATGGAAAACATCCCCGTCATCAGTTACCTGCTGCTGCGCGGCAAGTGCAGCGCCTGCAAGGCCCCCATCTCGGCGCGCTATCCGCTGGTCGAGCTGCTGACGGGCGCGCTGTCGGCCCTGTTGATCTGGCACTTCGGCAGCGGCTGGACGGGCCTGGCCACGCTCGTGTTTGCCTGGCTGCTGATCGCCATGACCTTCATCGATGCCGACACGCAAATGCTGCCCGACGACCTGACCTTCCCCCTGCTGTGGGCAGGTCTTCTGGTCAACATCAATGGCACCTTCGTGCCCCTGCAGGACGCCGTCATCGGCGCGGCCGCTGGCTACCTGGCGCTGTGGGCCGTGTACTGGGCCTTCAAGCTGGCGACAGGCAAGGAGGGAATGGGCTATGGTGACTTCAAATTGCTGGCGGCGCTCGGTGCCTGGCTGGGCTGGACCATGCTGCCGACCATCATATTGTTGTCGTCGCTGGTCGGCGCCGTGGTCGGCATCGGCCTGATCGTCTTCGCCAGGCGCGGGCGCGACAAACCGATTCCGTTCGGCCCCTACCTGGCGGCGGCGGGCCTGATAGCGCTGCTGTACGGCGCGCCCCTGTCGCGCCTCACGCAGGGTCTGACCGGCTGACCGGTGCGGCACTGCGCCATTATGGATAAATACATGCAACGACAAAACGTCCCTTATTTCAGCGTCGGCCTCACCGGCGGCATCGGTTGCGGCAAGAGCACCGTGGCCGACCTGTTCGCCGCGCACGGCGCCACCATCGTCGATACCGACCAGATCGCCCACAGCCTGACGGCACGGAACGGCGCCGCCATGCCGGCCCTGGTGGCGGAATTTGGCCCCGACTACGCCGATGCGCGCGGCGCCCTCGACCGCACAAAAATGCGCAACCTGGTGTTTGCCGACGCCGCCGCCAAGGCCAGACTGGAAGCCATCCTGCATCCGCGCATCCGCCAGGCCACCCTGGCGGCGGCCGCCGCAGCGACGGGCAGCTATGTGATCTTTGCCGTGCCCCTGCTCGTCGAGTCCGGCGGATGGGTGGAAAGAGTCAATCGCGTGCTGGTCATCGATTGCCTGGAAAGCCTGCAAGTGTCGCGCGTGATGGCCCGCAATGGATTATCGGAAGAACAAGTCAAAGCCATCATGGCCACGCAAGCCACGCGCGCCATGCGCCTGGCGGCGGCGGACGATGTGATCGACAATAATGGCGATTTGGCCGCCCTGGCACCGCAGATTGCCCAGTTGCACGATTTATATCTGGCATTTTCAAAAAGAATGGCCTGAATCGGGCCGCAACGTTTGTAATTTGTCGACGCTTGGTTCAAAATCACGGGATTGTTTGCAGGTCCTTACTTAAGGGAATTATTTTGATTGTCTACGAATACCCTTTCAACGAACGCATACGTACCTTGTTGCGTCTGGAAGACCTGTACGACAAATTCAAGTTCTTCATCCAGCAAGAGCATGCAATGCAGCACCATGTTGCCTTGGCAACTATTTTCGACATGCTCGAAGTGGCCGGCCGCGCCGACCTGAAGTCCGACCTGCTGCAGGAACTCGAGCGCCAGCGCCAAAGCCTGCTGGGCTACCGCAGCAATCCGAATGTGGAGCCGGAAACCCTGGACGCCATCCTCGGTGAACTCGACAGTGTCAGCGGCGCCCTGGTGGCGGCGCAAGGCAAGACGGGGCAGAATATCCGCGACAATGAATGGCTGATGAGTATTCGCGGCCGCACCATCATCCCGGGCGGCGCCTGCGAATTCGACTTGCCTTCCTACTTTGCCTGGCAAAAACGCAGCTCCGAGCAGCGCCTGACCGATATCCAAGCCTGGTTCGCCCCGCTGGCGCCCTTGTTCGATGCGCTGGCCCTGGTCTTGCGCCTGCTGCGCGATTCCGGCGGACCCGTTAAACTGATCGCCAATGGCGGCAGCTACCAGCAAATGCTGCAAGGCAAGGTGTATCAGATGCTGCGCCTGAGCCTGGATGAAAATATCGGCGCCATCCCGGAAATTTCCGCCAACAAATATATGCTGTGGGTACGCTTCACTACCCAGGGTGGCGACTTGAAACCCAAGCCGCTGGAAGTCGATGTTCCATTCGAGCTCACGCTCTGTAATTTTTAACTGTTACTTATTTGCCCCATCATGACCGTCGTTAACTGCCCTACCTGTGCCGCCAAAGTCGAATGGACTGAAGCCAACAAATTCCGCCCCTTCTGCTCGGAACGCTGCAAACAGATCGACCTGGGTGCCTGGGCCGAGGAAAAATACACGATCCCCGCCGCCGATCCGTTCGAAGATCCGCTCGCGGACGAAGACAACAAACCGCAGTAAGCCCCAATAAGCCTCAACTAAACGGATTTTCCAGCCGCAGTCCCTGCGTCACGAAACTGTCAAGCCTGCCGCTGACCACCGTCAAACCATAGGCGATACCCATCGCCGCGATCTGTCCATCGACGCCGTGCGCATGGCCGTGGCCATGCAGGCGCGCGCACACGAGCGCGCAATCGAGGTCGAATTCCAGCAGCCGCGGCGCATACTCTGCCAGCACGGCTTCCAGCCAGCCTTCCAGCGCCAGTGCTTCCAGCGCCGCTTCGCGCCGCCAGCTGCGCTGTATGCCCGCACACAACTGCGCGATCACCTGTACCGGCACATAGCGCGCGTCAGGTGCTACCCGTTCGAAAAATGCGAGCACACCTGCCGGTGCAGCGCCGCCCTTGCGCGCCGCAACGATCACATCCGTATCGAGCAGATAGCCAGGCATCGGCATGGCGGGTCAGGAGCAGCGCTGGAAATCCGCGTCGTGCTCCACGTCGGGCATGCTGCGCAGAATATCGTCGAGCGGACGCTTCGGCAGCGGTCGCAAGGCGCTGCGCAGGATGTCGCGGTGCTCCTCTTCGAGGCTGCGCCCATGCGCGCGGGCACGCTTGTGCAGCGCGGCGATCAGTAATTCATCGGTATCGGTAAAGATCAGTGTCAGCGGCATGCGAAACTCCCCGGTGCTTGATGCAAGCACTGTAGCGCAAAGCGCGCACGATACAAGGAAAGTCACAGGAAAGCTTGCGCCAGCGCGCAGCATGGCGCTGCCCGCTGGCACAAGTGGGGGTCAGGCAGGCGCCAGGGATTCCCGGCGCACCTCGTCGAGCCATTCCAGCAGGGGAATGGTGGCTGGCAGCAAAGGTTCCACGCCGACCGTACCCTGCCAGGCGAACGCCTGCCCTTCCAGGCTTTGCGGCTCGCCGCGCCATTCGCGGCTGATATAGAAATGCAGGCGCACATGGGCGTGCGGATACACATATTCGACGCCGCACCAGGCCTCCGCACTGTCGATATATAAACCCAGTTCCTCGACAAATTCGCGTTTCAAGGCGTCAAAAATGGCTTCGCCCGGCTCGACCTTGCCGCCCGGGAATTCCCAATAGCCATCATACGGCTTGCCGGCCGGACGCTGGCCCAGCAGCACGTCGCCATTCGGCTTCATCAGGATGCCGACGGCGACGTCCACCGGTGTCACTTTCACTTCGCTCATTGCGGCAACTTTCCTGCAGGTAGTTTCCCAGCATAATCACGCGCGAATTGCCAAGCGACACGGCCCGAACGCGAACCGCGCTGCAAGGCCCAGCGCAAGGCATCGCCGCGCGCTTGCGCGATCTGCTCCGGCGTGCAGCCGAAGGAAGCGAGCCAGTGGGCGGCGATATCGAGGTAATCATCCTGCTTGAACGGGTAGAACGACAGCCACAGGCCGAAGCGCTCGGACAGCGAAATTTTTTCTTCCACCGTCTCGCCCGGATGCAAATCGCCATCGTCGTCCGTCTTGTAGCTGGTATTGTCCGACATGCGTTCGGGCATCAGATGACGGCGGTTCGAGGTGGCGTAGATCAGCACATTGTCCGATTGCGCGGCGATGCTGCCATCGAGCGCCACCTTCAGCGCCTTGTAGCCGCTTTCGCCCTCTTCGAACGACAGGTCGTCGCAAAAGATGATGAAGCGCTCGGGGCGCGCCGCCACCAGGTCGACGATGTCGGGCAGGTCGGCCAGGTCCGCCTTGTCGACTTCGATCAGGCGCAGGCCCTGGCCGGCAAACTGGTTCAGGCATGCCTTGATCAGGGATGACTTGCCCGTGCCGCGCGCACCCGTCAGCAGCACGTTGTTGGCCGGACGGCCACCGACGAACTGGCGCGTGTTCTGTTCAATTTGCGCTTTTTGCGTGCCGATATTGTGCAAGTCGTCCAACGCGATGTTCGACACATGGGCCACGGCCTGCAAATAAGCTGCAGCGCCCTGGCGCCGGCGCCAGCGGAAGGCAAAGCTGGTCCAGTCGGGCGCGGGCGTCGCCTGCGGCAGGATCGCTTCCACGCGCGCCAGCAAGCTTTCCGCGCGCAGCAGGAATTGATCGAGACCGGTCATGAGCGGTAGTCGGCGTTGATCGACACGTAGTCATGCGACAGGTCGCACGTCCACAAGGTCGCCGTGGCGTCGCCGCGCGCCAGTTTCACGCGGATGGTAATTTCGCTTTGCTGCATCACGCGCTGGCCATCCTGTTCCTGGTAGTCCGGATTGCGGCCGCCATTCTTGGCCACCCACACGTCGTCAAGGTACAAATTCAATTGCCCCACGTCCAGGTCGTCCACGCCCGCGTAGCCGATGGCGGCCAGGATGCGGCCCAGGTTCGGGTCGGAGGCGAAGAAGGCCGTTTTCACCAGCGGCGAATGGGCGATGGAATAGGCGATCTTGCGGCACTCTTCCACGTTGCGGCCGTCTTCCACGGTCACGGTCATGAACTTGGTGGCGCCTTCGCCGTCGCGCACGATGGCTTGCGCGAGGAAGGTCGACAGTTCGGTGACGGCAGCGGCCAGTTGCGCATAGTGCGGCGAGTCGATGGAATCGATGACCAGGCTGCCGGCGCCCGTGGCTACCAGCATGAACGAGTCATTGGTGGACGTGTCGCCGTCGATGGTGATGCAGTTGAACGATTTGTCGGCCGCCTGCTTCACCAGCTGGTCCAGCACCGGTTGCGCCACGGTGGCGTCAAACGCGAGGAAACCGAGCATGGTGGCCATGTTCGGCTTGATCATGCCGGCGCCCTTGCTGATGCCCGTCAGGGTCACCGCGTGGCCACCGATGGTGACGCTGCGCGAGCCGGCTTTCGGCTGCGTGTCGGTGGTCATGATGGCTTCGGCGGCCGAGAACCAGTTGTCAGAAGTGAGCGCGGCCACGGCTTGCGGTAAGCCGGCCACCAGGCGCTGCACGGGCAAGGGTTCGAGGATCACGCCGGTGGAAAACGGTAAAATTTGCTGCGGCGTGCAGCCCAGCAGCTCGGCCAGTGCGGCGCAGCTGGCCTGTGCGTCGGCCAGGCCCGATTCGCCCGTGCCCGCATTCGCGTTGCCCGTGTTGACCAGCAGCGCGCGGATCGGCGCGGCGCCGGCCGTCACGGCGGCCAGGTTGGCTTTCGCAATTTGCACGGGCGCGGCGCAGAAGCGGTTCAAGGTGAATACGCCGGCCACGGTGGCCGTCGGCGCCAGTTTCAATACCAGCAAATCCTTGCGGTTGGGTTTCTTGATGCCGGCTTCGGCAACACCGATTTCAATGCCGGCGACGGCTTTCAAGTCGGCGGCGACGGGCTTGGGAGAATTGACGGCCATGGTGAGTTCTTCTGCGAGGGAAAATGGAAGCGCTATTGTAGCGCCTTCGCGGCGCCGTTGAACATACGGCAAGTGAATAGTCGCAACGGCCCCGGCTGCGCCAAAGCGGGTCGGCAGCGTGGCCAGGTTTGCGATTTATCAGAACCATGCCACCTGGCGGCGCTAAGGTATGGGCATGGACGATGGTGAGTCATGCCATCGTACCGGCCAGAGAGGATGTCATGGCGCATGGTCAGTCAAACCGAATGCAGCACAGCGATGCGGGTCTGTCATGCCTGTTGCGTCTGTTGCGTCTGTTACGCCTGTTTTGCCTGTTTTGCCTGCTGGCATGGTTGACGGCCTGTACGGTGCAGGATGGCGTGGCGTACCGTCTGGACGGCGATTCTGCCGAACTGGCATCTGAAGCGCCGCCTGGCGCGGTAGCGCAGCCATCGACGATCGGGCCGTCGGGCAGTGCATGGTCGGGCATGGGCGGCTTGCTGGGTAACCTCGGCAATCTGGTCGGCAGCACCGGCAGTGGCGGCACGCTGGCGTCCGGCAACGAGACTGCGCCAGCCGGCGCCATGCACGTCACCGTGTATTACGCCACCGACAGGCAATACCAGGCCCGCAGCCACAATTATGGCTGGCAGCCCAACCGTGCGGCGCCCTACCTCAGCTATGGCAGCGTCGTGGTGAGCATTCCTGAAAAAAGAGCGCCGGGCGAACTGCCGTTGCCGCCCTGGTACGCTATCCTTTCCAGCGATAATGCGCAAAAATATGTGCTGATCAAGGCAGCCTCGCGCCTGTCGCGCGCGGATTTTCTCGCCACCGTCAAGGCCAGGATACAGGCTGCCCCGGAACGGCAGGCCGCCTTCATCTACATCCATGGCTACAGCAACTCCTTTGACGACGCCGCCCGGCGCACGGCGCAGATGGCGGTCGACCTCGATATCGGCGCCCTGCCCGTGTTCTACAGCTGGCCGTCGAAAGGCACCTTGGCCGGCTATGAATACGACCAGAATTCGGCCGAATGGACGCAGGCGCACCTGCAGGCCTTCCTGGCCGACTTCGCGGAACATTCTTCCGCCACGGATATCTACCTGATCGCCCACAGCATGGGCAACCGCCCGATGACCGTGGCCCTTGCCAACCTGCTGGAAAAACGCCCCGACCTGCTGCCCCTGTTCAAGCAGGTGGTGCTGGCGGCACCGGACATCAATGCCGATATCTTCCGCGACCAGATCGCCCCCCGTTTTGCCAGCCTCAAGCTCCCCACCACCCTGTACGCTTCCGCGAACGACAAGGCCATCCGCGCTTCCTACACCTTTGCCGACTGGGACAGGATAGGCGACATCCGCGGCCCCGTCGTCGGCATCCCCGGCATGGAACTCGTCGATGCCTCGACCGTCATCATGAACTTCATGGGACACGATTACTTCGCCAGCAACCGCGTCTTGCTGACCGATATCGCCACCATGATCAAGACGGGGCAACGGGCAAGGAACCGTGGCGGATTGAAAGGCATTCCATCGCAGGCACCGCAATACTGGGCATTTCCCTGAACTCATGAACACGCAGCGCATGCCATTGCGGACATAAAAAAACGGAGACCGCGGTCTCCGTTTTTTGTTCAGGCTGCGAAGCCGGCTTTAGGCCAGCTTGCCGTGGCAAGCCTTGTACTTCTTGCCACTGCCGCAAGGGCATGGGTCGTTGCGGCCCACTTTGACGCCCATGCTCACGCTCATGTCGTCGACATTGTCCGTGTTGCCGCCTGCCGCAGGCGCCAGCAGTTCTTCCGGCGCCGCGTTCGGATCGAACTCGGCATGCTGGTAGTGCACGTTTTCCACGTGCGACTGCTGCATCGCCTGTTCGGCCGCATCGACTTCTTCGCGCGACTGAATACGCACCGTCATCACGTGTTTCGTGACGTCGTTCTTGATCATGTCGAGCATCTGGCCAAACAGTTCAAACGCTTCGCGCTTGTATTCCTGTTTCGGGTTCTTCTGCGCATAACCGCGCAGGTGTATACCCTGGCGCAGGTGATCGAGCGCCGCCAAGTGTTCACGCCAGTGGCTGTCGACGCTTTGCAGCATGACATTGCGCTCAAAGCCGCCAAACGATTCCTTGCCGACGATATCGATCTTCGACTGGTACACGGCATCGGCCGCGACCAGCACTTTTTCCAGGATCTCTTCGTCCGTCAGGGTCGAATCGGCTTCCAGCATTTGTTGCAACGGCAAGTCGAGCTGCCATTCGCTGGACAGGGTATTTTCCAGGCCCTTGATATCCCACTGCTCTTCCACCGATTCGTGCGGCACGTACTCATGCACCAGGTCGGTGAACACGCCATGGCGCAGCGAGCCGATCATTTCCGAAATGTCGGTCGTTTCCAGCAGTTCGTTACGCTGCTGGTAGATGACTTTACGCTGGTCGTTGGCGACGTCATCGTATTCCAGCAATTGCTTGCGGATGTCGAAGTTACGCGCTTCGACCTTGCGCTGGGCCGATTCGATCGAACGCGAAACGATGCCTGCCTCGATCGGTTCGCCTTCCGGCATTTTCAGACGATCCATCACGGCGCGCACGCGGTCGCCGGCGAAAATGCGCAGCAGCGCATCGTCGAGCGACAGGTAGAAGCGCGACGAACCCGGATCGCCCTGGCGACCGGCACGGCCACGCAGCTGATTGTCGACGCGACGCGATTCGTGGCGTTCGGTACCGATGATGTGCAAACCGCCCGCATTGACCACGTGGTCATGCAAGGATTGCCATTCATCGCGCAGCTTCTGCGACTGGGCGGCCTTGTCGGCATCGCTCAGTTCAGCATTGGCTTCGATGAACTTGATCTGGTTCTCGACGTTGCCGCCCAACACGATGTCCGTACCGCGACCGGCCATGTTGGTGGCGATGGTGATGGCTTTCGGACGGCCTGCCTGGGCGATGATTTCGGCTTCGCGGGCATGCTGCTTCGCGTTCAGCACGTTGTGCGGCAAACCGGCCTTGGTCAGGATGCCCGACAGCAATTCCGAGTTCTCGATCGAGGTCGTACCGACCAGCACGGGCTGGCCGCGCTCGTAGCAGTCGCGGATGTCGTTCAACATCGCGTTGTATTTTTCCGCCGACGATTTGTAGACCTGATCCTGGCGGTCCTTGCGCTGCAACGGACGATTTTGCGGGATCACGACCGTTTCCAGGCCGTAAATTTCCTGGAATTCGTATGCTTCGGTATCGGCCGTACCGGTCATGCCGGCCAGCTTGGCGTACATGCGGAAGTAGTTCTGGAAGGTGATCGAGGCCAGGGTCTGGTTCTCGTTCTGAATCTTGACGCCTTCTTTCGCTTCGACGGCCTGGTGCAAGCCATCGGACCAGCGGCGGCCCGTCATCAGACGGCCCGTGAATTCATCGACGATGACGACTTCACTGTTCTGCACCACGTAGTGCTGATCCTTGAAGTACAGCGCATGCGCGCGCAGGGCCGCATACAGGTGATGCACGAGGCTGATGTTGGCCGAATCGTACAGCGAAGCGCCTTCCGGCAGCAGGCCCATTTCCATCAGGATGCGCTCGGCCTTTTCGTGGCCCGCTTCCGTCAGCAGCACCTGGTGCGCCTTTTCATCCTTGGTATAGTCGCCCGGCACGTCAACCTTGCCCTTGCCGTCCGGCGTTTCTTCGCCGATCTGCAAAGTCAGCAGTGCAGGCACTTCATTGATCTTGTAATACAGGTCCGTGTGGTTCTCGGCCTGGCCCGAAATGATCAACGGCGTACGCGCTTCATCGATCAGGATCGAGTCGACCTCATCGACGATGCCGAAGTTCAGGCTGCGCTGCACGCGCTCGCGCGCTTCGTAGACCATGTTGTCGCGCAAGAAGTCGAAACCGAATTCGTTATTCGTGCCATACGTGATGTCGGAGTTGTACGCCTGCTGCTTGGCGCTGTGCTCCATCTGCGACATGTTCACGCCAGTCGACAGGCCCAGCCACGCATACAGGCGGCCCATGGTCTCGGCATCGCGCTGCGCCAGGTAATCATTGACGGTCACGATATGCACGCCCTTGCCCGACAAGGCATTCAGGTAGGCTGGCAAGGTGGCCATCAGGGTCTTGCCCTCGCCCGTGCCCATCTCCGCGATCTTGCCGAAATGCAAGACCATGCCGCCGATCATCTGCACATCGAAGTGGCGCATGCGCAGGACGCGCTTGCTGGCCTCGCGGCAGACGGCAAATGCTTCGGGCAACAAGGCATCGAGCGATTCGCCAGCGGCGATGCGTTCCTTGAAGGCAGGCGTCTTCGCTTGCAGCTCGGCATCCGACAGCTTTTCGATGGCCGGCTCGAGCGCATTGATCTCGCGTACCGTTTTTTGGTATTGCTTGAGCAGCCGCTGGTTGCGGCTACCGAAAATCTGGGTCAGTAATGACATGCTTGAATTCTTGAAAAAACGCCGTTAAAAAAAGCTCGGTAGGTGACAACGAGGTAACAATCGCGTGACCGCACGGAGTTCGACTATGGCAAAAGACGATGATTTTATCATGCGTTCCCGCCAAGGTTGGGCTAATGCACCATATAACAATAGCTTAATGACAAACAAATGGCAGAAATTGCGGACATTTTCCATACTGTAAGGCAATACGGCCGGCCAGCCTGCGCCGCACCCGCCGCCGCACTCGTCATGCGCGGGCGAGTGTGCTATGTTTCGGCCATGCGAACTCCTACCTACTCTCCGGCGCCGCGCCGTGGCTACGGCTTTGCCCGTTCAGGCCCGGCCGTCACTGGCGCAACCGATTTTCTGCGCGGCAACGCCACGATGGCATCCCTGATGCCCACCGTCACGCGCCTGGCCGCCCTGCAAAAAGATTGCGCCAGGGCCTTGCCGGCGATGTTCGAGCATTGCGACATCCTGCAATTTGAAAGCGGCCAGCTGGTGCTGGCCACGCCGAACGCGGCGCTGGCGGCCAAGCTCAAGCAGCAATTACCGAAATTGCAAGGGGAACTGGAAAGAAAGGGCTGGCAGATTTCAGGCATCAAGCTGAAAGTGCAGGTCATCAGGAGCATCGCGCCCATCGTGCATACACGGGCGCTGGTCTTGCCGGAAAAAGCCATGACGGCCCTGGAAGAGCTGAGCACGGCCCTGCCCGCGTCGAAGCAGAACGAGCAATTGATCGCGGCGCTGCGCAATATGCTGCGCCACCACCGCGAACCTAAAGATTAACAACGCCAGGCGGCAGCACGTAGGTCGGATTAGGCCCTTCGGGCCGTAATCCGACCTACGTCAACGACCACTCGCGCTCCATCTGGCGTAAGTAGGATTGCGGCGCCGCCTCGTTGGTATCGAACGAGACGATTTCATACGCTTCCGGCTGTTCCAGCAGCGCCAGCAGCAGCTGGTTGTTCAGTGCGTGGCCGGACTTGTGCGCCGTGTAATACGCCAGCAAGGGGTGGCCCACCAGGTACAGGTCGCCGATGGCGTCGAGGATCTTGTGGCGCACGAACTCGTCTTCATAGCGCAAGCCATCGGCGTTGAGGATGCGGTATTCATCCATGACGATGGCGTTTTCCAGCGAACCGCCACGCGCCAGGCCCATGCCGCGCAAGCTTTCCACGTCCTGCATGAAACCAAAGGTGCGCGCGCGCGCCACGTCGTGCACATACGACACGTCGCCAAAGTCGACGGAGGCGCGCTGCATCGTGCCATCGACGGCCGGATGATTGAATTCGATGAAGAAGTCGAGCTTGAAGCCGTCGTACGGCGACAAGCGCGCCCATTTCTCCGCGTCACCCTTGCCATGACGCACTTCCACCGGCTTGATGACCTTGATGAATTTCTTCGGCGCCTGCTGCTCTTCCACGCCAGCCTGCTGCAGCAGGTAGACGAAGGACGAGGCGGAACCATCCATGATGGGAATTTCTTCCGCATTCACGTCGATGTACATATTATCGACGCCCAGGCCGGCCGCAGCCGACATCAGATGCTCCACGGTAGAAACCCTGGCGCCATCCTTGATCAGCACGGAAGCCATGCGCGTATCGCCCACGGCCATGGCGCTGGCGGGAAACTCGACGATGGGATCGAGGTCGATGCGGCGAAACACGATGCCCGTATCGATCGCGGCGGGACGCAAGGTCAGCTCGACCTTGGTGCCAGAGTGCAAACCGACACCGATGGTGCGGACCTGTTGTTTGATAGTGCGTTGTTTTAACATCTGTCGATTATATCTATTTGCTGACTGTTCGTTGCGGCACGGCATGGGCCAAGCCAGAAAAACCACATCCGGCCGTCATGGATGTTCGCTCTCGGCGTGTACGGCTTCGCGCCGCACCAGGTAAATCCCGCTGCCGATGATGATGGCCGCGCCGATCAGGGTGTATTCGTCGGGCAAGGCGCACCACAGCAGCCAGTCCAGGGCCATGCCCCAGGCCAGGGCCGAGTATTCGAACGGCGCCACGCTGGACGCCTTGCCAAAGCGAAATGCCTCCGTGATGGCCAGCTGCCCCAGGAAGCCGCTGACGGACAGGCCCGCCAGCAGCCACCAGTCTTCGCGGCGGATGCTCACCCACTCATGCGCCGACAGGGCCACGCCGCCGATGGCCATCATCACCATCAGCCAGAAGACCATGCTTTCGCTGGCGTCCGTGCGGCTCAGGATGCGTCCCGTGACGGCCGAAATGGCGTAGCAGGCGGCCGAACCCAGCACGGCAAGGCCGGCCAGCGAAAAGAATCCCGAGCCGTCCGGGCGCAGCGCCACCAGCACGCCCAGCAGCCCCACGGCGATGGCGCACCAGCGCGCGACATCGACTTTTTCCTTCAAAATAAAAACCGACAGGACCGTGATCAGCAAGGGCGCGACGAAGAACAGCGCATACGTTTCGGCCAGCGACATGCGCTTCAAGCCGTAGGCGAACAGGGTGATCATCAGCACGCCCAGCGCGCCGCGCAGCAAGTGCAGCGGCCAGCGCACCTTCAGCACGTTCTTGAAAGCGCCGCGGTACAGCAGGTACAGGCACACGAGCGGCAAGGACGACAGGGCGCGCAAGGCCGTCACCTGCATGGCGGGATAATGGGCGGACAGCAGCTTCATGGCTGTGTCCATCAGGGAAAACATGGCGACAGCGACCAGCATCACATAGATGCTGCGCAGGTTTTGATTGCGGGGTAACAGGACAGACTCCGGGCAAAAGAACGGGACCGTCATCATGGCGACGGCCGGAGCCAGGACCGGCGGGCAAGGCCACGCCGTCAGCCCGATTATAGCAAGCGCGACCGTTTACCTTATGGCACCGGCAACAGCATCACCAGTTTCAAGTCGTGCTGGCGCGCCAGGTGCAAGGTCACCTGATTGAACTCCAGCAGCCCCTGCTGCGCATGCTGGAAGCGGCGCAATCCCCCATCGCGGCCCTGCACCTGCTGCGCGCCCCACCACTGGCGAAATTCAAGGCTGGCGCCGGCCAGTTCCGCGATCAGGCCGGCCAGCGGCGCCTGGTCCGCCTGGCGGCCGATATCGGCGCGGAATTCCGCCACCAGCCGCTGCGCCCGTTCGGGCCAGCCGACGACCAGCGCGCGCGCCCCCGCATCCAGGAACATGAAGCGCAGCTGGTTCGGTGCATCCCCGTCGTCATGCAGCCAGCCCGCAAACAACGCGGACGCCGCCCCGTTCCACGCCACGGCATTCCATTCGCGGTCGAGGATATACGCGGGCGCGTCGATGGCGGCGACGATGGCGGCCAGCTCGGCGGCGGCCGGCCCTCCGCCCTCGCCTGTGCCATGGCTGGGATCATGCTTGTCGGCCACCTCGAACAGATAGGCGCGCTCGGCCGCGCTCAGCTGCAGCACCTGCGCCAGGCGGGCCAGCATCTTGGCCGACGCCGACACGGGCCGCCCCTGCTCCAGCCACGTCAGCCAGGTGGGGCTGACGTCGCACAGCTGCGCCAGCTCTTCGCGCCGCAAGCCCGGCGTGCGGCGGCGCCCACCTCCAGGCAAGCCGGCCATGGCGGGGGTGACGGCTTCGCGCCGGGCGCGGATGAATTCAGCGAGCTTATTCGACATCAGATACCTGCGTGGTAGTAAATATACCAGTATAAGTTATGGTCTTGTTACAGGATAATTTTATCCCTATTCTGCAGGAACTCACCCATCAACAGGAGAAAACCATGCAGCAGCACGATGTCGTTACCGAACAGTTTGGCAAGACGGCGAATGCCTACCTGAGCAGCGCGGTACACGCGCAAGGCGCCGACCTGGTGCTGATGCAGGAATGCGCGCGCCGCCATGGCAAGCCGGCCGTCCTGGACCTGGGCTGCGGCGCCGGCCACGCCAGCTTCGCCGTCGCTCCCGTGGCGCAATCGGTCGTCGCGTATGACCTGGCGCAGCCCATGCTCGACGTGGTCGACTACGCCAGGGTGCAGCGCGGCTTGCACAACATCCGCACGCAACAGGGCGATGTGGCGCGCCTGCCGTTTGCCGACGCCAGCTTCGACATGGTCGTCACGCGCTTTTCCGCGCACCACTGGAACGACGTGGCCGCTGCCCTGGCGGAGGCTTGGCGCGTGCTGCGCCCGAACGGCACTTTATTGGTGGTCGACATCGTCGCACCGAAAACGGCCCTGTACGACAGCACTCTGCAAGCGGTGGAAATGCTGCGCGACGCGTCGCACGTGCGCGACTACCGCACCTGCGAGTGGGGCGCCAAGTTCGATAACGCGGGCTTCACGCACAGCTTGCGCAGCGTGTGGAAACTGACGATGCAGTTCGACGAGTGGGTGGCGCGCATGCGCACGCCAGGCGAACGCGTAGCAGCCATCCGCAACCTGTTCGATGGCGCACCCGAAGAAGCGCGCAGATATTTTGCGCTGCAAGACGATTATTCGTTCAGCATCGATGCGGCCATGTTCGAGGCGACGAAACCCTCAGTACAGTAAACGTAAAAACGGCGCCGATGGCGCCGTTTTTTTGAAGGGGTCTGACCCCGTCTAGTTGCGTAGGTTGGATTAGCGCGTAGCGCGTAATCCAACAATGCCAGAGCAAACGCGGTGCGAACGCAGCTCGTCGGCTTACGCTGCGCTAAGCCGACCTACGCCGACCTACGCCGACCTGCACAGGTCCACCCACGCTGCACTCTGCTTAGGCCAGCTGGCCCAGCAAGGTTTCCGCATTCGACACTTCAAACTTGCCGCCCTGCTCGACGTTCAATTGCGTCACGACGCCATTGTCGACCAGCATCGAGTAGCGCTGCGAGCGCGTGCCCATGCCGTGCTTGGAAAAATCGGCGTCCAGGCCCAGGGCCTTGCTGTAGGCGGCATTGCCGTCAGCCATCATGCGTACCACGCCGGTGGCTTTCTGATCGCGGCCCCAGGCGCCCATCACGAACGCGTCGTTGACGGAGATGCACCAGATTTCATCGACGCCTTTGGCTTTCAGGTCGGCAGCGTGCTGCACGTAGCCTGGCACGTGCTGTGCGGAGCAGGTCGGGGTGTAGGCGCCTGGCAGGCCGAAGATGACGATCTTCTTGCCCTTGACCAGGTCTTGCACGTTGAACGTGTTCGGGCCCAGTGCGCAGCCTTCGGTTTCGCTTTCAATGAATTCGGCCAGGGTGCCTTCTGGCAGGGTGTCGCCGATCTTGATGGTCATGTTGACTCCTTGTGTACTGTCGGTTGAGGACGCAGCCCGTTCCGTGGAGCGGACAGCGCCCGTGATCTGGTTCTGCCGGCATGATGCCGACACTGCGCAATAGTATGCCTGACTTGCCGTATTTGTGCAGAAAGTGGCCGCAAAGGCAAAGGCAAAGGCAAAAGTCAAAAACCGCCAAAAAAAACGGCGCCCCTCAGGCCGCCGTCGTGTTTGCTGACATCAGATCACCTTAATCGGCCTGTTTACGCAGGAATGCCGGGATATCGTAGGTTTCCATGCCATTCTTTTCCATCGCGCGCACCTGCTCGGAAGCCGATTCGCGGCGCCATACTGCCGGCGCCTTCATGCCGTCGAAACCGGCTGCTGGCGTAGCCACGCCAACCGTCGTCGTCGCCGCTTGCGCGCTACCCATGGCAGCCGACGGGGTCAGCGGGCTGTTGTGGGTACCGGTGCGCAGCACTTGCTGCGGTACCAGCTGGATGTTTTTCTTGGCGCGGCCCAGGCCCGTGGCCACCACGGTGACGCGGATGTCGTCGCCCATGGCGTCGTCGTAGGCGATGCCTTGCGCGATCGACGCATCCGGCGCGGCAAACGCGCGCACGGCAGCCATGACTTCCTTGATCTCTTTACCTTTCAAGCCACGGCTGGCCGTGACGTTGACCAGCACGCCGCGCGCACCGGACAGGTCGATGCCATCGAGCAGCGGCGAAGCGACAGCCTGTTCGGCGGCGATGCGCGCGCGGTCGACGCCGGAAGCGGTCGCCGTACCCATCATGGCCTTGCCCTGCTCGCCCATGATGGTTTTCACGTCGTTGAAGTCGACGTTGATGTGGCCCGGCACGTTGATGATCTCGGCAATGCCGGCCACCGCGTTGTTGAGCACATCATCGGCGTGCTGCATCCATTCCAGCATGCTTTCGTCTTCGTAGATCTCTTCCAGTTTTTCGTTGAGGATGATGATCAGCGAATCGACGTGCAAGGAGAGCTGCTCCAGGCCTTCGTCGGCGATGTCCATGCACTTCTGGCCTTCGTACGAGAATGGCTTCGATACCACGGCGACCGTCAGCGCGCCCAGCTCCTTGGCCACTTCGGCCACGATAGGTGCAGCGCCCGTTCCCGTACCGCCGCCCATGCCGGCAGCGATGAAGACCATGTGCGCGCCGCGCAGCGCGTCGGCAATGCGTGCGCGCGATTCTTCGGCCAGCTGGCGGCCGACGGCAGGCTTCATGCCGGCGCCCAGGCCGGTATCGCCGATCTGGATGATGTTGTGCGCCTTCGATGTCGACAGGGCCTGTGCGTCGGTGTTGGCGGCAATGAACTCCACACCCGACATGCCTTTGTTGATCATGTGTTGGACTGCATTGCCACCCGCACCGCCGACGCCGACGACCTTGATGACGGTACCTAAAGCTGTGTTATCGACCATATCGAACTCCATGATGTGCTCCTATCAGATGCGGTTTCCAAGCGCCAGGCCTCATATTGGTAGGAGAACTGGAGATTGAAAACTGCGGTTAAATATAAAATAAAGTTATGTGTGTGTACCTGCGATGCTGCCAAAAAACCTGTGCTGCCGGGCTTGAAGTACGCCCTTAAAAATTACCTAAAAACCATTCCTTCATGCGCTGCCAGACCGCCTTCACCGAGCCATCCTGACGCGTCACGATGTGGCCGCGCAGGTATTGCTTCTTCGCTTCCAGCAGCAGGCCCAATACCGTGGCATAGCGCGGACTGCGCACCACGTCAGCCAGCTGGCCCCGATACTCGGGCGTGCCCAGGCGCGCCGGTTTCAGGAAAATGTCTTCCGCCATTTCCACCATGCCGGGCATGATGGACGTACCGCCCGTGAGCACGATGCCCGACGACAGCACACCTTCATAACCGGATTCGCGCACCACCTGGTGCACCATCGCGAACAGCTCCTCGACCCGCGGCTCGATCACTGCCGCCAGCGCCTGACGCGACAGGTTGCGCGGGCCGCGGTCGCCCAGGCCAGGCACTTCCAGCGATTCGCCAGGGTCGGCCAGGACCTGCTTGGCCACGCCATAGCGGATCTTGATTTCTTCCGCTTCCGCGGTCGGGGTACGCAAGGCCATGGCGATGTCGTTGGTGATCTGGTCGCCGGCGATGGGAATGACTGCCGTATGGCGGATCGCGCCATCGGAGAATACCGCCACATCGGTCGTGCCGCCGCCGATGTCGATCAGCACCACGCCCAGTTCCTTCTCGTCGGGCGTGAGCACCGCATCGGCCGAAGCCATCGGCTGCAGGATCAGGTCCGACACTTCCAGGCCGCAGCGGCGCACGCACTTGACGATGTTCTGCACTGCCGACACGGCTCCGGTGACGATATGCACCTTCACTTCCAGGCGGATTCCGCTCATGCCGATAGGCTCGCGCACATCTTCCTGGCTGTCGACGATGAACTCTTGCGGCACCGTGTGCAGCAATTGCTGATCGGTCGGAATGTTAACCGCTTTTGCCGTCTCGATGACGCGCGCCACGTCGGTCGCCGTCACTTCCTTGTCCTTGATGGCCACCATGCCGCTGGAATTGAAGCTGCGGATATGGCTGCCCGCAATGCCCGCGTACACATTGCGGATCTTGCAGTCAGCCATCAGCTCGGCCTCTTCCAGCGCGCGCTGGATGGATTCCACCGTGGCCTCGATATTCACCACTACGCCCTTTTTCAGGCCCTTCGATTCGTGCTGGCCCAGCCCGATCACTTCGTGGCGTCCGTCGGACATCACTTCGGCTACCACCGCCACCACTTTCGAGGTGCCGATGTCGAGGCCGACGATCAGGTTTTTCGCGTCTTTTGTCATTTCTGTCGCCTAGTTTTTTGGGCTATTGTTAAATTGATTATTCGGTTAAGTCGGTTTTTTAATCGGACTGCCATTTTTCTTCCTGATGGCTGGCGCCGGCCTGCCATCCTTGCCTTCGGCCGGTATCACCAGGCCGGCGGAACTGAGCGCCAGACCATTCTGGTAGCGCATATCGATCGTGTCGATATTCTCCAGCCGGCTCGCCAGCTGCGGGTAGATGCCCACCAGCCGGTCGACCCGCGCCTTCAGGGTCGTATGATTTTGCTCGCGCCCCAGCGCCACGCTCATGCCGTTATCCAGTTTCACGGTCCACGCATAGCGGCTCGACAGCGACAGCGATTCAGGCACCATCTTCAACGGCGCAAACCACTTTGCCAGCTGCACATAGGTGGCCAGTACTTCCTTCTCGCTGCCATCGGGACCGGCAAACGCAGGCAATTCATGGTCGTCTTCGGCTTCGGCTACATTGGCCGTAAACACGTCGCCCTTGACCGACAGCAAACGCCCGTCTTCGCCCCAGGTACCCAGCGCTTCGTGTTCTTCCAGCGCCACGATCAGCTGGTTCGGCCACTCGCGCCGCACGCTGGCACGGCGCACCCAGGGTACCGCTTCGAACACGCCGCGCACGCTTTCCAGGTTGGTCGTGAAGAAATTGCCCTTGATGCGGCCCAAAGTGCCGCTGCGCAGGGTCAGGTAATTCACGTGACGCAGGCCCTTGTCGTCCGCACTTTCCACCTTGATCGTGCGCAGGTCGAACATGGGACGCTGCGACACCCACCAGACGCCGGCCGCCACGCACACGACCAGAACCGCGGCCAGCAAGCCGTTGGCAGTCGTATTGAGGCTTTTAGCGTCATGCCACATATCAGTGCTGTCCCTTGTGCATTTTCAGTCGCGCGCCGGCGACGATTTCCAGGCACAGGTCTTCATAGCTGATACCCACCGCGCGTGCCGCCATCGGCACGAGCGAGTGTCCCGTCATGCCGGGCGAGGTATTGACTTCCAGCAGGAACAACTTGCTGTCGGCCGCACGCATCAGCACATCGACCCGTCCCCAGCCTTCACAGCCGAGGGCACGGTAGGCTGCCACGGCGATGCGCTCCATTTCCGACACAATCGCCTGGTCCAGCTGCGGCGGACAAAAATACTGCGTATCGTCCGTGAAGTACTTGTTCTGATAGTCGTAATTGCCTTGCGGCGCGACGATTTCAATCGGCGGCAGCGCGCGCGCCGTGGCACCCTGGCCCAGGATCGCCACGGTGAATTCGCGGCCCTTGATGAATTCCTCGGCCAGTACCGAATCATCGAGACCGGCGGCGATATCGTAGGCCGCCTGGAAGGCCGATGCTTCATTGACGGTGGTGATGCCGATGCTCGAACCCTCATGCGGCGGCTTGACGATCAGCGGCAAGCCCAGTTCAGCTGCCACTTTGGCCAGGTCGGAGCTGTCATTGAGCACCGCGTACTGTGGCGTCGGCAACTGGTGCATCAGCCAGATCATCTTGGTATAGACCTTGTCCATGCCCACCGCGCACGCCATCACACCGCTACCCGTGTAAGGGATGCCCAGCTGCTCCAGCGCGCCCTGCAGGCTGCCGTCTTCGCCAAAGCGGCCATGCAGCGCGATGAAGACGCGGTCAAATTGCTCGGCAGCCAGTTCGGCCAGGCTGCGTTCGCCCGTGTCGAACGCGTGCGCGTCCACGCCACGGCTTTTCAGAGCGGCAAGTACGCCCGCGCCGGACATCAGCGACACTTCGCGCTCGGCCGAGCTGCCGCCGAACAGGACGCCGACTTTGCCCAATTGTTTAACGTCGATAGCTGAAGCTTGGTTCACGTCAGGCCTTTGCAGTGTGAGATTGATACGTTGTCAGTTGTTGCGGGATGCCGCTGATCGAGCCGGCTCCCATGGTCAGCACGACGTCGCCGTCGCGCGCCACGCTCATGATGGTGTCGGCCATGTCCGTCATGGACTCGACGAAAATCGGTTCGATCTTGCCGCGCGCGCGCAGCGCATGCGCCAATGCGCGGCCGTCGGCGGCGACGATGGGCGCTTCGCCTGCCGCATACACTTCGGACAGCAGCAGCACGTCGGGTGCACCGAGCACCTTGACGAAATCCTCGAACAGGTCGCGCGTGCGGCTGTAGCGGTGCGGCTGGAAAGCCAGCACCAGGCGGCGGCCAGGATAGGCGGCGCGCGCAGCGGCCAGGGTCACTTCCGTTTCCACCGGATGGTGGCCGAAATCATCGACCAGCGCAAAGCTGCCGCCGTTCGGCAGTGCCACGTCGCCATAGCGCGTGAAGCGGCGGCCCACGCCGGAAAACTCGGCCAGTCCTTGCTGGGTGGCGCTGTCGGCGATGCCGATTTCGCGCGCGATGGCGATCGCCGAGCAGGCATTTTGCACATTGTGCATGCCAGGCTGGTTCAACACCACGTCGAGATCAGGATAGCCTTCCTGCAGCACCGTGAAATGCATTTCCAGGCCCACTGCACGCGCGTTGATGGCGCGCACTTCGGCGTCCTGCGCGAAGCCATAGGTGGTGACCGGCTTGGTCACGAACGGGATGATGGCGCGTACGTGCGGATCATCGATGCACAGCATGGCGCGGCCATAGAAAGGCAGACGGTGCGTGAACTGCACGAACGCCTGCTTGAGCTTTTCGAAATCGTGCTCGTAGGTGTCCATGTGATCGGCGTCGATATTCGTGATCACTTCGATCATCGGCGCCAGGTTCAGGAACGAGGCGTCCGACTCATCGGCTTCGGCCACCAGGTAGTCGCCCGATCCGAGCTTGGCGTTCGCGCCGGCACTGGTCAGGCGTCCACCGATCACAAAAGTAGGATCGAGGCCGCCCTGCGCCAGCACCGAAGCGACCAGACTGGTCGTCGTCGTCTTGCCATGCGTGCCGGCGATGGCGATGCCGCGTTTCAAACGCATCAATTCACCGAGCATCACGGCGCGCGGCACCAGCGGGATCTTGCGCGCACGCGCTGCCACCACTTCCGGATTGTCTTGCGGGACGGCGCCCGAGGTCACGACCGCATCGGCGTCGCCGATATTTTCGGCCGCGTGGCCGAGCATGACAGTCGCGCCCAGGCTCGCCAGGCGCTGCGTCGCCGCATTGCTGCCCAGGTCGGAGCCCGACACCTTGTAGCCCAGGTTGACCAGCACTTCGGCGATGCCGCTCATGCCGCTGCCGCCGATGCCGACAAAGTGGATATTGTTTACTTTATGCTTCACAGAGCTAACCTCATGCCAGTTTTTCCAATACGTGTGCGATCGCCTCATTGGCGTCGCGCTTGCCTGCTGCCAGTGCCGCCTGCGCCATCTGCTGGCAGGTATCGCGCGTCAAGGACGCCAGCAGGGTGCTCAGCGACGCCGCACTCATTTCCGTCTGCGGCAGATGAATCGCCGCGCCTTGTTTGGCCATCCATTGCGCGTTATCGCGCTGGTGACTCGTGGTCGACGCCACCAGCGGCACGAGCACGCTCGCCACGCCGGCCGCCGTCAATTCCGACAGGGTGATGGCGCCAGCGCGGCAAATCACCAGGTCGGCCTCGGTATACGCCTTGGCCATGTCGTCGATGAAGTCGACCACATTGGCCTGCACGCCCGCCTGCGCATACGCGGCATGCAGGGCGTCGATATTCTTCTTGCCCGACTGGTGCGTCACCAGCGGACGTTCGCCCTCCGGCATCAGGGCCAGCGCGGCAGGCAGATTGTCGTTCAGCGCTTTCGCACCCAGGCTGCCGCCCACCACCAGGATGCGCAGCGGCCCGCTGCGGCCCGCAAAGCGGGATGCCGGCGGCGCCATGGCGAGGATCTCGGCGCGCACGGGATTGCCCGTGACGACAGCCTTGCCGGCGGCGCTGCCGAAATCAGCGGGAAAACCGAAGCAAACCTTTTGTGCCAGCGGCACCAGCGTCTTGTTCGACAGCAGCAGCGCCGCATCGGCATTGACAAGCACCAGCGGCACGCCCTTCAGGCGCGCCATCAGGCCGCCCGGCACGGTCACGTAGCCGCCCATGCCCATCACCACGTCCGGCTTGCGGCTGGCGATGAAACGGCGGATGGCAAAAAAACTCGCCAGCATCTTGAAGCCGCCTTTGACCGTATGCGCCAGACCCTTGCCACGCATGCCGGAAAATTCAATGGCATCCATGGGAATGCCGTGCTTCGGCACCAGCTCCTGCTCCATGCCATGGGTCGTGCCCAGCCAGCTCACTTCCCAGCCGCGCGCGCGCATGGTCTGCGCAATCGCCAGCCCAGGAAAAATATGGCCACCGGTGCCGGCCGCCATGATCATCAGTCTTTTCGTCGTTTTCAAGTTCGTCACGTTATTCATAGCCGGCCTCCGCGCATCAGGATCCGGTTTTCGTAATCGATGCGCAGTAAAATCGCCAGGCCGATACAGTTGATCAGTACGCCCGTGCCGCCATAACTCATCAGGGGCAAAGTCAAGCCCTTGGTCGGCAGCAGGCCCAGGTTCACGCCCATGTTGATGAAGGTCTGCACGCCGATCCAGATGGCGATGCCTTTTGCCGTCAGTCCCGCGAAGGTCTGGTCGATGGCGATCGCCTGGCGGCCGATATCGAACGCGCGCTTGATAATCCAGTAAAACATGCCGATCACGATCAGCACACCCACCAGGCCCAGTTCCTCGCCGATCACGGCCAGCAAGAAGTCCGTATGCGCTTCGGGCAGGTAGTGCAGCTTTTCCACGCTGCCGCCCAGGCCCACGCCAAACAATTCGCCGCGCCCGAAGGCGATCAGCGAGTGCGTCAGCTGGTAAGCCTTGTTCAGCGCATTGTCTTCCTGCCAAGGATCGAGATACGCAAAAAACCGCTCGCGGCGGAATTTCGACAAAGCGATGATGGTGACGAAGATCGCCGTCAGCATGGCGCCGATGCCGCCGAACCAGATGGCGTTGACGCCACCCAGGAACAGGATGCCCATGGCGATGCAGACGATCACGCCGAAAGCGCCCAGGTCTGGCTCCATCAGCAGCAGCAGGCCGACGAAGCTGACGGCCAGCGCCATCGGCATGAAACCCTTGGTCAGCTTGTGCATGTATTCCTGCTTGCGCACGGTGTAGTCGGCAGCGTACAGCACCATCACCACCTTCATCAGCTCGGACGGCTGCGGCCGCAGGCCCGGCAGGTTCAGCCAGCGGCGGCCACCGTTAACCGACACACCCAGGCCAGGTATCAAGACCATCACCAGCAGCACCAGGGTGCCGATGAACAGCCACGGCGCCATCTTTTGCCAGGTGGCGACGGGAATGCGGAACACCAGCGCGCCGACGATGATCGACACGCCGATGAACAGCGCCTGGCGCACGACGAAATAATTGTTCGTGTAGGCGGCGAACTTGCGCGCGTCCGACAGCGAGATCGACGCCGAGTACACCATCACCATACCCAGCAACATGAGCAGCAGGACCACCCACACCAGCGGCTTGTCATAGTCCATCATCTTCGATTGCCGCGCGCGGCTATCCAGCGGCTTGGCAGCCGAGCCGGAACCAAAGCTGAAAGGCAGTTGGAAGGCCATCAGATATCCTGTCCGTTTTCCAGCGCGATGTCGCGCACGGCGTCGACAAATACCTGTGCGCGGTGCGCATAGTTCTTGAACATGTCCAGGCTGGCGCAGGCGGGCGACAGCAGCACGGCATCGCCGGCCAGCGCCAGGCTGCTGGCGCGCTTGACCGCTTCCGGCAAGGTGGTGCAGTCGATGATGTCCACGCCAGCCGGCTCCAGAGCAGCGCGCAGCGCAGGCGCATCGCGGCCGATCAGCACCACGGCACGCACGTAGCGCGACACGGGTTCAGCCAGCGGCGAGAAGTCCTGCCCCTTGCCGTCACCGCCGGCGATCAGCACCAGGCGCTGCTCCGCACCGCCAAACGCCTTGCCCAGGCCGAACAGCGCAGCCACTGTCGCGCCCACGTTGGTGCCCTTGCTGTCGTCGTAGTATTCGACTTCACCCACGGCCGTGATCAGTTCCACCCGGTGCGGCTCGCCCTGATACTCGCGCAAGCCATGCAGCAGCGGTGCGAACGGCAGGCCGATGGCGCGGCACAGGGCCAGCGCCGCCAGCGCATTCGAGGCATTGTGCTGGCCGCGGATTTTCAGCGCATCGGCCGGCATCAGTTTCTTCGCCATCGTCGGCACCGGTTCCGGTGCCGGATCGTTCTTCTTGCGTTTTTTCTCGATGACTTCTTCGCTGGGCACGGCTTGCGCCAGCCAGAAGATGCCCCGTTCATTGACCAGGCCAAAGCTGTCCACGTCAAGCGGCTCGCCCGTGCCGAAGGTGATCGTCGCGGCCAGCGGATCGGCCATGTGCATAACTAACGCATCGTCGCGGTTCAGGATGCGCACGGTCTGCTCGCCGAAGATGCGTGCCTTGTCGCTCGCATAGGAGGCCATGTCGCCATGCCAGTCCAGGTGATCCTGCGACAGATTCAGAACCGTGGCCGCATCGGCCTGCAGGCTGAACGTCGTGTGCAGCTGGAAGCTGGACAACTCCAGTATCCACGCCTGCGGCAAGGTGCTGGCAACGGATTGCGCCGCTTCAGCTTCGGCATCGACCGGCAGCGGCGCGGGCTCGGCATCGAGCACCTCGCGCAGCACGTCCAGCGCCGCCGGGCTGATATTGCCGGCCACGCGCGTGACCAGACCGGTGCGTTCGCACAGCAAGCCCACCAGGCTGGTGACCGTCGTCTTGCCGTTGGTGCCCGTGATGGCGATGACTTTCGGCGCATAGCCGCGTTCCGCCTTGAGCGCGGCCAAGGCCTGCGCGAACAGTTCGATCTCGCCCCACACGGGGATATTTTTCTCCGCAGCGGCAGGTGCAATCTGCGCCAGTTCGCGGCCCGGCGCCAGGCCGGGGCTGACGGCGACAAAATCGACGCCATCGAGCAGCTCGGCCGTGAAGGCGCCGGCGATGAACTGCGCCTGCGGCACGGCAGCCTGCAGCGCGGCCAGGCGCTCAGGGGTTTCCCTTGTATCGGCCACGCGCACGCAGGCACCGCTGCGGGCCAGCCACAGGGCCATGGCCAGACCCGACTCCCCGAGGCCCAGTACCAGTGCGGTTTTAGCGTCGTACATCATCAGCGCAGCTTCAAAGTGGTCAGGCCGAGCAGCACCAGCATCATGGTGATGATCCAGAAACGCACGACAACCTGCGTCTCTTTCCAGCCTTTTTGTTCAAAATGGTGATGCAACGGCGCCATCAGGAAAACGCGGCGGCCAGCACCATAGCGCTTCTTGGTGTACTTGAACCAGACGACCTGGATAATCACGGACAGCGTTTCGACGACGAAGATGCCGCCCATGATGAACAGGACGATTTCCTGGCGCACGATGACGGCCACGGTGCCCAGCGCGCCGCCCAGGGCCAGTGCGCCCACGTCGCCCATGAACACTTTCGCAGGGTGCGTGTTATACCAGAGGAAGGCTAGGCCGGAACCGGCCAGCGCGCCGCAGAAGATCACCAGTTCGCCGGCGCCTGGAATGTGCGGAATGAACAGGTAGCGCGCATACGTGGCGTTACCCGTCAGGTAGGCGAACAGGCCCAGGGCCGTGCCCACCATCACGGTCGGCATGATGGCCAGGCCATCCAGGCCGTCCGTAAAGTTGACGGCATTGCTGGTACCGACGATGACGCAGTAGGTCAGCGCGATGAAGCCCCACACGCCCAGCGGATAGCTGATGGTCTTGAAGAACGGGACGATCAGGTCGGCTTTCGGCGGCAGGTCCATGGCGAAGCCGGACTGCACCCAGGCGTAGATCAGATTCCACACGTGACCCGCGTCGGGTTCCGACACGGAGACAGAAAACGCCAGGTAAAACGCGGCGACGATGCCGATCAACGACTGCCAGAAGTATTTTTCGCGCGAGCGCATGCCTTCCGGGTCCTGGTGCACCACCTTGCGGTAATCGTCGGCCCAGCCGACGGCGCCAAAGCCCAGCGTGACGATCAGGACCGGCCAGATGAAGCGGTTCGACAGGTCGGCCCACAGCAGGGTGGAAATGCCGATGGCGATCAGGATCAGCACGCCGCCCATGGTCGGCGTGCCGTGTTTTTTCAGATGCGTCTGCGGGCCGTCCGTGCGCACGGCCTGGCCGACCTTCATGCGCGTGAGCATGCGGATCACGGCGGGACCGGCGCACAGGCCGATCAAAATCGCCGTCAGCGTGGCAAAGACGGCGCGGAACGTGATGAAGTTAAAGACCCGCAATGGGCCAATGTCGTCCTGGAAATAATGAGCGAGCCAGAGCAGCATGATTAGTGAGCTTCCTTGTTATTGTTGTTTGAACCAATCAAATGCTGCACGGCCCGTTCCATTTTCATGAAGCGGGAGCCCTTGATTAATACTGTTGCATCCGAACGGCCGGACAAATGCGCATCGAGCGCCGCCAGCAAGCCGTCGAACTGTTCAAAATACTCCACGACCGTGCCCGATTCCTGGCTGGCGGCAGCCTGCGCCGCATTCACCAGATGGCGCGCCAGGCCGCCCGTCGCCAGCACGTATTCGATGCCTTTGATGGCGGCGTAGGCGCCGATCTCTTCGTGGAACTGCTGCCCCTGCGTGCCGACTTCGCCCATCTCGCCCAGCACCAGGATGCGTGGTGCCGCAGCCTGCGCCAGCACATCGATGGCCGCGCGCGCCGAATCCGGATTGGCGTTATACGTGTCGTCGATGATGGTGGCGCCGTTGGCGGCACGTTTTTTCTGCAGACGGCCATTCACTGGCGCGAACGCCTCCAGGCCCTGCTTGATATGTTCGATGGCGATGCCCGCGCCAACAGCGCATGCCACGGCCGCCAGCGCATTGCGCACATTATGGTCGCCCGCCGCCTGCAAGCCGACAAAGAACTGGCGCAAGCTGCCGTCCTGCGCGCGCACGCTGACGAACATGTCGCTGCCAAAATCCTCGGCCGCGCGGTGCGTGCAGCTCACGTCAGCGTCCTTCGACAGGCCGAAGGTGATGACGGCGCGCGCGCCGGCCAGCTCGCGCCACACGGGCGTGAATTCATCGCCGTGCGGGAAGACGGCCACGCCGTCGTCGGCCAATGCCGCCAGCGCCGCGCCGTTCTCGCGCGCCACTGCCTCCACTGTATGCATGAATTCCTGGTGCTCGCGCTGCGCGTTGTTGACCATTGCCAGCGTCGGCGCGGCGATTGCCGCCAGGCGCGCGATTTCGCCCGGATGGTTCATGCCCATCTCGATCACGGCCGCCTGGTGCTGCTCGCTCAGGCGGAACAGGGTCAATGGCACGCCGATTTCATTATTCAGGTTGCCGCGCGTGGCCAGGCGCGCTTCTTCGCCAAAGGCCGCCGCCAGGATGGACGAAATCATCTCCTTGACGGTGGTCTTGCCATTGCTGCCGGTGACGCCGATGACGGGCAAATTGAACCGGCGGCGCCAGTGATGGGCAATGCGTCCCAGCGCCACCAGGGTATCGGCGACCACGATGGCCGGGACCTTGCCGCTGTCCCAGCCTGCGGGCAGGCGCTCGACCAGCACGGCGGCGACGCCGCGCGCGGCCACCTGGTCGAGGAAGTCGTGGGCGTCGAAACTCTCGCCGCGCAAGGCGACGAAGAGCGAGCCGGCCTGGGCGCTGCGGCTGTCGGTGGACACGCCGTCAAACGCTGCGTCGCCCGCCAGCTGCGCGCCGTCCAGTGACGGCATCAACTCTGTCAGGGTGCCGCGCATCAGTTCGTCCTCATCATGGTCAGGCGCGCCGACAGGGCCAGTTGCGCATGGTCGGTATCGGAGAACGGCAGTTTCTTGCCCTTGATTTCCTGGTACGGCTCATGGCCTTTGCCCGCCAGCAAGATCACGTCCGGCTTGGCGGCATGCTTGATGGCCGACAGGATGGCGGCGGCGCGGTCTTCGATGGCCTGTGGCTGCGGGCCGTCTGCACGCATGCCGGCGACGATTTGCGCGATGATGGCGTGCGGGTCTTCGCTGCGCGGATTGTCGCTGGTGACCACAACATGATCGGCCAACTGCGCGATGGCGCCCATCTGCGGACGCTTGCCCGGATCGCGGTCGCCGCCACAGCCGAACACGCACCACAGCTGGCCGCCACGCTCCTGCGCCACCTGGCGCAAGGCGGCCAGGGTTTTTTCCAGCGCGTCCGGCGTATGCGCGTAATCGATGACGACCATCGGCGCTTCCTGGCCACCCACCTGTTGCATGCGGCCTGGGGCAGGCTGCAGCGATTCGATGCCGTCGATGGCGGCGCGCAGGCCGGTGCCATGCGCCAGCAAGGCGCCCAGCACCGCCAGCGCGTTGCTGATATTGAAGTGACCCACCAGTTGCGTCTTGACCAGCGCCACGCCCAGCGCGCATTCCAGGTGGAAGTCGGTACCGGCATGGCGGCTGCGGAACTGGCTGGCGCGCAGCATCAGCACACCCGGCAAGTCAGGCTGGCTGGCCGCATCCTGCAAGGTGTAGCCGATGACGGGATATTCGCCGGACAGCTTGCCATCCACGTGGCGCGCCAGGCGCAGCCCCATGGGGTCATCGAGGTTGATGACGGCCGTTTTCAGGCCGGGCCAGTCGAACAGCTTGACCTTGGCCGCCTCGTAGGCCGCCATGTCGCCATGGTAGTCGAGGTGGTCGCGCGTCAGATTGGTGAACATGGCGACATCAAAATGCATGCCGGCCGCGCGTTCCTGGTCCAGGCCGATCGACGACACTTCGATGGCGACGGCCCTGGCGCCGGCATCGCGCATGGCGGCGAGTTTACGCGCCAGCAGCACGGCGTCGGGAGTGGTGTAGCCAGTGACGTCGAATTCGATGGCGCCGCGCGGCTTGCACAGGCCCACGCCCAGCGTGCCGATCACGGAAGACGTTTCACCGAGGCGCGCCAATGCCTGCGCCAGCCACAGCGCGCAGGATGTCTTGCCATTCGTGCCCGTCACGCCGGCGCTGAACATGGCGCTGTCGGGCATGCCGTAAAAAGCATGCGCCACAGGACCGGCCAGGCGTTTCAGGTCGCTGACCAGCAGGTGCGGCACGCTCCATGCGGCGTTCCATTCGACGGCATCATGCACGATGGCGGCGGCGCCCTGCTCGATGGCGGCGGCGATGAAATGCATGGCGCCCGCATAGGCGAAAAACACGTCGCCGCGCTGCACGCGGCGCGAATCGGACGTCAGCTGCCCGGACGGGGCAGCCGCTTTGATCCACAAACTGATGTCTTGTATGGTCATGAGTGACTTCACATGGCCTCCGGGCCGGCATTGGCCGGGACCACGATTTCGGTAACGGAGGAATCGGGCGGTACGTTCATCGCGCGCAGCGCGTTGGTCGCAATCGCCGCGAAAGCGGGAGCGGCAACCTGGCCACCATAGTGGGCGGGGCCGGTCGGTTCATCGATCATCACGGCAATGATGAAGCGCGGCGCCGACATCGGCACCATGCCCACGAAAGAGCCGATGTATTTGCGCGGCATCGCATAGCGGCCGTTTTCCACTTTATAGGCGGTACCCGTCTTGCCGCCCACGCGGTAGCCGGCGACCTGGGCGCGCTTGGCCGAGCCGTGCGCGCCTGAGACCACCAGTTCCAGCATGGCACGCATATCGGCGGCCGTCTTCGGCTTGATCACCTGCTGGCCCACGGGCAGCTCATTGACCTTCTGGAATGACAGGGGGATCGTGTCGCCATCGCGGGCGAACATCATGTAGGAGCGCGCCAGCTGGATCAGCGAGACGGAAATGCCGTTACCGTAGCTCATGGTGGCCTGTTCCACCGGGCGCCACGATTTATATGGACGCACGCGGCCGGCCACGGCGCCGGGGAAGCCCCATTTCGGCTGCTGGCCGAAGCCCACCTTGGTAAACATTTCCCACATTTCCTGCGACGGCATGCCCAGCGCGATTTTCGAGGTACCGATGTTCGACGACATCTCGATGATTTCGGAAACACTGATCACGCCGTGGGGCTTGGTATCGGTAATGGTGCGGTCGGCGATGGTGTAGCGGCCCGGACCCGTGTCGATCAGGGTGCTCGGCTTGACGCGGCCCGTATCGAGCGCCAGCGAGACGGTGATCGGTTTCAGGGTCGAACCGGGTTCAAAGGTATCGGTCATGACGCGGTTGCGCAGCTGCTGCCCGGTGAGCTTGCGGCGGTCGTTCGGGTCGTAGCTGGGGTAGTTGGCCAGGGCCAGCACTTCGCCCGTGTGCACGTCGAGCACCACCGCGCCGCCTGCCTTGGCATTGAATTTTTCCACCGCTTCCTTCAGCTGCGTGAAGGCGATGTACTGGATCTTGCTGTCGACGGACAGGGTCAGGTCCTTGCCGTCATGCGGTTCGTGGATGAAGCCGATATCTTCGACGATGTGGCCCAGGCGGTCCTTGATCACGCGGCGGCTGCCGGTGGTGCCGACGAGGGTTTTCTGCTGCGCCAGTTCCATGCTTTCCTGGCCCACGTCTTCCACGTTGGTAAAGCCCACCACGTGGGTCATCACTTCGCCCTGTGGATAAAAGCGCTTGTATTCCTTGCGCTCGTCGATGCCGTCGATGCCCAGCTTGGAGATCTTGTCGGCCACGTCCATCTCGACCTGGCGTTTCAGGTAAACGAAGCTACGGTCCGAGTCGAGCTTCTTGCGCAATTCATTGACATTCATTTCCAGCAGGCCGGCCAGCGCGTTGATTTTCTCGGGCGACGCCTGCAGCACGTCGTCGGGAATGGCCCAGATGGCTTTCACGGGCACGGATGAAGCGAGCACCTGGCCGTTGCGGTCGGTGATCTTGCCGCGCGTGGCCGGCAGTTCCAGCGTGCGCTCGTAGCGGGCCTTGCCCTGCTTTTGCAAAAACTGCGTCGACACGCCCTGCAGCCACAGCGCGCGCGCGCCCAGGCCGGCGAAAGCGAAGAACAGCAGGAACAGCACGACGCGCGAACGCCAGACGGGCAGACGCACTGCCAGTACAGGGTTCTTCGAGAATGGCACGCCTTTCGATGCCGCCACCCGGCCGTTGCTATTACCGCCCAACTTCATTACTCGCCCTCCGTCAGGTATTGCGTACGCGCCGCCGTCAACGGCGTCATGCTCAGGTCGCGCCGTGCGATCGATTCAATGCGTTCATGCTTGCCCAAAGTGGACTGATCCAGCTGCAGTTGTGCCCAGTCGATGTCGAGCTGGCGCGACAGCGCTTGCGCGCGCTCCAGGTCGATCAGCAGGTGGCGCGACTGGTACTGCGCGTTCACCAGCGACAGGCCGCAGCACACCAGCAGGGCCGACAGCACGACACACAGCTTGCCAGTCATCGGACGCCGCCACTAACGGGAATGGGCAAACGCTGCGCCACGCGCATCACGGCCGAACGCGAACGGGGATTCCCCTCGATCTCGGCATCGGACGGCTTCATCTTCAATATCAGCTTCATTTCCGGCTGCGGCAAGTCGACCGCGCGGATCGGCAGGCGGCGGTCAGGCTGCTCCACGTTCGCCTTCGAGGCGAAGAAGCGCTTGACCATGCGGTCTTCCAGCGAATGAAAACTGATCACGGCCATGCGCGCGCCGGGCGCCAGGCAGGCATACGCCTGATTCAGCCCGATCTCGAGATCCTCGAGCTCTTTGTTAATGAAAATGCGGATTGCCTGAAAGGTGCGGGTAGCGGGGTCCTTACCCTTCTCGCGGGTCTTGACGGCGCCTGCCACGATGCCGGCAAGCTGTCGTGTGCTTGAAATTGGCTGGACTGCCCGGCCAGCAACAATCGCCTTTGCAATCTGAAAAGCAAACCGTTCTTCCCCATAATCGCGTATCACTTTCTCTAAATTCTGCTCGGTTTCCACCGCCAGCCATTCGGCCGCGGAGATGCCGCGCGTCGTATCCATGCGCATGTCCAGCGGTCCGTCGTTGCGGAAGCTGAAACCGCGCGCCGCATCGTCGACCTGCGGCGACGAGATGCCCAGGTCGAGCAAGATGCCGTCCACCTGCTGCACGCCACGTTCGGCCAGGCTGGCCGTCATGGTGGCAAAGCTGTCATGGACAATTTCAAAGCGGGGGTCACCGATCTGTTCGGCCGTGGCGATGGCTTGCAAATCCTTGTCGAAGCCGATCAGGCGCGCGTCAAGCGCCAGGCGCGACAAAATCAATCGACTATGGCCGCCGCGGCCAAACGTGCCATCGACGTAAACGCCGTGTGCGCGGTCGCCCGTCAGGTCGAGCGCATCGACCGCTTCATCGAGCAGCACCGTGCGATGCTGAAATTCCGGCACCGTGAGTTGTGTCATTACGGAGCCTTAGAAAGAAAAATTGGAAAGTACATCGGGGGTGCCGGCATCGATCGCCTGCTGTTCTTTGTCGGCCAACTTGGCGGCATCCCATATTTCAAAGTGGCTGCCCATGCCGATCATCATGACTTCGCGCGACAGCCCCACGGCGTTGCGCAATTCAGGCGAGATCAGCACGCGGCCGGCCGAGTCCAGCTCGACGTCGACGGCGTTGCCGAGGAAGATGCGCTGCCAGGCGCGCGCCGACATGGGCCAGGCGGCGATTTGCTGGCGGTGGTTTTCCCACACGGGACGGGGGAAAAACAGCAGGCAGCCATCGGGGTGCTTGGTCAGGGTCAGACGGCCTTCGCATTGAATCGCCAGCGCGTCACGGTGCTTGGCAGGGATAGACATCCTGCCTTTGGCATCGAGATTGATTGCGGACGCGCCTTGAAACACGGAAGACCTTTTTTGAGCTTGGGTTGCGACGCTTGCGCATCATGATGAAAAGGGGAAATTTCCCACAAAAACACACTTTTTCACACAGTTGCCCACTTTAGAGTAAGCAAAGATAGTGGTCAAGCGGTTTCCGATTGGCAAAACAGGAATTTTATTAATGAAATTAAGGACTTAGCGCATATCGTTGAAGCAGTCTCAAATAAAAATATATCGATAAATTAGATACTTATGAAAGATAGTGAATGTGCTACCTCATCTGCACACATGTGTTTTCCTACCGTAAACATCGAAAAAGACGAAATGTAAAAATTGAATTTTTTACAGTTAGTTGACACATGACAATACTTTCGCCCTCCAGCCACAACAACAAGCAGCCACAGTAAAAGACTTGGTTTAAGGCAAAAAAATTTCGCCCTTGGCGCGTATCGGCCCTGTTTTCCGGGGCTGGCCTGATGCGGATCAACTATTTTTGCAATGCAGCAATTAATTGAGACGAAGAAACTTTAACCAATTGTTCATTTTACTTGTATATACAACTTTGTCTTAAGTGCTATATTTTTAGAAACAAAAAAAGCCCCTTTGCGGGGGCTTTTTGGCGGCGCGCAGCAAGCAAACCGCTGCGGCCGATACACTCCCCGGCAGACCCGGGAGCTGGAATTCAAGTGAAGCAGGCCGGTAGGCCGGATTTTGTTACGGCGCCTTCCCTTGCAGGTTGGCGCTATGACAGTCATTCCTCTAGGCGCCAGATTACTCGGACGCTCAAGCTTTCTACCCGCACGCTCCGCGAGCAGCATCATCGCGTGCCTATTTGAAATTGCACCAGGTGGAGGTTACCGCGTTTCACCGTAACTTAATACGCTCGTCTCTGTGGCCCTATTCCTCGCCTTATACCTTGCGGCTTTCAGCGGACGGCCGTTAACCGTCACCCCGCTCTATGGAGTCCGGACCTTCCTCCCGCCAGCGCATTGCTGCGCCGGCCAGCGACTGTCTGGCCTGCTTCACCCGCCATTGTACCGCGCCGCAGCATGTTTCTGCAAAAAGGCCTGTGCTGGAACGACACCGCTCGCCGGGGCCCTCGTCGGGCCCCGGCCCGGGGGATTGTGTAATTCGGTGTCGCCATTTCAAAAGCCGGGCCAAATCGGCTCACATAGAATGGGCAAGCTGCTTGCATGCAAGCGCATGCGCACCGCTTGCCCCACTTCTTTGCCATCCCACTAGACTATAAAGAGCCGAACATGACGCAACAATCCCGTACCGGCGGCCAGATCCTGGTCGATGCCCTGCAGATCCATGGTGTCGACACCGCTTTTGGCGTGCCTGGCGAAAGCTACCTCGACGTGCTCGATGCCCTGCACGATTCGGGCATCCGCTTCATCATCAACCGCCAGGAAGGCGGCGCCGCCTTCATGGCCGAAGCCTACGGCAAGCTGACGGGCAAGCCGGGCATCTGCTTCGTCACGCGCGGACCGGGCGCCACCAACGCCTCGATTGGCGTGCACACGGCGTATCAGGATTCGACGCCGATGATCCTGTTCATCGGCCAGGTGGGCAATGATTTCGTCGACCGCGAAGCGTTCCAGGAAATCGACTACCGCCGCATGTACGGCCAGATGGCCAAGTGGGTGGCGCAGATCGACCGCGCCGAGCGCATCCCCGAATACCTGGCGCGCGCCTTCCAGGTCGCCACCAGCGGGCGCCCCGGCCCCGTGGTGCTGGCCCTGCCGGAAGACATGCTCATTTCCATGGCGACTGTCGCCGACACTCGCGCCTACCAGCCGGTGCAGGCATCGCCATCCGATACGCAACTGCAGCAGTTGCGCGCCATGCTGGCCGAAGCGCAGCGTCCGCTGGTCTTGCTGGGCGGCACCACCTGGACACCGCAGGCATGCGCCGACCTGCAACAGTTCGCCGAAGCGAATCACTTGCCCGTCGCCTGCGCCTTCCGCTTCCAGGACTTGCTCGACAATGCCCACCCGAACTATATCGGCGACGTCGGCATCGGCATCAACCCGAAACTGGCCGCGCGCGTGAAAAATGCCGACCTGGTCATCGCCATCGGACCACGCCTCGGTGAAATGACGACGGGCGGCTACACGCTGTTCGACGCGCCCGTGCCGCGCCAGCGCCTGGTGCACATCCATACGGACGCCGAAGAGCTGGGCAGCGTTTACCAGGCCGAACTGATGATCAACAGCGGCATGCCGCAGGTCTGTGCCATGCTGGCCACCATGGCCTCCGTCGACGCTTCCGCATGGAAACATACACCGGGCGAAGCCAAGGCCGAGCTGGCCGCCTACCAGGAGCAGCCGCCCATCTTCCAGGATGGCCAGGCAGCGCTGGACCTGTGGCAAGTGACGCAGGAGATCATGGCGCAGGCACCTCTTGACACCATCCTGACCAACGGCGCCGGCAACTACGCCTCGTGGGCGCACCGTTTCTACCGCTACGGCGGCATGCGCACGCAGCTGGCGCCGACGAATGGCGCCATGGGCTATGGCGTGCCGTCCGGCGTGGCGGCGAAGATCGTGCATCCGGAGCGCACCGTGATCACCTTTGCCGGCGATGGCGAATACATGATGAATGGCCAGGAACTGGCCACCGCCGTGCAATACCAGGCGGGCGTGGTCATCATCGTCTTCAATAACCAGATGTTCGGCACCATCCGCATGCACCAGGAACGCGATTACCCGGGCCGCGTCTCGGGCACGACCCTGCACAACCCGGATTTTGCGGCGCTGGCGCAGGCGTATGGCGCGCATGGCGAAGTGGTGACTACGACAGAAGAGTTCGCCCCCGCCCTGCAACGGGCGCTGGCGCACGCCAGGGCGCACAACTTGCCAGCGTTGATCGAGCTGCGCTATGACGGCAACCTGATCACGCCGAACGCCACGCTCGCCACCATCCGCGCCACGGCGGAAAAGGCGCAGGCGGCCAAATAAGCCCGTTTCAGCGCGACAAACAACAAAGGCCCGGTCGATACCGGGCCTTTTTCTTTTTGACAGCGACGATCGCTCAGGCTGCGGGTACTGGCGCGCTTTCCTCGGCGGGCGCTTCCGGCACCGGCGGGCAGGGCGTGCAGTTTTTCAGGGGACGGCCGAAATCGCGCACGCGGCTCAGTTTCATGGGCATGCGCACATTGCCGCCGCAGTAATCGCCTTCCAGGGTCAGGGTTTGCCCGTCCTTGGAAAACTTGCCGACGATGGTGCGCTCTTCGCTGTCGGCGCCGGCGATGGTGAAGTCGAAGGCGCCCGTGGCGGCGTCCAGGTTGACGTCGTTGGCGACGATGGGCCAGCTCAGGGCGCCAGCCGTGAATTCATAGATGACGGAGTCGGCCTCGGCAAAGCGGTGCAGGGTCACGCGCTGGCCGCCGATCTCGCCGCTATCCTTTTGCAGGCACAGGTCCGAGTAGACGGCCACGCCGTAGCGCTCCAGTCCGGCCGGCTTCTTGCCCTTGACGGCGGCGACAGCGGCACCCGTGGCGCCGGCGAATAACAACGCGGCCAGCAGGACGGCCAGGCGCGGCGAGGTGTATGGATACATGGCATTCCTTTACTTGAGTAACGGCGCCATTATAACTGGCGCCGCCCATGCAAAAACGCGCCGCCAGGCCGAAGCCAGACAGCGCGTTTCTTTGCTTGCAGCATCCCCGAAGGGATGCCTGAGCGGTACTAAGCTTCGCTTGCGCGAATATTAGAACGAGTGACGAACACCAACGTTGAACGCTTGGTCGCCCGAACCAACATTGCTGTTGTTACCAACGGTGTAACCAGCGTTGTTTTTGTTCGAGATTTTAGCGTACGAAGCGTAGGTGCTGGTGCGCTTCGACAGAGCGTACGAGTAGCCCACTGCGAACTGGTTCGCATCGGCGTTCGAGTTGTTTTTGTCGTTGACGTGGATGATCGAAGCCATCACGGTGCCAGCTGGACCAACTGGTACGGTTGCGCCGATCAGGGCCGTGGTGCCGTCGGTGGTCAGACCACCGGTCGATACGGTGTTGAACAAGTTGCCAGCGCCGGCGTTGTTACGGGTCGAGCTGTTCAGGCCTTTGTTGACGCCGTATGCAACATACGCTTTCGCTACTGCGAAGTCGTAGTTAGCGGCTACCAGCCAGTTACGTGCGCTGCCAACATCGCTGGTGGCGGTTTCGTTGCTGGTGGTGTTGTAAGCAACACGTGCGTTCAAAGGACCGTTAGCGTAGCCAACCGATGCGCCCATTTGACGACCGATTTTGCTGGAAATCACGCTCTCTTGGTCTTTGTTGGCGGTGCTGTAAGCAACGTCAGCATCGAAGCCGTTGAAATTAGGCGAGGTGTACAGCACGGTGTTGCTGGTACGGGTGGTGTTCGCTGGGAACAAGTTCTTGGCGGAACCAGCGTAGCCAACTGCGAATGGATCAGCAACTTTCGACAGGGTGTTGTACCAAGGGGTGTATTGACGACCCAGGGTTACGGTACCAGCCGTTTTGCTGCTCAGACCAACGTAAGCTTGACGATTGAACAAGGTACCTGCAGCGTCTTGCTGACCGTTGTCAACGTTGAAACCCGATTCCAGAACGAACAGTGCCGACAGGCCGCTGCCCAGATCTTCGGTGCCTTTGAAGCCCAGACGGGAAGCCGAAGCAACGCCGCTATCGATTTTGTTGGTGGTGCCGGCTTTGCCGCCGCGCTCGCTGACGAAACCAGCGTCAACGGTACCGTAGATAACAACGCTCGATTGAGCTTGGGCTACGCCAGTGGCTGCTGCCAGGACTGCCAGGGTGATCAGAGTTTTTTTCATTGCGATTTCCTTTAATTTTTGAAGCAAAAAGTAATACAGCCTATGCATCTCGAGCTGCGCTCTAGCAGAGCGCTTTTTATGAGTGAGGGCAAGGTCTCCACCTGCCACATTGCTGTTCCGGTCAGGGGAACATTCATATCGGTATCGGCACGCTATTGCACCGATAAGCTTGAAGGCTGCATAACGACCGTCATTCGTGCGCCGGTTCGGTGCTCAAACGGCACCGGAAGCGGCACTATAACGACCGTTTCACATTCCATCAAGTTCCAACATGTTACTTCCGGTACCAGGCCGGGGGCTTTTTCAGGCATCCCGACCATCGCCAACCGTACTACGCGACAGAGCCAGTGCCCCTTGCCAACCAATGCATGGGCCTGATTGACCATTCCATCATAGCGCATGGTTTGCTGGCACCCGTTGTATTAGTGCAACAGTATCAGGCGAGTGATTAAAACGTCAACATGCTCTACCCATCATTTTCTCTCCAAGACTTACGCGACAAAGCGCACAATTTGTCAGGCGATAATGGATAAACGGGACGAAGCATACACGGCATCGCCAATGTTTGCTGCCAGGTGCCCAAAAACGGGAAATAATGCGCCCTTTTTTGGTGCATTGCCGCATTATTCAGGGGCGTAGGCACCAATTCGCGCGTCGGCGTAGGCGCTCAAAAAATAGCCAGAGTGACAATTAAATTACTGACTTTCCGGTAATTTAAATTGCTCACATATAAATGTTTTCCATGTTTACCAGCGCATGCGCCAGCTACCCGCCAGGAACGCATGAGGACGACTCTTGCTTGCAAATTGCGCATCAATTGAAACAATTTCTTACAATGTTGCCTTCTCAATATTTTGACAAATTTGTCTCTAAAAAACGACACTTTGACCGAAATCAAGTTTTCACCTGCCCCATTTCACACAATTTACTTTTTCTTTTTTGCATTTTTTGCTTAAAAGCATCGCTAAATCACCTTAGCGCTGGCTTGCGCGGCGGAGCAGGCGCATGAAACCGCCCAGCAGAGGCAGTTTTTCATACAATTCTTCCGCCGCATCCCAATAATCGCGGTGCAAGACCACCCTTCCCTGCGCATCGAAGCGCACATGGGTGGCGCCACGAATACATTGTTCGCCAGATACCAGTCGTTTCATGCGGAAACGAAACTCCCACGTCAGGAAGGCTTGCGTCCCCTGCCCCAGGCTTTCCAGCACGACAAACCGCGGCGCATCGACCTGCACGAACATGTGCTCGAAGATGGCCAGGATGGCGGCATGCCCCTGCACCTCGTTGAACGGGTCCTTGAAATGGGCATCCGGCGCGTACACGGCGCCCAGTTGCGCCAGGCTTTCGATGCTCAGGTGCTCGTAAAACGCCACCAGGTGCGCCAGCGGGTCATCCATGCTTGCGTTCATAAGCCAGTCACCTTGCTGATCAGCCAGAAATAGGCGCGGTATGGCAACAGCCGCGCCAGGCGCAGGAGATTCGTGAAGCGTTTGGGAAAGTGGATGTGGAACTGGCCCCGTTCGATGCCGTCGAGCATGGCGGCGGCAGCGTCGTGCGCCGTCATCAGGGCAGGCATCTTGAAATCATTGTCCGCCGTCAGCGGCGTGGCGACAAAGCCGGGATTGATTTGATACACGTCAATGCCACGCCCATGCAAATCCAGGTACAGCGACTCCGTCAGGTTGATCAGCGCCGCCTTGCTGGCGCCATACGCGAGCGCCTTGGGCAAGCCGCCATAGCCGGCCACCGAGCCGACGATGCCGATGCCGCCGATGCCCTGGCGCAACAGCCACGGCAAGGCCTGCTCCAGACAATTGAAGACGCCGCCCACATTCAGGGCCAGCAAGCCCTGCGCCGCCTCCAGATCGAAACTATCGGCGCGCATGGCCTGATAGCCGCCTGCCACCACCAGTATCAGGTCGATATGCGTCCACTGCTGCTGCAATTGCGCGCAGACGGCCCGCAACTGCGCGGGCTGGGTGATATCGAGCGGCAAGGCCTGCGCCAGCGGCTGCCCCTGGCACAGCAGTTCCAGGCTGGCGCGATGGCGGGCCGACAGGGCCACGCACGCCCCCTGCTCCAGCAACAAGGTGGCGCACGCGGCGCCGATGCCGCTGGAAGCGCCGATGACCCACACGCGCTTGCCGGCCCAGCTGCTGATCTTGCGATTCATGGGGCCGCCTGTGATGGACGCTTGCTGAACGATAAAGTGACGGCGCCGAGGCTGAAGCCGAACTTGCTCATGGCGGCGCGGTTCAGCATGACCTTGTCATCCATCAGGAACATCCAGTCCTCGAAATCGACGTGGTAGACCGTGCCATCGACGGGCAGCGCCAGCACATATTGCCAGCGCAAGGCATTGCCGGCCACTTCGCCGATGGCCTCGCCGACCACGTCGGGCGCCGTGCCGATGAAGCGCCCGGGCGCCGTCTTGCGCAATGTCCACACGCGGCGTTGTTTGCTGCCGTCCGAATACGTGAAATCCTCGTCCAGGGTGCCCGTCTCGCCCGCCCAGCTGGCCCGCATCACCACCGTGAAGCGCTTGACCACCTTGCCCGAGCGGTCCTGGAAGATGCCGTGGGCATCGAGCGTGCCGTTGAAGTACTGCTGCAGATCCAGTAACGGCAGTTCCTGCGCGTACGTGGCGGGGGTGAGCGGCGTGGAACAGGCTGCCAGCGCCAGCAGCACGGCCGCCGCCGCTATGCCGCGTCGGCAGCATTTCATGAGGTGCATGGTCGAATCTCCAGGTGATCGCTATATATATGTTGTAAGGGTGCGCGCCACAGCAGCAGCGCGGCCAGCAGTTTCAAGGCGCAGGGCAGCAAGGCGTAAGCGACAGACAGGGCCGGCAAGCCTTTGTTGCTGCCCGGCACATAGCCGAGCCAGGCCAGCAGGGGCAAGGCGATGCCGGCCGCCAGTGCCAGGCTCATTTGCACGCCCCAGTTCCACCAGCCGAAGTACGCCGCTTCGTGCCGCCCGGCATGGCCGGCCGCGCCGATCAGCCCAGCCAGCAGGGCCGGCGGCAAGGCCAGGTCGGCACCCAGCGCCAGGCCCGACAGCAGGCAGATACTGGCAAAGCCCCAGGCGGCGCCCGCCTCGAGGCCATATGCCCAGACAAACACACTGGCGGCCAGCAGCATGGCGCCGCCCCAGGCACGCGCTTCGCCAAAGCGGCGCGCCAGCGCCACCCACGCGGGCATCGAGGCGGCCGCCGCGCAAAAATACACAATCAGGAACGGACCGGCGTAATGCCCCAGGCGCAAATAATCGCCGGCAAAGAACAGGAACAGGGTGGCGGGAATGGCGGCAGCCACGCCATTGACAAGCAGGACGGCGAACAGCCAGCGGAACGCACGCTGGCGCAATGGCAGGCGCCAGGCACCAGCGCGCAGCGCCTGCGAGCCTTGGCGCAAAAGCGGACGCGGCGCACGCGCCAGCAACAGCGCGCCCGTCACCAGCAGGCACACGGCAAAGGCCAGCGACAAGCCGTCATAGCCGAGCACGGAAGTCAATCCTGCCGCCAGGATCACGCCGAGCAAGCCGCAGCCTTCGCGCACGGCCGTCACGCGCGCCCGCTGCGCACGCGCCTGGCTCAAGGCCGCGCCCCAGCTCTGGTGCGCGATGCCGGCCAGGCCATAGGCGGTGTAGACGAACAGCAAGGCGGCCAGGAACCAGGCCAGGGTCGCCCCATGCGACAGGGTCGGAGGATGGAACAGGGCGCCAAAGCCCAGCAGCAGCAGCGGTAACGCCGCGCCGACATAGACGGCATAGCTGCGCCGGCCATGCGCCATCCAGGCGCCGAGGGCCGGATCGATGAAGGCGGCCGCGATGCGGGCCGCCAGCAGCACGGCGCCGATTTGCGCCAGGTCAAGGCTGCTGCGCTGCGCATAAAATGGCGCCACATATATATAGATGGGCAGTGCCAGCATGGCCAGCGGCAAGCCGAACAGGCCATAACTGAACAAGGCAGGCAAGGTCAAAGGGCCGGCCCCGCTACTCATGGCAGTGGCGCCGCACTCTGCAGCAGGGCCGCGCGCAGCTTCGGCGCCGTCGAGTCGGGCGATAGCCAGATGGCGAAGAAGGCGCGCGCGAAATCGCCATCGCTCACATCGGCCAGCACCTTGCCATCGAGATAAAAACGCACGCCGGGCGCGATGCCGGCCCGGTAGGCGCCCGCGATGCGCTGGTCTTCCTTGACGTCAGGAAAGATGCGTTGCATGGTGGCCAGCCACGCCAGGCGCTGCTGCTCCGTGCCGACGCCCAGCTTTTGCATCTGCTCATGACTGGCTTCAGCGATCTTTTTGCCGTCAAGCGCACGCGCGTAGCGCAATTCCAGCACGAACGGCGCCGTTGCCGACGCCACGCCCTGGTAACCGTTCGCGCCCACCCAAAGTTGCGCCCGATAAATACGCATGCCGAACCACGTGTATTCGCCCTCGCCCGCCAGGCGGGCCTCGGGCACGTCGGCAGCGATAAAGGCAGGCGGCGCGGCCACGGCACCGAACATGATCAATGACAACACAACAGTGGCAAGCAGGCGGCGCATGGTCAGTCCTTGATCAGGGTAAATTGCATCACATCCGTGTTGTGCGCCTGGAAGGCGGCCTCGCAATACGCGAGGTAAAACTCCCAGGTCAGCAGGAAACGGCCATCGAAACCCTGCTTTTCCAGCGCCGTGCGCTGGGCCAGGAAACTGGCGCGCCACTGGCGCAAGGTTTCCGCGTAATCGAGGCCAAAGCTGAAGGCGTCCTCCACGCGCAAGCCCTGCGCCTCGGCGGCGCGGCGAAATTCCAGCGGCGAAGGCAACATGCCGCCCGGGAAAATATACTGTTGAATGAAATCCGTGCTCTTGCTGTAGCGCTGGAACAGTTCGTCGGCGATGACGATGGTTTGGATGCAGGCGCGTCCACCCGGCTTCAGGTTGCGCGCCACGCACTCGAAATAGCCGGGCCAGTAGCTTTGTCCCACGGCTTCGAACATCTCGATCGAGGCGATGGCGTCGTACTGGCCGGCGCTGTCGCGGTAGTCGCACAACTGCAGGTCGGCCTGCCCTGCCAGCCCCGCGTCCTGCAGGCGCTGGCGCGCATAGGCCAACTGCTCGGTCGACAAGGTCAGGCCCGTCACGTGGGCGCCGGAACTGCGCGCCGCCGTTTCCGCAAAGCCGCCCCAGCCACAGCCAATTTCCAGCACGCGCTGGCCCGGCTGCAGCTGCAGCTGGCTGGCGATGCGCCGGTATTTGGCATCTTGCGCCTGTTCCAGGCTGGCACCTTCGCTAAACAGGGCGCTCGAATACGTCATCGATGGATCCAGCCACAGCTGATAAAAGGCGTTGCCGATGTCGTAATGGGCGTGGATATTCTTCTTGCTGCCGGCGCGCGAATTACGGTTGAGCAAGTGCCGCACCTTGTAGACAAGGTTGCCCCACCAATTGCCGTAGATCAGCGACTCAATGTGCGCGCGGTTGCGTATCATCAATTCGATCAAGCCCGGCAAATTGTCGGTGCGCCAGTCGCCGGCGATAAACGTTTCCGCAAAGCCGATGTCACCCGAGCGCAACACGGCCGAGCACAGGTGCCAGTTGTGCAAGTCCAGCGTAACGGGGTGGCTGGCGTCGCCGTACAGCAAGATACGGCCATCGGGCGTGCGCAGGCGCAGGGCGCCATATTGCAGTTTTTCCAGCAGGCGCAGAATCATGCGCGCGGAAGCGGGCAGGTCCAGATGTTCATGCACATGAGTCGGGGACGGGCCGCTGCGCGCATGCAAGCCGGTCGGCAGGGAATCGGAGCTCATCGGGACACCTTTTCTTGTGGAGGGTCAGGTTTGCTGAAAAACGGCACGCGGCGCAACCACAGGCGCAAGGCTTGCCAATGGATGCGCGCCATCACGCCAAACGTCATCAGGGGATAGCGCAGCAAGGCCCAGGCGATGGTGCCATCGCGCAGCGGCTGCGCCGTGCCGGACAAGCTGGTCTGCAAAATCAGACCGTCGAGGTCGTCATAATCGACGCGGGCCAGGTGGCGCTCGCCATCCTTGTCGTGGTTGCGCAGGAAACGGAAACGGTACTGCCCTTCCACCTTGCAAAACGGCGACACATGGAAAATCTTCTTGGCACGCAACTCGCTGCCATACGCGATGGCGCCGCCCTGCTCGAGCAAGTACAGATGGCGCTCGCCAAAGGTATTGCGCACATCGCAGAGCACGGCGCGCAGCGCCCCATCCGGGCGGTGGCAAAACCAGAAGCTGACGGGGTTGAAGACATAGCCGCACAGGCGCGGCATGGTTTGCAGCCAGATTTCGCCACCCGCGTCCAACACGCCATGCTGGTGCAGCAAGCCGTCGATCCACTCCAGCAGCGGCGTCGTGCCATCACCATGGTCGCTGTCGCGGAAGGCCAGCACATTGACGCCGTTGCGCGAGATCAGGCGGGCCGCGAAATCCTGCGCACCCAGGCTGCGCAGGGGCAGGCGCAGATAAAACATGCCGTAACTGAAGGCATGCGCGCGCGGGCGCAGCCGCGCATGGCGCACCAGGCCCAGGCACAGCTGCGGCTGGGCCGGTCGCGCGGGATCACGCGGCATGGCCGAGCTCCGCCGCCGCCATGCCGTTCAACGCTTCTGCCACGGCCAGGCCCGACTTCAAGCCGTCCTCATGGAAGCCATAGCCCGTCCAGGCACCCGCGAACCACGTGTGCTGCGCGCCCTGGAAGCCGGCCAGACGCGCCTGGGCGGCAATGGCCGCGCCATCGAACACGGGATGGGCATACGAAAACTCGTCGAGGATGGACGCCGGGTCCGGTTCATCGAGGGGATTGAGCGAAACGATGACGGGCGTGGTGAACGGCAGCGGCTGCAACTGGTTCAGCAAATAATGCACGCATACTTGCGGCGCCTCGCCTTCCGCCACTGCCGGCCGTCCCTGGTAATTCCAGGCCGACCAAGCCTTGCGGCGCTGCGGCAGGCAGGACGCATCCGTATGCAGCACGGCCCGATTCGGCTGGTAGCGTACGGCTTCGAGCACGCAGCGTTCGTCGTCACGGATATCGCCCAGCAGAGCCAGCGACTGGTCGCTGTGGCAAGCGAGTACGACGTGATCGACATGCTCGACGCCGGCGGCCGTGTGCAGCTCGACCATGCGCGCGCCACCATGAGCCTGGCGCCGCACGGCGAGCACGGGGCACGCCAGGCGCTGCTGCGGAATGCCCGCCAGCAGTTGCTCCACATACACGCGCGAACCGCCGCGTACCGTGCGCCATTGCGGCCGGTCGCTCACTTGCAGCAAGCCATGGTTGTGGCAGAAACGGATGAAGGTGGCCAAGGGAAAGGCCAGCATCTGGCGCGCCGGGCACGACCAGATACAGGCGGCCATTGGCAGCAGATACCAGTGGCGGAATTCATCGCCATAGCCGTGCAGGTCGAGAAACTCGCCCAGTGACATGGCCGGCCCCGGCACGCTGGCCGTGGCCAGAGCGCTGGCCTGGCGGTTGAAGCGCACGATATCGCGCAGCATGCGCAGGAAGGCGGGGCGCAGCAAGTTGCTGCGTTGGGTAAACACGGTATCGAAATTGGCGCCCGCCCATTCCAGTACGCGCGCATCGGACGCCGTGCCGAGCGGCATTTTCACGGAAAACGACATGTCGCTGTCGGCCGCCTCGACACCGAGTTCATCAAACAGTTGCACCAGGTTCGGGTAGGTGGCGTGGTTGAACACGAGAAAACCCGTGTCGACGCCATGCGTGACGCCATCGAGCGTGACATCTACCGTATGGCTGTGGCCGCCAAAATAGTCGCCTGCTTCGTACAAGGTGACGTCCTGGCCGGCTTGCGCCAGGCGATAGGCACACGACAAACCTGCAATTCCTGCTCCGACGACGGCAATTTTCATGAATACACCTGTGTTAAGTTTGTCCTGGACAAAACGAGCCTCATGGATAATCGATGAAATATTGATTTATGTCAATGAGTGCCCTGAGCCGTTCAGAAACTTATACGTCGGCAATTTCTAATCGGATTCAGCTATTTGGTAAGGGGCGGCGGAAAGCGTAAAATGCATGCCACGTTCTTCCGCAAGCGAGCAAAGCCACCCTGGTATGGATACTGACCTGCAACCCACTTCCGCCTTCAGCATCAGCGATGTCGAACGCGATACCGGACTGGCCAAGGAAACCTTGCGCGTGTGGGAGCGCCGCTACGCCTTTCCCCAGCCCCAGCGCGACGCCTTTGGCGAGCGCAGCTACCCGGCCGAGCAAGTGCAGAAGTTGCGCATGGTCAAGCGCCTGCTGGACCTCGGATTTCGTCCGGGCAAAATCATGCAACACAGTACCGTGCAACTGCAGCAGCTGGCCAACGCCGGCAGCGCGGCGCCGTCAACCCGGGCACCCCAGCTCGAACGCTACCTGGCCCTGTGCCGTGGCCACCAGATGGCGGAACTGGGCGACGCGCTGCGCCACGCGCTGGCCGTGCTGGGCTTGAAAGCGTTCACCATCGACGTCATCGCGCCCCTGACGGGCATGGTGGGCGAAGCGTGGGCTTGCGGCGACCTGGCCATATATGAAGAGCATCTGTATAGCGAAACCTTGCAAACGGTGATGCGCCATGCCATTTTTTCCCTGCCGCAGGCAAGCAGCCCGTCGACGCGCACGCCGCGTATCGTCCTCAGTACCTTGCCGCAGGAGCGGCATGGCCTGGGGCTGCTGATGGCCGAGGCGCTATGCGCGGCGGCCGGCGCCCATTGCATGTCGCTGGGGGTGGAAACGCCGCTGACGGACATCGTCGCGGCCGCCCGCGCGCAGCGGGCCGACATCGTGGCGCTGTCGTTTTCCAGCGCCAGCAAGCAACGGCAGACGCGCGACAGCCTGCAGCAGCTGCATGCAAGCTTGCCGCCAGACATAGAGTTGTGGGCTGGCGGACGCAGCCCCGTGCTGAGCAGGCAGCCGCCGGCGTTCCTGCATGTGCTGGACTTGCGGCAAGTCGACGAAAGCATCGCCGACTGGCGCCGCCGCCATCAGGCGCTGGCCCTGCAAACCCATTGATCCGGCTGGAAAGCGCGGCAACTGCGGCGATCTCCGTGGATAGCCGCGCAATGTTGCCAATCGAACAGTAAAGCATGAAGGGCCGGGCGCGCTCTGGTAGAATAGCCCGTAACACAGTGTCCGGCGCCGCCGGGCCTTAGGTCAGCACCCGCCACCACACATCCATGTTTAGTTTCTTCAAGAAAAAATCCACCGCTCCCGAGGCTGCGCCAGCCGAGCCCCTAGTCCTTCCCGCCGCCACGCCGCCGGCACCGCAGCCTGCCGCCACGCCCCTGAGTGGCGCGCCGGCCGAGCTCGTGCCCGTGATCGTGGCCGCCGAACCCGAGAAAAAATCGTGGATGACGCGCCTGAAAGCCGGCCTGTCAAAAACCTCGAACACCTTATCCGTGCTGTTCGTCGGCGCGAAGATCGACGAGGCCCTGTACGAAGAGCTGGAAGCGGCGCTGCTGATGTCCGACGCGGGCATCGACGCCACCGAATTTTTGCTCACGGAATTGAAGAAAAAGGTCAAGGAAGACAAGCTGCTCGACGCCGCCGCCGTCAAGGCCGCGCTGAAAGTGCTGCTGATCGACCTGCTCTCGCCGCTGGAAAAGCGCTTCGAGCTGGGCCGCCACAAGCCGCTGGTGATGATGATTTCCGGCGTAAATGGCGCCGGCAAGACCACCACCATCGGCAAGCTGGCCAAGCACATGCAGTCGAACAATCAATCCGTGCTGCTGGCCGCGGGCGACACCTTCCGCGCCGCCGCGCGCGAGCAGCTGATGGTCTGGGGCGAGCGCAACAACGTCACCGTCATCTCGCAGGAATCGGGCGACCCGGCCGCTGTGGCCTACGACTCCGTGCAATCGGCAAAAGCGCGCGGCATCGACGTGGTGATGGTCGACACGGCGGGCCGCTTGCCGACGCAGTTGCACCTGATGGAAGAGTTAAAGAAAATCAAGCGCGTGATCGGCAAGGGCATGGAAGGCGCGCCGCATGAAACCCTGCTCGTCATCGACGGCAACACGGGCCAGAATGCCCTCACGCAAGTGAAAGCGTTCGACGATGCCCTGCAATTGAGCGGCCTGGTGATCACCAAGCTCGATGGTACCGCCAAGGGCGGCGTGCTGGCAGCGATTGCCCGCGTACGCCCCGTGCCCGTGTATTTCATCGGCATCGGTGAGAAAATTGAAGACTTGCAGCCTTTCGTGGCTGCCGAATTTGTCGAAGCGCTGCTCGGATAAGCCTATACATGATTGAATTTCAGCACGTCTCCAAGCAATACTCCGCCGATGCCGTGGCCCTCAGCGACATTTCGCTGAGCATTGCCAAAGGCGAGCTGGTCTTTCTGGCCGGCCCGTCCGGCGCCGGCAAGTCCACCCTGCTGAAAATGATCGCCGCCATGGAGCGCCCCAGTTCGGGCAAGCTGATCGTCAATGGTCAGGACATGGCGAAAATCAAGCCGGCCGGCGTGCCCTTTCTGCGCCGCAACATGGGCCTGATCTTCCAGCAGCAAAAACTACTGAACGACCGCTCCATCCTGGCCAACGTGATGCTGCCGCTGCTCGTCGTCGGCGCGCATAAAGTTGCTGCGGAGCAGCGCGCGCGCGCCGCCCTCGATAAAGTGGGCCTGCTGGACCGCGCCATGGCGCGCCCGCTGTCGCTGTCGGGCGGGGAACAGCAGCGCGTGTCCATCGCGCGCGCCATCGTCAACCGGCCACAGATCATCCTGGCCGACGAACCGACGGCCAACCTGGACCGCGCCAGCGCCAACAAGGTGCTCGACGCCCTGAAAGCGTTTCACTCGGTAGGCGTGACCTGCCTCATTTCCAGCCATGACGAACAGATGCTCGACGCCGCCGCCCGCGTGATCCACCTGAAGAACGGCCAATTAGTCGCCATCGACAAGGCCACGCAGGCGCCCGTCTTCGCGCCGCCCGATCCCGATTTCGCGCCCTCCCCCGACCCGGACGACGCGCAGGGAGAACAGGCATGAGAGGCTGGTTCCGTCAACACCGCTTCGCGCTCGGTTCGGCGCTGATCCATCTGCGCAAGTCGCCAGGCGGCTTCCTGTTGAACGTGCTCGTCGTCGCCATCGCCCTGTCGCTGCCGTTCGCCGGCTTGACCATGCTCGACAATGTGCGCCCCATGTCGGAACAGATGTCGGTCGACCCGGAAATCAGCGTTTTCCTGAAGATCGACACGCCGCGCGAGCAAGCCGTGGCCCTGGCGGGCGCCATGCGCAAGATCGTCGGCGCGCAAAAGGCGAAGATCGTCTTCATCCCGCGCGAACAGGCGCTCGACACCCTGAAAAACAAGAACGGCCTGGCCGACGTGCTCAGCACACTGGGCGACAATCCCTTGCCCGACAGCTATGTGCTGAAACTCGATGCGTTCAGCAGCGCCAGCGAAGCGCAGGATGTCGACGCGGTGGCGGAGCAGCTGCGCCACCTGCCTGGCGTGGAATCGGCGCAAGTCGATTCGGCCTGGGTCAAGCGCCTGGCGGCCCTGCTGGGCGTGCTGCGCCTGGTGCTGCTGCTGCTGGCCATCACCCTGGGCGTGGCCGTGATCGCCGTGGTCTTCAATACCATCCGCCTGCAAGTGATGCAGCAGCGCGATGAAATCAGCATCTCGAAATTGATCGGCGCCACGGATACCTTCATCCACCGCCCCTTCTATTACACGGGCGCCCTGCTGGGCCTGTGCGCCGGTGCGCTGGCCCTGGGCGCAGTGGCGCTGGCCTTGCAGCCGCTCAATACCGCGATTGCCGAGTTTGCCCGCCTGTATGCGTCCGAATTCCAGCTGGTGCCGCTGGCGCCGCTGCCGATGGCCGGCTTGCTGGCCGTCAGCGCCGGCCTGGGCCTGATCGGCGCCTTCCTCTGCGTGCAGCGCCACCTGGCGCGCCTGAACTGACCATTCCCTTCCATGGCGGCGCCGCAGGCGCCGCCATGCGTCCCCATATGCTGTTATCTTGATATTTAGCAAGTATTCTTAAGGTTCGCTTCAGCCAGAGGCCGTAGACTAGCTACGTTGTCGTGAAGCGGCCTGCAGAGCCACTCCAATCGCTGTTCATATACATTTATCAAGCATTACATCGCCATAGTATTTAGGCTATCAGGACGATTAAATGTGCTGATTGGCACTCTCGAGCGGAGAGTGCTAATATAGGAACATACCAAACGCAGAACCGCCATGGATGCCAGATCAAGATGGTGCCGCGATCTGCAAAGTGCAAGACCGAATACTTAAAACGACTAGATAAGCGGACCACGTCGCGTGACGTGGTCAACTGGAACAAAGCAAGACTACGAGGGAGAAAACATGACTATGATGTCCGCAACGTCCGCATTGGTTCCGACCAAAAGTAATGCGCTGGGCCTCGGGTTCACTGGCAATCTGGGCAATATCGACGCCTATATTTCGGCCGTGAATCGCCTGCCCATGTTGACCCATGACGAAGAAATCTCGCTGGCAAAACGCCTGCGTGAAAAAAATGACCTGGCCGCCGCGCAAGAACTGGTGCTGTCGCACCTGCGCCTGGTGGTCTCGATTGCCCGCGGCTATCTGGGCTATGGCTTGCCGCACGCCGACCTGATTCAGGAAGGCAATATCGGCTTGATGAAAGCCGTGAAACGCTTCGATCCGGACCAGGGCGTGCGCTTGGTGTCGTACGCCATGCACTGGGTGAAAGCCGAGATGCACGAGTACATCCTGAAAAACTGGCGCCTGGTCAAGGTCGCGACGACGAAGGCGCAGCGCAAGCTGTTCTTCAACCTGCGCAGCCACAAGACGGGCCTGGACGCGATGACGCCGAAGCAAGTCGATGCGCTGGCCAAGCTGCTCGACGTGAAACGCGAAGAAGTGATCGAAATGGAAACGCGTTTGAGCGGCCGCGACATCGCGCTGGAATCGCCGACCGACGATGAAGACGACAAGTTTTCGCCGATCGCCTACTTGTCGTCGGAGCAAAGCGAGCCGACCAAGGTGCTGGAAGCGGAACAAGTGACGCGTCTGCAATCGGAAGGTCTGGAAACGGCACTGTCCAAGCTGGACGCCCGTTCGCGCCGCATCATCGAAGCGCGCTGGCTGGCCAACGACGACGGTTCCGGCGCCACCCTGCACGCTTTGGCAGAAGAGTTCGGCGTATCGGCCGAACGCATCCGCCAGATCGAAGTGGCGGCGCTGAAAAAAATGAAGGGCGCGCTGGCCGCCTGGGTGTAAGCACAAGCAATGTCGCAATGCAAAAGGCGCCGCAAGGCGCCTTTTAGTTTTACAAATGATATTTATCAACAGATAAACATTGTCAACCCTTATGCTGCAGCCAAGCCCTTGGTGATCAGCTCGGCGACCAATTCATTCAGATCCGCATCGCGCTCCTTGGCCAGGGTCTGCAATTGCAACACCAGATCGCTATTCAGCTTGACGGCGAATGGCACCAGGCCCAGGGCCTGATCGCGCTTGCGCTGCTCGCGGCGGTCGACGACCACCGCTTCCTTACCGAATGCACCGGCGCCGGGAACATTCATCTTTCCCATCAGTTTCTTGGCATCGCTTTTCGCCAGGGCAGTTTTTTTCATGGTTGTTTCCTGATTTTCAAAACAGCCATTCTACGCAGTAATCGGCGTGCCGCGTGGCCGGCGCATCAATTCATCGGCAGCGCGCCAATAGTGCGCCGAAAAAATATCATTTTGTTACCATCATTCTATCCCCCGTGTGAACAAGCACGCCAGGGACGCTCTACCTGAAAGGAAAAACATGCTTCACCTGACCCGCTCTTATCGTACCTTGCTGCTGCCACTGCTCATCGCCTGCCTGGCCGTGCTGGCTGGCTGCGGCGCGGCCGGCAGCGCCGGCGACGCGGAAAACACGCCGCGCAGCGTCACCCACGTGCTCTCGCCGGGCCAGCAAGTGGCCATCACGGCCACCGATACCCTGAAACTCGAGCGTGTCAACGACAGCCGCTGCCGCAAGGGCGCCGTATGCGTGTGGAAAGGCTATGTCAGCTACAGTTTCAGTTTGCTCAATAGCGCCGGCGCCACCGACATCGTCTTGTCCGATTCCATGCCCGGCGCCGCCAGTTCCGTCAGCGTCAACCACCTGACGTTCACCCTGCTCGACGTCGACCCGGCCACGCCGCCCACCCTCAACGCGGCCGCGCCCGCGTATCGGGTCAAGGTGAAGATCACGCAGGGCGCGCTGCCCCGCTAACTTCGTGGCGCTGGCGGCTGTCAGCGGGCGCCTGTTAGCGCTCCAGCATACCGTAATCGCGCACACGGCAGCGCATCGCCCTCGCGCATCAGACGACTAAAGCTTTGTAGCAAGGCATCGACGTGCCGCAATTGCAGCAGCGCCGCCGCTTCGCCCGTGCCTGCCTGGACTGAAGCGAGCGGCGCCTGCTGGCCGCCTTCGCTGGCTAAACGGTGCCGGCATTTTGTATACCAGAAGCAACTATCGGAGCGAAAAGTACCCTTTTGTTATTGTTTTCATTCATCATATGCTGCCCCCTTGAGCAATCATTTTGACCTTCGGCTATAGAAAGAGTCCATCTTGAAAACAGTGTCAACCAGCACGAGTCCCGCCGCTACCTGCCATAACTGCAATACCAATGCACCAGGCAACTTCTGTAGCGCCTGTGGCCAGGCGACGACCCTGCACGTGCCCAGCGCGCGTGAATTCCTGCATGAATTTGTCGCGCATTATGTAGCGCTCGAAGGCAAGCTCTGGCGTACACTGGCCTTGCTGCTGTTTCGTCCTGGCGCACTGAGCAATGAATACCTCGCGGGACGCCGCGTGCGCTACGTCGAGCCGTTGCGGGTGTACCTGACCTTCAGCATCCTGTTCTTTGCCATCCTCAAGTTCAGCAGCCCCGACGTATTCCTCACCGTCCATGGCCAGCAAGCCCAAGTGAGTGCCCATGGCACCCCTCAAATTGCGGAAAACAAGTCATCGACCATGCAGGTCAGCATTTTGGGCCAGACACCCACCCTGCCGCGCCAATGGCAAGACTTTGAGCAACTTCCTACGGCCGAGAAACAAAAACTCGTGGTGGACAGCTTTTTTCATTACGCGCCGTACGCCATGTTTTGCCTGATGCCACTGTTCGCCCTCTTCCTGAAAATCCTCTACCTGGGCAGCGGACGGCGCTATGGCGAGCATTTCCTGTTCGCCCTGCATACGAATGCCTTCGCTTTCGTCACGATGGCCCTGATGAGTTTGATCCCCGTCGATCTTATCCGCCTTGCGCTTGGCGCCTGGCTGCTCGCCTATCTACCTTGGGCCATGTGGCGCGTATATCCAAGCGGCAAACTCGCTACCGTCTGCCGCTGGCTGTTTTTGATGACAGCCTACGGCCTCGCCATGAGCCTGGCGATACTAGCCTGCATTGCCATGGGCGTGATGTTGCGCCACTAAGAAGCGCTCTGGCGGCGCCGTATCGGGCTATCATCCCGCACGCTATCTTTTTTGGGGTGCATGATGATTGCCTTCGAAGGCTTGTCCAAACAGTACGGCACGTTCGAGGCCCTCAAACCATTGACCTTGCAAGTGGGCAAAGGAGAGGTCTTCGGCTTCCTGGGCCCGAATGGTGCCGGCAAGACCACCACCATCCGCATGCTGATGGGCATCCTGGTTCCCAGCAGCGGCCGCGTGCTGGTCGATGGCCTCGATTGTCACCGCGACGGTGCCGCCGTCAAGCGCAAGGTGGGCTACCTGCCCGACAACCCGATCTTTTACGATTATTTGCGGGGCCGTGAAATCCTGCAATTCGTCGCCGAAATGCATGGTTTTTCGCGCGCGGATGCGGCCGAACGCGCGACGCGTCTGTTGACGGAATTCGGCCTGGACGAGGCGGCCGAAGACTTTGCCGTCAATTATTCGCTGGGCATGAAGAAAAAACTGGGCCTGGCCTGCGCGCTGATCCACGATCCGGCCGTGCTGATCCTCGATGAACCGATCAACGGCCTGGATCCGCGTGCCTCGCGCGAGGTACAGGAACGGCTGCTGCGCATCGCCGCCGCCGGCACCACCATCTTCGTTTCCACCCATTTGCTCGACATGGCGCAAAAACTGTGCAGCCGCGTGGCCATCATCCACCTCGGTGCGCTGGCGGCCACGGGCAGCCTGGACGAGATTCGCCGGCAGCTGTCCAGCGACGGCAGCCTGGAAGAACTCTTCCTGCAGCTTACCGATGAAACGGCCGCCGCATGACGCCGGTACCGCCCACCGCCTGGCGCGCCATCTGGCTGCTGACGCGCTTGCGCCTGCAGCGTTTGCTCAACGTCAGCGGCCGTGGCTTGTCCTTCAAGAAAAACACCAAGAGCCGCCCCGCCACGCCAGGCAAGAAACGGGGCCGCTGGCTGCTGGGCGTGCTGCTATTGCTGCCCATGTTGTTTTCCTTCGGCAGTATCGCGCGCCATGGCGTGCTCAACATGCATTGCCGGCTCGACCAGGTGGCGGCCTGCCAGGCGCAAGGCAGCATGCAGGCGGGCGAACGCCTGCTGGCACCCGTCATCGCCGAATTGATCGAGCGCCCGTTCAGCACGGCACTGGCAGGCGGCCTGGCCCTGCAATTGATGCTGCTGTGGCTGGTCAGCGTGTTGTTGCCGCTAGGCATGGGCGAGCTGTCGAAACCGGACTGGGACCTGGAATGGCTGGTCACCTTGCCGGTCGACAAAGCCACGCTGCTGTGGGCGCGCGTGCTCGAACGCACGCTCGTCAATCCGGCCGGCCTGCTGGCCTTATGGCCCAGCACCACCATGATCGCCTGGTATTCGGATCAGGGCTGGTTTTCTCCGCTGTCCGGACTGGTGGCCAGCCTGCTGCTGCTGGCCCTGGCCGCCATGCTGCGCACCCTGGTCGATACGGGCCTGCGCCTGTCGCTCAGTCCGTCCCAACTGGGCAACCTGCAGGCCCTGCTCTCGCTGGCGGGCCTGTTTCCCATGTATACGGGCATGTCTTTTGGCATAGGCGCGGGCGGCTTTGCCCATGGCTGGGCCGCGGCCATGCCCGCCTGGAGCAGCTGGACGCCGCCCGGCCTGCTGGTGCGTGTGCTCAATGCCGGCAGCCTTGCGGCCGCGCTGTTGCCAGCCTGCCTGCTGCTGGCGCAAGTGCTGCTGTTGATGCTGCTGGGCATGGCGATGCTGCGCCGCCAGCTGCGCCACGGCGTGGTGGGCGCGGGCCAGCGCGAAGCCAGCCGCAAGCGCTCCCCGGCGGCGCTGCCCGCTGGCCAGTGGCGCGCCCGCATCGGCACGGTGATTCAGCGCCGCGAATTGACCCTGCTGATACGCGACCGTAATTTCATGGTGCAAACGCTGCTGATGCCGCTCCTGATCCTCGGCGGCCAGGCTTTTTTTTCGGGCCAGGCACGCGACATGCACGCGCTGCTGGCCAGCCCCGCCCTGCTGGCATCGACCGGCTTTTTCCTCGGCAGCTATGTGCTGATGATGTCGGCCTTCCAGACCCTGAACAAGGAAGGGGGCGCGCTGTGGCTGCTGTACACATTTCCCGTTTCCGTTGAGCAGGCGCTGCGGCAAAAGGCGCAATTGTGGGCCGTGCTGGCCCTGCTGTATCCACTCATCCTGTTTGGCGCGGCGCTGGCCTGGCTGCCCGCATGGCGCTGGGACATGGCGGGACTGATGCTGCTGGCCCTGGCCGGCATTCCCCTGTATTCGATGATCGCCGTGGCGCTGGGGGTGTTTGCCAGCGATCCGCTGGCCAGCGAAGCGACGGCGAAGATACGCCCCACGTATATGTATCTGTATTTGCTGCTGACCGGCTTGTACCTCGCCGCGCTGGCGGCCGGCAGCGTGGCGCAGCAACTGGTGTTTGTCGTGCTGACGGTGGCGCTGGCCCTGGCACTGTGGCAAAAGGCGCGCGACGAGCTGCCGTACCTGCTCGATCCGGCCGCCTCGCCGCCGGCCAGGGTGTCGGCCTCGGATGGCTTGATCGCCGCCATGCTGTTTTTTATCCTGCAGACACTGGCCTTGCTCCTGCTCAAGGACGCGGCCGGTGCAACGCTGGCGCACGTGACCATCGCCTTCGGCAGCGCGGGCGCGCTCACCTATGTCCTGGTGCGCCTCGTCTACTGGCGCAGCAAGACGGCAGGCGTGCCGCGCATCGGGCCAGGCCGGCAAGCGTGGCGCCGGGGCGCGGCAGCCGCGCTGCTGGCGGCCCTCTTCGGCATCGGCTACCTGGCCATCGCGCAAGCCTGTGGCTGGTCAGCTGCGCGCGCGCCGCTGTCGGCCGGGGCGGGCTGGGACGGAGTCTGGCTGGCAGGGCTGACGCTGCTGGCCGCGCCCTTGTGCGAGGAATTCATTTTCCGTGGCCTGATCCAGGGCGGCCTGCGCCGCTCGCTGCCCGCCTGGCAGGCGATCGGCATCAGCGCGGCCATCTTTGCCATCGTGCATCCGCCTGTCTCCATGCTGCCCGTCTTCGTGCTGGGCCTGTGCGCGGGCGCCGCCTATGAACGCAGCCGTTCGCTGCTGGCGCCCATGCTGGCGCACGCCGGCTACAACGCGGCCATCCTCGCGGTGCAACTCTATGCATGAGCATAGGCAAGTTTGTTAGAATCGCACACGTTTCCGTCCGTATCCCAACCCCTGACTACGCACAGATCACGCATGCATCCACGCTTGTTCGCACCCTTTGTCCTCGTTGCACTGCTGAGCGGCTGCACGGTACTCGCCCTGCGCCCCAACAGCGGCGTCGAAAACCGCACGTTCACCGTGCAGGAAACCCCACGCCTGCGCATCGATGCGCCCAAGGCACGCATCCAGAATCCGATGCCCAACGACCACTTCATCGGCATCGCCCTGTCCGGCGGCGGCAGCCGCGCCGCCAATTTCTCGGCCGCCTCGCTGGAGCAGCTGGAAGAGTTTGGCCTCGTCAGCGGCGCCTCTGCCATCTCCGGCGTCTCGGGCGGCGCCATCGCGGGCGGCTACTATGCGCTGCATGGCAAGCAAACGAATTGGCCCTTGCTGCGCAGCAAACTCAAAACGGATTTCTTCGGCCAGACCATTTTGAAACCGGCCAATCTGACGACGATGTTGTTGACGAACAAGACGCGCACCTCGTTCCTGTCCGACGTGCTGGACGATGTGCTGTACGACAAGAAAACCTACCAGGACTTGCCGCACGACGGCCCCATCTTCCTGGCCAACGCGACGGACGCCACCGATGGCGGCAAGCGCGTGGTGTTTTCCTATGAGTATTTTTACGGCACCCTGCATTCGCCGATCCAGGATATCCGCCTGGCCACGGCCGTGGCCACCTCGGCCGCCTTTCCCGGCGTGTTCGATTCCGTCACCTTCGAGCGTTTCCGCCCGAAAAACAGTTTCGTGCCGGAACTCGGTTCCGAATCGCGCGAATCGCCGTCCTACGTGCACCTGTTCGACGGCGGCGCGGCCGACAACCTGGGCGTGGAAACCCTGTGGGACGTGGCCCTGACGCAGCTGTACGGCAACGACATGGCCGTCGTGCCGCCGCGCCTGAACAGCAAGCCCTTCATCCTCATTGCCATCGATGCCAACGCGCCCAATTCCAGCGCCGTCTTCGAAAAAATGTCGGACGAGCGCCAGCCGCTGGATCGCATCTTCAACAAGAATATCTACGATGCCGTCGACGCCCTGTTTTCGCGCCAGCGCAAGGAAAACCTCGTCAAGATGGGCTTTGGGCAAGCCCGCTTCGACACCATCACGCATGAAAACTTTGGCGACCTGAGCCAGAAGTTCGTCAAGGGCAAGCGCACCTCGGCCTTTGCCATTCCCGTGCTGTGCCGCCCCCACCTGGGCCAGTACCGCTGCGAAGTCGATGCGGCCGATCCCTTGCCGGGCCAGATCCGCACGCGGCTGGAAGGCTTTTCCTGGCATATTTCCATCGACCAGATCGCTTCGCTGGCGCTGCGTCTGTCCAGCGGCGACGCGCAAGTCGATGGCGCGCGCAAGGAAGAGCGCGCCGCCCTCGTCAAGCTGCAACGCCTGGCCACGCAAACGAAAACCCATCTGAAGCTGACGGGCCCGGAAAACTGCAGCCCGGACGTCTTGCAAGCGGCCCTGTACAGCGCCGCGCGCGTGCTGATCCTCGATGACGAGGAATCGCGCTTTGCCCTGTGCGATTACATGCTGGCGGGCCAGCTGATCAATGACGATACCGTCTGCAAGCAGCGCTATGTGCACGCCGTGCCCCGCTTCGCCATCGAAAGTGAAGATTTGCAGTACCGCAACCTGAGTTCGGACGGCAATTCCGTGAACGTGCCGATACGCTGCAAGAAGTAAGCGCGTACAAAAAAGCCCGCACGATCGCTCGTGCGGGCTTTAGCGCAAGGATTCCTGGCGCCCGGCTGATTTAGATCAACCGACTGCGCCTGCGCATGTAGCTGCGGCTTAACGCACCTTCCAGTTCCTGCTCCGTTTTATGCTGGTTCACCGTGTACAGGGCCCACAGGGCCGCCGGCGCCCAGCCGATCACAGTGCACTGCAAGATCAAGGCGGCGGCACCGGCCAGCGGGCGCCCCAGCATGAAAAACGTGAGACACGGAAGTAGCAAGGCTATCAGCAATCGCATCACGACATACTCTCCTTCAATATAGAGCAGCGGACAAGGGCCGGTATCCGGTCCGTCCCCCGCCCGCTGCGTACTGCTCCTTATAGATGCACGGTAATCTGCGGCATCAAGTCGTCAAACGTGCGACCGTTGCCGTTTTCACCGATGGCGTGCATCTTCCATTCGCCGTTATGGCGGTACAGCCTGGCCATGATCTGTGCCGTGTGGGAACCTTGCACAGACAGGTTGAAACGCGCGACTTCCTGGTTATTGCTGGCATTCAAGATGCGGCAATAGGCGTTTTCCACCTGCGAGAAATTCTGGCCAGTAAAGCTGTTGACGGTGAAGACCAGGCTTTTCACGTGCGCCGGCACTTTCGACAGATCAACATTGATCTGTTCGTCGTCGCCATCGCCCGCACCCGTGCGGTTGTCGCCCGTGTGAACGACACTGCCGTCCTTGCTTTTCAGCTGGCGGAACCAGACGATGTCGGACGTGCTCTTGTTCTCGTCGAACATGACGCACGACGCGTCCAGGTCGACGGCTTCGGTCTTCGAACCGAAACCGAGGAAACCCTTGGTCTTGACCGCATCCCAGCCCAGGCCCATGGTGATACGGGTCAGGGTGGCACCAGCTTCTTTATCCAGAGAAATCTTCTGGCCTTTGCTCAAATTGACAGACATACGCATAGCTCCTGTTTGCTTGGTTACATCAAATGTTAGTTACGCCGGCTTGCTTTGGGTCCAGGCGAGGAAGGCTGCGCGGTTACGCGAGCACACGAGGATTTTTCCCGTGCCTGAAAACTTCAGCACTACGCCCTCGCCGCTGGTCTGGCTATTGATCAAATTGCCCAGAAAGCCGCCGCTGCTGCCGGTCGTCATGGAAATTTCGTATTGCAGGCGGTTATCCCAGCACACGACGTGCGAGTTATCGATCACCACGTCCTTGCCAGGCGTCACTTCCAGTATCGACATCGCGCCAAAACCGGAGACCGCCAACTGGCCGCTGCCTGCCGTCTCGGTGATGAAAAAACCACCGCTCTGGGCAAACAGCGCATTGCCAAGGCTTTGCGTGCGCACCTTCAATTCCACGCCAGCACTGGCCGCCACGAAGGCGCCGTCGCTGATCATGTATTGCTGGGCGCCCACATCCAGCACCCGCATCGCGCCGGGCAAGGTAGGCGACAGCAGACAGTCGCCGTCGCCCCGCATGGCCTCGATATGCTGCTGAAAGAACGATTCCCCGTTGGCAAAGGTGCGCAACAGCGCGGCGCCTATGCCGCCAGTCATCTTGCCTTTCAGCTCAAGATTGGTTTCCATCATCACCATCGCGTTGGATTCGCAATAAATCTTCTCGCCCTTGGCAAGCGACACATGCAGGAACGGGTCGACATCCCCTGTCACATTAAAAACTGGCATTCAACTGTTCCTTCCTTGCCGATGATGGTGATGGCGGCGGCCCGCATCGCGGACCGCCTTTGCTATTGACGACTTATACGCCGACGCCGAACGATGCTGCCAGGGGGCCCAGGCCGCCCTTGTAGCCCTGGCCGATGGCCTTGAATTTCCAATCGGCGCCATTGCGGTAGATTTCACCGAAGACCATCGCCGTTTCCGCCGAACCGTCTTCCGACAGGTCGAAGCGGGCGATTTCCGTGTTGCCGTTGGCATTCACGCAACGCACGTACGCCTTCGACACCATACCAAAGTTTTGCTTGCGCGCTTCGGCATCGTGAATCGTGACGCAGACGGCGATCTTGTCGATCTCGGCTGGCACCGTGGCCAGGTCGACGATGACGGTTTCATCATCGCCATCGCCAGCGCCGGTGGTGTTGTCGCCCGAGTGGGTGACGGAACCGTCGCTCGATTTCAGGTTGTTGTAAAAAATCATGTCGACGTCGGCGCGAACCTTGCCGTCGGCCTTCAGCAGGAAGATCGAACCGTCGATGTCGAATGCGGCGCCGTCGGTGGCGCGGGCATCCCAGCCCAGGCCGATGATCATCTTCGAAATGCCGGGGGCTTCTTTGCTCAGGTTGACGTTGCCGCCTTTTTGCAGACTGATTGCCATGATGTGTTTCTCCTATGTGGGTTGTGTATGACCAAACACCTGGCGCCCTCCACCGGCCTGACTCCCCAGGCCGGCGGCGACGCTTGCTACAACTTGCCGACAAACGGGTGTAGTCGTTTGCCGCGCATTCTTTACACTGCCTTGACCGGCTCCAGCGCTTGCGTCTGGCCTTCTTCGTGCGCCATCCTGCGCTTGTAGCGAATCGACGACCACAGCGAGGCGAGAATGAAAGCCACCCCAATCAGACCCGTGAAGATCTCGGGAATGTGGAACTTCATGCTGACCAACATGATCACGGCCAGGATACCGATCGCATAGTGCGCGCCGTGCTCCAGATAAACGAACTCGTCGAGCGTGCCCTTGCGCACCAGGAACACCGTCATCGAACGCACGAACATCGCGCCGATTGCCAGGCCCAGCATGATGATCACGACATCCTTGGTGATGGCAAACGCGCCGATCACGCCGTCAAAGCTGAACGAGGCGTCGAGCACTTCCAGGTACAGGAAGCCGCCAATACCGCCGCGCTTGATGATGTCACCCATGTTGCCATCGCCGTTATCGCCTTCCAGCAAGCCGCTGATCACATCGACGCCCACGTAGGTCAAAATACCCCACAGGCCGGCCGTCAGTACCACCAGTTTCTGGCCTTCGTCGATCATCGACAGGCTGGCCATCAGGGTGCCCAGCGCGATCATCACGGAAATCGACGAGATCTTGCCCAGCGCACCCAGTTTTTCTTCAATGCGGCCCAGCCAGTGCGTTTCTTTCTCCGAGTCCAGCAGGAAGTTCAGGAACACCAGCAGCAGGAAGATACCGCCGAAAGCCGCCACTTCCGCGTGGTGATTCGTCAGGTGCATCGAATACTGTTCCGGATTGCTCAGGGCCAGATTCCATACTTCCAGCAAGCCCAGGTCGGCCGCTTGCGCCACGATAACCAGCGGGAACAGCAGACGCATGCCGAACACGGCGATGATGATACCCACGCCGAGGAACAGGTTCTGCCAGAACTTGTCCCAGTTCTTCAGCACCGAAGCGTTGACCACCGCGTTGTCAAACGACAGCGAGACTTCCATCACGCCCAGGATCACCGCAATGCCCAATGCCGACAGCATGGTCGACACGCCACCTTGCGTGTAACCCCACCAGGCGGAAATGCCCAGGCAGATAAATGTCACTAGAAAGGACACTCTGAAATGTTTCATCGATAGTTCCCCTTTATCCAAATTCAATGGAACGTAGTATATGGACATGTGACACATTTAAAAATAGAAGATAATGGAAGTATTACTTCGTAAAAACAGAAGATAGGACCATGCGATGAAAACCACCGGTTTCAATTACCGCCATTTGTACTTCTTTTGGGTGGTCGCCAAGGAAGGCGGCGTGACGCGCGCGGCCGAGCGCCTGGGACTGGCCGTGCAAACCATCAGCACCCAGCTGGCCCTGCTGGAAAAGGAGCTGGGCAAGTCCCTGCTGCAGCCGCAGGGACGGCGCCTGGTGCCGACGGAAGCGGGCCGGCTGGCGCTCGGTTATGCGGACCAGATTTTTTTGCTGGGCGAACAGATGCAGGAAGCGCTGGCCGACACGGATGCGGAAAAGATGCGCCTGACGGTGGGCATTTCCGATTCCTTGCCAAAACTGATGGCCTACCGCATGCTCGACGCCACGCGCAGCCTGGACAAGCCCGTCAAGCTCGTGTGCCTGGAAGATGAATTCGAGTCCTTGCTGGCCGACCTGGCCCTGCACAAGCTGGACCTGGTGTTGACGGACCGCGCCGTGCCGGCCGGCGCCAGCCTGCGCGTGTCCAGCCACCTGTGGGGAGAAAGCGCCATGAAGCTGTTCGCCATCCCCGCGCTGGCCGAACAATACCGCGACAATTTCCCGCACAGCCTGCACGGCGCCCCATTTTTACTGCCCGCGCGCAATAACGCCCTGCGCGGGCGCATCGACGAATGGATGGTGCAGCAAGGCGTGCGCCCCGACGTGGTCGGTGAATTCGAGGATAACGCCATGCTCAACGCGTTTGGCCGCAAGGGCCTGGGCCTGTTTTTCGCGTCCGCCAGCCTGGCGGCCGATATCGAGGAGCAATTCGGCGCCGTGCTGGTCGGTGACGCCTCGTCCCTGCGCGAACAGTTTTATGTGATTTCGAACGAGCGCAAGATCATGCACCCGGCGCTGGACGTGATCCTGGCCGCCATCCAGAGTCACCCGAAGATTCACAAGGAAACCTGATAAATCCATTCGAAAATAACGTTTGAATAATCAATCAAAAGCGATTGTAATGAAGCCTGAGACAAACACGCGCCTGTCCCTCGCCGGAAGGGCGCGACCACCATAAAAAAACAGGAGCGGCACCATGTCCACGGCAGGCAAGACGATCGATATTCCCGATCTCATCAATAACAACAGGATCGGCTCCTTCCAGATCGGCATGCTGATACTGTGCGGGCTATGCGTCATCATGGATGGCTTCGATGTACAGGCGATGGGCTATGTAGCGCCCGCCATCATTGCCGACTGGCACGTTAGCAAGGCCAACCTGGGCCCCGTGTTTGGCGCGGGCTTGCTGGGCATGCTGGTCGGCTCGCTCGTCTTCAGCATCACGGCCGACAAGTTCGGCCGCCGTCCCGTGCTGATCGGCTCGACCATCTTCTTTTCGCTGTGCATGCTGGTCACGCCGCTGGCGACGAACATCGAGCAATTGCAGCTGATCCGTTTCATCACGGGCCTGGGCCTGGGCGCCGTGATGCCGAACGCCATGGCGCTGGCCGGCGAATACAGCCCCCTGCGCAAGAAAGTCACCCTGATGATGCTGGTATCGTGCGGCTTTACGCTGGGCGCCGTGCTCGGTGGGCTGCTGTCCGCCGCGCTGATTCCCGCATTCGGCTGGCAATCCGTGTTTTACGTGGGCGGCGTGGTACCGCTCGTGATCGGTGTGCTGATGTTCTTCCTGCTGCCGGAATCGATGCAATTCCTGGTATTGAAGAAACGCAAGCTGGACAAGGTGGCGCAGTGGTTGAAACGCATCGACCCGACGGTGACCATCACGGCCGACACGCAATACGTCGTGCATGAGAAAGAACACAAGGGCGCGCCCGTGCTGCAATTGTTTACGGACGGCCGCGCGAAGATGACGATCTTGTTGTGGGTCATCAACTTCATGAACTTGCTCAATTTATATTTCCTCTCCAACTGGCTGCCGACCATCGCCAAGGAAGCGGGCCTGTCCACGGCCAACGCCGTGCTGGCCGGCACGGCCCTGCAAGTGGGCGGCACCATCGGCACCCTCGTCATGGGCCAGCTGATCGACCGCTCCAGCTTCCGCCGCATCCTGCTGCCGTGCTTCCTCGTTGCCGCAGTCGCCATTGCCCTGATCGGCCGTCCCGACGTGTCGCTGGCCTTCCTCTTCATTACGATCTTCATCGCGGGCTTTTGCGTGGTGGGCGGCCAACCGGCTGTCAACGCTCTGGCGGCCAGCTACTACCCGACCACCTTGCGCTCGACGGGCATCGGCTGGAGCCTGGGCATCGGGCGCATCGGCTCCATCATCGGCCCCGTGCTCGGTGGCGAGTTGATCCGCCTGAACTGGCCCAACAGCACGATTTTCCTCGTTGTCGCCATCCCCGCCATCGTCTCGGCCGTCATGGTGTTCGCCATGCGCGGCGGGCCGCAAACGGCGGCCAAGGGCTGAAGCAGCGTAAAAAACCCGCCGCACGCGCGCCTGCAATGGCGGCGTGCGCGGCAAAATTAGGCTATGCCGCCCTTCGTCGTTTAAGATGACGTTTTAACAGCCCATCTTTTTGCACCCCATGCACAATGTCTTGCTTGTCCTGCTAGCCTTTTTCCTGGTCGCGCTCAATGGTTTTTTTGTTGCCGCCGAGTTTGGCATTGTCACCTTGCGGCGCACGCGCATCCGCGCCATCGCCAAGACGCAGGGACTACGGGGCCGCATCCTGGCCAAGGTGCATGGCCAGCTGGACGCCTACCTGTCCGCCTGCCAGCTGGGCATCACGCTGGCATCGCTGGGACTGGGCTGGGTCGGCGAACCGGCCTTTGCCGGCCTGCTCGAACCCGTATTCGGCGCCATCGGCCTCACCTCGCAAGAACTGATACACGGCATTTCCTTCGTGCTGGCCTTCAGCGTGATTTCCTTCCTGCACATCGTCGTGGGCGAACTGGCGCCCAAATCGATGGCCATCCGCAACCCGGAAGCCGTCGGCCTGTGGAGCGCGATTCCCCTGTATGGTTTCTATTGGGCCATGTACCCGGCCATCTACCTGCTCAACGCCAGCGCCAACTGGGTGCTGCGCATGGCGGGCCTGTCCGGCAAGGGCGGCCACGATGCGCATTACTCGTCCGATGAGCTGAAACTGATCCTGCGCACCAGTCAGCCGGGCGAAAAATTTACGCGCGACGAGCGCAACATCCTGGCGCAATCGCTCGATTTCGAACAAATGACGGTGTCGGATCTGATGCGCCCGATCAATGAAGTGATCGCCCTGTACGCGTCAAACAGCGTGGAAGAAAACCTCGACACGGTGCTGCGCAACCGCTTCAGCCGCTATCCGTATTTCGACACGAATGAAGACGACGTGCTGGGCGTGGTGCACCTGAAAGACCTGTTCTTTGCCCAGCAGGCGGGCAAACCGATCACCTCGCTCACGCCGTTTTTACGTCCGGTGGACATCATTTCCGCGCGCACGCCGGCGCTGGAACTGTTCCGCCGCTTCCGCGACGGCGCGCCCCACTTCGCCCTGATCGGCGAGAAGGGCAAGCGCCCGCTGGGATTCATCACGCTGGATAACTTGCTCGGCGCCATGGTCGGCGAAATCCGCGATGAATTTCGCCGCAATGAAAACGACTGGCTCAAGCAAAGCGACGGTACCCTGATCGGCAAGGCCAGCCTGCCCATCTTCTCGCTCGAACGCATCCTCGGCATCGATATCGAAAACGAGGAACTGGGGCTGGACGACGTTGAATCGGTGGGCGGCTTGATCATGGTCAAGCTGGGGGATATCCCGAAGCAGGGCCAGCGCATCACCTTTGTCGACTTCGACATCGTCGTCAAGAAGATGAACGGGCCCCGCATCGTGCTCATCAAAGTGATCCCGAAACAGGAACGCGACCTCGACGCGGACTTACGCGATTAGTCTTTTTTCAAGGTAAGCGTATCTTTGCCCTGCGGCATGGTGGTCTCGCCCACCGTCCACGTTTGCAGCAAGCTGTACAACACCGCCAGCAAGGTCGGGCCAATAAAAATGCCGACGAAGCCGAAGGCCAGCACGCCACCCAGCACGCCCAGCAGCACCAGCAAAAACGGCAAGCTGCTGCCGCGGCTGATGAGCATGGGTTTGACCACGTTATCCACGCCGCTGATCAGCAGTGCGCCCCACACCAGCATGAAGATGCCCCAGCCCGTCTGGCCGTCATTGAACAGCCAAATGGCGGCGCCGCCCCAGATCAGGGGCGGGCCCACGGGGATCAGCGAAAAGATGAAGGTGGCCACGCCCAGCAGCGCCACGGCCGGCACGCCGGCGATCAGAAAGCCGATCACCGCCACCAGCGCCTGCGCCAGCGCCGTGCCCAGCAAGCCATACATGACTCCGCGCACGGTGCGGCTGATGGTCAGGCCGACGCCCGGCGCGCTGTCGCCGATGATGCGGCCGGCGCCCGTCATCAAGGCACGGCTCAGTTGCTGGCCATCGCGGTAGAGGAAGAAGCTGACAAACACGGCCAGGCTGGTCTGCGCCAGGCCCGTACCCAGCAAGATGCCGCCGGAAGCGAGGAAATGGCGCGCCGGCTCCAGCATGGTCTTACCCAAATTCAATAATTCCTCGCGGTCTTCCAGCAGACGCTGCAGATAACCGGCTATGGTTTCGCCCACCACGGGAATGCTGGCCAGCCAGGCCGGCGGATGCAGGCCACCCGATTCCAGCGCCGTGCGCAACTGTTCATAAATGCGCGAGACATTGTCGGCCAGGTTGTAGGTGACGAGGGCCAGCGGCAGCACGATGACCAGCACCAGGGACAGGGTCATGATGGCGGCCGCCCAGTTGCGCCGGCCTTTCAGGCGCTCGAGCAGCAGCAGGTACAGGGGCCAGCTGGAAATGCCCACGCAGGCGGCAAACAGCATGGCGGCCAGAAAGGGCCGCAAGACGAAAAAGCAGCCGATCAGCAAGAAGATGATGGCTGCCAGGCGGGCGTGGGGCTCGAAACGTTTGTCCATGTACTGCAAATCCTGAAGATGGCGCCCGGGGACGCGACCGGGTCAGGATAGCAGAAGTTTAAGATCGTGCACGATGGCGGCAGGTTTTTCGCCGTGGCGCACGAACAGGCGGATCTTGCCTTCGCGGTCGAACACATAGGTGCCGGCCGTGTGGTCGACCGTGTAGCTGCTATCCGTTTCGCCCTCGACCTTGGCGTAATACACCTTGAATTCCTTGGCCACCCTGGCCGTCGCGGCCGCATCGCCATACAGGCCGACGAAGCGCTTGTCGAAGGCGGGTACGTACTGCGCCAGCAAGGCTTGCGTGTCGCGCTCGGGGTCGACGGTGACGAACAGCACTTGCACCTGGTCCGCCTGCGGGCCCATTGCCTGCATCACCTGCGCCATGTCGGCCATGGTGGTCGGACACACATCCGGGCATTGCGTGTAGCCGAAGAACATCAGCACCAGCTTGCCCTTGTAGTCGGCCAGGGTGCGCGGGTGGCCCGTATGGTCCGTCAGCGCGAACTCGCGCGCGTAGCCGAGGCCCGTCACGTCCGTATTCTTGAATTCCAGCTTCGGTGCGGCAGGCTTGCCGCAGCCGGCCAGGACGGCGACCAGGGCGGCCGCCAACAACAGGGTCAGGTTTTTTTTCATGTGCCGAGGGGAATGTAGTGGTCGACCAGCAGGGCCGCGAACAGCAATGCCAGGTAAATGATGGAATACGTAAAAGCTTTGCGCGCGATCAAGTCCGTGTAGTGCCGGTACATCTTCCATGAGTAATACAGGAAGCCGGCATTGAGCAGCACGGCCGAGGCCAGGTAAATCAGGCCGCTCATGCGCACGGCAAACGGCAGCAAGGTGGTGGCGGCCAGCGCGATCGAGTACAGCCAGACGTGAAATTGCGTGAATTTCAAGCCGTGCGTGACGGGCAGCATGGGCAAGCCCGAGCGCGCGTAATCGTCGCGGCGGTACATGGCCAGCGCCCAGAAATGCGGCGGCGTCCACACGAAGATGATCAAGACCAGCAGCCACGCCTGCATCGGCACGTCGTTGGCGACGGCGGCCCAGCCCAGCGCGGGCGGCATGGCGCCGGACAGGCCGCCGATGACGATGTTTTGCGGCGTGGCCGGTTTCAGCACCATGGTGTAGATCAGGGCATAGCCGACAAAGGTGACAAAGGTCAGCCACATGGTCAGCGGATTGACGAGGTTATACAGAATCGCCATGCCCAGGCCGCCGATCACCAGCGCGAACACCACTGTCTGTTTCACCGTGATGTCGCCCATGGCCATGGGACGGCGTGCCGTGCGGGCCATGCGCGCATCGATTTCGCGCTCGGCCAGGCAGTTGACGGCAAACGCGGCGCCAGCCAGCAGCCAGATGCCGAGGGTGCCGAACACCACCGCGCGCCAGTCCGGCAACTCCTCGCTGGCCAGGAACATGCCGATGACGGCGCAAAACACGGCAAGTTGCGTCACGCGCGGCTTGGTCAGCGCCCAGTACTGGGCGATGCGGGGGGATGCTTTACGGCTGATGGTCTGAGTAGTCATTTATGCGGTACGGGAAGGACTGGCTGGTGCCGAGGGCACTGGCGCGGAGGCGCAAGCGCGCTGAACAGAGCGCGCAACATCGAGTTGGAATTTAGCCTTGTAGTTTAACATGGTCAGCAATAACACGAGCAGCGCTGCCCCGCCGTTATGCAGGACGGCAATCGACAATGGCCAGCTCAGGTAAATCGTCGCCAGGCCCGTGGCCGCCTGCAGGGCCAGCACCAGCGCAAGCCAGCGCGCCGTGCCGCGCAGGGACGGCAGCTTCCATGCGCGCAGCACCGTATAGCCGACACCGGCCAGCACGATGAAGGCGAAGTTGCGGTGCACCCAGTGGATGGCCGTCAGCGCGGAAAACGGCAAGTAATGGCCGGCAGCCGTCTTGCCCAGCTCGCGCCACAGATGGAAACCATGTTCAAAATCCATCTCCGGAATGACTTTGCCGCCGCACAGGGGGAAATCCGTGCAGGCCAGGGTGGCGTAGTTGGTGCTCACCCAGCCGCCCAGCGCGATCTGCACGGTGAGCAGCACCAGCGACATGACGGCCAGCGCGCGCACGGGGCGCAGCACGGACGCATCCGCATCGGCGCGCAGCAAGGGTTTGACGGCATGATCCTGGCGCCCGCCCAGCCACGTCAGCATGGCCAGCAAGCCCATGCCCAGCAGCAAATGGATGGTGACGATCACCGGCTGCAGTTTCAAGGTCACCGTCCAGGCGCCGAACGCGCCCTGCAGGCAGACGAACAGGAACAGCGCCGTCGGCAGCGCCGGAGCGAATTCCTGCCGTTTGCTTTTGCGCCACTGGCGCCACGCCTGCACCATCATCGCCACGATCAAGACGCCGATGGCCATGGCCAGGTAGCGGTGCGTCATTTCGATCCACGCCTTGACCACCGTGACGGGTCCCGTCGGCATCAGGGTTTCGGCCGCCACGATGTGCTCGTGCGCGAGGAAAGGATTGGCCGAGCCATAGCAACCGGGCCAGTCCGGGCAACCGAGGCCGGAATCGGACAGCCGCGTAAAGCCGCCAAACATGATCAGGTCGACCGTCAAAAAGACGGCGATCCATACCAGCTTGCGGTATTTATTGGCGTCCGCGGACACCCAGACCATGGTCAGCGGTAGCAGCGCCACCAGCAAACCTGTCAAGCCCAGCTGGGCCAGCGCGGAGAGATGCATCGTCGGCATGCAGACTCCTCAACCGATCGCCGAAGCTTTGAGCAGCTTGGCGATGTCTTTCTTGATCTTGTTCGGGTCCGCGTCTTTCGGGAAGCGCATCATCAGGTTGCCCAGCGGATCGATCAAATATAAATGGTCGCTGGTCTGGCCGCCCGCCTCCACGGGCAGCCACGCTTTCAAGGCGTCGTTGTTCACGCGCAGCATGCTGGTGCCGTCGAATTCGCGCATCACCAGGGTGTCGAGCGGCTGGGTATCGGTCACCAGCCAGACCCGTTCCAGGCGTTCGCGTTCCTTGCCTTGCATGAGGCGCAGTTGTTGCATGTCAAACAATTGCTTCTTGCATGCTTCCTGGCAATCGGATGGCCCCGTTTGCAGCAGCACCCACTTGCCCTTGAATTGCGCCAACGGCGCCGCCTTGCCGTCAAGTTCCGTCACCTGCAGCTGGGCTTCGGGTATCGGATGCAAACGCGGGTCGATCAGCGCGCCATAGTTGTTGCGGCCCGTGGGCTTGATGATGTAATACGTGAAATACGATGCGATGATGGGAAAGGCGCACACGGCCACCACGGCCAGCAGTTTCCAGCGTCCGCTGTTCTGCATCTGTTTCTCGGGGCTGTCTTGCGTTGCTTCAGGGCTGTTTGTTTGCACGTCGAAATCCTGTAAAGACAAAAAATAAAAAAGCCATCAGTGCCAGTGCATACCACTGGAAGGCATAGCCGCGGTGCTTGTCGGCGCCCAGGTCGGGCGCCGGCCAGTCGCGCACGGGAAGCGTGCTGGCCGCTGGCGCCGCTGCCGGGTCGGCTGTTTGTTCGAGAAGGAAGGGTTGCAAGGCCAGGCCGCTGGCCCGGGCCACCTGGCCGATATCGGCATTTTGCACGATGGCGTGCGGCGCCAGGGCCGGCGCCGTGCCCAGTTCCATCACATGGCCCGCGTTCAGGCGCGCGATGCCGGTAATGGTGACCGTGCCCGTGGGCGTGGCGTAATCGGGAATGCGCGTGCGCTCGGCATTGTTGCGCGGCAACCAGCCCTGCGCCACCAGCACGTGCATGGCGGAACCGTCGATCTGGAATGGCGTGAGCACATGGAAGCCGGCCTGGCCCTTGTAGGGGCGGTTGTCCAGGTAGACCGTCCAGGCGGGTACAAAATTCCCCGTGACGGTAACGCGGCGGTATTCGATCGCTTGCGCATCAGCCGGCAGCAGGGGTGCGGCCGTCAATGCCAGCGGTGCGGCCAGGTTGCCCGCTTCCAGCCGGGCGGCGCGGGCGACTTTTTCATCGCCACGGTGCTGCTGCCATTGCGCCAGAGAGACCCCCAGGGCCACCAGTAGCAGCATTACAACAAATGGAATCCATCTAAAATGGAAGCGGATACGCATTACAATGAAACCTCCTCAAGCCGGGCGCTACCATCCATGAAAATCCTCGTTGCCATTGCCTTCATCCTGATCCTGGGCAGCCTGGGCTCGGCCCTGTTCTTTCTCATGCGCGACAAGGGCAAGAGCAACCGCACCGTGCAGGCGCTGGCCTTGCGCGTGGGCTTGTCGATCACCCTGTTTTTGCTGATCCTGCTGGCGCATCATCTGGGCTATATCCAGCCGACGGGCATACATTAAGCTTCTTCTTGCCTGATTGGCAAATTCTTCACGCTAAGAAAAAAGCCGTACCCAGGATCTCCCGGTACGGCTTTTTTCATGCTGCAGGCCGCCTAACAACGGCGCGCGCCCTGCCCCGCCATTATAACCAATACACGACCACGTACAGGCCCAGCCAGACGACGTCGACAAAGTGCCAGTACCAGGCGGCGCCTTCGAAGCCGAAGTGGTGCTCAGGCGTAAAGTGGCCTTTCAGCACGCGGTACAGGATGACGGACAGCATGATGGCGCCCAGGGTCACGTGGAAACCGTGGAAGCCCGTCAGCATGAAGAAGGTGGCGCCGTAGATGCCGGACGTCAGTTTCAAGTTCAGTTCGCTGTATGCGTGCATGTACTCGTAGACCTGGAAGCCCATGAAGATAGCGCCCAGCACGATGGTGGCGAACAGGAACAGGGCCGTCATGGCGCGGTGGCCGGCGCGCAGCGCGTGGTGCGAGATGGTCAGGGTGACGCCCGACGTCAGCAGCAAGGCCGTATTGATGGTCGGAATCCAGAACGGCGTCATGGTGGTAAATTCCTGCACCGTGCCGGCCGGGCCCGTATTGCCCCACTGGGCGGCGAAATCGGGCCAGATCACCTTGTGGTCAAGGTCGGCCAGCCACGGCATGGAAATGCTGCGCGCGTAAAACAGCGCGCCGAAGAAGGCGGCGAAGAACATGACTTCTGAAAAGATGAACCAGCTCATGCTCCAGCGGAAGGAGTGATCGATACGCTCGCTGTACAGGCCCTGCTCCGATTCGCGGATGGCGTCGCCGAACCAGAAGTACAGCACCAGCAGGATGCCGGCCAGTCCCAGGTAATTCACGTACGGGCCCCAGGAGACGTCGTTGACCCAGGCCGAGGCGCCGATCATGGTCAGCAGCAGGCTGGCGCCGCCCAGCATGGGCCAGCGCGACGGGCCGGGCACGAAATAATAAGGTACGGCGGCGTGGTTGGAACTCATCATCATCTCCTCAAAAACTTATAGGGTGGTTTTTTATAATTTATAAAACGACGAATTTAACAATTGAAATCAGGATGCCGATCAGGCAGGCGACCACCAGGAAGCCGGCGATGACGATGTGCACGGGATTGAGCTTGACCGAATCCGTGTCGAAATCGCTCTTGCGGCGCAGACCCGTGAATGACCACACGACGGCCCGCAGCGAATACAGGAACGACGCTTTTTCCGGCTGGTCTGGCTTGGCCATGGCACTCTCCTATTGGACAGCCGGCGTCTGAGCCTGGCTCAGACCGGCAATCTCGAAAAACGTGTACGACAGGGTGATGGTCTTCACCTCTTTCGGCAGGGCCGGATCGAGGAAGAACACCACCGGCATCTGCCGCGCTTCGTGCGGTTTCAAGGTCTGCTGCTTGAAGCAGAAGCACTCGACCTTCTTGAAATGCGGCGTGGCGCTCTGCGGCGCGTAGCTGGGAATGGCTTGCGCGTTGACGACGCGGTTTTGCGTGTTGACCACTTCATACATGACGGTCACCAGTTCGCCCGGATGCACTTGCATGCTCGATACGGTCGGGCGGAAGCGCCATGGCCCCTGCGCATTGCCGTCGAACTCGACGGTGATGCTGCGCGTGGTGTCGACCTGCGTATTGTTGTCGTAGGCCACCGTGCCATCTTTTTGCGTCAGCACGTTAATGCCCATCACTTCGCAAATCTGCTTGTAGACGGGAATCAGGGCATAACCAAAGCCAAACATCAGCACGGCAATGACGATCAGCTTGCCCAGCATCTTGCGGTTCAGGCCGCGTGTTTCCTGTTGGTGGGGCGTCGTCACGTCAGAGCCACATGCGCTTGACGAATACGGACAGGAAGAAGAAGGCCGCCAGGGCGGCCAGGATCAGCCCGGTACGCAGGTTGTTCGGTTTCTTGCGCTCAGTTTTCACTTCGGTCATGGCAGGCACTCTATTCAAAGGGGCCGGCGGCTGCGCCGGCCCGTGACACTGGCATTAATTAACGATGACTACTTGACGGTCGGCGGCGTTTCAAACGTGTGGAAAGGCGCCGGGCTCGGCACGGTCCATTCCAGGCCTTCCGCGCCTTCCCATGGTTTCGCTGGCGCAGCCTTGCCGCCGCGGATGGTCGGCAAGACCACGAAGAACAGGAAGTACACCTGCATCAGGCCGAAGCCGAAGCCGCCGATCGAGGCAATCATATTAAAGTCCGTGAACTGCGCCGGATAGTCGGCGTAGCGGCGCGGCATGCCGGCCAGGCCCAGGAAGTGCATCGGGAAGAAGGTCACGTTGAAGGTGATCAGCGACAGCCAGAAATGGATCTTGCCGCGCGTCTCGTTGTACATGTGGCCCGTCCATTTCGGCGACCAGTAGTAGAAGCCGGCGAACAGGGCAAACAGCGAACCGGCCACCAGCACATAGTGGAAGTGGGCCACCACATAATAGGTATCCTGCAACTGGATGTCGATCGGCGTCACGGCCAGGATCAGGCCCGTGAAACCGCCCATGGTGAAGACGAAGATGAAGCCCACAGAGAACAGCATCGGCGTTTCGAACGTCATGGAACCCTTCCACATCGTGGCGATCCAGTTGAACACTTTCACGCCCGTGGGGACGGCGATCAGCATGGTCGCATACATGAAGAACAGCTGGCTGGTCACCGGCATGCCGGTGGTAAACATGTGGTGCGCCCAGACGATGAAGGACAGGATCGCGATGGAAGCGGTAGCGTAGACCATCGAGGCATAGCCGAACAAGGGCTTGCGGGCAAACGCGGGCAGGATCTGCGAGACGATGCCGAAGGCCGGCAGAATCATGATGTAGACCTCGGGGTGGCCGAAGAACCAGAAGATGTGCTGGTACATGACCGGGTCGCCGCCGCCAGCCGCGTTAAAGAAGGACGTGCCGAAATGGCGATCCGTCAGGGTCATGGTGATGGCGCCGGCCAGCACGGGCATGACGGCGATCAGCAGATAGGCGGTAATCAGCCAGGTCCAGCAGAACATCGGCATTTTCATCAGGGTCATGCCGGGGGCGCGCATGTTCAGGATGGTGACGATGATGTTGATCGAACCCATGATGGACGAGGCACCCATCAGGTGCATGGCAAAAATCGCCATGTCCATGCCAGGACCCATCTGCGTCGACAGCGGCGCATACAGGGTCCAGCCGGCGGCCGTGGCGCCGCCCGGCACGAGGAAGGACGTGGCCAGCAGCAGCGCGGCCGGTGGCAGCAGCCAGAACGAGAAGTTGTTCATGCGGGCGAAGGCCATGTCGGATGCGCCCACTTGCAGCGGGATCATCCAGTTGGCGTAGCCGACGAAGGCCGGCATGATGGCGCCAAACACCATCACCAGGCCATGCATGGTGGTCAGTTGATTGAAGAATTCAGGGTGGAAAAATTGCAAGCCTGGATGAAACAGTTCCGTGCGTATCATCAGGGCCAGCACGCCGCCCGACAGCAGCATGATGAACGAGAACCACAGGTACAGGGTACCGATATCCTTGTGGTTGGTGGCAAACAGCCAGCGGCGGTAGCCGGTCGGGTGGTCGTGGGCATGGTCGTGACCGGCGTGGTCCAAGGTGCTAGTGCTAGTGCTCATGTACGGCTCCTAATTACTTGCGTGCAGCCACGACTTCGGCTGGTTGAACGATGTTCTCTGCGGCCTTGTTCGACCAGGAATTACGCGTGTAAGTGATCACTGCGGCAATTTCCGTGTCGGACAGCTGTTTCCAGGCTGGCATCTCGGCGGGATACTTGCCGCTCTTTTGCCCGTTCAGCAAGACATGGATCTGATCCGCTTTCGGACCGTTCACGACGGCCGAGCCGTCCAGCGGCGCAAACGCACCGGGCACGCCCTTGCCTGTCGCCTGGTGGCAGACCACGCAGTTGGCCGCATACACTTTCTCGCCCTTGACCTTCAATTCATCGATGGTCCACACCTTGCTTGGATCATCAGCCAATGCCGCCATTTCCTTTTGTTTTACATCAACCCAGGCCTTGTAATCATCTGCCGAGACGACCTTGACGACGATGGGCATGAAGGCGTGTTCCTTGCCGCACAACTCGGCGCAATTGCCGCGGAAGGTGCCGATATGGTCGGCCTTGAACCAGGTGTCGCGCACGAAGCCGGGAATCGCATCCTGTTTGACGCCGAAGGCGGGCACGGACCAGGCGTGGATGACGTCGTTGGCCGTCAGCACCACGCGGATCTTCTTGTTGACCGGCACGACGACTTCGTTGTCGACTTCGATCAGGTAGTTTTCGCCGCGTTTTTCCGTCGGCGGCACGCCAGGCGCCCCCACTTGCGAGCGCGGCGTGGCCAGGTTGGAGAGGAAGGAAATGCCTTCGCCCTCGCCTTTCAGGTAGTCATAGCCCCATTTCCACTGCATGCCGGTGGCCTTGATGGTGATGTCGGCGTTCGAGGTATCCTTCATGCCCACCACGGTGCGCGTGGCAGGCAGGGCCATGCCGATGACGATCAGGAAAGGCACGACGGTCCAGGCGATCTCGACGGTGGTGCTTTCGTGGAAGGTGGCCGGTTTATGGCCCAGGGACTTGCGATGCTTGAAGATGGAATAGAACATGACGCCGAACACGGCCACGAAGATCACCAGACAGATGATCATCATCAGGGTGTGCAAATCGTAGATTTCATGGGCGATCTGCGTCGCCGGCGGTTGCAGATTCATTTCGAACGGCACGGGACCGCCGGTGCCGGGATAGGTGCTGGCAGCCGGTGCCGCCGTGGCCCATCGCCCGATGCCAAACGCTGTCAAAGACAGCCCGAGCAGCAACGATTGAAGTCGCTTTGCATGTGTCATGTTTTCCCCAACCACCCAAAAATAATGATATTTTAAACGGCTGCGGATTTCTCCGTACTGGACCGCTGCCGCTCCTCCATGAAAGCAACACGGCCAGAATACGGCCATGTGCGTCAAGCACCAGCGAATTCCATGCTGGCTGCGGCAGCAAAACGGCGGCGCGCAACCATGCTGGAACCCTGTTTTTCTTCCCCACCTTGAAATGGCCTCGTGTGGAAGATGGTTACTATACTAATGCAGTAACTTCGAATAAGTCTTGCTTTGTTTTTTTTATTTTGTATGCAGCCCTTGTTTTTTCTACTTAGCAAGCTGACAAACAGTCAACGATTATAGTCAAGTAAACTTGAATCCATCAAGCAATAATCGGCTTTGTGCGTGCCCTTCTGCTGGCCGCCGCGCGCTTTGCAACGGTTGCTGCAACATCCATGCGCGGATGGCGACCAAGTGTCGGTTTCTTTGCCGTTTTATTTGGGTTTGCGCGGCAAATCGAAGCGGATGATGGCTTCGCCATTGCGCGTCACGCGCGGCGCGGGACGGAAGGCGTGACCATAGATGACCTCGAAACTCAGGCCCAGCTTGCCGTCGGGACGGCGCATCTTTTCCAGCGCGGCCAGCATGCGCTGCCAGGCCGCCTTGCCCATCAGGCCGCGCCGGCGCGTGGTGAGCGGGTTGCCGCCAAAGGCGCGCACGTCCGCCAGCAGTTTTTCCGCCGTGTCGTAGGTCACCGTAATGATTTCCATGTCCAGCACGGGCGTGGAAAAACCCGTCTCGACCAGCATGTCGCCAAAGTCGTGCATGTCCACAAAAGGCAGGGCATGCGGATATAAATCCGCCTCGGCAAAGGCATCGCGCACTTCGCGGAAGGTGTCGGGACCGAAACAGGAAAACATCAGCAAGCCATCGAGGCGCAGCGCGCGCCGCCATTCGGCAAACACGCGGTCGGGCTGGGCATGCCAGTGCAGCGCCAGGTTGGACCACACGAGGTCGATGCTGCCCTGTGCCAGCGGCAAGTCACCGAGGTCGCCACACAGCAAATCCACGCCCGCCTTGGCCGGCAAGAGTTTGCTGAGGAACTGGTTCAGGCTGGCCAGTTTCGACGCGGGCATGCGCGCCGCCTGCATCATCGCTTGCGCTGCATCGAGACCGATAATCTGCGCGGCGGGATAATCCTTGTGCAACTGCGCCAGGTCCGCGCCCGGGCCACAGCCGGCGTCGAGCACGCGCAAGGGAGTGATTTTCACCAGCTCCAGGCGCTCGTGCATGCGTGCCGACACTTCGCGGCGCAGGAAATCGGACGGCGCGACGCGCGCGGGACGGGAAAAGAAATCGCGTACTTGCACCGCATCGATGGGCGCACTCATTTTGGGTGGATTGGCGGGAACTGGCATGTTGAAACCGGTGAGGTGAGATAATGTCGGCAGTGTACATGGAACGACGCCATCGCGATGCGGACCGCCACCCAGCCCCGCCTTGATGCGGCCTGGCAGGCGCTGCGCCAGTGGCTGGGCGCCACCTTGCTGCCAGCGCAATGCGCGCTGTGCGGCATCGGCTGCCCGCAAGTGCTGTGCCCGCCCTGCCGCGCGCAGTATCTGGGGCAAGGACGGGGGCAACTGCGCCATCGCTGCCGCCAGTGCGCCAACCCGCTCGCGGACATCGAGGTGGCGCTGCTGTGCGGACGCTGTGTGCGCCACAGGCCCGCATATGACGCCACCGTCACGGCGTTTGATTATGCGGCGCCCGTCGACCAGTTGCTGCTGCAGCTGAAATTCGGCGCGCGCCTGGCGCTGGCGCCCCTGTTGGCAGAACTGCTGCATGTTGCCATTCAGCAACAACAAACGTGGGAAGCGCCGCAACTGCTGTGCCCAGTCCCGCTGGGCCCGGCCCGGCTGGCCGAACGGGGATTTAACCAGGCGCTGGAAATCGCGCGCCCGCTGGCGCGCTTGCTGGACGTCCCTTTGCAGCCCCGCCTGGCGCTGCGCGTGCGCGACACGCGGGCGCAAAGCAGCGTGGCGCCGCAGGAGCGGCAAGCCAACCTGGCGCACGCATTCGCCATCGCGCCGGACCATGCGCCGTTATTGCCAGGATGCCATGTCGGCATCGTCGACGACGTGATGAGCAGCGGCCACACCGTCAACGCGCTAGCCGCAGCCTGCAAGCACGCGGGGGCGGCCAGGGTCAGCATATTGGTGGTGGCACGCACGCCGCCGCATTAGATAGATTAGCTACATATATATTAGATTTAGATCCAAGGAGAGCATTTTGTTTCACGTTGTTTTGGTAGAACCTGAAATCCCGCCCAATACGGGCAACGTCATCCGCCTGTGCGCCAACACGGGCGCGCAGCTGCACCTGGTCGAACCGCTGGGCTTTCCGCTCGACGATGCCAAGATGAAGCGCGCCGGCCTCGATTACCACGACTACGCCAAGATGAAGGTGCACAAGAATTGGGCAGCGTTCCTGGCCGACACCCAGCCCGACCCGTCCCGCATGTTCGCCATGACCACGCGCGGCTCTCGCCCGTTCGGCGACGTGGCCTTCTTGCCGGGCGACGTGTTCGTGTTCGGCTCGGAAACGAAAGGCCTCGATCCCACCCTGCGCGACGGCTTTCCGGCAGAGCAACGCATCCGCCTGCCGATGCGCCCCGACAACCGCAGTTTAAATTTGTCGAATACGGTGGCCGTGGTCGTCTACGAAGCCTGGCGCCAGCATGGGTATCAGGGCGGGGCTTAACGCTGCGCCAATTGCGGCGCGGCGCCGTCCGCCTCCAGCATCACCAGCTGCGTGCGCAGGTCGCGCGTGGCGGCCAGCTTGCCGTTGACATATAAATTCGTCTTGACGCCATAGATGCCCTGCGACACGCCGGCCGGCAAGGTCAGCTCGAACGAGTTTTCAAAGCGCCCGCCCGATTTGTTGCTGCTGGCCAAGGCCTTCGAGCCGGACTTGAATGGCTGGCCCTGCGGATCGAGCACCACCAGCTCTTCGCGCACGTCGTTGACGCTTTGCGCGCTGCCGTTGACCAGCTCCACCACCGAATGAACCTTGAACGGCTGGCCGCGCTTGACGGTCGACGCGCTCAGCTGCGGCGTGTACGACACCACTTGCGGCTCGCGCGGCAGCGCGCCGCGTGCGCGGATATAGTCGCGGTCCGCCTGCGCCGCCGTCTTGGTCTGGCGTGAATTGACATTGATCGCCAGGCAGCCGGCCGCCGCCAGGCCGCCGCCGATGGCCGCGCCCTTCAGCGCGCCATTCTTGCCGCCCGCCAGCGCACCCAGCAGTGCCCCCACGGCCGCGCCGGCCGCCGCCGACGTGCCCACGCTGCACGGGTCTTCATCGGTGGCCACCTGGGTACCGCCTTGCGGATAGGAAGCGTCCTGACGCACGCCGTTCGGATTCATCGGTGCCGTGGCGCAGCCGGCCAGCATGGCGGCGATGGTCAGTGCGGCGGTGGCGCGCAAGGTGGTGTGATTGAGCATGGTGCCCCCTGATAACTAATTGATCGTTGTTTCCGTCTGCAGCACTTGCCGTTCGCGTTCGCGGATGCGGCGCGACAGGTTGTCGATGCGCGCATTGCCGGGATCGACGCGGCGCGCACTTTCCAGATACGTCTTGGCCGCATCGAACTTGCCTTCCAACAAAGAACGCTCGGCGTCGCGCAGGAACGCTTGCGCCATCTCGTTGCGCATGGCCGCGCCGCTATCGACGGGCGACGTTTCCAGCGGACGGCGTTCGGCCACCGCTGAACGTTCGACCGCGCGCACGGGCGCCGGTTCCGTTGGCACGCTGCGGGCCGCTGTCGTTTCCAGCGGTGCCGGTGCTGAAACGGGCGCGGGCGCAGGCGCCGCGACCGCCGACAGCGCTTGCACATCGGCCTTCAACTGCGGCAATTCCAGCGCTTCGCGGTCGATCGCTTCCAGCCGGGCGATGCCATTCCTTGCCGCTGCCGCATCCTTGCCATCGAGCGCCTGGCGTACTCCCACCAGCACCGACGCGGCTGCCGCCTGCTGGCGCGCCAGCTGCTTGCGCAAAGAATCCACGCTGGCAGCGCCCGCGCAATCGACGTCGAGCGCGGCGATGCCGCTGGCCGCGCTCTGCAATTGATGTCCATCAATAGCGCGCTCGATGGCGCGCACGCCGCGCTGGCAACTGCCCGATGCGGCGCCCGCCTTGCCGATCGCCGCCTGCAAATCGTCCGCCTTGGCGCTGGACTTGCCCGTGCAGACATTTTTCGCCGTCGCCAGCTTCTGGCGGGCGCCATCCAGGCTGCCATTTGCCACCAATTTCAAGCCGCTGTCGATGGCGTCATTGCACGCCGCATCGTTCTTGCCGCCCGGCTTGCCATTCATGTAGACGATGACGATCGCCAGCACGGCGATGCCGCCCAGCCAGCGCAGCCACTTGCGCGGCGGTGACGGCGGCACCGGTGCGGCCGGGGCTGGCGCCGGGGCAGGTACAGGCTTCGGCGCGGCTTGCGGCTGCGGCTGCGCCGGTTTCGGCGGTGCTTTCGGCGCAGGCGCCGGTGTCACCGGCACGGGCGGCGGCTTGGGCGCCACGGGCGGCGCTACTGGCATAGGCGCGGGCACAGGTGGCAGCGGTGGCCGCACGGCCGCCGCTGGCTTGGCCGCGCCAGCCACGGCGTGACCGCAGTACGGGCAATGGCTGACAGCACTGAACAGGCCGCCCTTACATTTGATGCAGATATCCAAAACTAATCCTTCATTCCAACGTCATTCCAGCGTTCACAGGGGCGGCGGCATCAACGGTGGCGGCGCGCTGAGGAACAAAGGCGCCAGTTCGGCGAACTGGGCCAGGTCGGCCCAGGCCGGCAAGCCGGCGCGCCACACCTTGGTGGTGCTTGGTGCGACTTGCCCCGCCTGCACGTACTGCACGATCTGCTGGCCGGTGAACGGTCCCTGCTGCTGGCCGTTTATGCCCAGGAAATACTGATATTCAACCAAAGGCGGCGGCATGCCGCCCAGCGGTGGCGGCGCCATGCCGAACACCGGCGCCACGGGAGCGGCCGCCGCACTGGCCGGGCGCAACAATTGCTCCAGGCGCCCCGCTTCCAGCATTTCCCCCTTGATCGCATATTTCAGACGGGGCTGGCCATCCGCTTCCGGCTCGCGCACTTCCCAGTCATAGGCATCGCTGTCGGAGTCGCCGATGACATTCGCCCATTCCTTCAGGCGTCCCAGCAAGGTTTGCACCGTACGGTCGAGCTCATCGCTGGCCATGCCTTTGCGGCGTGCAGAATCGCGCAAGCGCGCACCCACCTCGGCGGAAATGGCGCTGCCAAAGCCTATATACGGCAGCTGCGAGCCATCGGCCTGCGCCACCAGCTTCGGTGCATACACGCCCCGTTCATAGTATTTTGCCAGCGCTGCCAGGGCCGCCGTCTGCACGGCATCAAGCGCAGCGAGTTTTTCCTCGATGCGCAGGGCGATATTTTTCTCGTACGAGGCGGGCATGCCATTCTGGCGGATGGCCCGTTCATTGCCGATGCGGCGCAAATCGCCCGGTTCGACGGCAAACTGGTACTGGCCCGGCGGCACGACCCGGCCCGTGTGGCGCGTCAGTATGCCCAGCATGATGGCTTGCAGGAATTCGCCGAAATCTTCCGCCAGGCGTTTCATCTCGTCCGTGTTCGGCGCGATCGGATGCGTGAATTGCGTCGGATCGATGTGCGTGTGGGTCGGCGCCTTGTCGTTGTCGCCTTCCTTGCGGTAACTGGTGCGCCAGCCTTCCAGGCCGCGCAGCACCGTCATCGGCACGCCGGCCAATTCGCAATAGCAGACGGCGCGCCCGCGGATGCCCGTTTCGACGATTTCCAGCTGGCTCACCGTGATGCCCACCTGGGTCGGCACGCACGATTCAAGCTCGGCGCCGAACTTCGCCTTGAAGGCGGCCGCGTTGGCCACGCCGATCACGCACTTGAACTGGTCCGACACGACCGTGAAGTCGCCCGCCATATTGGCGTCGATCCACGGCATGGAGCAAGCCAGCAGCTTGCGGAAACGGTCCAGGCGTTCGGATACATCCATCTGTTCCAGCGCCTCGAACAGGGGGTCGGGCGAGCTCGTCGCCCCTTCCACCAGGCCCGCCGTGGCGATCATGTTCTCGGCCATGCGCGTGACCTTGGCCAGGATCAAGCCGCGCTGCGCCGGTTCGGCCAGCATGGGGAACAGCGCTTTCGAGCCGCCCATGTCCTTGAACGCTTCATCGGCCCACTGGCGCAAGGTGGCCGCCGATGGCAGCGCGATGTCTTTTTCCGTGACGGGAATGACGATCAGGGTCGCGTGTTCCTTGTCCAGGTCCTTTTGCAAGATGGTATTGGCCGTTTTGAGTTCCGCCAGCATGGCCAGCACGCCTTCGCGGCCCGTTTGCAGCTCGCCCACCAGGCCATTCCACTGCGCGCGGCCTTGCGCATCGACGCCGACCCGGTTGCCCAGCCAGCGCGACAATTCGCCCAGCAGGATGGCGGACTCGTCCGCCGCCTTGGCGCGCAGATGGAATTTCAGCGCATTCGCCATTTCCGTGCGCAAATGGTCCATCACCACGCCCGCCTGCTTTTCGCCATTGCTGAGGAAACCGAAGGTGCTGCGCGTCTGTTCCAGATTGTTCAGCAGGCGCTCGTATTCGCGTGAACGCACGGCTTCCTTGATCTCGCGGTAGCGCTCGGCATTGTTGCCGATCTGCGCCGTCAAGCCGCTGCCCGGCGCCTCGATGCGGTCCTTGATCTGTTCCACCAGCGACAGCACGTATTCCAGGCCGCCGAACTCTTTATTATCCAGATAGCCATACAACTGGTCGCGCACGACTTTCTTGACGTCGTCCAGCACTTCGCGGCGGCGCTTGCTGATGCGGTCTTCCGTCGTATCGGCCGTGGAATCCTGGTCGCGCACGGCGTCGCGTTCCAGGTGTTTCATGGCGTCGCGCACCTGCGCCGGCCATTCGCTGCGTTCAAAACCCGTGCGGATATCGTTGATGCGCGTGTTGACCCGGTTTTCCACGCCGGCCAGCAAGTGGCCATGGCGGTCTTCCAGCAATTCATCGACGATGCGGAAATCGATGAAATCGCCGCTGGAGCGCTTCAATTCGATGCTCTTGTCGGAAAACTCGGGGAAATCGCTGAACGGCGTGCCCTTCAGGAACATATTGGCAGCCAGGAAATTATCGCGCTGCGTATCGGTGGCGCGGTTGGCGCCCGCATCCGTGCCGCCCACGCCAAAGAACGCTTGCAGCATGGCGCCGGCCCAGCGGTGGGCCCGTTCGTCGCGCGCCGCTTCCTGGCGCGTATCGAGCACGGCCATGCCGAACGAGGAAAAGCGCTTCGAGAAATACAGGCGCATGTCGCCGAAGCGGTCTTGCGGCACGGGCGCGTTATACAGCGAATTCTTGTGCTGCGCCTGGTTGACGGCGATCGAGCGCTTGGCGCGCGCAAAGTCGGCCGAGGCGAAATCCTCGAACAGCGAGTCGGCCACCATGTGGTAGACGTCGCTGACATCCTTGGTGTGCTGCTGGGCAAGATTGCCCGAATCGATCAGATACACCTCGCTGTACGGCTCGCGCGTCAGTTCGGGACGGTCATACGCATCCCAGCGGCCCACATAGCCCTTGTTGCCCATCATCGCCGATTCCAGCTCCATCAGCGCCGCATAGCCGTTGGCCTCGACCCGGTCCTTGTTGGCCTTGGTGTAGCCGGTCGGCAAGAACAGCATCAGCTCGACGTCGGCCGCGCCCACTTCGCTGCGTGCCAGCCAGCGCGCCAGCAAGCCCATGTCGAGGAAGGAACCGGAACCCGTGCCACCTGCGACGGAGCCGACGATGACGATGCGGAAACGGTTCGTTTCCATGCGCAAACCCAGCTCGGCCAGCTGGCGCTCGTGCGACAGGCCCGCCTTCAGTGCTTTCAACTTCAAGCGGATCTTGTCGCGGATCTTCGCGTACTTGTCGAAGAAATACAGGCGTGAGACGGCGCGGATCTGGCCGGCGCCGCTGCTCATGTCGAAACGCAGTTCGCGGATGCGCTGCGGCGTCAGCGGCAGCCATTCCTTGATGTGCGGATATTTCTCCAGAGAATCTTCATCGCGGCTGTACTTGTCCATGTCGAACGATTCGACCACCTTGTCATCGTCCGTGAACTTCACCTGGTCGAACTGCAAGTCCTTCGCCTGCGATTCGCCGCTCTCGATCACGGCGCCATTGTCCAGGTCGAAATGGATGAATTGCGCGATGGGAAAATCGGCCAAGCCCTCGATGCGCGTGCGCTTGCCCGCGCCGCCCCACAGGGTGTTGAGGATGCGCCGGCGCACGCGCATCAGCACCTGCATGCCCGTGCCGCCGATGCCGATGAACAGTGTCGGGCGCAGTTCGATGATCTTGTCCTGCTTGCGCTCGCTGGCGCCGCCGGGGATGGTTTGGTTCAGGTTATCTGCCATGGTGATTCCTTCGATGATGCGTACGACGGCGTGCGGCTTAGCGGCGGCTCGATGTAAAGGTCAACAGTAACGCAACCAGGCCCACCAGCACCAGCGGTCCCATGAACAGTGGCGCGAGGAATTTATGCGCGTTCACGGCGGCCAGCACGACGCCGGTCGCCAGGCTGGCCAGGAAGATGAACAGCCACCAGCCCGAGGCATTGGCCTTGTTCGGCGGCACGCGCTTGGCCACCAGGCCATTCGCATAGGCATTCTTGGCAAAGAAAAAGGCGATGAACAGCAGCAACAGCACCACACCGCCGACCAGGGTGTCGCGCGACGAGGTATCGGTGGTGCTGGCCGGATCGAGCGCAGGCGCAGGCTCGGTGGTGGCCGTGGTGGCGGACGCTGATGCGCCCGCTGCATCGGCAGCGGGCGGCGCGGATGCCGGGGCCGATACCGGGGCAGGTAAGGTAAAACCTGCGTTGTCTTTTGAAGTGTCTTGCGCCATGGTATGCCTCTGATGGGTTTGAATAGTTTAAAAAGAAATACTTGTCAGGCCAGGCTCAAGGTATGGCCTTCGGCCACGCGCACGACGGCCGGCTTGCCCAGGCCACGCTTGAGTTCGCCGATATCGCGGCCGTTATCATCGCGGATCTGTACGCTTTTGAATGGTTTTAATAACACTTGCCGCTGCACGCCGTCAGCCATCACCTTGTAGCGCGTGGCGCGCGTACCCAACAAACCCAGCGCCAGCAGACCCAGCACGAGCGCCAGCACGCCGCCCAATATCACCAGCACGGGCAGCAGCGGATACTGGATGCGCACCAGCAGCGGGATCGTCGCCTGCGAGGCGCGCACGCTGTCGGGTGGCGTGAACATGCTTGAGATCGGGTCACCGGGGAACAGTTCCTGCAAATCCTTGCCAAAACTGGGCGCCAGCGCCAGCCGCTGTTCCGACAGGCCCACCTGCGCCTGCATCGGCAGCATCACTTGCTTGCCCATGGCAGCGATCGCCTGCGCCGACCACGGCGAGGGAATCTGCGCCATCGGCAACGCAAACTGTACCTGCACGGCCTGGCTGGCGCCCGGCTGCAACTGGCGGATTTGATCTGGCGCAACGTGCAGCGGCGCGTTCTGGCCCGCCAGGCTGGCGTGCACCGTGGCGCTGTCGATCACGTACGGGAAAAACATGTTTTGCAAGGACGCCTGCAGCACCACTTGCGGCACCAGGTTCGCCGCATCGACGTCGAGCACGATGGTGCGCCCGTCACGGCCCAGGCTGGCGTGCACGTTGGGACTGTTCTTGACGGACTGGGGCACGATGCGCACGGCATCCTGGTCCACCGGTTTCAAGCGCGCGGGCGGACGCGTCAGCACTTGCGACAGCCGCCCTTCGGCCAGGATGCGGGTCAACGCCTCGGACGCGGGCTGGCCATACGCGAGCGCGTACACCATCAAACCCTTGGCGCTGTACAGCTTGCCCTGCACGGGCATGCGCAGCGGAAACACCAAGGTCTTGGTGATCGACGGTTCCAGATGCAGCAAGCGATAGAAGTCGCGGTTGCGCTCGGCCGTCTGGCTGTCGTTGTTCGGGCTGTTCTTGTTATTCGTAAAGATCCACACGATGCCCGACGCGGACTGGAACGGCCCCGTGATGGTTTTGGTCACGGCTTCCTGGAAATCCGTGTCGGCCAGCGCGCCGCCGGCGCTCTTGCGCGCCAGGCCCAGACTGGCCAGCTGGCCCACCACGCCGGCGCCGCCCTGTCCCTGCCCGATCAGTGCGGGCGACACATTGCTGCCGCTGCTCTGGCTGAAGGCCAGCGTGTAGACTTTATCGGACGGGCTCGTGGCGGCCTGCGCCACGGCGCCCACCAGGGCTTTCAGTTGCGAATGTTCATCCGTATAAAACGGCTCCATCCAGCCCGAGTTTTGCACCAGAAACGCTTGCTGGATGCCGGCCGCATGCGCGGCGGCAGCGCTGAACAACGCGGCGCAGGCCACCGTCAGTAAGCGCGCCTTCATGCCTGCAAGGCCCAGCCATCGATGCGCGACAGCAGCGGGTGGTAGGCCCACAAGGTGCCTTCATGCACAAACAGGCGCACGCGCCACGGCTCGCTGACGGCAAACGTATGAAACACGGTTTCGCGCAATTCATCGTCCTGCACCAGCTGGGCCGCCAGGCGCTCGTTCGAGCGCAGCACGCTCGACAGGCCGGCGCTGGTGGCAAACTTCACGCCAAAGACGCTGTTGCCAGCACTCGATTCGAGCAGCGGCATGACAGCCTGGTTCTTGCCGCCATCGTCGCCGTGTTCCGGCTCTTCCCAAGGCGCCGTTTTCAGCTTGGTGGCGAAGCGGTAATTGAAGCTGCCCGAACACAGGCGCGGCGCCAGCGCGTCGGCCTTCTCGACCTGGCCGCCCAATTTCACATAGACATAGGTGCCGCGGCGGCTTTCAAAGCACAGTTGCCACAGGCCACCGTCGCGCGACAGGTAAGGGCTGCCGAATTCGAAGTGCGGCACCAGCCCTTCCGGCCAGGGCGTAAACGACGCGGCCACGTTGCCATCGGGCTGCAGCTGCAAGCGCAACTGGCCGTTGGCGCAAGGCCACACGGCCATGCGGTTGTAAGCGACGGGCGCGCCGACGGCGCCCAGATCCATCATGCCGTCGAGCAGCACGTCGCTGCCCGACTTTTGTTGCGCGTCAAGATTGACGAAGCGGATGCGGCCATCGTCGTCGCGCAAGGGCGCCCACAAACGATTCTGGAACCAGACAGGCGCGGCCACACACGGCGCGCCGCCCACATGCTCGACCACGTAAGTGAGCGAAGGCACGTCGGGACGGATGCAGGCGAGGCCATGGCTGGTCGGCAAGACCAGCACGCTGTTGAACTCCGGCACCAGCTCGGCGCGCCAGGCGCCGTGGGCCAGGTCCGATTCGGCCAGCAGGCTGCCATGGTCGGGGTCCAGCGCCAGCCAGCGTTTCGAGGCGGGCAGCCAGGCGTGCAAGACGGCCTTGCGTGGGTCCAGCGCCAGCAGCGCGGGCGCGCTGGTGCCGAACTGGGCGGAAAAGAATTCGTATTCACCGGGCGGCGGCATGGGCAACGAGGCGTCGGCCTGCGCATGCTCTTCGCGCACGCGCTGGTCCGCCAGCTTCAGGGGCACGCTGGCCTGGCGCAAGCCGGCCGCGCCGGCCGGTGGCACGTCGCTGACGGGCTGCGCGCCGAAAGGCGGAACCCAGGGCGGTGTAAGCGCCGTACCAGGCGGCACCTGCAAGGCCGCGCCCGAGGCGGGATCGAACGAGAATTCAGGCGGAAACAGCCGCACGGGCGCGCCGGCGGCAGCCGGCAGGCGCCGCGCGTGCATCAGCTTGCCGATATCGGCAGGGCTCAGCAAGGGCGAGACGTTCTGGCCGTCCGCGCTACGCTGCATGCTCCACGCGCCATCGTCATCGACGTACCAGACGCCGGAGGGCACTGCCCAATCCCCAGAAGTTTTAAGATCCATGTATTTTCTATGACTAGCAATGCATATCAGACGGTGTAACGGGTGCTGGGGCTGACGCAACGAGGTCGCAACCCTGGCAGTTCTCATAGTAACGTCTTTTTATCAGTATGAAAACATTGACGGCGTTCCTCAGCCCTGCTGCGTCCGCACTTTCGTCAGCAGCTTGGTGGTCGAGCGGTCGTGCGCGAAATCGATGGCCACGGCCTGGCCGCCATACGCCAGCACGGCCTTGCCTTCAGGGATGGCCGCCATGTCGTAGTCGCCGCCCTTGGCATAGATTTCCGGTTCGATTTCCTGCACCACTTCCAGGGCGCTGTCTTCCGAGAACGGCACCACCAGGCTCACCGCTTCCAGCGCGGCCAGCACGGCCATGCGGTCTTCGCAGCTGTTCAGGGGACGGTCGTCGCCCTTGCCCAGACGTTTCACCGATGCATCGGTATTCACGGCCACCACCAGCGAGGCGCCCAGCGCGCGCGCCTGCGCCAGGTACGTCACGTGGCCGCGGTGCAAAATGTCGAACACGCCATTCGTCACCACCACCGGTTTCGGCAAGGCTGCGGCGCGGGCGCGCAATTCCTCACGGCCGCACAGTTTGTTTTCAAAATCAGGCATGGATATCTCTCGTTGGGTTAAAGTTGGTCACGCTCAGGCGTGGCTATCGACTTGCCTGCCGCCGCCAGCGCCGGCAGCCCTCTGCCTTCGCTGCCCGGCCCCGCATTATAGGGGGCGATCCGCTACAATACGCCATCGGCGCCACAGTTTCAGGTGCGCGTCACCTTTCATTCATTGCAAGTAAGTACTTCCTGTGTTTCAATCAAACTATGACACTGACTGAACTGAAATATATCGTTGCAGTCGCGCGCGCGAAGCACTTCGGCCACGCCGCCGAAGCTTGCTTCGTTGCCCAGCCCACCCTGTCAGTGGCCATCAAGAAACTCGAAGACGAATTGGGCGTGGTCCTGTTCGAACGGGGCGGCGCGGAAATCTCCGTCACGCCCCTGGGCGCGCAGATCATCGCGCAAGCCGAACGCGTGCTGGAACAGACGGCCGCCATCAAGGAACTCGCCAAACAAAACAAGGACCCGCTGGCCGGCCCCCTGCGTCTGGGCGTAATCTACACGATCGGCCCTTACCTGCTGCCCCCCCTGGTCAAGGCCATGATAGACCAGGTGCCGCAAATGCCTTTGATTTTGCAGGAAAACTTCACGGTTCGCCTGCTCGAATTGCTGCGCCAGGGCGAACTGGACGTGGCCATCATGGCCCTGCCCCTGCCCGACCACGGCATGGCCATGCAGGAACTGTATGACGAACCGTTCGTCGTTGCCATGCCGCGCCAGCATCCGTGGACCGCGCGTGAAAAAATCGCCGCGCAAGACTTGAAATCGGAAACCATGCTGCTGTTGGGCAATGGCCACTGCTTCCGCGACCAGGTGCTGGAAGTGTGCCCCGAAATGGCGCGTTTTTCCTCGCCCGGCAACGGCATGCAGCGCACGTTTGAAGGTTCCTCGCTGGAAACCATCCGCCACATGGTGGCCAGCGGCATCGGCTTGACGGTGCTGCCGCGCGCCTCCGTCGCCAATATGCACGCCACCGAGGGCATGCTCGAATACCGGCCCTTCGCCGCCCCCGTGCCATCGCGCAGGGTGGTGATGCTGTGGCGCAAGAGTTTTACGCGCAAGGCCGCCATCGATGCCCTGTGCGCAGCCATCGCCAGCTGCGACTTGCCCGGCATTACCCCCTTGTGCGAAGACGCAACCTAGCGGCCAGGCGTCAAAATAGTACATTTGCATACTATTTGCGATAATCGACCTTTCTCTTCAACAAGATCGAGTCTTCCATGAACAAGCTGGCGCTGTATTTCCGCCTGATACGGCTGGACAAGCCTATCGGTACCGTATTGCTGCTGTGGCCTACCCTGTGTGCGCTGTGGCTGGCGCAGCAAGGCGTGCCGGACTGGCGGCTGCTGCTCATCTTCACACTTGGCACTTTCCTGATGCGCTCGGCTGGCTGCGCCATCAACGACTACGCCGACCAGGATATCGACAAATTCGTCAAGCGCACGGTGGATCGTCCCATCACCAGCGGGCGCATCAGCGGCAAGGAAGCGCTGGCCGTGGCCGGCGTGCTGACCGTGCTGGCCTTCTGCCTGATCCTGCCCTTGAATGCGCTCACCAAGCAACTGTCGGTGGCCGCCGTCATCATCGCCGGCACCTATCCCTACTTCAAGCGTTTCTTTGCGATTCCGCAAGCGTACCTGGGCATCGCCTTCGGCTTCGGCATCCCCATGGGCTTTGCCGCCATCACGGATTCCGTGCCCGTCGTCGCCTGGCTGCTGCTGCTGGGTAATGTTTTCTGGGCCGTGGCCTACGATACGGAATACGCGATGGTCGACCGCGACGACGACTTAAAGATCGGCATCAAGACCTCGGCCATCACCTTTGGCCGCTACGACGTGGCCATCATCATGCTGTGCTATGCCGCTTTCCTGCTGTTGTGGCTGGTCTGCGGCTGGCACCTGGGCTTGCGTTACTGGTATGTGGCGGGCTTGCTGGTGGCGGCCGCTTGCGCCGTTTACCACTACACCCTGATACGCGCACGCGAGCGCATGCCGTGTTTTGCCGCGTTCCGGCATAATAACTGGCTAGGAGCAGCGGTATTTGCGGGCGTGGTGCTGGACTTTGCTTTCCGTTAATCAATGATCCTTGCGTCGCAGCAACTCTTGAGGCGGCGCAAGACTAGCCTGTCCGCTGCTGCCTACACTGGTATTTCACTGTGCAGTTTCACTTCCATGAGGTAATACATGAGCTCGATACATACCGGAAAATCCAGCAGCGACAGCATCCTCGCCGACGCCGACAAGGCGCGCGACAAACTGGTCGGCGACCTGAAAACCGTCATCAATGAAGCGGAAGGCTGGCTCGATGGCGCCAAGGATCAGACGGGCGAGAATGTCAAAGCCGTCAAGGACAAGTTCATCGCCACCCTGGAAACGGCCAAGAAAGACTTGATCAAGCTGGAAGAAGACTTGCTCGAACGCACCAAGAAGGCGGCCAAGGCCACCGATGAATACGTGCAGGACAATCCCTGGAAAGCCGTCGGTGCGGGCGCCGTCGTTGGCGTGCTGTTCGGCCTGCTGCTTTCCTCGTCACGCCGCTAGGTAGCACCGACGGCGCAAGCCGTCTCCCCTGACGCGAAAGGCAGCATATGGCTATCGTGCACAATGTCGCCCAAGTCGCAGCGACCCTCGCCGCCATCGTCCAGACCCGTCTGGCCCTGGCGGCCGTGGAAATGGAAGAAGAGTCGCTGCGCTTCCTGTCCTATCTGGCGCTGTCCATGCTGGCACTGCTGTGCCTGTTCGTCGGCCTGGTATTGATCGTGTTCCTCGTCATCGTGCTGTTCTGGGACACGCACCGCATCGCCGCCATCGCCATCACGGCCGCCGTCTTCATCGCTGCCGCCCTCGCCACCCTGCTCGGTGTGCGCGCCAGTTTCCGCAGCAAGCCGAAACTGCTGTCCTTCACACTTTCCGAACTGAACAAAGACCTGGACGAACTGCAATTGCTGGCGCGCCGGGAATCGGAGCGGCCATGACCACGCATCCCACCAAGTTATCGCATGTGCACACGGCCGCCAGCCTGGCGCAGCGGCGCGACGCGCTGCTGGCCGAATGCGCGCTGCAGCGCCTGGCCCTGGGCGTGCAGACGCGCCAGCTGCTGGAACCATTGACGGGCGGCAATCTGCGCCACACCCTGGCCACGCGTTTTAAAATCCCCCTGATGCTGGGGGGCGCCGCGCTGGGCCTGCTGCTGGTACGCCCGCGCCGTTTCCTGCCGCTGCTGCGGGCCAGCAGCGCGCTGCTCAAGCACGCCACCACCGCCCTGCCCGTCGTGCTGGCGCTGGCGCGGCGTTTCAGCAAGAAAGACACGCCGCCTTAAAATATTTTTACCTGGCTGCATCCAAATGGCAGACCCATGCGTAGTAATCGTATCAACCAACCGGTTGAGCCAACTACCAGGAGTTTGCCATGCTTGCCATCACCGCCCCACGCCTTACCGCCCCTGCACTCACCGTCCTGGGCGCCGCCCTGCTCGTGGCCGCCTGCGCACCGATGAGTGCGCGCTATTCGCAGGAACAATTGCCGAACGCCGTCAAGGTGCCCGATGGCCACCAGGTCGCCATGCAGACGGTGGGCGTGGGCAAGATCGCCTATGAATGCAAGGCCAAGAAAGACATGACGGGGCATGAATGGGTCTTCGTGGGCCCGGATGCAGCCCTGAACGACCGCAGCGGCATGCAAGTGGGCACGTATGTCGGTCCGCCTGCCACCTGGGCCAACCTGGACGGCTCGAAAGTGACGGCGACGCAAGTGGCCGTGGCGCCGGCCGGCGCGGGCAATATCCCGTATCAGCTGGTCAAAGCCAACCCGGCCACGGGCAGCGGCGCCATGCAGGGCGTCAGCTACATCCAGCGCGTGGCCACCAGCGGCGGCGTGGCGCCAAGCAGCCCCTGCGGCATGGAGTCCGTCGGCGCCAAACAATGGGTGCCCTACCAGGCCGACTACATCTTCTGGAAATCACTATAAAACCATGGACGTGACGGTTGGCAAGCCGGTTTCTGGCCTATACTCGGCATTGAAAACTTGCTAACCGTTTACTCCTGATAATTGCGTCCAAACGATTGCGCCAACCTTGCCAGCCCCAGCCGCCCCTTACGATTACGATGCCGCCCTGCGCGCCTGCGCCAGGGGCGAGCAGCAGGCATTGCACGGCCTGTACCAGCAGGAAAGCCGCTACCTGCTGGGTGTGGCCCTGCGCATCGTACGCCAGCGGGCCCTGGCCGAAGACGTGCTGCACGACGCCTTCCTGAATATCTGGCGCCGTGCCGACAGCTTCGACGCCACGCGCGGCAGCGGCAAGGGCTGGATCTATGTGGTGGTGCGGCACCAGGCACTGAACGTGGCGCGCGCCCGCGCCCATGAAGTATCGGCCGACGAGGATACCGTGGAAACCCTGCTGCACCAACGCCAAGGCGATGACGCCGGTGATGCCTACGCGCTTCAGGCGAACATGGGCAAACTGCACGATTGCCTCGGCCACCTGGACGAACCCAAGCGCAACAGCATTCTGTACGCCTACGTCGATGGCTGTACCCACAGCGAAATCGCGCAGCGCCTGCAAGCGCCGCTGGGAACCGTCAAGGCCTGGGTCAAGCGGGGCCTGGCCGCCTTGCGGGAGTGCATGGGATGATCGATAGCGACGAGCAATTGCAACGGCTGGCCGGCGAGTATGTGCTGGGCACATTGGCGCTGGCCGAGCGCGCGGAAGTGGAACAGCGCTTGCCGCGCGACGCCGCCTTGCGCGATGCCGTCGATGCCTGGGAACAGCGTCTGCTGCCCTTGACAAGCCTGGCGCCTCCCGAAACGCCCTCGGCGCAACTGTGGCCGCGCATCAGCGCCAGCCTGTTCACGCCGAACACCGTGCGGCAAGCGGGCGGCTGGCAGGCATGGTGGAACAGCCTGGCGTTCTGGAGGCTGCTGGCCGGCGGCGGCCTGGCGGCCACGGCCGCGCTGGCCGTGCTGGTCACCATCCAACTGCAGGCGCCAGCCGGACCCGGCTACCTGGTCGTCCTGGTGGCGCCACAGGATAAATCACCGGGCTGGATCGTGCAGGCGGGCGGACGTGGCGGCAAGAACCGCGACCTGCGCCTGATCCCGCTGGGACCAACAAATGTGCCGCAGCAAAAAGCCCTGCAATTCTGGACCAAGGGCAAGGATTGGGGCGCGCCTGTCTCGCTGGGCCTGGTCAAGCCGGGGCAAAGCCTCAAGCTGACCCTGGACAAGCTGCCGCCGCTGCAGCCGGAGCAGCTGTTTGAAATCACGCTGGAACCGGCTACGGGTTCGCCCACGGGCCGGCCGACGGGGCCGATTTTATACATCGGCCGCGCCGTCAAGGTGATCTGATTACTTGCCCACTTATTTACCTACTCATTTACCTAACTCCTCACCCATCTCGCGCCCGCGCTGCGCAGCCGCCTTGATGCCCTTGACGATGGCCGCCTTCACACCGCTCTCTTCCATGCTGGTGAGGGCCGCATACGTCGTGCCGCCCTTCGACGTCACGCGCTCGCGCAGCAGCGACACGGGTTCGCTGGAATTCGCCGCCAGCTGCGCCGCCCCCGTAAAGGTGGCAATCGCCAGCTGCGTGCCCTGCTCGGGCGTCAAGCCCAGTTCGGCAGCCGCCTGCTGCATCGCTTCGATAAAGTAGAACACGTAGGCGGGGCCGCTGCCCGACACGGCCGTGACGGGGTCGATCTTCGCCTCGTCGTCGAGCCAGACGGTCTGACCGACGGCGCGCAGGATGGCGTCCGCCGTCTTTTTCTGTTCCTCGCTGACGCCGCTGCTGGCCACCATGCCCGTGATGCCCATGCCGATCAGGGCCGGCGTGTTCGGCATGCAGCGCACGATGGCGCGGTAATCACCGAGCCAGCGCGACAGGTCTGCGGCGCGGATGCCGGCCGCGATCGACAGGATCAATGGCGCCCGTTCCCCGTCGAGGAAAGGCAGCAATTGCGCCGCCACTTCGCGCATGCTTTGCGGTTTCACGGCCAGCACGATCACGTCCACGGTGCGCAGCGCGTCACCGGCGGCAATGGCCGTGGTGACGCCGAATTGCGCCTGCAATTTTTCCAGCGCGGGCGCATGCGGGTCGATCACGTGGATGTTGCCGCCCAGGGTCAGTTTGCCTGCCAGGCCTGCGATCAGGGCCGCGGCCATATTGCCGCCGCCCACGAAGGCGATGTTCAATTCTGTCGTCATGGTGATTCTTTCATTCAATCAGTGAGAGTAATTACGGGAACCGAAGATGGCACTGCCCACGCGCACGATGGTGGCGCCTTCCAGCACGGCGGCACGCAAGTCGGCCGACATGCCCATCGACAGGGTGTCGAGCGCCAACCCGTCGGCCTTCAATTGTTGGTACAGCACGCGCAATTGCGCAAAGGCAGCGCGCTGAAGGTTGACATCCGTTTCCGGCTCGGGAATCGCCATCAGGCCGCGCAAGCGCAAGCGGGGCAATTGCGCCACGGCGCGCGCCAGCGCCGGCAAGTCAGCCGGCGTCACGCCGCTCTTGCTCGCTTCGCCGCTGATATTGACTTGCAGGCAGATATTCAGGTCCGGCAAGCCGGCCGGGCGCTGCTCGGACAGGCGCACGGCGATCTTTTCCCGCTCCACCGTGTGCACCCAATCGAAGTGTTCGGCGATGGGGCGCGTCTTGTTGCTCTGGATGGGGCCGATGAAGTGCCATGCCGGGACGTGCTGCGGTGCGGCCTCCTTCACAAAGGCGATCTTGTCGAGCGCTTCCTGCAGATAATTTTCGCCAAACGCCGCCTGGCCCGCACGCATGGCGGCCAGCACGGCGTCCGCGCCAAAGGTTTTTGACACGGCCAGCAGGGTCACGTCGGCCGGCGCACGCTGCGCGTCAGCGGCGGCCTGCGCAATACTGTCGCGCACGGCTTGCAAGTTCTGTTCGATTGTGGACATAATCATTTTCTAGTGTATAGGGGCGGCGGCACAGTGCGCCAGCCCATCAATGCAGGCACAGGGATTATAAATGGACATCTCCGAATTACTCGCTTTCTCCGTCAGCAACAAGGCTTCCGACCTGCACCTGTCTTCCGGCCTGCCGCCGATGATACGCGTCCATGGCGACGTGCGCCGCCTGAACGTGGCGCCGCTCGAGCACAAGGAAGTGCACAGTATGATCTACGACATCATGAACGACAGCCAGCGCAAGGCCTATGAAGAAGCGCTGGAATGCGATTTCTCGTTCGAGATTCCCGGCCTGGCGCGCTTCCGCGTCAACGCCTACAACCAGGAACGGGGCGCTTCGGCCGTGCTGCGCACGATTCCCTCAAAAGTGCTGACACTGGAAGAACTCAACGCCCCGCGCATCTTCGGCGAGCTGGCCATGCGTCCGCGCGGCCTGGTGCTCGTCACGGGTCCGACGGGCTCCGGCAAGTCGACCACCCTGGCGGCCATGGTGAACCACGTCAACGAACGCCTGAACCACCATATTCTGACCATCGAAGATCCGATCGAATTCGTGCATGAGCCAAAAAAATGCCTGATCAACCAGCGCGAGGTGGGCTCGCACACGCATTCGTTCAGCAACGCGCTGCGCTCGGCCCTGCGCGAAGACCCGGACGTGATTTTAGTGGGCGAATTGCGCGACCTGGAAACCATCCGCCTGGCGCTGACGGCAGCCGAAACGGGCCACCTGGTGTTCGGCACCCTGCATACCTCGTCGGCGGCCAAGTCGATCGACCGCATCATCGACGTCTTTCCTGCAGAGGAAAAGGAAATGGTGCGCGCCATGCTGTCCGAATCCTTGCAAGCCGTCATTTCGCAGAATTTGCTGAAAACCAAGGACGGCGCGGGCCGCGTGGCCGCGCATGAAATCATGCTGGCCACGCCCGCCGTGCGCAACCTGATCCGCGAAGCGAAAGTGGCGCAGATGTATTCGGCCATCCAGACGGGCAGCAACGTGGGCATGCAGACCCTGGACCAGTGCCTCTCCGACCTGGTGCGGCGCGGCACGATCTCGGCCGAAGCGGCCCGCTCGGCCGCCAAATCGCCTGAAAACTTCCCCGGATAAGCCCATGCAGACGACGCACGAATACTATGGCGCCATGCACGCGCTGCTGGCGCAGATGCGCGCACGGGGCGGCTCCGACCTGTTCATCACGGCCGGCTTTCCGCCCGCCATCAAGCTCGACGGCAAGCTGACGCCGCTGGCGGGCGCCGCGCTCGATGCGCAGCAGGCGGCCGGCTACGTGCGCGCCGTCATGAACGAACGCCAGGCGGCCGAATTCGCGTCCAGCCGCGAAGCCAATTTCGCCATCAGCCCGGACGGCCTCGGGCGTTTCCGCGTGTCCGCCTTCGTGCAGATGGGTCAGGCAGGCATGGTCTTGCGATTGATCAATACCGCCATCCCCACGCTGGACGGACTGGGCTTACCGGCCATTCTGCAAGACATCGTGATGAGCAAGCGGGGCCTCGTCATCATGGTGGGCGCCACGGGCTGCGGCAAGTCGACCACGCTGGCGGCCATGGTGGGCCACCGCAACGCGCACAGCCACGGCCACATCATCACCATCGAAGATCCCGTGGAATTCATCCATCCGCACGGCAACTGCATCGTCACCCAGCGCGAGGTGGGCGTCGATACGGACGACTGGGCCACGGCCCTGAAAAACACCCTGCGCCAGGCGCCCGACGTGATCCAGATCGGCGAAATCCGCGACCGCGACACCATGGACCACGCCATCGCATTCGCCGAGACGGGCCATCTGTGCCTAGCGACCCTGCACGCGAACAACGCCAACCAGGCGCTGGACCGCATCATCAATTTCTTCCCCGAAGAGCGGCGCCAGCAGCTGCTGATGGATCTGTCACTCAATTTGAAGGGCATGATTTCGCAGCGGCTGATCCCCAACAAGGACGGCGGCGGACGCAAGGCGGCGCTGGAAATCCTGCTCAATTCGCCGCTGATGAGCGATCTGATCTTCAAGGGCCAGGTGCACGAGATCAAGGAGCTGATGAAAAAATCGCGCGAGCATGGCATGCAGACGTTCGACCAAGCCCTGTTCGACCTGCACGAAGCAGGCGCCATCAGCTACGAAGACGCGCTGCGCAATGCGGACTCCGTCAACGACCTGCGCCTGACGATCAAGCTCAAGGGCGCAACGGCGCCGGAACCGCCCCCGCAAACGGGCACCGCCAAACTGGGACTGCTCTGACATGGCCAGCATCCACGCTTTCCAGGCCGAGGCGCTGGACGGCACGCCGGTCGACCTGGCGAGATACAAGGGCAAGGTGCTGCTGATCGTCAATACGGCCAGCGCCTGCGGCTTCACGCCGCAATACGAGGGCCTGGAAGCGCTGTACCGCGAATTTCACGACCAGGGTCTGGTCGTGCTGGGCTTTCCCTGCAACCAATTCCGCCAGCAGGAACCGGGCTCGAATGCGGACATCGGCACTTTTTGCGAGAAAAACTTCGGCGTCACCTTTCCCCTGTTTGCCAAGATCGACGTAAATGGTCCGCAGACCCATCCCCTGTTTGCGCAATTAAAACAGGCGGCGCCCGGCATATTGGGCACGCAAGCGATCAAATGGAATTTCACCAAGTTTTTGGTGCGCAAGGATGGCAGCGTATTTCGCCGCTACGCGACGGCCAGCAAACCGGCCAGCCTGGCGGCCGACATTCGGCAATTGCTACAGGAATAGCACTCGATGGTTTGATTTAAAACAACAAACGATGAAATCAAGCTATCCGTATTTATTTCATGCTTGATATTAATATTGTGTTTCCAATAGCAAATTTCGGTGATAATGTTGACATAATTATTCGCAGATATCGATCAAAAAACGATGCCAGTCTTTGGGAAATTCATATCTTCATGGATGCGGATGGGCATTTATTCCCGTCTCTTCATTCCTATTTTCTTCCTGATACTCGCCGTTTCCGCCGTTCGCTATCACGCCCTGCTCGGTACGGAAACGGCGCTGGCCAAGGCGCGCTACCAGAGCGATGCCCGGCAACTCGACCTGTTCCTGGCCAATAGCGTGCTGCCACTGACGGTACACACGCACAGTCACGCGATGCACGACAGCGTGCGCCAGGTGCTGCGCGGCGCCCTGCCGCTGAACCGCAGCCTCGTTTCCGCGCGCTGGGACACGGCTGACGCGCATGTCGAAGTGCTGGCCGACAAACCGCTGGCCGACAGCGTGGCGGTCACGGTGCCCGCGTGGTTCGCTCGCCTGGCCGGCATCACGGCCATCCGCAGCCGCCTGACGGTGGCGCTGCCGGACGGCGGCGACGGCATCCTCGCCCTGCACTACACGCCCGGCCTGCCCCTGGCGCAGGTATGGCAGCGGGTACGCGAACAGGCCGTCCTCAGCACCATCAATATCGTGCTGGTCTTCCTCTTGCTGAGCTTGATCCTGGCCACGCACCGGCGCTTGCTGGCGCGGCTGGTGCAAGCGACCGACCGCTTCCGCGAAGGCAACTTCGCCGTGCGCCTGGCCGCTGGCGCCACGCCCGAAGCACAAGCCGTGTCGCACTCGTTCAACAGCATGGCCGGCGATGTCGAAGAACTATTTTCCTCGCTGAAGACCAGCCAGCGCCAGCTGGGCGAGCAGCTGAACGAAACCGTGCACATGCAGCAGGCGCTGCAAAAACTATCATGGCAAAACTACAATGATGTACTGACCGGTTTGCCCAACCGTGCCGCGCTGGCCGCCCGCTTCGAACAGGAACTGTTCCTGGCACGCGAACGCCAGCGCCTGCTGGCCGTCTGCCTGTTCGACCTCGACCACTTCCAGGTCATCAACGACCGCTACGGCGCCGAAGCGGGCGATGAAATCCTCAAGCAGGTGGCGGGCCGCCTGCACAGTTTTACGGGCCAGGTCCACTATGCGGCGCGCCTGGGCGGCGATGAATTCGTCATGCTGCTGTGCGGCCAGGTGAATATCGCCAGCATCGAACAGAACGTCACGCAATTGATGCAGGAACTGAGCCGCCCCTACCAGTGCGACCAGCAGGCGCTGCACATGACGGCCAGCGCTGGCATCGCCGTCTATGCGGGCAAGGACTTGAATACGGAAAGCCTGCTGCGCCACGCCGACCACGCCGTCTACCAGGCGAAATTGACGGGGCGCAACCAGTACCATTTCTTCGACACCAATCTCGATGAAGAAGTGCGCACCCACCACAACCAGCGCACGGAAGTGCGCCAGGCCCTGATCAACGGCGAACTGCGGCTGTACTACCAGCCAAAAGTAAACATGCGCGCCGGCACGGTGGTGGGCATGGAAGCGCTGCTGCGCTGGCAGCATGCGCGCCGCGGCGTGCTGGCACCGGCGCAATTCCTGCCGCTGGTGGAGCAGACGGACCTGATCATCGACATCGGCGAATGGGTGCTGCGCCAGGCCCTGTGGCAGCTGCAGCGCTGGGGTGCGGCCGGCAAGCACTGGGTGGTCAGTGTGAATATCGCGGCGCGCCACTTCCAGCAACCCAATTTCATCTCGCGCCTGGAAACCATCCTCGGCGAATTTCCCGGCGTGTGCGCCAGCATGCTGGAACTGGAAATCCTCGAATCGTCGGCCCTGCACGACATCGAGGACGTGCGCCGCATCATCCGCGCCTGCCAGGCGCTGGGCATCACGTTCGCGCTCGACGATTTCGGCACCGGCTACTCGTCGATGTCGTATTTGAAGCGTCTGCCGGCGAACATCGTCAAGATCGACCAGAGCTTCGTGCGCAACATGCTCAACGACCGCGACGACCTGCACCTGGTGCGCGCCGTCATCGGCCTGGCCCGTTCATTCAGCTTGACGGTGATCGCCGAAGGCGTGGAAAGCGTCGAACATGGCGCGCGCCTGATCCAGCTGGGCTGCGACCTGGCGCAAGGCTACGGCATCGCCCGCCCCATGCCGGCCGACGCCGTGCTGGAGTGGGCGAACAATTTTATCCCGGCGCCACAATGGAAAACTGCGCAATATAGCGAAGTATCTATTTAACCTGGGACAAAGCGGAGTCGATCAGCTCAATCCAGTGCCGCACGGGCGTCTCGGTGCCCGACTGCAGGTGGCTCAGGCAGCCGATATTGGCCGACACAATTTCATCGGGCTCGCACGCTTCCAGGTTGGCCACCTTGTTGTCGCGCAGCTGCTGCGACAGGGCCGGCTGCAGGATCGAATACGTGCCCGCCGAACCGCAGCACAAATGGCTGTCGGCGCACAGGCGCACGTCGACGCCGACGGCGCGCAGCACCTGCTCCACCTTGCCGCGGATTTGCTGGCCGTGCTGCAGGGTGCACGGCGGGTGATACGCCACTTTTTTGCCGATGCGCCCTTTCAGCTGCGCCACCAGCTCGTTTTCAAACGCCGGCATGATCTCGGACAAATCGCGCGTCAGCGCGGCGATGCGCCGCGCCTTCTCCGCATACTGCGCGTCGTGCGCCAGCAAATGACCGTATTCCTTCACCGTGGCGCCGCAGCCGGACGCCGTCATGACGATGGCTTCGGCACTGTCGACATACGGCCACCAGGCGTCGATATTGCGGCGCATGTCGTCCAGCGCCGCTTCCTGGTCGTTCAGGTGATGGCGCAGCGCGCCGCAGCAACCGGCCTTCGGCGCGACGATCAATTGCACGCCCAGCGCATCGAGCACGCGCGCCGTGGCCGCGTTGATGTTGGGCGACATGGCCGGCTGCACGCAGCCATCGAGCAGCAGCATGCTGCGCGCGTGCTGGCGCGCGGGCCATGCGCCGGCGGCGGCGCCCGGGCGCAATTTATCCTGCAAGCCTTTTGACAGCAAGGGCCGCAGCGCCTGTCCCGCCTTGTACACGGGTGTAAACAGCCAGCGGCGCGGCAAGGCTTCCTTCAGGGCGAAGCGCAAGGCGCGTTCGCGCAAGGGGCGCTGCACGCGCTGTTCGACGACGTTGCGGCCGATGTCGACCAGGCGCCCGTACTGCACCCCCGAGGGACAGGTCGACTCGCAGTTGCGGCAGGTCAGACAGCGGTCCAGGTGCGTCTGCGTCTTGGCCGTGACGGGCGCGCCTTCGAGCACTTGCTTGATCAGGTAGATGCGTCCGCGCGGGCCATCGAGCTCGTCGCCCAGCAGCTGGTAGGTGGGACAGGTGGCCGTGCAAAAGCCGCAATGCACGCAGGCGCGCAGGATGGCTTCGGCTTCGTCGCCTGCCGGCGTATTCTTGATGAAATCGGCGAGATTGGTTTGCATGCGCGCTCAATACATTCTGTGCGGGTTGAAGATGCCGGCAGGGTCGAAAGCCTGCCGCAGGCGCTGGTGGATGGTGGCGATGGCGGGCGCCAGCGGGTGGAACACGCCCACCGCCTTGTCGCCGCCGCGGAACAGGGTGGCGTGCCCCCCAAGAGCGGCCACGGCCTGGCGGATATGCCGGGCGCTATCGGCGTCAGCATCGCCGTCGAGCTTCAGCCAGCGCTGCGCGCCGCCCCACTCGATCAGCTGGCGCCCTTTTAAAATCACGGCGCTGGCGTGCGGCGGCAACGACAGGCGCCACAAGCTGCCCGCGCCCGCAAAGAATGCGTGCGTCTGTTCGCGCACGGCCAGCCAGAAGGCGGCCGCCTCATCGGCTGCCAGCAGCTCGCCGCCCAGCGTGTGCAGCGCTGCCGACACGGCAGCTTCAGCGCCGGACAGACGCACCGTCAGCACGCCGTCGTGCCAGCAGCTGGCCGATATCGGCAGCGGCTTGCCCGCCCATTCATTGAGCAAGCGCAAGGCGGCGATTTCCGCGCACGCCACGCGCAACGTCGCTTCGCGCAGCGGCAAGGGCAGCACCTTCAGTGACACTTCCAGGATCAGGCCCAGCGTGCCCATGGACCCCGCCAGCAGGCGCGAGACATCGTAGCCGGCCACGTTTTTCATCACCTGCCCGCCGAAGGCCAGGCGCTCGCCATGACCGTCCATCAGCACGGCGCCCAGCACGAAATCACGCAGCGCGCCCGCGCTGGCGCGGCGCGGGCCGGACAGCGCGCTGGCGACGACGCCGCCCACGGTGGCGCCAGGACCGAAATGCGGCGGCTCGAAGGCCAGCATCTGGTTGCGCGCGGCCAGTGCCGCCTCAATGTCCGCCAGCGGCGTGCCGCAGCGGGCCGTGATCACCAGCTCCGTCGGTTCATAGTCGATGATGCCCGCATACGCGCGCGTGTCGAGCACTGCGCCGTCGCATTGCTGTCCATACCAGTCTTTCGTGCCGCCGCCGCGCAGGCGCAAGGGCGTGCCCGCCGCGCTGGCCGCCAGGATGGCCTGCCTGAATTGTTCCACTATCGCTTGCAAAGGAGTCTCCGGCAAATTAAAAACGGGGCAGGTTGGCGAATGGCAGGCGCCCTGCCGTCACATGCATCTTGCCGAATTCGGCGCAGCGGTTCAAGGTGGGTATCGCCTTGTCCGGGTTCAGCAGGGTATGCGGGTCGAAGGCGCGCTTGACGGAAAAGAAGGCATCGAGTTCGGCGCGCGTAAACTGCACGCACATGGAATTGATCTTTTCCATGCCCACGCCATGCTCGCCCGTGATGGTACCGCCGACGGCCACGCACAGGGCCAGGATGTCCGCGCCAAACGCTTCGGCGCGCTCGAATTCACCGGGCTTGTTGGCGTCGAACAGGATCAGCGGATGCAGATTGCCGTCGCCCGCGTGGAACACATTCGCGCAGCGCAAGCCATGCGTCGTTTCCATGCCGGCGATGCCCGTCAGGACTTCCGCCAGTTTTTTTCGCGGGATGGTGCCGTCCATGCAGTAGTAATCAGGCGAGATGCGCCCGGCGGCGGGAAACGCGTTCTTGCGGCCGGACCAGAACTTCATGCGCTCCGCTTCCGACTGCGAGACGGCGATGGCGCTGGCGCCCGCCCCTTCCAGCACCGCCGTCATGCGGGCGATTTCCTCTTCCACTTCCTCGTGCGTGCCGTCCGCTTCGCATAGCAAAATGGCGGCTGCATCGATGTCGTAGCCCGCCTTGACGAACGGTTCGACCATGCGCGAAGACGTCTGGTCCATCATTTCCAGCCCGGCCGGAATGATGCCGGCGGCAATCACGTTGGCCACGGCGTTACCGCCCGTGACGACGTCGTCAAAGGACGCCATGATGACCCTGGCCGTGGCCGGTTTCGGGATCAGTTTCACGGTCACTTCCGTGACGATGCCCAGCATGCCTTCGGAGCCGATGAAAACGGCCAGCAGGTCGAGGCCCGGAGAGTCGAGGCATTCGCCACCCAGCTCCAGCACGTCGCCATCGATGGTGACGATGCGCACGCGCAGCACATTGTGCACGGTCAAGCCGTATTTCAGGCAATGCACGCCGCCCGAGTTTTCCGCCACGTTGCCGCCGATGCTGCAGGCGATCTGCGAGGATGGATCGGGCGCGTAGTACAGCGCATGGGGCGCCGCCGCTTCGGAAATGGCCAGGTTGCGCACCCCCGGCTGCACCACGGCGATGCGCGCGTAGGCGTCCAGGCGCACGATGCGGTTCAGGCGCGCCGTCGACAGCACCACGCCGTCGGCGATCGGCAAGGCGCCACCCGACAAGCCCGTGCCGGCGCCGCGCGGCACGATCGGCACCTTCAGTTCCCGGCAGACGCCGAGGATGACGATGACCTGTTCCTCCGTATCGGGCAGGGTGACCACCATCGGCAGTTGGCGGTAGGCGGCCAGGCCGTCGCATTCGTACGGGCGCGTATCTTCGGCGTCGGACAGCACGCAGCGGGCCGGCAGCACGGCCAGCAGGGCCGCGACGACGGCTTGCTGGCGCGCGGCGGTCAATCCAGGTTCAGGGGCAGCATTGAGCATAAGATGGGGGGAATGGGCATGGGCGTGCAACGATTGTAAGCACAAAAGTGGCGCGCAGCGCTTTTTTTGTCCATTTAGAAGCCAAATCCGCAGCCAGGCGGCGCGCAGTGTCGTATGCTGCCCCCATTCTTCATTGACAGGATCAGCATCATGGGCAACCGACTCTCGAAAATCGCCACGCGCACGGGCGACAATGGCAGCACCGGCCTGGGCGACGGCAGCCGCACCAGCAAGGACAGCGCCCGCATCCACGCCATGGGCGACGTGGACGAACTCAATTCCAATATCGGCTTGCTGCTGTGCGAAGCCATGCCAGACGCCTTGCGCGACGAGCTGGTGGCCATCCAGCACGACCTGTTCGACCTGGGCGGGGAAATCTGCATCCCCGGCTACCAGCTGATCAAGGAAGAGCATGTGCTGCGCCTCGATGATTTACTGGCGAAATACAATGCGGACCTGCCCGCCTTGAGTGAATTCATCCTGCCGGCCGGTTCGCGCGCCGCCTCGCTGGCGCATGTATGCCGCACTGTGTGCCGCCGCGCCGAGCGCAGCATCGTCGCCCTGGCCAATGCGGAAACCATCCACGAGCATCCGCGCCAGTACGTGAACCGCCTGTCGGACCTGCTGTTCGTGCTGTCGCGCGTGCTGAACCGCTTTGCCGGCGGCAGCGACGTGCTGTGGCGGCATGACCGCACCAGAGGGTAAAGCGGGAAGTGACAGAGGATCGCGGACGTGCATGACGCGCCGCGCCTACAGCACTTCCAGGAAGGACTTCAAGGCGATGATTTCGTCCGATGTCAGCTGCAGCGGTTGCAGCAGGGGCGAGGTGACGGGAAACTTCGGATCGACCGCCTGCTGTGCGTTGTGCGGCACGGGACGCGACATGCCCGCGTTATACATGTTCAGCAAACCCACCATCTGCGGAAACAGGCCGTTGTGCATCCACGGCCCTGATTGCGCCACGCCGCGCAAGCCCGGCGTGCGGAACTTGCCCACATCCCCATCCTTGCCCGTCACCAGATAGCGGCCCAGGTCTTCATATTTCTTGCGTCCGTAATACGTCAGCCCCAGGTTATGGAATTGCTGGTCCGTCAGCAAGGCACCGCTGTGGCACGTCATGCAGCGCGCCTTGGTGCGAAACAGATGCAGGCCCAGCAGCTCGCGGTCGTTCAGGGCCGTGCGCTCGCCTTCCAGGAAAGTATCGAAACGCGTGACGGGCGGCAGCAAGGTGCGCTGGTAGTCGGCCAGCGCCGTCAGGATACGCGGCAGGGTCACGCCGGCGCCCTGGCCGAAAGCCGCATCGAACTGCGCCGTGTAATCATCGAGCGCGGCCAGCTTGGCCGGCAGGGCCGGCACGTCCATGGCCATCTCGTCGGCATGCTGCAAGGGCCCCAGCGCCTGCTCTTCCAGGGAGCTGGCGCGGCCATCCCAGAACAGCGGCTTGATCTGCGCCACGCCCAGCAAGCCCGGCGTATTGCGCTGGCCCAGCCGCCCTTCGTGTCCGACGGAAACGCGCTTGCTGTCGGCAAAGCTGTGCGCGGGACTGTGGCAGCTGAGGCAAGCCACCGCATTCGAGCGCGACAAACGGGGGTCGTTGAACAGGCGCTGCCCCAGCGCCACGACGGCCGGCGCCAGGGACGGCACGGGCATGGCCGAGACCGGGGCCAGCTCGGCCGGCGTGACGCCGTCGGCCACCTGCGGCCGGGGCCAGCCGGCGATCGGCCGCGCATACGTCTGGCGCAGACAGGCCAGGTCCCAGCCGCTTGCGCCAGCGCAAGGCTCAACGGCGGATGGAGCGCCCTCGCGCGCCTGGCCATCGAGGCTGAGTAACAGGGCGCCGCCCGCCAGCAAGGCGGCCAGGGCGACGGTGGTTTTTTTCAGGTGGGATGCCATGTTCATGCGCCTGCCGAAGAGTTGACTAGAAACGGTAACCGAGTTCCAGCGTAAACTGGCGGCCTTTTTCATACACGACCTCGGTCGTCGACTGGAACAGGGGATTGCTGCGGTTGCTCACGTTCTCGATCCCAAGGTTCACAAAGCCCTCGCCCGCGCCCGTCTTCGGCAGCGCATACTGCACGCGCAGGTCCCAGGTGATCGACTTGCCCACCGTAATATCTTTGAAGACGGTGGCCACCTCGCCGTCGAACAGCCTGGACTCGCCCGTCGCCGCCATGCCCGTTTCCGGCCCCCGCATGCGCAAGAAGTTGTCCACTTTCAGGCGGTATGCAGGGATATCCGTCGACAGCAACAGGCGCGCCGTCCAGGGACGGTTGTAATTATTCGCAGGGCGGTCCACCCAGCGCATGAACTTGCCCTGGTAATAGATATAGTCTTTCAAGTCGCCCGCGAGATCGCTCAGGCTATCCGCGTAATCGGCGTGCGACGAGTGGATGCGCGTGCGGTCGTAGCCGAACTGCACGTGCGTAGCCGTATCGCCCCAACGCAGGGGACGCGCCGTTTCGGCGGCAAACGTCCAGACCTTGCTGTCCGTGCGGCCCACGTTATCCCAATAGAAATTAGCCGGCGACAACAAATGCTGCACCATCTCGTCGCGGCCTTCGCGCAGCACGCGCTTGGCGCTCCACTTCACGCCGGCCCATTGCTGGCTGATGCCCAGCATTTTTTCATCCGTGTACGGCACCTTCATGTCGCCCGTCTTGTACCAGGCCCAGTTGGCGGCCATCACGGGCGCTGCCCAATCCTTCAGCAAGCCGCCCGACAGGGTGCGCGTCTGCGGCGACGTCTGCAGCGCCAGGCGTTTCGAATGGGCGTAGAAATCAAAGAAATTGCGGCCATAGTAGCGGTTGGCGCCTGCCTCGATCAGTGTCGTGCCCTTGCCTGCCACATCCCAGAAGGCCGACAGGCGCGGCGCGATACTGGACTTCGGCGACAGCTCGTCGCTGTCGTAGCGCACGCCCAGGCGCAGGCGCACGTCGCCCAGCCTGACATCGTCCTGCAGGAAGGCGCCACGCATCTTGTTGTTCAGCTCATAGGCGCCCGCGTAGTAAATAATGCGCTGCGCCAGGTACTGGCCGCGCACGTTCGACGCCACATTCCAGGGCGTGGCCAGCGAGCAGTATTGCGTGTCCACCGCGCCACCCGGCATATTGCAAGTGTTGGTATTGAGCGATGCCTGGTATTGCTCATACTGCGTGTGGCGCACATAGCTGCTGCGTTGATAGTCCAGTTCCACACCGGCCTCGAAAGTATGCGACATGCCCAGCAAATCGAGCGGCTCCCACTTCAGCTTGCCCTGGTACGCGATATTTTCCTGTTCCTGGTCGACGTCGCCCCAGCCGCCCTCGTTACTGGCCCAGCCCGTCGCACCCGTGCCCGTTTTGACGCCCCAGTTCTTGCCACTCGAGTAGCGCCAGGCTTTCCAGACGCTGGCATCGGCATCGCGCGAGCTGTCCATCTTGTTCCAGCTCAATCGGTGCTCCGCCTTGGCATTGCCCAGCAATCCCACGGGATGCGTCAGGCCCAGGTTGACACCCGTGCCGCCGCTTTTCAGGTGATACGTGCTGTTTTTTGCATTGGCAATGAAATAGTCGCCACTGGCCGGTGCATGCATGAGCGAGAAATCGGCCAGCACGCCGGGGCCGATGGTCCAGAAACCGCGCACGAAGGCATTGTCGCTGCCGCGCTTTTGTACCTTGCGGTTGGCATCGCTTTCACTTTGCAAACGGTTGCCGTAGCCATTCAGGGGAATGTCCGACGTCTTGCGGATAAAACTGCCGATCAGGCTGAAATTCTCCGTCACCTTGCCCTGCAGCGCGGCACGGTACGTCCATTTCTCGAATTCGGGCTGCAAGGCCGCCGTCGTCGACGTGGTGGCGCTTTCCTTCTGGCTATCGTTGAGCTTGTATTGCATCCACGACGAGCGCGTGCTTTCCACGGAAACCTGGCCGGACAGCTTGCGCGTGGGCGCGCAAGTGTTGGCCTTCACCACGCCGCCCTTGAAGCGGCCATACTCGGCGCCGATGTTCGAGTCGAGCACCGTCACGTCGCACAGCAGGCTGGTATCGACGGCAAAGCCCTGGCTGGCCGACGGTGGCGTGGTATTGCTGGCGGGATTACTACTGACGGGACCGATATCGTTGTTGAGCGACATGCCATCCATCTGGTACAGATTATCGTAGAACTTGGCCCCATTGATGCTGATGTCGGCCGGGGCCAGCTCGCCCTGGGTAGCGGAGGCTTGCTGCTTGTTATCGAATTGCACGCTGGGATTGATGCGCAACAAGCTCGTGACATTGCCATCGATACCCTTCATCGCTTCGATCTGGCGCCTGTCCAGGCGCTGCTCGCCCACGGAGACACGTTCGGCCTGCGTGCGCACTTCGGGCAGCACCTGCGGTGCCGGTTCATCGGCGTCCGCTTCGGCGGCAAGACCAAGGGGAGAGGCGGCGCTGGCGCCAAAGGCCAGGCCGATGGCCAGCACGGACTGGCGCAGGGTAAGAATGGAAGACATGAAGAACCTTCAACTGCGGATGGGAAAGGGGCAGTCTCATGATGCCGCCCTTCACTTGATCCTCCAGTGTCGTCTTCTCATGCCGCCAGTTGCAAATGATAACTATTGCTATTCGCATTTACAAGGCAGAAAGATCAAAACTCGGCTGTTTTTTTGACATGCGTAAAAATTACGGGCAGCCTGTGGCATCTGCGCCACGCCGCTCGCTTATGCGGGCACCGCCACCCTGGACGGCTGCACATGCACATGTTCGCGCAGCAAGCCGCGCAGCAACTGTACCTGCGTCACGGCATCGGCCTGCAAAGGCGTCAGCACCTCGCTGATGCAGGGGCCGGGCGCCGGGGCGCCGGAATCCCCGCGCAGCAAGGCATCCATTTCAGCACTGACCTCGGCAATCCATTGCTGCAGCTCGGGCGGCGCCGGCTCGGCCTGGGGACTCAGGCTGATGCGCGCCGTGCTGCCCGCCACGCGGCGCAGCAGCGGCAAGGTGCGCAGCGCCGCCAGTCCCACGCCGGCGCTGCGGTCGAGGCGGCGCTCGATGCGCAGACGCTGCAGCACCTGTTCCGCGTTATTGCTGGCCAGCCCCGCCTCGCGGCGCAGGCGCGCGATGGCGCTATCCCATTTTCCACCGGCCGCCAGCACGGCCAGCAGGTATTTCAGGTTGGCCGACACGGCTTTCGCCAGACGCTGGTCCAGGTCGTCCGCTTCGCGGTCCGGCCACAGGAAAAACGTGGCCAGCAGGGCCAGCACGCAACCGAGCACATTGTTGCTCAGGCGGCTCATCGCATACACCATCTCGCTGGCGGGCGCCGCATAGTCGGCCACCAGCACGAAGGCGGGCGTCATGAACAGTACGTGCAGGCTGTAGCTGACCCTGCGCAAAGCCATGGTGGCGACGATCAGGGGAAACACCACCAGCGAGATCGCCAGCGGGGTGTGCACGGCCAGGCCGATCAGCACGGCCAGCACGGCGCCCAGCACGCTGCCAGCGACGCGCTCGATGCCGCGCGGCCAGGTGGTCGACACGGACGGCTGCAGTATCAGCAAGGTCGCCATGGTGGCCCAGTAACCGAACGGAATATGCAAGGCCTCGACCAGCAGGAAGCCGGCCGTCGTGGCCAGCGACACGCGCGCCGCATGGCGCCAGCTCAGCGACTGCGGCGTGGCGTTGACTTTCGCCGTCTGCCACGCCTGCCCCAGCGCCAGGAAGGCCGCCTCGCGCCATGGCAGCTGCGCCGCGCGCGGCAAGCCCAGTTCCATGAAGTCCACGTTCAGGCGCAGCGGCAGCAAGGCGCCCAGCGCCGCTTCCAGGCGCCGTCCGCAGCCCGCCAGGCGGCGCTGCAATTCCAGGGGCGGCGTTTCCGGCTGGCGCTGCACGGCCTGCCCCAGGCGGCGCAGCAGCACGGCCATCACTTCCAGGCTGCGCCGCGCGCGCGGGTCCTGGTGCAGCCGCTGCTGCTCGCGCTCGCAGGTATGCGTGACGGCGATCAGATAGGCGAAGATGCGCTCGGCGTCGCTGAGCGCCAGCAGCAGGTTGTCGTACAGAGCGCTGCGGCCCGCGCGTGCGGGCGGCACGGCGGCCAGCGCCACGCGCGCCGCTTCCAGCGCGGCGCGCGCCTGCGAACGGTAGCTGGCGCCATGCGCAGCGGCGTCCGCCTGCGGCGCGTCATGTTCGAGGAAGCGCGCATTGTCGCGCGCGATGCCGGCCAGGCGCGAATACGCGGCGCGGATGGCGCGCCGGCTAGGGCCGAACGGGTGGATGCGCCAGACGGTAAAACTGAGCACCGTGGCAAACAGGCAGCCGAACATGTAGAGGCCCAGGAATGGCGCCGTCTGCGTCATCGATTCCAATGGGTGCGTGACCATCACCACGCAGGCCGTGGCCGCCAGGATGGCCACTTGCGCCGTGGCCGCGCCCCAGATGCGTGCCAGCGCGCCGGCCCAGGAAAACAGCAGTACGGCAATGGCAGCCGTCGCCACGCCATGGCCGGCCGCCAGCGCCGTCAGGCCGCCGGCCACGGTCGACAGCAGGCCGAAGCCCAGCATCGAGACGAAGCGCATGCGCCGCGTGCCGGCCGCGTCGGCCAGGCAAGTCCAGAAGGCGCCGATGGCGGCCCAGGAAAAATCGGGCTGATCGAACAGCAGGCCCAGCAGCAGCATGGCGCTGGAAGCACAGGCGGCCCGCAAGCCCTCGGACAGATTCGTTTCGTCGATGGCCAGGGTGACCATCCACAGGGGACGGCGCTGCGACAGGGTGTCGGTATAGGCGTGCATGCCCGTCAGCCAGCGGCCGGCCAGTGCACGCGAACGGCGGTGAAGTTTCCTGAAATGCAAGGTGGACTTTGAGAAGGTATCAAAGCGTCATCGTAGCATTCCCGGAGGATAAATGTTGCAGTGCAGCGTAAAATCTCGCCAGACAAAAAAAAGCGGCACCGCAGTGCCGCTGTTATCTTGCTTGAGCTTCTTAGCTGACCATCGCCAGGCGCGGCCCTGCGGACGGGAAGCGCTGCTCGATCGAGGCGGCGATGCCGGTGGCGTCGAGGCCCACGCTTTTCAGCAGTTGCACGGGGTCGCCATGGTCGATGAAGACGTCTGGCAAGCCCAGCATCAAAATCGGCTTGACGATACCTTCCGCTGCCAGGGCCTCGGCCACGGCCGAACCGGCGCCGCCCATGATGCAGCCCTCTTCCACCGTCACCAGGTAATCGTGCTCAGCGGCAAGCTGTTTCACCAGCGCCACATCGAGCGGCTTGACGAAGCGCATGTTGGCCACCGTCGCGTCGAGCTTCTCACCCGCTGCCACGCTAGGTGCCACCATCGAGCCAAAGGCCAGGATGGCGATGCGCTTGCCGTGGCGCTTGAGCTCGCCCTTGCCGATCTCGATGCTGGTCAGTTCCGGCACGATGGCGACGCCGGCACCGGCGCCGCGCGGATAGCGGATGGCCGCCGGGCCCGGATAGTGGTAGCCAGTGGTCAACATTTGACGGCATTCGTTTTCGTCGGACGCGGCCATGATGACCATGTTCGGGATGCAGCGCAAAAACGCCATGTCGTAGTTGCCCGCGTGCGTGGCGCCGTCGGCGCCCACCAGGCCGGCGCGGTCCAGCGCGAACGTCACGTCCAGGTTTTGCAGCGCCACGTCGTGGATCAGCTGATCGTAGGCGCGCTGCAGGAAAGTCGAATAGATGGCCACGACGGGTTTCAATCCCTCGCAAGCCAGGCCCGCAGCGAAGGTCACGGAATGCTGCTCGGCAATGCCCACGTCAAAGTAACGGTTAGGGAATTGCTGTTCGAACTTGACCATGCCCGAGCCTTCGCGCATGGCCGGCGTGATGCCCACCAGGCGCTTGTCGTGCGCGGCCATATCGCACAGCCAGTTACCGAACACTTCCGTGTACGTCATCTTGCCCGGCGCCGTGGCCGGCTTGATGCCTTCCAGTGGATTGAACTTCGGCGTGCCGTGGTACAGGATCGGTTCGGCCTCGGCCAGCTTGTAGCCTTGCCCCTTCTTGGTGACCACGTGCAGGAATTGCGGACCCTTCAATTGCTTGATATTTTGCAAGGTCGGGATCAGCGAATCGAGGTCGTGGCCATCGATGGGGCCGATATAGTTAAAACCGAATTCCTCGAACATGGTGGCGGGCACGACCATGCCCTTGGCGTGCTCTTCGAAGCGCTTCGCCAATTCCAGTACGGGGCCGGGCAAGACGGACTTGCCGACATTTTTCGCTGCCGCATAGAACTGGCCCGACATCAGCCGCGCCAGGTGGCGGTTCAGCGCGCCCACAGGCGGCGAGATCGACATGTCGTTGTCGTTCAGGATCACCAGCAGGTTGATGTCTTCTTGCACGCCTGCATTGTTCATCGCCTCGAAAGCCATGCCGGCCGTCATCGAGCCATCGCCGATCACGGCGATCGCGTGCAGCGGGTCACCCTTGATCTTGGCCGCCTGCGCCATGCCCAGCGCTGCGGAAATGGATGTCGACGAGTGCGCCGTGCCGAAGGTGTCGTACTCGCTCTCGTCGCGCTTCGGGAAGCCGGAAATGCCATCCTTCTGGCGCAGGGTGTGCATGCGCTCGCGCCGGCCCGTCAAAATCTTGTGCGAATAGGTCTGGTGGCCCACGTCCCAGACGATGCGGTCGTGCGGCGTGTTGAACACATAGTGCAGCGCGACGGTCAGCTCGACCGTGCCCAGGTTGGACGACAGGTGGCCGCCCGTCTTGGAGACGGAGTCGAGCAGGAAGCTGCGCAATTCCTGCGCCAGCGGCACCAGTTGCGAGCGGGCCAGCTTGCGCACTTGCGCTGGTTCATTGATAGTTTCTAACAGTTTCATTTATGCCTTCCGCTGCACGACCAGGTCTGCCAGCTCGCGCAGACGGCGTGCCTTGTCCCCGAATGGCGCCAGCGCCGCATGGGCGTCGCACCGCAATTGTTCTGCCAGGGCTCTCGATGGTTCCAGCCCCAGTATCGATACGTAAGTGGGCTTGTTGGCGGCCGCATCCTTGCCCGCCGTCTTGCCCAGGGTGGCCGAATCGGCCGTGGCGTCGAGCACGTCGTCCACCACCTGGAACGCCAGGCCGACGGCGCGCGCATAGGCGTTCAGCGCCGTCATCTCGTCCGGCGCCAGGTCCTTGCCCGCCAGCGCGCCGAGAATCACGGCCGCGCGCAGCAAGGCACCCGTTTTGAGTTGATGCATCTGTTCCAGCTGCGGCAGGCTCAAGGCCAGGCCGACGCTGTCGAGATCGATCGCCTGGCCGCCGCACATGCCGCTTGACCCGGAAGCGTGCGCCAGCAGGCGGATCATCGCCATTTGCCGACCCGGCGGAATCGCCGCGCCGTCGGCCAGCAGCATGAACGCCTGCGATTGCAGCGCGTCGCCGACCAGCAGGGCCGTCGCTTCATCGTAGGCGATGTGCACGGTGGGCTTGCCACGGCGCAAGGCATCGTCATCCATGCACGGCATGTCGTCGTGCACCAGCGAATACACGTGAATCATTTCCAAGGCGCAAGCGGCGCGCGCGAGGGTATCTTGATCGACATCAAACAGTTCGCCAGCCGCCATCACCAGCAGCGGGCGCACGCGCTTGCCGCCGCCCAACAGCGCATAGCGCATGGCCGCGTGCAGCTTGTGCGGCACCGTGTCCGCCGATGGCAGGAATTGGTCGAGCCGGTCTTCCACGCCGGACTGGGTCGCTTGCATCCAGTCGCCGAAGGTCACGCCGTCTTGCTGCATGCTGGCCGTCATAGCGCGGCCTCGCCGGCATCCACGAACGGTTTCAACATGTCGCCTTCCAGTACTTTCACCTGCGCCTCGACGCTATCGAGCTGGGTGGCGCAATACTTGACCAGTTCCGAGCCGCGCTGATACGCCGCGACCGATGCTTCCAGCGGCAACTGGCCCGCTTCCATTTGCGTTACCAGCTGCGCCAGTTCCGCCATTGCCTCTTCAAACGAGGCCGGCGCTGCGGCAGCGGCAGTTAATTTCTTCGACATAGACTCAGATCTCTTCGTGGCACGAGGGGTATGTAGGGAGACGCCGGGGACTCCCGGCCAGCATAGAAGCGTTATTTTAGAACAAACCACACTATTAAGTGAAAACTAAAGCGCAATCGGCGTGTTCAAAGAGGTAGACGTTGCCAGCTTGGCAGTCAATTCTAGCGCAATCGCCCTCATCGGCCGGAAATTGCACGCTAAATGACAATGTTTATCATTAAGAGCCTATTTGCCGGAGGGGTTTGGCAATGCCGAGGCCGATACGCGCTATAATCGCCGGTTCTGTCCGAAATACCGTTTCAACAAATTTGAATTCAGGTCTTTGCGGATTCTTTCTCTCTGTAGCGGTTGCCCAGGGATAGGCCTGGGGCACTGCTGACCGTTGTACATTTATGGGGGGTTGGGATGTCCGATCTGGCTACTCACGCCAAGCTGGCGCGTTCAAACGCGCAACTTCCGGTCCACGTCTATTTTGACGAAACGCTGTTGCAGCGTGAAATGCAGCAATTGTTCCAAGCCGGCCCGCGCTATGTCGGGCACGAGCTGATGGTGCCGGAAACCGGCGATTTTGCGACCCTGGCGTCTGAGAACGAAGGGCGTATGCTCGTGCGCAACGCCAATGGTATCGAAGTGCTGTCCAACGTGTGCCGCCACCGGCAGGCGCTGATGTTCAATGGCCGCGGCAATGCGAATCATATCGTCTGCCCGCTGCACCGCTGGACCTACGACCTCAAGGGGGAATTGATCGGCGCGCCGCACTTCCCCGAGACGCCGTGCCTGAACCTGTCGAAAACGCCGCTGCAAAGCTGGAATGGCTTGCTGTTCGAGCAAAATGGCTACAACGTGATGGAAAAATTGAAAGATTTGTCCGTCTCGAAAGACCTCGATTTTTCCGGCTATATGTTCGACCACGTGGAAATCCACGAGTGCGACTACAACTGGAAGACCTTCATCGAAGTCTACCTCGAGGATTATCACGTGGAACCGTTCCACCCGGGCCTGGGCAGCTTTGTCAGCTGCGACGACCTGCGCTGGGAATTCGGCAAGGATTACAGCGTGCAAACGGTAGGCGTGCACCGCGGCCTGCAGCAGGCCGGTTCGCCCGCCTACAAGAAATGGCAGGAGCAGGTGCTGCAATTCCGTGGCGGCGAAGTGCCACCATATGGCGCCATCTGGCTGACGCTATATCCGAACATCATGGTCGAATGGTATCCGCACGTGCTGATCGTCTCGACCCTGTGGCCCGACGGTCCGCAAAAGACGCGCAACGTGGTGGAGTTCTATTACCCAGAGGAAATCGTGCTGTTCGAGCGCGACTTCGTCGAAGCGGAACGGGCTGCCTACATGGAAACCTGCGTCGAGGACGATGAAATCGCCCTGCGCATGGATGCGGGCCGCAAGGCCCTGATGGCGCGCGGCGAGAACGAAGTGGGTCCTTACCAGTCACCGATGGAAGACGGCATGCAGCACTTCCACGAGTGGTACCGCAATAATATCGAACTGTAGTGCCTCAAGGGCCGCATTGCGCGGCCTTTTTCATTTTCATCGTCAGGATTACCCATGCAATCTTTGTGGATGCTATTTGCCAGCTTCATGTTCGCCATCATGGGCGTGTGCGTCAAACTGGCGTCGGATATGTATTCGACGTCCGAAATCGTCATGTACCGCGGCATCATCGGCATGAGCGTCATGGGCTGCACGATTTTGTACCAGGGTGGCAGCTTTAAAACCACGATGCCGGGCCAGCATCTGTGGCGCGGCGTGGTGGGCGTGATCGCGCTGTGGCTGTGGTTTTATGCCATCGCCATCCTGCCACTGGCCACGGCCATGACGCTCAATTACATGGCGCCCATCTGGATCGCCGTGATCCTGCTGGCGGGCGGCTGGTGGAAAGGCATGCAACAGGTCGAGTGGCCGCTGGTGGCGGCCATTGCCATGAGCTTTGTCGGCGTGACCCTGCTGCTGCAACCCGTATTCGAGACCGACCAGCTGGCCGGCGCCATCACGGCCTTGATTTCCGGCATGCTGTCGGCCCTCGCCTACTTGCAGGTGCGCAAGCTGGGCTTGCTGGGCGAACCCGAATACCGCGTCGTGTTTTATTTCTCGGTCGTCAATTTCCTCGCCGGCGTGATCGGCCATGTGGCCAGCGCCGGCGGCGGCCCCGTCGTCTGGCATGCGCACACAAGCGCCTACGGCATCGGCTTGCTGGCCGCCATCGGCCTGTGCGCCACCATGGCGCAAATGGCCATGACGCGCGCCTATCGCCTGGGCAAGACCCTCGTAGTTGCAAATTTGCAATACACGGGCATCGTCTTTTCCAGCTTCTGGGGCGTGGTGATCTTTGGCGACCTGTTCGACTGGCACGGCTGGGCCGGTATCGGCATCATTCTCGCCTCCGGCATCGCCGCCACCTATTACAATACCCGCAACACGGCCCGTGGCGCGGCGATCGCGCGCACGGATCCCATCGCCAGCGAAGTGTAAAGGAGCGTTCCTGATGTACACCACCTTGATCCAGACCAGCGAACTGGTCAGCCACCTGAATGACAGCGACTGGGTCATTCTCGATTGCCGCCACGACTTGCTCAACCCCACGGCCGGCAGCGACGCGTTTGCCGCCGGCCACATCCAGAACGCGCAGTTTGCCGACATCGACACGGCCCTGTCCGGCCCCAAGACGATGCGCGGCCCCCAATTTACCGGACGGCATCCCTTGCCCGACCGCAACGCCCTGCTGGCCACCTTGCGCGGCTGGGGCATCGACGACGACACGCAAGTGGTCGCCTATGACGGCCAGGGCGGCATGTTCGCCGCCCGTCTGTGGTGGCTGCTGCGCTGGCTCGGCCATCCAGCCGTGGCCGTACTCGACGGCGGCCTGGCCGCCTGGCAGGCGCAAGGCTTGCCGCTGGTCACCCCCGTGGCGCCGCGCCCTGTTGGCAATCTGAGGGAGAAAGCCAGCCTGACGCGCACGGTCAGCGTGCAGGACGTCGTTGCCAACCTGGAAACCCAGGCCTTGACGGTGATCGACGCGCGCGCCCCCGACCGCTATCGCGGTGAAAACGAAACCATCGACCCCGTGGGCGGCCATATCCCCGGCGCGAAAAACCGTTTCTTCAAGGATAACTTGCAGGCGGATGGCCGCTTCAAATCCGCCAAAGAACTGGAGCAGGAATTCGCGGGCCTGATCAGCACGGCTGAATCTACTATCCTGCAATGCGGCTCCGGTGTGACGGCGTGCCACAACCTGCTGGCCCTGGAAGTGGCGGGCTTGCCGGGCGCCGCCTTGTATCCCGGATCGTGGAGCGAGTGGTGCGCCGATCCGGCGCGGCCCGTGGCGACGGCGACTTAAAAAAAATGGCGGACCAGATGGTCCGCCATTTTCTTACCAGTGGATAACTACGACGTTATCCCCAGCGCTTGATTCAACTGTTCCAGTTCCGCCTGCCACGCCTGCTGGCTGGCCGCCTTCTGATGGCGCGGTTTTCTCGCCAGGTCTTCCGCCAGCAATTGCTCCAGTTCGCACAAACGCTCCAGTTGCACGTCGATGTCCGTCAGTACCGCAGACGCCTGCTCCACGCGCGGCGCGGGTATCAACGCCGGCCCATCCTCGGCGCTCAGCCTTGCATAGGCGCTGGCCGCGTCTGGCCACTCTTCCAGCTGGCCATCGGCCACCACCCAAAAACGGTTGCAGGCCGTCTCGATCAGGTCGCGGTCGTGCGACACCAGCAGGCAGCCTCCCTCGAAGCCGCGCAAGGCTTGCCCCAGTTCCGCCTTGCCCTGCATGTCCAGGTGGTTGCTGGGTTCGTCCAGCAGCAGCAAATGATAGCTGGCCAGCGACAGGCCCAGGAACAGCAGCCGCGCCCTCTCGCCGCCGCTCAGGGTGGCCACCGTCTGGCCATGGCGTGCATACGGGAAACCGGCTGAAATCAAGGCTTGCTTGCGCGCCACCTGGCTGCGCGCCGCCTCGTTTTGCACGGCAAACGGGTACAGGGCGTCGGACAGGTCGGCCGTATCGGCCAGTTGCCTGAGCGACTGGTCGTAGTAACCGATGTTGGCCGCGTGGTGGTAACGCAGGTCAGCCCATTCCTCCTGCGCCTGGATCGCTTGCCAGCACTGGCGCAGCAGCGACGACTTGCCACTGCCGTTGGCGCCCAGCAAGGCGACCCTGTCGCCCGGTTTCAGCCACAGCTGGCCCACCTGAAACAGCACGGGAGACGTCGGCACGGCGCGCACGTCCAGCGCATCGAGCGCCAGCAGCTGGTCGGCCGCCAGCGCCTTGCCGCGCAGAGTCAGGCGCCAGGGCGCGCCATCGCTGACGAACGACTGTTCATCCTGCAGCTTGTCGATGCGCCGCTGCATGCTCTTGGCCTTGCGCGCCATGCCGACGTTATCGTAGATCTTGCCCCACAAGGCCAGGCGGGTGCTGCTGACGGCCAGGCGGTCGATTTCCTTCTGTTCGGCCGCATGCCGGGCGGCAGCGGCAAGATCGGCTTCGGCCAGCGCCGCCAGCGCCGGGCCGCACGGCAAGTCGAAGTCGTACAGCCGGCTATCGCGCAAGATCCAGCTGCGCGTGGCCACGTTGTCGAGCAGGCGCTGGTCGTGCGAGACGAGGATGAAGGCGCCGCGCCAGCTCAACAGGAATTGCTCCAGCCACAGCAGCGACGGCAAGTCCAGGTGATTGCTCGGCTCGTCGAGCAGCAGCACGTTCGGTTCCTGCAGCAGGGCACGCCCCAGCAGCAGCCGCGTGTGCTGGCCGCCGGACAAGGAATGCACGGGCACTTGCGCCGTCTCGTGCTCGAAGCCTAACTCGGCCAGCAGGCTGTCGATCCGCCAATGCAGTTCCGGCTGCTCCAGCACGGGCGCCAGCAAGGCGTCGTACAGGCTCAGGCTGGCAAGTTCGGCTGGCAAGTGCTGTTCCACGTGCTGCAAACGGCAGGCACGGGCGACATGGATGGTGCCGGACGTGGCTTCCCGCGTGCCGCTGAGCAAGCCCAGCAAGGTGGATTTGCCGCAGCCATTGTGGCCGATCAGGCCGATGCGGTCGCCCTGGCGCAAGGTAAAGGCGAGTTCATTGAAGAGGAAACCGTCGTGGGTGTCCAGCTGTAAAGCTTGGGTAGAGATAAGGGTAGTCATGGCTCTTGTCTTTGTTCGGGATGCAAGCATCCGCGTTAACAGGAGCGCTAACGACAACGGAGTACCAGGAAAGGACTCGTTTAGGAGGGTGGCTTTGCTCTGGCCAGGTTATCGCAGCGCGATAAAACGTGGGCAAGAGCGGGCAAATGCGCTTAAAGAGCGTGCGCGCCACAAGGCGAGCAACAAATTTTCTTCCATTATATTTTCCTCCTTTCTGTTCTAGTTAGTCAAAAAGGCAATATAGCATAGCTGGCACTGCGCAGGTAAAACGGTGCATCAACCGCCGTGGCGCTTATGCGTCAGGAACAGCACGATGCACACGCCCAATGCGATCAGCAGCACTTGCGGGATGGTTTCGCGCAGGGTGGCGCGGCGCTGCATCTGCGGCATCAGATCGCTCAAGGCGATATAGATGAAGCCGGACGAGGCGAACACGAGCACGTAGGGAATCAGATTGCTGGCGCGGTCCAGGGTGAAATAGCCGAGCAAGCCGCCGGCCACCGCCATCAGGCTGCACAGCAGATTGAAGATATACGCGCGCAGACGCGAGAAGCCGGCATTGAGCAGCACGATAAAGTCGCCGATTTCCTGCGGGATTTCATGCGCGATGATGGCCAGTCCCGTCACCAGGCCCAGCTTCGGGTCGGCCAGGAAGGCGGCGGCGATCAGGATGCCATCGGTAAAATTGTGCATGCCGTCGCCGACCAGGATCATCCAGCCGGCCTTGCCCGCCTCGTGCTTGTCGTGGCCGTGCGCATGGTGGTGGCCATCGCCTTCGTGGTGGTGCGAATGGCGCAGGATGGCAAATTTTTCCAGCATGAAGAAGGCCAGCAAGCCCGCCAGCAGGGTGGCGAACAGGCTGCGCGGGTCCGCCTGCGATTCGAACGCCTCGGGCAAGGCGTGCAGCAATGACGTCGACAACATGATGCCGACGGACAAGCTGACCATGCGCTCGACCACCTTGGACAGGAATGCAAACGAAAAGATCGCCGCCGCGGTAATGCTCAACACGCCCGCGAGCGTGGTCGCGAGCAAAATGGATATAAGGACGGGATCGATGATTTTCTTACCTCAAAATGGCGCCGGGTCACTGGCGCCGCGATGCTGGCGTCTGGCCTGATGAATGCGTTGTTATCTATTGTTTAATTTTTTGCGCGTCTGGCGGCAGCGTGGCGCGATGAAGATGCAATTGTACTGCATTGGCGCGCAGCGGGCATTTTACAGCCCGGTGCGCCTTTCGCGTTAACTTCTGGGAAATGCGGTGTTTTTCTGCTGCAGATCACGCCACACCGTGGCTCTTGAACCAGGCTAAACAACGCGCATAGCCGTCTTTCGCATCGGCCGCCACGTAGCTGGGGCGGTAATCGGCGTTGAAGGCGTGGCCTGCATCGGGATAGACGACGAATTGCGACTTGTTGCCGCCCTTGGCCAGCGCGTCTTTCATCTTCGCGATCGATTCCTGGCTGATGCCCGTATCCTTGCCGCCATACAAGCCCAGCACGGGGACTTTCAAGGTCGGGGCGATATCGATGGGGTTGCTCGGCTGCAAAGGAGTCGCTTCGCCCACCAGGCGGCCATACCAGGCCACGCCCGCCTTGACGGCCGGATTGTGCGCCGCGTACAGCCACGTGATGCGCCCGCCCCAGCAAAAGCCCGTGATGCCCAGGCGGCTCGTGTCGCCGCCATTCTGCTTCGCCCATGCAACAACTGCATCGAGGTCCGCCATCACTTGCGCGTCCGACGTCTTGGCAATGATGCCTTTCATCAACTCCGGGATGCTGGCCACCTTGGTCGGATCGCCCTGGCGCACGAACAGATCGGGCGCCAGCGCCAGATACCCGTGTTTGGCGAAGCGGCGCGCCATGTCGGCGATATGTTCATGCACGCCAAAGATTTCCGAAATGACCAACACGACGGGCAAACCCGTCTTGCCTTCCGGCTGGGCCGCATACACGGGCACGGCCTGGCCATCGACCATCACCGACATGCTGCCCGTGACGAGCCCGGCGGAATCCGTCTTGATGACGTCTTGCGCCGCCACGGGCAGCACGGCCACGGCAAACCCCGCGCCCAGCGCTACCTTCAGGAAACCACGCCGGCCGTCCGGCCCGGACAGGCTGCTCTGGCCCAGCAAACTTTCACAATCGGTGATCATGTCGCTCATGCGTTTCCCCTGAAGATATTGCGTTTGGAAATGTCGGCTTACGCTGCGCTAAGCCGACCTACGGTCATTGCTGCCACTGCACAGTGTTAATGCGCTTCGTCCCAGTTCTTCCCTACTCCCACTTCCGCCGTCAGCGGCACTTTCAGCGCGGCCACGCCCGCCATCAGTTCCGGCAGCTTGCGCTTGACCAGTTCCAGTTCCGCATCCGGCACTTCCAGCACCAGTTCATCGTGCACCTGCATGATCATCTTCGTTTGCAAGCCGTCCGTTTCCAGCCAGCCTTGCACGGCGATCATGGCCAGCTTGATCAGGTCGGCCGCCGTGCCCTGCATCGGTGCGTTGATCGCCGCCCGTTCCGCGCCCTGGCGGCGCGGGCCATTTGGCGAATTAATTTCCGGCAACCACAAACGGCGGCCGAACACGGTTTCCACGTAGCCGCGCGCCTTGGCTTGCTGGCGCGTGTCTTCCATATACTGTTTCACGCCCGAGAAACGCGCGAAATAGCGGTCGATATAGCTTTGCGCAGCCGTGCGGTCCACACCCAGGTTACCGGCCAGGCCAAATGCGCTCATGCCGTAGATCAGCCCGAAGTTGATGACTTTTGCGTAGCGGCGCTGTTCGCTTTGCACTTCCGCGGCCGGCACGCCAAAGATTTCAGCGGCCGTGGCGCGGTGAATGTCGATGCCGTCGGCAAACGCGCGCAGCATGGCTTCATCGCCCGAGATATGCGCCATGATGCGCAATTCGATCTGCGAATAATCGGCCGAGACGATATGGCTGCCCGGCGGCGCGATGAACGCTTCGCGGATGCGCCGGCCTTCCGCGCTGCGGATGGGAATATTCTGCAAGTTCGGATCGTTCGACGCCAAGCGTCCCGTCACGGCCACGGCTTGCGCATAGTTCGTGTGCACCCGGCCCGTGGTGACGTTGATCATCTTCGGCAATTTGTCCGTGTAGGTCGACTTCAGCTTGGCCATGCCACGGTATTCGAGCAGCACTTTGGGCAGCGGATAATCCTCGGCCAGCTTTTGCAGCACTTCTTCATCCGTCGAAGGCGCGCCCGTCGGGGTTTTCTTGACCACCGGCAGCTTCAGCTTCTCGAAGAAAATTTCGCCGATCTGCTTGGGCGAACCCAGGTTAAACGGCTGCTCGGCCAGTTCATACGCCTTCTTTTCCAGCTCCAGAATTTTGACAGCCAGTTCGGCCGACTGGATGTTGAGCAATTCGTCGTCGATCAGCACGCCGTTGCGCTCGATCTTTTGCAAGACCACGGCCGTCGGCATTTCGATCTTTTCATAGATGAAGGTGAGTTTTTCATCGTTCGCCACATTGCCCCACATGGCATTGTGCAAACGCAAGGTCACGTCGGCATCCTCGGCCGCGTATTTCGCCGCCTGCTCTACCTCGACTTGATTGAACGTGATCTGCTTGGCGCCCTTGCCGCACACATCCTCGAACGGAATCGTCGTGTAGTTCAGGTGACGCAGGGCCAGGCTGTCCATGTCGTGCTTCTTGTGCGATTCGAACACATACGATTCGAGCAAGGTATCGTGGGCGATGCCGCGCAACGTCACGCCATGGTTGGCGAAGATATGGCTGTCATATTTCAGGTTCTGGCCCAGCTTGGGCTTGTTGGCATCTTCCAGCCACGGGCGCAGTTTCGCCAGTACGTGTTCGCGCGTCAACTGATCCGGCGCGCCCGCGTAATCGTGCGCCAGCGGGATGTAGCAGGCGGCGTGTTCGGCGACCGACAGGGAAATGCCGACCATTTGCGCCGTCATCGGTTCCAGCGAGGTGGTTTCCGTGTCCACGGCCGTCAGGGACGCCGCGTCGATCAGGGCGATCCATTTGTCCAGCTGCTCGTCCGTCAGTACGGTTTCATACACGGCTTCCACTGCTGGCGCGGCATCGGCGAACATGTCGCCGGTCGTGTTCGTCGTGGCTACCGGTGCGCCGACTGGCGACGTCAAAGGCGGCGCCGCGCCCAGTTCGCGCA